>NZ_CP170668.1:40000-511942 GCF_042938965.1 Azospirillum sp. A23 | reverse complement strand
GTCGGTTGCTCCATCTCTGAAATCCGGACCAGCGGTCGGGCGTGCGACACCGGTGACGATTTTCTGGGCAAATCCCGGACTGGCTGTTTTTCGGGCAGGTGGCTGTAGAGATGCCTTGGCCGTCGAAAGCGTCCAGCGGGATCGACCGGAAAAGCCTTATGGAAAGGCTTGTCGATACCGGGGTCGGCAACACTGCCGGGGGCTGGCCCATCATTGGACGCTTGGGATGCACGCACCGTCGTTGGCGCGTCTCTGGTCCCCTCTTCGCAAGCCTCATGCCAAAGGATGGCTTTTGCTGAAAAATCGGCCGGAGCGGTTGAATCCGTTGGCTATGACCCGGCGGAAGGTATGAGCCGCCTGTCGAGGCTATTGCGCCGTCTGCCGTTTTTTGCGGCGCACACAAAGCTGGATGGTCAGGCTTTGTGCAATACCTAAGGATGATCCAAAAACAGGCACCTAGGTCTTGGTTGCGACTCCGGGCAGGACTCCGCGGAATCCCTGGAGTTTTCCCGTACAGGTCCGCCAGTGCGGCAGTTGGCACGCGGATTGCGAAGGGGATGCCGAGACAGCAGCGGGCGCCAGCAACGTCGCCAGTGCCCGCGACACCGCCAAAGCCCACGCGACGACGCGCGGATTTGGCTTTGGTTCGACGACGAACCGCCCGGACAACGGCGTCCGAACAGGTCTGCACCCGCCTTCGCGATTCACTCGCGGGGCAGGGACGCAGGCCCGTTCGGACGCCTTTCTTTTTGGCCCCGTGCCTGACTTCGCAGCAGGCCGGACACGATAGACGAGGCAGACGCGCCATGGACATGCATCTCTCATCGAACAACGGGCCCGCCGTCGAATCCAACGAAGCAGAACTGCACAGCGCCGGCCCGGTCAGGGAACGGCTGGTGGTGGTCGGCAACGGCATGGCCGGCATGAAGACGGTGGAGGAGTTGCTGGCCAAGGCGCCCGGCCGCTTCGACATCACCGTCTTCGGGGCCGAGCCGCATCCCAACTACAACCGCATCATGCTGTCGCCGGTGCTGGCCGGCGAGAAGACCTTCGACCAGATCGTGCTGAACAGCCGCGAGTGGTACGACGCCAACGGCATCACGCTGCTGACCGGCGAGCCGGTGGAGGGCATCGACCGCGCGGGCAAGACCGTCGCCTCGCAGTCGGGCCGCGTCGTTCCCTATGACCGGCTGCTGATCGCCACCGGGTCGATGCCCTTCATCATCCCGGTGCCGGGATCGACCCTGCCGGGCGTCATCGGCTTCCGCGATCTGGCCGACGTGGACGCCATGCTGGCGGCGGCGGCCAAGGGCGGGCGGGCCGTGGTGATCGGCGGCGGCCTGCTGGGGCTGGAAGCCGCCAACGGGCTGCGGGTCAAGGGGATGGAGGTCACCGTCGTCCATCTGATGCCGACGCTGATGGAGCGCCAGCTCGACCCGTCGGCCGGCATGCTGCTGCAGCGCGAACTGGAGCGCCGCGGCATCGAGGTGCTGACCGGCGCCGACACGGCGGAAATTGTTGGAAACAATCAGGGGGGCGACGACTGGGTCAGCGCGGTCCGCCTACGGGATGGGCGCGAGCTGCCGGCCGACATCGTCGTCATGGCGGTGGGCATCCGTCCCAACATGACACTGGGCAAGGCCGCCGGGCTGGAGTGCGGGCGCGGCATCCGCGTCGATGACCAAATGCGGACCAGCGACCCGTCGATCTACGCGGTCGGCGAATGCGTCGAGCATCGCGGCGTCAGCTGGGGCCTCGTCGCCCCGCTGTTCGAGATGGCGAAGGTGCTGGCCCACGACCTCGCCGGTGGGGAGGGTGCCGCCTATACCGGCTCCGTCACCTCGACCAAGCTGAAGGTCACCGGTGTCGATGTGTTCTCCGCCGGCGATTTCTCGGGCGGGGCGGGGACCGAGGACATCGTGTTCCGCGATGCGGCGCGCGGCGTCTACAAGCGGCTGGTGCTGAAGGACGGCAAGCTGCTTGGCGCGGTGCTTTATGGCGACACCAAGGACGGCGCCTGGTACTTCTCGCTGCTGAAGGACGGCGCCGACGTGTCGGCCGAGCGTGACACCATGATCTTCGGCCAGGGCTTCGGCAGCGCCGATGCCGGCGATCCGAACGCCGCCATCGCGGCACTGCCCGACTCTGCCGAGATCTGCGGCTGCAACGGCGTGTGCAAGGGCACCATCGTCAAGGCGATCACCGAAAAGGGCCTGACCAGCCTGGACGAGGTGAAGGCGCACACCAAGGCGTCGGCCTCCTGCGGCGGCTGTTCCGGCACGGTGGAGCGGCTGCTGGCGGTGACGCTGGGCGACGGCTTCACGGCGGCGCCCAAGGTCAAGCCGATGTGCAAATGCACCCATCACACCCATGATCAGGTGCGGGCGGCCATCGTCGAGCGTGGGCTGAAGACCATGGCCGAGGTCTTCCAGGCGATGGAATGGACGACGTCCGACGGCTGCGCGTCCTGCCGGCCGGCGCTGAACTATTACCTGCTGTGCGCCTGGCCGGGCGAGTACCGGGACGATTACCAGTCGCGCTACATCAACGAGCGCGCCCACGCCAACATCCAGAAGGACGGCACCTATTCCGTCGTGCCGCGCATGTGGGGCGGGCTGACCAATGCCGCCGAGCTGCGCGCCATCGCCGACGTGGTCGACAAGTTCGCCATCCCGACCGTGAAGGTCACCGGCGGCCAGCGCATCGATCTGTTCGGCGTGAAGAAGGAGGATCTGCCGGCGGTCTGGGCCGACCTCAACGCCGCCGGGATGGTGTCGGGACACGCCTATGCCAAGGGGCTGCGCACGGTGAAGACCTGCGTCGGCTCGGAATGGTGCCGCTTCGGCACGCAGGACTCGACGGGACTGGGCGTCAAGCTGGAGCGGCTGACCTGGGGCACCTGGACCCCGCACAAGGTCAAGCTGGCGGTGTCCGGCTGCCCGCGCAACTGTGCCGAGGCGACCATCAAGGATTTGGGCGTGGTGTGCATCGACAGCGGATACGAGCTGCATGTCGGCGGCAACGGCGGTCTGCATGTCCGCGCCTGCGACCTGATGGTCCGTGTGGCGACGGAGGAGGAGGTGCTGGAATACACCGGTGCCTTCATGCAGCTCTACCGCGAGGAGGCCCGCTATCTGGAGCGGACCGCGCCGTGGGTGGAGCGGGTCGGTCTTGACCACATCAAGGCGGCGCTGGTCGAGGATCCGGAGCGGCGCCGGGCGTTGAACGCGCGCTTCCTGTTCTCGCAGACCTTCTCGCAGGACGACCCGTGGGCGGAACGCGCCGCCAAGGGCGTCGATCGTCACGAATTCAATCTGCTCGCCGAAGTGGGGTAACGGATCATGGACAGCATCATCGTGGAAAACGCCGTCTCCGAGCCCACCATCTCGGAAACCGTCTGGACCCAGGTCGGCAGCATCGACGACATCCCCGTACTGGGCTCGCGCGTCGTCCGCACCCCCGATGGCGACATCGCCCTGTTCCGCACGGCGGCCGACGAGGTTTTCGCCCTGGAGGATGCCTGCCCGCACAAGCAGGGGCCGCTGTCCCAGGGCATCGTCCACGGCCGCCGCGTCACCTGTCCGCTGCACAGCTGGGTGATCGAGCTGGCGACCGGCGAGGCCGTCGCCCCCGACGAAGGCCGCACCGGCCATGTTCCGGTGCGGGTGGAGGGGCGCAGCGTCGCGATCGCGCTCGGCGAGGCCAAGCTGTCGCGCGGCGGCTGCCGCAAGGCCTGCGGCCATGTTTGACGGGGCGGAGTCGTCCTCCGGACCGGCCAAGGGAGGTGTACGGGAGGTGAAGACCACCTGTCCCTATTGCGGGGTCGGGTGCGGGGTGATCGCGACGGTGGCGGCTGACGGCGCCGTCAGCGTGCGCGGCGATGCCGACCACCCGGCGAACCGGGGACGGCTCTGCTCCAAGGGATCGGCGCTGGCCGACACGCTGGTGCCGGACGGGCGGCTGCTGTATCCGGAGATCGGCGATAAGCGCGTGTCGTGGGACGAGGCGCTGGACGAGGTGGCCCGGCGCTTTTCCGACACCATCGTCAGGCATGGGCCGGATTCGGTGGCGTTCTACGTCTCCGGCCAGCTGCTGACCGAGGATTACTACGTCGCCAACAAGCTGATGAAGGGCTTCATCGGCTCGGCGAACATCGACACCAACTCGCGGCTGTGCATGGCCTCGTCGGTGGTCGGGCACAAGCGCGGGCTTGGCGCCGATGCAGTGCCGGGGAGCTACGAGGATTTCGAGTGCGCCGATCTGGTGGTGCTGGTGGGGTCCAACCTTGCCTGGTGCCACCCGGTGCTGAACCAGCGGCTGCTGGCGGCGCGGGCCGAGCGCGGCACGCGGATCGTCGTGGTCGATCCGCGGCGCACCGACTGCGTCGATGCCGCCGACCGCCATCTGGCGCTGAAGGCCGGCACCGATGCGCTGCTGTTCAACGGGCTGCTGGCCTATCTGGACAGCCGCGGCCATCGCGATGCCGGCTTCGTCGCCGCCCATGCCGAGGGGGTCGAGGAGGCGCTGGCCGCCGCCCGCGCCGATGCGCCGGATGTGGCGGCGGTGGCCCGCCGCTGCGGGCTGGAGGAGGCGGAGGTCGCTGCCTTCTATGCCGAGTTCGCTGCGACAGACCGGGTGGTGACGGTCTATTCGCAGGGCGTGAACCAGTCCTCCCAGGGCAGCGACACCGTCAACACCATTCTGAACCTGCATTTCCTGACCGGGCGCATCGGCCGGCCCGGCTGCGGCCCCTTCTCCGTCACCGGGCAGCCGAACGCCATGGGTGGGCGCGAGGTCGGCGGGCTGGCGAACCAGCTGGCCGCCCATATGGGCTTCACCGAAACGGAGGTGGACCGGGTCGGCCGCTTCTGGAACGCGCCACGCGTGGCGGCCAAGCCGGGGCTGAAGGCGGTCGATCTGTTCCGCGCCATCGAGGCCGGCACGGTCAAGGCGGTGTGGATCATGGCGACCAACCCCGCCGTCAGCATGCCCGATGCCGGCCGGGTCCGCCGGGCGCTGGAGCGCTGCGAGACGGTGGTGGTCTCCGACTGCATCCGCGACACCGACACCGGCCGCTTCGCCCATATCCGCCTGCCGGCCAAGGGCTGGAGCGAGAAGGACGGCACCGTCACCAACTCCGACCGCACCATCTCGCGCCAGCGCGCCTTCAAGGCGGAGGCGGGGGAGGCGCAGGCCGACTGGTGGATCGTCACCCAGGTCGCCCGCCGGATGGGTTTCGCCGAGGCCTTTCCCTATGAGAGCGCCGCCGAGCTGTTCCGCGAGCATGCCGCGCTGTCGGCATTCGAGAATGGCGGGACACGGGCCTTCGACATCGGGGCGCTGGGCGGGCTGGACGATGCCGGCTATGACGCGCTCGCGCCCTTCCCCTGGCCCTGGCGGGCGGGGGGTGAGCCGCAGAAGCGGTTGTTCGGCGACGGGAGGTTCTTGACCGCGGACGGGCGCGCCCGGATGCTGCCGGTCACGGCGAAGCCGCTGCCGCGCAGCGTGCCGGACGGCGCCCTGCTGCTGAACACCGGCCGGCTGCGCGACCAGTGGCACACGATGACCCGCACCGGCCTGTCGGCCCGGCTGTCGGCCCATGCGCCGGAACCGCGGCTGGACGTCAATCCGGCCGACGCGCTGGCGCGGGGGCTGGTGGATGGCGGGCTGGCCCGCATCACCACCGTGGTTGGGGAGGCGCTGGGCCGCGTCCGCATCACCGATGCCCAGGGCGAGGGCACGGTCTTCCTGCCGATGCACTGGACCGAGCGCTTTACCGGTGCCTGCGTCATCGGCCGGCTGGTCGATGACGATGCGGTGGACCCCTTCTCCGGCCAGCCCGACCTGAAGCGGATGCCGGCGACGGTGGAGCCCTGGCGGCCGGACTGGACCGCCTTCCTGCTGGTCCGCCATGCCGTGGAGCCCAGGCATGGCGGCTACTGGGCGCGCCGCGCGGTGGCGGGCGGGCATCTGGTGGAGATGGCGGGGACGGGAGCGATTCCGGCGGTGGAGTCCTGGCTGCCCGGCCTCGATCCGGCCGAGGCGGTGGTCGAGTTCCGCGACGAGGCGCGCGGCGGCCTGCGGATGGCCTGGATGGAGGGGGACCGTCTGGAGGCCTGCCTGTTCGTCGCCGCCGACGGGCGTCTGCCGCCGCGCGGCTGGCTCGCTGGGCTGCTGGAGACGGACAGTCTGGAGGACGGCGCGCGGGCCGGGCTGCTCGCCGGGCGGGCGCCGGGGGTGCCGGCGGATGAGGGGCGGATCGTCTGCGCCTGCTTCAGCGTCGGTATCAACCGGCTGGCGGGTGCCATCCGCGACCGCCGGCTGACCAGCGTGGCGGAGATCGGCGCGGCGTTGAAGGCCGGCACGAATTGTGGTTCCTGCGTTCCCGAACTCAAGGAGGTGCTTCGGCATGCCCACCAGCGCGAAGTGGCTTGATGGCCGGACTTTCGATCTTCCCGGAGGGATGAGGGGGATGCGCGGCGGAGCCTTCTGGGATTGGTTGCGCGCCTCATCCTCGGTGTTCGCTCGTTTCTCGGAGAAGTTTTCTCCCTCACCCCAACCCTCTCCCCGGGGGGGAGAGGGGGATAGCGGTGGGGGAGGAGCAGCCTGCGGGCAAGTCACCCTCGTCGGCGCCGGTCCCGGCGACCCGGATCTGCTGACCGTCGCAGCGGTCAAGGCGCTGGCGGCGGCCGAAGTCGTGCTCTACGACGCGCTGGTCGGCGACGGCATCCTCGACCTCGCCCACCCGAAGGCCGAGCGCATCTGCGTCGGCAAGCGCTCCGGCCGGCATTCGCTGCCGCAGGGGGAGATCAACGCGCTGATCGCCTTCCATGCCCGGCGCGGCAAGCGGGTGGTGCGGCTGAAGGGCGGCGACCCGATGGTGTTCGGCCGGGCCGGCGAGGAGATCGAGCATCTCGACAGCCTCGGCATTCCGGTTCGCGTCATCCCCGGCATCACCGCGGCGCTCGGCTGTGCCGCCTCCACCGGTCTGTCGCTGACCAAGCGCGGGGTGTCGCGCGCCGTCACTTTCGTCACCGCTCATGGTCGCGACGGCGAGCGGTTCGAACCGGACTGGGCGCGGCTGGCCGATCCGCAGGGCACGCTGGCGATCTATATGGGACGCGAGCAGGCGCGCGCGGTCGGACAGGGGCTGACCGGGGCCGGGCTGCCGGCCGGGACGCCGGTGCTGGCGGTGGAAAACGGCTGCCGGCCCGACGAGCGCCGTTACTGGACGACGCTCGGCCGGATGGCGGAGCAGGGTGTGGCCGCCGGCAAGGGGCCGACCCTGCTTCTGGTGGGCGAGGCGTTACGCCCGCGTAACGCCATCAATGAAATGGTGGGGGCGGCGGACTCCGTTGACCTCCGCGCGCTTGGCGACCTCGCTCAGGGGTTCGATCACGACTGACATGGTGAAGACGGTGGCGTGCAGCAGGTTCGTTCCGTCCACCATCAGCCCGACATGGCCGGGGAAGAAGACGATGTCGCCGCGCCGATACTCGACGCCCTTGCCGTCCTCCGAGAGCCACGCCCCCAGCCGCCCGTCCTTGCGCTGCATGCCGCTGCTGTGGTGGGAGACCACCCCGGCCGCCGCCATGGCGGTCAGCACCAGCCCGGAACAGTCGATGCCGAAGCTGCTGCGCCCGCCCCAGACATAGGGCGTCTCCAGAAAGCGCAGGGCGGTGGCGATGTGGTCGGTCGCGGGGGCCGCGTCCACCGGCTCCAGCCAGCCCGCGAACAGCCACAGCCCGTCGTCGGTGCCGACCCAGCCGTTTTCGGCCCGGCCGTCCAGCGTCACCAGCGACCCGAAGCTGAGCGTCGCCACCGGCGGCGCCCGGTGCGTCGGGCCGGGGTGCAGGTCGGCGCGCAAAGCCCGCACGCGGTGGGTGGGGGCCACCGGCTCCCGATGCGTGGTACCGGGGGGCAGCCAGCCGACATGGCCGTCGAAGGCGTTCTCCGCCTGCAACCAGCCGTCACGCTCCTCCAGAATGCGGAAGCGCTCGCCGCGGATCATCTCGCTGGTCTGGGGAACGCCGTCGCGCGGCTCCTCCAGCAGGACGGCGTGCGGGGCGGTCAGTTGGCGCAGGGTCATGGTGGCGGGCCGGATTTGGGGAAACCGGCTGCGACCTTAACGCTGCCTTCGCGGTGGTGCGAGGGATAAAGCACGTCCGTCATTTCGCCGGGCTTTCCGTCATTTCGCCGGAAAACTCAAGCGCCACCGGCGCATTGCCCGGTTCTGCCCGGCTGTTCCAGCCGACATGTTTCGTGTGCGGGCCAAACCATCGGCGCAGCCCGCCAACACACACGGCTGAACAGAGGAGCGGGAGACCATGGCAACGATGAAGGTTCTGGTTCTGGGTGCGGGCAAGATCGGCTCGATGATCGGCACGCTGCTGTCGGAGACCGGCGATTTCGCCGTCACCATCGGCGACCGGGACGAGGCGCTGCTCTACCGCGCCGAACATGCCGGGCTGCGGGTGACGCGCGTCGATGTCGAGGATCGGGATTCGCTGCGCGCCGCCATGGAAGGCCAGCAGGCGGTGCTGAGCGCCTGCCCCTTCACCCTGACCCCCGCCATCGCCACCGCCGCCGTCGCGGCCGGCGCCCATTACCTGGACCTGACTGAGGATGTCGCCGCCACCCGCAAGGTGAAGATGCTGGCGGAGACCGCCAGCACGGCGCTGATCCCGCAATGCGGTCTGGCGCCGGGCTTCATCTCCATCGTCGGCCATGACCTCGCCCGCCGCTTCGACGAGCTGCACAACCTGCATCTCCGGGTCGGCGCCCTGCCGCAATACCCGACCAACGCCCTGAAATACAATCTGACCTGGAGCACCGACGGGCTGATCAACGAATACTGCAACCCGTGCGAGGCCATCGTCGACGGTCGCCCGCACGAGGTGATGCCGTTGGAGGGCGACGAGCGCTTCGCGCTGGACGGCGTCGATTACGAGGCCTTCAACACCTCGGGCGGGCTGGGCTCGCTGTGCGAGACGCTGGCCGGCAAGGTGCGGAACCTCGACTACAAGACGGTCCGCTACCCCGGCCACCGCGACATCGTCCGCCTGCTGATCCGCGACCTGCGGCTGGGCGAGCGGCGCCACCTGCTGAAGGACGTGCTGGAGACCGCGGTGCCGCTGACCCTGCAGGACGTGGTTCTGGTGCTGGCGACCGCCACCGGCATGCAGGACGGCGAACTGCGGCAGGAGACCTTCGCCACCAAGATCTACAGCAAGCCGATCGCCGGCCGGACCTGGAGCGCCATTCAGGTCACAACCGCCGCCGGCATCTGCGCCGTGCTGGATCTGCTGCGCGAGGGCTCCATCCCGCAGGCCGGCTTCATCCGGCAGGAACAGGTGCCGCTGGACGCCTTCCTGAACAACCGCTTCGGGCGGCATTACAAGGGGTGAGGCGATAAGGCGGGGCCATCCCGGGAATCCTCGCCGTGCATCCCCCTCACCCCAACCCCTCTCCCCGCTTTCGGCGGACCAAAGGTCCGCCTGTCGCGTCAGCGCAAACGAAGTTTGCGCGAGAGCGGGGGGAGAGGGGCTTCATCGGCCGCCTTCCCGAGCCTGCTTTCAGGCCGCCCGCATCTCCCCGACCAGCCCGTCGACCTGACCGGCCAGCGTCCGCAGCTGCTCCTGCACGGTGGAGGAGGCCGACAGCACGCGGTTGGCCGACTCCCCCGACTCCCGCGCCGCGTCGGCGACGCTGTCGATGTTGCCGCGGACATGCTGGGTGCTGTCCGCCGCCTCGCCGACGTTGCGGGCGATCTCGCGGGTGGCCGCGCTCTGCTGCTCCACCGCGGCGGCGATGGTGGCGGCGATCTCGTTCACCTCGCGGATGGTGCCGGCGATGGAGCGGATGGCGTCCACCGCCTCCTGCGTCACCGACTGCATGGCGGCGATCTGGGCGGAGATATCCTCCGTCGCCTTCGCCGTCTGGGTGGCGAGCCCCTTCACCTCCGACGCCACGACGGCGAAGCCCTTGCCGGCCTCCCCGGCGCGGGCCGCCTCGATGGTGGCGTTGAGTGCCAGCAGATTGGTCTGGCCGGCGATGGACTGGATCAGCCCGACCACCTCGCCGATGCGGCCGGCGGTCTGGGCCAGCCCCTCCACCGTGCGGTCGGTGCGCTCCGCCTCGTCGGCGGCCTTGCGGGCGATCTGGCTGGAGGCGTGGACCTGGGTGCCGATCTCCTGGATCGAGGCCGACAGCTCCTCCGTCGCGGCGGCGACCGCCTTGACGTTGCCTTCGGCCTGCTGGGAGCTGCCGGCGGCGGTCGTCGCCTCTCCGGCGGTCAGGTCGGCGCTGCGGGACATGCGTTCGGCCATGCTCTGCATCTCGCCGGCCGCCTGGGAAACGCGGTCCAGCACGCCGCGCACGCTGCTTTCGAAATTCTCGGCCATCTCGACCATGGCGCGGCGGCGTTCGCCGGCGGCGCGGCCGCGTTCGGCCTCGGCCCGCGCGTTGGCGGCCTTCGCTTCGTTGGCGGTGTCGCGGAAGACCATCAGGGCGCGGGTCATGTCGCCGATCTCATCCCCACCGGCGGCCGGGATCGCCGCGTCGAGCCTGCCGGCGGCAATCGCCCGCATGGCGTCGGACAGCGCGCTGAGGCGCGCGACGATGTGGCGGCCGACCACCAGCCAGGCCAGGGCGGCGGCACCGATCAGGCTGCCGACCGCGAACAGGACCAGCATCTTGCGGCCGGCGGCGATGGTGTCGTCGGTTCCGGCGACGGCGGCCTTGGCCTCCTCGCGCATCGCGGCGATCTTGCGGTCCACCGTGGCGGCGAAGCGCTGGGCCAGCTGCCGGTTCTCGGCGAGCATCCGCTCGGTTTCCGCCATCGCCGCCAGTTCGCTGCGGCGCAGCGCGATCACCCCCTCCTCGCCGCGGCCGAAGCCGATCAGCGCCTTCACCAGCGCGGCCAGCACCTCGGTGCCGGCGGCATTGTCGCCCGCCTGGGCGCGCAGCGTCCCGATGCGCTCGAACAGGGAGGAGGAGGCGGAGGAGAAGCGCTTTTCCAAGAGGTCGAGCCGGGCGGCGTCGGGGGCCTGCGACGCCTCGTTCAGGGCGCCGGTCAGGGCGGTGCCGTAGGTCGACAGCTCCAGGTTCGTGCGGAACTGCTCCAGCCCGCGGCCGAGCAGATCCTGCACCGCCTCCTGCACCTGGGACCGGATGTCGAAGTTGGCGCGCTTGATGTCGCTCTGCACCTTGCGCAGCGGCGCGTTCAGCAGGGTGAGCAGCTGCGCGGCCTGTGTCCGGGCGGAGCTGAGCCGTTCGGCCAGCCGCCGGTCCACCGACCCGCTGCTGTTCTCGGTGCCGTCCAGCGCGGCGCGGCGCAGGTCGAAGACATTGTCCTTGCCGTAGCCGAACAGGAACAGCGCGTCGATCTTGCCGGAGGCGTCGGCCGGCAGCCGGTCGCCCAGCGTGCCGAGCGTGGCCGTCACCTGCGACGAGGCTTCCAGATAGGCCTGCTGCTGCTCGCCGATGGCCTTGGCGTCCAGCGCCGTGCCGGACCGGTTCATGGCGTCGAGCGCCCCGGCGATGCCGCCGCGCAGGTCGTAGAGCGCGATCATCGAGCGCACGGCATCCGACAGCGCTCCCATCTCGCGGTCGGTGCCGCCGTCGAGCGCCATGCCCTTTTCCTGCAACGCCTGGCCCGACCCGTCGACCAGCGGCGCCAGGGTCTTCAGGAAGCCGTCATAGGTCTGGGCCAGCCGGGTGGAGGCCGCCTCCCGCCGGTCATGCAGGGACAGGCGCCGCGCCACCCCGTCGTTGAGGCGGTCCAGCGTGCCGATCAGGGCATTGCCGGTTTCGCGCACCTCCGACAGCAGCGGGTCCTGCGGCCGGCGCCCGGCCAGCTCGTCCACCAGGGAGAGGAAGCCGCGGGCGCGCTCCTGCGCTTCCGTGCGAAGGCGCTCCCGCTCCTCCTGGCTGGCGGCGCCGTCCAGCATCGGGGCGGCCGAGGCGATGGCGCCGCTTTCGCCGGCCAGCTTGGTCGCCAGCTCCATCTCCGGCAGGCTGGTGTCGGCGATCTGCGTCATCGGCCGCTCGACGGCGGAGAAGGACATCAGCCCGACGCCGCTGGCCGCCACCGTCATCGCCGCCATGCCGGCGAAGGCCAGCATCAGCTTCGCCCGCACGCCCAGCTGCAGGCCCGGACGGCGTCCGGCCTCTGTAGCGGACAGGCCGGGGCCGGAGCGCGGGGCGGAGGGTTCGGCGATGGTCATGGCGTCGGTGTCCCTTGAGAGCGGCTGTGGTCGCTGGTCGATCTGCACGAAACGAGGCCGGCACGAACTCTGGCCGGGCGCCAGCAGCCGTCCCTGAATGCTACGCGTCCGAATTGTGTGTAATCATGGCAATGCAAGCGCCGCGAGGTGCTTGCGACCATCGGCCACACCGGCCCTTGCATGCTTTTCGACAGCCCGAGCAGCCGTCAACTTCTTTTTCCGTGACCGAGAAAAGATAGTCGCCCTCCTTCCGCTATACGGAAGAGGTAGGCAAAATGGATGGGGAAATTTCGCTCGCAGGAAACTCTGTTGCCCGCCGCCGGTGGGGTCCGGCCTCCGCTGCCGCGGGGCAGGCGCCGCCTGCTTCCCAACGGTCAAGCCCAAGCCCGGGCTTGAGCCCCTCCCTGAGCCTATGCGCAAGGATCATGGCCATAGCGGACAGCACCAAAGCGATCCGGGCTATCGACCGACCCTATCCCTGTGCTTACCCCCACCGGTGAAAAAGCGATCACTTGGATAGCGGTGCGGCCATACCGATGCCGAGTGGAAGCACCGGGGTGGCGTGGCTAGCTTCAGACCAGCAAGTTTCCCCGAGGGAATTCGAGAATGCCGCAGGATGCCAGCCCGCCTTACGCCAATTCTTCCCGTGAGGGCTTCCAGGCCGCCGGGGCCGCCGGGGGCCTCGGACGTCCGCCCGCCGGCGGTGCCGACGATGAAACGATCGCCGGCATCCGCTCCGTCCTGGCGGAGTGCGGCGGGCTGGCGGTCGATGCCGGAACGCTCGCCATCGACGATGACCTCTATGCCGCCGGCCTGACCTCGCACGGCTGCGTCGGCCTGATGCTGGGGCTGGAGGAGCAGTTCGACGTCGAGTTTCCGGAAAAGCTGCTGAACCGCCGCACCTTCGAGAGCATCGCCGCCATCCGCGACGCGGTGCGCGGCCTGGTCGACGGGGGCGAGGCGTGAACGCGGCCCTGGCCGGCTTGGCCGAGCTGACTCCAGCCTCGGTCCCAGCCCCAGCCAATATCGTGGCCCGCGCGCGCACCATCGGCGCCGAGATCGCCGCGCGCCATGCCGCCGATGTCGACCGCGACGGCCGGTTCCCCAGCGAGGCCTTCGACGCCCTGCGCGAGCAGAAGCTGCTGGGCGTCATGATCCCGGCGGACCTCGGCGGCGGCGGTGCGCCGCTGTTCGATGTGGCCGCGGCCTGCCATGCCCTGGCCCGCGGCTGCGCCGCCACCGGCATGATCTATGCGATGCACCAGATCCAGATCGCCTGTCTGGTCAATCACGGCAGCAACGGTTGGCACCGCGACCTGATGCAGCGCATCGCCGCCGGCCAGCTCCTTCTCGGATCCGCCACGACGGAGAAGGAGACCGGCGGCGACATCCGCAACAGCGTCTGCGCCGTGCAGGCGGATCCGGCGGACGGCGACCGCTTCACCCTGGCGAAGAACGCATCGGTCATCTCCTACGGCGACCAGTCGGACGTGATCCTGGTCACCGCCCGGCGCAACCCCGACGCCCCGTCGTCGGATCAGGTGCTGGCGGTGGTGACCAAGGACGATTACCGGCTGGAGAAGACCAGCCTCTGGGACGCGATGGGCATGCGCGGCACCTGCTCCGACGGCTACCGGCTGGAAGCGGCGGGCGTCATCGACCAGATTCTGCCCCTGTCCTACGCCGACCTGTCGGCCCAGACCATGCTGCCGGTCACCCACATCCTGTGGAGCAGCACCTGGCTCGGCATCGCCGCCGATGCCGTCAGCCGCGCCCGCGCCTATGTCCGCTCGGAGGCCAAGCGCAAGCCCGGCACCACCCCGGCGTCCGCCGTGCGGCTGGCCGAGGCGACCGCCAAGCTCCAGCAGATGAAGGCCGTCATCCTGGCAGCCATCCGCCAGTACGAGCTGGCCTGCGGCTCGCCCGAGCGGCTGACCAGCCTGTCCTTCGCCACCGCCATGGGCACGCTGAAGGTCACCACCTCGGAACTGGTGCGCGAGGTGGTGGAGGCGGCGATCCGCACCTGCGGCCTTGCCGGCTACCGCAACGACACCCCCTACAGCCTGGGCCGCCACCTGCGCGACGCCCATTCCGCCGCCCTCATGATCGGCAACGACCGCATCATGTCGCACATCTCCACTCAGCTTCTCGTCCAGCGCGACGGGTCGGGGGCCTTCGAATGAACATGGTCGACATCACGGCCGCCCAGGCCGCCTATCGTGACGAGCTGGTGGACGCGGGCCTGCTGATTCCCACCGGCGTGGACGGTCTCTATGGCCGCAGCGGCGTTTTCGAGGATGTGGTGGAGCGCTTCGACGCGCTGGTCACCCGCTGGGGCGGCCAGGACGGGGCGGAGGTGATGCGCTTCCCGCCGGCCCTGAACCGCCAGTATTTCGAGGAAAGCGAGTATCTGAAGAGCTTTCCCCATCTGGCCGGCACCATCCACAGCTTCGGCGGCGACGAGAAGGCGCACCGCAGCCTGCTGCGCCGGCTGGAGGAGGGGCAGGACTGGACCGAGGATCAGGTCGCGACCGACGTGGTGATGACGCCGGCCGCCTGCTACCCGGTCTATCCGACCATTGCGCGGCGCGGCCCGCTGCCCGGCGAGGGCAAGCTGATCGACGTCTTCTCCTACTGCTTCCGGCATGAGCCGTCCATCGACCCCGCCCGCATGCAGCTGTTCCGCATGCGCGAATACATCCGCATCGGCACCCCCGATCAGGTCGTGGAGTTCCGCGAGCTGTGGCTGGAGCGCGGGCGCGCGATGATGGGCTCGCTGGAGGTGCCGCTGGACGTCGATGTCGCCAACGATCCCTTCTTCGGCCGGGCCGGCACCATGCTGTCGAACAGCCAGCGCGAGCAGAAGCTGA
This sequence comes from Azospirillum sp. A23, assembly GCF_042938965.1. Classification (NCBI taxonomy): domain Bacteria; kingdom Pseudomonadati; phylum Pseudomonadota; class Alphaproteobacteria; order Rhodospirillales; family Azospirillaceae; genus Azospirillum; species Azospirillum sp. A23. The sequence goes on along the minus strand of NZ_CP170668.1, from coordinate 496,845 downwards.
AGTTCGAGCTGCTGATCCCGATCACCAGCCATGAGAAGCCGACCGCCTGCCTCAGCTTCAACTATCACCAGGACCATTTCGGCCATCTGTGGGACATCCATACCGCCGATGACGAAGTCGCCCACACCGCCTGCGTCGGCTTCGGCATGGAGCGCGTGGCGCTGGCGCTGTTCCGCCACCATGGCTTCGACACGGCGCAGTGGCCGGCGTCGGTGCGCAAGGTCCTGTGGGGGTAACCGGCACCATGTGGACGCCGCGCCACCCCGACGGCTACGACCGCCATCCCCTGCACCAGGGCGGCCAGGAAGAAAGGATCTGGCCGGAGACCAACTGCTACGTCGATCTGTGGATCGAGGCGCTGCACGCCCGCGGACTGGAACCGCGGGCGATGCTGGGTTTCACCGTCACCCAGGATTTCGAAGGCGACCAGTTCACCTTCTTCAAGGTGCCGCTGGAGGATCTGGAGACGCTGTACGGCCTGCGCGTGCAGGAGCTGGCGATCTACGACAGCGTCGAGGCCCATGTGGCCGAGCAGCTGCGGCGGGCGCCCGACGGCGGGCTGGTGCTGGTGGAGGTCGACGGCTTCCACCTGCCGGACACCCGCGGCACCTCCTACGGCACCACCCATGTCAAGACCACGGTCGGCATCGTCCGCATCGACGCAGGTGCCGGGACGATGGACTATTTCCACAATGCCGGCTTCTACCGGCTCGACGGTGCCGATTACCGGGGCGTCGCCGCGGCGGCGGCCGGGCCGCTCTTCCCCTATGTCGAGTTCGTGAAGCCCGGCGGGAAGGTCCTGGAGGGCGGGGCGCTGGTCACCGCGTCGCTCGACCTGCTGCGCCGCCATCTCGCCCGCCGTCCGGCCGGCAACCCGGTGACGGCCTACCGCGCCGCCTTCCCGGAGCATCTCGACCGGCTGCTCGCCCGGCCGATGGAGTATTTCCACCTCTACGCCTTCAACCTGCTGCGCCAGCTCGGCGCCAATTTCGAGCTGCTGGGCGCCCATCTCCGCTGGCTCGACGGCCCTGGGGATGCGGTGGAAGCCTGCCAGTCCATCGCCGAGGGCGCCAAGGCGATGCAGTTCCAGCTGGCCCGCACGGTGGCCCGGCGCAAGGCGCCCGACCTGACCGACAGCTTCGACCGGCTGGAGCGCGGCTACGACACCGTCATGGGCAGTCTGGCCCGCCGGTACGGGTGAGCGGCGATGGCCCTAATCCGAGCGGTCACGGGACAAAAGCGGACCCTTCTGGATCGGGGATGGACGCTGACCGTCTCGGCGCCCGGCGGACCGGAAAGCGGGGAGGGCATTCCCGCCCCGGTTCCCGGCACCGCCGCCCAGGCCCTCCAGGCCGCCGGCCTGTGGTCGGCGGAGGACCCGGCGCCGCTGCACGACAAGGATGTCGTCTACCGCACCCGCCTCACCGGCCATGGCCCCCATGTTCTGCGCTTCCACGGCCTCGCCACCATCGCGGAGGTGCGGCTGGACGGCGAGTGCATCCTGACCTCCGACAGCATGTATCTGGCCCATGAGGTGCCGGTGACGCTGAACGGCGAGGCGGAGCTGTCCATCCGTTTCCACGCCCTGCATCCGGTGCTGGCGGCGAAGAAGGGCCGCGCCCGCTGGCGCCCCAAGCTGGCCGAGCCGGCCGGGCTGCGCTTCGTCCGCACCACCCTGCTGGGCCACATGCCGGGCTGGTGCCCGCCGATCCATGCCGTCGGCCCCTTCCGCCCGGTGGAGCTGGTGGAGGACACCGGCCCGTGCCGTGTCCTCGCCGCCGACCTGCGCAGCGGCTATGACGGGCGGGACGGCCATCTGTCGCTGCGCCTGACGGTGGAGGGCGCAGCGGCCGGGGTCACCGGATCGGTCGAGGTCGCCGGCCACACGGCGCCGCTTACTTTCGACGGCGTGGACGGCTTCACCGCCGACCTGACCCTGCCCGGTGTCGAGCCCTGGTGGCCGCACACCCATGGCGAGCCGGTCCTGCACGGCGTCGCCGCCCGGATTGGATCGGTCGAAGTGGAGCTTGGCCGTGTCGGCTTCCGCTCGCTGGCCGTCGACCGCGGGGCGGACGGCACCGGCTTCGCGCTGCTGGTGAACGGCGAGCGCGTGTTCTGCCGAGGCGGCTGCTGGGTGCCGGTCGATCTTGTCGGGCTGTCGTCCGACCGCGCCGCCTACGAGCCGGAACTGCGCCGGCTGCGCGAGGCCGGGGCCAACATGGTCCGCGTCGGCGGCACCATGCTGTATGAGGGCGACGCCTTCTTCGAGCTGTGCGACGAGCTGGGCCTTCTGGTCTGGCAGGACGCCATGTTCGCCAATTTCGACTATCCCACCGACGCCGCCTTCCTCGACAGCGTGCGGGCGGAGATCGCGCAGCTGCTCGACCGCACCCAAACCTCGCCGTCGCTGGCGGTGCTCTGCGGCGGCAGCGAGATGGAGCAGCAGGCGGCCATGCTGGGCCTGCCCCGCGCCTCCTGGACGCAAGCGGCGCTGACGGCGGTGATCGCGGAAGCTGCGACGGCCCGCCGGCCCGACCTGATCCAGGTGCCGAACTCGCCCAGCGGCGGGCCGCTGCCCTTCATCGCCAATGCCGGGGTGACCCATTATTACGGCGTCGGCGCCTACATGAAGCCGCTGGAGGACGCCCGGCGGGCCGGCGTGCGCTTCGCCAGCGAATGCCTCGCCTTCGCCAACCTTCCGGAGGAGGATCCGCTCGGCGTCCCGGCGCTCCACCATCCGCGCTGGAAGCAGCGGGTTCCGCGCGATCCCGGCGCCTCCTGGGACTTCGAGGATGTGCGGGAGCATTATCTGGAGACGCTCTACGCCGTCGATCCGCGCCGCCTGCGCTACGAGGATCCCGACCGCTACCGCCGCCTGTCGCGCGCGGTGACGGGGGAGGTGATGCAGGCGGTGTTCGACGAGTGGCGGCGCGCCGGCTCCAGTTGCGCCGGCGGGCTGGTCTGGCAATGGCGCGATCCTTGGCCGGGCGCAGGCTGGGGCGTGGTCGCCGCCGACGGCACACGCAAGCCTGCCTGGTACGCCCTGAAGCGCGCCTTCCGCCCGCTGCGGGTGATCCTGACCGACGAGGGCGTCAACGGGCTGGCCGTGCATCTGGTCAACGACACCGCCCGGCCGGCGGAGGCTCTGCTGCGGCTGACCGCATGGCGCGATGGGACCGTGCCGGTGCTGAAGGCGGAGCGTCCGGTGACGATTCCGCCGAGGGGTGCCGTTGCGCTCGCCGCCGCCGAGATGTCCGACCGCTTTTTTGACACGACCTACGCCTACAGGTTTGGGCCTATCTCGCACGATGTGGTGACGGCGCAGGTGCTGCTGGCCGAAAGGGGCGCGGAACCAATTGACGAGTCTCATTATTTTCCAAAGGGACGCTCGCTGCCGCGCGCCGACCTGGGGTTGACGGCGGCGGTGGAGCGCCAAGGGAGTGCAGGCGGGGACGAGTGGGCGTTGCGGCTGGCGACAGGACGGTTCGCCTGTTCGGTGCATGTCGAGGACGAGCGGTTCCAGGCGGATGACGGCTGGTTCCATCTCGCCCCCGGTGTCGAGCGGGTTGTCCGCTTGCGGCCGCGCACCGGTTCTCAGGGTGGTTCGGGGGTTGGGGTTACGGACGGGACGGCATCGGCCGGACGGATGGTGCCAGACGGCGAGGTCCACGCGCTGAACGCGCTGGCGCCCGTCCGCTACAGGGGGAACGCATGAAGCCGACACCGGTGGTGTTCGAGGGTTGTTTCGGATGGCTGCACCCGGCCGAGGGGCTGCGCGGGGTGGTCCTCTGCGGTCCCTACGGGTACGAGGAGCTGTGCGCCCACCGGGCCTGGAAGAGCTTCGCCGAAAGCCTGGCGTCCGCCGGGCTGCCGACGCTGCGGTTCGACTATCCCGGTTCCGGCGATTCGGCCGGCGACGACGGCGAGCCCGACCGGGTGCGCGCGTGGCTGGACGGCGTCAAGGCGGCGGTCCGCCGCCTGCGCGAGGACACCGGCGTCACCGACGTGACCCTGGTCGGCTTCCGCATGGGCGCGCTGCTCGCCACCGCCGCCGCGCTGGAGATGGCGGAGGACGGGCAGGGCATCGACAGGCTGGTCCTGCTGTCGCCGATCACCTCGGGCCGCAAGGCGGTCCGCGAAATGCAGACCCTGTCCACCATCGTGCTGCGTCCGGTCTGCAACCCGGAACCGCCGGAGCGCTCCTCCTGGCTGAACGTCATCGGCATGCCGCTGACGCCGGAAACCGCGCTGACGCTGGGCGGCCTCAACCCCTGCGACGCACCGGCCCTGCCGGCGCCGCGCATCCTGATCGCCGACCGGCCGGAGGGGAAGACCCCGGTGAAGCTGGCCTCCCGCTGGCGCACGCTGGGTGCGGTGGCGGAGCCGATGGGCGTCAGCGGCATGATGGAACTGACCCAGCAGCCGCAGCGCGCCCAGGCCGCCGCCGCGTTCGAGCCGGTGCTGCGCTGGATCGTCGCCGCCGCTCCGGTCGCCACCGGTGCCACCCCGCCGCCGGACCGCCCGGCCGGGCTGATGATGCCGACCGCAGTCGAACGCCCGATCTTCTTCGGCAGCGCGCCGGAGCTGTTCGGCGTCTACTGCACGCCGGTCCTGGCAGATCCGGCCGGCAACCGGCCGGCCATCCTGTTCCTGAACAGCGGCGCCACCCATCATGTCGGCTCCGGCCGCGCCACGGTGGTGCAGGCGCGGCGGCTGGCGGCGCGCGGCTACACCTCGCTCCGCATCGACGCGGCCGGCATCGGCGACAGCCCCGACCGTCCCGGTTTCCCCGACAACCTGCTCTACAACAAGGAGGTGATGGGCGACGTCCGCGCCGCCCTCAACTGGCTGGAGGAGCAGGGTCACGAGCGCATCGTCGTCATCGGCCTGTGCGCCGGCGGCACGCCCGCCCTGCATGCCGGCCTTGGCGACGACCGCGTCGTCGGCCAGATCGTGCTGAACCCCGGCCGGTTCGAGATGGGCGGTGGCATCGCCGTGTCGGAGCTGATGCGGACGGTCGCCTTCCGCTCCACCAAGGAATATCTGATCGAGGCGCTGAAGCCGGCCCGGCTGCGCGCCAGCTTCCGCAAGCCCGCCCGCCTGACCGGGCTGGCCAGGCGTCTGGCCGGACGCTTCTTCCGCAAGGTGCTTCTCCGCACCGGCCTGACCCGCCACGCGCTGCGCATGTTCCGCCGCCTGTCGGTGGAAGGCCGGCGGGTGCTGGTGGTCTACAGCAGCGGCGACATGACGCTGGCCGAGTTCTACCTGCATCTGGGCGAGGGCGGCCGGGCGCTCGACGGCCTGTCCGGCATCGAGGTGGCCTATCTCGAACGCTCCGACCACAGCCTGACGGTCTGGGAGGCGCGCGACCGGCTGGACCGCATGATCGACCGCCATCTGGCCAAACTGGACAGTGCGGCGCAGGCGGACCCCGCCGCCTCGGACCTGACCGGCTGGGGGCTGGATCTATCGTCCGGGGGCCTGCCATCCGGCGAGCGGGTGGGGTAGGGAACCCCTCCGGGACGGGCACGGGAGGTGTATTGACACCGGCCCCGGTTGCGGCGGAACGTCGGCGGGATCGCCATGCCCTGCGGAGACCGTTCCGATGCACCGGATTGAGCTTTCGGACGTTCCGGCCGACTGCGCGCTGTATCAGCACCTCCCAACGGCGGACTTCCACGATTCCTACCGCTTCCCGGTGCCCGATCCGGGGCTGTCGGCGCTGGAACTCCTCATCCAGGTGCTGGCCGCCAGCCCGCCCTGGATCGAGCGGATGATGTGGCTGCGCAACAAGGCGGTCCGTCTGCTCGGTCTGAAGGATCTGGGCGCGCTCGGCGCCGTCGATCCCGCCAAGCCGGCCGGCTCCTACCGGCCCGGCGACCGGATCGGCATCTTCACGCTGGTCGAAAGCCGGGAGGACGAGGTGGTCGTCTGCGACCGCGACAGGCATCTCGACGTCTGGCTGTCGGTGCGCAAGCTCGCTTCCGGCGGTGACCGCCATTGGGCGGCGGTCACCACGGTGGTGAGGACGAAGAACCGGCTCGGCAAGGCCTACATGCTGGTGGTCAAGCCGATGCACAGGAGGATCGTCCCGGCCTCGCTGCGCAGCTATCTTGCCCGCAAGGCCGGGTGATCGTAACGCCTCTTACCCCAGCAGTTCCGCCAGCGACCGCGCCACCACCTGGGTCGCCTTGCGCAGATCCTCCAGCACCAGCTTCTCGTCGGCGCGGTGGCCGTTGGCTTCCAGCAGGTCGCGCGGGCCGGCGCCGTAGAGGATGGTCGGGATGCCGGCCTCCGAATAATGGCGGGCGTCGGTGTAGAGCGGGATGCCGGTCTGGCCGACCGGCACGCCCAGCACCTCCTGCGCGTGGCCGGCGAACAGCGCCGCCAGCCGCGGCGCGTCGCCGACCGAGCGGAAGGGGCGGGCCAGCAGGATGCGGCGGATGGAGACGCGGATGCCGTCCCGGCCGGCGATGGCCGTCTCGATCAGGCCGCGCAGTTCGGCCTCGACCTCCGTCGGGTTCTCTTCCGGGATCATGCGGCGGTCGAGGCGGAAGGTGACGCGGTCGGGCACCACATTGGTGTTGATGCCGCCCTGGATCAGCCCGACCGTCAGCGACGGGTGGGTGATGCCGGTGACGCTCGACCGGCGCGTCGCCAGCTCCGGCCGGTGGGCATAGAGCGCGGTCAGGATGCCGGTCGCCGCCTCCAGCGCGTCATGGCCGGTGTCGGGGCGGGCGGCGTGGGCGGACTTGCCGTCGACCTGCACCTCCAGATGCAGGCAACCGTTGTGCCCGGTCACCACCGAATAGGCGAAGCTGGCCGACACCGCGTAGTCCGGCTTGGAAATCCCCTGGTCGAGCAGCCATTTCGGCCCGATCTCGCCGCCGGCCTCCTCGTCATAGGTCAGGTGCAGCTCGACCGTGCCCTTCAGCGGAGCCTTGGACTCCATCAGCGCCCGAAGCGCGAAGGCGTAGCTGGCGAAGTCTGACTTCGACACCGCGACGCCGCGGCCGTACATCACGCCGTCGCGGATCTCGGCGCCATAGGGATCGCTCGACCAGCCCTCGCCCGGCGGCACCACGTCGCCATGGGCGTTCAGCGCGACGGTCGGGCCTGGGGTCGGCCCGTCGCCGAAGCGGTGGCGGATCACCAGATTGGTGGCGCTGATCATGCCGTTGGCCCGCACCAGCTCGGCCGGCACCGGGTGGCGCTCGACCGTGAAGCCCATCGCCTCCAGCAGCTCTGCGGCGCGGACGGCGTGGGGGGCGCAGTCGCCCGCCGGGTTGTCGGACGGCACCTTCACCAGCTCCGCCAGGAAACGGACCTCCTCGTCGAAGCGGGCATTCACCGCCTCATCCAGAGTGGCGGCGAGGGAGGGGGACAGGTCGGTCATGGCAGGCGGTCCGTCACGGGATGGAGGTTGCGGGCTGGAAATGTTCGACGAAGCGGGCGAGCACGCGGGCTCCCGCCTCGGCGTCGGCAGCGGTGATGCGTTCAGCCGGGTTGTGCGAGATGCCGCGCTCGCAGCGCACGAACAGCATGGCGATGTCGGTCAGCGCCGCCACCGCCATCGCGTCGTGGCCGGCGCCGCTCGGCAGCTCCGGTGCGTCCAGCCCCTCGGCCTCGGCGGCGGCGGCGAACTGCGCCATCAGCGCCGGGTGGCAGGCGACGGCCGGGCTTTCATGCAGCGTCTCGAAGCCGATGGCGACGCCGCGGGCGTCGGCGATGGCCTCCAGCCGGGCGCGGACGGCGCCGACCCGTTCCAGCCGCAGGGGATCGCGGTCGGCGCGCAGGTCGATGGTGAAACGGACCTTGCCGGGAATGACGTTGGTGGCGCCGGGCGACGCCTCGATCCGCCCGACGGTGCCGACCAGCCGCTCCTGTCCGGAGCAGAGCTGCTCCACCGCCAGGATCATCTCGGCCGAGGCCGCCAGCGCGTCGCGGCGCAGGGTCATCGGCACGGTGCCGGCATGGCCGGCCATGCCCTCCACCGTCACCGCGAGCCGGGTGGCGCCGGCGATGGCGGTGACCACGCCGACCGGCCGGCCCAGCGCCTCCAGCACCGGCCCCTGTTCGATGTGCAGCTCGGCATAGGCCAGCACGTCCTCCGGCCTGTAAGCGGCGGTGGCCCAGGCGGCGGGGTCGAGGCCGAAGGCGGTCATGGCGTCGGCCAGCCGCGTGCCGGCGGCGTCGCGCGTCTCCAGCACCGCCGGGTCGAAGGTGCCGGCGATGGCGCGGCTGCCGATCAGGGTCGATTGGAAGCGCGTGCCCTCCTCGTCGCCGAAGCCGATCACCTCGACGGCGAAGGGCAGGCGCCGGCCGCGGGCGTTCAGGTCGGCGGCCACGGCGATGCCGCTCAGCACCCCCAGCATGCCGTCATAGCGCCCGGCATCGCGCACGGTGTCGAGGTGCGAGCCGATCAGCAGGGCCGGCAGCCCCGGCTTGTCGCCCTCGTAGCGGCCGACGATGTTGCCGACCGCGTCTTCGCGCACGCCCATCCCGGCCTCGCGCATCCAGCCGGCGACGAGGTCGTTGGCGCGGCGGTGTTCCGGCGTCAGGTAGAGGCGCGACAGCCGCCCCTCCTCCGCGCTGATCGCCGCGAGCGCGTCGATGCGGTCGAGAAGGGCCGCTCCTGACAACTGAGATTGGGACAGCGGAGATTCGGACGGCAGGGGATCGGGCATCGGCGGTTCCGAAGTGCGCTGGGAAAGCGGGACGATGGAACCGGTTATACGCCGAAGCCGCGCTGCCGCCCTAGCCCCCGGCCGGCGAAGACAGTTTCAAAGAATCCCGGAAAGGCGCAGCCCCAGCGTACGTCCGCTCGTGCCGCAGCGCAAAAAGACAGGCCGGAATTCGTTGGTGGTGCCGAATAATGCCTACCACCCTCTGGAAGCCTCGGGCAGACTTCATAGATGAGGATGAACAAAACCGCCCGATCAACGGTCGTATTGGGGGTCGTATCGGGGCACATATTTGCTGCGAGTGCGAAAGAAACAGCTGAGGGGAGGTGCGTCCATGACGTCTTTCGATCCCGACATGCCTTTCGAGAACGCAACGCCGATTGGCCGGCCCGGTGCCGGCCTGTGGTTCAACAACCGGGCCGAGCTGGCCCAGGCCCGCACACTGGCGGGGTGGATCACGCTGCTGGCGGAGGACCGCGAGCTGGACGACCGCCAGCTGGCCGTCGCCACCGGCCTCGACATCGAGGATGTGCGCGCCGTGCGCGAGGGGGCCGTGGCGATGCTGCCGCCCCGGCTGCTGAACCGGGCCCTGGCCCGGCTGGAGGGCCGGAACGACGAAGGGCGGCTGCAATAGTGCAAACCGCCCTTCGCGAAACCTGAAGACCGTGGCGCCGCGTCAGGCGACGGACAGCACATCCACATACATGTTGGCGGGCGCCGACAGGTGGATGCGGTACAGCATGCCGGACTGGTCGACGATGATGTCGGCGACCGGGTTCTTGGTCGACAGGTCGGTGACCGCGGCGCGCACATTGCGCGGCAGCTGGTCCAGTTCGACGTCGCGGTAGCCGGACTTGTCGGAAAGCTTGATGGTCTTGTTGCCCATGATGGCAGCTGCTCTGTTCCAGAAGGCTTGAGAGGGGATACTCGATTGGCCGCGGGACAATGGTCCCCGACGGTTAACCAACGGTTAAGCAGCCTCTCCGGTCCTTCGACCCCCGGCGCAGGGCAGCAGCGCATCCGGTGCAGGGGGGCAATTGCCCCCCGCAACCCATTGATTCAGCGCCGGTCGCGCCCGCCGCTGCCGGCCCCGCCACTTTCGGCCATGGCGTCCCCGTGCCGCAGGGTGTCGTCTTCCGGCAGCGGCTGCTTGCCCAGCACCATGGAGCTGTTGTCGAGCGCCGCCACCATCGCGTCCCGCGCCGAGGCGCCGGGGCCGGTCACGCTGCCCTCGCCCTGCGGGGCCGCCGGTTCCACCCGCTCGCCGATGCCGGCGGAGGTTGCCCCGCCCGGTGCGGTCCGGCCGGCGACGCGCAGGTCGTTCTGCACATGGCCGACGCCCGACACGCTCTCGGCGATGTCCTCCGCCCGGCGGCGGGCGGCGCGGTCGCCGACGGTGCCGGACAGCGTCACCTCGCCGCCCTCCACCCGCACGCCGATGTCGGAGGCGTCGATGTGGTGGTCGTCTGTCAGGCGCTCGTTGATGTCCTCCAGGATGCGCTCGTCGGAGCGGCGGTAGTTGCGCGGGCCGACGCCGCGATAGCGGGCCTGCGGGCTCATCTTGACGAACTCTTCGCTCCAGGGATGGCGGTGCATGGCGGCCTCCGTCTCGTTGATGTCAGACTCCTTTGCCCCTCAACAAAAGTTGCGCCCGTGGCGTTCCGGCCCTTGAGTCCGGCGCGCCCGGAAGGTCAGCCTTGCGGGTTGAAAGGGGATGGGGAGCGAATCCGCCGCAACCTTGGCTGCGCCCGGCTGTTCGGTCCGAAAAGCTTTCGGTCGAGGTGCGTGCCATGAAACATTCGGACTCGAGCGCCGCCCTCTGGGCGATGGTCATCCTGCTGGCGGTTCTGGGGCTGGGGGCGCTGGGCGGCGGCCTCTGGCTGATCCTGCTGGGCGGCTCCTGGTACTACGCCGTCGCCGGCCTGTTGTTCCTCGCCACCGCCGCGTTGCTGGCGAAGCGGTCGCCCACGGCCTTGTCGGTCTATGCGCTGCTGGTGATCGGCACGCTGATCTGGGCCTTGTGGGAGGCCGGGCTGGACTGGTGGCCGCTGTCGGCGCGCGGCGACGTGATCGCGGTGGTGGGCTTCCTGCTGCTGCTGCCCTGGATCACCCGCCGCCTGGGCGAGCGCCAGCCGATGGCGGGCGTTCCGGCGCCCGGGGCCTATCCCGTCGGCGTCTTCCGCGGCGCCGGCCTGCCGCTGACCGCCTCGCTGGCCGTCGTGCTGCTGGTCGCCGTCGCCTCCTGGTTCACCGACCCGCACCGCATCGACGGCACGGTTCCGGCGCGCCAGCAGACCGCATCCGCCGCGGCTCCCGCCGGTGGTTTGGCCCAGATGAATTCGAATGGAATGGTCCCGGACGGGGAATGGCAGGCCTATGGCCGCACCGGCTTCGGCCAGCGCTATTCGCCGCTGACCGGCATCACGCCGGACAATGCGGACAAGCTCCAGGTCGCCTGGAGCTATGAGACCGGCGACCTGCGCGGCCAGCCCGGCGATCCGAAGGAAACCACCTTCGAGGTAACGCCGCTGAAGATCGGCAACCGGCTGTTCCTGTGCTCGCCGCACCAGCATGTCATCGCGCTCGACGCCACCACCGGCAAGGAGGTCTGGCGCCGCGACCTGCAGATCGACCAGAAGCAGCTGGCCTTGCAGCACCTGACCTGCCGCGGCCTGTCCTACCGCCCGGCGCCGCCAGCCGCTGCGCCGCAGGCCGCCGCGTCCACCCCTGCGGCCGGCGGCGCCTGCGCTGCCCGGCTGTTCATGCCGACCGCCGATGGCCGTCTGGTGGCGCTGAACCCGGAGGACGGGTCGATCTGCACCGGCTTCGGCGAGAACGGGCAGGTCGATCTGTGGGCCAACATGCCGAATGTCCGGCCCGGCGCCTATTATTCGACCTCGCCGCCGGTGGTGACCGCCAAGCTGATCGTGGTCGGCGGCACGGTGCTGGACAATGTCTCGACCAAGGAGCAGTCGGGCGTCGTCCGCGCCTTCGACGCCGACAGCGGCCGGCTGGTGTGGAACTGGGATTCGGCCAGGCCGGACCAGACCGCGCCGATTGCCGATGGCCAGACCTATACCGTCAACTCGCCCAACAGCTGGTCGATCGCCAGCGTCGACGAGGCGCTGGGCATGGTCTATCTGCCGCTGGGCAACCAGCCGCCCGACCAGTTCGGCGGCAACCGCAGCCCGGAGGTGGAGCGCTTCTCCTCCTCCGTCGTGGCGCTCGATCTGGCGACGGGGCAGGTGCGTTGGGTCTTCCAGACCGTTCATCACGATCTGTGGGACTATGACGTGCCGGCGCAGCCCAGCCTGATCGATTTGACCGTCAACGGCCAGACCGTCCCCGCCCTGGTCCAGCCGACCAAGCAGGGCGAGCTGTTCGTGCTCGACCGCCGCACCGGCCAGCCGGTGCTGCCGGTGACCGAGAAGCCGGCGCCGCAGGGGGCCGCCGAGGGCGACCATAGCGCCCCGACCCAGCCGGTCTCGGCCCTGTCCTACGACCCGCCGCCGCTCACCGGTGCCGACATGTGGGGGGCGACGATGTTCGACCAGCTCGCCTGCCGCATCGCGCTGAAGCGTCTGCGCTACGACGGCCGCTTCACCCCGCCGTCGCTCCAGGGCTCGCTGGTCTATCCCGGCAATTTCGGCGTGTTCAACTGGGGCAGCGTCGCCGTCGATCCCCAGCGGCAGGTCGCCTTCACCACCCCGACATATCTTGCCTTCGTCTCGCAGCTGGTGCCGCGCCAGAACGACACCGAGCTTTATGTCCAGGGCGGCGAGCGGCCGCAATTCAGCCTGCCGGCGCTGAACGAGAATTTCGGCGCGCCCTATGCGATCAAGCTCGGCCCCTTCGTCTCGGTGCTGGGGCTGCCCTGCCAGGCGCCGCCCTGGGGCTATGTCGCCGCCGCCGACCTGACGACGGGCAAATTGGTGTGGAAGCACAAGAACGGCACCACGCGCGACGCCTCGCCGGTCCCGCTGCCTTTCCGCATGGGCGTGCCCAACCTGGGCGGCCCGGTCATGACCGCGGGCGGCGTCGCCTTCCTGTCGGGCACCATTGACTATTATGTCCGGGCCTACGACGTTTCCACCGGCAGGCAGCTGTGGGAGAGCCGCCTGCCGGCCGGCGGTCAGGCGACGCCGATGACTTATCAGGGCGAGGACGGCCGGCAATATGTGCTGGTGGTGGCTGGCGGGCACGGCTCGCTGGGGACCAAGGGGGGCGATTCGGTGATTGCCTACGCATTGCCGAAGTGACCTGTCCTCGACCACCGGGCCCGACCGCCGGACCCTGCAATTCAACCGATCCCGGGAGGGCCTTCCTTGACCATCGTCGTCCATCATCTCAACAACAGCCGGTCGCAGCGGATCCTATGGCTGCTGGAGGAGCTGGAGCTTCCCTATGAACTCCGCTTCTACCAGCGCGACAGGACGACCAATCTGGCGCCGCCGGAACTGAAGGCGGTGCATCCGCTGGGGAAATCCCCGCTGCTGGAGATCGACGGGCGGATCGTCATGGAGTCCGGCGCCATCGTCCAGCATCTGTGCGAGCGTGACGGCCGGTTCCTGCCGCCGGCCGGATCGGACGACGCGCTGCGCCATCTCCAGCTGATGCATTTCGCCGAGGGCTCGGTGATGACCCCCGTGCTGCTCGACCTCTATGTCGGGCGGCTGGGCGAGGCGGGCGCGCCGCTGCACCCCCGCATCCAGGAGCAGCTGGCCAGCCATTTCGACTATCTGGAGTCCGAGCTTCGCCCGTCCGGCCATTTCGTCGGCGACAGCCTGACCGGTGCCGACATCATGCTCAGCTTCCCGATCGAGATTGCGATGATGAAGGGCAACCGCAGCCGCTGGCCGAAGCTCGCCGCCTTCGTCGACGCCATGCACGCCCGCCCGGCATGGCAGCGCGCGCTTGCCAAAGGCGGCGCTTACTTCAAGTGACCGCCAATGAAAAGGGCCCGCCCCGGTCTCCCAGGGCGGGCCTTCTTCACAAAACCCGCAATCCTCAGCGCGTCGGCACCGGCGGCGTCTGCGAATAGTCGTAGAAGCCGCGGCCGTACTTCTTGCCGATCCAGCCGGCCTCGACATACTTCACCAGCAGCGGGCAGGGGCGGTACTTGCTGTCGGCGAGGCCCTCGTACAGCACCTGCATCACCGCCAGACAGGTGTCCAGCCCGATGAAGTCGGCCAGCTCCAGCGGACCCATCGGGTGGTTGGCTCCCAGCTTCAGCGCGGTGTCGATGGCGTCGACGCCGCCGACGCCCTCATACAACGTATAGACGGCCTCGTTGATCATCGGCAGCAGGATGCGGTTGACGATGAAGGCCGGGAAATCCTCGGCCACCGCGGCGGTCTTGCCGATGGCGAGCGTCAGTTCCTTGATGGCCTCGAAGGTCGGCTCGTCGGTCGCGATGCCGCGGATCAGCTCGACCAGCTGCATCACCGGCACCGGGTTCATGAAGTGCATGCCCATGAACTTGGCCGGACGGTCGGTCGCCGCCGCCAGACGGGTGATCGAGATCGACGAGGTGTTCGTCGCGATCAGCGCTTCCGGCTTCAGGTGCGGAACCAGCTTCTTCAGGAGGTCGCGCTTCAGCGCCTCGTTCTCGGTCGCGGCCTCGACCACCAGATCGCAGTCGCCGAAGATCGACAGGTCGGTGCCGGTGACGATGCGGCCCAGAGCCGCCGTCTTGTCCGTCTCGCTCAGCTTGCCCTTCTGGATCTGCCGGTCGAAGTTCCGGGCGATGCCGGCGAGCGACTTTTCCAGCGCCGCTTCGCTGATGTCGGACAGGATGACGGCGTAGCCGGCCTGGGCACAGACCTGGGTGATGCCGCTGCCCATCTGGCCGGCGCCGATGATGCCAATCTTCTTGATCGTGGTCATGGAGGCTGTCCCGCGAAGGATGTGGGGTGGTTGGTCCGCCGTGGCGTCACCGGTTCCGTCCGGTGACCGCCGCGGCGATCCGGATCAGCGCGCCTTATCCAAGCTTTTCCGTCAGCTCCGGCACGGCCTTGAAGAGGTCCGCGACGAGGCCGTAATCGGCGACCTGGAAGATGGGCGCTTCCTCATCCTTGTTGATCGCGACGATGACCTTGCTGTCCTTCATGCCGGCCAGATGCTGGATCGCACCCGAGATGCCGACGGCGATGTACAGCTCCGGCGCCACGATCTTGCCGGTTTGCCCGACCTGATAGTCGTTCGGCACGAAACCCGCGTCCACGGCGGCGCGCGACGCACCGACGGCGGCCCCCAGCTTGTCGGCCAGGGCCTCCAGCAGCGGGAAGTTGTCGCCCGACTGCATGCCGCGCCCGCCCGACACCACCACGCGGGCGGCGGTCAGTTCCGGACGCTCCGACTTGGTCAGCTCGGCCGAGACGAAGCTCGACAGCCCGGCGGCACCGGCGCCCGACACGGCCTCGACGGCGGCCGAGCCGCCTTCGGATGCTGCGGTCTCGAAGGCGGTGGTGCGGACGGTGATCACCTTGACCGCATCGGCCGACTGCACGGTGGCAATCGCATTGCCGGCGTAGATCGGCCGCTCGAACGTGTCGGCGGAGACCACGGCGGTGATGTCGGAGATGGCGGCGACGTCCAGCAGGGCTGCGACGCGCGGCAGAAGGTTCTTGCCGACCGAGGTGGCGCCGGCCAGCACATGGCCGTAGCCGCCCTTGGTGATGGACACCACCAGCGGGGCGACGTCTTCCGGCAGCTGATGCTCGTAGGCGGCATCGTCGGCCAGCAGCACCTTGGCGACGCCGGCCACCTTGGATGCGGCATCGGCAGCAGCCTGCGCGCCCTTGCCGGCGACCAGGATATGGACATCGCCCCCGATTTTTCCGGCGGCGGTGACGGCGTTCAGGGTGGCGGGCTTCAGCGAGGCGCCGTCGTGGTCGGCGATGACGAGAATGTTGGCCATGGTCAGTTCATTCCCCTCAGATCACGCGGGCTTCGGTCTTGAGCTTGTCCACCAGCGTGGCGACGTCCGGCACCTTGATGCCGGCCTGACGCTTCGGCGGCTCCGTCACCTTCACCGTCTTCAGGCGCGGGGCGACATCGACGCCGAGGCTGTCCGGCGTGACGGTCTCCAGCGGCTTCTTCTTCGCCTTCATGATGTTCGGTAGCGAGGCATAGCGCGGCTCGTTCAGGCGCAAATCGGCGGTCACCACCGCCGGCAGCTTCAACTCCACCGTCTCCAGCCCGCCGTCGATCTCGCGGGTCACGGCGACCGTGCCGTCACCGGCGGCGATCTTCGAGGCGAAGGTGCCCTGGCCCCAGCCGAGCAGGGCCGCCAGCATCTGGCCGGTCTGGTTGCAGTCGTCGTCGATGGCCTGCTTGCCGAGGATGACGAGGCCGGGGGTCTCCTTCTCGACCAGCGCCTTGAGGACCTTGGCGACGGCCAGCGGTTCGGTCGTCACGTCGGTCTGCACCAGGATGGCGCGGTCGGCGCCCATGGCGAGAGCGGTGCGCAGCGTCTCCTGGGCCTGGGTCGGGCCGACGGACACCACCACGATCTCGGTCGCCTTGCCGGCTTCCTTGCACCGCACGGCTTCTTCGACGGCGATCTCGTCGAAGGGGTTCATGCTCATCTTCACGTTGGCGGTCTCGACGCCGCTGCCATCCGCCTTGACGCGGATCTTCACGTTGTAGTCGACCACTCGCTTAACGGGGACGAGGACTTTCATAACTCACCCTGGCTGCTGAGCGCGCGCCTGTTACGGCGAACACCGCGAAAATTGCTGTGGTTGCGAACGGACCATAGGATCTGGCAATACCACTGTCAATGACGCGCCGGATGCGCGCATGCACGCGCGGCAGCGTCATCCAGGGGCCACATCCAGCAGCTTGGACTCAGCGGTTCGCGCCGGGCACCCACAGCACGTCGTCCGCCCCGTTGCGGTTCACCACCCGGCTCAGCACGAACAGATGGTCCGACAGCCGGTTGACGTATTTCAGCGCCGCCGCGGTCACCGGCTCGTGCCGTGCCAGATCGGTCATCAGCCGCTCCGCCCGGCGCACCACGGTGCGGGCCAGATGCAGATGCGCCGCGGCCGGCGAGCCGCCGGGCAGGATGAAGGAGGTCAGCGGCGCCAGACCGGCGTTCATCGCGTCGATCTCCGCCTCCAGCCGGTCGACCTGGGCCTGCACGATGCGCAGCGGCGGGTATTTCGGCTCCTCCTCCTCCGGCGTGCAGAGGTCGGCGCCCAGATCGAACAGATCGTTCTGAATGCGGCTGAGCATGGCGTCGGCGTCCGGCCTATCGCCACCGTGCAGACCATGGGTGTGCAGGCGCGCCATGCCGATGACGGCGTTCGCCTCGTCCACCGTGCCGTAGGCGGCGACGCGGCGGTCGCCCTTCGGCACCCGGCTGCCGTCGCCGAGCGAGGTTTCGCCGGCGTCGCCGCCGCGCGTGTAGATCTTGGTCAGCTTAACCATGGGGAAGCGTCAGCCTTGGGTCAGGATGGCGAGGACGAACAGCAGCAGGGCAGCCCCCTGGAGCATCACGCGCAGCCGCATCGCCTTGTTGGAGCGGCGCGGGTCGCCCCTCCCGCCGCGGGCCATGAAGAAGAGGCCGACGAACAGCGAGCCGACCACCGCCAGCATCGCCATGACCATCAGGATGGGGAAGAGAGTCTGCATCGGCTCACTATATCCCAGCATCCGGCCCGCGCCTATGGCGACGGAATCGGGACTTGGGGTAATCACCCGGTTGCCAACTCCGTTGGACTGCATACAGTGCGCGGCGGCAGGACCGGGGAAGCCGGCGGAACGGGCTGGCGGAACTGACATGACTTTGGAGAAGCAGGCGATGCAGCGGCGGACTTTCCTGAAGACGGCCCTGAAGGCGACCGCGGTCACCGCGGCCGGCACCGGCGCCCTGGCGGTGCTGGGCCGCGAGGCTGTCCAGGCCGCTCCCGGGGCCGCTCCCGCCGCGGTCCCGTCGGTGTCCTTCCCGATGGACTTCCTGTGGGGCGTCTCGACCTCCAGCTACCAGATCGAGGGCGCCGTCGCCGAGGATGGGCGCGGCCCGAGCGTCTGGGACACCTACAGCCATTCCTTCGGGCGGATCGCCAACGGCGACACCGGCGATGTCGCCTGCGACCATTACCACCGCTATGCCGAGGATGTGGATCTGATGGCGAAGGCCGGGATGAAGGCCTACCGCTTCTCCATCGCCTGGCCGCGGGTGATGCCGCAGGGCACCGGTGCCGTGAACGTCAAGGGTCTGGACTTCTACGACCGGCTGACCGATGCGCTGCTGGCGAAGGGCATCCAGCCCTGGCCCTGCCTGTTCCATTGGGACCTGCCGCAGGCGTTGCAGGACAAGGGCGGCTGGACCAACCGCGACATCGCCGGGTGGTTCACCGACTACGCGCTGGCGGTGACCGCCCGGCTGGGCGACCGCGCCCGCAACTGGGCGATGCTGAACGAGCCGTCGGTGGTCGCCATCTTCGGCCACGGCACCGGCGGGCATGCGCCGGGCCTGACCGGCCGCCAGAACTGCCTGAAGGCGATCCACCACCAGAACCTCGCCCAGGGTACGGCGCTGGCGGCGCTGCGCAAGGCCGGCGGCAAGAACTGGCGGCTCGGCACCGTGCTGTCGCTCCAGCCGTCCTGGCCGGTCGGCGGGCTCGACTCGAACTATCCCGCTTCGCTGATGTGGGACGCCCTGTGGAACCGCTCCTGCCTGGACCCGCTGTTCAAGGGCCGCTTCCCGGAGCAGCTGGAGGCCGAGTTCTCCCGCATCGCCAAGCCCGACGATCTGGCCCGCATCAAGCAGCCGGTCGATTTCCTCGGCGTCAATTACTACAGCCGCATGCACCAGCAGCCGGACGGGCAGGGGCTGTTCGGCACCGGCTACGGCTCCGCCCCTGAAGGCACGCGCAAGACCGGCATGGAATGGCCGGTCGAGCCGGACGGGCTGAGCGAAATCCTGGCCGAGCTGCAGGAGAAATACGGCAACCCGCCGGTCTATGTGACTGAGAACGGCGCCGATTACCCCGACAGCGTCGGCCCCAGCGGCCGGGTCGAGGACCGCGACCGCATCGCCTACCTGCGCGACCATCTGCTGGCCGCCGCCAAGTCGATCGACGAGGGCTGCAACCTCAAGGGCTACATGGCCTGGACCCTGCTGGACAATTTCGAATGGTCGGAGGGCTACCGCCGCCATTTCGGCCTCGTCCAGGTCGACCGCAAGACGATGGCCCGCACGCCCAAGGCCAGCTACGACTGGTACGCCTCGGTCATCCGCAACAACGCCGTTCCGCTGGTCTGAGCAACCGCGCTAGACTGCGGCCATGCCGAACCCCCGCCCGCCCCAGCCCACCCGATTCGCCATCCAGAAGGCGCGCGGCAAGGGTTGGAAGACGCTGGAGGTGGGGGAGGAGCTGGCCCACGCCAAGGCGCGCTTCGACCGGATGGTCGGCGTCAACCCGCGGGCCTATTTCCGGCTGATCCAGCTCGATTACAACGCCGACTCCGGCTATGAGGGCATGGAGTTCAACTGGACGCTGATCGAGCTGTACGATCCGACCCAAGGCGGCCGGGTCAGACCGGCGGCGAAGCCGGTTCCGCCCAAGCCCGGCCCGACGCCCCCGCGCAAGCCGGGCAGCAAGAGCAAGGCGGGCGAGGCGGTCGCCCTGCCGCTGCGCATCTATCTGGCGGTGATCCTGATCGGCACGCTGGCGGGCGGCCTCGTCTATCTGCACTTCGCCGGAAATCGTTGAAGGGGTGGACGGTAGAGCCTCACTCCGCCGTGTAGCCCTTGCGGCGCATGCACTGGGCGAAGATTTCCTTGCGATAGCCGAACTGCGGCGTTTCCGGCAGCGGGCGCAGCGGATAGCCGCGCAGGCGCATGGTGGCGTCCACCTGCTCGGTGCATTCGTCATAGGCGACGGTCGGCACGTCCGGGCTGGCGGTCCACTCGCGGTAGGCGGGCGGGCTGCTGCATCCGGACAGCAGGACCAGGGCGGACAGCGCCGCGGACAGGCAGGCCAGCCCCGGCAAGGCCGCCAGGAGTTGCGGGCGTGCGGTGTCGGTTCCGGCCTTGGCGCCGGTCATGGTCCCGGTCATGGCGTGCGTCCTGTTTCTTTTTCGCCCCCGATTTGACGCTACCACGTCCGGCCTTTTCCGATCCATTTTCGCACACCATTTCCGGGAACGCGCCTTTTCGGCAACGCTGCGCGGCTGACAAAGCAGACGCCCAAAAATCGCCGCCGGAAATGCGACGCAATCTGGTAACACGATCCAGGTCCCCGATTCGGGGTGAGTGTCGTGGCTCTGAAGTCGGTCTGGCGTCACGGACGAAAGGGAGAGGCAATGTCTGGGATTTCGCGGCGGGTGCATGGTGGCGCCGCGGTGGCGGCTGCAGCGCTGGTGGTTTCGGCCCTGACGGTGGGAGCACCGGGCCCGGCATGGGCCGAGGCGTCGGTCGCCGACATCCAGTGGGCGCAGACCATCCTGAAGGACAAGGGCTACAACATCGGCGGCCGGGCCAAAGGCCAGATGACGCCGGAAACCCGGTCCGCGCTCAGCGCCTATCAGAAGTCGGCGGGCCTTCCCGCCACCGGCAACCTCGACCAGGCCACCATCGCCAAGATGATGGGCGAGCGCGAGAGCAAGGCGGCGCCGACCATGGGCAGCCTGTCCAAGAGCCAGGTCGGCCAGACCCGCCACGACAAGGAGGTGGCGCCGCGCGCCGCCCCGACCGGCCGGGTCGAATCCGGCAACGAGAGCGTCGGCGGCATGGCCCAGTTCGGCGGCGCCCCGGTGTCGTCCTCTTCCTCTTCGTCTTCTTCCTCCGCGTCCTCCTCAGCCAGCCACAGCGCGCCCGCCGCGGCACCGGCTCCATCGGCCCGTCCGTCGGCCCCGGCAGCCAGCGCGGTGACCTCCAGCGCGCCGCGCCCGTCAGCCAATACCCCTGCGGCCAATGCATCGGCCCCCCCAACGTCCAACACGTCCGAAGGGCCGACTCCGCAGGCGGCACCGCGCGGGGCGGTGGCAGCGACCACGCCGGACGGCAAGCCGGCCCCGGTCGAGGAACCGGCGGCGGTCGGCGCTGCCCCCTCGATCTGGCAGTCCAATGCCGCGCGGGCCGGTGTCGCCGGGCTGATCGCCGCGACGCTGGGCGGCATCGGCTTCGCCTGGTGGCGCAGCGGCCGCGGTGCCGATCCGCTCAGCCGGCCGCCGGCCGGCGACGACCGGCCGCGTGAAAACCGCGTCGAGCCGAGCTTTGGCACCCCCCGCCGCCGCGAGGAGCTGACCACCGGCCCGCGGCTGACGGCGGAGGCCCGGCGGCGCTGAGCGCCGCCGCCCCCAGCCCGAACATCGGTCACATCATCATCGGGCAGCCGCCTCCGCCGCAGCCGCCGGGGCCGCAGGCGGGGGCGGGCGCCGGCTGGGACTTTCCGACGCGCGGCGCCATGATGGCCTTGGCGACCTCGGTGCCGCCGCAGGACGGGCAGGGGATTCCGGCGGCCTTTTTGGTGTCGTAATCGGCCATGTTGTCGAACCACTGGTCGAAATCATGGCCGCAGGCGCAGTGCAGGGCGTAGACGATCATCGCGGGAAGCCTCGAAAAGCGGAAGTCCGGGCGCTCTTCTAGCCAGCCCTCCGGTGTCCCGCCAGGATCTGCATCAATCGCAGCCGCCTCCACCTCCTGGAACGGGATCCTGGCGGACGCAAATCGCTTCACTTCAAGTGTGGGATCGGGGAAGGTAATTTTGGCGTACTGCCTCAGTATCCCGATTGAAAGTACATAGAAAATGTATCTAAGAATGAAACATCAGAAGACGGATGAGGATATCCTATATGATTTTATAATCGGTGGGATGCCCTGTCCGGTTTCCGTCGGCGCATTCACCTACTTCTCGGCATCGATGGAACTGGTTGCTTACGCGGAAGCCGGGAAGATCACGATTGGGCGGTTCTGCTCAATTGCCGAAGGGGTGCGTATCCATTTCGGTGGCATGCACGCCATGCAAGGGGCATCGACCTATCCGGCGGAAATGCTGGCGGACTGGATGCCCGAGCTCAATGGACCGCACAGCACCTTCAGCAAGGGTCCGGTTACCATCGGTAACGATGTCTGGATCGGTGACGGTGCATCCATTCTTTCCGGTGTCACGGTTGGGGATGGCGCTGTGATCGGAGCGTGCGCGGTCGTCTCGAAAGACGTTCCGCCCTATACCATCGTTGCCGGTAATCCTGCCAGGGTCATACGCAAGCGCTTGGCGGACGCTGACATTGACTTTCTTCTGTCGTTGCAATGGTGGTCCTGGCCGACCGACAAGCTGCGGAAATTCGCCCCTTACCTGTTCGGCAAAAGCGACATAGACGCCCTTCGCGTTGCTCTGAGCCGCGACCCGGATGGTCGCTGATGCCCGCCACCGCTCAGCGTGACGTGGTGACGCCGACCCGCGCGCACATCGACAGCAGCGGGCAGGTGGAGCAGCGCGGCCGTTCGCCGGTGCACACCCATTTGCCGAAGGGCACCAGCCGCTCGTTGATCTCCACCCAGTAGCGTTTCGGCAGCACCGCCAGCAGCGCGGCCATCGTCTTCTCGGGGTTGCGCGCCTGCACGTAGCCCCAGCGGTTGACGATGCGGTGGACATGGATGTCGACCGCCAGCGCCGGGATGCCGAAGCCGACCGCCAGCGTCAGCGCCGCGATCTTCGGCCCCACCCCATGGAAGCGCATCAGCCCGTCCGGCGTGTCGGGCACCTCGCCGCCCTGTTCCTCGACGATGCGGCGGGACAGCGCGCGGATGTCGCGCGCCTTCGGTTCGGGGAAGGTGGCGCCGTGCAGCAGCTCCACCAGCCGCTCCTCCGGCAGGGCGGCCATGGCGGCCGGCGTGCCGGCGACGGCGAACAGCCGTTCGGCGACCTCCAGGCTCGTCTCGTCCCGCGTGCGGGCGGAAATCAGGCTGGCGACCAGCTGCTGGAACGGGGTGGCATAGCCGCGGTCGCGCAGCTCGAACATCGCCGCCTTGGGATAGGGGGCGACCGCGACCCGCAGGCGGCGGAAGACCTCGTCGATGTCGAAGTCCTGGGACGTCGCGGGCTGCACACTCACGGGAGGCCACCTCCGGGGAACGGGCTGCCGAAGAGCCCTGTCCGGTAACCGGCAAATCCCCCGATTGTTCCGCCCGTCCTGTCCCGCTTACAGCGCCTTGATCTGCATCTTGATCGGCCCGTCCGCCCGGCCATGGACGAACTGGTCGACATAGGCGTTGCCCGAATTGTCGATGTCGCGGGCGTGGCCGGTCCAGATGATCCGGCCCTGGTAGATCATGGCGATGCGGTCGGCGATCTTGCGGGCCGAAGCCATGTCGTGGGTGATGGTGACCGCGGTGGCCCCGAGATCCTTCACGCACTGCACGATCAGCTCGTTGATGACGTCGGCCATGATCGGGTCGAGGCCGGTCGTCGGCTCGTCGAAGAAGATGATCTCCGGCTCGTCGGCGATGGCGCGGGCGAGGCCGACGCGCTTCTGCATGCCGCCCGACAGCTCCGACGGCGACAGCTCCGCCACGTCGGGGGTGAGGCCGACGGCGCCCAGCTTGGCGACGGCGATCTCCTTGGCCTGGGATCGGGGCATATGGGCACCCTGGATCAGGCCGAAGGCGACGTTCTCCCAGACCTTCAGACTGTCGAACAGGGCGGCACCCTGGAACAGCATGCCGAACTTGTGCAGCAGCTTCTCGCGCTCGCGCGAGCGCAGCCGGGTCGTCTCGACGCCGTCGACCTGGATCAAGCCGGAATCGGGAGTCAGCAGGCCGAGGATGCTCTTCAGCATCACCGATTTGCCGGTGCCCGACCCGCCGATGACGACCAGCGACTCGCCCTTCGCCACCTCCAGATCGATGCCGTTCAGCACCGTCTTCGGGCCGAAATGCTTGGTGACGTTCTTGAGCGCGATCTTGGGAACGGTCATTTCGATGGCGCTCACTTGGTCGAGAAGAAGAGGCCGGTGATCAGGTAGTTCCACACCAGGATCATGATCGAGGCCGACACCACCGCGTTGGTGGTCGCAGCCCCGACGCCCTGGGCGCCGCCCTTGGAGTGGTAGCCGTGGTAGCAGCCCATCAGCGCGATCAGGAAGCCGAAGATCGCCGCCTTGACCAGACCGGAGATGACATCGACCGGCTGGAGGAATTCCCAGGTGCGGTTGATGTAGCTGGCGGCGTTGAAGTCCAGCCGGTAGACGCCGACCAGGAAGCCGCCGAAGACGCCGATGATGTCGGCGACGATGACCAGCAGCGGCACCATGGTCAGCCCGGCGATCAGCCGCGGCGCCACCAGATACTTGTAGGGGTTGGTCGACAGGGTGGACAGGGCGTCGATCTGCTCGGTCACCCGCATGGTGCCGATCTCCGCCGCCATGGCGGCGCCGATGCGCCCCGCGACCATCAGGCCGGCCAGCACCGGCCCAAGCTCGCGCGTGATCGACAGCACGACGACGGTGGCGATGGCGCCCTCCGCCTGGAAGCGGGAGAAGCCGCTGTAGCTCTGCAACGCCAGCACCATGCCGGTGAACAGCGCGGTCAGCCCGACCACCGGCAGCGAGTAATAGCCGATGTCGATCATCTGCCGCAGGATCTGGCGCGGATAGAGCGGCGGCCGCACGCAGTGCGACAGGGCGGACCCGGTGAACAGGGCAAGGCGTCCGGTCGCTTCCAGGAAGATCAGGAAGGCCCGGCCGGTGGCGGCAAGGAAACCCATCAGTCGGACCGCATCCTTGGTTTGAGACTCATTTGGGCGATGCGGTCATAGCACCGATGAACGGCTAGGTCATCCTTGGACTTTGCAATGGTGGCCGGATGGGCTTGGTGTGGTGATTCTGCCCTCTCTCCCCGCTTTCGGCGGACCACAGGTCCGCCTGTCGCGTCAGCGCAAACAAAGTTTGCGCGTGAGCGGGGGGAGAGGGGAAAGCCGGTCACCCACCCACATAAACCCGGTGATAGCGCCGGCCGAGCGAGGTCAGGACCTCGTATCCGATGGTGCCGCCCTCCGCCGCCACGGTGTCGACCGGGCGGCTGGGGCCGATCAGCTCGACCATGCGGCCGGCCTGGGCCACCGACTCCGGCAGGCCGGTCACGTCGATGGTGATCAGGTCCATCGAGATGCGGCCGACGATGGGGGCGGCGACGCCGTCGACGAAGACGTGCCCCTTGCCGCTCAGCGAGCGCAGATAGCCGTCGGCATAGCCGACGCCGATGGTGGCGATCCGCGCCGGGCCGGTCACCCTGTGGGCGGCGCCATAGCCGACCGTCATCGGGGCGTTGCAGTTGCGCACCTGCAAAAGCCGCGCATCCAGCCGCACCGTGCCGCGCATCGGGTTGGGCAGATGCGGCGTCGGGTTCACGCCATAGAGCGCGCAGCCCGGCCGGGCGAGGTCGAAGTGATGGTCCGCGCCGTGGAAGATGCCGGACGAGTTGGCGAAGCTGGCCTTCGCCTTGGGCAGCCGAGCCAGCGCCGAGCGGAAGCGGTCGAGCTGCTCCCCGGTCATCGGGTTGTCGAACTCGTCGGCGCAGGCGAGGTGGGTCATCCAGTAGCGGACGTCGATGCCCTCCAGCCACTCCGGATGGCCGGCAAGCTCGTCCAGCTCGTCGGGGCCGAGGCCCAGCCGGTTCATGCCGGTGTCGATGTGGATCACCGCCGGCAGAACCTCGCCGCGCGACACGGCGAAGGCCCGCCACGCCGCGATGTCGCCCAGGTGGTTCAGCACCGGCAGGATGCGGCCGGCGAGGAAATCCCCCTCATGGCCCGGCGGCAGCCCGCCCAGCGAGAAGACCTGCGCGTCCGGAGCGACCGGCTCCAGCGCCCGGCGGACGGCGAGCGCCTCCTCCAGCTGGGCGACGACGAAGGTCCGGCAGCCGGCGGCGGCCAGGGCCGGCACAACCTGCGCCACCCCCAGCCCATAGGCGTCGGCCTTGACCACGGCGGAACACTCCGCCGGCGCCACCCGGTCGCGCAGCTGCGTCCAGTTGGCGACGACGGCGCCGAGATCCACGGTGAGGATTGCGCAGGCGCGCAGGCTCTGGTCGCTGGTCACTCTGGTCACTCGTCGGTCTGGTGGTGCTGGTCGAGATCGCCGAACTTGGTGAACTGGCCGTCGAAGTAGAGACGGACGGTGCCGATCGGACCGTGACGCTGCTTGGCTATGATCACCTCGGCGGTGTTGTGCACCTCGCCCAGGCGCTGCTGCCAGCGCTGATAGCGGTCGTTGAACTTGTCGTCGCTCTCGTCGGGCCGGCGCGAAGGCTCGGCGCGCTCAAGATAATACTGTTCGCGGAAAACGAACATCACGACGTCGGCGTCCTGCTCGATGGAGCCCGATTCGCGAAGGTCGGCCAGCTGCGGACGCTTGTCCTCGCGCAGTTCCACCGCGCGGCTCAGCTGCGACAGCGCCACCACCGGCACGTCCAGCTCCTTGGCGATGGCCTTCAGGCCGCGGGTGATCTCCGAGATTTCCTGCACCCGGTTCTCCGCCCCGCGCGAGGAGGAGCCGCGCAGCAGCTGGAGATAGTCGACCACCACCATGCTGAGCCCCGAGGTCCGCTTCAGCCGGCGGCAGCGCGTGCGCACCGCGGCGACCGACAGGGCCGGCGTGTCGTCGACATAGAAGGGGCAGCGCGCCAGATCCTGGCTGGCCTGGACGAACTTGGGGAAGTCGGTGTCGCGGATCTCGCCGCGGCGGATCTTGTCGCCGGGCACCTGCACCTCGTCGGCGAGGATACGGGTGGCGAGCTGTTCCGCCGACATTTCCAGCGAGAAGAAGCCGACGACGCCGCCCTCCTGGCCGCTGGAGCGCATGTGCGCCTTGGCGGCGTTGAAGGCGATGTTGGTGGCGAGCGCCGTCTTGCCCATCGACGGGCGGCCGGCGAGGATGATCAGGTCCGACGGGTGCAGGCCGCCCAGCTTGCGGTCGATGTCGATCAGGCCGGTGGTGACGCCGGTGACATGGCTGGAGCGGCGGAAGGCCGCCTCCGCCGTCGTGATGGCGTGCTTGACCGACTCGCCGAAGGCGACGAAGCCGCCCTGCACGTCGCCGGTGGAGGCGAGGTCGAACAGCTGCTTCTCCGCCTCGCCGATCTGGTCGAGCGCGGTGATGTCGAGGTCGTGGCGGTACGCCTCGTTCACCATGTCGGTGCCGACCTCGATCAGCTGCCGGCGGATGAACAGGTCGTGGATGGTCTTGCCGTAGTCGCCGGCATTGACCACCGTCACCACGTTGGCGGCCAGTTCCGCCAGATAGGCGCTGCCGCCTTCGACCGCCAGTTCGGGATCGTTGTCGAACAGGGCCTTCAGCGTGACCGGGTTCGCGATCTGGCCGCGGTCGACCATCTTGGTGATGGCGGCGAAGATGCGCTGGTGGGCCGGATCGTAGAAATGCTCCGGCCGCAGGAACTCGCCGACCTTCTCATAGGCCTTGTTGTTGACCAGGATCGCGCCCAGCAGCGCCTGCTCCGCCTCCTCGTTGTTGGGGGGCGTTCGGTATTCCGCCGTCGGCTTGACCGCGGCGGAGGGGCGGGGATCGAACAGCGATGAGGTCTGGTTGCTCATGGAGGACACAGTATCAGAAACAGAACGCGAACGCTCGGTGAAGGGCGGGGAGCCATCCACAAAAGCTGTGCACAGAAGTTATCCACAGGTTGGGAAGTCTGGGGATAACGGCGGGAAGGGC
The DNA here is from genome assembly GCF_042938965.1 of Azospirillum sp. A23. Lineage (NCBI taxonomy): Bacteria > Pseudomonadati > Pseudomonadota > Alphaproteobacteria > Rhodospirillales > Azospirillaceae > Azospirillum > Azospirillum sp. A23. The sequence goes on along the minus strand of NZ_CP170668.1, from coordinate 469,474 downwards.
TTCGAAGCCGGAGCCCTGCATCTTCCTGGGCTTTACATCTTCCCGGGCTGGGCCGGATGCGCCTGGTCGGGCATCGCCCCCAGCGCCTCGAACACGCCGTCGACATGGTCGGCGACGCGGTAGAGGGCGGAGCGGTCGATGCGGGCGAAGCCCTGGGCGACCATATGGTCGATCAGCCCCAGGAGCGGGCGCCAGTAGCCGTCGACGTCGGCGATGACGATGGGCTTGTCGTGCAGCTGAAGCTGCTTCCAGGTCAGGATCTCGAAGGCCTCGTCCAGCGTGCCCAGGCCGCCCGGCAGGATGACGAAGGCGTCCGACCGCTCCACCATCATGCGCTTGCGGGTGTGCATGCTGTCGACGACATGCAGCTCGGTCAGGCCGGTGTGCTCCACTTCGGCCGACTGGATGTGTTCCGGGATGATGCCGACCACCTCGCCGCCGGCGGCTATCGCGGCGTCGGCGGCGATGCCCATCAGCCCGACCCGGCCGCCGCCATAGACCATGCGGATGCCGCGCCGCGCCAGCCCGTCGCCCAGCGCGTGGGCGGCTTCCTTGTGGACATCGGCGACACGGGACGACGCACCGCAATAGACGCAAACGGACGACAGGCTCTTCATCGCGGGTCAACCTTTCTCGCCGCCGCCACCCATCGGAAGCGCGGCCGGAAAAAATCTGGCGAATGCCATGGAATATCGGGCGGGGGCGGCGCGTCAACAGCGGCACAGGCACCGTTAAGCCACGGCATCATCGGGAGGGACCACATGAGCAACCGGGTCGTCAATGTTCTTGCGGCGGCATCCGTCGCCGGTCTGATGTTCACGCTGTTCGGCATGTCGGCCGGCGCCGCCGGCGCCGCCGATCCGGCCGAGCAGGTCAAGGACCGGCAGCAGACCATGAAGAAGCTGGGCGGCGGCATGGGCGCCGTCGCCAAGTTCGTGAAGAACGAGGGCGCCACCGCCGAGGATGCGGCCAAGGGGGCGGAAGCCGTGCTGGCGGTATCCAAAATGGACCCGAAGAAGATCTTCCCCGAAGGCACCGCCGTCGGCGTGGCCGATAGCGCCGCCAAGCCGGAGCTGTGGAAGAGCTGGGCCGAGACCCAGAAATACTGGAGCGCCGTCCAGCCGGCGGCCGAGAAGCTCGACGCCGCGATCAAGGGCGGCGACCGCGCGCAGATCGCCCAGGCGCTCGGCGCCACCTCCAAGACCTGCGGGAGCTGCCACGAGGACTTCCGCGTCAAGAAGAACTGACCGGTGCGGCGCGTCCTGACCGCCGCGGCGATGCTGCTGCCGCTCGCCTTCGCGGGCGGCAGTGCGCGTGCCGCCGGTGAAGCTCCCGCGGGCGAAGCGGTCAGCGACGCCGTCAGCCGGGGCGCCTACATCTTCAACGCCGCCGGCTGCCTCGGCTGCCACACCGACGAGAAGGGCGGCGGCCAGCCGCTGGCCGGCGGCCGGGCGCTGGCGACCCCCTTCGGCACCTTCTACACCCCGAACATCACGGCGGACCCGGTGAACGGCATCGGCCGCTGGAGCGACGCCGACTTCATCCGCGCCGTCCGCGAGGGCGTGCGGCCCGACGGTGCCGCCCTGTTCCCGGCCTTTCCCTATGCCAGCTACACGCGGATGACCGACCGTGACCTGCTGGATCTGAAGGCCTATCTGCTCAGCCTGCCGGCGGCCCCGGCCGCCAACAAGCCGCACGACCTGTCGCCGCCCTTCTCCTGGCGGTTTCTGGTGCCGGTCTGGCAATGGATGTACCTGACCCCCGGTCCGGTCGCCGACGATCCGGCCAAGCCGCCGGCCTGGAACCGCGGGCGCTATCTGGTCGATGCGCTGGGCCATTGCGCCGAATGCCACAGCCCGCGCACCCAGCTGGGCGGGCTCGATGCCGACCGCTACCTCGCCGGCAATCCGCAGGGCCCCGACAACGACAAGGTGCCGGGCATCACCGGCTCCAAGGCCAAGGGCAAGGGAATCGGCGACTGGTCCGACGGCGACCTGTCGCTGTTTCTGGAAGCCGGCCTGACCCCGGACGGCGACGTCGCCGGCGGCGCCATGGGCGAGGTCGTGCGCAACACCACCTCCAAGCTGACCGCCGAGGACCGCGCCGCCATCGTCGCCTATCTGAGGACGGTGCCGGCGAAGGAGTGAGTCTTCACTGCAACAGGCGCCGATTTGGTGCGGAATCCTGATCCTATGGGGCAATCGAGCCCGTTTGGCGGATGGTTTCGCTCCAACGGCGCCATTCTTTTGCGACCTGTCCTTCTGCTATAGTCAGTCACCCTGCCAGTGTGGCGGGCCGCCGGATGGGTGCTCAGGTGAAACGAAACGCGTTGTTCGCAGCTTTGGGCGTGGCTCTGATGGGTGGGGCGGCGGCAATCGCCCTTTGGCCCGCCGGGAAACCCGCGACTGGGCCGGCGACCGGACCGGCGACCCTGGCCTCCGCTCCGGCCCCCGTTCCCACGGCGGCACCGGCCCAGACGGCGGCGCGCAGCGAGACGCAGAAGGCCGCACCGGCAACGCCGGCGGCAGCCCCGGAACCGGTTAAGGAACAGGCCAAGGAACAGGCGAAGCCCGCGGCTCCCAGCTTCGACGTGGTGCGGGTGGCGCCGGACGGGGCGACGGTGATGGCCGGCCGTGCCGCTCCCGGATCGGAGGTGACGGTCACCGATGGCGGCACGCGCGTCGCGTCGGCCAAGGCCGACCAGCGCGGCGAGTGGGTGATGCTGCCCGACAAGCCGCTGTCGCCCGGCACCCGCGAACTGAACCTGACCGAGACCCGTCCCGGCACCGACGCCCCGCGTCCCGCCGACAAGGTGGTCGTGGTGATGGTGCCGGAACCCGCGGCGAAGCCCGGATCCGAATCGCCTGCCGCGCCGGTCGCGGTGGCGGTGCCGCGCGACGGGCTGGCCGGCGCCGCGCCGGCCATGGGCGGCAGCTCGCTTTTGCAGGCCCCGCCGCTTCCCGACAACGGCGCCCCGCCGCCGCCGGGCGGCGTGTCGGTGGAGACGATGGACTACGATCCCGCCGGCCGGGTGGCGCTGGGCGGGCGGGCGGCGCCCAACAGCGCGGTGCAGCTCTATCTCGACAACATCCTCGTCGGCAGCGCCCACAGCGACCCCAAGGGCAACTGGCGCCTGACCCCGGAAAAGCTGATCGACCCCGGCCTCTACACCCTGCGCGCCGATCAGGTCACCCTGTCCGGCAAGGTGGTGTCGCGGGCCGAACTGCCGGTCCAGGTCTCCGCCATGCCGGCATCCGCCACCGACGGGCGCAACATCGTCGTCCAGCCCGGCAACAGCCTGTGGCGGCTGGCACGCCGCACCTATGGCGACGGCATGCTCTACACCACCATCTACACCGCCAACCGCGAGCAGATCCGCGACCCGGACATGATCTATCCCGGCCAGATCTTCGCGCTGCCGCAGGTGAATTGAGGCGCGCTGCCCCTTCGGACGTTGTGGGTTTCCGGAATTTTCATCGGCCGTCATCCCCGCGAAGGCGGGGATCCAGGCTTACCGATTGGCCACGCTTGGGAAACACTGGATTCCCGCCTTCGCGGGAATGACGGCCGAAAGAAGCTCGTGATTGAAGCCAGCAGTCAAGCTGTTCAAATCCAAGGCTTCCCCCGGCAAACCCCATAAAAACTTACAAACTCTCAGCCCGCCGGCCTCCGCCCGATGGCGGCCCAGCCGAGCGGGGTGAGGCGCAGCACCTCCGGCCCTTCGCCGGCCGGATTCGGCTCCAGGCTGACCAGTTCGCGGTTTTCGAACCAGGCCCAGCGCGCCACTTCGGCGGTGGTGCCGGTCCAGCCGTCGGCCAGCCGCTTCAGAACGTCGAGGTCGGCCGCCGCGATAGGGAAGCGCGGCTTCGCCACTGCCGGCTTGGCGGCCGGCGCCGGTGCTGCGGTCACCGGTAGCGGCGGGGCGTCGGCCCCGGCGCGGGCGCGGATCCAATCGGTCTGGTAGCCGCGCAGCGCCTGTTCCAGTTCCGTGCGCGCGGCCTCCACCGGGCAGCGCAGATAGGCGTCCAGCAGGGCGTGCAGCGTGTTCGTCGCGTCGGTCATGTCCCTCACCAAACTCCAAAACCAACCATGTCAAAGGTGCCGATCCAAGCGGGCCACCCCGATCCGTCGCTGTCCGGCCGGGTTGCCGTCACAGCCATCCGGTCCGCCGGAAGCGGACATACAGCGCGGTGCAGACCACGGCGATCACCGCCAGCACCGCGGGGTAGCCGTACCGCCAGTGAAGCTCCGGCATATGCTCGAAGTTCATGCCGTACAGGCCGGCGACGGCGGTCGGCACGGCGAGGATGGCGGCCCAGGCGGCCAGCTTGCGCGTCACGTCGTTCTGCCGCGCGGTCGCCAGGATCATACTGGTTTCGAAGGCGAAGGACAGCACCTCGCGCAGCGAGCCGATCTGTTCGTTGACGCGGATCACATGGTCCTGCACATCGCGGTAATAGGGCCGGATCGCCGGGTCGATCATCGGCAGGTCGAAGCGCTCCAGCCGGGAACAGACCTCCAGCATCGGCGAGGCGTTGCGGCGCAGCCGTTCCAGGTCGCGGCGCAGGCGGTGGATGCTCTCGATCTCCCCCATGGTCGGCGGCCGGACGATCAGCATCGCGTCCAGCTCGTCCACGGTGGTGGCCATCTGGTCCAGAACCGGGAAATAGCAGTCCACCACATAATCCATGATGGTGTAGACGATGAAGTCCTCGCCATGTTTCAGAAGCTGCGGCGCGCTTTCCGCCCGCGCCCGCACCGGCGAATAGCTGGTCGAGGCGCCATGCCGCACGGTGACGACATAGCCGCGGCCGGCGAAGACATGGGTCTCCCCCAGCACCAGCTCGCCGTTTTCCAGCCGGGCGGTGCGCAGCACCATGAACAGGCTGTCGCCATAGACGTCCAGCTTCGGCCGCTGGTGGGCGTGCAGGGCGTCCTCCACCGCCAGCTCATGCAGGCCGAACTGCCGCTTCACCTCCATCAGCAGCGCCTCGTCCGGCTCCCACAGGCCGATCCAGACGAAGTGGTTTTCCTTGGCCGCCCAGGCTCCGGCCTCGGCGATGGGCACCTCGGCGATGCGACGGCCGTCGCAATAGGCGGCGCTCGCCACCACGCCGTTGCGGGGCTGGTCAGCGGAAGGGGATGGGGAAGGGGAGGGGGAGGGCAGCTGCGTCATGGAGTGGAAAACCGGAAGAGGGGCGGCAGGTCGCCGCCACTCTAAAGAGGTTCCCCGGCAGCGTCGACGGATCCGCTGCCGCCGTCCGGGCGGAGAGGCGGTCTCGTGCGTTCTCATTGCCAAGGACCAGCTTGGACGGAGGGGGAGGGCGATGTTCCAATCGGCGACACGGGGGATGTATCTGCTGGCGGCGGTGACGCTCAGCATTTTCTCCCTGCTGTTCATCGGCCTGTCCGCCCTGACGGTGGTGGAGGGCGTGGTCGCCCTGGACAGCGCCGTCCTGACCTCGGCGATGCTGGACGGGGTGGGGATGATCGTGCTGGCCATTGCGGTGTTCGAGATCGCCAAGTACCTCTACGAGGAGGAATTCATCCGCGAACGCGAGCTGCGCCGCGCCGACGAGGCCCGCCGCACCCTGACCAAGTTCCTGACCACGATCATCATCGCCGCCAGCCTGGAGGGGCTGGTCCTGGTGTTCGAGGCGCGCACCAGCGAGATTTCCGCCATCGTCTATCCGGTGATGCTGCTGGGCGTGGTCACTTTGCTGGTGGTCGGGCTGGGCGCCTTCCAATGGCTGGCGCGCAAGGCCGAGAGCATCCATGTCGATCCCGCCGCCTCCGAGGCGGACGAGGCCGAGCAGGACAAGCGGCCGGGGGGCCAAGCCGATGGCGATTAGGCCGACGATGTCGGCCTTTTGCCGTGCCGCCTTTTGCCGTGATTGACCCGCCCATACTGCCTGCGCCAAGCTTGCTGCCGTCCAAGGTGGTAGAGGGAGAAGGGGCATGGCCCGCAATACGGGCAACTACACGGCCGTCTATGGCTTTCCGGAATCGGCGGACGCCGCGCGCCGTCTGGCCCAGGCTCTGGAAATCCCCTGCCACATCGCCGAGCTGCACCGCTTCCCCGACGGCGAAAGCCTGGTCCGGCTGCCGGAGCCGGTGGAGCGTGCCATCGTCTACCGCTCGCTCGACCGCCCGAACGACAAGCTTGTCGAGCTGACGCTCGCCGCATCGGTGCTGCGGCGCCAGGGGGCGACCGACCTCTGTCTGGTCGCGCCCTACATGGCCTACATGCGCCAGGACGCCATCTTCCGGCCGGGCGAGCCGGTCAGCCAGACGGTGGTCGGCGACTGGCTCGGCCGCTGCTTCGACCGCTTCGTCTGCGTCGAGCCGCACCTGCACCGCACCCACACGCTGGACGAGGTCTTCGTCGGCCGCCCGTCCGTCGCGCTGAGCGGTGCCGCCCCCATCGCCGAGCATCTGCGCGCGAACGGCGTGACGTCGGGCACCGTCATCGTCGGCCCGGACGAGGAATCCGCCCCGCTGGTGGAGGCGGTGGCCGGCCCGCTCGGCCTGACCGGCATCGTCGGCCGCAAGGAGCGGCGCGGCGACCGCGACGTGACGGTGGCGCTGCCCCCCGACGCGCCGATCCATGGCCGGCCGGTGGTGATCGTCGACGACGTCATCAGCTCCGGCGAGACGATCTTCTCCTGCGCCCGCGCGGCACGGGTCCTGGGGGCGAGCCGGGTGCAGGTCTATGGCGTCCATGCCCTGTTCAGCGACATCGTCGCCGAGCGCTTCACCGCCGAAGGGCTGGGCCGCCCGCTGTCCTGCGACGGCGTGCCACACCCTTCCAACGCCCTGTCGCTCAGCGGCCTTCTCGCCGACGCAATCGGGTCTCTTTGTGCCTCCTGACTGCATTCAATGAAGCATTGGCAAAGAGACGGCGCCCTTCGACGAAGCAAACAGAAAGTATCCGGGATAGACTATTAGTCTTCCCGGAGACTGTTTGCAACCACCGCTTGTTTTTACCTCGTTGGCCCAAACTTGTCAGGGGCGACAATTTTTGGTAAAATTCTTTCAATCTTGACGGGTGGCGCGGGAATGATCTTGCGCCACGCATGGCGTGATGGATGAAAGAATGAGTGGTGGCGCTGGCCGGCAGTTGGACGGGGATGCTTTCGGACTGGGGCAGGAAGAGCTCGGGCTGCTTGCCGGCATCGGCCGGGTCGCCCTCGACCGCCTTCCTGCATTGGCCGGCCGTTTCCTCGCCCACGCGGCCCTGACCGTCGAGTCGAAGCCCGATCTCACCCGCCTGCAGGCGGAGCTGACCGATCACTGGCGCCGGATGTTCCAGGATGCCGGCACTCCGCAGCATGCCGAACGCTGCCGCACCCTGGGCGATGCCTACGGCCGCATCGGCCTGACGCCGGCCGGCTGCACCGCCGCCTACGGCCTCATGCTCGGCGATCTGCTGGCCCTGGTTCAGGACGCCCTGTTCTGGCGGCGGGCGACGGCGCGCCGCTCCGCCGCGGCGGTGGCGCATGCGGTGGCCTGCGACATCGGCCGCACGCTTGCCGGCCTGGGCCCGCAGGCCGATGCCGCATCCCACGGCACGGAGTTCGGGAAACTCGCCGGCCAGTTGATGGACCGGACCGTGGACGCCGCCATCGCCATCAACGACTCCGCGGTGGCGACTGCACAGATGGTCGGACAGCTCCAGGCGGTGGACCACGAGTCGCAGGGCATCGCCGCGGCCACCGAGGAAACGGTGACCGGCATCCAGGAAATCGGCCGGCGCACCCGCGACATCGCCGATCAGGCCGCCGAAGTCCAGGCGGTGACGGTGGACGGCGGCCGCACCGTCGACGACGCCGTCAGGCGCATGGAGGAGATCGCCGGCGCGGTGGATGGGGCCGCCCGGCGCGTCGGCGAGCTGTCCATCGCTTCCGAACGCATTGCGGAGATCGTCTCCACCATCGAGGCCATCGCCAAGCAGACCAACCTGCTGGCGCTGAACGCCACCATCGAGGCGGCCCGTGCGGGGGAGGCCGGCAAGGGTTTCGCGGTGGTCGCCAGCGAGGTGAAGAATCTCTCCAACCAGACCGCCCGCGCCACGGAGGACATCCGCCTGCGCATCGACGCGCTGAAGGCGGAAATGAGCGCCATCGTCACCTCGATGGAGGAGGGGACGCGCGCCGTCGATGCCGGACAGCACGCGATCCGCGCCGTCAGCGAAAGCATGGCCGACATCGGCGGCCAGATCGGCCTCAACCGGCAGCGCATGGCCGACATCGCCGGCATCCTGACCCAGCAGTCGGCCGCCGCCAACGAGGTCGCCTCCGGCACGGCGCGCATCGCCGAAAGCAGCGCCGCCAACAGCGCCGCGATCCTGCGCAGCGTCCAGGCGACGCGCGGTGTCGAAAGCATGCTGGGCAGCCAGCTGTCGCTGCTGCTGGAACAGGACGTGCCGGGCAAGATCGTCAAGATCGCCAAGGTCGACCACGTCATCTGGAAGAAACGGCTGGCCGACATGCTGGTCGGGCTGGAGACCCTGCGGCCGGAGGAGCTGGCGAGCCACGAGGCCTGCCGGCTGGGCAAATGGTATTACGGCCCGTCCTCGCTGGCCTACCGCGCCCATCCCGCCTTCGGCCGGCTGGAAGCCCCGCACCGCGACGTCCACGACCATGGCAAAGCGGCCGCCCGTGCCTTCGCCGACGGCGACATGGAGCGCGCGCTGGCCGAGGTGGCGGAGGTGGAACGGTCGTCCAGGCAGGTGATCGACCTGCTCGACGACCTCGACAAGGCCGGCCCGGCGGGTGGTGCTGCGGGTGGTGTTGCGGGCGGTGCGACGCCGGCGTCCGCGGTCGGCTTCTGATCCGCCGCGGCGGCACGTCGCCGCATGGCGGTCAGCCGGTAATACTAACGATTGGAGATGGAACTGGTGTAATCTGGCCTCCGGGGCGTCGAGGGCGGCGGTCCGGATCAGGCGATGCGCGGGGGCGGTCCGTTGAGCGGAGGCGTGTGATGTCTAAGGTGACGGACGTCGTTCTTCGGATGGCCCGCAAATTGACCGAGGACATCGCGGCACTGGCCCGCCTGCGTGCCGGCGGCAAGCCGAAGACCTTTCCGCGATTCCGCGAAATCCGGGCGGCCTATCTCGATATCCAAGGCCTGATCTTCTCGATCCAGGAAAGGCTGGAGATCGCCGGCAAGGAACTGCCGTCGAATTTCCCGCAATGGGTGCTGCGGCAGAAGCTGAGCGCCATCGCCATCTTCACCGACATCAGCCATTCCTTCGTCAGCGACCCGCCGCTGGCGTTGACCGCCTCGCTGGGCGCCTTCGACGTGCTGGTCGCGGAACAGAAGGCCTTCAACGAGACCCTGCACACCTTCGACACCATGCTGATGGAAGCCGGCATCGACGACAAAATGGCCGACGAACTGGATGCCACCCGCAGCAAGATCGAACAGATCCTCGGCATGATCGAAAAGCTTCTGCTGACCAGCCCGAAGATCCTAGAGGAGTTCTGATGCCGGAACCGGCAGCCGATCCCAAGGCAGATCCCATTGCGGACAGCCCGTCGGCCTCCGGTCCGAACCCGACAGCCCGTCGTTTCCTGCGCAATCTCCACGTGCCGGTGGCCGTCCCCCTGCTGGCCCTGATTGTCGGCACCGGCCTGTCCCTGCTGGCGATGCTCCAGTCCGAGCGCCTGCTGGCCAGCGAGGAGGCGCACCGCTTCTCCGCACGGGTCGAGGAAATCCACGGCCAGCTGGCCGACCGCATCAAGGTGTACGAGCAGGTGGCGCGCAGCGCCGCCTCGCTGGCGATGACCTTCCCCGACCTGCACTGGACGCAGTGGAGCCGCTTCGTCGAGGCGCTCGACATGCCGCAGCGCTATCCCGGCATCATCTCCATCGCCTACGCCCGCGCCGTCGCGGCCGACCGGTCGGGCGATCTGGTGGCGTCGATGCGGGCCTCCGGCCTGACGGGTTTCCGCATCTGGCCGGAGCATGCCGGGGCGGACCGGGTGGTCAACATCTTCACCGCCCCGGTCAACGAGGGCAATGTGCGGGCCATCGGCTTCGACCTGATGTCGGAGGCGGTCCGGCGCTCGGCCGTCGAGCGGGCGCGCGACAGCGGCGAGCCGGCCGCCACCCGCGCGATCACCCTGAAGATCGACGAGGCGGCGGGGGCCAGGCCCGCCTTCATCCTGTTTCAGGCGACCTACCGCGGCGACCCCCTGCCGCCGTCGCTGGAGGCGCGCCGCGCCTCCTTCACCGGCGTGGTGCTGACCCCGGTCCGGATCGGCGCGCTGATCGACGGGCTGATCGACAGCCAACGTCCCGACACCGGTCTGGAGATCTACGACGTGGCGCCGGCGGAGGCCGAGTTTCCGCTCTACCGCAGCCACCGCCCGTTGGAGAGCAAGCCCACCCTCAGCCTGGACCGCGAGCTGCCGGTCGGCGGGCGCGTCTGGACCGTCCGCTACGACAGCCTTCCCGACGGCGTGATCACCGCTCATGACTGGGTGCCCGGCGCCCTGCTGGCGGTCGGCATCGCGCTCAGCATCGCGCTGTCGCTGGTCCTGCGCATGGTGCTGGTGATCCATTCCCGCGCGGTCGAACTGGCCGGCGAGATGACCGCCTCGCTGCGCCTGCAGGAAGCCGAACGGCAGCAGCTGTTCACCCAGGCGCCGCTGGGCATCGCGCTGGTCGGCACCGACGGGCTGGTGATGGACTGCAACCCGGCCTTCGCCAGCGCCGCCGGCCTGCCGCGGCACGACCTGCTCGGCACCGACGCCCGGCTGCGCTTCGGCGACCAGGCCTCGGTCTTCGCGCTGGAGGCGGCGCTGCATGGCGAGAGCGGCAAGCTCGAATCCGACCAGCCCCTGCTGATGGGGGGCCGGCGCAGCCATTTCAGCCTGCATTTCCAGCCGGTCACCGCCGGTGGCGCGCTGAAATTCGTCCTGGCCTTCGCCGAGGACATCGGCGAGAAGCGCCGGGCCGAGCAGCACATCCAGTATCTCGCCCATTTCGACGCGCTGACCGGCCTGCCCAACCGCGTCCTGCTCTACGACCGCATCGCCCAGGCCCTGCGCGAGGGGCGGCGCGACGGCACCAAGGTGGCGGTTCTGTTCATCGACCTCGACCGCTTCAAGGTGATCAACGACAGCCTGGGCCACAGCTTCGGCGACGAGGTTCTGCGCTCGGTGGCGCGCCGGCTCCAGGCGGGCCTGCGCGAATCCGACACGGTCGGCCGGCTGGGCGGCGACGAGTTCCTGATCGTCGTCCGCCGGGTGACGGAGCCGCTCGACGCCGCCCGCGTGGCGGAGAAGGTGGTGGCGCATCTGGCCAGCCCGTTTGCCGTCGGCGGCCAGAATTTCGTGGTGACGCCCAGCATCGGCATCAGCCTGTACCCGGACGATGCCGACGATCCCGAAGGGCTGATCCGCTGCGCTGACATCGCCATGTACCATGCCAAGGAGCAGGGGCGGAACGGCTTCCGCTTCGTCACCAAGGAGATGGGCGCCAAGTCGCGCGAGCGCCTGGATCTGGAGGGGGCGCTGCGTCAGGCGATCCGCGAGGGCGAGCTTTTCCTGGTCTACCAGCCCCAGGTCGACACCCTGACCGGCCGCATGGTCGGTCTGGAGGCGCTGGTCCGCTGGCGCCATCCCGAGGAGGGTCTGATCCTGCCCGGCCGTTTCCTGCCGGTGGCGGAGGAGACCGGGCTGGTTCTGGCGATGGGCGACTGGGTGCTGTTCGAGGCCTGCGCCCAGATCCGGCGCTGGCGCGCGCGCTTCGACCTGTCGATTCCGGTGGCGGTCAACGTCTCCGGCGCCCAGTTCCGCGACGGGCAGCTGCCGGCCAAGGTCGCCCGCGCGCTCGACGCCAACGGCCTCAGCGGTTCCGAGCTGGAGATCGAGGTGACGGAAAGCACGCTGATCGACGACGTCGAATCGGCGGCGGCCACCCTGGCGGCGTTGAAGCAGCGCGGTGTTCTGATCGCGCTGGACGATTTCGGCACCGGCTATTCCAGCCTCAGCTACCTGCACCGTCTGCCCATCGACAAGCTGAAGATCGACCGTTCCTTCATCCACGACCTGTCGATCGGCGCCAGCGACGCCTCCGTCCCGCGCGCCATCGTCGGTCTCGGCCGCAGCCTGGGCCTGTCGGTGATCGCCGAGGGGGTGGAGACGCAGGAGCAGTTGCAGCTGCTGCGCGATCTGGCCTGCGAAAGCTACCAGGGCTTCCTGTTCAGCCGCCCCATCCCGGCCGAAGAGGTGGAGCGGCTGCTGGAAAAGCTGACGGCGGTGCTGCCCCCCGTGCAGCCCCCCATGCAGACGGTGTCGGCGGAGTGATTGGGACTGCGGCGGTTGCAGCGTCGTGCGCTCAATGCGAAATGCGCGACGCTGCAACCTTTAGTTCGGTTATAAATGTTAAGTCTCACACAGATGCCGATCATATGCGATGCGGTCTGATGATCCGAGCATCAGAGCGATGACAAGTGCCAGCGTTTTGTGGTGGCTTTTGGGTGTACCGGTTTGTTTCATCCATGGCGCCTGTGAAATCTGAAATATATCGGAAATAATATCAAGTTTGTTTCCAGGAAAACCATGGAAACAATAAAACTACATTCCTTTGGCTGTTTTGAAGCCAAGCTCCGCACCGATAGCTCGGAGTTTCTTCGCCAAGCTCTTGAAATTAGCTTGCTTCCCTGAACATTTGACACATTGTGGCATGATCTTAAATTCTCGATCTGCAATTCCTGCAAAAAGAAGTAACCGTATTACATATGGCGTGTTAAATTCGCGAGGTGGTAAATGGTCCGCTGTATATCGAGTGTTTGCTGATGTCGTTGATTTTGATCCACAGATATGACAATGGAGAGTCTCTCCAATCCATTTTGCTCTGGCATGATCTGTTCGCTTCGATGAAGTGGGGACAACGTGATTCGGATTATAATGTGGGCCTCCGGTCAAATAATCGCCATTTTTATTGTATTCTTTTTCAAAATCCTCTAATGATTTTGTTTTATTTAATTTTGCTACAACAGAAGATTGCTTTCTGCAGCAATCAACGCAGGAAGGCAGCAACTTCCATTTTGGGAGGCCGCTGAAGACATTATGTTTGCTCTCAAATTCCTTAAACACCTTTCTTTTCATATTAAGGCTATAGGGTGGAATATGGTCCGCCACCCAGCCCGCGGCTCCATCTGCGCCCATCTTCTTTCCACAAGTCCAGCAACCATGTTTTTGGCCTGCCGACTGTAGCTTTTTACCTACAAGAGACGTTGCGGTAACTGGCCTCAAAGATAATTTTGGAGAATCTGAAAGTTTTCCTAAGGGAACGCCTTTGGTATGATACGCCATTGACTTCATATCTTTGTATATGTCCAATATTTTTTTCTTGTATTCCTCCTTCGTGTCCTCGTCGATCATAGGATCTTGTTTGCTTGACCGGAGTTTTGCGAGTACTTCCTTCCGTAGCATGAATTGCTCTCCAACTGATAAACGCAATATACTGATAGAAATAGGTCTTCGTTAAAAAATAGCTAAGCTGGCGTGACTGTGGAGCGATTCGATTGCAGGATTTTGAAGTATGTGCGGAGAATTGTTGAACTTGCATCTTGTCTTCAAGGCTGGCCGATCCAGCAACTGACCGAACTCCATTCCCACTTTCGCAAAACATCACCATGAAAGGAAAATTTTCCTGTAATCTCCCCCACAAGCCCCCTCACTTGTGGAGTCCCGCCATGCCCCTCGATCCCCGCAGCTTCACCGACGACAACTTCCCCCGCTGGGCCGAAGAGCCGCCGACCCCGTCCGAAGGCTCGCTGGTCCCCGGTTCGCAGTTCCATGAAGAACAGTGGATCATGGCTGCCGGCATGCTGGCGCGCGGCAACAGCTTCCTCCAGGTCTCGCGCTCCATGGGATGCAGCCGGACCACACTGTGGCGCGCCTATTACGGCTCCAAGGACTTTCGTCACAGGGTGTGGTGGGAGCGGCAGGCGCTGAACCGCGAGGCCGAACTGCGCCTGTCCTCGCTGCGGGTGCTGGTGGCCGAGCAGATCGAGCGGCTGGTCTCCGCCGGCGATCCCGCTACCGTCCGCTGGCTGGCCGAGCGGCTCGGCCTGTTCGCCGGCCTCGACCTGCCCGCGGCCAAGCGGCAGGCCGCCCAGCCCGACCGGCAGCCTGACCAACAGCCCGCCGCCAAACCGGCCCCCATGCCGGCCCCGAGACCGGAAGACCCGCCCGCCGTCATCGTCCCCGAACTGGATGACGACGCCATCCCCGGCGCCCTGCGCGAACGCCGCCCGCCCAGCCCGGCCCTGGTCGCCGCCGTCCTGGCCCAGCCGGAGGCGACGGGGCCGAAGGGCGTCTTCCCCTACACGCTCAACCAGTATGAGGAGTACCCCAACCTCAACCCCGGCCCGGTCAGCCGCCGCGCCACCGGTGCCTTCGCCGGCCGGCGGTAGATGGCCGGCGGTAGATGGAACGTCCGGCGGACCCTGTTCCACGCCGTTCCATCCGCCCGCAGAGCCGGAGCCGTCAGAAGCGCAGCCCGCCGCCGACCTCCGCAGCACTCCCCAGAAGACCCGTCGTCGCCAGCGCCATCACCTGCGCCGCCTTGACCATGTCGTCGATGCCGACCCATTCGTCGGGCTGGTGGGCGAGGTCGAGGATGCCTGGGCCATAGGCGATGCAGTCCTTCAACTGGCCGACGCGCACCACATGCTTCTGGTCGTAGGTGCCGGGGGACACCACATGCTGCGCCGGGCGGCCCAGCACAGTCTCGATGGCGGCGGCCACCGCCCGCACCACGGGGGCGTCGGCGTCGGTCATCGTCGGCAGGAAGGCCAGCACCTCGCGCAGCTCATAGTCGAAGCCGGGGCGGCTGCGGCGCAGATCCTCCAGGATGGCGACGATCTCGCCGCGGACCGCCTCGGGGTCTTCCTCGATCAGGTATCGGCGGTCGATCACCATGCGGCAGCGGTCGGGCACCATCGGGCTGGGCAGGCCGTCATGGTCCTCGCGCTGGCCGCCATGGATGGCGTTGATGTTGATGGTCGATTGGCGCGCCCCCTCCGGCACCACCGGCATGTCGGTGCGCTTGGCGGCGAGGCGGGGGATCAGCTCGGTCTCGATCCGGTGCAGCACGGCGCCCATGTGGCGCACCGCGCAGTTGCCGAGGAAGGGCATCGAGCCGTGGGCGACGCGGCCCTTGGTCTCGATCTCCGCCCACCAGACGCCGCGGTGGCCGATGCAGACGCGGTCGACGTTCAGCGGCTCCGGGATGATGACGTGATCGACCCTGGGCCGGGAGAAATAGCCGAGCTTCGCCAGATGCCCGACCCCGCCATAGCCGCCGGACTCCTCGTCCACCGTGCCGGAGATCTCCAGGGCGCCGGCCGTCAGCAGACCTTCCTCCAGCAGCGACTCCACGGCGATGATCGAGGCGGCGATGCCGCCCTTCATGTCGCAGGCGCCGCGGCCATAGACCCGTCCGTCCTTCACCACCCCGCCGAAGGGATCGACGGTCCAGCCCTGGCCGGCCGGCACCACGTCGATGTGGCCGTTGAAATGGACGCAAGCTCCCGGACGCGGCGCCTCGATGCGGGCGACGATGTTGGTGCGCGGATAGCGGTCGCTGTCGCCGGCCGCCCCCTCCGCCCGCACATACTCCACCGCGAATCCGCGCGCCGCCAGCCGTCGGCCGATCAATTCGGCGCAGTCGGTGTAGACGTCGCCCGGCGGGTTGACGGTGGGGATGCGGATCAGATCCTGCGTCAGCGCGACCAGATCGTCGCGCCGCGATTCGATCCGGCGGAACAGCAGCTTGGTTGCGGCGTCGGTGTCGGAACGCATGGCCTCTCCCGCGGCAAGGACGCCGCCAGTGTCGCCGCATCCCGATGGTCCGTCCACCCCGCCTTTCGGGAAGCGTTCTGGTGCAGCGCACTTTCCCGGATCGTCCGGGGCCGCTACAGTCGCGGCGCCTCTCAGTGGAGATCCTCTATGACCGTCACGCATCCCATCGGGCTGAGCGCCCCGACCCTGGCCGACCCGGTGATCGCCGAGGCTGCGGCCCGCTTCGTCGACGCCCGCCGCAGCGCGACCGGCCTTGCCGATTTCCCCGGCCCGCTGCCGGCCGACCTCGCCACTGCCTACGCCATCCAGGCGACGGCGACTGCCGCCTGGCCCGACGAGGTCGCCGGCTGGAAGGTGGCGCGGGTGCCGCCGGCCCTGGAGGAGACGCTGGGCGCCATGCGCTACATCGGCCCGATCTTCGCCGGCACCGTGGTGACGGGCGCTGGCGGTCCCCTGACCTTCCCGGTCATCCCCGGCGGCTTCGGTGCGGTGGAGGCGGAATTCGCGGTGCGCATCGCCGCCGACGCCCCCGCCGACAAGCTGGATTACAGCCCGGCGGAGGCCGCCGCCTTCATCGCCGCCGTCCATGCCGCCATCGAGGTGGCGGGCGGTCCGCTGGCCCCGGTCAACACGCTCGGCCCGACCGCCTCCACCGCCGTCTTCGGCAACAACAACGGCCTGATCGTCGGCGAGGAGATCGTCGGCGGCGTCGAGGGCAGCGACGCACTCAGGGCCGAGGTGCTGATCGACGGGCAGAGCGTCGGCGTCGGCAGCAGCGCCAAGCTGCCGGGCGGCATCGCCGCCGCGGTCGCGGTGGCGCTGAGCATCGCGGTCCGGCTGGGCCGTCCGCTGAAGGCCGGGCAATGGATCTCCACCGGTGCCCTGACCGGCGTGCACGCCATCGCCATCGGCCAGCAGGCGCGGATTACCTTCACCGGCCTGGAGCCGATGTCCGGCACCGCCGTCGCAGCAGGCCCAGCAGGGGCAGCGGGCGCCTGACGGTTCACTCCCTTCACCATCAGCACCGCGGCTGGTGCAATCCAGGGTATGGCGCCGGTCATGGCCCGACACGGCCTTGACGGAAGCCAAATGGCGGCGGGGATGCTTGAATGGCCTCCCCCCTCCAGTCCCCGGATCTTTCCCCTTGTCCCAGCCCAGCCTGTCCTCCGAAGCGACCGCGCCCGACCTGTCCGGAGCGCGCCTGCTGCCCGTCCAGATGCTGGCCGGTCTGGGGCTTGCCGTGGCCGGGGTGGTCGCCTTCTCGCTGCGGCCGGTCATCATCAAGCTGGCCTACCGCTACAATGTCGATCCGGTCACGCTGATCATGCTGCGCATGGTCTTCGCGTTGCCCTTCTTCCTGGGCATGGCGCTGTGGTCGGGTGCGAGGAAAGGGGAAAAGACACCGATTACCGGACGCGACCTCGCCCTGACGGTGGCGCTGGGCGTCACCGGCTATTACGCCGCCAGCTTCTGCGATTTCCTGGGCTTGCGCTATGTCACGGCCGGGATGGGGCGGCTGCTGCTGTTCCTCTACCCGACCATCGTCGTGCTGCTGTCGGCCCTGTTCCTCGGCAAACGGATCGGCCTGCGCGAGGTGGTGGCGCTGGTCGTCTCCTATGCCGGCGTCGCCCTGGTGGTCTGGTCGGAGATCGGGACCGGCCATCCCGACTTCGCGACCGGCGCGGCGCTGGTCTTCATGGGCGCCTTCCTCTATTCGATCTATCTGGTCGGCAGCAGCCGGGTGGTTCAGCGGATCGGCTCCATGCGCTTCACCGCATATGCGATGACGGCGGCCTGCCTGTGCTGCATCCTGCAATTCCTGGTGCTGCGGCCCTTGTCGGCGCTGGACCTGCCGCTGCCGGTCTATGGGCTGTCGGCGGTGATGGCGGTGGTCTGCACCGTGCTGCCGGTGCTGATGACGGCGGAGGCGCTGCGGCGCGTCGGCCCCAATCTGGTGGCGCTGAGCGGCGCCATCGGCCCGGTCTCCGCCGCGGTCTTTGGCTATCTGGTGCTGGCCGAACCGATGGGCTGGCTGCAGTTGGCCGGCGCCGCCCTGACCGTCGCCGGCGTCATGATCATTTCGCTGTGGAAGACGGCCTGAGTTTTTCCCCTGAGTTTTTCGGTGGGAATAACCGTGCGCCTTCCGTCGTCTCATCTTCCAACAGAATGAAAAGGGTATCCGAGATGACGAACTATGCGACCACACCGGCGGGATACGGCGCCGCCACCACCGGGCAGGACGCGCTGCTGCTGGCGGCCCGCGTGCTGCTGGGCGCCATCTTCGTGCAAAGCGGTTTCGGCAAGCTGATGGCGCTCAGCGGCTTCATCGCCGGGATGGAGAGCCAGGGCGTGCCGATGGCCACCATCGTCGCCCCCATCGGTGCCCTGGTGGAGGCGTTCGGCGGGCTGGCCATCGTGCTGGGCGCCTGGACCCGGCTGGCGGCTCTGCTGGTCGCGGTCTTCACCGTCGCCGCGACGCTGATCGCCCACCGCTATTGGGAAGCGGCGCCCGACGCCGCGAAGATGCAGCAGATCCAGTTCATGAAGAACCTCGCCATCATCGGCGGCTTCCTCTCGCTGGTCGCATCCGGCGGCGGGCGCTTCAGCGTCGACGGCTGGCTCAGCCGGCGCTGACCTCAGGAATCGTACGCCATCAGCGAGACGCTGGGCACGTCGATCCGGTCGCGGCCATTCAGGAAGGTCAGCTCCACCAGGAAGGCGGCGGCGCGGACGTCGGCGCCGACCTGGCGCAGCAGGCTGATGGCTGCGGCCATGGTGCCGCCGGTCGCCAGCAGGTCGTCCAGCACCACCACGCGCTGGCCGGGCTTCACCGCGTCGGCCTGCACCTCGATGGTGTCGGTGCCGTATTCGAGGTCGTAGGAATGGGCGATCTTGTCGCCCGGCAGCTTGCCGTGCTTGCGCACCATGACGAACCCGATGCCCAGCGTCAGCGCCAGCGGGGCGGCGACCAGAAAGCCGCGCGATTCGATCCCGACCAGCAGGTCCGGCTTGTGCGGGCGCACCGCCTCGGCCAGCGCGTCGATGGCGGCCCTCCAAGCGGCTCCGTTCGCCAGCAGCGGCGAGACGTCGTAGAACAGGATACCGGGCTTCGGGAAATCCGGGATGTCGCGGATATGGTCTTTGAAGTTCATCGGAGGTCTTGTCCGTAAAGAATCGCACGCCGGCATGCATGGCCCGGTCCGCCTTCCGGCACTCTAGCGGCTGACCACCCCGCCGCAAAGCCGTGATATGGACGCAGAGACGATACGGCCACGCCCCGGATTTGCCGGATGGGGTTGACCATCCGGCGATGCTCCGCCACGTTCCAGACGTGCCGGCCAAACGTACCGGTCGATGTGCGGATGCGTGCGGCGGAGCCTGTGGCAGCGACTTTGGCGAAGGACGGAGCGGCGAAGGATGGGGCCCGGATCGAAGCCGGGAACGATCCGGGCTTGGCCGACGGCGGGTGGCGGATCGCCGCCGGCGGGCGCTGGACCCTGCAATGGGCGACGGCCGCGTCGGATGCGCTGGACCGTGCGCCCAAGCCGCCGGGCGGTGCCGCGGTGCGGCTCGATCTGGCGCAGGTGGAGGCGCTCGACACCGTCGGCGCCTATCTGCTGAACCGCTTGGCCGAACGGCTGGGGGCCGACGGGCATGCCGTGTCGGTTGCCGGTTTGCGGCCGGAACATTCCGCCCTGTTCGATGCGGTGCGTGACGCCGGCAAGGCGCCGCCGCACCCGATCGAACGCGAACACCACCCGATCCTCGACATGGTGGTGCGCACCGGCCAGACGACGGTGAACGCCGCCAGAGAAATCCTCGATCTCGTCGGTTTCCTCGGCCTCGTCACCGTCACCTTCGCCCGGCTGATCCTGCGCCCGTCGCGCCTGCGGCTGACCTCCGTCCTGTTCCACATCGAGCAGACCGGGCTGAACGCCCTGCCGATCCTGGGGCTGCTGTCCTTCCTGATCGGCGTGGTGCTGGCCTTCCAGGGGGCGGACCAGCTGAAGCGCTTCGGGGCGGAGCTGTATGTGGTGAACCTGCTGGGCATCTCCGTCCTGCGCGAGATCGGCATCCTGATGACGGCGATCATCGTCGCCGGTCGCTCCGGTTCCGCCTTCACCGCGCAGATCGGCACCATGAAGGTCAACCAGGAGGTCGACGCCATCGGCACCATGGGCCTCGACCCGGTGGAACTGCTGGTGGTGCCGCGGGCGCTGGCGTTGATGATCACCCTGCCGTTGCTGGCCTTCTACGCCGACGTGATGGGGCTGTTCGGCGGCGCCGTGATGGCCTACGCCACGCTGGACATCACCTTCGGGCAGTTCATCCGCCAGCTTCACAGCGCCGTCGGCATCAACACGGTGATCGCCGGCCTGATCAAGGCGCCGGTCTTCGCCCTGGTGATCGCCATGGTCGGCTGCTACGAGGGGCTGAAGGTCTCCGGCAGTGCGGAGAGCGTCGGCATCATGACCACCAAGGCGGTGGTGGAAGGCATCTTCCTGGTCATCGTCATCGATGCGGTGTTCTCCGTCCTCTTCTCCATGCTGGGGGTGTGATGACCGGCGCTCCCGTCATCCGCGTGCGCGGACTGGTCACCCGCTTCGGCCCGCAGACCGTCCATGACGGCCTCGACCTCGATGTCGAGCGGGGGGAGGTGCTGGGCGTCGTCGGCGGCTCCGGCACCGGCAAGTCGGTGCTGCTGAAGGAGATCCTCGGCCTGATCGACCCCGCCGCCGGCCGGATCGAGCTGCTGGGCCACGACACCGCCGACCTGGACCGGGCGGAGCGCGCGGCGTTGCAGGCCCGCACCGGCGTGCTGTTCCAGAACGGCGCCCTGTTCAGCTCGATGACAGTGGCGGAAAATGTGATGCTGCCGCTGAAGGAGCACACCGGCCTGCCCCCGGCGCTGATTGCCGAGGTGGCGCGGGTGAAAATCGCCATGGCCGGGCTGCCGCCCGATGCCGGCACCAAGCATCCGGCCCAGCTGTCGGGCGGCATGATCAAGCGCGCCGGCCTCGCCCGCGCCCTGGCGCTCGACCCCGACATCCTGTTCCTGGACGAGCCGACCGCCGGCCTCGACCCCATCGGTGCCGCCGCCTTCGACACGCTGATCCAAGGTTTGCAGCGCAGCCTGGGGCTGACCGTCTTCATGGTCACCCACGATCTGGACAGCCTGACCTCCATCTGCGACCGCATCGCCGTGCTGGTCGACAAGAAGATCCGGGTGGGCACCCTGGCCCAGCATCTGGCCGACCCCCACCCGTGGATTCACGATTATTTTCATGGACCGCGCGGCCGCGCGGCCCTCGACGCCAAAGAGCGCAATCAGGCTCGACGCCACGAAGAAGAAGACGCCAGGCGTCTTGCGAAAGGGTAGGGGCACGTCATGGAAACCCGCGCCAGCTACATTCTGGTCGGCAGCTTCGTGCTGGCTCTGGTCGCCGGCCTGCTGGTCTTCACCGCCTGGATCGCCAAGGTCCAGCTCGATGAAACGCGCGAGACCTACCGCATCTATTTCACCGGCTCCGTCACCGGGTTGCAGCAGGGCAGCCCGGTGCGCTACCGCGGCGTGCCGGTGGGAACCGTGTCGGACATCCGGCTCGACCCCGACAACGTGACGCGGGTCCGGGTGACGATCATGGTGCAGAACGGTACGCCGATCATGTCCGATTCCATCGCTTCGCTGGAGGTTCAGGGCATCACCGGCGGCGCCTACGTCCAGATCTCCGGCGGGAATGTGGGGGGCAAGCGCCTGACCGCCACCGACGCCGACGGCGTGCTGACCATCCCGTCGCGGCCCAGCTCGCTGACCGCGGTGGTCGACAGCGCGCCGCAGCTGGTCAACCGCTCGCTGGAGGTCATCACCAAGCTGGGCGAGATGCTGAACGGCGAGAACCAGAAGGCCATCGGCGACATCCTGGCCAACGCCCGCACCATCAGCGCCGAGCTTGCCCGCGCTAGCGCCGGCCTGGAGGAAACCATGACCCAGGCGCGCCAGACCCTGCACGGCTTCGAGACGGTAGGACCCCAGCTTGACCGCACGCTGGCGCAGGCGCACGACACGCTGGCGACGGTCGATGGCACCGCCAAGCAGCTGGGCGGCGAGACGCGCGAGCTGTTGCGCTCGCTGAAGCGCACGTCGGACACGCTGAATTCGCTGGTCGCCGAAAACCGCGAGCCGGTGCGCGACTTTACCGCCACGGGGCTGTATGAATTGACGCTGTTGATCACCCAGCTGCGCGATCTGTCCGGACAGCTGTCGCGGGTGGTCACCCGGATCGAGAACGACCCGTCGAACTTCCTCTTCGGCGGGACGCGGCAGGGCGTGGAGGTGCGTGGGAAATGAGGCGGGTGACCATGGTGCGGAGCGGGTTTGCAGGGGCTGTCGTGCGCGGGATGTGCGGGGCGGCCCTGCTGCTGGGGCTGGCCGCCTGTTCGACGCTGAACCCGACGGCACCGCATCTCTACACCCTGACCCCGCGGGCCAGCGTCGCCGCCGGCCCGAAGGCCGACTGGCAGCTGCTGGTGGAGACGCCGGCGGCTGCGGCGGGGATCGACACGCCGCGCATCGCGCTGGCCCGCACGCCGACCTCGCTCGACTATTTCGCCGACGTGTCCTGGGCCGACCGGGCGCCGAACATGGTGCAGGGGTTGATCGTCCAGACCTTCGAAGACAGCGGCCGCATCGTCTCGGTCGGGCGCGACACGGTGGGGTTGCGCTCCGACTATGTGCTGAAGTCGGAACTGCGCGATTTCCAGGCGGAATACGCCACACCGGGGGCGGCCATGCCGGATCGGGTGCATGTGCGGCTGTCGGCCAAGCTGGTCGCCATGCCGCGCCGGACCATCGAGGCCGGCGAGACCTTCGAGGCGTCGGCCCCGGTGCGCGGCCGCTCCTTCACCGATGTGATCGCCGCCTTCGACCAGGCGCTGGGGCAGGTCACCAGCGAACTGGTCAGCTGGTCGCTGTCGCAGCGCGTCCGCCCTTCCGGCAGCTGATGGCCGGGAAGCGCAGGCGGGGCTGCAACCGCAGGTGCGATGTCCGAAAAGACCTTGCCACGCCCGCATAGCCGCGTACGTAATAGGGATGTTCGCGCAGCGCAGGATCGGGCGATGACGGATTTGTCGGACGTGTCCCGGGAGGAGTTGGAGGCGATGGCCGAGGCGGGACGCGAAGTGCGCCTGTGCCAGCGTGTTCTCGCCAAGACCGGCGACACTGTGGTGGGCGAGCTTCTGCGCGGCCATGGCACGCTGTACGAGTGGAAGCATTATCCGCCGGGCGATGTCTACGACGCCGAGTTCCATGCCCAGTATTATTACCACTGCCATCCCGAAGGCGAGCGGCCGCACGGCGAGCATGGCCATTTCCACACCTTCCTGCGCCCGCACGGCATGCCGCCGGGCCTGCGGCCGGCGCCGCTGGCCGATTTCGTGGCGCCTGACAACGACAACGACGCGTTGTCCCACCTGATCGGCATCGCCATGGACGTCGCCGGCCAGCCGGTTCGGCTGTTCACCACCAACCGCTGGGTGACGGGTGAGACCTGGTACAAGGCGGACGACGTGATCGCCATGCTCGACGCCTTCGAGATCGATCACGCCCGGCCGTCCTGGCCGGCCAACCGCTGGATCACGGCAATGATGCGGCTTTTCCGCCCGACCGTCGTTGCCCTGCTGCGCGAACGCGACACCGCCATCCGGCGCTGGGCCGACAGCCATCCCGACGCTTACGTCTATGAGGACCGCGGGCTGGAGGTCGCCTCGCAGCGCCACATCTCGGTGGAGCAGCAGATCGCCGAGGTGGCGCTGCAGCTGCGCGGGACGCGCCGCCGCGGCTCCATCCTGCCGGAACCGCCCAGCTTCGTCGAAATGCCGTGATCCGCCTCCCGGCCGTTGGACTTATGACCGCAGGGCGTTAAGGAAGGTTCAACCGTTTCGGAAGATCCTGAACGTGTGGACAAGTCTCCGCCCACACCCGCGCGGGTTTTGCGTTCCGCGTCCAATATGGAGACGGACCAGGGCAGGAAGGGTCCGGGACCCATGAGTGACGATTTCAAGTCGGGTCATCTGACACAGCAGGACGTGGCGCGCCTTCTGGCCGACCCGTCGCCGAACAGCCGGACCGATCTGGCCGCCAAGCTGTCCCAGCAGTTCGACAGCCCCGAGCTGTCGCAGGCGGAGCGCAAGCTGGCGGAGGACATCATCCGCGTCATGGTCAAGGACACGGTCCTGCGTGTCCGCCAGACCCTGGCGGAAAACCTGAAATCCAACCCCTCCCTGCCGCGGGACGTCGCCCTGACCCTGGCCCGCGACGTGGAGGCGGTGGCGATTCCGGTGCTGAGCGTCTCCACCGTGCTGACTCCGGCCGATCTGGTCGAGATCGTGCGCTCCGGTGCCGACGCCAAGAGCACCGCCATCGCCCAGCGCCCGACCGTGCCGGCCGCCGTCGCCGACGCGCTGATCGAAAGCGGGTCCGAACGCGCGGTCGCAGCATTGGTCGCCAACGAGGGGGCGGAACTGGGCGAGCAGAGCCTGGGCCGCGTCATCGACCGTTTCGGCGCCAGCGAGGCGGTGCAGGACCCGCTGGTCCACCGCTCCAGGCTTCCGATCACCATCGCCGAACGGTTGGTGGCGGTGGTGTCGGAACGGCTGCGTCAGCATCTGGTCTCGCATCACGAACTGCCGTCGAAGGTCGCGTCGGAGCTGATCCTGCAGAGCCGCGAGCGGGCGACCGTCGCCCTGTTCACCGGTGAAAGCGACGAAGGGGCGCTGGACCGTCTGGTGACGCAGCTTGCCCGCACCGGCCGCCTGACGCCGTCGCTGCTGGTCCGTTCGCTGTGCACCGGCGACATCGCCTTCTTCGAGACGGCGATGTCGCGCATGGCGAATGTGCCGATGACCAATGCCCGGCTGCTGATCCACGATGCCGGCCGGCTTGGGCTGAAGTCTCTGTACGACAAGGCCAAGCTGCCGCCGGCTCTGCTGCCGGCCTGCCGCATCGCCATCGACGTGCTGAAGGAGACCCCCTATGACGGCGAGCCGGGCGACCGCGAACGCCACCGCCGCCGCGTCATCGAGCGCATCCTGACCCAGTATGAGGATCTGGCGCCGGAGGATCTGGAATTCCTGCTGGCGAAGCTGGGCGACATGATGCAGCCGGAAAACGCGGCGGCGTGACCAACCCGACCTTTTTCTCCGGTCCGGGCCAGCCGGCGGGCGGCGGTCCGGCCGACACCGTCCGCCGGCTGGAACGCCGCATCGCCGAATTGGAATCCGCTTTGCGCCAGAGCGAGGCGCGGGCCGGCGAAGCACGCTTCCGATCGCTGTTGCGGACGGCGGCCAGCATCATCCTGGTTCTGGGCGACGACGGCCGCATCGTGGAGGCCAACCGCGACGCCGAGCGCGCCTTCGGGCTGGAAGCCGGCAGTGCCATCGGCCGTCTCTGGGCCGAGGCGATGAGGGAGCAGCCGACCGGCCCCTTCGCCGCCCAGCTTGCCGTCGCCGCGATGGGCACGGAGGTCCGCAACTTCGAGCAGGTGCTGCGCGAGCAGGACTGCATGAGTGAGCGGGTGCTGCTGTGGAACCTGAACCGCCTGCCGAAGGCCGACGGCGTTTCTGCCGGCATTCTGTGCGTCGGCCAGGACATCACCCGGCGCAAGCGGGCCGAACTGGCCCTGCGGCAGGCCCGTGACGAGTTGGAGATGCGGGTGGCCGAGCGCACCCGCGCGCTGATGCAGGAGGTTCAGGAACGCCGCCGCGCCGAGCAGGCACTGATCCAGGCCAAGGAGCAGGCCGAACTGGCCAACCGCGCCAAGAGCGAGTTCCTGGCCAACATGAGCCATGAGCTGCGCACGCCGCTGAATGCCATCATCGGCTTTTCCTCGATGATGGAGAGCGAGATCGTCGGGCCGCTCGGCCATCCCAAATATCTCGACTATGCCAAGGTGATCGGCAAGTCGAGCCAGCATCTGCTGGCGGTCATCAGCGACATCCTGGACGTCGCCAAGATCGAGGCCGGCAAGCTGGAAATGCACCCCCAGCCGATGGATGTCCGCGACGCGGTGGAAAGCTCGCTCCTGCTGATCGCCGAGCGGGCGGAGGAGGGCGGACTGGCCCTGTCCCAGGACATTGCCCCCGACACCCCCCACCTGCTGGGCGACCCGGTGCGGGTGAAGCAGATCCTGCTGAACCTGCTGAGCAATGCGGTGAAGTTCACCCCCGTCGGCGGCAGCGTCGCCCTGCGGGTCCGTCCGGAGGGCGACCGCATCCTGATCGAGGTCGCGGACAGCGGGATCGGCATGAGCGCGGAGGGCATCGCCATCGCCCTGCAACCCTTCGGTCAGGTCGACAGCCAGCTGTCCCGACGGTCCGGCGGCACCGGACTGGGCCTGCCGCTCGTGCGGTCCTTCGTCGATCTGCTGAACGGCACGCTGGACATCCGCAGCCGCGAAGGGGAAGGCACGACGGTCAGCGTGCGCCTGCCGGTGGCGTTGCCGTACGACAGGGAATAGCCAGGGCCCGAAGCAATCAGGGAATGACATGTCTGTGATACAGGGACCGGCGGCGCAGGACGGCGACCGGAACGATGGGCCGTTGTCGGTCGCGATGGTGTTCGGGATTTCCGGGGTCGATCCGCTGGAGTGGGATGCCTGCGCCGCCGGCAAGGGACCGTTCGTGAGCCATGCCTATCTGAGGGCGCTGGAGGAAGGCGGTCTGGCTGGCCCGGACATCGGCTGGCGTCCCGCCCATATGATCGTACGGGAGGCGTCTGGCCAATTGGTCGGCGTGGCTCCCCTCTATCTGCGCGACCGCTCGACGGACGAATTCTGGTCGGATCAGGCCTGGGTCGATGGCTATCAGGCGTCGGGCGGGCGCTATTTCCCGAAGCTGGTCATGGAGATTCCCTACACGCCGGTGACCGGGCCGCGCATCCTGCTGCGGAATGGGGCGCCGTCCGGCACGGCCGATGCGCTGATCGGCGCCCTGCGGTCGCTGGCCCACAAGCACGGACTGTCGTCCATCCATGTCGGCTTTCCCGGCGAAGAGGACCGGGCCCGGTTCGAGGCGGCGGGATGGTTGACCCGCCATGCCGTCGATTACGAATGGCGGAACGGGGGATATCGCGACTTCGCCGATTTCACCGCCGCCCTGTCGAGCCGCCGGCGCAGAGTGATGTTGTGGGAGCGCCGCAAAATCGCTGCGAGCGGGGTGCGGTTCCGCGAGGTGCCGGGCAGCCGGGTCGCAGAGGCCGATGTCGCGATCTTCCTTGACTTGCTGAGTGACCTTCATCTCCGCCGGGGAAGGCGTCAGGCACTGACCATGGATTTCGTTCTGCGGCTCTGTGCCGTCCTGGGCGATGCCGTGACGCTGACCTTTGCCGAATCAGGTGGCGTTGCGATCGGTGCCCTGATGACGGTGGAAGGGGACGACTGCCTCTATGTCCGAACCTGGGGGGCGAGAGAGGAGGCGCGCTTCGTTCATTTCGAAACCTGCTATTACCGCAGCATCGAACGGGCGATTGTCCATGGCCTCAGCCGGGTGAATGGCGGGCGCGGCGGGCCGCACAAGCTTGAACGCGGTTTCCTGCCGGTGCTGGCCCATGCCTGCCACTGGTTCCTTCACACCAACATGCGCGGCGCGGTCGCGGAAGGGTTGGATCTGTACAACGCAAAGGCTCTCGCCAAATTCGTGCAGGAGCAGGCCCGCTCCCCTTACCGGCAACGGGATGGCCGATAGGTGCTTGCACGGCATGGTGAGGCGGGCCACCTTGCCTCTTTGAATGGGCGAGGGGCGGAGTAGGACATGACTGTAAGCCGCGACGATCTGAAGACGCGCATCGGGCAGGCGCTGGGCGAGGCGAAGGCCGATCTGGTCATCAAGAACACGCGCTTTCTCAATGTCGTGACCGGCGAGATCGCGGAAGGCGACATCGCCGTCTGCGGCGAGGTCATCGTCGGCACCTACGAGTCCTATGATGGGGTGGAGGAGATCGACGGGCGCGGGCTGACCGTGGTTCCCGGCTTCATCGACACCCATGTCCATTGCGAGTCCACCTGCGTCACCCCGCAGGAGTTCGACCGCTGCGTCCTGCCGCGCGGCACCACCACCGCCATCTGCGACCCGCACGAGATCTGCAATGTGCTGGGGGAGCAGGGGCTGCGCTATTTCCTCGACAGTGCCGGCGGGACGGCGCTCGACCTCTTCGTGCAGTTGTCCTCCTGCGTGCCGGCGACGGAGCTGGAAACCTCGGGCGCCCGGCTGGAGGCGCCGGACCTGATCCGCCATATGGACCATCCCCGTGTGCTGGGGCTGGCGGAGTTCATGAACTTCCCCGGCGTCTTCCACAAAGTGGACGGGGTACTGGACAAGCTGGCCGCCTTCGACGGGCGCCACATCGACGGCCACGCCCCGCTGGTGTCGGGGAAGGAGCTGAACGCCTATCTCTCCTGCGGCATCCGCAACTGCCACGAGACGACCAGTGCGGATGAGGCGATGGAGAAGCTGCGCAAGGGCATGCAGGTGCTGATCCGCGACGGGTCGGTGTCGAAGGATGTCCATGCCCTGGCCGAAGTGATCACGCCGGAGACCTCCCCCTTCCTCGGCTTCTGCACCGATGACCGCAACCCGCTGGACATCGCGGAGGAGGGGCACATGGATCACCTGATCCGCAGCGCCATCCGCCTCGGTGCGCCGGTCGCCCATGTCTATCGCGCCGCCACCTGGTCGGCGGCGCGCGGCTTCCGCCTCTATGACCGCGGGCTGGTGGCGCCGGGGCATCGTGCCGACCTCGTCCTGCTCGACGATCTGGAGGACTGCGCGGTCAACCGGGTCATCCGCAACGGCAAAATCGTCGGGCCGCACAGTTTCGACGGTCGGCCGGCGGTGACGCCGGTGGGGCTCGCTTCGGTGAAGCTGGAGCCGGTGGCGGACGAGGATTTCGTCGTGCCGGCCGGCGGGTCGGTCCAATCGGTGATCGGGCTGGAGCCGGGCAGGATCCTGACCGAACACCGCCGGATCGAGGTGCCGGTGGTGGGCGGCCGGATGGTGGCCGATCCGTCGCGCGACCTGCTGAAGATCTGCGTCTTCGCCCGCCACGGCAGCAACCGCAACATCGGCCGCGGTTTCGTCCAGGGCTTCGGCATCGCGGAAGGGGCGCTGGCCTCGTCGGTCGGCCACGACAGCCACAACATCTGCGTGGTCGGTACCAGCGACGCCGACATGCGCGTCGCGGTCAACCGGCTGATCGAGCTTCAGGGCGGTTTCGTCGCCGTGCGCAACGGACAGGTGGTCGGCGAACTGGCCCTGCCGCTGGCCGGGCTGATGAGCCTGGAGCCGTTCGAGACGGTGGAGGTGAGGCTGCGGTCCCTGCGCGCCGCCGTCCGCGCCATGGGCTGCCCGCTGGCCGAGCCCTTCCTGCAACTGGCCTTCCTGCCGCTGCCGGTCATCCCGCACCTGAAGATCACCGACCGCGGCATGGTCGATGTCGACCGGTTCGAACTGATTGCCGCCTGAGCGGGCGAACTGCCCAAGGAAACGGCAGAAGCCCGGAGATTGGGCGGAGGTGGCCGGTTGGGAGACCGGGAGCCTGGCCATCTGACGGCCCCCTCTCCGCTTGTGGGTGAGGAGCGGGGTGAGGGGGCGCAAACACAGGGTTTCCATCGGCCTGCCGGCTGCGACCTCCCTCACTCCAACCCTTTTCCCGCAGGGGACGAGGGGCTTTCATCGGGGTGGGAAGCGGCCGAAAGATTTATACAATTTGGTGCAGGCGCTCTGGCACGGGCTTTGCCACGACGACACATATTTCGTTGTCAGTCATCGAGCGAGCCCGACCCGCCATGACCCATCTGGCCCCGATGATCCACCCGTTACACAGCCTGCTGCCGGTCCGGCCGCCGGAAACCGTGTCGATGCGGACGCGGGACGGCATTCGGCTGGATGCCGACCTTTACCGGCCCGATGCCGCGGGGACCTGGCCGGTCCTGCTGCTGCGGGTTCCCTGCGGTCGTCGCGTTGCTTTGACCAGCCATTACGCCCACCCGCGCTGGTATGCGGCACGCGGCTATGTCGTGGTGGTGCAGGATATGCGCGGCTGCGGCACCTCCGACGGCCGGTTCCGACCCTTCGAGGCGGAACGGGAGGATGGGGCCGACGCCATTGCCTGGGCGGCGTCCCTGCCGGGATCGTCGGGGGCGGTGGCGATGTATGGCTGCGGCTATGCCGGCATGGCGCAGTGGCTGGCACTGGCCGAGGCGCCGCCGGCCCTGCGGGCGGTGGCGCCGGCCTTCGCCGGCTGGGACGTATTCTCCGACTGGGCTTACGAGGGTGGGGCGTTCCGGCTGGCAGATGCCATGAGCTGGGCCCTGCGCACCGCCGCCGACGCGGCACGGCGGGTCGAGGACGGCACCGGCCACCGGGTGCTGTCGGACGCGGCGCGCAGCCTGCCCATCGATGATGAAATTCCGTCGCGGCCGCAGGCCCTGCGCGACTACGCCCGCTACACCCATTACGACGACTGGCTGACCAACCCGGTGCCCGGCCCGGCCTGGGCCGCGCTGTCGCCCAAGGCCATGCGGGACAGCATGCCGGCCGATGTGGCGGTCCTGCAGATCGGCGGCTGGTACGATCCGCGGCTGGCCGGCATGCTGGATGCCCATGACTGCCTCAAGGCACGCGGACGGGCGCCGGTGCGGCTCGTGGTCGGCCCCTGGGGCGCTGATGGACCGGCCGCGGCGCCGGGACAGGCGCCGACTCTCGACACGCTGCAGCTTGCCTGGTTCGAACGGGTGCTGAAGGGAGAGCTGGCCGACCGCGGCGGTCCGGTCCGCCTGCATGACGTGGAAGCTGGACGCTGGCACGACCTTCCCGACCTTCCGGCGGCCGAGGCTGTCCTGCATCTGTCCAGCGACGGCCTTGCCAACCGGCAGGGCGGTCGGCTGGAGTTGGAGATGCCCGAAATGGAGGCACTCGACGTGGTGGTGCACGATCCGCGCACGCCGGTGCCGACGGTGGGCGGCCATGCGGTGCCGGACGCTTGCGGTCGCCCCGACCGCGCCGCCGTGGACCGCTGCCCGGATGTCGCCACCTACACCAGCCTGCCGCTGGACGAACCGTTAACGCTGGCCGGGAGGGTGGCGCTGGAGGTGTGGGTGGAGGCCGACGCTCCGTCCTTCGACGTCAGCGCCGTGCTGTCGGTGGTGCGGCCCGACGGGCAGGTGCTGCCGCTGACCCAGGGCCATGCGCGGGTGGAACCGGGCGACCCGACCCGGCCGCTGGCCGTCGCCATGCGGGCGGCCTGCGCCACCCTGGCGCCGGGATCGGCCTTGCGCCTCAGCCTTGCCGGATCCTGCTTCCCGGCCTATCCGGTCAATCCCGGCACCGGGGCGGAACCGGGCGAGACCCGCCGGGTCGATGCGTTGCCGATCACGTTGCTGATCCACAGCGGTCCCGACCGGCCGTCGCGCCTGCGCCTGCCGGCCGGGCTGTCCGCTTAAGGCGTCTCGTCCCCGCCTGTGCCCTGGCCGGCGGCCTCCAGGCAGAAGTCGAGGCTCTGCGACAGGAAGCGCAGCATCAGGTCGCGGAAAGGCGTCTTGTCGCCGACCGCCCAGGCCCGCTCGACAAGATCCAGATAGAGGCTGCGGTCGTCGGCGCCGATCACCACCGGCGGATAGCCGGCGCGGTTCAGGATCAGGTTGCACAAGAGCAGCGCGGTCGCCCGGTTCCCGGCATCGAAGGGGCGGATGGCGCTCAGCCGGTGATGCGCTTCGAAGGCGGTGTCGGGGCCGGTGTCGGACTTGCGCATCCAGGTCGACAGCGCCGACATCGACACGCGCAGTTTGGCCGGATCCGGTGCGGTTTCCGCCGGATCGTCCTTCGGCGCAGCATTGCGGTATTTGCCGGCGTCGTCGTCGATCCCGCGATAGAGCACATTGTGGAAGGCGGTGACGGTGCGCTCGGTGACCGCCCCCGACGGGTCGAAGGACAGCCGCGCCATCAACTCCAGGGCGGCGCGGTGGTTCAGGACGAATCGCTGCTCCTCGACCGCACGGTGGCGCAGGACGCTGCCGCGCTCCAGTATGGCCTTCACGTCGGCGCGCTTGAGCGGATAATCCTCCAGCGCCGCGGCGGCGGCGGTCAAATCCAGCTCGAACCGGTCGGCGATGCCGTGGACGACCTCCTGCGGCAGGGGGCGTGCGGCGTCCAGCGCCCGTTTCTTCTCCGCGATCTCGTCGAGCAGGGCCATCGGTCACTCTGTCGCTTTGGCAGGGGAGGGGGTGGCGCACCGCGCACCCTGCCGCCCCCCTGCGGGGATTTGCCGCTTGGACTGGCACGGTTGCCGGTTTTAGGATCCCTGTCAAGATGTCCACAACCCTGCCATGGCCGGCCGCAACCGCTTGATTCCGCGGGATGCACCTGCAATTGCGGGATGCGAGGGGGGAGATCGTTGCGATGAGCTATGTCGTCTGGGACGAATCCATGAGCGTCGGCGTGCCCGTGCTCGACGACGAGCATCGGCGGCTCCTCGACCTGTTCAACGGCCTGCTGGAAAGCGGGATCACGCCCGCCAACCGCGAGGAGCTGTCCAGCCTGCTCGCCAGCCTCCGCGACTATGTCGCCGTCCATTTCGCGCGGGAGGAGGCGATGATGGTGCGCTGCAGCTATCCCGACCTGGACGGCCACCTCGCCGCCCACCGCTATTTCGCCGACGAGGTGGAAAAGCTGGCCCGCGACTTCGAGGGCGACAACCCCACCATGCTGCGCGTGGACCTGATCCTGCTGCTCAAGGACTGGTTCGTGGAGCACATCCAGCAGACCGACAGCCAGTACAAGCCCTATGTGGGGGGACTTGCATAAGGCGGGACAATTCCCTCTCCCCCGAAGGAGAGAGGGGTTTTTTTCACTGCTTCGCGGCGGCTTTCTGGTCAGGCAGGCCCTTGTCGAGCTTGGCCTGGATGGCTCCCTTGTCGGTCTCCTCGTCGGCGCTGCGCAGCGCGCGCATCCACTGGAACCGGGCCTCGTTCCGGCGGCCGGCCCGCCAATAGGCATCGCCGAGATGGTCGTTGATGGTCGGATCGCCCGGCTTCAACTCGACCGCGCGTTCCAGCTTGGCGACCGCCGCCTCGTAATCGCCAAGCGTGTAGAGCGCCCAGCCCAGGCTGTCGACGATGTAGCCGTCGCGCGGGCGCAGTTCCACCGCGCGCTCCACCATCGCCCTGGCCTTGGGCAGATTCTCGCCGCGGTCGATCCAGCTGTAGCCGAGGAAGTTGAGCAGCGACGGCTCGTCCGGGCGCAGCTTCAGCGCGGTTTGCAGGTCGGTTTCGGCCTGTTGCCACTGCTTGGTCTTCTCGAAGCACATCGCGCGGGCGTACAGCAGCGGCCAATGCCGTTCCTGCGGCGTGCCGATCCGCTCCAGCGCCGTGGTGTAGGCGGGGATCGCCTCGGCGTAGCGCTTGGAGTAGCGGTAGATGTCGCCGAGCCGGGTGATCGCGTCGGTGCGCTCCGGCTGTTCGGCGGAGAGATCCTTGAGGATCGCGATGGCCTCATCGTTGCGGTCCATGCGGGCGAGGCTGTCGGCCTCGCGCATGCGGGCGGTCCAGCCCAGCAGCGGATCCGTCTCCAGCCGCTTGTAAGCGGCCAGCGCCTCCTCGTGATGGTCGCGCGAGGCGGTGATGTCGCCGATCAGCAGATGGGCCAGGGCCAGATCGTC
Source organism: Azospirillum sp. A23 (assembly GCF_042938965.1). NCBI lineage: Bacteria > Pseudomonadati > Pseudomonadota > Alphaproteobacteria > Rhodospirillales > Azospirillaceae > Azospirillum > Azospirillum sp. A23. The sequence continues at coordinate 435,943 of NZ_CP170668.1, read as the reverse complement.
ACGCAGATGCAGGGCGATGCGACCGAACAGTAGGGCCGGCTCGTCGGCATTCTCGTGGTGCAGCGCGCTGCCCAGGTCGAACAGAGCCTCCGCCAGACCGGACCGGGCATCGGGGACCGGGCGGGCTTCCGACGGCGCGTTCGCCATGGCGGCCAGCGCCGGCTCCACCAGCAGCCCGTCGGGGTTGTTGCCCTGGAAGGTCTGATAGAGCTTACGCGCCTCGTCCTTGCGGCCGGTGCGCGTCATGAAGTTGCCGACGATCTGCACCACCCGCAGCGGCGCATCGGTATCCGTCACCTTGGCATAGCGGGCCGCCGCCTCGTCGTTGCGGCCGGCAAGATCGAGGATCAGCGCGGCATGCAGGTTGTAAAGCGCCTCGAAGCCCTTGACGTCGGACAGCGGCTGCAGGGCCGCCAGCGCCTCGTCCGTCTTGCCGCGGGCAGTCACCAGCCACGCGCGGGTCAGCGGCGTCAGGAAGCGGCCGAGCCCGTCGGACGGCAGCCGGGCGGCATAGCCGTCGGCCTCGTCCAGCTTGCCCTTGGCCAGCGCATCGGCGGCTAGCAGGGTCAGCGCCATCTGCGGCTCGCCCTGGCCGTTGAGCAGCCGGTTGGCATGGTCGATCGCCGCTTCGATCCGGCCCTCGCCCAGCCGCAGCAGGAAGGTGCGGCCCAGCAGGGCGGGGTCGTCCGGGTCGGCGGCCAGCGCCTGCGCGGTGAAGCGCGCCGCCGCGGTCCAATCGTCCTGGTGCTGGGCATAGCGGCCGGCCAGATAGCTGCCGGTGGCCGATCCACCGCCATCCGCGCCCCGGTCTACACCGGGACCGGCGGCGAGTGCGGGCGTCAGGGTGGTCCCGGACATCAGGATGGCCAGGGAGACCGGCAGCAACCGGCGTCGGAACCTCGTCATGCTCTCGTCACCTCGTTTTCCGAGTCGGTATCCCATCATCTTCGGCAGGGCGCGGGCAAGAGACTTTCGTACGCGTCCCCTTTTCGCACCTGCTAACGCCACTCCCGCCGCACCTGCTCGATCCGTTCCGGTCGCAGAATGTCCGTGGCGTGGGCGTCCATATGGGTGCGCAATTCTTCCGGCATGCCCGGCGACAGGCTGGCGCCCTCCACCGACCAGCGGGCCATCCAGGACAGGGTGCGCAGCCAGGTCAGCCGGCGCAGTGTCTTCAGCCAGGGCAGCACCTCGTCGGCGAGGTCGCCCGGCACCGCCATCGCCCAGGCCGCGACGAAGGCGTCAATGTCCTCCGGGGCCAGTTCCGCATTCACCGCCGGGTCCCATCTGGTCGAGGTGTAGAGGCTGGCATGGGCAAGGTCGCTGGCCGGGTGGCCGTATTGCAGCTTCTCTAGGTCGGTGAACCACGCCTTGCCGTGGCCGTCGATCAGGAAGTTGCCGGGGTGCACATCCACCCCGACCGCGGTCAGCGGCATCGGCGTTTCGGGTGGCGGTACGAGGTCGCCGACACGGGCGGCGGCAAGCTCCTCCGCGATCAGGACGCGGGCCTCAGTCGACAGGGGGGCATTGTCGAACCACGCCGCCTGCCGTTCGACCTGGGCCAGCAATGCGGCGACAGGATCGGGCGGGGCGGGCAGCGGCTCGTAGAAGTCCGGTGGCGCCATGCGGTGCAAAGCCGCCAGCGCGCGGGCGATGGCCGGCATGTCGCCGGGCAGGACGGGCGTCCGCCCCTCGACCTCGCCAACCACCAGGGCGCCCAGCGGCAGCCCCTCGCCGGGCGGCAGCAGGCCGGCGAAGCGCGGGGTGTGGCCCGACATCTCCGCCCGCCGGAAGGCGGCGGCCTGCCTGTCCAGCGCCGTCCAGGCATCGAGTCCGAGCTGGCTCCAGCGCGGGATACGGGCGACCAGACGGCGGTCGCGCAGCCGCACATGGTCGTGGGCGACGCCCTTCAGCGGCATCGGCTCCAGCGCGTCGGTGGAGAGATCGGCTAGGCGCGGCAGCCGGATCAGGGCGGCGTGCAGCGCCGCCATCGAAAAGCCGAGGGGTTCGCTCACGCCATGTGCTCGCGCAGGCGGGGCATCAGCTCGACCAGATTGCAGGGGCGATGTCGGTTGTCGAGCTGCCAGACCAGGATGTCGTCCCAGGCGTCGCGGCAGGCGCTGGGCGAGCCGGGCAGGGCGAAAATGTAGGTGCCGTTGGCGACGCCGCCGGTCGCCCGGCTCTGGATGGTGGAGGTGCCGACCTTGGCATAGCTGAGATAGCGGAACAGCTCGCCGAAGCCGGGGATCGCCTTCTCATACAAGGCCTCGACCGCCTCGGGCGTCACGTCCCGGCCGGTGACGCCGGTGCCGCCGGTGCTCAGGACCACGTCGATCTGCGGATCGGCGATGAAGGCCTGCACCTGGGCACGGATCGCCGAGAGGTCGTCCCGGACGATGGCGCGGGCGGCGACCCGGTGGCCGGCCCCGGCGATCCGCTCCGCCAGCGCATCGCCGGAGCGGTCGTCGGCGGCGCTGCGGGTGTCGGACACCGTTACCACGGCGATGTTCACGGGAAGGAAGGGGCGGCTCTCGTCGATCTTCGGCATGGCGGCAGGCGTGTCCTCATGTCGGGCCGGAGCCCGACATGGGCGCCGGCGGTCAGGGTATCGGGCTGGCCTCTCCCCGCTCAGCAACCGTTTCCACCGGCACCGGTCCCATTGGCACCGGTCCCATTGGCGCCGTTCCCACCGGTTCCGGTGCCGCTGCGACAGGCAGGTCGGCGGCCGGGGAGACCGCCTTCGCCGCAGGCTGCGGGTCGGGACGGGCCGCGACCTGGGGCGGACGGCCGTCCATGGGGACATAGGCCGGCCATTTCCCGTCGGCGACGGCGGTGAGCGAGGCGGTCTCCTGGCCCAGCCGAAGCTGGTAGATCCAGAAGTTCGCCATCACCTTCTCCACATAGTCGCGCGTCTCGCCGAAAGAAAGGCTTTCGATGAACAGCAGCGGATCGGTGATGTCGCTCAGATCCCGCCGCCAGCGCGCCAGTGTGCCCGGCCCGGCATTGTAGGCGGCCGTCGCCAGGAACAGGTTGCCGTCGATCTCCGGCATGCCCAGCAGTTCCGACAGATAGCGCTGGCCAAGCTCCATGTTGCGGGACGGGTCGAACAGGGCGTCGCGGTTGGCGTCGTCGCTGCCAATGTCGGCATTGCGCTCCCGCACATGCTGGGCGGTGCTGGGCAGGATCTGCATCAGCCCGGTCGCTCCGGCGGAGCTGACCAGCCGCGGGTCGAAGCGCGATTCCTGCCGCATCACCGCGAAGACCAGCGCGCGGTCGACCGCGAAGCCGTCGCGCGGCGTCCAATGGGGCAGCGGGTAGAGTGCTGCGGCATAGGGGGCGCCGTCCGGACCGGCCACCGCATTGCCGAGCCGCAGCGCCAGCGAGGCCACCCCGGCGCGGTCGGTCAGTGCGACCATCGCCTGTTCGATCAGCGGCTCGCCCTGCGGGTCGATGCGTTGCAGCTCCAGCCCCGCCAGTTCGCGCTGACCGGCCTGGAGCAGGGCGATGGCACGGGATCCTGCCGGTTTGGCCGCCACCGCCGCCAGTTGCCGCCCGGTCAGGTCCGGTGCCTGCCAGCGCACGTCGCCCAGGCTGCCCAGCGTCTGCAGGGCGATCAGGCCATAGAAGGTGTGGGGATAGCGGGCGGCGGCGGTCAGATGCTCCGCCGCCTCCTTCTCCTTGCCGGGCTTGCGGGCCAGCGCGCGGGCCGCCCAGTAATCGGCCGCGGCGGCCTTCCAGGGATTACGTGGGCCGGCGGCGGCCATGCCGGTGAAATGGCGGGCGGCGCGGTCGGTCTGCTTCAGCCGCCAGGCGGCCAGACCGGCGATCCAATGAGCCTCGGGCAACATGTCGCCCGACCGCGCGGCGCTGGCCGAGGCGAGCGTCAGTGCCTGGGCCGTCTCGCCGGCATAATAGAGGGTAGCCGCGATGCGGGCGCGGGCGGCGTCATACTGCACGGTGTCGAGCTTGCCGCCGAACTCGTCCTGGCCCAGCAGGCTCAGGGCACTGTTGGTGCGGCCGGAGCGCAGCAGCTCTTCCACTCGCGCCACCGCCGCACGGTCGCTGCGGGCACGGGACACGGTGCGGCTGCGCGGGGCGACGGTGACGCTGTCGTCATCGTCCTCCTCGTTGCTGGCGACGGTGCGCAGGCCGCCCAGCCGTTCCAGCGACCCGACGAGGCGGACACGCTCCTCGCCGCGCGGCGGCTTCGGCGCCCGCTGGCCGGCGGGCTGGCGTTTCTGGGCCAGAGCGTAGACCCGCTCCGCCCCTGCGAGGTCGCCGTAATCCTGCATCCAGCGGGCGAGTTCCTCGTAGCCGGCGCGGCGGTCGGGGTGGAGATAGCGCTGGCGCAGGACATAGCCGATCAGCCGGCGGTCCTTCAGCTTCGCCATCTCGGCATCTGCGGCGTCCCACTCCGCCCGTTCCTGGGCTGCGAAGATGCGGCGGTAGCGGGCGGCATCCTCCTCGTCCAGCTGGACGGCGCGGGCCGTCTCGTCGAACGCCAGCAGCAACGGTGCGCCGGTGAAGGCGGGGGAGTCGTCCACGACCGCGGACGGCACCGTCCCGGCGGTCGGGTTGCCAGATGCCGCGGAATCGACAGCGGTGGAATCAGGGGCGGAGGAATCGGGCGTGGCGGTTTCGGGGAGCCCCATCGCGGGATCGACCGGCGCAGGATCGATAGGCGCGTCGGCGAAAACGGGGCTGGCGGGGTCAGGCACGGAATCCCCGCCGGGCGGGACGACGGCGTGACCGTCCGGCGCGTGGATGATGAGGGCGGCGCAAGCGGGCCGGGACCCGACCGCACCGTCGGGTCCCAGGGTGTAAGCCACCGTGAGACCCAGCACCCCCAGAAGGTTCCGCCGCAGCGGGGCCGCGCTCGCGACCCGGTATGCTGCGCTGCAAAATATCCGGAGCATGGCTTCGGGATACCTCACGTCGGCGCGAACCGCAAGCAACGGATTCGCTCGGAATGTGTCGGCCCCGGTATTCGCCAGATGTTACAACGCTTTAACAGAGCTGGGAAAAAGGCTCTAGCCCGTTGGGAAAATGCCTTTCGGCATGGTCTGGCCACATTTGTGCTGCGCGGTGATCGCAATCATACGAACGATTTCGGCAGCCCTGTGACATCCCATTTTCTCTTTCGATTACTTGATCCCTTCTTCGGCGATCTTTTGCTGCAACGCAAGCATGTCCCGCCACGCTTCCCGTTTTGCGATAGGGTTGCGCAGGAGGTACGCCGGATGGAGCATGGGCATCAGCGGAACGGGAGTTCCCACGACCTCATAGGTCCGCCACTGTCCGCGCAGGCGGGTGATTCCCTCTGCCCGGTTCAGCAGGGTCTTGGCCGAAACCCCGCCGAGCGCCACCAGCAGCTTCGGCCGCACCAGCTCCACATGCCGCTCCAGGAAGGGCAGGCAGGCGGCGATCTCCGCCTGGGTCGGGCTGCGGTTGCCGGGCGGGCGCCAGGGTAGGATGTTGGAGATGTAGACGGCGCTGCGGTCGAGACCGATCTGGGCCAGCATGCGGTCCAGCAGCTTGCCGCTGACCCCGACGAAAGGCTTGCCCTGCCGGTCCTCATCCTCGCCCGGCGCCTCGCCGATCAGCATCACCCGCGCCTGCGGGTTGCCATCGGCGAAGACGGTGTTCATCGCCGTCGCCTTCAGCGGGCAGCCGTCGAAGCTGCGCAGGGCCGCCTCCAGCGCCTCCAGCGTCTGCGCGTCTCCAGCGCGGGCACGGGCCTGGATGCCGGCCTCGCTGGCGCCCAGCGGCTGGTCGGGCGAGGCGAAGAGGGCCGTTGCCGGACGTGCTGCCGCCGGGGCCGGGGCCCGAGTCGGACCGCGCGCCGCGTTGGGCCCCACAGCAGGGCCGGAAGCGGCGCCACCGGCCGCGGCTGCGCCGGCTGACGGTGCACGTGCCACCGGCCGGGTGGTGAGGGCGGCCCAGTCGGTCGGCTCGTCGCCGATGGCCTCGTCGCAGCCGATATCGGCATGCCAGCGCAGCGCGTCGAGGATGTCGCATACGTCAATCATCGTTTGACCTTACCACAGATCGTGTGGTCTTACATGTCCAGATACCCAATTTGGGTGCGGCGCAAACCGTGCTACAAGCACGCGCCCGCAAAAAGACCATAGGGCGTCCCGAGGGAAACAGTACCAAAACAAGACGGTGGGGGAGTGTGGTGATGGAACGCGAACCGCGCGAGGTCATGGAATACGATGTTCTGATCGTCGGCGCCGGCCCGTCGGGCCTGAGCGCCGCGATCCGTCTGCGGCAGCGCGCGGCCGAGACCGGGCAGGAACTCAGCGTCTGCGTGATCGAGAAGGGGTCGGAGGTGGGGGCCCACCTGCTGTCCGGCGCCGTCTTCGAACCGCATGCGCTGGACGAGCTGATCCCGGACTGGAAGGAAAAGGGCGCCCCCCTCACCACCAAGGCGCGCGAAGACCATTTCCTGTTCCTGACGGAAACGAAGGCCTACAAGTCGCCCTTCGCCCCGCCGCAGATGAACAACCACGGCAACTACATCATCAGCCTGGGCAATCTGGCCCGCTGGATGGCGACGCAGGCGGAAGAGCTTGGGGTCGAGATCTACCCCGGCTTCGCAGCGGCGGAAGTGCTGTATGACGACAAGGGCGCGGTGAAGGGGGTCGCCACCGGCGACATGGGCATCGGCAAGGACGGCGAGAAGACCGGCAACTACACGCCCGGCATGGAACTGCACGCCAAGCAGACCATCTTCGCTGAGGGCTGCCGCGGGTCGCTGACCAAGACCCTGTTCGAGAAGTTCGACCTGCGCCGCGACTGCCAGCCGCAGACCTACGGCATCGGCATCAAGGAGCTTTGGGAGGTCGACCCGTCCCAGTCGAAGCCGGGCCTGATCGTCCACACCATCGGCTGGCCGATGGACCCCAAGACCTATGGCGGGTCGTGGCTGTATCACATGGAAGGGAATCTGGTGTCGGTCGGCTTCGTCGTCGGCCTCGACTACTGGAACCCCCACATGAGCCCGTTCGAGGAGTTCCAGCGCTACAAGACCCACCCGGCGATCCGCCCGACCTTCGAAGGAGGCCGGCGTCTGTCCTATGGCGCCCGCGCGCTGTCGGAAGGCGGTTTCCAGTCGATCCCGAAGCTAACCTTCCCTGGCGGCCTCCTCATCGGCGACGGTGCCGGTTTCCTGAACGTGCCGAAGATCAAGGGCAACCACACCGCCATGAAGTCGGGCATGGTCGCGGCCGAGGCGGTGTTCGACCACCTGACCGGCGGTGCCGACAACGGTCCGGAGGTCATCGCCTATCCGGAGCGTCTGAAGCAGTCCTGGGTCTGGCCGGAGCTGTACGCCGTCCGCAACATCCGCCCGGGCTTCCAGAAGGGCCTGTGGGCCGGTCTGGCGAACGCCGCCTACGAGACGGGGCTGAAGGGCAAGTCGCCCTGGACGCTGAAGCACCATGCCGACCACACCACGCTGGTGAAGGCCAGCGAGGCGCCGAAGATCGCCTACCCGAAGCCGGACGGCAAGGTCAGCTTCGACCGGCTGTCCTCGGTCTACCTCTCCAACACCAACCATGAGGAAGACCAGCCGCCGCACCTGACGCTGAAGGACAAGTCGGTCCCGATCAGCGTCAATCTGGCGCTCTACGACGCGCCGGAGCAGCGTTACTGCCCGGCCGGCGTGTACGAGATCGTCCGCAACGACGACGGCAGCGATCCGCGGTTGCAGATCAACGCGCAGAACTGCGTGCACTGCAAGACCTGCGACATCAAGGACCCCACCCAGAACATCAACTGGGTCGTGCCGGAAGGCGGCGGGGGGCCGAACTATCCGGGCGGCATGTAAGACGCTTTTGCCTCCCCCCGACCCACGGCTTCGTCACGGGTCGGAGGAGGCATGCGCATGCGCCGATGCCACATGCAGATGGATGACCGGCACCACCCCGCGGGTGCCGGTTGCGCCGCGCGCCACTCCTATCTATAAGGCAAGCGGCAACCTCTCTGCGACGGCGCGATGATCGTTTCCTGTCCGACCTGTTCGACGCGCTATACCCTGTCCGACGAATCGCTCGGGCAGGATGGCCGGAAGGTTCGCTGCGCCCGCTGCGGTCACACCTGGTGGCAGATGCCCGACCGGGCGGAGCTTGAGCCGGTCGTCCCCGATGCCCTGACCGAACTGCGGCCCGCGAAGGCCGCCGGGAAATCCGCAGAAAAATCCGCCGGAAAATCCAGGACCAAGCCACCCAAGGCCCCGCGTGCCAAGCCGGCCCGCAGCACGGTGATCGGCTTGGCGGTGTTGGGGCTGCTGGTCGCCGGTTCCGCCGCCAGCGCCTATTTCGCCCGCGACGCCATCGTCCGCAGATGGCCGCCCGCGGCATTGCTCTATGATGCCGTCGGCATGCCGGCCGAACCGCCGGGCTTCGGGCTGGAACTGCGCAACATCCGCTCGGAACAGAAGCTCGAAGGCGGGAAGACCGTCCTGCTGCTGGAGGGGGAGGTCGCCAACACGACCGACACCGAGCGCACGCTGCCGCCGCTGCGAGTCAACACCTTCGGTCCGGAGCACAAGCTGCTGCAAAGCTGGGCCATCGAGCAGTCGGCCGAGACGCTCGGCCCCGGTGCCGCGGCCGGATTCCACCACAGCCAGCCCGATCCCGGCCCGGTGACCGAAGTGACGATCACCTTCGGCGGTCCACCCCCCGGTCTGGAGCCGCCCGCTGCCGAGAAGCCTGCCGAGAAAGCCCCGGAAAAGCCGGCTGCTGCGAAGCCGGCTCCCGAAAAGCACCCCCCTGAAAAGCACGCTGCCCCGGCCAAGGGCCACTGATCCGGATCGGGGCGGCGCTCTTCACCGCTCCGGGATGCCGTATTTCCGCAGTTTGTTGGCAATCATGGTGTGCGAGGTGTTCAGCCGCGCCGCCAGCTTGCGGCTGGACGGAAAGCGCGGGTAGAGCCGGCGTAGCAGCGTCCGCTCGAACCCGTCCACCGCATCCTCCCAGCTGCCGGCATCCTCTGCCGGCACTTCGGCCGCCTGCATGCCGGCGCCGGCCAGTTCCAGATCGGCGGCGTCCAGCGTGCCGCCATCGCTCATCGTCACGGCACGGAAGATGACGTTCTCCAACTGCCGCACATTGCCGGGCCAGCGGTTGGCGAGAAGCGCCGCCGCCGCCGGCGGGGTCAGCCTGCTAGGCGGGCGGCGGGCCTGAGCCGCCGCGCGCGCAATGAAATGGCGGGCGAGCAGCAGGATGTCCTGCCCGCGTTCGCGCAGGGGCGGGACGTCCAGCGTCAGCACGTTGAGGCGGTAGAACAGATCCTCGCGGAAGCTGTGGTCGGCGACCATCGCCTCCAGCGAGCGATGGGTGGCGCTGATGACGCGGACATCCACCTTCTGCTCGCGCTCGCCGCCCACCCGGCGGAAGCTGCCGTCATTGAGGAAACGCAGCAGCTTGGCCTGGAGATAGGCCGACATCTCGCCGATCTCGTCGAGGAAGACTGTGCCGCCATGGGCCAGTTCCAGCAGGCCGGGCTTGCCGCCGCGCTGCGCCCCGGTGAAGGACCCGGGGGCATAGCCGAACAGTTCGCTCTCCGCCAGATTCTCCGGGACGGCGGCGCAGTTCAGCGCCAGGAAGGGCTTGTCCCGGCGCGGGCTGGCGCGGTGGCAGGCGTGGGCGATCAGCTCCTTGCCGGTGCCGGTCTCGCCCAGGATGAGCAGCGGCGCCTCCATTGCGGCAACACGTGCGGCGCGTGCCTTCAGCGCCCGGATCGGCGGCGATTCACCGAGGATGCGGTCGAAGCCGCCCTCATCGAAATTCTGGATGGCGTCGAGCCGCTCGCCAAGGCGCGACGGGGTGAACAGGGTGATGACGGCGCCCGCCGCCTCGACATCGACGATGGGCGTCACCTCCAGCAGGAAGGGCTGGCCGTTCAGCGTCACCTCGCGCCCTGACATGCGGAAACCGCCCGCGGTCAGTTCGTCCGTCAGGCCCGGTTCGCCGAACAGCTCGCCGAGATCGAGGCCGGCGAGGCGCGCCTCCGGCAGTCCGGCGACCTGGGCGGCGGCGGCGCTCGCCACCACGACCCGGGCCGCACGGTCGACCGCCAGCACCGGGTCGGGCAGGGCGGCGAGCAGCGCATCCAGATGCAGCCGCCGCCGTGTACCCGGCAGCATGTCGATGGCCGCCACCGACTGCACCCCGGCAATGCCCCGCAGCGCGTCGGAAAGAGCAGGCAGGGCCGCCGGATCGAGGCCGGGGGCGTCGATGTGGATCAGCGGCGGGTCGACCTCGACACCGACCACATTGAGCCGGCGCAACGCCAGCACGGCGAGGATCTCATGGGCGATGCCGACACGGTCGGTGAAGGTGACTTCGATGCGCATGGGCGTGGCGTTGGCAGTGGGGACGACCGACAATCACTGTACACATATCGTTACGCTGTATCAAAATCTTTACACCGCTTCAAACCGTTCATCTTCAACACCCTAGCCCGGAAAGGCCGCCTCCCTGTAAACATACGCATACACCAGATCACCCGCCGCTCCGCCCGCATTGCAGCAAATCCGCCATTTCCCGGACTGGCACGGTGTTTGCGAAACACCCAGCCAAGCGAAGTCATCCATCCCTCGGGGAGCCAGTCTCATGCGCGTGATCGTTCTGGGCAGCGGCGTCATCGGTGTCACCACCGCCTATTATCTGGCGCGCGCCGGGCATGAGGTGACCGTGATCGACCGTCAGGCCGGTCCGGCGCTGGAGACCAGCTACGCCAACGCGGGCGAGGTGTCGCCGGGCTATTCCGCTCCCTGGGCGGCGCCGGGGCTGATGCTGAAGGCCGCCAAGTGGATGATGATGAAGCATTCGCCGCTGGTGATCCGGCCGAAGCTGGATCCGGCGATGTGGTCCTGGTGCCTGAAGCTGCTGGCCAACGCCAACGAGGCGAGCTATCAGTTGAACAAGAGCCGCATGGTCCGCGTCGCCGAATACAGCCGCGACTGCCTGAAGGCCCTGCGCGCCGAGACCGGCATCACCTATGACGAGCGCACCCAGGGCACGCTGCAGGTCTTCCGCACCCAGAAGCAGATGGACGCCGCCGGCTACGACATGGCGGTGCTGGAGCGCTACGGCGTTCCCTACAGCCTGTTCGACCGCGACGGCCTGACCTCGGTCGAGCCGGCGCTGGCCCATGTGAAGGACAAGCTGGTCGGCGCGCTGCACCTGCCGGGCGACGAGACCGGCGACTGCTTCCAGTTCACCAACAAGCTGGCCGACTATGCCGCCAAGCGCGGTGTGGAGTTCCGCTACGGCGTCTCCATCCGCGGGCTGGAGAGCGACGGTCGCAAGATCACCGGCGTGCTGACCGACCAGGGCACGCTGACCGCCGACAGCTACATCGTCGCCATGGGCAGCTATTCGCCCAAGCTGGTGAAGCCGCTGGGCATCGACCTGCCGGTCTATCCGGTGAAGGGCTATTCGCTGACCCTGCCGATCACCGACGCCGCCCACGCTCCGGAATCGACGGTGATGGACGAGACGCACAAGATCGCCGTCACCCGGCTGGGCGACCGCATCCGCGTCGGCGGCACGGCGGAACTGTCCGGCTTCGACCTCAGCCTGCGCGAGAGCCGCCGCGGCCCGCTGGACCATGTGGTCAGCGACCTGTTCCCGAAGGGCGGCGAGCTGTCGAAGGCGGAGTTCTGGACCGGCCTGCGCCCGAACACCCCGGACGGCACGCCGATCCTGGGGGCGACCAATGTCCGCAACCTCTACCTCAACACCGGCCACGGCACGCTGGGCTGGACGATGTCCGCCGGTTCCGCCCGCGTGCTGGCCGACGTGGTCAGCGGTCGTCAGACCGAGATCGACATGGAAGGCCTCAGCGTCGACCGCTACGACCGCAAGCCGTCGGTGGCGGTGTCGCGCCCGGCGGCGGTGCGTCCCGCCTGACCTGGGCCGGCCTGACCTGAATATGTGACCCGCGCCGCACGGCGGACGCGGGTCATCGCCAGCTCAAGAAGGGCGGCGTCGGCGATCTCGGCTCCATCCAGCCGATGTCGCCCGCGCCGCCCTTCGCATTTCTCCACCCGGTGTCCGAGGCGCCTGAGATGCAGGATCGCCTCGTAGAGCCGGGCCGCCGGCTCCGCGCTCGGACGGGCCGTCACGGATGGACCACGAGGACGACCAGCCGCTTCGGCCCATGAACGCCGTAGGCCAGCGTCTGCTCGATGTCGGCGGTCTTGCTGGGACCCGACACCAGCAGCACGTTGGTCGGCATCGCCTGCGCCCATCCCTGCTCGCGCATGGCTTGCAGGAAGGTGTCGTAGAGGGCGTCCGCACGCAGCAGCGCGATGTGGATGTGCGGGACCAGCGAGAGGGTGCGCGGCTCCGCGGCCGTCGGCCACAGGATCAGGCTCCCCGTCTCGGCGATGGCGCCGCGGGTGGTGGTCAGGCCGGCTTCGATGGAGTCGAACAGCCGGGGCTTGAGGTCTTCCAGCGGACAGTCGTAGGGGATCAGGGCGGTGGAGCCTGCGCCCCACCCCTCGACCAGCCGCTTCCCTGCCTCAGTCTCCGGCGCGTAGACCAGCGACCTCACCCCCTCACGCGCCAGGAACTCGCGCAGCACCGCCGGCCAATCGGCCTCGGCCGCGTCGAGAAACTCGGTATGCACCGCCTCCATCAGGCGGCGGATGCGGGGCAGCCGCTCTTCCTCCGCCCACTGCTTCGCTTCGATCGGCGCGAAATCCGAGGCCGGCGGGGTCAGCGGGTGGGCGTCGCGCGTCCTGCGCAGTTTCGTCAGGATCGAGTTGCGGGCGTCAGACATCGGGAACCCCCTTGGCGCGGGCGAGGTCGTGCAGGGTGCGGCCGGCAAAGCGCGGCTTGGTGCGGACGCTCGTCCACTCTTTCAGCATCGGCAGAGACGACGGCGCCGCATTGCCGAGTTTGCTCATCGCCAGCGTGGCGACGCGGTAGGCGGTTGGCGAGGCGTTCATCGCCGCCCAGCCGCTCCATACCATCGCTTCCGTCCGGCTGGCCTTGGCGCCGCCGTCCTTCACCGAACCGCTGGGCTTCACCGCCTCGACCCGCAGGCGCCCCATGATCTCGACAATGGGGATCTTCACCGGGCAGATCTCGACACAGGCGTTGCACATGGTGCAGGCGTGGGGCATGGCGCCGCGCTTGGCCAACCCCTCGATCTGCGGCACCAGGATCTTGCCGATGGGGCCGGGATAAGGGGCCTCATAGGCATGGCCGCCGACCTTGGTGTAGACCGGGCAATGGTTCATGCAGGCGCCGCAGCGGATGCAGCGCAGGGTGTCGCGCAGTTCCGGGTCGGCGTAGATGCTGGACCGCCCATTGTCGAGGATGACCAGATGAACCTCACGTGGGCCGTCCTTCTCACCCGGCTTGCGGGGGCCGGAGATCATGTTGACGTAGGTGGTGATCGGCTGGCCGGTGGCCGAGCGCGGCAGCAGGCTGATGACCGGCGGCACGTCCTCCAGCTTTTCCACCACCTTTTCCAACCCCATGAAGGCGATGTGGACCGGCGGCACCGTGGTGCACATGCGGCCGTTGCCCTCATTCTCGATCAGGCAGAGGGTGCCGGTTTCCGCCACCGCGGCGTTGACCCCGGACATGCCGACATCGGCGGCCTGGAACTTGGCGCGCAGCACCCGGCGGGCAAGGTCGGTCAGATAGGCGGCATCCTCGCGGTTTTCGGCGTCCTTGATCCTGCGCTTGAACAGATGGGCGATCTGTTTGGTGTTCAGATGGATCGCCGGCATGATGATGTGCGACGGCATGGTGCCGTCCAGCTGCACGATGTATTCGCCGAGGTCGCTTTCCAGAACCTCGATGCCGTCCTTTTCCAGAACGGCGTTCAAATGCATCTCCTCCGTCACCATCGACTTGCCCTTGACCACCAGCTTGGCGTTGGTCTTGTGCAGGATGTCGAGCGCGATGGCGTTGGCCTCATCGGTCGTGGCGGCCCAATGGACGGTGATGCCGTTGCGGGTGCAGGTCTCCTCCAGCTTCTCCAGCAGTTCCGGCAGCTTCGACAGGGCGCGCAGCCGGACCGAGGCGGCCAGCGCCCGCACCCCCTGCCATTCGCCGGCATCGGCGAACTGGGCGGCGCGCTTGCTCATCAGCCCGTCCATCGCGCGACGGAAATTGCCGCGCAGCTGCGGGTCGGCCAGCGCCGCGCGCGAGGCGGCGGCGAAATCCGGTGCGTTACCGTCCATGGATGCGCTCCTTCAGGAACTGGGCGATGTGCTGGCCGCGTGCGGCCTTGGCACCGGCTTCCAGCGCGCCGGTGATGTTCAGCAGGCAGCCGCAGTCACCCGACACCACGCGGGATGCGCCGGTGTCCGCGATGTCCGCCACCTTGTCGCCGACCATCGCGGCGGAGATCTCCGGATGGCGCACGGCGAAGGTGCCGCCGAAGCCGCAGCATTCCTTCTCCCGCTTCAACTCCACCAGCTCGACATTCGCAAGCTGGCGCAGCAGCGCCTTCGGCTCTTCGACCACGCCCATTTCGCGCTGGGCATGGCAGGAGGCGTGCCAGGTGACGCGCACAGGCTCCCCCTTGTCGGTGAGCTGGACGTCGAGGACATGGACCAGGAACTGCGTCAATTCCCAGACGCGGGCCGCAACCTGCACCGCCTTGGCCTCATCCGGCTCCCCGTGGAACAGGTCGGGCCAGTGCTTCTTCATCATGCCGGCGCAGGAGCCCGACGGCACGACGATGGGATCGTCGCCGGGGAACAGATCCAGCTGGGCGCGGGCGACTTTCAGCGCGTCGGCGCGGTAGCCGGAATTGTAGGCGGGCTGGCCGCAGCAGCTTTGCCCCTGCGGGAAAACGACGGTCAGGCCCTGCGACTGCAACAGCTCGATCCCCGCCATCCCGGCGTCGGGGAAGAACAGGTCGACGAGGCAGGTGCCGAAGTAATAGACGCGGGTGGGTTTGGGGATCGCGGACATCGGGCGCTTCCTCAGGAATAATCTTGTCTGCGGGCGTCGTTCAGAAGGCCGGTTCCGCCACCCGCGCCGTCGCCTCGGCCTTCGCCGTTGCGCAGGCGTCGACCAGATAGACGATGGACCGGTAGGGAACGCCCGCCTTGTCGGACAGGCCGATCTCGCAGGTGCGGCTGGTGGAGTAGCCCGACGCGCAGCCTTCCGGCACCGTGGCCGGCAGGTGGCGCAGGGCGTGGGCGTTCAGTTCCGGCGTGGTGAAGCCCTTGTCTCCGGCGAAGCCGCAGCAGCCGACATCGGGCGGAACCACCACGGTCGCGGCGCAGGCCTTCGCCACCGCTGTCAGCGCGCCGTCCAGCCCCATCCGGCGGGTGGAGCAGGTCAGGTGCAGCATCACCGGTTCCGCCGTCTTGGCGATGTCCAGGCGGGGCAGGGCGAACTCGCCGAGGAACTCCGCCACGTCGAGGATGCGCAGCCCCGCGTCGGTCAGCCGCTTCTTCAGCCGCAGGGCGCAGGGGCTGGTGTCCATCACCACGGGATAGCGGCCGCCCCGGCTCGCCTTCGACAGGGCCGCCAGCATGGCGTCGGCCTTGGCGTCGGCGGCCTCGATCAGCCCCTTGCTTTCCAGCGGCATGCCGCAGCATTGGCCGTCCGCGGCTTCCGGATAGAGGATGCGGAAGCCGGCCTTGCGCATCACCGATTCGACGACCTCGGGCAGCGGGCGTTGCTGGGGATCGCCAGAGGCCGGACCCATGGTGCGGCTGACGCAACTGGGGGCGTAAACCACCGTCGGCACGTCGTCGTCGGTGACCGTTTCCGCCTTCGGCGAGAAGGTCGCGGCGGTCGGCAGGCTGCGCGGCAGTGAGGGTAGTTCGCCGCCGGTCAGCACGCGCGCCGCGGCTTCGGCGACCCCATGTCCGACCGTGCGGCGGGCGAAATCGGCCAGACGCAGGCCGGTGCGGGCAAGACCCAGCGTCCCTTCCATATGGTCGGCGACCAATGCCCCTGCCTTGCGGGCCATGGCACCGCGGCGTTCGCCGCGCATGGATTTGATCAGCAGCCCGGTCTCGATCCCCACCGGGCAGGCGGTGGCGCACAGGCCGCAGGCGGCGCAGGTGTCGATGCCCTGGTAATCGTAGGCGGCGGCGATCTCGGCCAGACGCCCGGCATCGTCACCGGTGGCCTCCAGCCGCGCCATCTCGCGTCGGCCGACGATGCGCTGTCGTGGCGACAGGGTGAAGCGGTGGGACGGGCAGGTCGGTTCGCAGAATCCGCACTCGATGCAGGTGTCGACCAGTGGGTCGGCCGGCGGCAGCGGCTTGAGGTTCTTCAGATGGGCCTGCGGGTCGCCGTTCAGGATGACGCCCGGATTCAGCAGCCCGTCGGGGTCGAAGAGATCCTTGATCTCCTTCATCAGCCCATAGGCCTGCGGACCCCATTCCATCTCGACGAAGGGGGCCATGTTGCGGCCGGTGCCGTGCTCCGCCTTCAGCGAGCCGTCATAGCGGGTGACCACCAGCTCGGCGACATCGTCCATGAAGCGGCGGTAGCGGTCGATCTCCGCCTGGGTGTCGAAGGCCTGGGTGAAGACGAAGTGCAGGTTCCCTTCCAGCGCGTGGCCGAAGATGATCGCCTCGCGGTAGCCGTGGCGCTCGAACAGCGCCTGCAATTCGCGCGTCGCGTCGGCCAGTCGGGGCAGGGGGAAGGCGACGTCCTCGATGATGACGGTGGTGCCGGTCTGGCGGATGGCGCCGACCGCCGGGAACAGGCCCTTGCGGATCTTCCAGAAGCCTTCGCAGGCCTTGGCGTCGGTGGTGAAGCTCGTATCGCCGATGGTGACGCAGCCGGCCAGCACCGTGGCGATCTCCGCAACGTTGGCGTCGAGCGCCGTGGCGCTCTCGGCACGGGTCTCCACCAGCACGGCCGCCGCCTCGGGGCCGAAGCTGCGGATCTGCGGCGGCATGCCCGGTTTGTCCTGGATGGAGCGGAGCGAGGCGCGGTCCATCAGCTCGGCGGCGTCGACCGGGGCGGCCTTCAGCAGGGCCACCGCGCGGCAGGCCTCGGCGATGTCGGGGAAGAACAGGAGCGCGCTGGCCTTGTGCGGATGCTCCGGCACGGTGCGCAGCGTGATGGTGGAGATGAAGCCCAGCGTTCCTTCCGACCCGATCATCAGGTGCTGGAGGATGTCGACCGGGTCCTCGTAATCCACCAGTGCGTTCAGGCTATAGCCGGTGGTGTTCTTGATGCGGAACTTGTCGCGGATGCGGGTCGCCAGCGCCTCGTCGGCGCGGGTGCGGGAACCCAGCGCCGCCAGCCGGTCGAGCAACGCACCATTGCTTTGCTGGAAGGCACGGCAGCTGGCCGCATCCGCGGTGTCCAGCACCGTGCCGTCGGCCAGCACCAGCCGCATCGACTCCAGCGTGCGATAACTGTTCTGCGCGGTGCCGCAGCACATGCCGCTGGCGTTGTTGGCGGCGATGCCGCCGATCTTCGCCGTGGCGATGGAGGCCGGATCGGGGCCGATCTTGCGGCCCAGCGGGGCGAGGCGGCGGTTGGCCTCCGCCCCGATCACGCCGGGTTGCAGGGTGACGGTGGCCGCAGCCGGACCGATGGTGCAGCCCCGCCAGCCGTCCCCCAGCACCACCAGCACGCTGTCGCTGACCGCCTGGCCCGACAAGCTGGTGCCGGCGGCGCGGAAGGTCACCGGCACGCTGTGCCCGCGGGTGATGCGCAGCAGCCGCACCACCTCCTCCTCCGTTTCCACCAGCGCCACGATCTTCGGGATCAGCCGGTAGAAGCTGGCGTCGGTGCCGTAGGCCAGCGTGCGCAGCGGGTCGGTGACCAGCCTTGCCTGCGGGATGACGGACTGAAGCTCGGCCAGCACACGGTCGTAAGGGGCGGGCAGCATTGGCGGCAGCTCCTGCTTGGGGGAGGAGGACGTGGAGGTGAAGGGACAGGCCGCTTAGCGGCCGATCACCATCAGGGTGAAGGGCCAGAGATAGGCCTGCGCCATCACCAGCAGGCCGACCAGCGCGGTCAGCGCCAGCGAGTGCCAGATGACGAAGCGCAGGATCTTGCCCTCATGCCCATGCCACTTCGTGGCGACGGCGGCGACGACGATGCTCTGGGCGTCGATCATCTTGCCCATCACGCCGCCCGAGCTGTTGGCGGCGGCCATCAGCGTCGGCGGCAGGCCGAGCTGTTCCGACGACACCTTCTGCAGGCTGCCGAACAGCACGTTGGACGCCGTGTCCGACCCGGTCAGCGCCACGCCGAGCCAGCCCAGGAAGGTGCCGAAGAACGGGTAGAGGAAGCCGGAGTTGGCAAAGGCGAGGCCCAGCGTGGTGTCGAGGCCCGAGTAGCGGGTGGTGTAGCCGAGCGCCAGCATCGCCGAGATGGTCAGCAGCGAGTTGCGGATGGCGTAGAGGGTGCGGCCGTAGGTCTTCACCATCTCGACCGGCGAATAGCCCATCAGGAAGCCGGAGATGACGGCGGCGATGAAGATGCCGGTGCCGGTGGCGGACAGCCAGTTCAGGGTGTAGACGGCGGCCTCCGGATGGGCCTTGGCCACCACCGGGGGAACGCGCATCACCATGTTGTGCAGGCCGTCGATCGGGAACTTGAAGATCGACACGCCGTCGAGGAAGGCCTTGACCTCGGGGATGCCCCACAGGAAGACGAGAACGCTGAGGATCGCCCAGGGCATCCAGGCGCGGCGGACGTCCGCGGCGCTGTAGCCGTGGCTGCGGCGCGCCTCGCCCTCGACCACGGCGGCGCCGGCGGACTGCGTCATGGCGGAGGCCCCGCCGGCGGTGTGCCAGATCGCCTTCGGGTGCCAGACCTTCAGGAACAGGGTGACGCAGACCAGCGAGACGATGGCGGCGGCGACGTCCACCAGCCAGGGGCCGTGATAGTTCGACACCAGATACTGCGGGACGGCGAAGGAGACGCCGGCGACCAGGATGGCCGGCCAGATCTGGATCATGCCCCGCCAGCCGGCGAAGGCGACGATCAGCCAGAAGGGCACCAGCACCGAGAAGAACGGAAGCTGACGGCCGATCATCGCCGACAGGTCCAGCAGAGGCAGGCCGGTGACCGCCGCCAGCGCCAGCACCGGCGTGCCGAGCGCACCATAGGCGACCGGGGCGGTGTTGGCGATCAACGACAGGCCCGAGGCAGCCAGCGGGGTGAAGCCCAGCCCGATCAGCATGGCGCCGGTGACGGCGACCGGCGTGCCGAAGCCGGCGGCACCCTCGAAGAAGGCGCCGAAGCAGAAGGCGATCAGCAGGAGCTGGAGCCGGCGGTCGTTGGTGATGCCGGTGATGCTTTCCTGCAGGATCTTGAACTGCCCGCGCTGCTCGGTCAGGTGATAGAGGAAGATGATGTTGACGACGATCCAGCCGATCGGCAGCAGACCGTAAGCCGCACCCAGCAGCGCGGTCTTTCCCGCCATCGCCACCGGCATGCCGAACACGGCGACGGCCACCGCCAGCGCCGTCGCCAGACCCAGCAGGGCCGCGCGGTGCGCCTTCATGTGGAAGATGCCGAGACCGCCCAGCATCACCAGGACCGGCAGCGACGCGAACAGCGTCGACAGCCAGATGTTGTTCATCGGGTCGTAGACTTGCGACCAGCTCATCGTCAGGGGTCTCCTTCTCGGGGAGTGATGTCGGTCCGAACGGTGTCCCGGGAGAAGGAGAGCCGATTTTGCACGCATCCTGCCTGCCCGCGCCTGGAGGACGGCGCGGGAGGAAGGCCGGATGTCGGCAAAGCGGAAGCGTTCACCGCCGCCGGGGTCTTGCGGCCCCGATGCTCGCGGTGCGGATGCGCCCTTGCGGGTGCTGGTCCGTCCTGTCCCGGTACTTTGTGGATGCACTTTCCGCCCCGGCCGGTTTGGGGAAAGCCCCTTGCCAGTCCGGCGGCGATGGACATCTCTTATCCATACGGTGCAAGTTGGATAAAATATTTTACCAGACTGTGCAATGGCTGAATCGTTTGTCAGCCGACCAACTTTGGTAGGGGGGTGCGACCCTGCCGGTCGCCGCCGCTCTGGACGACTGTTGCGTCCATCGCTATTGAAGAGGATCGGGACGCACAGGGAGAGGCCGCCCACCCAATGCAGGGGACGATCAAACCGGCCAAGCTGGCCGACGCCATTGCCGAGCATCTGGAACGGCTGATTCTGGAAGGCGCGCTGCGTCCGGGGGAAAAGCTGCTGGCCGAACGCGAGCTGGCGGTGAAGCTGGACGTATCCCGCCCGTCGCTGCGCGACGCCATCGCCAAGCTGGAGGAGCGCGGCCTGCTGGTCAGCGGGCGCGGCGGCACCCATGTCGCCAGCTTCCTGTCGCAGATCGCCGATCCGCTGATGACGCTGATGCGCAACAAGCCGGACGCGTCCTTCGACTATCTGGAGTTCCGCCGTTCCATCGAGGCGGCCGCGGCCGGGCTGGCGGCGCAGCGAGCGACCGACCTCGACCGCGACGGCATCCGCACCATCGTCGCCCGGATGCAGGCCGCCCACGGCAAGGACGACAGCTCGGAAGAGGCGGATTCGGACGCCGACCTGCATCTGGCGATCTACGAGGCGGCGCACAACGTCGTCATGCTGCACATCATGCGGACGCTGTCCGACCTGCTGCGCAACGACGTGTTCTACAACCGCACTGACCTCTATTCCCGGCCGGGCGTGCGCGAGCTGCTGCTGCAACAGCATCTGGCCATCGCCAATGCGGTGCTGGACGGCGACGCGGATGCTGCGAGTGCGGCGGCCGAGGGCCATGTGGAATTCACCTTGCAGACCCTGCGCGAGATCCGCGAGCACAATGCCCGCGTCCAGGTCTCGCTGCGGCGGATCGGGCGGACCGACCTGATCGACAGCGGGGTGTGAGACGACCCGGACCGTTCCGGACCTCTGCCCGGCGGGGCGTTATGGCGAAGGTACTATGTCTGTGGGCTTGCCCTGACTGGCGGCAAGCTCTTGGCCGGGTTACACTGTGGCATTGCTCAATGTCGCCGCCTGCCTGACTGGACTTGCCTTATCCACTCTGCCCGAGTGCCGCCCTTGTCTTCCTTGTCCACTTCCAAGAAGCGCCGGATCCTGCTGATCGAGGATACGGTCCCGCTCGCCAAGCTCTACATCGAGTTCCTGCGCGCCGATGCGCACGAGGTCGTGCATTGCACCCGCGGGGGCGAAGCGCTGGACGCGGCGGCCGCCTCGCCGCCCGACGCGGTGATCCTGGACCTGAAACTGCCGGACATGGACGGGCTCGAGGTGTTGCAGGCGCTGCATGCCCGCGACGCAAGCGTGTCTGTGGTCATCATCACCGCCCATGGCTCCATCGATCTGGCGGTGGAGGCGATGAGGCTCGGCGCCTTCGATTTCATCGTGAAGCCGTTCAACGCGGACCGGCTGAACCTGACCCTGCGCAACGCGCTGGAACGGCGGACCCTGGCCCGCATGGTGGAGGGATACCGCAAGGATCTGGACCGCGGACGCTTCCATGGCTTCATCGGCAGCTCGCCCGAGATGCAGGCGGTCTACCGCACGATCGAGAGCGTGGCCGCCAGCCGGGCCAACGTCTTCATCACCGGCGAAAGCGGGACCGGCAAGGAGGTGGCGGCTCAGGCCATCCACCGCGCCAGCCCCAGGCGCGACGGCGCCTTCGTCGCGCTGAACTGTGCTGCGATCCCCAAGGATCTGCTTGAATCGGAGATCTTCGGCCATGTGAAGGGCGCCTTCACCGGTGCGTCCGGCGACCGGCCGGGTGCGGCGCTGCTGGCCGACGGCGGCACGCTGTTCCTGGACGAGATCTGCGAGATGCCGTTCGATCTGCAGAGCAAGCTTCTGCGCTTCGTCCAGACCGGCACGGTCAACCCCGTCGGCAGCGGCCGGGAGGAGCGGGTGGATGTGCGCTTCGTCGCCGCCACCAACCGCGATCCGCTGGCGGAGGTACAGGCCGCCCGTTTCCGGGAGGATCTCTACTACCGCCTGCACGTCATCCCGCTGGCCCTGCCGCCGCTGCGCGACCGCGGCGATGACGTGATCGAGATCGCCCGTTCCTTCCTGTTCGACTATGTGCGGGAGGAGGGAAAGGCGCTGGCGGCCTTCACGCCGGAGGTGGAGGCGAGGCTGCGCGCCCATGACTGGCCGGGCAATGTACGGCAATTGCAGAACGTTATCCGCAATGTCGTGGTCCTGAACGACGGGCCGCAGGTCACCCTGGACATGCTGCCGCCGATGGCCGGCCCGGATGGCTCTGCGGCCTCCTGCGCCGCCTGCGGTTCGCCGTCCGCCGATCTGCCGGAAGGGGACGACGCCGTGCAGCCGTTGTGGCAGGTCGAGAAGGAGATGATCCGGAAGGCGCTGCGGCTGACCGGCGACGATGTGCCACGCGCCGCCCTGATGCTGGAGATCAGCCCCTCCACCATCTACCGCAAGCTCCAGCAGTGGCGTATCGCCGACGGCCGCAGCGCCGGGGAGACGGCTGCGTGAGTGCGGATCCGGTCGAGGGGCCGGTGCCGGCGGCCCTGCCGCCCGATGAGGGTGGCCGGCTGGCGGTTCTGCACTCCTACTGCATCCTCGATACGCCGCCCGAGCCGGGGTTCGACAACATCACCCGGCTGGCCCAACATTTCTTCCGGACCCGCATCGCGCTGGTGTCGCTGATCGACCGCGACCGCCAGTGGTTCAAGAGCCGCGCCGGGCTGGAGGTGACGGAAACCCACCGCGACTTCGCCTTCTGCGCCCATGCCATTCTGGACGACGGCGTGCTGGTGGTGCCCGACGCGACCAAGGACCGGCGGTTCGCCGGAAATCCGCTGGTCACCGGCGACCCCTACATCCGCTTCTATGCCGGCGCACCGCTGGTGGCCGACGGGCGGAAGCTGGGGACGCTGTGCGTCATCGACGACAGGCCCCGTGACGGCTTCGATGCCCGCGAGGCGGAGACGCTGGCCCAGCTCGCCCGGCTAGTGGTGGACGAGATGACGCTGCGCCGCGAGGTTACCCGGCGCGAGCGGGCGGAAGCGGAGCTGCGCGACCGGTCGCGCCTGCTGAATCTCGCCGAGGAGATCGGCCAGTTCGGCCACTGGTACATCGACTTCGTCACCGATGCCCGCCGCTGGTCCGACGAGGTCTATCGCATCCTGGGCCTGCCGCCGCAGCAGCAACAGCCGACCGTCGAGCTGTCGCGCGCCTGTTACCACCCCGACGACCGCAAGCCTCTGGCCGATCTGGTCGAGCGTGCGCGGAAAACCGGCGAGGGGTTTTCAATCGAGGCACGCGTCCTCCGGCCCGGCGGGGCGCTGCGCCATGTCTTCATCCGCGGCATGGCCGAATGCGGCGACGATGGCCGGCCGGTCGGCCTGCTCGGCGTCGTCCAGGACATCACCGACGCCAAGCGGGAGGAGGCGGAGCTGCGGTCGAACCGCGAGCTTCTCGACCTCACCGTCCAGGCGACGCGGGACGGCATCTGGGACTGGAACCTGGAAGGCGGTGGGATCTGGTTCTCCCCCACCTGGAAGGAGCAGCTCGGCTACCGCGACTGCGAACTGGCAAACAGCCTGGACATGTGGGCCGGCCTGATCTTCGAGGAGGACCGGATCGCCGCGCTGGAGATGGTCCGCGCCTACAATGCCGGGCTGATCCCGAAATTCGAGGCGGTGCAGCGCTTCCGCCACAAGCAGGGCCACACCGTCTACATCCTCAGCCGCGCCATCCACATCCGCGACGCCGAGGGGCGCGTCGTGCGCATGGTCGGCGCCCATACCGACATCTCGCGCGACAAGCTGACGGAAGAGGAGCTGAGGCTCGCCAAGCAGACGCTGGACGATGCGATCGAAGCGGTGCCGGAGGGGCTGGCCTATTTCGATGCCGACGACCGGCTGATCCTGTGCAACGAGCGCTATCGCGAAGCCCATCCGCTGACGGCGCCGCTGATGGTTCCCGGCCGCCCGTTCGAAGATATTCTGCGCGCCGCCGTGGCGAACGGCGAGTTCGCCGGCAATCCGGACGGGCCGAACGATGAAACCTGGATCCAGGCCGAACTGGCCCAGCACCGCAACCCCGGTGCGCCGTTCGAGCGGGAACTGCCCGACGGCCGCTGGATCGTGGTGGCGGAGAACCGGACCAGCAACGGCTCGCTGGTCTGCACCCGCACCGACATCACCGAACGCAAGCGCTTCGAGGCGGAGTTGCAGCGCCAGGCCGCCGACATGTGCGCGCTGGCCGAAGGGCTCGACGCCGCCCGCGAGGAGGCCGACGCCCTGCGCGCCCGTGCCGAGGCGGCGACCCAGGCGAAATCGGAATTCCTGGCGGCGATGAGCCACGAGATCCGCACGCCGATGAACGGCATCCAGGGCATGACGGAGCTGCTGTTCGACACCCCGCTGACCGACGAGCAGCGCCAGTTCGCCCAGGCCATCCGCAGCTCGTCCAATGCGCTGCTGACCATCATCAACGATATCCTCGACATCTCCAAGCTGGAGGCCGGCCGGGTCACCATCGAAACGCTGCCCTTCGACGCCGCCGATCTGGTGGAAGGGGTGGTGGAACTGCTGACGCCCCGCGCCCACGAGAAGGGGATCGAGATCGGCTTCTACATCGATCCGCTGCTGCGCCGCACCCTGCTGGGCGATCCGACGCGCATCCGGCAGATCCTGGTCAATCTGGTCGGAAACGCGGTGAAGTTCACCGACCAGGGCTCCGTCGCGGTGGAACTGGAGGTGCTGGACGCCACCGACGCCCATCTGGTGCTGCGCATCACCGTCACCGATACCGGCATCGGCATCCCCGCCGAAGCGATGCCGACCCTGTTCAACAAGTTCCAGCAGGTGGACGGCTCGATCACCCGCAAGTTCGGCGGAACCGGCCTTGGGCTGGCGATCTGCCGTCAGCTGTCGGAACTGATGGGCGGCAGCATCGCGGTGGAAAGCAGCCTGGGCATCGGCAGCCGTTTCCTGGTCGACCTGCCGCTGGCCCTGTCGGAAGAGGCTCTGCCGCCGGCCGAACAGCCGCTGGCCGGGCGCAGCGTGCTGGTGGTGGACGATCTGGCGGTGAACCGCCGGGTCCTGGCCTCGATGCTTGACAGCCTGGGTGCCCGGCCGACCTGTGTGGAGAACGGGCCCGACGCGCTGGAGGCGTTGCGGCGCGGGGCAGCCGGCGGCCGTCCCTTCGACGTGGTGCTGGCCGACCAGACCATGCCCGGCATGGGCGGCGATACGCTGCTGGCGACGGTCGCCGGCGATCCGGCGCTGATCGGGACGCGACGCGTGCTGATCGTCACGCTGGGTCCGGCGGTGCGCAGCGAAAGCGGACCGGCGCCCGGTTTGGCCCATGCGATCCTGAACCGTCCGCTGCGCCAGAGTTCGCTGGCCGCCTGCCTGACCGGGCTGTTCGCCGCTGCGGCCCCCGCCGCGTCTGCCGCTCCGCCGGCCGAAGCGAAGGTGGAGGACGTGCCCCGCCGCGGCCGCATCCTGCTGGCGGAGGACAACCGCACCAACCAGCTGTTCGCCACCACCCTGCTGCGCCGGCTGGGCTACACGGTGGAGGTGGCGGAGGATGGCGAGCAGGCGGTGGCGGCGGCCTGCCGCGGCGGCATCGATCTTGTGCTGATGGATGTCCAGATGCCGGGAATGGACGGGCTGGAGGCTGCCCAGGCGATCCGTGCGCGCGGCGGCGCGCTGGCCGCCCTGCCCATCATCGCCCTGACCGCCGATGCCATGCCCGGAACGCGCGAACTGTGTCTGCGTGCGGGGATGAGCGATTATC
Source organism: Azospirillum sp. A23 (assembly GCF_042938965.1). Classification (NCBI taxonomy): domain Bacteria; kingdom Pseudomonadati; phylum Pseudomonadota; class Alphaproteobacteria; order Rhodospirillales; family Azospirillaceae; genus Azospirillum; species Azospirillum sp. A23. The sequence continues at coordinate 410,233 of NZ_CP170668.1, read as the reverse complement.
TGACCAAGCCGATCAGCCGCGCCGGCCTGCTGTCCGCGCTGGATCGCTGGATCGGCACGGCGGAGCCGCCGGCCGCTGCGGCGGAGGCGGGCAAGGGGAGCGATCGGGGCAGCGCCGCCGGGAACGATGACGGCAGCGGCGAGGACGGCGAGGCGCTGGACGAGGCGGTGCTGGACGATCTGGTGGAAACGGTGGGCGCCGACAGCCTGGCGCTGATCGTCGACAGCTTCCTTGAAGATGTCTCGCACCGGCTGGAGCGGCTGTCGGCGATGGATGATGCCATGCCGGCCGGCACCGTCGACCTGCGTGCGCTGGCCCAGGAGGCGCACGACCTGTCCAGTCTCGCCGGCAGCTTCGGCGGCATGGCGGTCATGCATATCGCCTGGCGCATGGAGGTTCTCTGCCGCAACGGCGACAGGGATCAGGCGGCCCGGCTTCTGCCGGTCCTGTTGCGCGAGGCCGCGCGGCTGGAGCGGAGCTTGCGCGAGCGCACCGGCGTGCCGCGGCCAGTGGTGTGAGGCCGGCGGGCTGAAGCCGGTGCGCCGCGACTGTCCGGAACCGGCGTCAGCCGGTGCCGGGCTGGGTCGAGCCGTCGGTGTCCTCCGCCCGCTCCCGCAGTTCCTTCGACGACAATCCGGCCGGGGTGGCGTCCTGCAACGTGCCGTCGCCCGGCGTCTTCGTCATGTCCTCGCGCGGGGAGCGCTCGCCGGCCGGGGTCTGGTCATGGGTGTCCGCCCCGGATATCGCACCGGATTTCTTCGGCTGGGGCATTCCTTCGGAGGGGGTGCGCGTTTGAGGCGTGTCGGTCATGATGTCCTCTGCTATCTTCTGCCTCTGCAATCTTCCGGAGGAGTCAACGACCAGGATGGGTGCGTGTTCCGCATCCGGCCTATCCTTCGGAGGGTTGAAGGAAGACGTCTCCGTCCAAGGAGACCGGGAGAAGACGGCGCGGCGCCCCGCAGGGTGCCGAAGCGCGCAGTCCCAGTGCGTGCCAAAGTCGGGCCAACCACCAAGGTCCGGCAGCGGAGGCCGCGAGCCGCCGCCCAGCCGGCCAGCAAGGAGTGTGAAAAGGTCATGGAATCGAGCAAGCACACGCCGCATGGCGATGTGACCCAGGTCGGCACCGTCACGCTGACCGACGACGCCACCGGCAAGACTTTGAAGCTGCCGCTGCTCGGCGGGTCCACCGGTCCCAACGTGATCGACATTCGCAAGCTCTACGCCGAAACCGGCTATTTCACCTACGACCCCGGCTTCACCTCCACCGCCGCCTGCGATTCGGCCATCACCTACATCGACGGCGACGAGGGCGTCCTGCTGCACCGCGGCTACGCCATCGCCGACCTTGCCGAGAATTGCGATTTCCTTGAGGTCTGCCATCTGCTGCTGAACGGCGAACTGCCCAACCCGCAGCAGAAGGCCGATTTCGAGCGCACCATCACCTACCACACGATGGTGCACGAGCAGCTGGCCAAGTTCTACAGCGGCTTCCGCCGCGACGCCCACCCGATGGCGATCATGTGCGGCGTCGTCGGTGCCCTGTCGGCCTTCTATCACGACTCCACCGACATCTTCGATCCGGTGCAGCGCAAGATCGCCGCGCACCGCCTGATCGCCAAGATGCCGACCATGGCCGCCATGGCCCATAAATACACGGTCGGCGAGCCCTTCATGTATCCGCGCAACGACCTGTCCTACGCGGAGAACTTCCTGTACATGACGTTCGGCACGCCGTGCGAGGAATGGAAGGTCGATCCGGTCCTGTCGGAAGCGATGGACAAGATCTTCATCCTGCATGCCGACCACGAGCAGAACGCCTCGACCTCCACCGTCCGTCTGGCCGGCTCGTCGCACGCCAACCCGTTCGCCTGCATTGCGTCGGGCATCGCGGCCCTGTGGGGTCCGGCCCATGGCGGCGCGAACGAGGCCGTGCTGAAGATGCTGGAGGAGATCGGCTCGGTGGAGCGTATCCCCGAGTTCGTCCGCCGTGCCAAGGACAAGAACGACAGCTTCCGCCTGATGGGCTTCGGCCACCGCGTCTACAAGAACTACGATCCGCGCGCCAAGATCATGCGCGAGACCTGCTATCAGGTTCTCGACCGCCTGGGCATCCAGGACGAGCCGCATCTGGCCATCGCGATGGAGCTGGAGAGGATCGCCCTGTCGGACGAGTACTTCATCGAGAAGAAGCTCTATCCGAACGTCGATTTCTACTCGGGCATTATCCTGAAGGCGATGGGCTTCCCGACCAGCATGTTCACCGTGCTGTTCGCGCTGGCCCGCACCGTCGGCTGGATCAGCCAGTGGAAGGAGATGATCGAGGATCCGGCCCAGAAGATCGGCCGTCCCCGCCAGCTCTTCACCGGCCACGCCGCCCGTCCCTTCGTCCCGTTGGACAAGCGTTGACCCCACACCATCGGCCGCCCCCTCTTCGAAAGGAGAGGGGCGCACCGTGACCCAATCTCTCCAACTGGGCCTGTCGGTCGCCATCGTGGCGGTGACCGGCGGGACGCCGCGCGTCGTGACGGTGCGCAGCGGCTTTGCCGTGCCGGACAACCACCGGCGCGGCGACGAGCCCTTGCCACATCGTGACGCGCTGCCCGGCGCGCCCTTCGAACCCGATCGCTTCCGCACCTTGCAGGACGGTGTCCGCGCGGTGGCGGAGGGACTGTCGGGCCTGGCGCTCCGCTATGTCGAGCAGCTCTACACCTTCGGCGACCGTTACCGCGACCCGCACGAGCTGTTCGGCGGGCCGCGCTCGGTCGTGGTCGGATATCTGGCGCTGGTCCGGGACGGCCCCCTGGGCGGTGGCGGCTCGGCCGAATGGCGTGATCTCTACGACCATTTCCCGTGGGAGGACTGGCGCGACCAGCGCCCGCCGCTGCTGGATGGCGTGATCGCCCCGGCGCTCGGCGGCTGGATCGCCTCGGCACCCGACGAGGAGACCCGGCTGCGCCGGGCCGAACGCGCCCAGATGGCCTTCGGCCTGGACGGTGCCGACTGGGACATGGAACGCGTGCTGGAGCGGTTCGAACTGCTTTACGAGGCCGGGCTGGTGGTGGAGTCCTTCCGCGACCGTGATCTCGCAGCCCGGATCGACCCGTCGGTGTCGGCCGGCGGGCCGATGCCGCGCGCGCTCGGCCGGCCGATGGCGCGCGATGGCCGGCGCATCCTGGCAACCGCGCTGGAGCGACTGCGCGGCAAGCTGCGCTACCGCCCCATCGTGTTCGAACTGCTGCCGCCGACCTTCACCCTGCACCAGCTCCAGCTGGTGGTGGAGGCGCTGTCGGGTGAGCGGGTGCACAAGCAGAATTTCCGCCGCCTGATGATCACCGGCGGCTTCGTCGAGCCCACCGGCCAGTATGAAAGCCAGACCGGCGGCCGACCGGCCGAGCTGTACCGCTTCCGCCGTCAGGCCATCCACGAACGCACCAGCGCCGGTGCCATTCCGTCCGCGGACGGATGAAGGGAAATCCACCGGAAACGTCGACGCGCGGCATTGGGCGCAGTTGTCAACGGTCGGCTGCAAGGGGATACTGGTGGAACCGTTTTAAACCCGGACTATCCTTGTCCGGAAATTCCATTCTCGGAAAATCAATGTCGCACCGCATCCTGATTGCCGACGACCACCCGCTGATGCGCACCGCCTTGACCCAGACCATCGGTCAGGCGATTGCCGGCGCCGTGATTCTGGAAGCGTCGCGGTTCGAACAGATCAAGCCGCTGCTGGACACCGGGGAGCCGCCGGACATCATCCTGCTGGACCTGCACATGCCCGGCATGAGCGGCCTGATCGGCCTGATGATGCTGCGGTCCGAACATCCGGCGATCCCGGTGATCGTGGTCTCGGCATCGGAGGATCCGGTGACGATTCAACGTTCCATCGATTATGGCGCCTCCGGCTTCGTGCCCAAGTCGGCGCCGAACACCCAGATCGTCGAGGCGATCCACGCCGTGCTGGACGGCGAGCTGTGGCTGCCGGAGATCAACGGCGGTCCGGAAACCGAAGCCCCCGACCCGGCGCAGCGCGCCGCCACCCTGACGCCCCAGCAGCTCCGCGTCCTCGCCGGCATCGCCGAAGGCAAGCTGAACAAACAGATCGCCTATGAGATGAACGTCGCCGAAACGACGGTGAAGGCGCACGTCACCACGATCCTGCGCAAGCTGGGCGTGCTGACCCGCACCCAGGCCGCCGTGCTGGCGAGCCAATTGGCGCTGTCCGCTGTACCGCCGCCGCCGGTGGAGTAGAGGCGGGCGCACCGGATCGCTGCCGGCACGCCCGCTGCCCTGGTTTCAATTGCGGGACTTCAATTACTGGACTTCAATCCCTGGCGGTCAAACCCGGCGGGCGCCGGTGTGGATCATGGTGCCGACATGCTCGCCGCGCAGTGCGGCGGTCAGCCGTCCCGGAACCAGGCCGTTCACCAGCTGGACGCGGGTGATGTGGCGGGCGTTCGCCAGCACCTCGACGAATGCCCGGTCCACCGGCAGGGGACCGTCATGGGCAGCCAGATCGGCGGCCGTGATCTCCGGCAGCAGACGGGCCGCAGCACCGTCCGCACCGTTGGGATCGGTGCTATAAATGCCGTTCACATCCTCGACGATGGTCAGGCTGGCGGCCCCCAGCGCGTCGGCCAGCAGGAAGGCCCCGGTGTCGGCCCGGTGGGATGGAATGCGCGAGGTCGGGAATTCGTGATGGTGGTAGGGCGGGAAGGCGCTGCCCACCACCGCACGGGCCGCCGACAGATGGACGGCCAACTGGCTGGCGATGGTCGGATGCTCCACATAGGAGACGCCGTCCGGTGCCAGCAGCGAGGCCAGGATGTGGCCGTTCTGCCCGGCCTCGCTCGCCGCCAGCGGCGCCAGCGAGCCGACCGGCAGGCCGAGATCGAGCCCGACGCTGTAGAGATGGCGGGCGCGGATGCCGGCCCCGGTCAGGATCAGCAGACGGTGTTCCGGCAGGATGCGGCGGATTTCCTCGACGACCGGCAGGATCGCGTCGCGGCCGCGGTCCATGATCGACCGGCCGCCGATCTTCACCACATGCAGCCAGGGCAGCAGCGCGATCGGCCGGCCGCCGGCGACCGGACGGGTCAGGTCGTCGTTGAGAAGGGTCTGCCGCGCGAGCGGCGAGGCCACATGCTTGATGGTGTTGATGGTCTCGGACATGTCCCGCCTCCTCAGCTCGCGGTGATGATGGTGCCGACATGCTCGCCGGCGAGTGCGCGGGTCAGGTTGCCGGGGACCAGACCATTGACGATCTGCACCTCGCGGACATGGCGCGCGGCCTTCAGCAGGTCGAGCACCGGGAATTCCAGGATCGAGTCCTGAAGCCCCTTCGCCTTCATCTCGTCGACCGAAATCTTCGGAATGAAGGTCGCATCCTTGGATGTTTTCGGGTTGGCAGTGTAGAGCCCGTTCTCGTCCTTCACATAGATCATCCGCTTGCAGCCGAACTGCTCGGCGACCAGGAAGCAGCCGGCGTCGGTGCGGTAGGGCGGGATGACGCCGTTGGCTGGAGGACGCATCCACAGCGTGTAGGGCGGCATGCCGCTGAAGACCACGGCATGCACCTCCGCCAGATAGAGCGGAACCGCCGACAGGCCGGCGCCGTCCACGGCGGAGACGCCATGCTTGGCGAGCAACTGCCCCAGCATGGCGGCATTCTGGTCGGCGACCGAGGCGCCGAGCTGCGACAGCACGCCGGCCGGCAGGCCGAGGCCGGCGGCGATGGAATAGAGGTGCCGGGCGCGGGTGCCGGCGCCGGTGCCGATCAGCAGCTTGTGGGCCTTGCGCGCCGCCGCGATCTCGTCCACCAGCGGGTAGACCGCCGCCCGGCCGCGGTCGATGACGCTCTGTCCGCCGATCTTGATCACCGTGGCATCGGGGAGGATGCGGAAGTCCGCCGCCGCTTCCGCCGTAGCCTGAAGCTCGGCATCGGTCAGCGGACGCTGCATCAGCAGCGCCTCAAGTTCCGCAGTCGAATGTGTCGTGGAATTTGCCGCCGTGGGATTCACCATGGAAGGGCAATCCTTTCGTTCCGTCATTGCACGTCAATACATGTCGTCGGCGCCGCCGCTGCGTCCTTTTGCGGAACCGAGTCCTCCCGACGGTTCCGGACGAAGCCGCAAGGTGCCTCCCCAGTATTCGCATCCTGCCTGACGGGGCCTGTTCGGATCGTGGAGTCCGTTGACCGAAAGTTCCAAGGCTGGCCGTGACGGTCGATGCCCCGGAACCGTATGGCTCCGCGTTTCAACCGTCAATAATCTCAATTTCTGTGCGGTTTAATTTCGGTGCGGCTAACCGGCCATCCGCTGCCTTTCCGCGAGCAGTTGGCCCAGCAATGCCCGCAGCGCGCCCGGACGCACCGGCTTGTACAGCAGCCGGCAGCCGGCCGCCTCGATGTCCTCGCGCACGGCGGCGTCGCGGTCGGCGGTGACGACGGCGGCGGGGATGTCGCTGCCCAGCGAGGCGCGCAGGGTCCGCAAAGCCTCCACGCCGGTCAGGCTGCGGTCGAGGTGATAGTCGGTCAGGATCACGTCGGGCGTCCGCCCCTCCAGCTTCGCCAGCGCGAGGTCGGGGGCGACGGCGGTGACGACGCGGCAGGACCAGCTGGACAGCAGATCCTCGGTGGCGCGGGCGATGGCCGGCTCGTTCTCCAGGCAAAGGACCAGCACGCCGCGCAGGTCGCGGCCGCGCGGGCGGACCACGACGGCACGGGCGGCGACCGGTTCGTCGGTCAGCGGTACCAGCACGGAGAAGGCGCTGCCCCGCCCGACCTTGGAGCGCACCTGCACCGTATGGCCAAGGATGCCGGCCAGACGCTCGACGATGGCGAGACCCAGCCCCAGCCCCTTGCCGCGGTCGCCCCGATCGTCGCCGTCGTTGTCGAGCTGGCGGAACTCCATGAAGATTTCCGGCACCTTGTGTTCGGGGATGCCGGGCCCGGTGTCCCACACCTCGATGGACAGGAAACCTCCCCGCCGCCGGCAGCCCAGCAGGATGCGGCCGGTGCGGGTGTAGCGCACCGCATTGGCGAGATAGTTCTGGAGGATGCGCCGCAGCAGCGTCGGATCGCTGCGGACGATGGCGGAGCAGTCGACCACCCGCAGCCCCAGCCCGTGGCGGCTGGCCAGCACGGTGAATTCCTCGCCCAGCGGCTTCAGCAGTTCCTCGATCCGCATCGGCACCGGGTTCGGCTTCACTACGCCGCTGTCGATCTTCGACACGTCCAGCAGATCGCCCAAGATCGTTTCCACCGACCGCAGTGAGGTGTCGATCTGGCGGATGGCGCTATCGCCGTTGCGTTCGCCCAGAGCCGACAGGAACAGCCGGGCGGCGTGCAGCGGTTGCAGCAGGTCGTGGCTGGCGGCGGCCAGGAAGCGGGTCTTGCCGCGGTTGGCGCGCTCGGCCTCCGCCTTCGCTTCCGACAGGGCGTGGGTGCGCTCCTCGATGCGGCGTTCCAGCGTTTCGTTGGCCTCGCGCAGGGCGGCGGCGGCGCGGTGGCGTTCGGTGACGTCGGTGTAGACGGCGACGAAGCCGCCGCTGCCGGGCCGTCCACCGGGCCTTTGACCCGGCATCGGGTTGGTGGCGATCTCCAGCACCGTGCCGTCGGGCCGCACCCGCTCATAGACGTCGGGCTTGTTGCGGCGGCGCGGATCGGACCGGCGCTCCAGCAGGGTCTCGATCTCGCCGTTGCGGCCATATTCGCCGCGCCGGGCGATCAGTCCGACGATGTCCTGCAACGAAGTGCCGACCTGGACGAAGCCGTCCGGCAGCTCCAGCAGGACGACGAACTGGTTGTTCCAGGTGGCGACGCGCCAGTCCTCGTCGAACACGGCGATGCCCTGGGGCACATTCTCCACGGTGGCGCGCAGCAGTTCGTGCTGCTTCAGGATGGCGCGCGAGGCTTCGTCGATGATCGACCGCGCATCGGTGCGCGACAGCCGGCGGTCGGACAGCAGTCCGGCCACCACGACGCGGGCAGACGCCGACCCGACGGCGCCGGCGAGCAGACGCTCGGTCAGTTGGATCGCCTCGCCATCGGTGCGCATCAGCAGCGCGGTGCGCAGGTCGCCGTCGGCCACGCCGGTGAAGCGGCGAAAGGCGGCATCGGCGCGCGATTGCCCGACATAGCGCAGGGCCAGATCGTGCAGGTCGGCCAGCGTGGCGCCGCGCGGCCCATGCGGCTCACCGTCGGAGGCGCGGCGCAGGCTCATGAAGCGGGCGGCCTGCTGGCGCTCCAGCGTCGATGGACGGGTCAGCAGCGAGACCACGACGAACAGCAGGAAGTTCGGCCCCAGGCTCCACAGGGCGGCATTGGTCAGCGGATCGATGCCGGCGATGCCGGCGAGCGCCACCGGGCTGAGGCCGGTCAGGCCGAACGGTCCCTCGCGCAAGGCGCTGGAGGCCAGCCATCCGGCATCGGCGAAGGACGGCAGCAGCATGGTGTAGGCCCAGCCGACGAATCCGGCGCAGATGCCGGCGAAGGCGCCGCTGCGGCTGGCGCGGCTCCAGATCAGCCCGCCCAGCAGGGCCGGGGCGAACTGCGCCACCGCGGTGAAGCTCATCATGCCGATGGTCGCCAGCGGAAAGGCCGGGCCGATCAGCCGGTAGCAGCCATAGGACAGCAGAACCAGCACGATCACCGCCGACCGCCGCACCAGCAGCAGGATCCCCGCCGGATCGTCGCGCAGCCGCCGGTCGTCCGGGCGCAACGCCATCAGCAGCGGGACGGCGACGTCGTTGCAGATCATGGTGCTGAGCGCCACCATCTCCACCAGGATCATGCTGGTGGCGGCCGACAGACCGCCGATGAAGGCGGCCAGCGCCAGCCAAGGCCAGCCCTGGCTCAAGGGGATCGACACCATGAAGGTGTCGGCATTCGTCGTGCCGTCCGGAAACAGCATCAGCCCGGCCAGCGCCACCGGCAGGACGAAGATGTTGATGGCGACCAGATAGGCCGGGAACAGCTTCGCCGATGACCGCACGTCGCCGCCATGGGTGTTCTCCACCACCGCGACGTGGAACTGGCGCGGCAGGCACAGGATCGCCAACCCCGACAACAGGCAGGCCACCCACCAGTCGGTGCCGATGCTGTCCATCCGGATCAGCTCCAGAAAGCCCGGATGGCGCACGGCGGCATCGAAGAAGGTCGCCGGGTCGCCGAAGACGGAAAAGGCGATGGCCCCGCCCACGCCCAGCGCCGCGGCCAGCTTCACCACCGACTCCGCGGCGATGGCCATCATCAGGCCGCGGTGATGTTCGTTGGCCGACACGCTGCGCACGCCGAACAGGATGGCGAAGGCCGCCATCAGCAGCGCCGCCATCAGCGCCGTCCCGCCCGGCATCTGGCTGAGATCGGTGCCCAGCGACGCCCCGGCCAGGATTTCGAAGCTGACGCTGATCGCCTTCAATTGCAGGGCGATGTAGGGCAGCAGCCCGATCACCGCGGCGACGGTGACGAGTGCCGCCAAGCTGCGGCTCTTGCCGTAGCGCGCCGACAGGAAGTCGGAGATCGAGACGACATTCTCCGACTTCGCCACCCGGACGATGCGGGCCAGCACCGGCCAGCCCAGCCCGATCATCAGGATCGGTCCGATATAGATGGGCAGGAAGTAGAAACCACCGGTCGCCGCCCGTCCGACCGCGCCGTAGAAGGTCCAGGAGGTGCAATAGACGCCGAAACTCAGGGCATAGAGCCAGGGCGTGCGCCGGTCGCCGCCATGGGTGCCGGTCCGGTCGCCGTACCATGCGATGGCAAACAGCGACAACAAATAGGCCAGCGACGCGGCCAGGATGAACCAGCTTTCCATGGGGCTTTGCGCCTCCGATTCTTGATTTTCGCTCCCTGCGGGCAGCAGCTTATCACAAACCCGTCATTGCCGCCGTGCCCGCAATCCGCGTCCGCTTCCGGTTTCCACTTTTGGCAGGGCGCGAAAGGATCCGGGCGGTGGCGCGGGGAGCAAAGGGGGCCGTCCTACCGCACGGCCAATCCCGTCGGGACACTTCCCCTCCTTTGGTGTTCTTCCTGCAAGGCTGCAAAGCCTTTGGTCGAACACGAAAAGGTGAAGGAGAGTCCGAATGGTTTCGGTCAGCGCCGGTTCCCAGTCCAGCCTCAACACCGACGCGCTTGATGTGACGAACATCCAGGGCGGCACGATCACCGGTGCCACGCCCGACCAGCTCGTCATCACCTATCCCGGCAACCGGTTCACCGATTTGCGCGGCAATTTCACCTATGATCCGCTCACCAAGGCCCTGACCGGGGGCACGGTCACCAGCGTCACCAACGCGAGCAACGGCGTTCTCGACGTGGCGGTGTCGGATCTGAACCTGCCGGTGGCGACGGCTCTGAACTGGGCGAGCACCGGCACCAGCCCGGAGGCGATCCGCGCCGCCCTGCTGGGAGGCAATGACAGCCTGTCCGGGTCGGAGCTCAACGACACGCTGCGCGGCTATGCCGGCGACGACACCATCAAGGGCGGCATGGGCGACGACCTGCTGGATGGCGGCAGCGGCGTCAATGTCATCGACGGCGGCGACGGCAGCAACGACACGGTCGTCCGCCACGCCTCGCTGGCCGACAGCGGCGCCGTCAAACACAATGGCGAGATCTATGTGATCGACGCCAACGGCTATGACCGGCTGACCAACGTCGAGTTCATCCAGTACACCGACCAGACGGTGGCCGGTGCCTCGGCCCCGGTGTTTGACGGCCTGTCCTATCTCGCCGCCAATCCGGACCTCGTCGCCGCCTATGGGATGGACAGCGAGGCCGCCTTCGACCACTACCGCTCCTTCGGCTGGAGCGAGGGGCGGTCGCTGACCTTCAATGCCGCCGGCTATCTGGCCGACAACCCCGATCTGGCCGCGGCCTTTGGCACCAACACGGCCGACGCCACCCGCCATTACATCGAGACCGGCCGCAACGAGAATCGCCGGTTCGATTTCGATGCGGAGTCCTATCTGGCCGCCAACCCCGACCTGATCCAGGCCTTCGGCAACGATCCGACGGCGGCGGCACTGCATTACGCCACCATCGGCCGGACCGAGGGGCGGAGCCTGGGCTTCGACGCGCAGTCCTATCTGGCGCGCTATCCGGATCTGCAGGCGGCCTTCGGCAGCGACCTGCAAGCGGCGACCGCCCACTATGTCGCCGAGGGCTATGAAGAGGGCCGCGTCGCCGCACCGCTCGCCCCCGCCACCGGCGCCGCCTTCGCCGTGGACGATGCGGCCCAGCGCAACGCGACGCTGACCATCGCCTGACGGCGAACGGGCAGAAGCTGAACGGAAAACGGGCGGAGGGTCATCCCCTCCGCCCGTTTTCCTTATCAGGTGTTCATGCGGCCGCGGTCAGTCGTGCTGGTAGATGTCCACGTCCTTGGTTTCGCGGACGAACAGCAGGCCGATCACCAGGGTCGCCGCGGCGATGATGATCGGGTACCAGAGGCCGGAGTAGATGTCGCCGGTGGCCGCCACGATGGCGAAGGAGGTGGTCGGCAGGAAGCCGCCGAACCAGCCGTTGCCGATGTGGTAGGGCAGCGACATCGAGGTGTAGCGGATGCGGGTCGGGAACATCTCCACCAGCATCGCGGCGATCGGCCCGTAGACCATCGTCACGTAGATTACCAGAACCGTCAGCAGTGCGATGACCATCACCGTGTCGATGCGGGTCGGATCGGCCTTGGCCGGGTAGTTGGCGGTCTTCAGCGCATCGCCCAGCCCCTTGTCGAAGGCGGCACCGGCGGCCTTCGCGTCGGTCGGGGTGGCGGCGGTGGCCGGGCCGTGGCTCAGCGACACGGTGGTGTTGGCCTGCGGTACAGCCGTGTAGCTCGGGATGACCGTGGTGCCGACCTTGATCGACGCCACGGTTCCGGCGGGCGCCACTTCATTGGTGTAGGGGATGCCGCGCTTCACCAGGGCGCTCTTGGCAATGTCGCAGGAACTGGTGAACTGGCTGGTGCCGACCGGATTGAACTGGAACGAGCACTCGTTGGGATCGGCGAGGACGACGACCGGCGAGGTGGCGATGGCTTCCTCGAGCGCCGGATTGGCGTAGTGGGTGATGCCCTTGAACAGCGGGAAATAGGTCAGGCAGGCCAGCAGCAGTCCGGCCATGATGATCGGCTTGCGGCCGATCCGGTCGGCCAGCGTGCCGAAGATCACGAAGAAGGGAGTGCCGATCAGCAGGGCCGCCGCGATCATCAGGTTGGCCGCCTGTGCATCGACCTTCAGCGTCTGGGTCAGGAAGAACAGGGCATAGAACTGGCCAGTGTACCAGACCACCGCCTGGCCGGCGACGAGGCCGAACAGGGCGAGCAGGACGATCTTCAGGTTCTTCCACTCGCCGAAGGATTCGGTCAGCGGCGCCTTCGAATGCTTGCCTTCCTCCTTCATCTTCTTGAAGGCGGGCGACTCGTTCAGCATCAGCCGGATCCACACCGAGATGCCGAGCAGAACGATGGAGATCAGGAACGGGATGCGCCAGCCCCAGGCGTTGAAGTCCTCCGGCGACATGGCGACGCGGCAGCCCAGGATGACCAGAAGCGACAGGAACAGGCCGAGCGTCGCGGTGGTCTGGATCCAGGAGGTGTAGTTGCCGCGGCGGCCGTGCGGTGCATGTTCGGCGACATAGGTCGCGGCACCGCCATACTCGCCGCCCAGCGCCAGCCCCTGCAGCAGGCGCAGGCCGATCAGGATGATCGGGGCGGCGATGCCGATGGAGGCATAGTTGGGCAGGATGCCGACGATGAAGGTCGACAGGCCCATGATCAGGATGGTGACCAGGAAGGTGTATTTGCGGCCGATCATGTCGCCGAGACGGCCGAAGACCAGGGCGCCGAAGGGACGGACCGCGAAGCCGGCGGCGAACGCCATCAGCGCGAAGATGAAGCCGGCGGTCGGGTTGACGCCGGAGAAGAACTGCGCGGCGATGACCGCGCTGAGCGATCCGTAAAGATAGAAGTCATACCATTCGAAGACGGTCCCGAGCGAGGATGCGAAGATGACTTTCTTCTCCTCGCCCGTCATCGGTCGGACGGCGTCCGATGTCGAAGCCGCATAGGCCATGGTCTTCACCCTCCCAAGTGAATAGTCCACAACTTTGGTTGGTTTTTCGCGTGCGGTGCCTGTCGGTCACGTGATGTGATGACCGAGCCCGCGCCTTGGTTATGTCACCGATAGTTGCGTGCACGAACAGTGCGCGTCACCCCCGACCATGGTCGGGGGTATCGGGGGCACGGTAATGGGTTACGCTGATCTTTTGAGCGGATACCAGTTCCTACTGGAACACGGGGGTATAGAGCAGGCCCCCTTGTGTCCAGGGCCGGTTCAGGCCGCGGTCGAGCTTGAAGGGCGACCGGTTCCCGAGATTGCGTTCGAAGATCTCGCCGTAATTGCCGACCTGCACCACCGCCTGATAGGCCCAGTCCGGCCGCAGTCCCGCTTTCGCCGCCACCTCCGGCATGCCGGACAGCAGGCGGCGCATCTCGCTGGTGCCGGTGATGCGCTGGAAATTGGCGTTGGCGCCGGACACCCCGGCATCGTCGGTCAGGAACAGGGCGAACATGGTCCAGCGCACCGCCGCCATCCAGTTGCGGTCGCTGTTCGGCGTCAGCGGGGCCAGCGGCTCGCGCGAGGCCAGGGACGATGGAATCTCGGCGATCTCCACCGCGTCCTGCGGTGTCTCCAGCATGTGCAGCGCCGTGGTCAGCAGCGCGCGGTCGGCGCTGATCGCCGCGCAGTCGCGGCTGAGAAAGGCTTCCAGCGTATCGGGCCAGCCGGGGAAGCTGCGCAGCTTCCAGGGCCGCTTGCCCCCGCCGATCAGGGTTTCCAGCTCGGCCTGGGTGGTGGTTCCGGCCGGGACGCAGACCGTGAGATCGCCATCCAGCGCCGAATGGCCGTCGGGCAGCCGCCATGCGGCGATCCCCTGCACGTCGTAGAAGATCGGCGGCCCGAAATCGACGGCATAGGTGGCGTCGCGCGTCAGTGTCCAGGATGTTTGGGCGAAGGAGACGTCGACCTCGCCGGTGGCGACGGCGGCAAACTCCTGCGGCTTGGACAGACGGCGGATTTCGATGGCGTCGGCCTTGCCCAAAACCGTAGCGGCCAGCGCCCGGCACAGGTCGACCATGAAGCCGACCGGCCGCCCGCCGTCGTCGTTGGCGGCGAAGCCGGGATTGAAGGACACCCCGCAGCGCACGACTCCGCGCCGTTCGATCTCCGCAAGGACCGGGCGGTCGCCGTTGCGTGCGGCGGCGTCCGGCTGTGCCGCGACGGTTCCGGCGGACAGCAACGGTTGCAGCGCCAGCAGCAGGCCGACTGTGGCGGCAACAGGCTTCGACCCCATCCTTCTCCCCTTATCCGACGGCCGCGCTATGATACGCTGCCGGCGCGGCCACGCAAACGATGCGCAGCCGGGGGAAGCGGGAACGGGAATGGCGGGCGACAGCAAGGCGGGGCCGAGCGGTTCCGAATCGGGCGGTTCCGGATCGGGAAAGGCGCCGGGGAAGGCTGGCATGGTCAGGATCGGTGTTGGCGCCCGGTTGTTCGGTGCGCTCGCCTTCAACGGTCTGGTCGCCTTCCTGATCGGGCTTGGCGCCTATATCGCCTTCGACGGGCTGCATGCCGGCATCACCAAGGTCACGTCCGAGCAGTTCCCGGCGGTCGTCGCCTCCGCCAAGCTGGAGCGCCAGCACCAGCGGATCATGCGGACTCTGGAACAATTGGCCCTGTCGCAAGAGAATTTCGGACGCGAAACGATCAAGCAGGGGTTGGCCGACCAGCTGGACGGCTATGACCGGCTGCTGGCGGAGATGGACTCCTCCGATGGCCGGCAGGCCCAGCGGATCACCGGGCTGAAGAGTCAGCGCGACGAGATCCTGCGGCTGCGCGATGCCATCGACCGCGGCGTGACCGCACGTATCACCGCCCGCCGCGCTCTCGCCGAGCGCAACCGTGACGTGCGACGGATGGCCGACGCCCTGGCCGAACCGGCCCTGCGCGGGGTGGAGGATGCAGGCGTGCAGCGCTGGCTGGCGATGGCGGAGCGGCTGCTGTTCCTGATCGCCTCGGTCCATCAGGCGGAGAACAGCTTCGCGCTCACCCGCTTGGCCGACAGCGCGGTGGCGCAACTGTCGGCGCTGGATGGGTCCGCCCCGGTCGGTCCGACGGACGGCGCGGCGGACAATGTGGCGGACAGGCTTGCCCGGCTGGCGGAGGGCATGCGCTCGGTGGTGGAGGGCGACCGGTCCGTCTTCCGCCAGCGACAGGCGGAGTTGCAGGCCTCTGAGATGCTGAACGGGCTGGTCGACCGCGCCAATCAGGTGTCTCTGGTCAACACCGGCCTCAACACCGGCATCTTCGTCGAGCAGACCAAGGCGGCGGAGGAAAGCCGCCAGCAGGTGATCGAGGTGTCGACCACCTACACCCGCCTGTTCTTCGCCTCGGTCGGGGTGGTGGTGCTGGGGATGGTTCTGTCGGTGCTGTATGTGCGGCGCAAGGTGCTGGCCCGGCTGTGGGCGGTCAGCGAAGCGATCCGCGACCGCACCGGCGGCGGCCGGGCGGAGGTGCCGGTGACCGGCGCCGACGAGATCGGTGAGCTTGCCCGCGCCCTGCGCTTCTACATCCAGGAGACGGAGGACAAGAGCGAGGCGCTGCGCCGCAACGAGCAGTGGCTGCGCACGGTGCTGGAGGCCGCACCGGTTCCTCTGGTGATCTCCGGCCGCGCCGACGGCCAGATCCGCTTCGTCAACCGCCGCGCCGCCGACCTGTTCGAGGTGGACGAGGCCGGCGAGTTGCTGGGCCGCCCCGCCGCCAGCGTCTGGTACGTCCCGCAGGTGCGCGACGACTTCGTCCGCGACGTCTTCACCAGCGGGCTGGCACTGGATGTGGAAACCGAACTGGTGACCCGCTCCGGCCGTCGGCTGTGGGGCCTGCTGTCCGGCATCGCCTTCGAATTCCAGGGCGAGGAGGTGCTGCTGAGTTCGGTGGTCGACATCACCCGCCGCCGCGAGGCGGAGGAACTGCTGCGCCGGACCCAGGCCTTCCTGGACGCCGTCATCGACAATGTGCCGAGCGTCCTCTACGTGCTGGACGGCGACAGCGGCCGCGTCCTGCTGTGGAACCGGGCGGCGGAGGATTGCTTCGGCACCCGCCGCGCCGACATCGAGGACCGCACGTTGGCCGAAGTGCTGGGTCCGGAGACCGGCCGGGCGCTCGCCGGCGGCGATCCGGGATCCATGCGCTCGCTGGGGGTGGAGGAGCTGGTTCTTCCCCGCAACGGCGAGAACACCGTCTTCGCGTTGCAACGCCATCCCTTCGAATGGTCGGGCGACGGGCGCTGCCGCATCATCTGCGTCGCCAACGACATCACCGCGTCGCGCCGGGCGCGCGAGGAACTGCGGCAGGCCAAGGAGCGGGCGGAGCGCGCCGACGCCGCCAAGACGGAGTTCCTCGCCACCGTCAGCCACGAGATGCGCACGCCGCTGAACGGCATCCTCGGCCTGTGCCGGCTGCTGCTGACCGGGCAACTGCATGCCGGGGAGCGCCGCTATGCCATGTCGATCATGCGCTGCGGCCACGGGCTGCTCGATCAGGTCAACGACATCCTCGACCTGCGCAAGATCGAGGACGGCAAGCTGGACCTCGACCCGGCTCCCTGCGCCCTGCTGCCGGTGCTGGAGGAGGTCGTTGCGACTGTGGAAGGACTGGCGAACGAGAAGGGGATCTACCTCGATCTCGACATCGCGCCGGAGGTTCCGGAACTGGTGGTCATCGACCGCCAGCGGTTGCGGCAGATCCTGGTGAACCTCGTCGGCAATGCGGTGAAGTTCACCGAGCGCGGCGGGGTGGACCTGCGCGTCGACATCGAACCGGGCCCGGAACGTTCCGGTGCCGGAGAGATGCTCCGTCTGGCCGTGCGCGACACCGGGATCGGCGTGCCGGCCGACCGCCGCGCCGCCATTTTCGAAAAGCTGGAGCAGGCCGATCCGACCATCGCCCGGCGGTTCGGCGGCAGCGGTCTGGGGCTCGCCATCGTCCGCCATCTGCTGGACGCCATGCAGGGCAGCATCCGTGTCGACAGTGTGGAGGGGCTGGGCAGCGTCTTCACCGTCACCATCCCCTTGCTGCGGGTCGATGAGCCGGCGCTCCCGGCGCGTCCCGGACGGCTGCTGCCGATCAGCCGGGTGCGGTCGCTGGCCCTGCTGCTGGTGGAGGACGATGCGATCAATCGGGAGGTGGCGCTGGGGCTGCTGTCCGACGCCGGCCACCGCATCACTGTCGCGGAAACCGGGGAAAGCGCGCTGGAACTGGCGACCCGGCGGCACTTCGACGCCATTCTGCTGGACATCCGCCTGCCCGACATCGATGGGCCGGAGGTGGCGCGCCGCATCCGTGCCCTGGAGGATGCCGACCGTGCGGCGGTGCCCATCGTCGCGGTGACCGCCAACGTCTTCGCCGCCGACCGTGCCCGCTACATCGCCGCCGGCATCGATGCGGTGATCGAGAAGCCGATCTTCCCGGAGCGGTTGATGCACCTGCTGTCGAACGCCGTCGCCCCGCGTGACGACGATGAGGAGCCGGGAGCGGGGATGGTCCCGGCGGAAACGTCGCCCCGCCCGCGGGTGGTCGAGGACGATGTGAACGAGGAGATTCTGGAACGCTACATCCGCTCCCTCGGCCCCGCCCGCTTCGCAACCATCCGCGGCCTGCTGCTGGAATCGGCCCAGGAAGGGCTGCCCCGCCTGTCCGCCGCCGACACACCCGATGACGAGATCGAGGACATCGCCCACCGGCTCGCCGGGGCCGCCAGCCATTTCGGCCTGACCGCCTTCGTCGGGCTGATGCGGGCGGTGGAGGACGGCATGCGCGAAGGCCGCCGGGTGGAGGCGCAGGAACTGGCCGCCACCGCGGAATCGGCCTTCAGCCGCGGCCTCGCGGCGATGGACGCGGTGCGCGGAGTTCTGGAAGGGGTTTGAGGCGGAGGGTCGGCCCCCGCCTCATGCCGGTTCGCTCAAACGCCTTTGGCGGCGCGATAGGCGTCCATCAGCTGGCGGCCGGCGGCGAGGATGCCCTCGCGGTCGCCCTTCTTGACCAGGGTTTCATCGACCAGCTTGCCGCCGGCGCCGACGCAGGCAACGCCGGCCGCGACGTAGGAGGCCACGGTGGTGGCGTCGATGCCGCCGGTGGGGACGAAGCGGACGCCGGGGAAGACCGACTTCAGCGCCTTGATGTGCGCCGGACCGACGGTGGAGGCCGGGAAGATCTTGATGGCGTCGGCACCGGCGGAGATGGCGGCATGCACCTCGGTCGGGGTCAGGGCGCCCATCAGGCAGGCCACGCCATGGTCGCGGCAGGCGGCGGCCACCTTCGGCACGACGCAGGGCGACACCACATACTTGGCGCCGGCCTTCACCACGTCGGCGACGGCGGCGGGGGTCAGGACGGTGCCGGCGCCGATCAGGGCGCCGCCCTCCGCCGACAGCTCCTCGATCAGGCCGACGGCGCCGGGGGTCGTCATGGTGATCTCGAAGGTGCCGTAGCCGGCCTCGCGCAGCCAGGTGACGGCGGTGCGCGCCAGATCGGCGGAGCTGTTGCGGATGACCGGAACGACGCCGTAAGCGACGAGCTGGTCCAGGATTTCGTTCGGGGTTTGCGTGGTGGACATCAGGATTCCTCGGTTTTTTTTCGGGTGACGGAAGACGCGGAGTTTGAAACGGAAGCCGGCCGCTCCGGCGCGCGGTGGTGCCCGGCCAGGACGGCCTTGATGCGGGCCAGACGGCGGTCGAGGCCGGGCGGTGCCTGCAGGCCGACGGCCACGGTCAGCACATCGATCAGCGCCAGCTGCGCCAGACGGGAGGCCATCGGGGTGTGGACCGCGGTGTCCTCGTCCACATCGACGGTCAGGCGGATGTCGGCGCGTTCGGCCAGCGGAGTCGCCGATGCGGTGATGGCGATCACCGTCGCCCCGCCGTCGCGGGCGATGGCGGCGACATCGAAGATCTCGTCGCTGGTGCCGGTCTTGGAGATCGCCAGCAGCGCGTCGCCGGGGCCGAGCGTCGCGGCGGCCATCGCCTGGAGATGGGCGTCGGTGCTGGCGGTGACCTGCGGCAGCAGGCGGAACAGCTTGTGATGGGCGTCCAGCGCCACCGCGCCCGAGGCGCCGACGCCGACGATCTGCACCCGCCGCGCCCGTGCCAGCACACCGGCCGCCTTTTCCAGCGCCAAGCTGTCCAGCCGGCCGCGCAGGCGGACCAGCGCGTCGATGGAGCGGTTCAGCACCTTTTCCGCCGCACTGGCGACGCTGTCGCCGGGAGAGAGGTCGCGCACCAGCGGGGTTGGGCGGTCGCCCGCCTCCTCCCGCGCGGCCGACGCCGCAAGATGCTGGGCCAGCGCGATTTTGAATTCCTGGAAGCCGCCGAAGCCGGCGGAGCGGCAGAAACGCAGGACCGACGGTTCGCTGACCCCCGCCTTGCCGGCAAGCTGGGCCAGGCTGTCGCGCACCGCCGCCCCGGGATCGGCCAGAACGCTGCGCGCCACCGCGGCTTCCGCGCGGCGCAGGCTGTCGAGGGAGGAGGCGATGCTGTCCAGCATGGGAGGACCGGAGTGGCTGCCGAAGGGGCAACGGATGGAGGCGTATCGGAACCGAATGTAGTTTTACTACAGGCAGGCCGCTTTGTCGACCCGTCTGTGAAGCAATGCTACAATTCGTCCGCTCCCCCCTTTACTTTCCGCGCCGTCCGGGCAGGATCGGCCGGCACCGCCGTCCTGTCGGAGGCAACCTCCTTATCTGGAAGGGTTTTTCATGAAACTGCTGCGCTACGGCCCGCCGGGCCAGGAAAAGCCGGGCCTGCTGGATGCCGATGGCCGCATCCGCGATCTGTCCACCCATGTCGACGACATCGCGGGCACCGCTCTGCTGCCGGAGGGGCTGGACCGTCTGCGGGCCATCGACCCGGCCTCGCTGCCGCTGGTGGAGGGTAACCCGCGCCTCGGCCCCTGCGTCGGGCAGGTGGGCAAGATGGTCTGCATCGGCCTGAACTTTTCCGACCATGCGGCGGAGACGGGCATGGCGGTGCCGCCGGAGCCGATCATCTTCATGAAGGCGACCAGCGCCATCGTCGGCCCGAACGATCCCATCGAACTGCCGCGCGGCTCGGAAAAGACCGACTGGGAGGTCGAACTGGCCTTCGTCATCGGCAAGACCGCCAAATACGTCTCGGAAGACGAGGCGATGGACCATGTCGCCGGCTATTGCATCGTTAACGACGTGTCGGAGCGCGCCTTCCAGATCGAACGGCAGGGCCAATGGACCAAGGGCAAGAGCTGCGACAGCTTCGGCCCGACCGGTCCCTGGCTGGTCACCCGCGACGAGATCGAGGATCCGCAGGCGCTGAAGATGTGGCTGGAGGTCAACGGCCACCGCTATCAGGACGGCAGCAGCGCCACCATGGTCTATGGCGTGCGCTATCTGGTGTCCTACCTGTCGCGCTTCATGAGCCTTCAACCGGGCGACATCGTCTCCACCGGAACTCCGCCCGGCGTCGGGATGGGCCAGAAGCCGCAGGTCTTCCTGAAGGCCGGCGACGTGGTGGAACTGGGCATCGAAGGGCTGGGCACCCAGCGCCAGACGGTGGTTCAGGGCTGAAACCGCTTCGGGGCTAAAAAACGAAAGGCCCCTCTTCCCCGTGGGGAAGAGGGGCCTTTCGCCGGCATCATGCCGACCGCACCTGACTGAGGAAGCGGTCGATCTGCTGCTGGAGACGGCCGGTCTGGCTGGAGACCTCCTGGGCGACCGACAGGACTTCCTGGGCCGACTGGCCGGTCTGGCCGGCGGCGGTTCGCACCTGACCGATGTTCTGGGAAGCCTGGGCGGTGCCGCCCGCCGCCTGCTGGACGTTGCGGGCGATCTCCGATGTGGCGGCACCCTGCTCCTCCACCGCCGCGGCGATGCTGGCGGCGATGTCGTTCAGGCGGCCGATGGTCAGGCCGATGCTGCGGATGGCGCCGACCGCCTCGCCGGTCGCCTGCTGCATGGTGCCGATCTGGCCGGCGATCTGCTCGGTGGCCTTCGCCGTCTGGCTGGCCAGCTGCTTCACCTCGCTCGCCACCACGGCAAAGCCCTTGCCGGCTTCCCCGGCGCGCGCCGCTTCGATGGTGGCGTTGAGCGCCAGCAGGTTGGTCTGGCCGGCGATGTCGGAGATCAGGTCCAGCACGGCGCCGATGCGGCTGGCCGCCTCGTTCAGGTCGCGCATGGTGCTGTCGGTGCGCTCAGCCTCACTGGCGGCCTTGGCGGCGATGGTCGCCGATTCGGTCACCTGCCGGGCGATCTCGCTGATCGATTGCGACAGCTCGTGCGCGGCCGAAGCGGCGCCGTCCACGTTGACCGATGCGGTCTCCGCCGCTTCGGCCGCGTTGCCGGCCTGGCGCGAGGTGTCGTCGGCGGTCGCCACCATGCCGGCGGCTGTCTGGTGCATCTGGGTGGCGGCGGCGGACACCGTCTCAACCACCGTCTTGACGCCATTCTCGAACTGGTCGGCCAGCGACAGCATGGTCTGGCGGCGTTCGCCGGCGGCACGCTGGCGTTCGGCCTCGGCGGCGGTGCGGGCGGTCTCCACCTCGCGTGCGGTGTCCCGGAAGACCAGCAGTGCGGCACCCATCTCCGCGATCTCGTCCTTGCCGGTCAGCGCGATCTCGGCATCCAGGTCGCCGGCGGCGATGCGGGCCATGCCGGTCTTCAGATCCATCATGCGGCGGATGACGATGCGGCCGATATAGAGCCAGACCACCAGGATCGACACCAGGATGCTCGCCACCGCGACGGCGAGCTGAGTCAGGCGGCTGTTGTCCAGCATGTGGGTGGTGGCGGCACTGGCCTCCGCGATGCTGCTCTTCTGACCCTCAACCAGGGTGGAAATGCCCTTGGCAAGGGTGGTGGTCAGGGCGTGGTTGCTCTCCAGCAGCTGGGTGAAATAGCCCTCGATGGTCAGTTCCTTCTGGCGCAGGGTGACCATGGAGTTTTCGCCGATGGAAAAGCCGTTCAGCAGTTCCGCCTGCTTGGTGGCCACGGCGGCGAGCCGTTCCGGCAGCGCCTCCGCGTTGTTGGAAAGCCCGGCGAGCGACACGCCCACCCGCGTCTCGATGATCGCCAGCCGCTGGTCGTCCCTGGTGGTCGACGCTTCCATCAGCATGTTGCGGATGTTGGCGGCTTCCGCCGTGACGGTGGCCAGCGGCTTCTTCTGCGCCATCACCTTGTTCAGGGTGGCCGCCGCCTCGCGCATCGCCGCGGGGGCTGCATCCGGCTCCGCCAGCGTGGAGCGGGCCTGCTCCTCGTCGTTGTTGAGGACGGAATTCCAAGGCGCGGCGAATTTCTGGATTTCCGCTTCGGCCGCCATCACCTTCGGCATCATCGCCATGCGTTCGGCACCGAGCGCCACCCGTTCGGCCGCCGCTTGGTCGAGCTGCGCCAGATTGCCGAGCAGTCCCTGCGATGCCTCCTCGATTGCGGCGAGCTGAGCGCCGGCGGAACCGGTGGCCCGCAGTCGGGACAGGCGTGCGTTGAACTCCTCCTTCGCGGCGGCGATGCGGGCGGAGACCGCCTCGCGCGCGGCGGCGGTGTCGGCGGAGGTCAGGGCCGGGGCCAGCGCCACCAGCCGTTCGGCCTGCTGCGCCACCGCCATGCCCTCGGTCATCGCCGGCACCGCTTCGCCGACGATGGCGTCAATGGTGGTGCGCACGTTCGCATAGCCGATCAGCGCCACCGCGGCGGCGACCAGCGTGCCGGACAGCACCACGCCGATGGCGATCATCAGCTTGGCGCGCAGCCCGGAATACCACGCACCACCCTTGGCGGGTGCGCCATGGCGCGTCATGCTCTGGCTATCCTTCGACATCCCATCCTCCCCCTTCGGTGCTCGGACACCGACGCTCCATAAGTCATTGCGGCTGGCCGTTCCGGCTCTCGCCGCACCTTCATTCCCCCGACCCCTGCCTGCGACGGTCGCGGGCGGTTCGCAGGCGATGTCGCAGAAAAGGAACAATTGCAAATAATTTGACCGTTCCGTGACTAGGAAAGCGCCGAATCGCTTAAGAAAGAAATAAGGAGAATCCACGATTCTTCCGTGACGGCCTACGAAAAATGCCGCAGCGCAATGATCGGCCAGTCGGCCCCCGTTCCGATTTCACTAAAAGCGCGCATGGCTTGGCCGCCACAAGCCGGAATGATGATCCAGGCCGGCCGTCGGCATATATAAAACTGGTGATATAACAGATTTACTCACAACCGGCGGGCGCACCGGCCTCGCGGTCCGCTCGACCGGCAGAAAGAAGGCCGGCCTTCGAAAAGGCCGGCCCATCCAGTTGGAGGCAAAGCTGTGTCGGCGTCGCGTCAGGCGAGCGCTTCGCGCGGGCCGAAGAATTCATGCACGATGGCCGACTCCGGCAGGCCAAGCGCGGTCAGCGCCTTGACCACCGCAGCCATGAACGGCTTCGGACCGACGACATAGGCGGCGACCCCCGGCTCCTGCGGCAGCAGCTTGCCCAGCCGCTCCTCGTCCAGCAGGCCGACCATGTGCGGCTCGTCGCCCGGCTGCGGGTCGGCATAGCAGTAGACCGGCTTCAGCGCGTCATGCAGGGAAGCCAGCTGGTCGACCTGCCGGCGGAAGGCATGGACCGAGCCGTTGAGCGCCGCATGGACGTAGATGACCTTGCGGCCGGCGGCCAGCGCCTGTTCGGCCAGCGGCAGGGCGGGGGTCTGGCCGACGCCGCCGGTGATCAGCAGCAGCGGACCGGCGCCCTTGCGCAGCACGAACTCCCCGGCGGGCGGATAGACGTCGATCTCGTCGCCGATCTGCACGCGGTCATGAAGGAAGCCGGAAACCAGCCCCTGCTGTTCCCGCTTCACCGAGATGCGGTAGTCCTTGCCGTTCGGCGAAGCCGACAGGCTGTAGTTGCGATGGACGGTCTCGCCGTCGATGGTCAGCCGCAGGCCGAGATACTGGCCGGGATGGAAGTCCATCACCTTCCCGCCATCGACCGGCGCCAGCCGGAAGGAGGTGATGACGGCACTCTCCGGCGTCTTCTCCGCGATGCGGAAGCGGCGGGCGCCGCGCCAGCCGCCGGTCAACGCCGCCTTGCGGGCATATTCCCTCTCTTCCGCGGCGATCAGCAGTTCCGCCAGCTGCCAATAGGCCGCACCCCAGGCGTCGGCGACCTCGGCGGTCACCGCGTCGCCCAGAACCTTGCCGATGGCTTCCATCAGGCAGGTGCCGACGATCTTGTACTGGTCGGGGGTGATGTTCAGCGAGACGTGCTTCTGCACGATCCCGTCCACCGCCGGCCCCAGCACCTCGAGCCGGTCGATGTTGGAGGCATAGGCGATGATGGCGTTGGCCAGCGCTTCCGGCTGGGCGCTGCTGCGCTGGTGGCTCTGGTTGAAGACGGCGCGCACCTCGGGGAAGCGCTCGAACATCAGCGGATAGAAGGTGCCGGTGATCTTGTTGGCGTTGGCGGCGACGACGGGAGCGGTGGCTTTGATGACGGCGATCTGGGCAGGCGTCAGCATGGGAGGGGGCAATCCTTTTGCGCGTCACGATGTCGCAACCAGATGGCAAGCCCTGTGCCAAAGCGACGCAGCGCGGGAATCAACGCTGCACAGAAGCCGCGTTGTCAAAATGACCGCGCACGGTATGATGTCGGATGGACAACGATGCGGTCATTTCGACACCGTCGCTCCCGCTGGAAGAGGTTGGAGTGTTGGTGCAGGCGCTGGACGATCCGGCACGGCTGTGGCCGTTGCTGCTTGATCTGATGGCGCGCCATCTGCCTTGCGATGCCTGCGCGCTGCTGCGGCGGGACGACCGTGCCGGCACCGGGCGGGCGGGGGAGGGGTTGCTGGTGCCGCTCGCCACCCGCGGTCTCAGTCCCGACACGCTGGGGCGGCGCTTCGAGCTGGACGAGCATCCCCGCCTGAAGGCGATTGCCGAGGCCGGGGACGGACCGTTGCGCTTCCCCGCCGGCTGCGAGCTTCCCGACCCCTATGACGGGCTGATCCCCGATCTGCGCCAGCGGCTGCATGTCCATGACTGCGTCGGTGCGCCGCTCAGCGTCGATGGGCGGTCGTGGGGCATGCTGACCCTGGATGCGCTGAACGAGGGGCGTTTCGAAGGGTGGGAGGGGGCGATTGCCGCCTGGGCCCGGCTCGCCGCCGACCTCGCGGCGGCGATGGAGCGGCGTGCCGCCCCGGCCGGCGATGGCGGCGCCACCCTGCGGATCATCGACGATCCGCCGCAGGGCCCCGACTTCGACCCCATCGGCGCCAGCTCGGCGATGGCGAGCCTGCTGACGGAGATCGACACCGTGGCGGCCAGCAACCTCGTCGTGCTGGTGCTGGGCGAAACCGGGGTGGGCAAGGAGTTGGTAGCGCGACGGCTGCACGCCCGTTCCCCTCGTGCCGCCGGACCGCTGGTCCACGTCAACTGTGCCGCCCTGCCGGACGCGTTGGTGGAAAGCGAACTGTTCGGCCATGTGCGTGGCGCCTTTTCCGGTGCGGTTGCCGACCGGCGCGGCAAGTTCGAACTGGCCGACGGCGGCACCCTGTTCCTGGACGAGGTCGGCGAGTTGCCGCTGGCGGCGCAGGCGAAGATGCTGCGGGCCTTGCAGAATGGCGAGATCCAGCGCGTCGGCTCCGACCGCCACATCACCGTCGATGTGCGGGTGATCGCCGCCACCAACCGCGATCTGGCCGCGGAGGTGCGGGAGGGCCGCTTTCGCGCCGACGTCTATCACCGGCTCAGCGTCTATCCGCTTCGGGTGCCGCCACTGCGCGACCGCGGCACCGACGTTCTGCGGCTGGCCGGCCTGTTTCTGGAGCGCAACCGGGCGCGGCTGGGCTTGCGCAACCTGCGCCTGTCGGTGGCGGCGGAGCGCCGCATGCTGGCCTATCCCTGGCCCGGCAATGTGCGCGAACTGGAGCACGCCATCGGCCGTGGCGCCATCCGCGCCCGCGTCGCCCGCCCGCCGGACGGCGGCGTGCTGACCTTGACCCCTGCCGATCTTGGGCTGGAAGAGGGAGAGGGGAGCGTCGTGGCCGCGACTGTCCCGGTGCGGCAGCCCCACCCGCCGGAAACGCCGGACCTACCCGACCTGCCGCTGCGCGACGCGGTGGAGGATCTGGAACGCCGGATGATCCGCGAGCATCTGGACCGCCATGCCGGCAATTGGGCACAGGCGGCGCGGTCGCTCGGGCTGGACCGCAGCAACCTGTTCCGTCTTGCCCGGCGGCTGGGGCTGCGGGAATGAGCGGCGAGGGGCTGTCCTGGCGCGGGGACATCGATGCGCTTGTCTTCCAACCGGCCGGGCATGGCGGCTGGTGCGCCGTCCACCGGCTGGCCTTCCGCGCCCTGCTCGGCAAGCGGGAGCCGACGCCGGAAGACTGTCTCGCCTTCGCGGCAGCCCACCGTGCCTCGTTCGAGGCCGCGGCGGCCGGCAAGATCGCGCAGCGGGGCTACGACGCCGCAGCCAGCCTGCATCTGACCAGCCGCGACGTCGCCCGTCTCCTCTAGAACCCCATATGCCGTGGCATCCACAGCGCCAGATCCGGCCACACCACCACGGCCGCAAGCGTCAGGAACATGGTCAGGATCAGCCACAGCACCCAGGGGATGGTGCTTTCGATGGTACAGCCGGCGATGCGGCAGGTGACCATCAGGTTGACGGCCATCGGCGGGGTGAACTGGCCGATGGCGATCTTCAGCGTCAGCAGCACGCCGAACCAGACCAGATCCCAGTGATAGGTCATGGCGATGGGGATCAGCAGCGGCAACAGGATGATGAAGGTCGAAACGCCGTCCAGGAAGGTCCCGATGACGATCAGCATGATCATCAGCAGGAACATCACGCCATATTCGCCGATGCCGAGATTGACGATGGCGTTGGCGATGGGATCGATGATCGACAGGGTGCTCATCGCCCAGCCGAAGACGCTGGCGAGCGCGATGACGGTCAGGATGATCGCCGAGATCTCCGCGGCCTCGACCATCATCGAATAGAGGTCGCGGACCTTGATCGTCCGGTAGACCACCATGCCCAGCAGCAGGCCGTAGGCGACTGCGATCACCGCCGCCTCGGTCGGGGTGAAGATGCCGAGCCGCAGGCCGCCCAGGATCAGCACCTTCGCGAACATGCCGAGCGACGCGTCCCACAGGCTGCCCCAGAAGGGCGGGCGCGGCTCGTTCGCCATGTTGCCGCCCAGATTGTAGCGCCGGGCGAGCCACAAAGTGGGAACGATCAGCGCCAGCCCGGCCAGCGTTCCCGGAATGATGCCGGCGGCGAACATCGCGGTGACCGGGGCTGCCGGAACCAGCACGCTGTAGATGATCAGCGCCACCGACGGCGGGATCAGGATGTCGGTGGCGGCCGCCGCGGCGATGACGCCGGCGATGTAGGGGCGCGGATAGCCGGCGCGGATCATGCTGGGCGCCATCACGCCGCAGACCGCCGCGGCGATGGCGGGGCCCGATCCGGCGATGCCGCCCATCATCATCGCCACCACCACGGCGATCACCGCCAGCGCGCCCTTGCCTTGGCCGATGACGGCGGTGGCGAAGCGCACCAGCTTCTGCGCCACGCCCGAGCGGTCGAAGATGGTACCGGCCAGCACGAACATCGGGATGGTCAGCAGCGGATACTTGGCGATGCCGGTATAGACGCTGGTCGGCACCGAAATGACGCCGAGATGGGCGAAGCCGATGGCGGCGGTGCCCGCCAGACCCAGGGCGACCGCGATCGGCACCCCCAGCAGCAGCATGAACAGGAAGGACCCGAACAGCATGGTGGTGATCATGCCTCGCCCTCCAGCTTTTCCGTCCGCCTGGCGATCCGGATCATGCGACCGATGGCGCGCAGGGTGACGACGGCCGACAGCAGCGGCAGCCAGATCGTGTAGATCCACTGCGGCAGCCCCAGTGCCGGCGAAGTGACTTCGAACCTGTAATCGTCCCAGGTCGCCCAGGCGCCATAGCCCACCAACAGGGCGAACATGGCGGCGGTGCAGGCCATGGCGAAGATCTCCGCCCGGCGGCGGTTGGCGAGCGACAGCTTGCTGGTCAGGAAGGTGATCCGCATGTGGCGGTCCTTCACCACTGCGGCCGACGCGCCGAGGAAGGTCATGATGACCATCAGCGCAATCGAATATTCCTCGGTGAAGGCGAAGGAGACGTCGGTCAGGTAGCGCACCACGACGTTGGCGAAGGTGATCAGGGCCACCACCGCCATGGTGATGGCGACCAGCACTTCTTCGATGCCCAGAGGGACGCGGGGTTTCGGCACCGGCCGGACGACGGTGGGGTCGTGTTCGCTCATATTGCCAGGGTCCAGATGGAGGGAGCGGGATTATTCCCTTCACCGGGCAATCAATGCAAGAAACGATCTCCCACCCGGATTACTCCGTCGGCATGCCGGCCATCCCGTCTTCGCAGAGCGTCTCCTTGGACAGCGGGATCCGCAGGGTGAAGACGCTGCCCTCGCCCAACCGGCTGTCCACCGTCACGGTTCCGCCATGCAGTGCTGCGATGCGGCGGACCATGTTCAGCCCGACGCCGCTCCCCGCCGCCGTCCCGGTGTTGGACGCGCGGAAGAAGCGGTCGAACACCCGGTTCCGCTCGCTGTCCGGAATGCCGATACCCTGGTCGGCGACCGACAGCGCCAGCCACGGTCCATCCGCCGCCGCCTCTTCCCGGGCCCGCAGCCCGACCGGAGTGCCGGAGGGGGAGTATTTCAGCGCGTTGTTCAACAGGTTGTGGACGCACAACTCCAACATCGGAGCGTCGCCCACCACCCAGTGCGGGCAGCCGTCCAGATCCAGTTCGATGCGTCGGCCGGGTGCGGCGTCGCCTTGGGCCGAGGCGGCGGCGCGCAGCAGGGCCGGCAACGCCAGCCGGTCGCGGCGCAGCGCAAAGGCGGGATCGTTCAGCCGGTCGTCGGCAAGGCAGGTTTCCAGGATGTTGATCTGCCGGCGCACGGCGCGGCGGATCTTCTCCAGCCGCGGCAGCATGCCGGGCGCCTTCACCTCCGCATCCATCAGCAGAAGCTGGGCCGCCCCGTCGATGATGGCGAGCGGCGTCTTGAACTCGTGCGCCGCCATCGACAGGAAGCCGTTCAGCGCCCGCTTCGCCTCCTGCTCCGCCACCAGCCGCTCTTCCGCCTCCAGACGGGCGAGGTCGAGGCGGCGCACGGTGTCCTCCAGCCGCATCTCGGCCCGGTGGCGGTGGGTGACGTCGCGCAGCATCAGCAGGCAGCCGACCTCGCGCCCGCCGCCGCCCGACGTCAGCGGTACCCAGGTCACCTCGAAGCTGCGCGGAGAGCCGCAGCAATCCAGCGTCAGCGGTCCAGATGCGGTCGCCGGCATGGCGCCAACCATGGTGGACAGGGCCGACAGCCCGGGCAGGTCGGCAAGCCGTCGTCCGATGGCGGCATGATCGCCGGCAAGCGCCTGTGCCGCCGGATTGGCTTCCACCACGGTGCCGTCGCCGTCCAGTACCAGCACCGGTTCCGGCACTGCGTCGAGCAGTGCATCGCGGGCCACCGGCAACAGTTCGAACAGGCGCCGCCGGGTGATCAGCCAGTAGAAGATCCCGTCCATCATCAGGAAGCTGAAGGCGGTGGGATCCAGGTCGAACAGGGTCAGGGTGCCGAAGACATAGCCGGCATTGGCGGCCCACGGGACGGCCATCACCACCAGGAATCCCAGGTAATGGGTGCGGTAAGCCGGGGTCGCCCGGTGGATGCCGCTGGCGGTGACGACGATGCTCATCACCATGAAGGCATAGATGTAGATGGTGACGGCGTAGAAGAGCAGCCCGTGGCTGTAGACCAGGGCGGCGCCCGGCTCCGCGTTGACCGGCTGGATGGCGGTGTAGAACAGGTGGTGGGCGTCGTTGGTCAGGGCCACCGCCCAGGTCGCCAATCCGATCGTCACCAGCACCAGCCGCCAGCGTGCCGGCAACTCGCCCCTGGTGTAGGACCACAGGAAGAACGCCCACAGGCTCGGTGTGCAGACAATGCCCAACCAGGCCATTTCCGCCCACAACAGCTTGTCGGCGGGCGCCGGCACCATGCTCTCGACGGCGACGGCCGTCGACCACCAGGCGGCCGACAACTGCATCAGCACGAAATCGGTGCGGCCGGGGAAGGCGGGCAGGGTCCAGCTGCGCGCTGCGATCCACAAGGTGGCGACGACCGCGGCCAGAAGCAGGGCTGACGGAAGGGTCATCGCGGAGCGTGCATGGTCGGGGCTTCGGCGGTGGTCGGTTGCGGCGGACGGGAAGTGCAGAGAATGAACCTTTCCGTCGAAGCTGCGCAAGCTTCTCCGCGGAAAAGGAAAAGCGCGCCGAAATCGGCGCGCTTTCCCAGCCGGGCGGTTTGCCCGGACATTACCGGATCGTGGAGCCGGTCACTCCTTATTCCTTGTTGCCGCCACCGCCGTGGCTGTGTTCGCCACCCTTCTTGCCGGCCTCGGACGCGCGTTCGGGATCGTTCTTGAAGCTGCCGCCCGACGCCTGACCGCCCTTCTTGCCGGCTTCGGCCGCGCGCTCCGGATCGTCCTTGAAGTTGCCGCCGGAGTGCTGGCTGCCTGCGCTGCGCCCTTCGTTCTGGTTCGCCATGATGTGTTCTCCATCCTGTGTGATCGAAAGGTCGTCACCGTGCGGAAACGCAACGGTGCAGATCAGAACAGAGCGCCGGTGGGATGGTCGCGCCGCCCCCGCCATCGGTTCAGTGCGGCCTTACCGGAAGTGGCAAGCCCCAGCCGGTTGCGGATTCGGACGTACGGGCCGATAAGGTAAGCCTGCTCTGACAGGGAACGGGGACGGCGGGAGTGAGTGATCGGGAACGATTCTCCGAGGTGCGGCAGGGCGATGCGGCGCTGCTGCGCAGCCGGGCGATTCCCTCGCTGTTCGAGGCGCTGGAAACCCAGTCCGAAGGAACGGTGGCGGTCGACCGCCATGCCCGGGTCGTGTGGATCAACGAGAAATACGCCCGCATGCTCGGCATCTCCGACCCCTCCGAGGCCATTGGCCGTGAGGTGGAGGAGATCATTCCCCATTCGCAGATGCGCCAGATCCTGACGACCGGCCAGCCGATCCTTCTCGATCTGATGCTGTTCGGAACCCAGCGGCTGGTGGTCTCGCGGTTTCCGCTGACCGACGATGCCGGTATGGTGATCGGCGCCGTCGGCTTCGTTCTCTACGACAGCCTGCACCGACTGAAACCGCTGCTGGCCGAACTGTCGCGGCTGGAGGCGGAACTGGCGGCGACCAAGCGCCGGCTCGACGAGGGGCGGCAGCCGCGCTACACGCTGCAAAGCTATGTCGGCGACAGCCCGGTCTGCCTGGAGGTCAAGCGCAAAGCCCGTCTCGCCGCCCGCACCGACGCGCCGATCCTGCTGCTGGGGGAGACCGGCACGGGGAAGGAACTGATCGCGCAGGCCATCCACGGCCTGTCGGCGCGCAGCGGCCGGTCCTTCGTCGGCGTCAATGTGGCGGCGATCCCGGAAACGCTGCTGGAGGCGGAGTTCTTCGGAGCGGTGCCCGGCGCCTATACCGGGCTGGACCGCCGTGGGCGGGAGGGGCGCTTCAAGACCGCCGACGGCGGCACCCTGTTCCTGGACGAGATCGGCGACATGCCGCTTGGGCTCCAGGCCAAGTTGCTGCGGGCCTTGCAGGAGCAGGAGATCGAGCCGCTGGGGTCCGACCGGCCGGTGAAGGTGGATGTGCGGGTGATCGCGGCGACCAACGTCGATCTGGAACGGCGGATCCGCGACGGACGCTTCCGCTCCGACCTCTATTACCGCCTGAACGTGCTGCCGATCCGCCTGCCGGCCCTGGCGGAGATGGGCGGCGGGCTGGAGGCCATCGCCGAATCCATCCTGCAGGAGATCGCCGCCCGCACCGGGCTCCCTCTGCGCGGCCTGACCCCGGAGGCGGTCGAGGCCCTGGGCCGCCACCGCTGGCCGGGCAATGTGCGCGAGCTGCGCAACGTGCTGGAGCGCACCTGCCTGCTGACCGACAACCGCCGCCTGACAGCCGCGGACCTGGCCGAGGCGTTTCCGGATCTGGGCGAGACCGCTCCGCTTGAAAACCTGTCGATGCCGGTCCGCACCGCAGAGCGGGCGGAGCCTCAACCGCAAAATCTTCCGGACTACGATCTGGCTTTCGACGAGTTCGAGCGCGGGCTGCTCGGCCGGGCGCTCGCGGCCAGCGGCGGCAGGGCGACGAAGGCGGCACGGGCGCTCGGCATCTCCCGGGCCGCCTTCTACAAGAAGCTAGCCCGGCTGGGGATGCGCGCCGGCGGGTGAGGCCGGCGCGCACTCGGTTCACATCGGCCAGATCAAACCGGCAGCTGCTTCATCGCCGCGACGGCGGTCATCACGCCGCGGATCTCGGCCAGACCGCGCAGACGGCCGATCATCGGATAGCCGGGGTGGGTCGGCTTGCCGACGTCGTCCAGCAGCTCGTGGCCATGGTCGGGGCGGAAGGGCAGGCGCCAGTTGTCGTTGCCGGCGTCCTGGCGGCGCTTCTGCTCCTCCAGCAGGGTGGTGACGACCGACACCATGTCGACGTCGCCGCCCAGATGGTCGGCTTCCTCGAAGGACCCGTCCGGATCCTTGGCGACATTGCGCAGATGGACGAAGTGGATGTCCTCGACGAAGCGCTTCGCCATCGCCGGCACGTTGTTCGTCTGTCCGGCACCCAGCGAGCCGGTGCAGAAGGTCAGGCCGTTGTTGGGCGACTTCACCGCGTTGATCAGGTGGGCGAGGTCGTCCTCGGTGCTGACGATGCGGGGCAGGCCGAACAGCGGACGGGGTGGGTCGTCGGGATGGATCGCCATGCGGATGCCGACCTCTTCTGCGGTCGGGATGACCTCGCGCAGGAAGCGGGCCAGCGTCTCGCGCAGGCCGTCGGCGGACATGCCGTTGAAGCGCGCGATCATCTTGCGCAGGCCGGGGATGTCGTAGCGGTCATAGGCGCCCGGCAGGCCGGCCATGATGTTGGTAAGCAGCTTGGCGCGGTCGCTCTCGGACGAGCGGTCGAACCATTCCTTGGCCTTGGCGAGAACCTCCGGCGAATGGTCCTCCTCCGCGCCCGGACGCTCCAGCATGTAGACGTCGAAGGCGGCATGCTCGTGGGCGTTGAAGCGCAGCGAGGTGCCGCCGCCCGGCAGCGCCGCCGCCAGCTCCGTCCGCGTCCAGTCCAGCACAGGCATGAAGTTGTAGCAGATGGTCGTCACGCCGCAGGCGGCGAGGTTGCGCATCGACTGGCGGTAATTGTCGAACAGCTCGGTCAGGTCGCCTTCGCCGATCTTGATCGCCTCATGCACCGGCAGGCTTTCGGTGACCGTCCAGCTGAGGCCGAGTTCCTTGTCGGACTCGATCATCGCCTTGCGCTTCTGGATTTCCTCGACCGACCAGACCACGCCGTAGGGGATGTGGTGCAGGGCGGTGACCACGCCGGTGGCGCCGGCTTGGCGGATGTGGTTCAGCTTGATCGCGTCTTCGGGACCGAACCAGCGCCAGGATTGTTCCATGGCTGCGAACTCCTTGGAGTAGAGAGGGGGCTTTGGAAGTCTGGAAAAATCAGCGGAAAAGCAGGCTCGGCAGCCACAGCGACAGGGCCGGAATGTAGGAGACCAGGAACAGGATCAGGATGTTGCAGAGCAGGAAGGGCCAGATCGCCTTGGTGATGGCCCCCAGCGAGATCTTCGCGATGTTGGCCGCGACGAACAGGCAGACGCCGACCGGCGGGGTGGTCAGGCCGATCATCAGGTTCAGCACGGCGAAGGTGGCGAAATGGATTGGGTCGATGCCGACCTGGGTCGCCACCGCCAGCAGCGGCGGGAACAGGATGATCAGCGCCGCAATCGTCTCCATGAAGGTGCCGACGATCAGCAGTAGGATGTTGATCAGCAGGATGATCAAATACTTGTTGGTGGTCAGTGCCAGCATCGAGGCGGCGATGGCCTGCGGAATCTGCTCGCTGGTCAGGATCCAGCCGAAGACGTTGGCGAGGCCCACCAGCAGGATCAGCCCGCCCGATCCGATGGCGCTCTCCAGCAGGATCGCCGGCAACTGGCGCAGGGTGAAGCCCTTGTAGACGAACAGCCCGATGACGAAGGCGTAGATTGCCGAGACGATGGAGGCTTCGGTCGGGGTGAAATAGCCGCCGACGATGCCGAACAGGATGATCGCCGTCATCAGCAGCGCCCAGAAGGCGCCGCGGCTGGCGCGGACCAGCGCGCCGAAGCCCTGCCACGGCTCCCGCGGATAGTTGCGCACCCGTGCCAGGATCCAGACCGTCAGCATCATGCCGAGGCCGAGCAGCACACCGGGAACGGCGCCGGCCATGAACATCTTGCCAACCGACAGGCCGGTCAGGGTGCCGACGATGATCATCGGCACGCTGGGCGGGATGATCGGACCGACGGTGGAAGCGGCGGCTGTCACGGCGGCGGCGAAGGGCGCGTCGTAGCCGGACTTGCGCATCGCCGGGATCATCACCGCGCCGATGGAGGCGGTTTCCGCCACCGCGGTGCCGGAGATGCCGGCGAACACCATCGACCCGGTGACGTTGGCAAGGCCGAGGCCGCCGCGGATATGGCCGACCAGCCGGTTGCTGAACAGCACGATCTGGTCGGTGATGCCGCCGCCGTTCATCAGGTTGCCGGCCAGCACGAAGCCGGGGATGCAGAGCAGGACGAAGCTGTCCATGCCCGCATACATGAACTGCGGAACCACGGCGAGGTCGATGTCGCTGCCGACCAGATAGACCGCCGACGCGCCGCCCAAGGCGATGCCCACCGGCGCGCCCAGGATCAGCAGGACGGCGAAGGTGACGAACAGTGCGGTGACCATCAGACGGTTTCCCCATGGCTGGGCGGCGCGGAGTCGCGCCCGAGCCCGGCCAGCCGGGCAATCGAGAAGAAGGCGAGCGAGACCGGGATGATCAGCGTCACGACATAGACCCAGATCATCGGGACGTTGATGGAGCGTGCCCGCTCGCCGACGCTGCCGACGACATAGTCCCAGGCGCCCGGAATGATCGCGATGGCGAAGACCAGGATGGCCACGTCGACCAGACGGGCGACGGCGACCTGCAAGGGCTTCGGCAGCAGCAGGACGAACATGTCGACGTTCACCAACTCGCCGCGCAAAAGCGCCAGTCCGCAGGAGAAGGCGACGAGATGGACCAGCGCGAAGCGGGCCACCTCTTCCGTCCAGGGCGGCGAGGGGAAGCCCGGTATCCGGCCCAGCACCTGGATGGTCACGACGACGATGAGGACACCGATGGCCGCCAGGGTTCCCCAACGGCAAAGGGCGGAGATGGCCGACACCGCGGCGGCTAAGGCGTTGCGCATTGGATTGGCCCTTGCGGTTGGGGGGAGGAATTATCCCCCCTCTCCCCCAGGGGAGAGGGGGATTCTCCGCTCACTTCACCGCGAGGATTTCGTCGTAGATCGGCTTGATCTCCGGCGACAGCGCTGCGACGACGGCCGGACGACCCTTCTCGGCGAAGGCGGCCTTGTCGACGGCGATGAACTCCATGCCCTTGGCCTTGAGGTCGGCGGCCAGCTTGGCCTCGTCCTCGATGAACAGCTTGCGCTCGGCGGCCTGGGCGGCCTTGGCGGCTTCCATGATGGCGGCGCGCTGTTCTGCCGGCAGCTTGTTCATCTTCTTCGAGCCGCCGACCAGATAGATCCAGCTGATCACGTGCTCCGTCTGGTTCACGTATTTCTGGACCTCGTAGAAGCTCGCCGACTTGATCAGCGCCAGCGGGTTCTCCTGCGCCTCGATGGTGTCGTTTTGCAGGCCGGTGAACACCTCCGAGAAGGCCATCGGCGTCGGCTTGGCGCCCAGCCCCTGCCAGAAGGATACGAACAGGGGCACGTTGGGAACGCGCATCTTCAGGCCGTTCAGATCGTCCGGCGACTTGATCGGGCGCTTGCTGGTCAGGTTGCGCGGGCCGCGGGCGAAGTAGGTCAGCGGGACCAGCTGGGTCTTCTGCTCGATGGACTCGGCGATTTTCCTACCCGGCTCGCCGCTGACGACCTTGTCGAGGTGATCGAGGTCGCGGATGGCGTAGGGGACCGCCAGCAGTGCCGCCGCCGGCGCCCAGTTCTGCAGGGACTCACCCGTGATGGTGAAGTCGATGGTGCCGAGCTGGATGCCCTTGATCAGGTCGGTTTCCTTGCCCAGCTGCTCGTTGGGGAACACCTTGACCTCGACCGCGCCATTGGTGCGCTTGGCCACTTCCTCGGCGAAGACCAGCGAGGCCTTGTGCCAGACATTTTCTTCGTTGGCGAGGTGGCCGAGCTTCAGCGTCGTCTTGGCCTGGGCGCGGACGATGGCCGGGGCGGCGATGCCGCCCAGCAGCGTCGCACCGGCGGCGATGCCGGCGCCGAGGCCGATGCTCTTGGCCAGCGTGCGGCGCGAGATCGGGGTCTTGCTGTTCATCCTGGTGTCCCTCCGTTTTGGGCGGATCAGGTCCGCCATTGTTTGATTGGTGGCGCTTGACCGGTGGCTGCCCTTCGGCAGGCGGTCAGCTTTCGAAGTCGAGCTGGACCTTGATGGTGCTGGACGGGTCGGTCTCGATCAGGGAGAAGGCGCTCGCCGCGTCGGCGATGGGGAAGACCTGGGTGATCATCGCCGCCGGTTTCAGCTTGCCGCTTTCCAGCCACTCGATGACCTGCGGCAGCAGGCGGCGGTTCAGGCGCGAGCCGACCAGCGTCAGCTCCTTCTTCACGATCTCCTGCTGGCTGATGTTGCAGGGGGCCGGCGAGAAGCCGAGCAGGCCGATGCGCGCCGCCGGGCTGGCGAGGCGGCAGGCCTCCTCCAGCAGGGCCGGCACGCCGGCGCCGTCGATCACCACCGTGGGGCCGAGCCCGTCATTCTCGTCGCGCACCGCGTCGGGCACCGACACGCGCGATGAGTTGAGCACGACGTCGGCGCCGAACTCCTTCGCCCGCTCCAGCCGCTTGTCGTCGAGGTCGGCGACGATGCAGCGGGCGCCGTGCAGCTTGGCGACCTGCACCACCGTCAGCCCGACCGTGCCGGCGCCATAGACCAGCAGCGTGTCGTCGGCGCCGATGCCGGTGCGCGACAGCACGTTGGCGGCGATAGACAGCGGTTCCGCCAATGCTGCAATCGAGATCGGCAGGTTGGAGCGCACCTTCACCGCATTGCCGGCCGGCACGACGACATGATTGCGGAAACCGCCGTCGCGGTGGACGCCGAACACCTCCAGATTGGCGCAGACATTGGTGCGCCCGGCCCGGCAGGCATAGCAGCGGCCGCAGGACACCACCGGATCGACCACCACATGGTCGCCGACCGCGACGCTGGTCACGCCGTCGCCGACCGCCTCCACCGTGCCGGCGAACTCATGGCCGATCACGCGGGGGTAGACCGCGAAGGGGTTGGATCCGTGGTAGATGTGCAGGTCCGACCCGCAGATGCCGGCACGCTGGACACGCACCAGCACCTCGCCGGCCTTGACCGGCCCGGCAGACGGGGTGTTCTCGGGACGGAGCGCCAGCACATGCGGCTTTTCGACGGTCAGGGCAACCACGGGAACACTCCCTACAGAAAAGTATGCTGTGAAACGGGATCAGGCGGTCGCCGCGACGACGGCGCGGGCGCCTTCGGCGAACAGGCGCTTGAGTGCGGCGGTCACCGGAGCGGTGAAGCGCGGGTCGTGCCGCAGATCCTCGCCGAACACGGCGTTCAGGCCGAACAGCGCCTCGGCCAGCCGGTCGGGATCGCCGGCGGTGGCGGCTGCGATCTCAGCCAGACGGGATGCCAGCGGGTCGCGCACGTCGATGGGCTGGCCCTTCTCGTCGGTGCCGGCGACGTAGCGCATCCAGGCGGCGACGGCCAGGGCCAGCCGGTCGATAGGTTCTCCGGCGGCCAGCCGGTCGCGGATCGGGTTCAGCAGGCGTTGCGGCAGCTTCTGCGTGCCGTCCATGGCGATCTGCCAGGTGCGGTGGCGCAGTGCCGGATTGCGGAAGCGGGTGATCAGCGCGTCCTTGTACTGCTCCATATCCGCACCGGGCGGCATGTGCAGCGTCGGCCCCGTCTCCCGGTCCATCAGGTTGCGGACCAGCGTGGCGAAGGCGGTGTCGGCCATGGTGTCCGACACCGTCTCGTAGCCCGCCAGATAGCCGAGATAGGCGATGGTGGAGTGGCTGCCGTTCAGCAGCCGCAGCTTCATCGTCTCATAGGGATGGACGTCGGCGACCAGTTCCACCCCAACCGTCTCCCAGGCCGGGCGGCCGGCGGGGAAGCGGTCCTCGACAACCCATTGGGTGAAGGGCTCGGTCACCACCGGCCAGGCATCCTGCACGCCGAGCGCCTGCGAGACGCGGGCGCGGTCGGCCTCGGTGGTGGCGGGGACGATGCGGTCAACCATGCTGTTGGGACAGGCGACCGTCTCGGCCACCCAGGCGCCGAAGGCCGGGTCGCGCAGTTCGGCGAAGCGGCGCAGGATGCGGGCGACGGTGTCGCCGTTGCTCGGCAGGTTGTCGCAGCTCAGCACGGTGAAGGGCGCCAGCCCGGCAGCGCGGCGGCGGGCCAGCGCCTCGGCCAGGAAGCCGATGGCGGTGCGCGGCTTGCCCGGATTGTCCAGGTCGTGGCGGATGTCGGGATGGCTCTCGTTCAACGCACCGGTCGCCGGATCGTGGCAATAGCCCTTCTCGGTCACCGTCAGGGTGACGATGCGTACCGACGGGCGGCACATCCGCTCCAGCACCGCCTCGGGATCCTCGTGCGCGACCAGCAGGTCCAGCAGGCAGCCGATCACCCGCAGCCGTTCCCCCTCCGCATCGCGCACCGCGACGGTGTAGAGCCCGTCCTGCGGCTCCAGCGCGTCGCGGGTGTCGGGACTGCGCAGGCTGACACCCGCGATGCCCCACGGCCCGAACTGCTGCTCCAGCAGGGCGTCGGTGTAGGCCGCCTGATGGGCGCGCTGGAAGGCACCGACGCCGAGATGGACGATCCCGATTTCGAGGTCGTTGCGCTCGTAGCCGGGCCGGGCCACCGCCGCCGGCAGGGCGGCAAGGCCGGAAGCGCCGAGGCGTCGCGACGGGGTGCCGGAAGGAGGGACGGTGGACGCGGGCGATTGCATGGAGAGCATTTCCTTCCAGGCGAGCGGTTGGCTCACATTCTTGTATGGTAGTATGTCAAGAAGCGCGGAGGAGGGCAACCCGGATTGTCATCCTAGCGAACCATATAGTCCTGCTACTGCCGTCCGTGCATGCGGCCGGCTTCGGAAATGCCGTGCCGATCAGCGCAGGGCGGCAACCCGCGACCGGCCGCTGCTTCTGGAGGTCGTCTTGGGCGCCGGCTGAGTTCCGGCCTCCTCAAGGGTGAACAGGTCGGGGAACTTGCCTTCCAGTTCGGGCAGTGAGGTCAGGATCTCGCGCAGATGCAGCCCCATAGCCGCCTCCGCCTTGACCGGGTCGCGGGCGACAATCGCCTCCAGCACCGCCTGATGCTGAGAGATCAGCCGGCGGATCGGCGTGGCGTAGGGAACGCTGAGATAGCGGACGCGGTCCATCTGCGCCTTCGTCTCCTCGACGATGCGCCAGGCATAGTCGCACTCCGCCCCGATGGCGATGGCGCGGTGGAAGGCTTCATCCAGTTCCAGGAAGCGCACCGGCACAGGTTCGTCGGCGATGTCCCACTGGGCCTTCAAAAGGTCGCGCAGTTCGGCGATGCCGGCCGGCGTGATGGTCTCACAGGCCTTGCGCACCACGGCGGTTTCCACCGCCTCGCGCACGAAGCGGGCATCGAGCACCTGCTTGACCGAGATCTTGACGACGAAGCTGCCGCGCTGCGGCCGGATGGTCAGCAGGCCGGCTTCGCTCAGCTTGATGAAGGCCTCGCGCACCGGCTGGCGGCTGACGCCGAGCTGGTCGGCGATCTCCTGCTCCGACAGGGCCTGGCCGGGGCGGAACTGCATCGTCACGATGGCTTGGCGCAGCACCCGGTACACGCGCCGCGCGATCGGCTCGCCGGATTCCACGTCGATCTTGTTCAGCATCGGCACGTCATGGTTTATGGCGCCTCGAAACCTGCCCGAAGGGCCGGAGCGAATGACTGGTCTATCAGGATACTACCATACCAAGCGGCCGGCAAGAGTATTTCCCGCCGACACTGCTTGGTCCAATGCGGATTTCTCAACGAAAGCTCGTCCGGATCAAAGAGACCTCGTCAGAGTTCCACAAACAAACTGCCGGCCTGTGTGGGTGGAAATTAAGGGGAACCCCGTTCAGGATCATGATGTTGGCATCACAGCCTTGAACGGGGCAGGCATGGACAGCGGACTTATGCCGCCGGACGCTTGCCGCGGCCGACGATCTGGGTCGGATTGACGAAGCGCAGGGCGACGATCAGCCAGACCAGCGTGGTCACCATATAGATCACCGCCATGGCGTCGATCGACTGCACCGCCCGGACGCCGGAGGCGAACACCGCGTAATAGAGCGCCACCACCAGGGTCTGGCTGCCGGGTCCGGAGACCAGGAAGGTCAGCTCGAACATGCCGATGGTGCGGACCAGCACCAGCAGCAGCGCCGCCAGCACACCCGGCATCAGCATCGGCACCAGCACATGGACGAACATCTGGAAGATGTTGGCGCCGAAGACGCGGGCCGCCGCCTCGGTCCGAGGATCGATCTGCTCGATGAAGGGGATCATCACCAGCACCACGAAGGGTACGGTGGGCACCAGATTGGCCAGGATGACGCCGGTCAACGTACCGCCCAGCCCCGCCTTGTAGAGCACCGTCGCCAGCGGGATGCCGTAGGTGATCGGCGGAACCAGCAGGGGCAGCAACAGCAACAGCATAACCGCCCTCTTGGCCGGAAACTCGCGCCGCGCCAGCGCATAGGCGGCCGGGACGCCGAGCAGGCCGGACAGCAGGACCACCGCCCCGACCGCCTGGAAGGTGACCCACAACACGTCGCCCAACTGGAATTCGTCCCAGGCGGCGAAGTACCAGCGGGTGGTGAAGCCCGCCGGCAGCCAGGTGCCGAGCCAGCGCGTCGCCACCGACGAGGTCATCACCGAGGCGATCAGCCCCATCAGATTGATCAGAAACAGCCCGATCACCGCCCAGACGGCGAAGACCCACAGGCGGGACATGATGGATTTCTGCATTGCCGCCTCTCCTCAGCCTTTGGCGCCCGCGGCGGGGCCGCGGTAGAACAGCGAGCGGCAGCCGAGAACCGCAACGACCACCAGCAATTGGACCGCCCCCATGATCATCGCGATGGCCGAGGCCATGGAGTAGTCGTACTCCTCGAACGCGGCCTGATAGGCGGCGATGGAGATGACGCGCGTGGCGCCGGCCGGATCGCCGACCAGCACCGCCGACGGCAGCACCGAATAGGCCTGGACGAAGGACAGGCAGAAGGTGATGGCGAGGCCGGGGATCAGCAGCGGCAGGAAGACCTCGCGGAAGCGGGCGGCCGGCCCGGCCCCCAGCGTCGCCGCCGCGTTCTCCAGCGACGGGTCGATGCCGGTGACGTAGGACAACGTCAGCAGGAAGGTGAAGGGGAAACCGGTCAGCACCAGCGAGATGAAGACGCCCCAATAGCCGTTCAGCACGGAGATCGGGGTGGACAGCAGCCCGACCGCCATCAGTGCCCGGTTGAACCAGCCCTGCGGCCCGAAATAGAACAGCATGCCTTCGGCCACCAGAACGGTGCCCAGCGTGATCGGCAGCACCAGCAGGGTGGTCAGCAGACGCTGGCGCCGCATCAGCCGCACGCGGAAGGCGATGGGGATGGCGATCAGCAAATTCAGCAGCGTGACCGGGAAAGCCAGCCGCAGCGTCTTGAAGATGGTGCCGTAGAGGAAGGGATCGCTGAAGAACCGGGCGTAATTGCCGAACAGCGATCCGTCCTTGGGCTCGAAGGACAGCATCAGCCCATACAGGAACGGGTAGATGAACAGCCCCAGGATCAGCGCCACGCAGGGCAGCACCAGCAGGGTCGCCCCGTCGATGCCGCGGGCGGCCAGCCGCTGGCGCAGGGTCGGCCCCTCGGCGCGGCCTTCCAGGACGGCACTCATCGCGCGTCTCCGAACACCAGCACGCGGCCGGCATCGGCGCCGAGCCGGACGGCGGCGCCCCGCTGCAATGGATAGGGGGAGGCGAAATGCAGCTCGGTGCCGGACGCGGTGACGCCGACGCCGTGGAAGCCGCGCCCGCGATACTCCACCGCCTCCACCCGCACCGGAATGCCGTTGTCGGTGCCGGTCGGCTCCAGATCGTCGGGGCGGATCGCGGCGACGGCCGCCTTGCTCGCGGAAGCGGCCCGCATCCGGCCGCGGATCACCGTGCCTTCGATGTTCAGCAGGGCGTCCTCGCCCTCCATCCCGACCAGTTCGCCGTTGACGCGGTTGCGGAAGCCCATGAAGTCGGCGACATCGAGATGGGCGGGCAGGGCGTAAAGCTCCGCCGGGGTGCCGACCTGCCGGATGGCGCCGTCCCGCAGGACGACGATGCGGTCGGCCAGCGACAGCGCCTCTTCCTGGTCGTGGGTGACGTAGATGGTGGTGGAGCCGAGGGACTGGTGGATGCGGCGGATTTCCTGGCGCATCTCCAGCCGCAGCTTGGCGTCCAGGTTGGACAGCGGTTCGTCCATCAGCACCAGCGGCGGCTCGACCACGATGGCGCGGGCGATGGCGACGCGCTGCTGCTGGCCGCCCGACAGCTGGCCTGGCAGCTTTTCCGCCTGCGATTCCAGCCGCACCGCCGCCAGGGCGGCGTCGACCCGCTTTTCCAATTCCGGCTTCGGCACGCCGCGCATGCGCAGGCCGAAACCGATGTTCTTGCGCACGGTCATGTGCGGGAACAGGGCGTAATTCTGGAAGACCATGCCGAAGCCGCGTTCTTCCGGGCGCAGCACGTCGACCCGCCGGTCGTCCAGCATGATGCGCCCGCCGCTGACCGGCAGCAGGCCGGCGATGCAGTTCAGCGCGGTTGTCTTGCCGCATCCCGACGGGCCGAGCAGGGCGATGAACTCGCCCCGCTCGATGGTGAGGTCCAGCCCTTTCAGCGCCGTGAAGGCGTCGAACTCCCGCCTCACTCCCTGAAGGTGCAGTTGCTTGAAGGTGGTGGCTCCGACGGTCATTCCGGGGTCCTGTGGCTGGATGGGGCGCTGTCTTCGGAGGGCCCCGTCGCCCGGTACCGGGCGGAGGAACCCTCCGTTTCACGTCGTCGGCGGGGGGGCGGTCACTTGCCCGTCACTTGCCCTTGCGCGCGCCGATCTCCTCGTCCCAGCGGCGGAAGGCCTGCACCAGCTTGTCGGCGGCGAGCGGCAGTTCGATGGGGTGGTCGGCGATCAGCTTGTCGTAAGTCGGGCGGCCGAACTCGGCGATGGCGTCCTGGCTTTCCTTCGGCGCCATGGCGAGCGTCACGCCCTTCACCGCCGGGCCCGGATAGAAATAGCCCTCGTCATAGGTGTAGGCCTGCTGCGCCGGGGTCAGCAGATGGTTCATCAGGTCCAGGAGGACGGCGAGCTTTTCCGCCGACACGCCCTTGGGGATGCACATGTAATGGGCGTCGGCGACCCAGCGGAAATTCTCTACCGCGAAGACCTCGGCCGACTTCGGCACCACGCCGAGCACCCGCGGATTGATGTCCCAGCCGGTGGTCGACACGATGATGTCGAGTGACCCTTCGCCCAGCGCCTTCATGGTCGGCGTGGTGCCGCCCGGATAGGCCTCGATGGTCTCGCCCAGTTCGCGCAGGTAAGCCCAGGTCTTTTCCCAGCCATTGACCGGATCCTTGGGATCCTTGTCGCCCAGGATGTAGGGCAGCCCCATCAGGAAGGTGCGGCCGGGACCGGAGTTGGCCGGGCGGGCATAGGCGAAGCGCTTCGGATTTGCCTTCGCCCAGGCCAGCAGTTCCGCCGCTGTTTTCGGCACCTGCTTCACCCGTTCCGGCGCATATTCGAACAGCGGTCCGGAGGGGTAGTAGGTGACGACCACGCCCTGGCCTTCGGCGAGACCCTGCATGCGGGCGGCCGGCTCCAGATAGATGTCGGACAGTTTCGGCAGGTCGCCGGCGCGGTCCGGCAGCAGATTGACCCACAGCTTCTGGTCGATGCCGGCGGACAGCACGTCGGTGCCGGTCAGCACCAGATCGATGTCGACCCGGTTGGCGTCCTGCTGCGCCTTCAGCTTGCCGGGGAGTTCCGGCGCCGGCGCCTTGGAGAAGACGATGCGCGAAGCCCAGTCGGGCTTGGCCTTGCGGTAATTCTCGATGGCCTTCTGGGTCAGCGCCAGATTGCCGGCGACGTCCACCACATTCAGCGTGACCGGGCTCGCCGGCTTCGGCAGGGCCGCGAACACCGGCCGGCCGGTCGCCAGAAGCCC
Organism: Azospirillum sp. A23; assembly: GCF_042938965.1. Lineage (NCBI taxonomy): Bacteria > Pseudomonadati > Pseudomonadota > Alphaproteobacteria > Rhodospirillales > Azospirillaceae > Azospirillum > Azospirillum sp. A23. The sequence goes on along the minus strand of NZ_CP170668.1, from coordinate 365,799 downwards.
GGCGGTCCCGGCGGACGCCGCGAGGAAGCCGCGTCGTGAAATCCCGAGGTCGATCATAGGTTTCCTCCCGTTTCTAGGTATTTTCAAATTGCGGTGGTTCGAGCTGCGGCGGACATACTGAAGCGGCCGGGAAGCCATGGCGGTTTGCCTGACAGAACCGGTCGGGGAGCAGGGTCGCGGAAGATACGGATAATTTGTACCTAGGCCGAATGCTAGTATGGTAGTCCCGGCTCCGCAAGCGGAAACTCGTATGGTAGTAGCTTGCCGTGTCGGGTTATGGCGGGGAGACCGCAAGCCTCTGTCCGATGGCCGTAGAATGTAGCTGCCTGCTGCAACCGGCCCGTCGCCACAATGTCAAGCTGTGGAAACGATTGCACATCGGCGTATAAGCGCTCCAAATTCATCTGCCTGTATGCTATGGCTTGATATCGGTTGAGTTCCTGTGTCGCTTGCGATGGCAACACCTAAATTCTAGAAGTTTTTTCGGTAGAATTTTACAACAAAACTAAAATCTTTTTTTGGATAAGCCCGTCGGACTACCAATAAATTGAGAGAAGATTTGAGATCTTGATTCTCAATTTTGCCATAATCGAGACGATTATCCATGCTGCGATTGGACTTGTATCTTTCTGTGCGCTCCACTTTCCATTGGTGGCGCAGATCGGATCTTGATGGTTTGGATGGGGACGAATGACAGCGATACCAAAAATATTCAAAGAAAAAATAGATGGTTCTCTGGGAAAATTGAAAGCCATCCTTGAAAAAAAAGAACAAAAAATCCTTTTCTTCACGGAGAATGATTTTTTATTCCCTGAAGATTTTGATAAAAATCTTCGCAACACTTATTATGGAATGGAGATTTCCTCCAATCAATCAATTTTTGATAATAAAAGCTTTGATTTTGACATCGTAATTCTGTGCAGTCACCTGAAAAGCGAAGAAATACTCGCCTGGAAGCTGCAAAACATGCCGAGGCAGCCTTTTGTTGCCCTGTGGGCATGGGACAATCATCATGAGCCCATCCTCAACAGCCGAGCGGCTATGATCGCCGATGCGGTGTTTCCCGCCCATTGGTTCGCGCATGAAGACATGTCAAATGCAGCCACCCTCATAGCGCCGCATCTTCCGCTTTGCATAACGCAATGGAGCGGCATCTTCCTGGCGTCCATGGAGGAGAGGATCGTTGCTGCCGAGCGATGCGACAAACTATATGGCGGTTTCTTCAACCATGCGGATGCAAAAGAAAGGAATGGACTGATCGCCTCGTATCGGGAGCGATATCCCAATGATCATGTATTCACGCTCGGGATCGATAAAAGACCAGCATATTTTTCATTCAGCCAGGAGCAAAGATTGCTCGATTGGGCCTCCTACAAAGTCAGTGTAATTCTTCCCTTGAGAAATGACATTTCGCAACGGTTGTTCGATGCTCTGGTATGTGGTCTGATTCCCATAGTTCCGCCTGAGTTTCCCGATCTTGATCTGGTGATTTCACGACAGGATCAGCACTCCTTGCCGATCGTCCGGATGGAAAGTTATTCCGTCGAAGGCATTGCGGATGCCCACGCCCGCGCATTGAAGCTGTTTGATCGGGACGGCGAACAAGGTGTGGTGCGCAGGCATCGGTTCGCCCGCGACAATCATGGATTGCGCAACAGAATAGATCGACTGGTCAGCCTGTTCCGCCCGGGCACAGCGTTCTCAAAAGTTCATATCAACTTCAAAAACGGAATTCACATATACTTGACATGAACTTAGTAAATTCCTACAAAAAGCGACTTGCTTCTCGGCAAGATGATTGGGGGCCATGGCATTAATGTACAGTCTTCGACTCGAAGGGTGCGTAATTGCCACGGCATTATAATTCTAGACGACATTCCGCACGCAGTGATGACCTTTCCATGATCATTCTCCTGACGACCCCGGAACACCAATACACACTTCGCAGCATTGCTGAAGGCCAGTTCGGCGTGCCGGTTCCGGACATCAGGAGCCTGACTTACGATCAGGTTTTTGCGGCATCCACGTTGCCGAGAGCCACCTATGTTTTCGCGGATCTCGAGCGGCTTTCGACATCCCGCCTGAGACGGGCCGCCGACCTGTACCGGAAATTGCGCGATCTTGGCGTGCGCTGCTTGAACGATCCGGCCTGCGCGATGAGCCGCGTGGAACTCCTGACCAATCTCAGCGAGAAAACCGGCAATCCCATCGAGGTCAATCGGGCGGACATGTGTCCCAGGCCATCGCGTTTTCCCGTTTTCCTGCGTCTTGAAGACGAGCATGAGATGCCGTCGGACGCGCTCTATTACAGCCAAGGCGAACTCGACGAGGCCCTTGCCGCCCAACGCCGGGATGGAGTGCCTTTGCGCGGCCTTCTCGTCCTGGAAAAGGTCGATGCGACGTACAATGGCACCCTGTGGGCCAAATGGGGCAGTTGGCGGATCGGGGACCGGATCGTCGTGGAGCATATTGCCGTCGAAGACCGGTGGATGGTCAAGTATGGCCGGCACGACTGTCTTACGGAAGACATCGTCTCCGACGAGTTCGACGCCGTATCGACCAATCGGTTCGAACCCTTGCTCAAACCGGCGTTCGAGACCGCCGGGATCGAGTATGGTCGCGCGGACCATGCCGCCACACCGGATGGAGCGGTGGTGTTCGAGATCAACACCAACCCGTTTCTCGGCAACTATGTGCCGGACCCTTGGCTGAAACGCCGTGATACTCAGATGCTGGCGAGACAGCGCTGGAGCGAGGCGATGCAAGCGATCGATACGCCGTGCTGAGCAAAGGTTGAAAAAGCTCGTCTCGCAAGAGGGCGTGCTTCGTCTGCCACGTCAATGGCCGGCCCAGTCCGGCGCAGCATGACCGCCTTCCCGATGGTGCCGGTTGGACGCTCCGGCGGGCAGACACCGGACCGGAGATTGGCTTTGCATCCAGATGGCGGGGCCATGGCAAGCCATGGCCCGCAACCTCAGCCTGCAATAGCAAGGTTTAACAGGTCAGAAGACGGTATTGTCAAGAAAAAGGCGGCGAAGGGGGCGGCGGCGGCGGGGGCGGACCAAGAGGCAGATCGGTTTCGATGGAGAAAGACATGCTTTTCATTCCTAAGTTATAGAGTCATTTCAAACGAAGGCTGAGCGTGAACATCCTTCGAGACAACAATAATCATTGCTCCAGACGTTCCCGTCAAGATTGTGTATTCTGGATTGGACGGAAATTTGTTGCCGCGTTCTCGTTACGCAGGCGCGTCCCAATCCGCAACGTCCGGCTTTACCGGATGATGGATCATGTTGCTCCGGCCGAAGCCGCTTGGGTCCTCGGCAAAATAGCGCGGGCGGGAGGGGCGCCATATCAGGGTGCCCGGTTGCAGGCATTCGTCCTGCGGGGTGTTCTCGTAATTGGTTCCACGCCGGGCGGGCGGGCAGAGCGGACCCTGCCCGCCGATGTCTTCGACGGTGAACCCTCCAGCGAGCGCGACGGTCGGGAGGGTGAACTCGTAATGGCCGCGCCAGCCGGCGACGGACATGATCAGCCCATAGGTCCGCGCGAAATGGCGGGACAGGCGCATGATCGGGTGAAACGCCCGGTGGGCGAGGTCGGGGCTGACCGACGCCGGCATCGCTGCCGACTGCCAATAGTACCAATCGCGACTTGCGGCGAGCGGCTGGACGGTCGTCGTCAGCAGATCGGACTCGTTCCGGCTGAACTGGTCGAAAAGCTGCGCCCAGTCGCCGGAATAATCGACGTCGTATTCGACGACCCAGACGAAATCGGCGTCGAGGGACAGGACGCAGGGAATGATCGCCACATCCAGGTAGCCCCGCTGCACGCCGCCATGCGCAGCCATCTCCCGATAACGGGCCGGCATGCAGGAGTCCGGCGGCCGATAGGCGAAATCGACTTGCGGTTCCGCCCGGTTGTCCGGATTGAACATGAAATGCCAGTCGATCATGTGGCCGGTCTGATCGACGAGACGCCGGAAATGCCGCTCGATCCGTTCGGAACGGACATGACAGACGAACAACCCGGCGACCTTGAAGGGAGGAACGGGTTTCATCGCTTGCCTTGGCTCTTCGGTCTGTAAGTCGGCGGCACGGGAACAGCGGACACCCCCCGGGATCCCGCCGGCTCATAGTATGGGTCGGACGCCGGCCATTGGAAGGAAATCATGGGCTTGGCGCCGGCACACCGCCCAACCGAGCCGTGTCCCCAGGTAGGGAAGAGAGGTGGAGCGGACATGGGATATGCGACGTCGCATTTCTCAGCGCTGCGACTTATGGAAATTATCTCGCACCAGCACACGGACGGTTGAAACTTCCGACAGAATCGGCATGCTGTCGCCGATGGTCTGACCACTTCGCGTGCAGGGGGTGCCTCCTGCCCGAAAAATGATCATCCTCGTTCGCGCATCGACCCGTATCCGTCCATCCTCGACCAGGAAACCGTCGCCCATGTCCGCCATCCTGCTGCAGGAAAGTTCCGAGACGAAGGACCAGCCGCTCCGCGAAGACATCCGCCTGCTGGGGCGCATCCTGGGCGACACCGTCCGCAGCCAGGAAGGGGAGGCGGTGTTCGACATCGTCGAGCGCATCCGCCAGACCTCGATCCGCTTTCATCGTGAAGAGGACCAGGGCGCCCGCAAGGAGCTGGAGGCGATCCTGAACAGCCTGTCGCCGCCGCAGACGGCGCGGGTGGTGCGGGCCTACAGCTTCTTCTCGCACCTCGCCAACATCGCGGAGGACCAGCACCACATCCGCCGCACCCGCGCCCATGCGCTTGCCGGGTCGGCGCCGCGCGAAGGCACGATGGACCATGCGCTGGACGAGGCGGCGAAGGCCGGCGTCACCACCCAGCAGCTGAAGGAGTTCTTCGACGGCGCGCTGGTCAGCCCGGTGCTGACCGCCCACCCGACCGAGGTGCAGCGCAAGAGCATCCTGACCGTGCAGATGCAGGTCGCCAAGCTGCTGGCCGAGCGCGACCATGGGCCGATGACGCCGGAGGAGGAGGACACCAACCTCGAATCGCTCCAGCGCGCCGTGCTGACCCTGTGGCAGACCGCGATCCTGCGCGCCACCAAGCTGGCGGTGACGGACGAGGTGGCCAACGGCCTGACCTTCTACGACTACACCTTCCTGCGCGAGATGCCGCGCTTCTACGCCCAGCTGGAAGACCACCTGCGCAGGACCGACCCGTCCTGGACGACGACGGAGCTGCCGTCCTTCCTGCGGATGGGCAGCTGGATCGGCGGCGACCGCGACGGCAACCCCTTCGTCACCGCCCCCGTGCTGCGCCAGGCGATGCGGATGCAGAGCACTCGCGCCCTGCAATTCTATCTTGACGAGCTGCACACGCTGGGGTCGGAGCTGTCGCTCAGCACCCGCGTCATCGACGTGTCGGAGCCGCTGCGTCAGCTGGCCGAGCGTTCGCCCGACTCGTCGCCGCACCGCAAGATGGAGCCCTACCGCCGCGCGATTTCCGGCATCTATGCGCGGGTCGCCGCGACGCTGCGGACGCTGGACGGGCTGGAGGCGCCGCGCCACGCCGTGGGCGACGCGCCGCCCTACCAGGCCCCGGCGGAATTCCGTGCGGACCTCGACATCATCGACCGCTCGCTGACCGTCAACGGCTCGGCGGCACTGGCGAAGGGCCGGCTGCGTCACCTGCGCCGAGCCGTCGACCTGTTCGGCTTCCATCTCGCCAGCATCGACCTGCGCCAGAACTCCGACGTGCATGAGCGTTCGGTGGCGGAGCTGCTGTCCTTCGCCGACGCCGGCGTCGATTACACGGCGCTGTCGGAGGACGAGCGGATCGAGATCCTGGTGCGCGAACTGGACACCAACCGCCCGCTGGCCTCCAGCTACGCCGACTATTCCGAGGAGACCAGTTCCGAACTGGACATCCTGCGCACCGCCGCCGAAGCCCGCGTCCGCTTCGGCACCGATGCGGTGGTGAACTGCGTCATTTCCAAGACCGACGGCGTGTCGGACATCCTGGAGGTCGCCGTCCTGCTGAAGGAAGCCGGGCTGCTGCGGCCGAAGGACAAGGCGCTGGACCTGAACATCGCCCCGCTGTTCGAGACCATCGGCGACCTGCGCAACTGTGCCGCGACCATGGACCGGCTGCTTTCGATCCCGGCCTACAGGCGCTTCCTGGAGAGCCGCGGCAATCTGCAGGAGGTGATGCTCGGCTATTCGGACAGCAACAAGGACGGCGGGTTCCTCACCTCCGGCTGGGAGCTGTACAAGGCCGAGATCGCGCTGGTCGAGGTGTTCGCCAAGCATGGCGTGCGGCTGCGGCTGTTCCACGGCCGCGGCGGTTCGGTCGGCCGCGGCGGCGGCCCCAGCTATCAGGCGATCCTGGCCCAGCCGGCCGGCGCCGTGCAGGGCGCCATCCGCATCACCGAGCAGGGCGAGGTCATCGCCGGCAAATATTCCAACCCGGAGGTCGGCCGCCGCAACCTGGAAACGCTGGCCGCGGCGACGCTGGAAGCCACGCTGCTGCATCCGGAATCGGCCGCTCCCTGCACCGACCTGTTCCTCCAGACCATGGAAGAGCTGTCGGAGCACGCCTTCAAGGCCTATCGCGGGCTGGTCTACGAGACCGAGGGCTTCGAGAAGTATTTCTGGGAATCGACGGTGATCGGCGAGATCGCCAACCTCAACATCGGCAGCCGCCCGGCCTCGCGCAAGAAATCGACCAGCATCGAGGATCTGCGCGCCATTCCCTGGGTGTTCAGCTGGGCGCAGTGCCGCCTGATGCTGCCGGGCTGGTACGGCTTCGGGTCGGCGGTGAAGGCCTATCTGGCCCAGCATCCCGACGGGATGGAGCGGCTGCGCGCCATGCACCGCGATTGGGGCTTCTTCAGCACGCTGCTGTCCAACATGGACATGGTGCTGTCCAAGTCGAACATCGCCATCGCATCGCGCTATGCCGGACTGGTGTCGGACCCGGCGCTGCGCGACGCCATCTTCACCCGCATCCGGGCGGAGTGGCAGGACAGCATCGACGCCCTGCTGGCGATCACCGAGCAATCGGCCCTGCTGGAGAAGAACCCGCTGCTGGCGCGGTCGATCCGCAACCGCTTCCCTTATCTGGACCCGCTGAACCACGTCCAGGTCGAGTTGCTGAAGCGTCACCGCACCAGCGACAGCGGCGAGCAGATCGCCCGCGGCATCCATCTGACCATCAACGGCATCGCCGCCGGCCTGCGCAACAGCGGCTGATCTCCCCGCCGTTTTCTTGCCGCAGCGCAGCGGCGGGCGACGTTCCGCCGCATGGTTGCCGACAAAAACGCCCTTCCTCCGCCGCGAGGAAGGGCGTTTTATGTTTGCGGACGAACGGCTTGGTCCGTCTTGTCCTTTTCTTGTGCGATGCACGATCAACTCTTCGGCATCGCAAAACAAAGCTCGGCTGTTGGTGTTGAGGCCAAAATAAGTCACGACAGATCTGCCGAAAATCACAGTTGATCGTCGATGAGTATTTTGATACCTCATGCCTCCCCGAGAGGAGAAATGGTATGACCACTCAGTCCCAGCAGCAGCAAATGGCCCAGCCGCATCAAGAGCGGGCGACCACCGGCACCCAGGGCAACCGCAGCACCCAGGGCGGCGCCACCGACACCCATGAGGAATTCTGCGGCGGCGCCTGCGGTGCCGGTGCCGGCGCCGCGGTGATCTGGCGCCCGATCACGGTCGAGACCCGGCGCTGACCAGCGACGGTCTTCGCATGAGAAAAGCCCCTCTCCGCTGACGGGAAAGGGGCTTTTTTCTTTCGGTTCTATTTTTCGGTTTTCCGCCGCCCTGGCGGCTCGGTCAGCCCGCCCGCATGCGGTTGACCAGACTGTCGACCTGCGAGCCCAGCGAGCGCACCTCGTCCGCGACTGTGGAGGAGGCGGTCAGCACACGGGTGGCGGACTCGCCCGACTCCGCGGCGGCGCGGGCGACGCTGTCGATGTTGCGCCGGACATGCTGGGTACCGTCGGCCGCCTCGCCGACATTGCGGGCGATCTCGCGGGTGGCCGCACTCTGTTCTTCGACCGCGGCGGCGACGGTGGCGGCGATCTCGTTGATCTCGCGGATGGTGCCGGCGATGGAGCGGATGGCGTCCACCGCATCCTGGGTCACCGCCTGCATCGCCTGGATCTGGCTGGAGATCTCTTCCGTCGCCTTGCCGGTCTGGTTGGCGAGGCTCTTCACCTCGCTCGCCACCACGGCGAAGCCCTTGCCTGCCTCACCGGCACGAGCCGCCTCGATGGTGGCGTTCAGCGCCAGCAGATTGGTCTGGCTGGCGATGTCGTTGATCAGTTGCACCACCTCGCCGATCTTGTTGGCCGACTGCGACAGGCCCTCCACCGTGCGATCGGTGCGCTCCGCCTCGGTCGCCGCCTTGCGGGCGATCTGGCTGGAGGCGTGAACCTGGCTGCCGATCTCCTGGATGGAGGCCGACAGCTCCTCGGTTGCGGCTGCGACCGCCTTGACGCTGCCTTCGGCCTGCTGGGACGTGCTGGCGGCGGTCGCCGCCTCGCCGGTGGTGGCCTCGGCGTTGCGGCTCATCCGCTGGGCCATGTCCTGCATCTCGCCGGCGGCGCGGGCAACGCGGTCCAGCACGCCGCGCACGCTGCTTTCGAAATTCTCGGCCATCTCGACCATGGCGCGGCGGCGCTCGCCGGCGGCACGGCTGCGTTCGGCCTCGGCCCGCGCATTGGCGGCACTGGCCTCGTTGGCGGTGTCGCGGAAGACCATCAGGGCACGGGTCATGTCGCCGATCTCGTCCGAACCGGCGGCGGGGATCGGCGCGTTCAGGTTGCCGGCGGCAATCGCCCGCATGGCGTCGGACAGCTGGCTGAGGCGCGCGACGATGTTGCGGCCGACCACGAACCAGGCCAGCGCCGCGGCGCCGATCAGGCTGCCGACCGCGAACAGGATCAGCATCTTGCGCCCGGTCGACAGCGCGTCGGTGGCCCCGGCGGCGGCGGTGTCCGCCTCCTGCTTCATCGCGGCGATCTGGCCGTCGACCATGCCGGCGAACTGCCGGGCGATCTGGCGGTTCTCCGCCAGCACCTTCTCGTTCTCGGCGGCGGCATCGAGTTCGGAGCGGCGCAGCTTGAACAGGCTGTTGTCGCCCTTGCCGAAGCCGGCCAGCAGCTCTGCACTCTTCACCAGCTTCGGCAGCCCGTCGTCGCCGGCTGCCTGGAGCGCCTTCAACCGCTCCTCCATCGCCTTGGCGGCAGTGGTGAAGCGGGTTTCCAGCATGGCCAGCCGGTCGGCGCTGGGGGCCTGCGTCGCCTCGTTCAGCGCGCCGACGGTGGCGGCGGCGTAGGTCGACAGTTCCAGATATGTGCGGAAGCGGGCAAGACCGTCGCCCAGCAGATCCTGCATCGAGTCCCGGGTCTGCGAACGGATGTTGACGCTCGACAGCTTGATCTCGGCCTTCAGCCGCATCAGCGGCGATTCCATCTGGTCCAGCAGAGTGGCCTGCCGGCGGGCGGCATCGGCCAGGACCTCGGTCGTCTTCTGGCGGATGGCGTCGCGCTCGGCGCTGCCGGCCGGCGATTCCAGCGCCTTGCGGCGCATGTCGAAGACGCCGTCGGCGCCGTCGCCCAGCAGGAAGAAGGCGTCCAGCCCGTCCGAGGTCTCCTTGCTCAGCCGGCTGCCGACCTGGGCGGTGGCGCTGACCATGCGGGCGGCCGCTTCCAGATAATTCTGCTGGAACTGGGTGACGGCGAAGGCGGTTTCGGCGCCGCCGGCGCGCGTCAGCGCTTCCGATGCGAGCCCCAGGTCGCCGCGCACCTCGTACATGGTGATCAGCGAGCGGATGGCGTCGCCCAGCGAATTCATATCGCGCTCGGTGCTGCTGTCCAGCGTCTCGCCCTTGCCGCGCAGCGTGGCGCCGGCCCGCTCGGTCAGCGGAGCGAGGTTGGCGAGGAAGGCGTCGTAGGACTTGGCCAGATCGACCGCCATCGTCTCGCGCGTGCCGCGGACGGACAGGCGCAGGTTGGCGGCGGCGTTGCCGCGTTCCAGCGTCGCGATCAGCCCCTGGGTCTTGGCGCGCAGTTCGCCGATCCGCGGATCGCCGGGCCGGCGGGTCGCCAGCTCCTCCACCAGGGCGCCCAGCGCCTTGCCGTTGCCCATGATCTCGCCATAGACGCGCTCGCGCTCGCTCTGGCTTTCGGCGGCGGCAAGCACCGGGGCGGCGGCGGCGATGCCGCTGCTCTCACCGGACAGGCGCTTCGCCAGCTCCATCTCCGGCAGGCCGGTGCCGACGATCTGCGTCAGCGGCCGTTCCACCGCCGAGAAGGAGGTCAGCCCGACCATGCTGGCGGCGACCGTCATGCCGGCCATGCCGGCGAAGGCGAGCAGAAGCTTGCCTCGTACGCCCAACCTGCGGCCGCCTGTGGCACCGGTTGGGTGGTGGGGCATCGAGGTGTCGTCGCGCGCGTTCATCGTCATATGCGTCCTGCTCCCCGGAAAGTGCGTCCGCTCTGGGCTTTTTTGCCCGTTTTGTTTGTTGCTGCCGGCTGCAAACCGCTCCCCCGCTTCCAGGGAATGTTCCGATCCACACAGCTTGGCAGACCAACCATACCGCAGTGTGGTTGACAGATCCTTACGGGGGAACTCTCATTTTCTGCCTTCACCGGTCATAATCCAATCGTCACGCCCTGTTCGGGTGGTGAATTTGGTGTGCGTCATTATGACCATCCGCAGCCCACGAACGTTATAGGGCCTCTTCCCGTTCCCAGCCGCATGATAGTCTCGGACTGGAAGTCATCGACGATGGGGAGAGGCATGCGGGTCTGGCAGTCGGCGTTTGCACCTCCCGAGGCGGAGCTGTCTCCGCAGTCCGCCGATCTCGTCCTGGTTTTCGGCTCCGTCGACATCTTCGACAGTCCAGGCTTCGCCACCCGGCTGACTGCCGCCTACCCCGACGCGATAACGGTGGGATGCAGCACGGCGGGTGAAATCGCCGGGGACAGCGTCCTCGACGGTTCCTGCATCGCCACCGCCATCCGCTTCGGCAAGGGCACCGCCGTCACCGCCACGGAGGCCGGCATCGCATCCGCCGACGACAGCCAGCGCGCGGGCGAGGCGCTCGGGGAGGCGCTGACCGCCCGGCCGGGCCTGTCGGGGGTGCTGCTGTTCGCCTGCGGCGTCGGGGTCAACGGCAGTGCGCTGATCGACGGGCTGTCGTCGCGCCTGCCGTCCGGCGTGCCGGTATCGGGCGGGCTGGCCGCCGACGGCGGTGCTTTCGTCCGCACGCTGGTGTTGGGGCCGTCCGGCGTGTCCGACGGACGGGCGGTGGCGGTCGGGCTGTATGGCGACGCCGTGCATCTGGCCCTCGGGTCCGTCGGCGGCTGGGAGCCGTTCGGGCCGGCGCGCAAGGTGACGAAGGCGGTCGGCAACCTGCTGCTCCAGCTGGACGGCGAGCCGGCGCTGAACATCTACAAGCGCTATCTCGGCGATTATGCCCGCGACCTGCCGGCATCCGGCCTGCTGTTCCCCTTCGAGCTGCTGAACGGCAACCACGATTCGGTCGGGCTGATCCGCACCATCCTCGGCATCGACGAGGCGGCCGGCGGGCTGATCCTGGCCGGCACGGTGGAGGAGGGCTTCTATCTGCGGCTGATGCATGCCAGCACCGACGGGCTGGTCGACGGGGCGGAACAGGCTGGCGCCATCGCCGCCAGTGCCGGCGCTATGACGGTCGATGCGACTGCCGAAATGGCCGCCGACATGGCAGGAGACCGGCTCGCCCTGCTGACCAGCTGCGTCGGGCGCAAGCTGGTGATGGGTGACCGGGTGGAGGAGGAAGTGCAGGCGGTGGCCGACCAAATGAGGCCCGGCACCGTGATGTCCGGCTTCTATTCCTATGGAGAGATCGGACCGATGCGCGATCTGGTCGATTGCCGGCTGCACAACCAGACGATGACTGTCGCCCTGCTGACGGAACGCTGACCGCATGCATCGCCTGCTGCAAAGCCAGTTCAAGCGGGTGCTGGGCCTGCCGACCGCCGAGGCGGCGGACTCCGTCCTGGCGGAGCTGAAGGCGCTCGCCGGCACCGCTGGCCTGTCGGCGGAGGCGGCGCGGATGCTGGAGACGCTGCCGGCGCTGTTCACCCGCATCGGCCAGAGCTATGAGCAGGCCGACCGCGACCTGACGCTCCGGGCGCGCAGCCTGCAGCTGAGTTCGGAGGAGCTGGCCGACACCAACGAGCGCCTGCGGCGGGAGGCGGCGGCGCAGGCCCATGCCATCCGCAGGCTGCGCGGCATCGCCAACAGCCTGCTGCGGGCGGACGGCCGTCCCGAACTGCCGGATGCGGCCGACAGCGGCCCGACCGACAGCCTGGAGCGGCTGAGCCAGCTGATGGCGGGGCTGGTGGAGGAGCGCTCCGCTGCGCAACGGGCACTGGAACAGCAGAAATTCGCGCTCGACCAACATGCCATCGTCAGCATCACCGACCACCGCGGCGTCATCACCTACGCCAACGACAAATTCTGCCAGATCAGCGGCTTCCCCCGCGAAGAGCTGCTCGGCCGGTCGCATCGCGTCGTCAATTCCGGCCACCACCCCTCCGGCTTCTTCGCGGAGATGTGGCACACCGTCATGGACGGACAGGTCTGGCACGGCGAGATCTGCAACCGCACCAAGGCGGGCGAGGAATATTGGGTGGCGGCGACCATCGTCCCGCAGTTGACCGCCGACGGCCATCCGCACCAGTACGTCGCCATCCGCACCGACATCACCGAGCGCAAGCGGATGGAGGCGGAGCTTGAGGACAGCCGCCGCTTCCTGCAGAGCATCACCGACAGCATGGGCGAGGGCGTCTACTCGCTGGACCGCAATGGCTTCTGCACCTTCCTGAATCCGGAGGCCGAACGGCTGCTCGGCTGGTCGCTGGAGGAACTGCGCGGCATCACCCTCCATGACGCCGTGCATTACAAGGACGGGCAGGGACGGCCGGTCGCCGGCAAGGACTGCACTGTCCTGGACAGCGTCCGGCGCGGCGAGATCCATCGTTCGGAAACCGATCACTTCGTCCGGCGTGACGGCACGATCTTCCCCATCGCCATCACCGCGGTGCCGCTGCGCGAGGATGGCCGCATCGTCGGCTCTGTCACCGTCTTCCAGGACATCACCGAGCGCCAGCGCATGCTGACCGCTTTGCAGGAAAGCGAGGAGCGGCTGACGGTGGCGCTGGACGCCTCCATCACCGGGCTGTGGGACTGGAACCCGGTGACGGACCATGCCTATTTCTCCGATCTCTGGCTCGCCATGCTCGGCTATGCGCCCGGCGAACTGCCGGGCAGGGGCGCCACCTGGCTGGCGCTGTTGCACGAGGGCGACCACGACCGCGTGCTGGCGACGCTGGAGGATCATGTGGCCGGCCGCGCCCCGGTCTTTGAGGTCGAGTTCCGCATGCGCCACAAATCGGGCGCCTGGGTCTGGATCCTGTCGGCCGGCAAGGTGACGGACCGCGACGCCGACGGGCTGCCGACCCGCATCACCGGCATCCACAAGGATGTGACCGACCGCAAGCGGACCGAGGACGAGCTTGCCCGCGCCAAGGAGGAGGCCGACCGCGCCAACCGGCAGAAGAGCGATTTCCTGGCCAACATGAGCCACGAGATCCGCACGCCGATGAACGCGGTGATCGGTCTCAGCCACCTGATGATGAAGACGGAGCTGACGCCGCGCCAGCGCGATTACCTCGACAAGATCCACGCCTCCTCGCGCAGCCTGCTCGGCATCATCAACGACATCCTCGACTTCTCGAAGGTCGAGGCCGGAAAGCTGACGATCGAGACGATCCCCTTCCACATCGGCGACGTGTTGCAGGAGGTGGCGACCGTCGTCCTGCCCAAGGTGCGGGAAAAGGGGCTGGAACTGATCGTCGACCTGCATGGCGGCGTACCGGGCACGCTGGTCGGCGACCCGCTGCGGCTGGGTCAGGTCATCCTGAACCTCGTCTCCAACGCCGTGAAGTTCACCGAACGGGGCGAGGTGGCGGTGACGGTCGGCGGGCGTATCGGCACCGCCGACGATTACCGGCTGGAGGTGGAGGTCTGCGACACCGGCATCGGTATGTCGCTGGAACAGGCCGCCGCGCTGTTCCGCCCCTTCACCCAGGCCGACAGCTCCACCACGCGGCGTTTCGGCGGCACCGGGCTGGGGCTGGCGATCTGCCGGCAGCTGGTGGAGCTGATGGGCGGCACCGTGTCGGTGGAAAGCCGACCGGGCGAGGGCAGCATCTTCCGCTTCTCCATCCGCTGCCGGGTCGCTGCCGGCGACACCACCGACGACCGGCTGCCGTGCGACCTGATGGACCGCCGCGTGCTGGTGGTTGACGACAGCGACGCCGTCCGCTCGATTCTGACCGACATGCTGGAGCGCTTCGGCTTGACCGTCGAATCGGTCGGCGACGGCTTGGCGGCGCTGCGCCGGGTTGAAGAGGGGCAAGCCGGCATCGGGCCGCCGGTGGAGCTGGTGGTGCTGGACTGGCGCATGCCGGAACTGGACGGGGTGGAGACGCTGCGCCGCCTGCGCGCGTTGCCGGGCGCCCAGCCGCCTGTGGTGATGACCACCGCCTACGGCGCCGACGGGGTGCAGGGGGCGCTGGACGGTGCGCTGAAGAACAATGGCGCGGCCGGTCCCGCCCGGCCGGTCACCGCCGTGCTGGAAAAGCCGGTGACGCCGTCCGCCCTGTTCGATTCGGTGATGATGGCCTTGGGCAGGGCTGCGGCCCGGCCCGCCGAGTCCGCGCGCCGCGTGCATGATCCGGCCCAGTCGACCGAGCTTTCGGCGCTGGTCGGCCGCAGCGTGCTGCTGGTGGAGGACAATCTGGTCAACCAGCAGGTCGCCTGCGGCCTGCTGGAACTGGTCGGCATCGAGGCAACCGTCGTCGGCAGCGGCGAGGAGGCCCTGCAATGCCTGCGCGAGGTGAAGTTCGACCTCGTGCTGATGGATGTGCAGATGCCGGGCCTCGACGGCTACGAGACGACGCGGCTGATCCGGCGGAAGCTGGAGCTGTCGAGCCTGCCCATCGTCGCCATGACCGCCCACGCGATGGCCGGCGACCGCGAGCGCTGCCTCGATTCCGGCATGAACGACCACGTCTCCAAACCGATCGACCCGGAGACGCTCTATGCCGCACTCGCCCGTTGGCTGAAGCCGGTGCGCGGACTCGGCGGCGGCGCGGCGGCGGCCACCGGAAATGCCGCGATGCCGGCGGCCTCCGCGGTATCGGCCGCCCAGGCGCTGCCCGACAGCCTGCCGGCGCTCGACCTCGCAGTCGCCCGGCGCAATGTGAACGGCAACCTCGCCCTGCTGCGCCGGATCCTGATCGATTTCGCCGCCACCCACGAGGGAGAAGCGGTGCGGCTGTCCACCGCCGTTTGCGAGGAGCGCTGGAAAGACGTGCTGCGGCTGTCCCACACCTTGAAGGGCACCGCGGCCACCATCGGCGCCATGGAGCTGTCCGGCTTGGCCGGCCGGGTGGAGGCTGGCGGGATGACGGTACCGCCGGCCATCGAGGACGGCCTGCTCGACCGGCTTGCCGACGCCCTTGCGCGGGTGGTGGAGGGAATCGGCACCCTCGGCCGGCCGGTTGCGGACATCACCCCGATGCCCGAACCGCCGACACCGGCCGGCCTTCCGCGGGACATGCTGCGCGCGGCGCAGTCGCTGTCCGACCGGCTGGGCGGCCTGCTGATCGCCGGAGATCCGGAAGCGGGCGATCTGGCCGATGCGCTTGCCCGTCTGCTGGCCGGCAGCCCGGTGACGGCCCTGGCCGAGCGGGTGAACCGCCATGCCGGCGCCTTCGATTTCGACGACGCCTCCACTGCCCTGACCGAACTGCGCGACCGCCTGCGCGATTTGAGAGAGACCGCGACATGAGCCTGCCGCACCCGGTTGGACAGCCGAACGGCGACAAGCCGCGCATCCTGATCGTCGACGACGAGCCGATCAACCTGAAGGTCATGGCCGATCTGTTGCGAGACAGCTATGGCCTGATCGTGGCGAAGGACGGCCCGCAGGCGCTTGCCCGTCTGGCCGGGGATCCGCTGCCCGACCTGATCCTGCTGGACGTGATGATGCCGGGCATGGACGGGGTCGAGGTGTGCCGGAGGCTGAAGGGTGACGCCCGCACCCGCGGCGTGCCGGTGATCTTCATCACCGCCATGGGGCAGGTCCATGACGAGACCCGCGGGTTTGAAGTGGGTGCGGTCGATTACATCACCAAGCCGATCTCCCCGCCGGTGATGCTGGCGCGCGTCCGCACCCACATCGCCCTGCGCGAGGCGCAACGCGC
The DNA here is from genome assembly GCF_042938965.1 of Azospirillum sp. A23. Classification (NCBI taxonomy): domain Bacteria; kingdom Pseudomonadati; phylum Pseudomonadota; class Alphaproteobacteria; order Rhodospirillales; family Azospirillaceae; genus Azospirillum; species Azospirillum sp. A23. Next base: position 349,490 of record NZ_CP170668.1, on the reverse strand, counting down.
GCTCGCCGACCAGAACCGGCAATTGGAGGATCGTGTGGCGGAGCGCACCCGCGACCTTCTGCGCGCCCAGGACGCCACCATCCGCGCCATGGCCTCGCTGGCGGAAACCCGCGACAACGAAACCGGCAACCACATCCGGCGGACCCAGAACTATGTGCTGGCGCTCGCCCTCCATCTCAGCCGCGACCCGCGTTATGCCGGCCAGCTGGACGAGGAAACCATCGAGCTGCTTTACAAATCGGCGCCGCTGCACGATGTCGGCAAGGTCGGCATCCCGGATTCGATCCTGCTGAAGCCGGGCAAGCTCAGCGACGCCGAGTTCGAGGTGATGAAGACCCACGCAGCCCTGGGACATGACGCCATTTTCGCCGCCGAAGGGCAGGCTGAACCCGCAATTGCCGGCGGAAACTCGTTCCTGCGCATCGCCCGCGAGATCGCCCATGGCCATCACGAGCGCTGGGACGGCACCGGCTATCCCCAGGGACTGGCGGGGGAGGCGATCCCGCTGTCGGCCCGCCTGATGGCGGTCGCCGACGTGTACGATGCGCTGATCAGCCGCCGCTGCTACAAGCCGCCCTTCCCGCACGAACAGGCGGCCTCCATCATCCGCGAAGGCAGCGGCAGCCATTTCGATCCCGCCGTCGTCGACGCCTTCAACGCCCTGGAGGACGAGTTCACTGACATCGCCAGCCGCTATAAAGATGAGGAGTGAGGATCGGACGCGATGTGGCGCCCATCCTCAGAACAACTCGATCTCGACGTCGCGCCGGCCGATCACCGCAGCCTCCTGGCCGTCCGAGTCCAGAATGCGGATCGGATCTCCGTCGCAATCGTCCGACATCGCCTGGGCGATCTCAAGCAGTTGAAGCGGCAACCGCATCCGGCCATTCGGCAACCGGTCGGCGCGGCAGGGGGCGATGGTGACGGTGATGGCCATGGAGCGTGTTTCCGTTTGAACTGAACCGCGGCCAAGGGAGCAAGGCTCATACCAAAGTAGGACGGTAAAGCTCTCGATCAGGGAAAGACCTTATGCGTGCGAAAGACTGTAGCGGCACGCGTCCGTGATCGGCCCCCTCCACCCGTCACGGATCGTGTGCCTGTTAACCATGGCTCGGATCGTCAGGAGGAGGCCATCGCCCGATGCTGCATTCTGCGACGCAACAGGCAATCGCAGACTGCAGAATCGCGAGCCGGACCGAACCTGCCCGTAACCGTAGGCTCAGATCCAGGAATCGTCCCCGCTGCTGCCGCCATCGTCGAAGGACGGATCGTCGTACGATGCATCGTCGGCCGGCGGCGGATCGGGCGCATAGGCGGCATCCTGCGCCGTGTCGCCGCCCGCATCGCTTTGCGGGCCCTGGTCGTCACCGTAGTAGTTGTTGGTGATCACCGTCTCGTTGATCGTTTCGCCGGCCATGGGCTGGGCCATCGCCGTGCCGAAAGGGCCAGGCGAATGGTGCAGCAGGGAGGAGATGGCGCTCGCCGCCAGCATGCCGCCGGCCACGCCCGCCGCGGTCTGCGCCGCACCGGCGAAGAACCCGCCGCCGCGCGGGGCCATGCCCGGCTGCGGGAAAGGGGAGGGGCTGTATTGCTGCTGCGGATAGGCGGCACCCGGCGCCGCCCCCCACGGGCTGCGGCCGGCAGCAGGCTGTTGCTGCGGCTGGCCTTGCGGCTGCCCCTGGGGCGCCTGCGGATAGGAGGGGGCAGGGGGAGGTTCGGCTCCACGGCCCCACGGGCTGCGTCCGATGCCGAGCGCGTTGGACAGGAAACTGCCGCCGGACTGGGCCGGCTGGGCCGGACGCTCGCGCAGCTGACGCTCCAGCTCCTCGATCCGGGTCTGTGCCGCGGTCAGCGCCTGCTGCTGCACCAGGACGGTCTGCGCCATGTAGTAGGACGACAGCGGCTGGTCCTGCACCGACCGGCGGATGAAGTCCTCCGCTTCGGCGTCGCGCGGCTGGGAGGCCTGCTGGGACTCCACATCGCGCAGGCGGCGGAACAGGTCGGACAGAAGCGTGCGTTCCTCGGGGGTCATCGACGTCTCCTAAGACATGGCGCCCATCGCAAGGGGGCGCCGCCCCTATATGTGGAGTCGCCATCCCCCGCAGGACAAGTCCCTTGTGAGGTGTCCCCGCCTTGAGAGACTGTCCCGCCCCACAACACCGCACCGGTCATTTAGTTTCGCGTCTTAAGCAATATTGCGCAAAAATCCCAACGACTTGCCAAAGGTTCCGAACTTGGGTCTTTGGATGGTGGATCGTCGGGCTGACCATTGTGGGAAGTGGGCGGCTATATCGGCTATGGCGTCCCAGGATTAACATATGACATTGACGGGGGTGCCTTTTTTCCCATCGATAGGCCACATTTGTGATGCGACCGCCCGGCGGCGCCGGTTGAGAAGCCGAGACCAAGATGAACAGGCGCCGAGAGATGGTGGAACTGACCGACCTGGAGCGCGATGCGCTGACCGAGTTGGTGAATATGGGGGTCGGCCGCGCCGCCACCCATCTCAGCCGCATGGTCAACGACCAAGTCCTGCTGTCCGTGCCGACCGTGGACATCGTCAGCCGGCAGGAGGCGTCCGATTTCCTGTCTGCGCGCGAGCGCAGCGGGCTGGTGGCGGTGGAGCAGCAGTTCCAGGGCTCCTTCGACGGCCGCGCCATGCTGATCTTTCCGGAGGCCAACAGCCTGGAACTGGCCCGCGCGGTCCTGGGCGGCGACCTGACCCTGGCGGAAATCGTCGATCTGGAGCAGGACGCTCTGGCGGAGATCGGCAACATCATCCTGAACGGTTGCCTGGTGGTGGTCGCCAACGCGCTGAAGGACCGGCTGACCATCTCGCTGCCGGCGGTGCTGCGCGGCGACGGCGCCAACATCCTCAAGGACAAGGTCGGCGGCGGCGATGAGCTGGTGCTGTTCCTCTACATCGATTTCACCATCCGCAGCCGCAGCATCCGCGGCTACATCGCCCTGCTGATGGGGGTTTCGTCCCTGCAGTCCCTGAAGCAACTGATCCACGCCTTCATCGAAGGCATCGCCGCCGAAGAACCCACATCCGCTGGAACGTCGTCTCATGGCTCCCAGATTGCCTGAACAACCCACCTGGGCACTGGATGTCCTCGGCGCGCTGGATGCCGGCATCCTGCTTCTGGACCGCCATTGCCGCGTTCTCTACTGGAACGGATGGATGGAGCAGGCCTCCACCCTGACGGCCAGGGAGATCCTCGGGCATGACCTGTTCGACGCCCTGCCCAACCTGCGGGAATCGCGCCTGCACATCGCCGTGCGCGACACGCTGGCCACCGGCGCGCCCGGCGTTCTGTCGCACACGCTGAACCCTATGCTGTTCCCGCTGCGCCTGCCGGACGGGCGGCGGATGGTCCACAATGTGGTGATCCGTCCGCTGCCGTCGCACGCATCCGCGCCCCATTCGCAATCCGCGGGCAACGAGGCGCGCTGCCTGATCCAGGTGACCGATGTCACCGCATCGGTGAACCGCGAACGGGTTCTGCGCGAACAGCGCGACGCACGCTATCGCGCCATCGTCGACACCGCCCCCGACGCCATCATCACCACCGACACCCGCGGCATGGTGCAATGGATGAACGGCACCGCCACGCGTCAGTTCGACTATCGCCCGGACGAGCTGATCGGACAAAGCGTCGCCGTGCTGCTGGGCGAGGATGCTCCCGACTGGATCGCCATGGCGGAGGGCAGCGGGCCGGGTGCTGCCGGCATGGATACCGCAGCCCAGCCGGTGGAACTGTCCGGCCGGCGCCGCGACGGCAGCCACATCGACCTGGAACTGTCGATGGCGCGCTGGGAATCGGAAGGGCGCAGCTTCATCACCGGCATCCTGCGCGACATCACCGAACGTCGCCGCACCCGGGAGGAGCTGCGGACCAGCGCGCTCGCCATGCGCCAGCTGGCCGAGCAGACCAAGGCGACGCTGGACGCGCTGCCGGCCTTCATCGCGGTGCTCGACCGCTCCGGCCACATCGTCTCGGTCAACCGCGCCTGGGCCGAAGCCGGGCCGGAAACGACCTTCCTCGGCCAGGGCTGCATCGTCGGCGACGATTATCTCCACCATTGCGGCCGGGGCGAGACCGCCGACCCGCGCGCCGACACCGCGATGGACAGCCTGCGCAGGCTGCTGAGCGAAGGCGGGCCGCCGGTCTCGGCGGAATATGTCACCAACAACCAGCACTGGTTCCGCTGCCTCGCCGCCCCGATGCCGGCAGGCCCCTTCGGCGGCACCGTGCTGATGCACATCGACGTGACGGAGATCAAGTCGATGGAGGCGGCGCTGCGCAAGCTGGTCGGCCAGAAATCGACCCTGCTGCGCGAGGTCAATCACCGCGTCAAGAACAGCCTCCAGCTGGTGTCCAGCCTGCTGACCCTGCAGACGCTGAGCCTGCCCGACGAGGGGGTGCGGGTGCATTTCCAGGATGCCCGCAGCCGCATCGAGGCGATTGCCCGCGTCCACAACCGGCTCTATCAGGCCGACCAGTTCCAGACCATCGAGTTCGGCACCTACCTGAACGAGCTGTGCGAGGATTTGGGGCGCGCATCCGGCGGCGACAGCATGTGCGACATCGTGGTGCGGTCGGACGTGATCGACCTGCCGATCGACCATGCCGCCCCGCTCGGCCTGATCGCCAACGAACTGATCACCAACGCGGTCAAGCATCGCGGCAACGGCGCGGCGCGGGTGACGGTCACTTTCCGGCGCGAAGACGAGAAGCTCGCCCTGACCGTTTCGGACCGCGGTCCCGGCCTGCCGTCCAACTTCGACATCCGCAAGAGCCGCAGCCTGGGCATGCGCCTGATCTCCAGCCTCGCCGGCCAATCCGGGCCAGCGTCGACATCGACACAACCACGCAAGGCTCCACCTTCCGCATCGAACTGCCGGTGCCGGACGAGGTGCCGCTGCTGGAGACTTCTTCGCCAGAGGAGATCTCGGGATGAAGATCCTGCTGGTTGAAGACGAGGTGCTGATCGCGCTCGAACAGCAGCTCTATCTGGAGAATGTCGGCCACAGCGTCATCGGCCCGGCAGTCACGGCCATGGAGGCGGTGGAAATCGCCGCGGACGACAAGCCGGATCTCGCCCTGGTCGACGTGCATCTGGGCATGGGCACCAACGGCATCGACGCCGCACGGGGACTGACCAGGATGGGTGTGCCCTGCCTGTTCATCACCTCCTTCCGCGACGAGTTGAAGAAGGACGGCCCGCTGACCGGCATCGGCTGCCTGCCCAAGCCCTTCACCGAAAGCGGCCTGCTCGCCGCCGTCGACGTCGCCCGCGCCATCCTGGCGGGGGAGACGCCGCGCAACGTGCCGCAGACGATGGAACTGTTCGTGTAAAGGGCAGACTCTAGCCCCCGATCCGCCGGACCGGCTCCGGCGCCGATTGCTGTTCGAACAGGCGGCGATAGAGCCCGCCCGGCCGGTGAAGCAGGACGGCGTGGCTGCCTTCCTCCACCACCCGGCCCTGGTTGAAGACCAGGATGCGGTCCAGCGTGCGCACGGTGGACAGGCGGTGGGCGATGATGATGGCGGTGCGGCCCTGCATCAGCCGTTCGATGGCCTCCTGGATCAGCGCCTCCGATTCCGAATCCAGGCTGGATGTCGCCTCGTCCAGGATCAGGATCGGTGCGTCGGCCAGGAAGGCGCGGGCCAGCGCCACCCGCTGCCGCTCGCCGCCCGACAGCTTGACGCCGCGCTCGCCGACCAGCGTCGCATAGCCCTTCGGCAGGCGGACGATGAAATCGTGGGCGTTGGCGAGCTTGGCCGCCCGCTCGATCTCCGCCATCGACGCGCCGGGGCGGCCATAGGCGATGTTCTCCGCGAGCGTGCGGTGGAACAGGATCGGCTCCTGCGGGACGATGGCGATCTGGGAGCGCAGGGAGTGCTGCGTCGCCACCGCCACCTCCTGCCCGTCGATCAGCACCCGGCCGCCGGTTACGTCATAGAGGCGCTGGATCAGCTTGACGAAGGTGGTCTTGCCCGACCCCGACGGCCCGACCAGCCCGACCCGCTCGCCCGCCTTGATGGTCAGCGACAGGTCGCGGTAGAGCGGCGTGGTGTGGCCACCATACTGGAAGGTGACGTGATCGAAGCGCACCTCGCCCGCCCCGATGCGGATCGGGATGGCGTCCGGCCGGTCCTCCACCCCCAGCGGCTCGGCATGGATCGCCACCAGCTCCTCCATCTCGTTGACGGAGCGCTGGAGGTGGTTGATGTGCATGCCGATGTCGCGCAGATAGCCATGCACGACGAAATAGGTGGTCAGCACATAGGCGACGTCGCCCGGCGTCGCCTGCCCGCGCCACCACAGCCAGAGCGCCGTCGCGACCACGGCACTGCGGATCAGCAGCAGCACCACCAGTTGCACGGTGCTGTGGCGGGTGTGGCGGGTCCAGGTGCGGTGGGTGCGGCGGCTCCATTTGCCCACGACGGTGGACAGGCGGTCGTCCTCGCGCGGTTCGGCGCCGAAGGCCTTGACCACGGCGTTGCAGCCGATGGCGTCGGCCAGCGTCCCGCCGAGCTTGGTGTCCCAGGCATTGGACAGCCGGGCGGCCGGCGCGATGTAGAGGGTGGAGAACAGCACCGTCATCGCGATGTAGATTGCGGTGCCGAGCGCGATGACCAGCCCCATCGCCGGCCAATGCAGCCCCAGTGTCACCATCGTGCCGATCAGCACAACCAGCGACGGCCACAGCGCCAGCAGCAGCGTGTCGTCCAGCGTGTCGAGCGCCCACATGCCGCGGGTGATCTTGCGCACCACCGATCCGGCAAAGCTGTTGGCGTGCCAGTCGGTGGAGAAGCGTTGGATGCGATGGAAACTGTCCTGGCCGACATCCGCCATGATGCGCAGGGTGAAGGGGATGACGCTGCTCCAGGCGATGTGGCGCATCACCACCATGCCGACGCCGAGTGCCACCATGGCGCCAAAGGCGGTCAACGCCGCATGCAGCGCCGCGTCGCGGTTGCCCGGCAGCATGGTGAGGGCATCGACCAGCCGGCCGGCGAACAGCGGCATGAAGACGTCGGCCAGCGTCGACAGGGCGATGGCGCCGGCGATGCCGACGGCCAGCGGGGTCTGGCGGCGCCAGTGACGGAAGGTGAAGGTCAGAACGCTGCGGATGGCGTTCTGGCGCGGGGTGCGTTTCGACTGTGCCATGGGAATCCAACCGGGGCAGGGGCCGGCCATACGGGCGGCGGCCCCGCCAAAGGAGCCATTGGGAAATGCGGTGTTGAATTCCCTCTCCCGCCCCGGGAGAGGGAAGGGGCCCATGCGGAGCATGGGAAGGGTGAGGGGGTAGGCACGAAACCATGTGCTTCGGGATTCTTGGGGCATCCCTCACCCTCCCCACGCCTGTGGCGCGGGTCCCCTCCCTCTCCCAGGGCGGGAGAGGGCAATTGAGAGGTCTACGCTAACGCTTACCGGCCCTTCAAATTGGTCTGGCGCGGCTTCATGCCGGACGGTTTGCCGCCAGTCCCGGCGGCCGGCTTCGCACCCGGCGCCTTGCCCACCGGCGGCACCACGCGGCGGCCCTGGCCGGCCTGCTGGGTCAGGAAGGTCTTGCCCCCCTTTTCCCGCGGCTTGGCGGTGGCGCCGACCGGTTGCCAGCCCGGGATCAGATGCTCCTCGCCCGGGCCGATCAGGTCCTCGCGGCCCAAGCGCTTCAGCGCCTCGCGAAGGATCGGCCAGTTCTCCGGATCGTGGTAGCGCAGGAAGGCCTTGTGCAGGCGGCGCTGCTTCAACCCCTTCGCCGACGAAACGATTTCCGATCCGACGCGGCGCACCGGCCGCAGCGGGTTGCGCTCGCTATGGTACATCGCGGTCGCCAGCGACATCGGCGAGGGCAGGAAGGTCTGCACCTGATCCGCCTTGAAGCCGTTCCGCTTCAGCCACAAGGCGAGGTTCATCATGTCCTCGTCCGTGGTGCCGGGGTGGGCGGCGATGAAGTAGGGGATCAGGTAGAGCTTCTTCCCGGCCTCCTTCGCGGCCTTGTCGAACATCCGCTTGAACTCGTCGTAGGCCCCCATGCCGGGCTTCATCATCTTGCCCAGCGGCCCCGGCTCGGTGTGTTCCGGCGCGATCTTCAGGTAACCGCCGACATGGTGGGTCACCAGTTCCTTCACATATTCCGGATTGCGGACGGCGAGGTCGTAGCGCAGGCCCGACGCGATGTGGATCTTCTTCACCCCCGGCACGGCGCGGGCCTTGCGGTAGAGCTGGACCAGCGAGGAATGGTCAGTGTTCAGGTTCTTGCAGATGTCCGGGAAGACGCAGGACGGGCGGCGGCAGACCGACTCCGTCTCCTTGTCCTTGCAGGCGAGGCGATACATGTTGGCGGTCGGCCCGCCCATGTCGGAGATGACGCCGGTGAAGCCCTTGGTCTTGTCGCGGATATGCTCGATCTCGCGCAGAATCGACCCTTCCGACCGGCTCTGGATGATGCGCCCTTCATGCTCGGTGATCGAGCAGAAGGAGCAGCCGCCGAAGCAGCCGCGCATGATGTTGACCGAGAAGCGGATCATCTCCCAGGCCGGGATACGCGCATCGCCGTAGGACGGATGCGGCGCGCGGGCATAGGACAGGTCGTAGACACCGTCCATCTCGTTGGTTTCGAGCGGGATCGGCGGCGGGTTCAGCCAGACGTCGCGGTCGCCGTGGCGCTGGACCAGCGCGCGGGCGTTGCCGGGATTGCTCTCCTGGTGCAGCACGCGGCTGGCATGGGCGTAGAGCACCTTGTCGGCCGTCACCTGCTCGAAGCTGGGCAGCCGCACCGCCATGCGGTCGGCGCCGGCGGCGCGCGGCGAGACCGGAGCGGACGGATCGTCGATGGAACTGCTGTCCACCACCGTCCAGCCGTCCGGCAGGGACGAGCGCATGATGGCGGTGCCGCGGATGTCGGTCATCGCCTTGGGCGATTCCCCGTTCAGCGCACGCTGGGCGATCTCGATGATGGCGCGTTCGGCATTGCCGTAGACCAGCATGTCCGCCTTCGAATCGACCAGGACGGAACGGCGGATTTCTCGCTCCAATGATCGTACTGGGCGATGCGGCGCAAGCTGGCCTCGATGCCGCCAAGGACGATGGGCACGTCCTTGAAGGCTTCGCGGCAGCGCTGGGAATAGACGATGACGGCACGGTCCGGCCGCTTGCCGCCCTCGTCGTTCGGCGTGTAGCTGTCGTTGTGGCGCAGGCGACGGTCGGCCGTGTAGTGGTTGACCATCGAATCCATGTTGCCGCCGGTCACCCCCCAGAACAGCCGCGGCTTGCCCAGGATCTTGAACGGCTCCGCACTGCTCCAGTCCGGCTGGGCGATGATGCCGACGCGCAGGCCCTGCGATTCCAGCAGCCGGCCGATGATCGCCATGCCGAAGCTGGGATGGTCGATATAGGCGTCGCCGGTGACGACGATCACGTCGCACTGGTCCCAGCCCAGCCGGTCCATTTCCGCGCGCGACATCGGCAGGAAGGGCGCCGCCTTGGGGCGCACGCTCCGGTCCGGGCGGTGGGCGAACAGGTTGGGGGCCGCGAGCATCGCGTTCTCCGGGTCTCAATCAACAATGCGGATGGATAAGCCGACAGTCTTACCTTGTCGGCCGGCAAATTCCCACCGCTGATAACGCAGCGGAGCAATGGGACATTGTGCGGCGTGGCGCGACAGCTATGTGGGACGCCCCACAGCCGGTGCAAGGGCCGGCCAGGGAGCAAGCCACGGGAGAGGGCAGGGCAGGATGGTGGCGTCGGCGGTGGCGTCAGGCCGCAACGCCGCCCGCTTCTCCCGCCCGGCCGTTGCGCCGCGCCACCACCCAGCCGATCAGCGCGCCCACCAGCATCACCAGGGCCGCGATCAGGAAGGCGGCACCCGGATGCGGGAACAGCGGATCGCTGCCCACCGAGGCGGAATAGACTGTGCCGAAGAAGACCGGCGACAGGATGCCGGCGACGCTCGCCACGCTCATGTTGGCGCCCTGCAACTGGCCCTGTTCGGACGGGCTGACCCGCTGCGTCATCAGCGACTGGATGGTCGGCATCGCCAGCCCCCACAGCGCGTTTGGCACGATGGCGAAGGCGAACCAGCCGCCATCCGGCGCCAGCCCCATGCAGGCCAGCCCGACCGCCCCGCCGAACAGACCGACGATCATCGTGCCGCGGTCGCCCAGCCATTTCACCACGCGCGGCACCACCAGCCCCTGCATGACCATGTCGAGCGCACCGACCATCGACAGCAGAAGCCCGACGTCCCACGCACTCCAGCCATAGCGGTGCGCGGCATAAAGCACGAAGACGGCGGGGAAGACCTGGTGGGAGACGTGCAGCATGAAATTGACCATCGCCAGACCCGACAGTTCCGGGTGCGAGCGCAGCAGCTGGAACGCTCCGAACGGGTTGGCACGGCGCCAGGAAAAGGCCATGCGGCTCTCCTGCAGAAGCGATTCCGGCAGCACCGCCAGACCATAGAGGAAGGCCAGCCCGCTGAGCAGGCCGGCACCCCAGAAGGGTGCCCGCGGCGAAATCTCGCCCAGCACTCCGCCCAGCAGCGGTCCGGCGATGAAGCCGGCGCTGAAGGCGGCGCCGATCAGGCCATAGGCGCGCGCCCGCTGCTCCGGCGGCGTCACGTCGGCCATATAGGCGAAGACCGTGGTGAAGCTGGAGGAGGTGATGCCGGCAACGGCACGGCCGACCACCAGCCACCACAAATTCGGCGCCACCGCCATCAGCACATAGTCCGCCGCCAGCCCCAGCGCCGACAACAGGATCACCGGACGCCGGCCGAAACGGTCAGACAACGACCCGATCACCGGCGAGGAGAAGAACTGCATCAGCGCCCACAGCGCCACCAGCGCGCCGTTGATGGTGCCGGCCTGCGCATCGGCCCCGGCGAACTCCTCGATCAGCGCCGGCAACACCGGAATGACGATGCCCATTGCCACGATGTCGAGTGCGGCGGTGACGAGAATGAAGGCTATCGCGGCCTTGCGCGGACGAACGGACGACATGGAAAACCTTTGGAATCAAAAGATGTAAGCGCCCAAAAGGGGCGCGGGCGTGCCCCGGCCGGAATCGGCGGGCCGGACGGCATCGCGAAGTTGGGGCGGATCATAGGCTGCATGTGGCCTGTTGTGAAGCGAAATATTTCCGATAGCGGATATGTTTTGCCGGATGAGCGTGCGCCCCTGTTCATCATGAGCCACGACGGACTCCGCACCTGCTCCGGCTGCGGATGGCTGCATTTCATGAAATCGGCTTGTTCGCCGTTGCCATCGGCAAAATCATTCATGCACTGCCGCTTCCTCGGCGGCACAGCAGGAGGAAGGTCGCCATGCAGAGGATCAAGCTTTCCTTTTGGGGGCTTCTGGCGCTGTTGAGCGTGCTGTGGCTCGCCGCCGACCCCTCGATCCTGCAATGGACCGGCTACTTCGCGTTCCGCGCCGCCATGGTCCAGCACAGCGGCGTGATCGCCATGGGCTGCATGAGTGTCGCCATGATCCTGGCTTTGCGCCCACGCTGGCCCGAAACATGGTTCGGCGGCCTGGACAAGATGTACCGCCTGCACAAATGGCTGGGCATCGGTGCCCTCGCATTCGCGGTCGTCCATTGGCTTTGGGCACAGGGAACGAAATGGGCGGTGGGTTGGGGCTGGCTGGACCGGCCGCGGCGCGGTCCGCGTGCAGCGCTGGGTGCGGCATCGGGTGCAACGCCGGACAACCCGGTCGCCCAAACATTCGTCGACCTGCGCGGCACCGCTGAAGCTGTCGGCGAATGGGCATTCTATGCTTTCCTGCTGCTGATCGTGCTCGCACTGATCAAGAGCTTCCCGTACCGGCTGTTCCTTCGGATGCACCGGCTGCTGCCGATCGCCTATATGGTGCTGGTCTTCCACACCGTCATCCTCACCAAGTTCGCTTACTGGACCGCGCCCATCGGCTGGGTTCTCGGGGGGTTGCTCGTCAGCGGCACATGGGCCGCCATCCTCTCCCTGCTGGGCCGCGTCGGTGCCGGCCGGCGGATTCCGGGCACCATCTGCGCCGTCCACGCCTATCCGGGCCTGCGCGTGCTGGAGGCGGAAATCGACGTGCCGCAGGGATGGCCCGGTCACAAGGCGGGCCAGTTCGCCTTCGCCATGTCGGACGCCGCGGAGGGCGCGCATCCCTATACCATCGCCTCCGCGTGGAACGAGGCCGAGCACCGCATCGTCTTCGTCATCAAGGAACTGGGGGACCATACGCGGCGCTTGCGGAACACGCTGCAGGTCGGCCAGACGGTGACGGTCGAAGGGCCGTACGGCTGTTTCACCTTCGACGACGAATGCCCTCACCGAATCTGGGTGGGCGGCGGCATCGGCGTGACGCCCTTCATCGCCCGCATGAAGTATCTGGCGATGCATCCGGAGCGGCCTCGGCAAGCCATCCACTTTTTCCACACCACACGCGATTATGACGAGGACGCCATCGCCAAGCTGACCGCCGACGCCGCTGCCGCGGGCGTGTGCCTGCACCTGCTGGTCGATGGCCGCGATGGCCAACTGACCGGGGAGCGTATCCGCGCAGCCGTGCCGGGATGGTGCAACGCCAGCATCTGGTTCTGCGGCCCGACAGGATTCGGGCAAGCGCTGCGGCAGGATTTTGCGACCCAGGGAATGCCGGTGGAACAGCGCTTCCACCAGGAGCTCTTCGAAATGCGATGAGCGTCGCTGCGGAGGCGGAGGGCGTCATCCCCGTCGTCGAACACTTGAAGAAATCGGGGAATCGGCGGCAGGAGTTAACCGGAAGACCGACACTTCTATGTTGCGAGGGACTGACAGTTTAGCTTTGCGCCTACAGGCTAGGCACACATAAGAATGATTATGGAAAATTACCGAAGACCAGAGAAGCCTCCACTGCTTCATAGCCTGCCGAATCCAGGTCGAGGGAAAAACAAAAAGCTCCTGTCACCGGATGGTGGCAGGAGCTTTTCGCGTTTGCCGAACACGGCGCCGATGGCGTCAGCCGAAACGGCCGGTGATGTATTCGGAGGTCTTTTCCTTGGTCGGGTTGGTGAAATCTCTTCCGTGTTCCCGAACTCGATCAGTTCGCCCAGATACATGAAGGCGGTGAAGTTGGAGATGCGGGCCGCCTGCTGCATGTTGTGGGTCACGATGGCGATGCAGTAGTCGGAGCGCAGCTCGTCGATCAGCTCCTCGCACTTGGCGGTGGAGATCGGATCGAGCGCCGAGGTCGGCTCGTCCAGCAGCAGGACCGACGGCTTCACCGCGATGGCGCGGGCGATGCACAGGCGCTGCTGCTGGCCGCCGGACAGGCTCATGCCGTTCTGGCGCAGCTTGTCCTTCACCTCGTCCCACAACGCAGCGCGGCGCAGCGAGAATTCAATCCGCTCGTCCATGTCGGCGCGGGACAGCTTCTCGTACAGCTTCACGCCGAAGGCGATGTTGTCGTAGATCGACATCGGGAACGGCGTCGGCTTCTGGAACACCATGCCGACGCGGGCGCGCAGCAGGTTCAGGTCCTGCTTGGGCGACAGGATATTGACGCCGTCCAGCATGACCTCGCCGGTGGCGACCTGCTTGGGGTAGAGGTCGTACATCCGGTTCAGGATGCGCAGCAGGGTCGACTTGCCGCAGCCCGACGGGCCGATGAAGGCGGTGACCTGACGGTCGTAGAGCGGCAGCGAGATGCTCTTCAGCGCGCGATAGCCGTCATAGAAGAAGTCCAGGTTGCGGACGCTGATCTTCTCGGGCAGGCCGGCACCGGCGATTGCGCGTTCGGCGACGGTCCCGGCGAGCATGCCCGGAGGCATCTGGTGGCTGCCGTGGGCGGGGCTGTTGGCGTCCATGTGGGTCATCGTCATGGTTACTTTCTCGTCGTGCCGAGACCGGCCAGCAGCCGGGCGCCGATGTTGAGGAGCAGGATGGCGACCGTGATCAGCAGCGCGCCGCCCCAGGCCAGCTGGCGCCAGTCCTCATAGGGCGACATCGCGTACTGGAAGATGACCACCGGCAGGTTGGCCATCGGCGCGTTCATATCCGCGCTCCAGAACTGGTTGTTCAGGGCGGTGAACAGCAGCGGTGCGGTTTCGCCGCTGATGCGGGCGACGGCCAGCAGCATGCCGGTGATCATGCCGTTGCGGGCGGCACGGTAGGCGACCATCGTGATCACCTTCCATTGCGGAGCACCGAGCGCGGCGGCGGCCTCGCGCAGGCTGTTGGGCACCAGCTTCAGCATGTCCTCGGTCGTGCGGACGACGACCGGGATCACCAGCACCGCCAGGGCCATGGCGCCCGCCCAGGCCGAGAAATGGCCCATGCGGACGACCAGCACCTCGTAGACGAACAGGCCGACCATGATCGACGGCGCGCTCAGCAGCACGTCGTTGATGAAGCGCACCACCTCGGCCAGCTTCGTGTTGCGGCCGAACTCGGCCAGGTAGGTTCCGGCCATGACGCCGACCGGGGTGCCGACCGCGGTGGCGACCGCGGTCATGACGACGCTGCCGAAGATGGCGTTCAGCAGGCCGCCCTCGCCGCCCGGCGGCGGGGTGTTCTCGGTGAACAGGCTGAGGTTGATGGCCGACAGCCCGTTGTAGAGAAGCGTCCACAGGATGGCGACCAACCAGAACAGGCCGAAGCCAGCGGCTCCCAGCGCCAGGGTCAGCGCCAGCTTGTTGGCGATGCGCCGGCGGTGATAGAGCCCGCCGATGGGCGTCGCCAGCGTCGCGGAATTGGACATCGTCATGGGCCTCAGACTCCGGCCTTGCGCTGGAGGCGGAGCAGCATCAGCTTCGCGATCGACAGCACGGTGAAGGTGATCAGGAACAGGATCAGGCCGAGCGCCACCAGCGAGGAGGTGTAGACGTCGCCCACCGCCTCGGTGAACTCGTTGGCGATGGAGGCCGAGATCGTCGTGCCCGGCGCCATGATCGAGGAGCTGATGCGGTGCGCGTTGCCGATGACGAAGGTCACCGCCATCGTCTCGCCGAGCGCACGGCCCAGGCCCAGCATCACGCCGCCGACGACGCCGGTGCGGGTGTAGGGGAGCACCACGTTCCACACCACCTCCCAGGTGGTGGCGCCCAGCCCGTAGGCGGATTCACGCACCATCGGCGGCACCGTCTCGAAGACGTCGCGGGTGATGGAGGTGATGAAGGGCAGAACCATGATGCCCAGGATCAGGCCGGCGGTCAGGATGCCGATGCCGTAGGGCGGGCCCATGAACAGGTTGCCGATGCCGGGGATCTGGCCCAGCGTATTGATCAGGAAGGGCTGGATGGTCGACTGCATGAAGGGGGCGAAGACGAACAGGCCCCAGATGCCGTAGATGATGCTGGGGATGCCGGCGAGCAGCTCGATGGCGACGCCGAGCGGGCGCTTCAGCCAGGCGGGGCACATCTCGGTGATGAACAGGGCGATGCCGAAGCTGACGGGAATGCCGACAGCCATGGCGATGACCGACGTTATCAGCGTGCCGTAAATGGGGGCGAGAGCGCCGAATTCCTCCGACACCGGGTTCCAGACTTCGGTTGCGACGAAACCGAAGCCGAACGCGCGGATTGCCGGCAGCGCGCCGTCGATCAGGGAAACCGTGACGCCGCCCAGAATCAGCAGGACGAGCAGCGCGAATGCGAGGGTGGCGTTGCGGAAAGCCGCATCCTGCAGGCGCTGGCGGCGGGCCCGTCGGGCGGTGGAAGCGTGTGCGTCGGTCAAGGTCAGCGCGATCTCGGTCATGGCCGCTCCGTGAGGCGTGCGGAAGGGACGGCGCAATTTCCATCCTCTCCGGCGATCATGCCCTCGGGCGGGCCGGCCGGCGGCCCGCCCGAGGTCGGTTGGCCGTCGTTACTTGGCCGACGCGGTCCAGACCGGCTTGCCGTCGGCCTGGATGGTCTGCGACCAGGTCTTCTGGACCAGCGACACCACGGCTTCCGGCATCGGGACATAGTCCAGATCGGTGGCCATCTTGCCGCCGTTCTTGTAGGCCCAGTCGAAGAACTTCAGCGCTTCGGCCGAAGACGCCACGTCCTGCGGGGTCTTGTACATCAGGATGAAGCTGGCGCCGGTGATCGGCCAGCTGTCAGCACCCGGCTCGTCGGTCAGCAGGACGTAGTAGCCCTTGGCATTGGCCCAGTCGGCGTTGGCGGCGGCAGCCTGGAAGGCCTCGATCTTCGGAGAGACGGTCTTGCCGTCCTTGTTCTGCAGGTCGAGGTGGGTGATGTTGTTCTGCTTGGCGTAGGCGTATTCGACGTAGCCGATCGAGCCGTCCGTCTGCTTGACCATGTTGGCCACGCCTTCGTTGCCCTTGGCGCCGATGCCGGCTGGCCACTGGACGGAGGTGTTGGCGCCGATCTGGGTCTTGAACTTCGGGCTGGTCTTCGACAGGTAGTCGGTGAACAGGAAGTTGGTGCCCGACCCGTCAGAGCGGTAGACCGGGGCGATGGCGGTGTTCGGCAGGTTGACGTTGGGGTTCAGCGCCTTGATCTGCGCATCGTTCCACTTGGTGATCTCGCCCATGTAGATGTTGGCGAGAACGGTGCCCGACAGCTTGACCTCGCCGGCCTTGATGCCCTTCAGGTTCACGACCGGAACCACGCCGCCCATGATCATCGGGAACTGGATCAGACCGGCCTGCTCCAGCTCTTCCGGCTTCAGCGGCATGTCCGACGCGCCGAAGGTGACCGTCTTGGCCTTGATCTGCTTGATGCCGCCGCCCGAACCGATCGACTGGTAGTTCAGGCCCGTGCCCGTCTCCTTCTTGTAGGCGTCGGCCCACTTGGCATAGATCGGGTACGGGAAGGTGGCGCCGGCGCCGGAGATGTCGGCGGCCGAGGCGACCGACAGCGGGGCGACCGACACGGACAGAGCGGCCAGGGCACCGAAGGCGGCGCAGCGAACGAACGCCGAGGTCATGGTTTTCACGGCTAAACTCCCGATAGGTTTGGACGGTTTGGTTGGGTTTTTCGGAAAAGCCCGGCCTTGGCCGGATGTCGTAACCCGCCTTCTTCGTCGCGGTGACCATAGCCGCCGCCGGTGACGGGTTTGTTTTGTTTACGTGTCAGTTTTATGAAACCGACCCGTTCGTGACCGGGAACGCGAAGTCCTGGTGAGGCTCATCGCGCGGCCCGGATTTCCTGGAGGAACAGATGCACGGCGGAGCCGAGGCTGGTCGCCTCGTGCGACAGGCCTTCCGCCACCAGCAGCACATCGCCGGCTTGGGCGCGCACCTTGGCCGCGGCCTCCGACAGGCCGGCGACATGGTCCGACGCCGCCTGGGTGCCGACCGCCACGCGGTGGGAGCTGTCGACGATGCTCGACGTGATGGTCGCCTGCTCCTCCACCGCCGCGGCGATGGCCGAAGCGTTGGATTCGATGCGCTGGACGCTGCCGGCCATGGCCGCCACCACCTCCGCCGTCTCGCGGCTGGCCGCCTGGGTCGCGGCGATCTGGCGGGCGATCTCGGCGGTGGCCTGGGCGGTCTGGCCGGCAAGGGCCTTCACCTCTCCGGCGACCACGGCGAAGCCGCGGCCCATCTCCCCTGCCCTCGCCGCCTCGATGGTGGCGTTCAGCGCCAGCAGGTTGGTCTGGCCGGCGATCTCGTCGATCAGACCGACGACGGTGCCGATCTCGCCCGCCGTGCTCGACAGGTCGGCGACGGTGGCCTTCACCTGCTCCGCGCCTGCGGCGGTGTCGCCGATGATGCGGGCCGATTTGCCGGTGCGCTTGCTGATCTCGGCGATGGACTGGGAGATTTCCGAGGCGGCGGTCGCCACCTGCTGGATCCCCGCCGCCATCTCGCCGGACAGCTGCATCGCGGCATCGGCGCGGTCGTTGGCGTTGGCGGCGATGTCGGTCAGCGAGCGGGCGCGGGCGGCCATCCGGCGCGCGGCCTCGGCCAGCGTTTCGACGCTGCTCAGCACGTTGCGCTCGAACTGGTCGGCGATCTCCAGCATGCTGGTGCGGCGGGCCGACGCGGCGTTGCGGCGCTCGATCTCCACCTTCTCGTGCGCCTCTTCCATGGCGCGGGCGTTGGCGATGAAGACGAACAGCGCGCGGGCCATGTCAGTGATCTCGTCATTGCCGTCGGCCTTCTGCTCCACCGTCAGGTCGCCGTCGGCAACCCGGCGCATGGCATCGGCGAGCGTCTCCATCCGGCCGACGACGCGGCGGCCGACATAGAGCGAGACGATCAGACCGGCCAGCAGCACGCCGGCAGTCGCCAGCAGGATTTGAACCTGATTGGTGCGCTCCAGCGCCTCGTGGGCGGCGGCGGCCCCGTCGGCGGTCGCCCTTTCCGCAGCCTGGACCAGCCCGTCGACCATGGCGGTCAGGGCGGCGCCGGTGCTGCGGTTGCTGTCGATCAGCGTGGCATTCTCGGCATAGGCCGCCAGTTCGCCGGCCCGCAGCGCCAGGATGCCGTCGTTGCCGAAGCCGAGTTCCAGCAGCCGGTCCGCCAGCCGGCGCACCTCGGCCCCCAGATCGTCCCCGGAAGCGGTCAGGGTGCCGCGGATCGTTGCAGCCAGCGGGTCCAGCGTGCGGCGGGCGGCAGCCAGACGGGCCGGCGTCTCGGCGTTGCCGGCTTCCGCCAGCTTGCCGGCCAGCAGGTTGGCGTCGGCCATCAGGCCGCTCAGCACGGTGTAGCGCTGCTGGGCCGCCGGGACCGTGTTGGTGGACATATCCTGCATCCGCTCGGCGATCGCGTTGCCGGCCTCGGCGATGCGGCCGCGCGAGTTCAGCATCAGCGGCAGCATGCGGGCGTTGGCGTCGCGGTCCAGCCGGACGATGTCGTCGACACCGGCGGCCAGCGATTCGGCCAGCTTCTGCGCCTCCGCCTCCGGAATGCCAGGGGTGAGCTGACGGACGCGGCGGGTGTAGACGCTGGCATCGCCGTCGCCGAAGGCGGCAAGCTCGTTGATCGTCGCCACCACCGGGGCCGCCGCCTCGCTCTTGGCCAGGGGACGCAGCGCGCCCTGAAGATCGGATAGGGCGGAGTTGAAGTCGGTGGACAGCGACATCACCTTGGACCGGTTGGTCTCGAAGGCGCCGATCAGCAGCGATTTGGCGAGGGCCGCCTCGGCACCGCGCAGTTGGAACAGCGGGATCACCGTCTGCCCCAACTCGGCACCGATCACCGCGGAGGACTTGGAAGTCGCCTGCACCATCGCGGAAATCGCCTGTGCCAGTTGCTCTCGCGAGGCCTGCATGTCCGGCTTCAGCGCGGCGAGCAGCCGGGCGTGCGCATCGCTCAACTCCGCCAGCCGGCCGCTGCGCTGTTCCTGCAAGGTCAGCCGCCGGCCGGTCGCCGTCCCCAGCGCATCGATGGTGCCCAGCAGCGAGCGCGCGGTGCCGGTCAGTTCGGAGACGCGGGCCGCATCGCCACCAGTATGGCCATGTCCGACGGCCAGCTGGGCGAGCTGACCGTCCAGCGCCCGGCGCTGCTCGCCTGCCGCGTTGCGCAGCCGGCCCAGATCCTCTTCCGACGATGCGGCATCGATCAGCGGTCCCAGCGCCAGCACCCGCGCGGTGGTGGTGGCAAGGCCGTGGGCGGCGCTGAGCACCGGCACCTGGGTGCCGGTGATGTCGGCGACATGGCCGCGGACGGCGCCGTAGGACATCCAACCGACCACCGCCGCGATGCAGGGCAGTGCCGCCACGGTTCCGAAGGCGATCAGCATCTTCGACTTGATGCCGGACCGCCGACGTTGGTCGATAGGCTTTGCCATATGGGCCACCCGTGGCTTGGAGGTTGTCCGTACCGCGCCTGCGGTTCTCCGCAAGCCGGCCGGTGCCATGGGTAGCCCTTCTGGTTGGATGAATTGGTGACGGTTGGATGAAGTTTTCGCTACGCACAATCGAAAGATTGCTGCGCGCCGGAAATCATCGGTCGCGCGGGCGGTCATGGTGAATTGAACGTAAACAGCGCGTGAAACGAATAGCGGCGCCCGACTGGGCCGGGCGCCGCGTTACTGCACGCATACCGCGTAAAATCTGGAAGGAGCGCCGACGTTACACCGGCGGCGCCGTCCGCCGCAGGCTGTCACGGTCAGAGGCCTTGGTGAACCAGCCGGTCAGCGCCTGACGCCCCTCGCGCCAATCCTCGTGCCCGAACCGGAAATCGAGGTAGCCGAGCGCCACCAGCACCGACAGGCTGCCGATGGTGGCCTCCCCCTCCAGCGACGCGGCCTCCGCCTCCAGCAGGTCGAGCGAACGGGTCACCGCCTTGCGCTGGCGCTCCATCCAGTTGGCCGATTTCTCGCCATCCGGACGCATGGATTCCAGCCGACGCAGGATGGCGGCGTCGCAGATGCCGTCGGCGATGGCCTGCTGGCGCAGTGCCGTCCAGCGCGCCGGTCCGGCCGGCGGGAACAGCGGCGCCCGGTCGCCCAGCGAATGGCCGCCCAGCGAATTGAGATATTCGACGATCACCGGGCTGTCGAACAGCGTGATGCCGTCCTCCAGCGTCAATGCTGGCACCTTGCCCAGCGGGTTGTCCGTCGGCAGGTCGGTGTCGGCAGACCAGGGATCGGTCGTCACCCGCTCCACCCGGTCCTCCAGCCCGCGTTCGATCAGGACCATCATCACCTTGCGCACATAGGGCGAGGTGGGGCTCCAGCGCAGCTTCAACATGGGCGTTCCTTTTTACGTCTGATTGGCCGCTTCCGAACATTCCAGGACAGGCCGGCGACGGTCGGGACCGCCGGCCGGCCCGCTCACCCGCGGAAATGGTCCTTGCGCCGGCGCAGTTCGGCGAACACCTCCACCGACGGGGCGCCGGCCATGCCGATGGCGGCCTGGACACCGGGATCGTCGGCGCGCAGGAAGGGGTTGGTCCGCCGTTCCATGCCGATGGTGGTGGGAAGCGTCGGCCGGTTCCGCTCGCGCAGCTCCGCAACCTCCTCCATCCGCTGATGCAGGGCGGCGTTGGCGGGATCGACGGTCAGGGCGAAGCGGCCATTCGACAGAGTGTATTCGTGACCGCAATAGACCAGGGTCCGGTCGGTCAGCGCCCGCAGGCTTTGCAGCGAGTTCCACATCTGCGCCGGCGTGCCTTCGAACAGCCGGCCGCAGCCCAGCGAGAACAGCGTGTCGCCGCTGAACAGGGTTTCCGCCGCCTCGAACCAGAAGGCGATGTGGCCGCTGGTGTGGCCGGGCACGGCGAAGACGCGGGCGGTCTGCTCGCCGAACACCGTCCGGTCGCCGTCGCTGAGCGCCACGTCCATGCCGGGAATGCGGTGGGCGTCGGCGCGGGCGCCGACCACGCTGGCGCGATAGCGCTCCTTCAGCGCCGCCGCTCCGCCGATATGGTCGTCGTGATGGTGGGTCAGGAAAATGTGGGTCAGGGACCAGCCGCGCCGGTCCAGCTCGGCCTGCACCGGGGCTGCGTCGCCGGGATCGACCACACCGACCTTGCCGGATGCCGCGTCGCGCAGCACATAGATATAGTTGTCGGCGAAAGCCGGAACGAGAATGACCTCCACGGCAGCGGACTCCCTGCTGTTGCGATACGAAACCCGTGTTACGCTTGGGATACCATGTACACAGATATCGTCGATTTGAGGGAGTTCTACGAGTTCGGATTGGGGCAGACCGCCCAGCGGATGATCCGCCGCCGCATCCGCACCATCTGGCCGGACGTGCGCGACCAGATCGTGCTGGGCGTCGGCTACACCACGCCCTACCTGCGCCCCTTCATGGGCGAGGCCGACCGGGTGGTGGCGGTGATGCCGGCCAGCCAGGGCGTCAGCTTCTGGCCGGCGGAAGGGCCGGGGATGGTGGCGCTGGGCGACGAGGCCGACCTGCCCTTCGGCGACAACACCATCGACCGCGTGCTTCTGGTCCATGGGCTTGAGGGCACCGAGCAGCTGCGCCCGATGATGCGCGAAATCTGGCGCGTGCTGGCCGGCGGCGGCCGGGTGCTGGCGGTGGTGCCGAACCGCCGCGGCCTGTGGGCGCGCGCCGACTGGACGCCCTTCGGCCACGGCTTTCCCTATTCCGCCTCGCAGCTGAAGCAGGTGCTGCGCGACACCATGTTCGTGCCGGAACGCACCCGCCATGCCCTGTTCATGCCGCCGCTCCGCTCGCACTTCCTGCAAAAGACGGCACCCGCCTGGGAAGAGGTCGGCGGGCGCTGGTTCAAGGCCTTTGCCGGGGTGACGATGATCGAGGCGTCGAAACAGATCTTCGCCGGCGTGTCGCGCCGGGCGGCGCAACAGCCGGTGAAGCGCCGGCTGATCGTGCCGCTGCCGGGCGGTGCGGCCCCCGCCGCCCGAAGCGGCAGTCCCCGCACCACCATTGTCGGCGGCGACTCCGTCGATTGCCAGCAGCCTTATCCCCGGACTTGATCAATTACGAACCTGACGCAGCACGTCGGTGACGCGGCCGGCAAGACCGCTGCCCAGGCTGCCGGCCCGCTCCGCGATGCTGCGGCTCAGCGTCGTCAGCTCCTCAAGATTGCGGGTCACGCCCCCCAGCGTCTGTTCGGCGTCGCCGATCCGCTGTTCCGCCGCCATGGCGTCCTGACGCGAGCGGTCGAGCGACCGTGCGACGTCCGAGGTCAGGGTCGCCTGCTCGTCGATGGCGGCGGCGACGGTGCCGTTGATCGCCTGGATCGAACCGATGGTGGAATGGATGCGGCCCAGCGCCTCGTCCACCGCGGCGGTTTCCTTTTGCAGATTGGCGACCTGATCGGCGATCTGCTTGGTGGCGTCGGCGGTCTGGCGCGACAGCGCCTTCACCTCGTTGGCGACGACGGCGAAGCCGCGCCCGGCCTCCCCCGCCCGTGCCGCCTCGATGGTGGCGTTCAGCGCCAGCAGGTTGGTCTGGCTGGCGATGGCATTGATCAGCTTGACCACGCTGGCGATCTGCTCCGCGGCGGAGCGCAGCGAGTTCATCACCGTGGTGGCGCGGTCGCTGTCCGACGCCGCGGCAAGGCTGATCTCCCGCGCCTTGCTGGTGTCGCCGGAGATTCGGTCGGAGGTGGAAGCCAGCCTGTCGAGCATGCCGGCGATGGCGCTGACCGAGCCATCCACGGCACGCGCCGCCCCCGCGGCGTCGGCGGCCTGCCGCAACCCATCCGTCCCGGCGGAGCGGACGGCCGCGACCGCAGATTCCAGCTTGCGGCCGGCATCGGCCAGTTCGGCGGCGAACCCGCCGACTTCGCGCTCGACCCGTTCCGACAATTCGCGTATCAGGGCGACCCGGCGCGTTTCCGCCGTTTCGGCCCGCAGGGTCGCCAGCACCCAATGGCGCGCGAGGCGGGCAAACCGGCGGGCCTGATCGGCCGGGGCCGCGATGGCGAGCGCCCCGACCCGCTCTCCGTCCAGTTCGATGGCAATGGCATAGCCTTCCCGCATCGTGCCGCCCGACTTGGCGGCCTCATCGCGGGTGACGGCGCGCTCGTCCAGCCGGCGGGCCACGATGTCGCCGGCGACCGGATGGCTGGTGCCGATCCGCTCCCGCGCGGTCGAGGCGATGACGGCACCGCTCTTGCCCGCGATGGAGACGACTCAGTTCAGTTCCCGGCCGATGGAGTGCAGAGATCCTGTGCGATGGTGGCGCTGATGTCCAAGACGCTTCTCCCCTTCTTCCCGATTATGGTTTTCAATTGGATTCTTACGGCACCACCCGCCATGACGGGATATGCCGGCCGTCCAACTACCGCGTGGAGAGCATCGCTTTCGCCCGCACGCAATCTTCAGACAGTACACACAACACTTACGAACGAAGAGTTGAAAGAATGACGCAGCCGACCGTTCTGGTGCTTCCCGGTCTGGGCAACTCCGGCCCAGATCACTGGCAGAGCTGGCTGGAAGGCCGTCTGCCGGCCCTGACCCGCGTCGATCTGGGCGATTGGGATGCGCCGGAGCCGGACCGCTGGGTGGAGCGGCTCGACGCCGCGGTCCATGCCGTACCCGGTCCGGTGGTGCTGGTCGCGCACAGCCTTGCCTGCATCCTCGTCGCCCGCTGGGCCGCCACCGGCGGCAGGACGGAGACAGTCGCCGCCGCCCTGCTGGTCGCCCCGCCCGACGTCGAATTACCCGATGTCGAATTGCCCCGGACCGTGCCGGCCGAGGCCTGCCGCTTCGCGCCGGTGCCGACCGATCCCCTGCCCTTCCCGGCGGTGGTGGTCGGCAGCCGCAGCGATCCCTACTGCACCGCCGCCCGCGCCTGCGGCTTCGCCGCGCTGTGGGGCGCCGACTTCATCGATGCGGGCGAGGTCGGCCACATCAACGGCGCCAGCGGCCATGGCCCCTGGCCGATGGGGGAAACGCTGCTGAAGGACATGCTGGCCCAGATCTAACCTACCCTTGCCGCTGCGGGCGAAAGGGTGCGACACAGGAGCGTCGTCGCGCGCCCGCCAGCGGATTGGAGCTTATGACCGGTCTTCCCATCGTCGAGGCCGCCCCGGCCAAGCTGAACCTCTACCTGCATGTCACCGGCCGGCGCGCCGATGGCTATCACGAGCTGGACAGTCTCGTCGCCTTCGCCGAGTTCGGCGACAGCATCGCCCTGACGCCGGCGGCGGCGCGGGTGGCCCTGCGCGGTGCCGACCTGCCGCCGGCCGGCCCGCGTCTGGCCATCGCCGGTCCTTTCGGCCCGGCCCTGATGGGCGAGAACCCCGCCAGCAATCTGGTGATGCGCGCCGCCCATGCCCTGGCCGTCCGGCTGGGGCACGAGGCCGACGTGATGATCGCCCTGACCAAGGCGCTGCCGGTCGCATCGGGGATCGGCGGCGGATCGGCGGATGCCGCCGCCTGCCTGCGGGCGCTCGCCCGGCTGTGGGGAGTGGCGCCGGACGACGCGGTGCTGTTCGCGGTGGCCGCCGGGCTGGGCGCCGACGTGCCGGTCTGCGTCGCCGGGCGAAGCTGCTATTTCGGCGGCATCGGCGATGAGCTGGACGAAGCGCCGGACCTGCCGGAAACCCATGTGGTCCTGGTCAACCCGAATGTCCCGGTGCCGACCCCGGCGGTGTTCAAGGCGATGGCCGCCGCCCGCGCCGAAAGCGGCAGCGCCTTCTCCGCCCTGGCCCGCTTCACCCGCAAACCGGCCGACGCGGCCGACCTCGCGGCCTTGCTGCTGGAGCGCAGCAACGACCTGACCGCCCCGGCCCTGACGGTGGCGCCGGTGATTGCCGACGTGCTGGCGGCGCTGGAGCGCAGCGCCGGCTGCCTGCTGTCCCGCCTGTCCGGCAGCGGCGCGACCTGCTTCGGCCTCTACGCTACAGCGGAAGCTGCCAACTCCGCGGCCAAATCCATCGCCGCGGCATCGCCCGGCTGGTGGGTCAAGCCGACCCGCCTGCTCCCGACCCCGGCCGGCGCCCCCGCCTTGCCGCGCGGCATCGTCGCCGATCCGGCGGCAGCCGTCCCGCCGCCCCCGGTCCCCTTTCCGGACACCGGCGGCTGGGGCGTGGGCTGAGGAGGGCTCCCCCAGGGCTCTCCCAGGGCTCCCGATGGCTTACGCCCGCATGTAGCCCCAGCCGTCCGCCTGCGCCTCGGCGATGTCGAGGACGCCGGCGGCGACCACCGTCAACCCCTCCGCGCTCCGGCCGGTCTTCGCCAGCGTGTTGCCGCAGACCCGCAGGAGCCGGTCGGTCTCCGCATCCGGGCTGTCGAGGGCTGCCGCGACCGCACCGGCATTGACGACGATGCGCACCTCCGCATCCGGCCGCGCGTTCAGCAGGTTGCGGGCGTTGTTCCGCGCCCGCTCCAGCGCGGCCGGGGTGGGGGCGTGGATGACCAGCCGCAGGGGAGACGCCATGTCCGGAGACGCCATGTCCGTCACTTCCTCTTCGCCGCGTCATGGAAGGTGAAGTCGAACAGCGCGTCGACATCCACCGGTTCGGTGATCTGGGCCAGCGTCTGCTGGAAGGCCTGCATCTGCTTGGTGGAGTCCAGGATCACCCGCGGGTCGTCGACGAAGGTCGTCGCGTCCGAAGTCAGCGCCGCCCGCATCACGTCGCGTTCGACCAGCCCCTTGCCGATGATGTCGGTCACCAGTTCCGCCGTGCGGTCCGGGTTGGATTTGGCGAAGGCGGTGGCACGGATGTGCAGCTTGACCAGTTCGGCCACCGCGTCGCGGTTTTTGGCGATGGCGTCCTCCGTCACCACCAGCACCGCACCCGGCTGCTTGGGGAACATGCTGCCGGCCTTGGCGATGATGGCGGCATCCTGAAGACGCGACTGCACCAGCGTCAGGATCGGCTCCAGGATCGACGCACCGTCGATGGCACCGGTCAGCAGCGCCTGTTGCAGGGGCTGTTCGCCCATGCCGACGATCTCGATGTCTTCCGCGGGGATGTGGGCGACCTCCGCCATCCAATAGCGCAGCACCGTGTCCGGCACCGATCCGGCGGGCAGCGAGCCGATCTTCGGCCGCCGGCCGTTCGCGGCGCGGAAGGCTTTGACCCCTTCGGCCGGGCTGGCGGCGCCGGCCATCGCCTTCACCAGCGGGCCGCGGCCGATCAGCGCCACCTGATCGATGACGTTGGCGGCGACGACCTTCAGCTTCACCCCCTTCGAGCGGGCGATCATCGCCGGGCCGATGCCGACATAGGCGACGTCCAGCGTCCCGGACGCGAGCGCCTGGATCATCGCCGGCCCCGACTGGAAGCTGGTGGTTTGCAGAGCAAGCCCGGCATCCGCGGCCCAGCCCTCGCCGGTCAGCACATAAAGCTGCGTCATCGGGATGATCGGGATGTAGCCGACCCGCAGCCCCGTCGCCGCGAAGGCCGGCAGCGGCAGCGACGCTGCAACGGTGGCGATGCCCAAGGCCGCCGCACCCAGCAGAAGCTCTCGCCGGCTGACTTCGGGGGCGGTCGGACGGTCGGAATCGATGAACTGGCTCGGCGGGGTCTGCGGCATCAAGGTCTCCTTTTGCCGCGCCAGCCTAGTGGGACCGGCCGCAAATATCAATTCACGGCCGGCCCCGACAGGAGGAACCTCGATTTAACACTGCACATTTGTTTTACCGTCAGGCCGGCAACCGGCGACGGACCGGGCGGATCAGCCACAGGTTCAGCGCCAGACTGACCAGCGCCGCGCCGCCGATCACCCCAGCCATCGGCATGGCGGTGCCATCGGCCATCAACCCGACTGCCCAGCCCGACAGCGCGCCGGTGCTGAATTGCAGCATGCCGGCAAGCGCCGACGCGGTGCCGGCCATCTGCGGGAAGGATTGCAATGCCCCGGCCATGGAGTTGGCAAAGCAGAATCCGGTCACCGACATGAACAGGAACAGGCAGCCGACCAGGCCCCACAGCCCGCCCCAGCCGCCCAGCACGCAGGCGACGAGCAGGATGCCGGTGGCGGCGGCCAGCCAGACGCCGATCCGCAGCATCACGTCCGAGCCGAAGCGCATCACGGCGCGGCTGTTCAGCGTGTTGACGATGATCATGCCGACGATGTTCAGCCCGAACAGGAAGCCGTAATTCTCCGGCCGCACGCCGAACAGCTCGATGTAAACGAAGGGCGAGCCGGAGATGAAGGCGAACATTCCCGCATAGATGAAGGACGATCCCACCGCATAGCCCAGGTAACGGCGGTCGGTCAGCAGCTTGCGGTAGGCCTCTCCCAGCACCATCGGGCGCAGGCTGGTGCGCCGCGAGTCGGGATGGGTTTCCGGCAGGCTGGCAAGCGCCAGCAAAGCGACGATGCCGAAGGCGGCCTGGGCCCAGAAGATCCAGCGCCAGTTCGCCCACACCAGGATCTGGCCGCCGATCAGCGGCGCGATGATCGGGGCGGCACCCATCACCAGCATCATCATCGACAGCACGCTGGCCGCCCGGTCGCGCTCGAAGACGTCGCGGATCATGGCGCGGACCAGCACAGGCCCGGCACAGGCCCCCACCGCCTGCACGAAGCGCCATGCCGCGAGATGGCCGACATCGACGGTCATCGAACAGCCGACGCAGCCGATGGCGTAAAGCAGGATGCCGGTCGCCACCGGAATCCGCCGTCCGAACCTGTCGCTCAATGCCCCCCACAGCAACTGCCCGACGCCGAATCCCAGGAAGAAGGCCGACAGCGTCCACTGCACCTGATCCTGCGCCGCATGCAGATCCCGGCCAATCGCCGGCATGCCGGGCAGATACATGTCGGTGCCCATCGGCCCGAAGGACATCAGCACGCCCAGCGCTGCGATGAAGAACGGGCTTTCGGCGGGCGAACGGGAACGGACGGCGGCAAGGCGCGCGAGCATCGGGAAATCCGGATAAGAATGAATGGGGGAGTCGGCCGGACGGAATCCGCAGCTTTTAAGCTGATCCCTTCGCCGTTGGACGCAAAGTCCTGTCTCGGCATGGCAGCCTTGAGCAAGCCGCGACGTATTGCCGCCGCGACAATCTGGGTTCCGGTCAAATCACCGCGGTCACGGCGCAATAAAATTCTGGTTCGCTCCAGTAATCCATGCCTAAAATTGAACCCGGATCACAGGCTTCCATCCAGCCAGAGGCCGCGCCATGCCGCACCCCACCCGCCGGTCGGTCCTGTCCCTCGGTGCCGCCGGCACCGCCTTGGCTCTGCTTCCGCACCACGCGCATGCGGCAGCCATCCAGCCCGGGCTGGTCCCCGGGCTCGTCTATGCCGCCGGGCAAAAATTCGACAAGAGCTTCAACGAGGGCGCCTTCACCGGAGCGGAGCGGTTCAGGAGCGCCACCGGCATCGCCGTCACCGAATATCTGCCCTCCACGCCCGTGCAGTTCGATCAGGCGGCGGCCTCGCTGCTGCGGCGTGGGGTGACCGATCTGGTCGCCATCGGCTTCTATTACGCGACACCGCTGGCGCGGCTGGCCCCGGCGCACCCGGCGGTCCGTTTCACGCTGATCGATGCGGTGGCGGAGGGGCCGAACATCCGCTGCGTCACCTTCAAGGAGCAGGAGGGATCCTTTCTGGTCGGCGTCCTGGCGGCGCTGGCGTCGAAAAGCGGGACCGTCGGGTTCATCGGCGCGCTCGACATCCCCCTGATCCGCAAATTCATCGCCGGTTACGAGCAGGGCGCCCGCCATGCCCGCGGCGACATCAAGGTGCTGGTGAATTTCGTCGGCACCACGCCGGCGGCCTTCAACGATCCGGCCAGCGGGGCCGAGGTGGCGCGCAGCCAGTTCCAGCGCGGCGCCGACGTAGTGTTCGCCGGGGCCGGCGTCTCCAACTTCGGCATCTTCGCCGCGGCGAGCGCGGCAAGGCGGCTGGCCATCGGTGTCGACAGCAACCAGAACTACC
Source organism: Azospirillum sp. A23 (assembly GCF_042938965.1). NCBI lineage: Bacteria > Pseudomonadati > Pseudomonadota > Alphaproteobacteria > Rhodospirillales > Azospirillaceae > Azospirillum > Azospirillum sp. A23. Next base: position 320,273 of record NZ_CP170668.1, on the reverse strand, counting down.
TCTATCCCGGCTCCATCCTGACCTCGATGCTGAAGCGGGTCGATCTGGCCGTGGAATCAAGCTTCGAGGCGGCCCGCCAGGGCCGATGGGCCGCCGGCACGGTGACGCTCGGCCTTGCCGAGTCCGCGGTCGATTACGCGCTCGACGAAAACAACCGCGATCTGGTGACGACCGCGATGGTGGAGGCGGTGGAGGCTGCCCGCCGCGGCATCGTCTCCGGCCGCATCCCGGTGGCCGACGGAAGCTGAGCCACGGCTATGCCGGGGCCTCGAACGGCTGCCAGCCGCGGGCACCGGTCAGGTCGGCGCCCTTCAGCGTGGCGAAGCTGGTCCTGATCGCGGTCAGGTCGGTGCCGCGCAGCACCACGCCGGCAAGGCTGGCGTCGCGCAGGTCGGCACCGTTCAGCCGCGCCTTGGCGAAGCTGGTCGGCCACAGCCGGCTGCCGTCGCCGCTGAGATCCACCTTGCGGAATTTGGCCCGCCACAGCTTCGCTCCGGCCAGATTGGCACCTTCCAGATTGCAGCCGGACAGGTCGGCGCTGGTGAAGTCGGCATCGCGCAGGTCGCTGTAGGACAAATCGGCCATCATCGGCTTCGCGACCGAGAAATCAGCCCCGCGCAACCCGCAGAACCGCATCACCGCCCCGCACAGCAGCTGGTTGGCAAAATTGTAGCCGCGCAGATCGACCCGCTGGAGCTGGATGCGGTCGCCGCCCTTGCCGAACTTGTCGACCCAGATCTGATGCTCGGCGATCAGCTCGCTCATCCGCGCCGCCGTGGTGGTCAGGCCGGTGCCGTCGACATCGATGCCGTGCCGTTCCAGCGCCGTACGCAGCTCGTCGTTCAGCCGGGCGCCGCACATCAGCACGCCGTCCAGCGTCGTCTTGCGCATGGTCGCCCCGGTCAGGTCGGCTCCGATCAGGATGGCGCCGCTGAGGTCGCTGCCGGTTAGGTCGGCGCCGGACAGGTCGCTGCCGCTGAAATCGCACTGCGCCATCCGGCAATCGGTCAGCACCGCCTCGGACAGGGTGCAGCCGACGAAGGTGGTGGTGCCGTCCGTATTGCCGGCGGCCCGGAACTCGCCACTGTCCAGAACCATGCCGCGGCGGAGGTCGGCGCCCTGGAGGTTGGCATTCTGCAGCCGGGCGCCGTCCACCCTGGCGCCGCGCAAATCCGCCCCCTGCAACTGCGCCCCGGTCAGGTCGGCCTTCGACAGGTCGGCGCCATACAGATCGGCCTTGGACAGCAGGGTGCCGACCAGCCGCGCCCGTGTCAGGCTGGCACCGGTCAGCTTGGCGCCCGACAGGTTGACGCGGTTGAGGCCGAGCCCGGCCAGATCGTAGAAACTGAGGTTGGCGCGCCGCCCCTTCCCCGCCGGGTCGCGCAGAAGCCACTGCTGGTGGCGCACCAGCGCATCGCGAACCGCCCGGAGGTAGCGTTCATCCATCATGCGGCGCGTCGTTGCCCCGGCATTTCCGTCCCGGACACGCTGTCCCGGACTGTTGGCGTGCTGGATGTTACCGAAATCGGTTCAATTCCGGAAGATGCCAGCCGTCGAACCTTGGGCGGATCGGCAAGAATCTTTGGTTGCAGGGACATTTCCGGTCCGGCATAGGCCGGCCCGCCGGTCACGACCGCGTGATCGATGCCTCCTCCGGCTTGGGTAGGGGGAATGGCGTCCCAATATAGTGGGCTCAGAACACCGACCATCTGCATGGGAGACCGGCGGCATGCCCGAATCGGACAAGACAGCATCGGCCAAAAGCGAACAGGAGTGGAAGCAGGACCTGTCGCCCAACCAGTTCAAGGTTCTGCGCGAGCACGCCACCGAATATCCGGGCACCAGCCCGCTGAACGACGAGAAGCGCCACGGCGTCTACCGCTGTGCCGGCTGCGGCCAGCCGCTGTACGCCAGCGACACCAAATACGAAAGCGGGTCGGGCTGGCCCAGCTTCTGGGAGCCGCTGCCGGGAGCGGTCGAAACCTCCACCGACTACAAGCTGGCCTACCCGCGCACCGAAGTTCATTGCGCATCCTGCAAAGGCCATCTCGGCCATGTCTTCGACGACGGGCCGCGGCCGACAGGCAAGCGCTATTGCATGAATGGCGTCGCCATGAGCTTCGAGCCCGAAGATAAGTCCGACTGACCGGCAGAACTATGACCGGCCGCCGGCTTTCCTTCGCCTGTTCGGCGTCCGGTCATAAACCCTAACAAAAAAGGCGGGTTTACCCCAATTTCGGCTAAAAATGACAACCCCGGCACGGAGCGCGATGGTATGATCCGCTCCGTGCGACGGGTTGTCGCGAGGGCATCGCCGCCCTTCGCCGGTCGTGGCACCATGCGTCGATGGACCGGCGCAGGCATTCGGTGCGGCTGGCGGAGGGCGAATGGTCATTTCGGCCGAATTCCTGGGGATGCTGCTTCTGATCGCCAGCGCCGCCGCGCTCGGACTTTCCATCGTCGTCGATGTCGGCCGCGTCAGCGCGGAAAAGACCCGCGAGGCGATGAACCAGCGCCAGTACGACAAGAAACGCGCCGCACTCGCCGAATGGCGCCAGAAGACGGAGCGCAAGCGCGTCGATCTGACGACCCTGCAAGCCCGCCTGACCGAATTCAACGGCCGGCGCCAGAAGGCGTTGACCGAGCTGCGCGCCCTGGAATTCTCCAAGATCGAACTGGTCCACGAGCTGGGCGACCAGGACAGCGACGGCGACATCTATTGGGCGCAGCTGGCGGTCGGTCCCAATTTCAACGAGCTGGATCGCAAGGACATCGTCTTCTCGCGCCAGATTTGGGAATACCGCAACGTCGCCCACATCACCGCTCCGTCCGCCGAACAGGCCCATGGCACGGTGCGGACCAGCTTTTCCCAGCGCAACGGCGTGATCTGCTCTCCCGTGGTCCCCCTGGCACTCGCTCCCGACCCCGAGGTCGAGGCTGACGCGGCATGATTGATGGATGCATGAGGGGGACGGCGCCATGACAGGCATGATGCTGTATTTCGCGCTGGGCCTGATGGTGCTGACCGTCCTGTCCAACCGCTACTGGCGCCGCCAGCTGGTCGTGACGCGGATCGCCATGTCCAAGCTGAAGGAGAAGGTGGAGGACGTGACCAAGGAGGTCGCCGACGTCGCCTCCGATTATGCCCAGCTGGCGCACCACTATGCGGACATGGAAAAGCGCGTCCAGAAGGCGGAGATCGACATGCAGGCCGCCATTCTGGAGCTGGACCAGAAGAAGTCGGCCCCGATGCAGCGCTACGTCGTCTTCGACCGGAACGAGCCGCGCCCCGGCCGTTTCTGGGAGGTCGCGGTGCGCTGCCACCCCATCGGCGTCAGCCTGTCCGACCAGCGCGGATATCGCGGCTGGACCGGGGTGCGCCGCTTCCTGCTGATCGCCGACGGTGAACGCGAGGCCCGCGAACGGGTCGCCGCCCGCTATCCCCGCAAGGCCGGTTTCGAAATCGTCGAGGTCGCCGGCTGCCGCCTCAACGGCCTGACCGTCAACCGCATTTCCGAACTCAGCACCTTCCGCAAACCGACCAAGCCGGAGGAGGACGGCGCAGCCGCCGCCCGCCCGCAACGCCGGACCTCGCCCGCGCAGTCCTGAGTCCGTCTCCCCCTTTCCAGCGTTCCCTTTTTCATTGCCCTTTCCCGTCGCCGGCTGCGCCCTATCTGCTGTCGGGCCATGCCAAGACGTGCCCTGAAACGACCAAGACTGAACCCTTGGGTTTTCGCCCCTCTCCTACTCATGCCGCTTCTGGGCGCCTGTTCCGGCCTGCAGATCGTCGATGCGCTCACCCCACGATCGGGCTACACGGTCGCGACGGGCCTGCCCTTCGCCGACGATCCGCGCCTGCGGCTTGATCTCTACCGGCCCGACCGGCCGGCGCCGGGGGCGCCGACGGTGGTGTTCTTCTATGGCGGCAATTGGGAGACCGGCGACAAGGGCATGTACCGCTTCGTCGCCCAGGCGCTGACCAGCCGCGGCTATAGCGTCGCCATCCCTGACTACCGGCTCTATCCGCAGGTGCGCTATCCGGAGTTCCTGCGCGATTCCGCCGCCGCGGTGGCCTGGGTCCGGCGCCACGGTGCCGAACACGGCGCCCAGCCCGGGCCGGTGGCGGTGATGGGCCACTCGGCCGGGGCCTACAATGCCCTGATGCTGGCGATGGATCGCCGCTGGCTCGCCGAACAGGGGCTCGACCCCGCTCGCGACCTGCGCGCCGCAGTGGGGCTGGCCGGGCCCTACGACTTCCTGCCCCTGCAGAGCGACATGCTGAAGGACCTGTTCGGCCCGGAGAAGACGCGGCCGGACACCCAGCCGATCACCCATGTCGCCGCCCCGCTGCCGCCCCTGTTCCTCGCCACCGGCACCGCCGACGAGACGGTACTGCCCCGCAACAGCCGCAATCTGGCGGCCAAGGCCCGCGAGGTCGGCGGAAGCGTGCGCACGGTGGAGTATGACGATATCGGCCACATCCGCATCGTCGCCGCCCTCGCCGCGCCCTTGCGCTGGCTGAACCCGGTGCTGGACGATGTCGATGGTTTCCTGAAATCGCTGCCGCAAATCGAAAGCTGATCAATCCACCGCAGCCTGGAACATGTATCCCATGCCATGGACGGTGACGATGCGGGTAGGATCGGCAGGGTCGTGCTCCACCACCCGGCGCAGGCGGCGGACCAGCCGGTCGATGGAGCGGTCGTACGGCACCGAATCGCCGCGCAAGGTCAGGTCGAGAAGGTCGTCGCGGCTCAGCACCCGACCCGGATTCTCGACGAAGGCGGCGAGCAGCTCGAATTCGGCGGAGGTCAGACGCGCGTCCTCCCCATCGGGACCGCGCAGCCGGCGCTTGTCCAGATGAAGCTCCCACCCGTCGAACCGCTTCACCCGCCCGCCCGCCGGCCTGGTCGGCTTGACGATGCGGCGCAGCAGACTGCGGGTGCGCGCCAGGATCTCGCGCGGTTCGAACGGCTTGGTGATGTAGTCGTCGGCGCCCAGTTCCAGCCCGATCAGCCGGTCCATGCGGTCGGACCGCCCGGTGATCAGGATGATGCCGATGTTGGAGGCCGCCCGCAGTTCCCGCGTCACCGCCAGACCGTCCTTGCCGGGCAGCCGGATGTCCAGCAGCAGCAGGTCGATGCGCCCCCGCGCCAGCAGCGCCGACAGCTGGTCGCCGTCCCGCGCCAGCATCACCCGATAACCCTCCCCTTCCAGGTAGGCCTTCAGGGTCTCGCGGGTGATGGGATCGTCGTCGACCACCGCGATGGTGTGCATTGTCCCCCGTACCGGATTGAGACGGGTGGCGGATTGTCTGCCACACCCAGCACCGAAGCTATCGGTTCCAGCAATTTGACACAAGCTGGAGTGTAACGGAACTGCGACAGGCATCGGCAGATTGTTCCGCCCCGCCACAGTGGCAGATAGGGACAATCGCGGGCGATCTTGCCAGCGGGTCGGGACAATGCCACATTTGTCCCCATGACAAACTGGACCCCGAACCTGGAGGGCCGTCCCGGCCCGCTCTATCGCGTCATCGCCGACGCGCTGGCCGACGACATCGCGGAGGGCGTGCTGCCCACCGGCACGCGGCTGCCGACGCACCGCGACCTCGCCTTCCGCCTCGGCGTGACGGTGGGAACTGTGACGCGCGCCTATACGGAGGCCGAGAAGCGTGGGCTGATCGGCGGTGAGGTCGGCCGCGGGACCTTCGTCCAGGGACAGCGTCCGCCAACCACCCCCCTGCCGCTCGGCTGGCCGCCTGCCGGGGAGATCTCGGCGGGTCCCGCCATCGTCAACATGACCACGGTCCATCCCGAACATGCCGTGGCGGTGCAGACCTTCGGCCAGACGCTGTCCGCCATCGCGGCATCGGGACATGCGGCGAAACTGATCGGCTACGGCCCTCATGCCGGCCTGCCCGACCATCGTACCGCCGCGGCATCCTGGCTGGAGCGCCAGCACCGGGTAAAGGCGACGCCTGAGTCGGTGCTGCTGACCACCGGGGCGCAGAACGCGCTTGCGGTGGCGCTGGCCGCCGTGGCCCGTCCCGGCGACGTCATCCTGGCGGAGCGGCTGACCAACATCGGCACCAAGGCGCTGGCCGCCACCCAGGGCTATCATCTGGAAGGCGTCGCCATCGACGAGCATGGTCTGGTGCCGGACGCCTTCGACAGCGCCTGCCGCCGGCTGGGGCCGAAGGCGGCCTATCTGGTGCCGACCCTGCAGAATCCGACGGCGGTCGTCATGCCCGCCGCCCGCCGGCGCGAGATCGTCGAGATCGCCCGCCGCTATGGCGTGATCCTGATCGAGGACGACGTGTTCGGCTTCATGGTGCCGGATGCCGTGCCGATCCAGACCATGGCCCCCGACATCACGCTCTATGTGTCCAGCGTGTCGAAGAGTCTCGCCGCCGGCCTGCGGCTGGGCTTCGTCGTCGCCCCGGCGGAGCTGCGCACCCGTGTCGAGACCGCCATCCGGGCCCTGCAATATTCCGCTCCCGCCCTGCCGGCGGAGGTGGCCACGCGCTCGATCCAGGACGGCACCGCCGACCGCATCGTCGCCACCCAGCGGGAGGAGGATCTGGCGCGCCAGCGTCTCGCCCGTTCCATCCTGCCGGCCGAGACCGTCTATGGCCACCCGGCGGCCCAGCATCTGTGGCTGGTCCTGCCCGAACCCTGGCGGCGCGAGGACTTCATCGGAGAAGCGCGCCGCCGCGGGGTGATCGTCACCGGTGCCGATGCCTTCGCCGTCGGCCGCGCCAGTGCCCCTCATGCGGTGCGTGTCGGCCTGTGCATGCCGCGCAGCCGCGACGAGGCCGCCCGCGGCCTGCGCGCCCTCGCCGATGCGATCGACGCGCCGGCGGCGGCGATGCTGTCCATCGTCTGACCGGAGTGCCGGGATGGCCGACCCGATATGTCGGTGCCGCTGGGTAAATCCTGCCGCCCCGCCGGTCCAAACCTGCCGCCCGGCACCGATGGGCCTGCCATAGACCCTGTCAAGTCAATGACTTGGCTCTGGCCCGCATCCTGCACACCCCTCGATTGTCATTTCCTGACGGGAATGTGGAACGAAGGGAGCGCACCATGGTCAGCCTGTCCAGTTACGCCGATGTCGGCAGCATGGCCCAGAGCCTGCAGCAGTCGATCGACGCCGCGGTCAAGCGCGTGCAACAGCAGGCAACGGGCAATGGTGGCGCGACCGGCAAGGTCCAGGAGTACGAGCAGACCGTCAACAAGTCGGCGATGAACGCCGCCCCCTTCGCGACAAGCATCGGCACTCTGATTAAGGACACCAGCCGGCTGAACGTCTTCAGTTCGCTGGCCTCCAACGATCCGGCCGATTTCTACAAGTTCAACGTGCCCACCTCCGGCGCCGTGACGTTGGGGACGGTGGGCGATGCCGGCGTCCGGCTTCAGCTGATGGACCGTGGCGGCAAGGTCGTCGCCGACAGCAACAAGGATGCCGGCGCCAGCTATGACGCTTTCCAGAAGCTGAAATCCGGCCAGATGACGCTGGACAAGGGCGACTACACCCTGCGTGTCGCCCGCGACAAGGATGTCCCGGTCAAGGATGCCAAGAGCTACGGCGTCCAACTGCGCATGGGCAACTACAGCAAGGACTACGACACCATCGCCAAGCAGCCGGCCAAGGGCGACAACCCCTTCGGCGGCAACACCAAACTTCAGAGTCTGGCCTCAATTCTGGGCGCGGGCAGCGCCTCGCTCAACCCGTCGGCGATGCTGCTGGGCGGATCCGGCGGCAGCTATGGCGGGCGCGGGTCGCTGCTGAACGCGATCCTGTGATCGCCGCGCGCCTCAGACCAGACGGTCGCGCCCCAATTCCTTGACCAGCAGAACCGCCTGGGTGCGGCTGCCGACGCCCAGCGCTTGAGCACGCCGGTCACGTGGGTCTTCACGGTGGACAGGTTCAGGCCCAGCCGCTCGCCGATCTCCTGGTTGGACAGGCCCTGGGCCAGCAGGTCCAGAACCTCCAGTTGGCGGCGGGTCAGCCCGTCGAAGATGCTGGGTGCCACGGCGCGCGGGGTCCCGGCAGCCACGTGGGACGGTGCGCCCGGCATGCCCAAGACCGGCGGCACATCGATCCGCCGGCCATCACCAGCCGCAGGATGTTCACCACCAGAACATCGTCGGTCGATTTCGGAATGAAGGCACGGACGCCGCGCGACAGCACCGCGCGCATTTCGTCGGGCAACTGGATCATCGAGAAGATGGCTACCGGAACCGGCGCGACGCGCTTGACCAGCGCCTCGACATCCTCCAGCCCGCCGAGACCCGGCATGCGCAGGTCCATCACGATGAGGTCGAACGCGGTTCCGCCGTCCTGCATCGCACTGTCGAGGATGGCGTTCAATTGGCTGAAGCTGGTGGCGGCCACCACGGTGGCCTGCTCGTCCAGTTCACCCACCAGATGGGTCAAGCCGCTGCGGACGATGGAATGATCGTCGGCGATCAGAACCTGCATGTAACGTCTCGGACCGAAGATGCCTTGGGTACCGTATCGTCATACGCTGACGCAACGGTCCGCGCTACCTCCTTCGCACATCCGGCACCTTTGTTCCATTGCCGCGATGCCTGGAAGGATTGCAGCCGCCTGCGGGGGAGAGGCGGTCGCCCCTCCCCCCCTTTGCCGTTCAGGAGATCTTGATCATGATCTGGGCACGGCGGTTCGACGGCTCACGCACGTTCGGACCTGTCGGGACCATCAGCTGGTTCTCGCCGACACCTTCGATGGAGATGATATTGGCCGGCGTGCCATGCTTGATCATGGCCTGCCGCACCGCCTCGGCGCGGCGGAGCGAGAGCTTCTGATTGTAGGACGGCGCGCCCGAAGTGTCGGTGTGGCCGATCACCTGGATGCGGACGGCGCGGGCACGGCTGGCGCCGTCGGCGGCATCGGCGATGATCTTGTCGGAATTCGGCGTGATGACCGCCTTGTCCCAATCGAAGAACACCTGATACTCACTCTGCGGCTGGGCGGCCATCGGCGGGGCTGCCGGTGCCGGAGCGGCGATGGGCGTCGCACGCTCCGGACCGCCGAAGGTGTAGCGCAGGCCGGCGAGGATCGTGTGGTTGCGGTACTCGCCCTTCGAGGTCACCGGGCCCAGCTCGAACTCCGGATCGACGGTGGCGAAATACCGGTAGTCCAGCGTCAGCGCGACATTGTCGTTGATCGCATAGGATGCGCCGATGATGCCCTGATAGGCGAAGACCCAGTCGCGGTCGCTGGCGCCGTTCAGCGACTGCTTGACGCCGGCGATACCGGCACCGGCACCGATATAGGGGGTGATCGGCAGGCCGATGTCGATGTCGTACAGCAGGTTGCCCATGAAGGCGACCGAACTCATCCTGCCGCCCAGATTGTTCAGGCCAGGGGTGGCGCTGCTGGTGCCGTCGACGCTGTTGCGCCACCGCCAGGCGGCCTCCAGCTCGGCGCGCAGGCCCATCGCGGTGGCGTAGCCGACCGACAGGTCGCCGATGCCGCCGATCTTGAATTCCTCCTTCAGGCCCAGGCCGGGAGCCGGATAGCTGCTGAGGTCGGCATCCTCGGTCCAGTTCACGCCGGCGCCAGCACCGACATAGAAGCCTTCCGTACCGGCGAAAGCGGCGGTCGGGACGGCCAGCGAAGGAAGGGCGACGGTCAGCGCCGTGCCCAGCAAAATCCCACGCATCGTCATGTTCTTGTTCCCATCGTTGACGGCGTTGGTCGATCGGGACATCCCGGCCTGCGGCGAAGTGCGTGACAGAACGGGCTCCGGCCCCGACAATGGATACGGATCCGCAGCTTCCAATCCTGCTGCCGCAGGCCCATTTTCCCTGTTGCAGATTTGCCTCAGCCGACTTAGGGGCATTTCCCGCCACGATAACAATAGCTTGGACAGACACCGCGATGCCTTCTACCCCGGACGGTTCGGTCGATTACCTCCTCTGCACCACTCCCGATCCCGGCGGCTGGCAGGAGGTGGCGCCCGGTGTGCTGTGGATTTGTCTGTCCCTCCCCTTCCAGCTCGACCACATCAATGTCTGGGCGCTGGACGGTGGCGCCCTCGGCTGGACGCTGGTCGATTGCGGACTCGGCGATCCGCGCAGCCGTGCGGTGTGGGAGGTGCTGCTGCGCGATGCGCTGGGCGGGCGACCGGTGGAGCGGGTGGTCGTCACCCATTTCCATCCCGACCATATCGGCGCCGCCGCCTGGCTGGTGGAGCGGACCGGCGCCGGTTTCGCCACCTCGCTGACCGAATGGCTGTTCGCCCGCACCCTGTCGGCCGGCAACGATGCCGCCACCGACGCGGTGGTCGAGCGGTTCTATCGCCGCTGCGGCCTGGAGGAGGATACGCTGCAATCGCTGCTCGCCCGCAAGGGGGCCTACAGCCGCGGCGTGCCCGCCGTGCCGGCGACGCTGACCCGCCTGCGGGCCGGCGACCGGCTGCCGGTGGGCGACCGCCACTGGACGGTGATCGGCGGCAGCGGCCATACGGCGGAACCGGTCAGCCTGCACCGGCCGGCCGGCGGTGGCAGCCCGGACCTGCTGATATCCGGCGACCAGATCCTTCCGCGCATCAGCCCGAACATCAGCGTCTGGCCGTCCGAGCCGGACGCCGATCCGCTCGCCGACTATCTTGCCAGCCTTGAGGGATGGAGCGTCCTGCCGGCGGACACGCTGGTCCTGCCCTCCCATGGCCGCCCCTTCCGCGGCCTGCACCGGCGTGCGGAGGAACTGGCTCTCCATCATGTAGAGCGGTTGGCCGAGATCGAGACGCTGTGTGCAGCCCCCCGGACCGCCGCGGCGGTGACACGGGCGCTGTTTCCCCGCCCGCTCGACCCGCAGCAGATGCTCTTCGCCGTGGGCGAGGCGTTGGCCCACCTCAACCACCTGACCCGCAAGGGGCGGCTGGAGCGGACCGCCGGGCCGGCTGGCGAGCCGGCTTCGCTTCCGCCGGTCGACCTCTACCGCCGGCCGGCCGCCATCGCAGCGGCCTGACGGCGGTTATTCGGTGACGATCTCGAACTCGTGCGGATCGAGCAGCGTCGCCACCGACAGGGTTTTCAACGTCTTCGGGTCGTCGGTACGTTTCATCTGGGCATGCTGGGTACCCATGCCGTCCTTGCGGATGGCGATCACTTCCCAATAGCCGCCGCTGGGGGACAGCTTGCGATAAATCTGTCCCTCGACCACCTCGCGCTTCCTGCGCATTTTCGTTCTCCAAAACCCGTCCCATGCCGGCGACCGTCACAGTCGCCGCGAAGGGCGCCATTGAAGCACAAAAACCCCCTGCCGTGGCGAGTGTCCGTTCGGTGACCCTTTGCCGATGCCGCATTTGCGTTGTTGCGACGCAGCACGTCCGGGGCACCCCTGATGACCCTTTGCCGCAGGGCTCTTTCAGAGTGGAACAAAAGGCGCGGCTGTGGGTTCATAGCGGTCATGAACACCGATCTCGACGTGCTTGTCTTCGCGACCCGCCTGGTTGATGAACTGGGCGAAACCGCGATTCGAATGAGCCGCGTTCGTCTTGTCGAACTCACGGCCGCCAACCACACCCGTGCCGCCGCCTTCTGGCGGGAGGTGATGGGCACATGCGAACGGCTGATGACCGAGCGGTCGGGCCGGCGTGTGGCGACCGGGCTCTCTTCCCAGGCAATTGCCGCGGCGCAGCCAGCCATGGCCCAGCACCGCGTCGCCTATGTTCCCCGACCTATTCCCTGACCGGCTCTTTCATTAAGCTCGGCATCAAGCCCGGGCATTTCTTTAAATCCTCAAAGAAAAAGGGCCGGCACAAAGTGCCGGCCCTTTCGCGCGAGACGCAGAGGCGCTTCGCTTACTTCACTTCGGCGTACTGGCCGTTGTGCCACTTGTACCAGACATAGGCCGGGCTGGTGACGTCGCCCTTGGCGTCGAACCCGATCTTGCCGATGACGGTGTCGTAGCTGCCCTTGCGCATGACGTCGGCAACCTTGGCAGCGTCGGTCGAGTTCGCCTGCTTCACCGCGTTCGCCCAGATTTGGAGAGCGGCGTAGGTGTACAGGGTGTAGCCTTCCGGCTCGTAGCCCGCCTTGCGGAACTTCTCCACGACGGCCTTGGCGTCCGGCTTCTCGCGCGGATCCGGACCGAAGGTCATCATGGTGTCCTCGCCGGCGTCGCCGGTGATGGCCCAGTACTCGTTGGTCACCAGCGCGTCACCCGACACGATGATGGCCTTCAGGCCCTGGTCCTTCATCTGGCGGGCGATCAGGCCGGCCTCGGTGTGGTAGCCACCGACGTAGACGGCGTCGATGTTAGCCTGCTTCAGCTTCGACACCAGAGCGGAATAGTCCTTCTCACCGGCCGTGTAGGCTTCGTAGATGGCTTCCTTCTGGCCGCCGGCGTTCAGCGCCTTCTGCGTCTCGTCGGCCAGACCCTTACCATAGGCCGACTTGTCGTGCAGGATGGCGATGTTCTTGCCCTTGTACTTGTCCAGCAGATACTTGCCGGCGATCAGGCCCTGCTGGTCGTCACGGCCGCAGACGCGGAAGACGTTCTTCAGGCCCTGCTCGGTCAGCTTCGGGTTGGTCGAAGCCGGGGAGATCTGCATCATCCCTTCCTCGGCATAGACCTGGCTGGCCGGGATCGACGAGCCCGAGCAGAAGTGACCGGCCACGAACTTCACACCGGCCTTGGCCAGCTGGTTGGCGACGGCCACGGCCTGCTTGGGATCGCAGGCGTCGTCGCCGACTTCCAGCTTCAGCTTCTGGCCCAGAACACCACCGGCGGCATTGATGTCCGCGACGGCCTGCTCCATGCCCTTCTTCATCTGCTCGCCGAAGGTGGCGTACTGGCCGGTGATCGGGCCGGCGGTGGCCACCGCGATGTCGGCCTTGGCGGCCGTGGCGGAGAGCGCGGTCGCCGCGATCGCGGCGAGAAGGGACAGCTTGAATTTCATGGGTGTGCTTGCTCCCTGTTCTATGAAGTGGTCCCTGTTGCAACATACCCCCGGCCCTTTCGGGCCTTGCCGCCGGGTCCCCTCCGGCGGGTTCCAGAATACCATACCCCGAGTGGCGCACAGTGCGACAGTTTCGCGGGCACCAATCAGCCGTACGGTCTAATTCCTTATGTCTAGCCGACCCTGCTTAACCGGCCCTGCTCAACCGGCGGTGCCGGTGCGGTCGCGCCAGGCGAACGGTCCCGCGCGCTCATAGAGCCACGGATACTGGTTGACCATGCGGCGAGCGATGGCGATGCGGTGAGCGGTGAGCGTGATCAGCCCGATCACGACGGTGTGGACGATGAAGCCCCACAGCGACAGCAGCTGCTCGCCGAACAGACCCCAGGCGAGGAAGCGGTCGCCCACCCCCAGCAGCAGCGAATAGGCCAGCACGCTGGAGACCGGCTTCCAGCCCTCCGCCAGCGTCTGCCCGGTGAGAACCCCGCAGCCGCCGAACACCAGAAGCGTCAGGAACACGAACACCGGAAGCGAAGAGCCGAGGATCGTTTCCATCTCAGTGTCCCCCTTCCAGATAGGCCGCGCGGACCTCCGGGTCGGCCAGAAGCTGCGCCCCGGTCCCTGTCATCGTGATCTTCCCCGTCACCATCACATAGGCCCGGTGCGCCAGCTTCAGCGCATGGAAGGCGTTCTGCTCCACCATGAACACCGTCATCTTCTGTTCCCGGTTGATCTCCTGGATCACCTGGAAGATCTGCTTCACGATCAGCGGCGCCAGTCCCAGCGACGGCTCGTCCAGCAGCAGCAACCGCGGCTGGCTCATCAGCGCCCGCCCGATCGCCAGCATCTGCTGCTCGCCGCCCGACATCGTCCCGGCGCGCTGGTTGATGCGCTCCTTCAGCCGCGGGAACAGCGTCAGCACCCGCTCAAGCTCGCGCTCGAAGCTGCCGGGCTGCGCCACGATGGAGCCCATCTGGAGATTCTCCAGTACCGTCATGCGCGGGAAGATGCGCCGGCCTTCCGGGCTCTGCGCGATGCCGCGCCGCACGATCTCGTGGGTGGGCAGGTCGGTGATGTCCTCGCCTTCGAAGAACACCCGGCCCTGGCGCGCCCGCGGGCTGCCGCAGATCGTCATCAGCAGCGTCGACTTGCCGGCCCCGTTGGCGCCGATCAGCGAGACGATCTCGCCGGCGCCGATCTCGATGTCGATCCCCTTCAGCGCCTCGATGGCGCCGTAGAAGGTGTGGACGCCCGATACCTTCAGCATGGCTCAGGCTCCCTTCTGGCCGGCGGTGGGCGCGAGATTGAGGTCGGCGGCGACCTCCGGCGGCAGGGCCTCGTCCTCGTCCTCGCCCAGATAGGCGCGGATCACCGCCGGGTCGTTCTTCACATGCTCCGGTGTGCCGTCGGAAATCTTCCGGCCATAGTCCAGCACCACCACATGGTCGGAAATGCGCATCACCACGCTCATGTCATGCTCGATCAGCAACACGCCGGTGCGGTGGCCCTGCGGCGTCTGCACGTCGCGGATGAAGGTCAGGATTTCGGCCAGCTCCCCCGACTCGCGCGGGTTCAGGCCGGCCGCCGGCTCGTCCAGGCACAGCAGCACCGGCTCGGTGCACATCGCCCGCGCGATCTCCAGACGGCGCTGGGCGCCGTAGGGCAGATTGCCGGCCTCCCAGTCGGCGAACTCGGTCAGGCGGACCCGGTCCAGCCAGTATTTCGCCAGCTCCACCGCCTCATGCTCGGCCTTGCGGAAGCCGGGCAGGCCGAGCAGGCCGGCGATGGCGAAGCCGGACGCCCGCATCAGCTTGTTGTGCTGGGCGACGATCAGGTTCTCCAGAACGCTCATGCCGCTGAACAGCCGGATGTTCTGGAAGGTGCGCGCCACACCCGCCAGCTGGGCGATGCGGTAGCCCGGCATCCGCTCCAGCAGGAACTCCTTGCCGGCGGGATGACGTAGCGTCAGCCGCCCCACGGTGGGCGTGTAGAAGCCGGTGACGCAGTTGAACAGCGTCGTCTTGCCGGCGCCGTTCGGGCCGATCAGCGCGGTGATCTCGCCCGCCCGCGCCTCGAACGACACGTCGTTGTTCGCCACCAGACCGCCGAAGCGCATGGTCAGGTGTTCGACGCTGAGAAGCGGCTTTTCAGTCATGACGGCGCTCATTTCACGGCTCCCGCGGCGGGCTTCTTGGCCCCATGGGAGTTGGCGTGCAGGAGGATGGTCGGGTCGCGGTGGGCCAGCAGGCCGCGCGGACGCCACAGCATGATCACCACCATGCCGGCGCCAAACGCCAGCATGCGGTAGTCGGCCAGCTCGCGGAACGCTTCGGGCAGGCCGATCACCAGCAGGGTGGCGACCACCACGCCGATCTGGCTGCCCATGCCGCCCAGCACCACGATGGCCAGGATGATCGCCGACTCGATGAAGGTGAAGCTCTCCGGGCTGATGAAGCCCTGGCGCGTGGCGAAGAAGGAGCCGGCGAAGCCGCCGAACATCGCCGCGATGGCGAAGGCCGCCAGCTTCATGTTGGTGCGGTTGATGCCGAGCGACGCGCAGGCGATGTCGTCCTCGCGCAGTGCTTCCCAGGCCCGGCCCAGCGGCAGCTTGCGCACCCTGAGCGTGAACAGGTTCACCACCAGCGCGAGCGCCAGGATGAGGTAGTAGAGGAAGACGATGCGGTGGAGCGGCGAGAACTCCAGCCCGAACAGCTCGTGGAAAGCGGCCATGCCCTCGGAGGGCGTGCGGGAGAAGTCGGCGATGCCGAAGAAGCTCGGCCGCGGAATGCCGGAGATGCCGTTGGGGCCGCCGGTGAACTGGTACCAGTTGACCAGGATGATGCGGATGATCTCGCCGAAGCCCAAGGTCACGATGGCGAAATAGTCGCCGCGCAGCCGCAGGACGGGGAAGCCGAGCAGCACGCCCGAGCAGGCGGCAAGCAGGCCCGCCAGCGGCAGGCAGAGCCAGAAGCTGAGCCCGAAGTAATGGGCGAGCAGCGCGTAGCTATAGGCGCCGACGGCGTAGAAGGCGACATAGCCGAGGTCGAGCAGGCCGGCGAGGCCGACGACGATGTTCAGGCCCCAGCCCAGCATGATGTAGGTCAGCAGCAGGATGCCGATGTCCAGCAGCATGCGGTCGGCCAGCGGCGTCATCGGCAGGATGGCGGCGAAGACCACGGCGACCGGGCCGATGTATTTGCTGGCATGCTGCACCTTGGCGGCGACGCGGTCCATGCGTTTATCGCGGTCGGCCTGGGACAGCTTGGAACGGCCGGTGGCGACCGTCATGGCGGCGCGCAGCGCGATGACGCCGCCGCCCAGCACCAGCACCAGGCGCAGCACCTGGGTCGGCATCGGCAGCACCAGCCCGACGCCGGCGCAGGCCAGCGCCAGGATCAGCACCGGCAGCGCCATGCCCTGGCGGATCAGCCCGAGCCCGAGGCGGCCGAGGAAGACCAGCAGGAGCGAGGCGACCACCTCCTCCGGCCGGGCTTCGATGCCGAGGCCAGTGGGGCGGTCGACGGTGCGCAGGCCCACCAGCGGCACGGTCAGCAGCAATGCCACGAAGGCGGCGAGGCCGGCGTCCTTGATGGTGGCGGCCCAGTCGACGCCGCGCGGTGCGGTGCGTGCGCCGGATGAGACGGTGTTGGAATGGGTGGTCATGGCGCTTACACCTTCTCGATCTCGGGCCGGCCGAGCAGGCCGGTGGGCCGGAAGATCAGGACGAGGACGAGGATGGAGAAGGTTGCGACGTCCTTCCATTCGGAGCCGACATAGCCGGACCAGAAGGCCTCGATCAGGCCGATGACCACGCCGCCGAGCATGGCGCCGGGCAGCGAGCCGACCCCGCCGAGCACGGCGGCGGTGAAGCTTTTCACGCCCGCCAGGAAGCCGATGTAGAAGTCGATGACGCCATAGATCAGCAGCACCATCATGCCGGCGACGGCGGCGAGCGCGGCGCCCATGACGAAGGTCAGCGAGATGACGCGGTCGACGTTGACGCCGAGCAGGCCGGCCATCTTCTTGTCCTGCTCGCAGGCGCGCTGGGCGCGTCCCAGCGAGGTGCGGTTGATCAGCATGGTGAAGCCGACCATGAGGACCAGGGTGATGATGATGGTGGCGAGGCGCACATAGCTGACGGAGACGGCGCCGTCCATCAGGGTGAGGTTGCCGGGCAGGATGGGCTGCAGCGGCTTGGAGCGGGCGCCCTGGAGGATCTGGATGTAGTTCTGCAGGAAGATCGACATGCCGATGGCGGAGATCAGCGGCGCCAGCCGGGGCGAGGAGCGCAGCGGCCGGTAGGCGATGCGCTCGACCGTCCAGCCATAGACGCTGGTGAACAGCATGGAGGCGAGCAGCATGATCAGCAGGGCCAACGGCACCCAGGTGATGCCGAGCGCGCCGATGGCCAGGAAGGTGATCAGCGCCACGAAGGAGCCGATCATGTAAATCTCGCCATGGGCGAAGTTGATCATCCCGATGATGCCGTACACCATCGTGTAGCCGATCGCGATCAGGCCGTAGATCGCTCCAAGCGACAAGCCGTTGATCAATTGCTGAAGAAAATATTCCATATCCTCATCCCACCTTCAGCGCGGCGCAAAGGCAGGGTGCGGCGGCACGGGCACACTCGGCACACCGGTCTCGCAACAGCAGCCCCCCTGTCTGGTGCACTCTGTCTGGTGCAGCCCATCCATTCACCAAACGGAATGCCGTATCGTCCGGAATTCCGTCTATTGGTCTGACGGACCAAGATTTTTCCTGTTCGGAGGCGGCTCCTGCGATCCGGCCGGGCCATCCGGCAAGTGCCTCTCCTGACCTTTTCGGTAGTACCAGCCTGACGGATTTTTGCAAGACAGATTTGTGTTGTCCGCATGCGTCGCGGCGAAGGGCAAGGGCCGGAAACGCGAAACGCCCCACCGGCGGTTGCCGGCAGGGCGTTCTGCAAGACGACGTGAACCGTCAGGCCGTCAGCGGACGGCGACGGACTGCTTGGTCGGGGCGGCGGCGACCTTCTGCTTCGGCTTGGCCGGAGCGGCGGCCTTGGCCGGCTTCGCCTTGGCGGTCGTGGCCTTGGGCGCTGCCGGAGCCGGCGCGGCCTGGGCGACGGCGAAGACGGGGTCCGGATTGCTGACAACCTTCACGTCGCAGAGCGGGCGGCTGGCCAGATGCATCAGGCCGGCGTTCTTCTCGTCGCTGGTCAGGGTGCGCAGGTCGTCCGCCGTCAGGTCCTTCGCTGCGACCGAGCGGTCGACGAAGTTGGCGCAATATTGCGGGATGCCGATGGTCGCGGCGCGGCGGCTGATCTCGTTCGCCAGCTCCGTCCGGAACATGTCGAACTGGCGCGTGGCATTGCCGCCGGAGCCCGAGCGCTTGTAGAAGCTGATCAGCGACGCTTCCGAGCTGGACAGCAGGGCGCGGTTCTTGACCGAGAAATCCTGGTACAGGTCGAACGGCTTCTTGTCCGGCATGACCGTGCGGCAGGTCAGGCCGACCACCATCATCTCGGTGTGCATGCGCATCAGCTGCTCGGCCGCATGTTCGGCGCGGTTGTAGCAGGCGGGCGTGGCCGGGGCGCTGGACTTCGCCGGGCGTGCGGCCTTGGCGGCGGCCGGCTTCGCCGGCTCCTTGGCGGCAGCGCCGGCGGACGCCGGCAGGGCGAGCAGCGCGCCGAGGACGGCGGCGCCGGTCAGGGCTTTGAGGGAATGGCGGAGGGCGGCGCGCTGGCGACTCATCAGGGGCTCCGGTGGCGCGGTACGACAGGACGGGTTCGGGCGGGAAACGGTATTGCCCGACAGTCGGCGACCTTCTACCCGAACGCCGTGACGGGTCAATGGGATTTGGCCGATGCTTGCGTTTTGTCCCATCGGCGCGGCGGGCAGGCAACGCCGGATCACCGAAGGTCCCTCCCCCTCCGGACGGAGGAAGCGTGCATCGCTGGACGGGAGCGGGCCGGCGACGCTATGGATTGGCAGAGCACAGTCGGACAGGTGACAGGGCATGGCAGCCACCGGATCGCAATCGGCCGGAACAGGGGCCGCGACAGAGTACCGGAGCGGGCACCGCATCGGCATCGACCTGGGCGGTACCAAGACCGAGGGCATCCTGCTCGACCGTCAGGGAAACCAGCTGGCGCGCCACAGAGTTCCCACGCCGAAAGGCGATTATGACGGCACCGTCGCGACCATCCGCGATCTGGTGGCCCGGCTGGAACGGGAAATCCCGGCCGGAAGCAGGGCGACGGTGGGTTTGGGCATTCCGGGAGCCATCTCCCCGGCGACCGGGCTGGTGAAGAACGCCAATTCCACGTGGCTGATCGGGCGCGACTTCACGCGCGACCTGACCCGGGCGCTCGCCCGGCCGGTGCGGATCGAGAACGACGCCAACTGCCTTGCGGTGTCGGAGGCGACCGACGGCGCCGGGGCCGGCTGCGGCGTGGTGTTCGCGGCGATCCTCGGCACCGGCTGCGGTGCCGGCATCGTCGTTCACGGCCGGGTACTGGGCGGACGCAATGCCATCGCCGGTGAGTGGGGCCATAACCCGCTGCCCTGGCCGACCGCCGCGGAGCGGGCGGGGCCGGCCTGCTATTGCGGCAAGCAAGGCTGCCTGGAGACTTTCGTGTCGGGGCCCGCGGTCGCGGCCGACCATTTCGCGGCGACCGGCGAGACGCTGGACGCCGCAGCCATCCTGGCCCGCGCCGCCGACCCGTCGGCCGGAGACGCCGGGTGCCGGGCGACGGCGGACCGGCTGGTCGGCAGGCTCGCCCGCGGTCTGGCGGCGGTCGCCAACCTGCTGGACCCCGACGTCATCGTGCTGGGCGGCGGCCTGTCGAACGCGGAATTGCTGTATGACCGGCTGCCGGCGGCGATGCAGCCCTGGGCCTTCAGCGACCGGCTGGACACGCCGGTGCGCCGCGCCCGCCACGGCGATTCCAGTGGCGTGCGCGGTGCGGCATGGCTGTGGCGGCCGGGAGAAATGCCGCCGGAAACATGAACCGGGTCAGCCGCTCTTCTCAGTCCCGCCGCGCGGTCCGCGGCACAGGCGGAGCGTCGGCGCTGCGCGGCGCTGCCATCACGCGCTTGGCGGCTGCGGGATCAACCGGCGGCGGCGTCAGCGAATGGGAGGCGGAGTAATGCTTGTCCGTCCGCTTCACGTCGGTTCCGTAATGCGCCATGCCGGCCCGGTCCTTGCCCGCCTTCATCGCCCCCCAGTGGGACGGCGCCGGGCCGGGCAGCGGCTGTGCCTGATCCAGGTTGCGCAGCAGCGGGCCGGTCGGGACCATCTGGTCGTACACCCAGGGCGCATATTCCTGCTTCTGGGCGTGGGCCGGCAGCGACAGCGTCATCACCGCCAGAGCGGCGGCGACGGCGGTCCGGATGGCGGTATCGGCAGAGAAGGAAACGCGGGTCATCGAACAGGCACCTTTCGTCCGGGAAAACGGATCGGAAGGGGCAGTCGAACGCAAAGCACCCGCGCCGTCCAATGCGGAGGCGCGTTACCCACCCCGGTCGCCGCATGCCCAAGCGGGGCACGGCTCCCGCCTTACGATAGGGCGCCGGGGCTATTCCGTTAGGAGGCCCCGTTAGGAAGCCGGCAGGCGGTAGAGCGTCAGGTGCAGGCGCTTGCCGGTGTTGTAGTTGAAGCCAGACAGCTCGGCCAGCGGCAGCGGCGTGGCGGTGCCCAGGCTGTCGAGGAAGGCCGGCGCTTCACGGTCCTCCACCAGGGCCAGCCCGCAGGCGCGGTCCGCCGTCAGATGCGCGGCGGCGCCGGCCCCGTGGACCAGCCTGGTCGGCGTGCCGAGCAGGAAGACCAGGCTCGGCTCCGAATAGCCGGCGGTCGCCACCACGCTGTCCGGGCAGGGCCGGACCTGCGCCACCGCGCGCGCGGCCTGACGGCTGACCCACACGCCGTCGATGTTCGGCAGCACGGCGGCATAGGTCCCGGCATAGAGCAGCGCCGCGGCACCGACTCCTGCGGCAAGCCCGCTCCGCGGCTCCCCACGCAGAAGCGAGCGCAGGGCGAGCGCGAAGAGTCCGCCCACAGCCGGCACCAGCGCCACCCCGACCGGATCGATCCGGCCATCGACCAGCCAGGGGATCACCGCCACCGCCAATGTCAGGGCACCGAAACCGATCGTGCCCAGCGCTACCGCGGCGGCCACCAGCCAGCGGCGCGGCTTTTCGCGGCTGCGGTCGAAACCGTCGATCAGGGCCGCCGCAGCGATGGCGGCGATGGCCGGGAAGACCGGCAGGGTGTAGTGCAGGAGCTTGGTCGGCACCGCCTCGAACACCAGCCAGCTCGGGACGATCCAGGCGATGCAGAAGCGCACAGCGTCCAGCCGGCGGCGCGCCCACACCCAGGGAACGGCCAGCAGGGCCAGCAGCGACCAGGGGGCGAAGGTCACCCAGAAAGTGCCGAGGTAATAGCCGGGCGGCAGCCCCTTACCCTCCTGCCCGCCCGACACCTTGCCCAGCATGTCGTGGCCGACGGATTCGGCGAAGAAGGCGCCCTTGCTCTTGATGGCGATGGCGATCAGCCAGGGGGCGGCGATGGCGACGACGATGCCGAGCCCGGCCAGCGGCTTCAGCCGCTTGAGCCACCCGGCCTCGCGGTCCCACAGGGCCAGCACCAGCGCCGTGCTGCCGGACACCAGCAGGACCATCGGCCCCTTGACCAGCACGCCGATGCCGGCGGCGATCCAGAAGACCAGCGGAGCCACCCAGGCAGCGCGCCCGGCGGGGACAGGCTCGCGGCGGCCGAGATAGAGGTGGGCGAGCACAGCCTGCCCGATCACCACGGTGGCGAGCAGCACGGCATCGGTCTTGGCCATCCGCGCCTCGACCCCCAGCACGACGCAGGAGGCCATCATCAGCCCGGCGATGAAGCCGGCCGGGCCGCCGAACAGCCGGGCCGCCGTCCAGGCACTGGCGAGGACGGCCAGGATCGCGCCCAGGAACGAGGGGATGCGGTAGGTCCAGATGACCTTGTCGGCACCGACGGGAATGCCGCGCACGGCATCGGCGGCGGCGGTCGCGGCACTCTGCAGCCAGTAGATGCCGACCGGCTTCTTGTAGCGCGTCTCGTCCTGAAAGCGGATGTCGACATAGTTGCCGCTGTCCAGCATCTGCGACGATGCCTGGGCGAAGCGCGCCTCGTCCCGGTCGAAGGGCGGAAGCACGGTGAAACCCGGCAGGAAAAGCGCCGCGGCGATCAGCGCCAGCAACGCATAGGCCCAGACCGGCAGACGGCTGGCCGGCAGATGGCCTTGCGGCGAGGACGCTGCGGTCACGGCTTGCTCGGCACCGCGCCGCCGGTGGCCTGCGACTTCTTGTGCGACCAGACGAAATAGACGTTGCGGGCGTAGATCACCAAGCCCATGCCCTGCCCCAGCATGAAGACCGGGTCGAAGCGGTAAAAGGCGTAGGCGAACAGCATGACGCCGCCGCCCAGCGAGAAGTACCAGAACATCTCCGGCACCACGCTGCGGCGCGCCTTTTCACTGGCGATCCACTGCACGATGAAGCGCATGGTGAACATCAACTGGGCGAAAAAGCCGATGCCGACCCAGATCAGGTCGGTGGTGCTTTGCCCCTGGAACCACGCTGCGGCGCGCTCAAGCATCGTTGAATCCTGTACCGAATGGGTCGCTGTGAGGGTTGATCGGCTTTGAAAGACGTCAGAGGCGTTCGGAGACCGGCGACATCTTCGTCCGCCGCTTCAGCCAGTATACGCCCAGCAGATCGACCACGCCGATCAACCCGCGCCGCCAGTTGTTGTATTTTGACACGCCGCGTTCGCGTGGGCGATGGTTCACCGGCACATAGGCCACCGGGTGGCCGTGGGCACGGAACAGCGCCGGCAGGAACCGGTGCATCGCTCCGAAGAAGGGCAGGTCGAGGAAGGCGTCGCGACGGAACAGCTTCAGCCCGCAGCCGCTGTCGGTGCAGCCGTCCTGCAGGAAGGACTGGCGGACGGCATTGGCGATCTTCGAGGCCCAGCGCTTCGACAGGGTGTCCTGCCGCTTCTTCCTGAGACCGCCGACCAGCACCGGCGCTCCCGCCTCGCCCGTCGACACCAGGGCGAACAGCGCCGGGATGTCGGCCGGGTCGTTCTGGCCGTCGCCGTCGAGCGTCACCACGAACTCGCCGCGCGCCGCCTTGACGCCACTGCGCACCGCCGCACTCTGGCCGGAGCGCTGGACATGGCGCAGCACGCGCAGCCGGCCGGCTTCGACCGCCGGGGCAAGACGCGCCTGGGTGTCGTCGTCGGACTGGTCGTCGACGAAGATGACCTCGAAACCGCCGACCGGAATCAGTGCCCGCTCGATCTCTTCGAGCAGGGGCAGCACGTTCTCGGCCTCGTTGAAAACGGGGACAACGACCGACAGCCGCACCGGCTGGCCGCTCTCCGGATAAATGCTCACGGTTTGCCATCCCATTCGCCAAACGGGCGGCAAATTACTCTCGCGGCGCGGCGAACGGTAGCGGAAAAGGATGAGACGGAAGCGGGGCAGCTCCCCGCTTCCGTCCGATATGCGGATGCAGAGGTCGGACTACCCCTTCTTACCACCGGTCTCGGGGACCAGCGGCAGCGGCACATAGCGCAGGTCGCCACCGCGGCTGACCAGCATCAGCAGGGTCTTGCGCCCCTGTTCCTTCGCCTTGGCGATGCGGGTTTCCAGATCGGCGGCGGTCGCCACCGGTTCCTGCCCGGCCTCCACGATGACGTCGCCGAGGTCGAGGCCGCGTTGCGAGGCCGCGCTGTCGCGGTCGACCTCGGTGACCACCAGACCGTCGACATCCTCGCCGATGGCGAAGGTCTCGCGCAGGCCGGGGGTCAGCGGTGCCAGCTTCAGACCCAGCGCCGACTTGCTCTCCTCCGGCTGGGCGGAACGGGGGGCACCGCTCGATCCCGACATCGCCAACTGCTGCGGCTCGTCGCGCAGTTCGCCGACGGTGACCTGGATCGACTGCTGCTTGCCGCCGCGCAGCAGGGTCATCGGCACGGTGCTGCCGATCTGCGTGGAGGCGACGAGGCGGGGAAGCTGGCGCATCTGCTCCAGCGGGTCGCCGTTGAAGGCGGTGATGACGTCGCCCTGGCGCAGGCCGGCCGAGGCGGCGGGACTGTCGGGCGAGATGCTGGTGACCAGGGCGCCGCCGGAGCCCTCCACGCCCAGGCTTTCGGCTATGTCCGGCGTCACCCGCTGAACCTGGACGCCCAGCCAGCCGCGGCGCACCTTTCCGCCGTCCTTCAACTGGTCGATGATCGGCTTGGCAAGCGAGGACGGGATGGCGAAGCCGATGCCGACCGATCCGCCGGTCGGCGAATAGATGGCGGTGTTGATGCCGATCACCGCGCCGCCGGCGTCATAGAGCGGACCGCCGGAATTGCCGCGGTTGATGGCGGCATCGGTCTGCAGATACTCGTCATAGGGGCCCTGCTGGATGTCGCGGGCGCGGGCCGACAGGATGCCGGCGGTCACCGAGCCGCCGAGGCCGAAGGGGTTGCCGATGGCGACCACCCAATCGCCGACCTCCACCGCTTCGCTGTCGCCCCAATGGGCGGCGGTCAGCGGCTTGGCGCTCTCGACCTTCAGCAGGGCGAGATCGGTCGGCGCGTCGGACCCCACAAGCTTGGCCGGCAGCTTGGTGCCGTCATGCAGGGTGACGGCGATTTCGGCCGCGTCGGAAACGACATGGTTGTTGGTGACGATCAGGCCCGACGGATCGATGATGAAGCCGGAGCCGAGCGCCATGCTCGGCAGACCTTGCGGACCGCCACCCTGCGGACCGCCGTTCGGCCCGCTTTCCGGCGAGCCGTTGCCCTGGCCGCCCCGCTGCCGGTTGCGGAATTCGCGGAAGAACTCCTCCAGCGGCGAGCCGGGTGGAATGTCCATCCCTTCCGGCAGCCGGCCGCCACCCGCCGAGGGCTGGGGCGCCTGGGTGCTGGAGATGTTGACGACGGTGTCGATCTGCGTGCGGGCGAGGTCGCGGAAGGACGGCGGCGCGTAGGTTCTGCTCGCCCCCGGCTGCGCCCCGACGGCGGGCGCGTCCTGTGCGGCGGCCGGCAGCGCTGGCAAAAACACCACGCCGGACAGCAACGCGCACAGCGCCGCGGCCGGAAGGCGTCGGAAGATCGGGTACGAACGCGGCACGGGCGCATGCGGCATGGACGGTCTCCGCAAAAAAACGGTTGTGTAAAAGCAGGGAAGCCGTGACCGACGGATCCCCAAAAGACCCTGGGCGAGAAACCACCGAATGGCGGGCCCCGGTCGGGTTTGTTCTGAAACTGCAAACACGGAACCCCCCGTCCGGGGTCCATCGCACTTTTCAAAAGTCCGGCGACCGGAAGATGCCGACGGCGGATTCGTTCCACTCTGGGTTTCGGAGCGCCCGAGATTTTTAAAACCGGAGGCCTTCCACCATGCATCGTGACCAGTTGTGACACCGGATACAAAATCACGATTCCGTGCAAAGTTATGCTGGCATTTTTGAGAAGAGTTTCCGATAGTCATCCATACCGAAAACATCGCCCGCCAGCGTGAAGCCTCGATGCTGCTGACGCACGCGCCCGCGTGGTCCCGCGTCCGAAGCGTGCGGTCCGGGTGGACATGCTGACGAATGACTGAAAATTCACTTTGGCAACCGAGCGATATAATGAACGCAGAAACCGGGAGCGAACCGGAGTCTCCCAAGAAGCGTGGCCGCATTCCGCAGTCGGCGTGGCCCCAAATTCTTGATCGCTACCGCAGCGGTGCAACCCTTTCGGCCATCGCACGCGAATTCGAATGCACCCCCAGTGCCATCTCCTACATCATCAAGAAGGCGGAGGCCGCCAGCGGCCAGGGCGATGCCGTCTCCGGTGATGCGCAGGACGATGCACAGATCGCCGACACCGGCACGTCCGCCGACGCGGACACGGCAGGCGAAGCCGCCGCTCCGGTGACGGCTGCTCCGGAAACGATGGCCGAAACGCCGGTGGCCGCGCCCGCCGAACCCGCCCCGGCACCGGCTGCCGAGGCCCCGGCCGAACCGCGCCGCGCCGCTGGCCGCACTGGCCGGACCACGCTGACCCGCGCCTCCCGGCCGGAACCGGCTGCCGAACCGGCCCCGGCCGAAGCAGCCGCCCCGGCGCCTGCTCCGGCGCCGACGGAAACGCTGCGCCTGAACCGTCCGGACGCCACCCCGGCAGCCCCTGCCGCCACGCCGGCTCCGGCCGCACCGGTGGCCGCCGCGCCGGAGGCCCCGCGGGCTCCCGGCCAGCCGACCCCGCCGGTGGATGCGATCGAGGGCCGCCTGCGCGACACCGCCAAGGCCTGCATCTCCGCCTATCGCGGCTGGCGTCAGCAGCCGAGCGAGGCGACGATCCAGTCCCTGTCCGACACCGTGCACGAACTGCGCAAGGCCTTGGCCCGCGTGGAAATCGACATGTCGGCCAGCCGCCGCGAGGAACAGGCGATCCGCCCGATCCCGATCCCCGCGCATCGGGCTTCGCGCCGCCCGAACTGAGTGGACTTTTGAAAAAGCGGGCTTGAAAAAGCCTCTTTGAAAAGCCTCCATCCCCCCGTGGGACGGAGGCTTTTTCTTGCCGCTTTTGCTGCCGCGCCTCGGCTTGCGTTTTTCGTGCAAAAGGGTCTTGACGGCCCCCTATCGAAAGGCTACTCCTCAGCGCCCCGATGGAAGGGTGGCCGAGTGGTTAAAGGCAGCAGACTGTAAATCTGCCCGCGTACGCGTACGCTGGTTCGAATCCAGCCCCTTCCACCATCCCTGCGAAATCAATGCTTCGCAGGGCCGCCGTTCCAGGCGGCGACTGTGCTGCAAACTCTCCCCTGATTACAGTGATCCTGCGCCGTCGGTGCGCGGCTTTATTGTTCGTTCGGCAGCGAGACATGGCCGACGGTGTAAAGTTGCATCGCCTCCGTCACCCCCGGTGGCAGCCCGGACCAGAGCGTGACTTTCGTCATCTTCCATCCCGTCGGATCGAACGCGGCAATGGCGGCCAAGGCGCCGGCGTCAATCGCCGACTTTGCATCCGCGATGGCATTGTCCCGCTGTGACGCCAAGTCCGAATAGGCGGAAATCGCAGCGATGTCGCGCGTGGCGTAAGCCGCGGCTTTCAAATTCCCCGTCAGTTCCGCATGCCAAACCAGCCATGTCTGCACCGACGGCCAGCCGAAATCGCGTGTCACTGCCGCAAAACCCGGACTGGAAAGAAAACTGTCGATCCCTTCCGGCTCATCCCACAGGTAGAACGGCGCATAGAGGTTTTCCGCACTGACAAAGCCGGCATCCTGCTTTCTTGCCGCGAGATAGGCTTTGAAGCGCAGCCGTGGAAAACCGTCGAGCAGCGGCCCTCTCTCACGAATGCGGCGGTCGATGATCGCCATGTCGTAATCGGCGGGCAGCACGAAGCTGTATTGCATGGCGATCATCGGGAAAGCTCCCCCTGCTCGACGGCTTCCATCCACTGAACGGCGCTGCCGTCCCGCACCGGCTGGACGCTGATATAGCTGAACGGGCTCGACGGCGCCGCGCCGTGCCAGTGGCGTTCGCCGGGTGCGAACCAGACGGCGTCCCCGGTACGGACCTCGACCGGCTCGCCGCCCTCGCGCTGCACGAGGCCGACACCGTCGAGCACGAAAAGAAGCTGTCCGGACGGATGGCTGTGCCAATGGGTCACGACGCCCGGCGGGATGAAGGCGCGCATCGCTGTCATCTCGCCCTCCGTCCGGCTCGACAACAGCATCTGGACGAGGAAGGCGCCGTTGGCGATCCCTTCGGGCGCGGCAACGATACCTTCGCCGGCGCGTCGGACAGTCATGGCCGGCGGACAGGACATCTGCATTTCAAAGTAGCCGGTCATTGGGGCGCCTCCTGCGCCGGCAGTCCGGCGGACACACCGGATGCGAAAGACCAATCCTCGAAGGTCGAATCCGCGATCACGATCATCACGTCTTCCGGCCGCACGCCCGGCGACGCCGCAAGCTTTTCGACCAGCCGCCGGTAGAAGCGCGCCTTGGTTTCGGGCGACCGCAGCTTTCCCGTGGTGATATGAAAGACGATGAAATCATCCGAGCGCGGGCCGCCGCGATAGGTCCGGTCAAAGACCAATTCATGCGGTTGATGCTGGTGAATAGCCAAGAATCGGTCGTTCTCCGGAACCTCGAAGCAGTCGACCAGCGCACGGTCCAGACTGTCGGAAACGGCCGCGAGATAGGCCGGCGATTTGCCCGCGAGCAAAGAAATCCGTGTGAAGGGCATGGCATGCCGCTCCTGTTTGAGCGATTGACAGCCCCAGTATGGATGGAGATTATTGTCCTGATAATCGGATTATTTCGAATGAATCGTCCTGTTTTGCGGGATTTTGAAAATGCGCCTGACCAACCTCGACATGGATGCGCTGCGCAGTTTCGTCGCTGGCATCGACGCCGGGTCCTTCGCCCAGGCCGCCGACCGGCTCGGGCGGTCGACATCGGCGGTCAGCGCCCAGCTCAAGAAGCTGGAGGAGCAGGCCGGGACGGCGCTGGTGCGCAAATCGGGTCGCGGGTTGACGCTCACCGATGGCGGCGAGGTGCTGCTCTCCTATGCCCGGCGTCTGTTGAACTTGAATGACGAGGCGATGAGCGCCGTTCGCGGCGCGGGGCTGGAGGGCTGGGTCCGTCTGGGAATCCAGGAGGATTTCGGCGAGACCGTGTTGCCGCAGGTCCTCGGCCGCTTCGCCCGCGCCCACCCCAAGGTCCGGATCGAGGGGCGCATCGCCCGCAACAGCGAGCTGTCCGAGAAGATCGCCTCCGGCCATCTCGATCTTGCTCTGGCATGGGACGACGGCAGCGCATCGGCCACCGAACGGATCGCGTCATTGCCGCTGTGCTGGCTGACCGCGGCGGAGGAGGCGCCAATCTGGCGGGCCGACGGGAACGAGCCGTTGCCGCTCGCCGCATTGGAGGCGCCATGCCTGCTGCGCTCCATCGCCTGCGATCATCTGGACCGGCATGGGATTGCCTGGCGCATCGCCTTCGTCAGCCCGAGCCTGGGTGGCCTCTGGGCGGCGACGGCGGCGGGGCTCGGCATCGCCTTGAGGACACCGGTGGGCCGGCCGGCGGCGGTGCGCGTGCTCGATCCCGTCGCCTGCGGCTTGCCGCAACTTCCGTCGCTCGGCCTCAGACTCTTGCGGTCCGACAAGGGACCGAACCCGATTGGCGATCATCTCGCCACCATCATCCGGCAGGCGTTGCGCGAAACACTGCCGGCCGGCTGGATGCCGGAAACACCGGACACCGGCTGACTCTAAGCTTTTGGTTTTCCGTGTGATTCACGCTTCAAGCGGTTCCGCTTGAACCGATCACACTCTAAAGCGGCAGCGGATCGGCCGGCGTCACACGCGGGAAGCGCAGCGTGAAGGCGGTCCCCATCCCCGGCTCGCTCTCCAGCCGCAGCCGGCCGCGCAGGGTGCGCGTGACCAGCGTGTAGACGATGTTCAAGCCCAGCCCGCTGCCGCCGCGGTCGCGGCTGGTGGTGAAGAAGGGCTCGAAGATTTTGCCGTGCAGGTCGGCCGGAATGCCGCGCCCGTCGTCGGCATAGACCAGTTCCACCTCTCCACCGGTCACCGTGACCGTCACGGTCAGCCGGCCGCGCACGCCGGGCTCATAACCGTGCAGGAGCGAGTTGATGACGAAATTGGTCAGGATTTGGCCGAAAGCGCCGGGGTAGCTGTCGAGCATCAGACCATCCGGACAGCGCACCTCGACCGAATGCCCGCCGCGGCGGATGCGCATGCCAAGGCTGCGCAGAATCTCGTGGATGTACTGGTTCAGTTCGAAGACGCGGCGTTCCTCGCTGGCCTGGTCGACGGCGATCTGCTTGAAGCTCTGGATCAGGCGGGTCGCGCGCTCGATGTTCAGCAGCATCAGCTGCGTCGCCTCGTCGGCGATGTCGATGTAGTCCGCGAAATCGCCGCGCCGCAGGCTGCCGGCTTCGAAGAGATGCCGCAAGGCACGGGTCTTCTCCGCCAACAGCGAGGCGCCGGTCAGGGCAATGCCGACCGGCGTGTTGATCTCGTGCGTCACGCCGGCCACCAGCGATCCCAGCGCCGCCATCTTCTCCGCCTGGATCAGCTGGACCTGCGCCTCCTTCAAATCCTGCAAGGCCCGCTCGGCCTCATCCTTGGCGACGCGCACCGCCTCGGCCGCATGGACGCTTTCGGTGACGTCGGTGTGGGCGCCGACGATGCGGACGATCCGGCCGTCGTTCCCCGCCACGGCGAGCACGCGGGTTTCCAGAAAGATCGTCTGTCCGGACCGGTGGCGGAAACGCTGGAGCTGGCGGCTTTCCGACCGACGGCCGGTCGCCAGTTCCTCCACCATCTCCAGCGCGGCGTCGCGGTCCTGCGGATGGAGCAATTCCTCCCAGCGGCGGCGGCTGTTGTCCATTTCCGCTTCGGAATATCCCAGCAGTCCCCACCATTGCGGGGAAAACCACACCTCCCCGCTGTGCAGGTCCCATTGCGAGATGCCCTCGCGCGCCGCCCGGATCGCCTGTTCCAGCAACTCCCGGCTGGAGGCCAGTTCCCGCTCCGCCTGCTTGCGGCGGGTGATGTCGGTGTAGGTGGTGACGAATCCACCGTCGGGCAGCGGCAAGGTCACCGTCTCGATGATGACGCCGTCGGGCCGGACACGCTCGTTGTAGAAGGGCCAGGGCGCCTTGCGGATATGGTGCAGCCGCTGCGCCACCAGATCGTCGACGTTGCCGCGGCCGTAGCCGCCCTGCTCCGCGATGTGGCGGACCACCGCCTCGTAAGGCTGGGCGTAGCGCGGGAATCCGGGATCGATGTAGAGCAGTTCCAGCACGCGCCGGTTCCAGGCGACCAGCCGGAGGTCGCGGTCGAAGGCCATCACCCCCTGGCTGAGGCAGTCGAGCACCGAACTGGTCTTCGCCCACGGTTCACGCTCCGCCGGGATGCCGGCAACGGCCGCCTCGACCGCCGTCAGCAGCCATTCGCCCGCTCCGCCGCTTCCCAGCGCCAATGTGACGGCGCTGCCGTCGGGAAGCCCGGACATCATCGGACGGCCGCGGCGCAGGTCGGCCATCGCACCGCCCAGCAGGCTGCCGAGCAGACCGTCCAGCGTCATGTTGCCGGCCACGGCGAACCGGGCTGCGAAGGCGGCATTGGCCCACACCAGACGTTCGTCGGCGTCGAAGCGGGCGAACCCGGTTTCCCCCATGCCCGTGCCTACTCCCTCCGCTCAGTCCGCCAGTCACCGAAGCCGCGCGAAAACCCTAATCAAAATAGGATTGATTACGGGAATAATCACGAATTCAGACACGCAGACAGATTTGTATTTTCCATTCTTATATCTCTGAAGTTGCCGGGCAAGCGCCATTGCGGGACGATTCCCGGGAAATCCGGCGGACAGGCCTCTTGATTTTACGCGGCCACGAAGCCTAATCCAGCGGCTGTCGTGGGGTGCGGCAGTCAAGCCGTTGACGGGAAAAGGATTTGCATGATGGGGGATGTCGCGGCCTATGGCAGCCTGTTCCTGGTGGCGCTGGTGGCCGCGACGATTTTTCCCGCCCAGTCCGAACTTCTGCTCGCCGGGCTGCATGCATCCGGCAACTATCACGACGGCCTGCTGATTCTGGTGGCGACCGTCGGAAATGTCGCCGGCTCGACGATCAACTGGGCGCTCGGCCGCTATCTGATGCATTTTCAGAACCGCCGCTGGTTCCCGGTTTCCCCCCCGCTGGTCGAACGGGCGACCGGATGGTACCAGCGTTTCGGCGTCTGGTCGCTGCTGCTGGCCTGGGTGCCGGTGATCGGCGATCCGCTGACGCTCGTCGCCGGCATCCTGCGCGTCGACCTGCGCCTGTTCCTGCTGCTGGTGACCGTCGGCAAGCTGGGGCGGTACGTTGTGCTGATTGTTGCAATATAGTACAGTATAGTAGCAGTATTGTTCGTGATACCTTTGGAAGACAACAATAATGAGCTTGTGAACGGGCCCGCCGTCACAGTATTAACGGACCCCGAAACGCGGATCCCTCGAACCGGTGAAAAGCCTCGGACCTGAAGGGGCTTTTCGGAATATCGACGTTGTTTGACAGAGGTCAAACGCGCCGCATCGGCGGTCGACTATGCTCCGCGCCAACGTGGAACCGGAAATCAGGCGCATCGACATGCCAGACGGAAGCATCGTTCAGCAGGGCCCCGCCCAACCCGCCAAGGTTCCGCTGTACGAAAACCATAAGACGATTCATCCGAAGGCGGTCAAGGGCCTCTATCGCCGCCTGAAGACCGTCACCTTCTCCGTTCTTCTGGCACTGTTCTTCATCGCCCCCTGGATCCGCTGGGAGCGCGGTCCCGATGCGCCGGCCCAGGCGGTGCTGTTCGACCTGACCACGCCGCGCTTCTTCCTGTTCTGGATCGAGATTTGGCCGCAGGAGATCTATTACCTCACCGGCATCCTGATCGTCGCGGCGCTGGGCCTGTTCCTGGCGACGGCGCTGGCCGGGCGTGTCTGGTGCGGCTTCGCCTGCCCGCACACGGTGTGGACCGACCTGTTCGTGTGGATCGAGCGCGTCTTCGAAGGCGACCGGGCGGAGCGCATCCGCATGGACAAGCAGCCCTGGACGACGCGCAAGCTCCTGCGCAAGGCCGGCAAGCATGCCGGCTGGATTGCGCTGAGCCTCGTCACCGGCTTCGGCTTCCTCGCCTATTTCACCGACGCCCCCGCCCTGCTGCACGATCTGGCCACCTTCCAGGCCAGCTACGAGGCGACGTCGTTCTTCGGCATCTTCGTCGGCATGACCTATGTGATGGCCGGCTGGACGCGCGAGCAGATGTGCATGTACATGTGCCCGTGGCCGCGCATCCAGAGCGCGATGCTGGACGAGCATTCGCTGGTCGTCACCTATCAGGTCGACCGCGGCGACAACCGCGGCCCGAAGCGCAAATCGCAGAGCTGGGACGAGCGCCGCGCCCAGGGCTTCGGCGACTGCATCGACTGCGGCCAGTGCGTGCAGGTCTGCCCGATGGGCATCGACGTCCGCACCGGCGAGCAGTCGGACTGCATCAACTGCGGCCTGTGCGTCGACGCCTGCGACAGCATCATGATCCAGCAGGGCCTGCCCACCCGCCTGATCGCCTTCGATTCGCTGGCCGCCCAGGATACGCGGGCTTCCGGTAAGAGCTACCAGTGGCACCTGTTCCGTCCGCGCGTCATCGTCTATGCCCTGATGATGCTGGTCATCGGCGGTGCGATGGCCTGGAGCTTCGCGCTCCGCCCCAGCCTGAACATCACCGTTCTGCGCGACCGCGCCCCGCTGTTCGTGACGCTGTCCGACGGGTCGATCCGCAACGCCTACACCTTCAAGGTCGCCAACAAGACCCGGCAGAACCGCTCCTACACCCTCAGCGTCGCCGGCCTGCCCAATGCCGACATCAAGGTGATCGGCGACGCGGAGGATGAGACCGCCGCCCACACCGCCACCATCTCGGCGGAGCCGGACAGCGTCGCCACCTACCGCGTCTATGTGACGGCCCCGCGCGCAGCGCTCACCGCCACCTCCCTTCCCCTGACCTTCCAGCTGTCCGACACCGGCACGGCCGAGAAAAACAGCCGCGACAGCGTCTTCCTCGGCCCCGCCAACTGACGGTCGCCAACACCTTGGCATGAGCGCGAAAGGCGGTGGCCGTCGGAACGGCCTACCGCCTTTCGCTTTTGTGCGCAAAGGGGGGACGCCCGCATGGACAGTTTGCGCGGGCACACGAGCCACTCACCTGACTCAAGCGAACGCAGGCTGGGCCACGGCAACACCGTGCCGCCCGGCAGCTTGGTGACGGGTGGCAGCGAGGTGAAGATCCCATGCTTTTTGATTTCGAACCATCGGGCATCAACGACACCTACCTGCGCCTGACCCGCAACGGGCTGTCCTGCATCGTTGCGCCGGCCGGGGCATGGAACGGGCTTGTCCGGGTGAATTACATCGTGGCCGGCGCTCCCGGCAGCAGCGAACCCTACATGATCTTCCGCAGCCTGGATGTCGGCTGGGACGACGGCCGCTTCTGCTGGAAGGGGCGCGCGTCGCCGGTGATGACCAGCTCGGCCATGGTCGACATCCTGCTGGATCGCGGGATGGTGACGGAGGCGGAGGCGGAACGTCTGCTGTTCGGCATCAACACGCCGGCGACCGGCGCCGCATCGGACGAGTTGCTGATGATCCGTGCGCTGCTCGCCGGCTGCAGCTTCACCCCCGTCTACGACCAGCAGCCGCTCAGCAGCGAACCGCCGACGGTCGCCGGCTTCGCCATGCGCACCCTGTCCGATCCCGGCGCCTTCATGCTGGAGGCCCGCAACGGCATCCCCGTTCTGGACAGCGAGGCGCGCGACGCCCTGCGCCGGCTGGTCGGCGTGGTGATGTGACGCCCTGTTCCTCCGTCTTTGGTCGAAGATCGCGGCGAAGGGGATCGTTTCCCTGCCCAAAGGCGTAGGGGTTAGACCTTCGGGCGATAGAAACTGTCACAGTGCCAGGACATTCTTATTGCAACTGCTCACGGGAGCCACGCCGCCGCCGACTTAAACCCTTTGCGAGAGAGTCCGACCAGCCATGAACGCCAGACTGTCCCACCGTTGCACCTCCCTGTTCGACCGCGCCCGCGCCGCTTGGCTCAGCCAGCCGCTGGCCCGCAGACTGGCCTCCCGCAAGGCCACCGGCGCCCCCGGATGTCGATGGAACTGCTGGACCTGGAACTCTTCCGCATCGACATCGGTCACTGAAGGCCGCAGCCCGATTCTGTTCAATAACTGCTCTACTTCAGCAGATGCTCGTACCGTGCGTCTGTCAGCGTCTTCATGAAGGCGACCAGCGCCTTGACGCGGCGGGTATCCAGGGCAGGCGCGGATTCCAGTTCCTTTGACGACAGGTTCGCCGCCACCTCCGGCGGCCCCCACGGCTTGCCCGTCTCCGGGTTGAGCGCGGCCTTTTCCGTCCGATTGTTGTAGTGGTCGTAAAAGCGGACCACCGTTTCCAGATCCTTGAACACCCCGTTGTGCATGTAGGGGCCGGTCACCGCGACGTTGCGCAGGGTCGGTGTCTTGAATTTCCCCTCGTAAGCGGGCTTGGCCGCCGCCGGATTGTCGTGCAGCCCGCGGTCGGCGAAGCCCGGCTTGGCCGTCGCCTCGCGCAGGGCGGGATTGGCCGGCACGCCGATGTTGTGGTGTTCGTAATTGGTAAAGGTCTCGCCCGCGGCAGCCGGCATCGGCTTCAGCTTGTGGCATTGGTTGCAGTTGGTGAACTGGGTGGAGAAGAACAGGGTCATCCCCAAATCCTCCTCCGCCGTCATCTTGTACTCACCGCGCAGGGAGCGGTCGTATTTCGAATCGAAGGGCGCGAAGCGGTCGGTCTTTTCGAAGGCGGCGATGCTGTCGCTCATCGCGTCATAGGCGCGCTCCGCATCGTCCAGCACGCCGGCGCCGTAGAGCGCCACGAAGGCACGGGCATAGTCGGGATTCTCCGCCAGCCGGGTGCGCGCCTGCTCCTTGGACGCCAGCCCCATCTCCGCCGGGTTCAGCGGCGGACCGCCGGCCTGATCCTTCAGGGTGGCGGCGCGGCCGTCCCAGAACTGCCCGCCGACCGCCTTGCCGTCGGCCTTGATATGGAAGGACGGCGTGAAGGCTGCATAACTCGCCGTCGGTGCGTTGCGGTCGCCCACCGATTTGCCGTTGTCCCCGACCGACGCCGCCCCACCGGCGCCGCCGGTGCGCGGATCGGCGAAGCCGAAATCCGGATTGTGGCAGTCGGCGCAGGACTGGGTGCGGTTGGCCGACAGCGCCGTATCGGAGAACAGCGCCTCCCCCAGTTTCTCCTTGCTTGAGAAGTCGGCGGCGAGCACTGCTCCGCCCCCCGTCAGACCGGCCGACAGAAGCGCCAGCGCCAACGCGCGGGGCAGGACAACAGGGAGGGTGGACATGATGACGCTCCTGGCAACGGCCGCTGACTGAGGCCGACACTGAGCATCAAAGGTTAATCGAGAGTGAGAATTGTTATCAATTGACCTGCGCGGAAGAGGGGTGGGGCGAAAGGTCGCTGACCGGCAAAGGCGCCGGCCCGATCAGGCCGGCCCGTTTCCTTCCCCCTCGGTCAGCAGCCGGCGGATGGCGTTGACCAGCGGCTTCATGTGGAAGGTCGAGTCCGGAGAAACCGCGACGGTTCCGCCGGCCGCCTCCACCGCCTCGGCCACCACCGGACCGACGGCGGCGATGCGCGTCCTGGCGAAGCCCTGGCGGAAGGCGTCGCCAAGGCCGCAGGCCTCCGCCACCTCATGCAGGCGCCGCACCTGGGGAGAGGCGGTGAAGGCGACGAAGTCGATGCGTCCCTCCGCCATGTCGCGGATCGCCGCCTGGACGGCGCCGGTCTCAATCGTTGGCGTAGCGGTAGGGGGTGATCGCCACCGGCAGGCCGCCGCGCGCCCGCACCGCCTCCAGCAGCGGTTCGTTCGGGTTGTCGGGGTAGAGCTGGATACCGACACGGCGGCCGGCCAATCCTCCTCCCCCAGCATGGCGATGACGCCGTCGGTGGTCGGGGCCGGGGCGGATTTGTAGGGCGCGCAACCGATCTCGCGGAGCGCCTTCACCGGCTTCGGGCCACGGACGAAGACCCGAGCGCGGCCGATGGCGGCGATCACGTCGGCCTCGCGCTCCATGGCGCGGGCGACGGTCATCAGCCGCCGCAGCCCCTCGCCGGTCAGCAGGACGATGTCGTCGTACCCCTCGGTCAGCAGCCGCTCCAGCCATGCCCGTGCCGGCGCCGGATCGTCGAGGTCGAGGATTTTCACCATCGGGCAGCGGATCGTCTCGGCCCCATGCTGTTCCATCATGCCGGCGAACAGGTCGAGGTCCCGGCTTTCCGGCACCAGAATCCGCTTCCCCGCCAGATCGCCGCTCTGTCCGGCCATGGTCCCGCTCCCGTGATCGCCTGTGTGGTGACGCCGAGACTAACAGCAGGCGGCGGGCGCGGTCACGCGGGATGGAGCGGTGGCCCCAGCCGGAGACCGGCGAACGGCCTTGACAAGCGATCCACAGGCATCTCCCCATCATGCAGCCTCACGAGGGCTGCGCATGATGACCCGGAACGACGCTATGGCCTTCTCCCCGCTCCTGGCGGTTTTCCTCTTCGCGGTGGCGATCTGCGCGTCCTGGGCCATTCTGCGCCTCGTTCCCCGTCCGCTTCGCCCGCAGGCCAGCCCCGAAAGCCGGAATGATGGCCGCTACGCCGCCATCGACGGGATGCGCGGGCTGCTGGCTTATGCCGTGTTCATCCATCACGGCATCATCACCTGGCAATATCTCCACACCGGCCTTTGGGCGCTGCCGCCCTCCCGGCTCTACACCCAACTGGGACAGAGCAGCGTGGCGCTGTTCTTCATGGTCACCGCTTTCCTGTTCTGGGACAAGCTGTTGAAGACCGGGCCGGACATGGATTGGCCGGGCTTCGTGTCGTCCCGCATTTACCGCGTCTATCCGGTCTATACGGTCGCCGTGCTGCTGGTCGCGGTGCTGGCGCTGGCCTCGACGGGCTTCGAAGTCAGGACCGGTCCGCTCGACCTGCTGCGCCGGCTGGTCGGCTGGGCGACCTTCAAGGCTCCGCCGATCAATGGCCTGGAGAACACCGGGCAGATCGTCGCCTATGCCACCTGGTCCCTGCCCTACGAGCTGCTGTTTTACGCGGCGCTGCCGGCACTCGCCTTCCTGGTCACGCCGGCCCGGCGGCTGCGACCGGCCCTCGTCTCGGTCGCGGCGACGCTGATCCTTCTGCTCTATTTCCGCAATTTCAGCCTTGCGGTGCTGGAGTGCTTCCTGGGCGGCGTCGCCGCCGCCCATGCGATCCGCCGGCCCGGACTCGTCCGGTTCGCGCGGTCGGGCCGCGGTCTGGCGGTGGCGCTCGCCGGCTTTTCGACGGCTGTGGCAGGCTTCGACACCGCCTATGCGCCGCTCCCCGTGCTGGGGCTCGGCCTGTTCTTCGCCGCCGTCGCCGCCGGTCAGGGTTTCCGCGGCGCCCTGACCTGTCAGCCGGTTCAGTGGTTGGGGGAAATCAGCTACGGCGTCTATCTGCTGCACGGGATCGTGATCTGGACAACGATCACCGCCAACGCTCCCGTGCGTGCCCTTGCTGGGGAGGATGCAGGGCTGTACGCGCTGGCGCTGGCGGGAACAGGCATCCTCGTCGTGGCGGTCGCCAGCCTCGTCCATCTGGCGATCGAGCGGCCGGCGATCATGGCCGGCCGGCGGAGCCGCGCCCTGCGTCGGAACGACCGTGCCGAGCGCGTTCCAGCCTGATTGACCGAGCCATCGCTACCCTAGCCACGCCGGCAGTGCAGGAGGCTGAACAGCCCGAAGGGCGGCAGGGTGCGGATGCTCTCCACCGCCAGCCGCGACCCGTTCATCATCGCATCCAGCGTGAAGTCCGGCCGCCAGCCGAGCTTCTTCGACAAGGGCGACAGCCACCCTTCCACCGCGCGGCGGACACCGGCTTCGGGGGCGGCGAAGTGGTTGACGATCACGATGTCGCCGCCGGGTTTGCAGACGCGCTCCAGCTCCGCCATCGTACCCTGGGGATCGGGGACGACGGTCATCACATACATGGCGACGACCACGTCGAAACTGCCGTCGGCGAAGGCCAGCTTGCCGGCATCCATCTCCAGCAGCCCCTCGACATGGTCGAGCTTCTCGCGCTCCACCCGCTCCTGCGCCACCTTCAGCATGTCGGTGGACAGGTCGATGCCGACGACTCGGTTGTCCTTGCGGTAGTCGGACAGCGACAGGCCGGTGCCGACGCCGACCTCCAGAATGCGCAGGCCGCCGCGGCGGTTCAGCCACTCCACCGCCGCATG
The DNA here is from genome assembly GCF_042938965.1 of Azospirillum sp. A23. Lineage (NCBI taxonomy): Bacteria > Pseudomonadati > Pseudomonadota > Alphaproteobacteria > Rhodospirillales > Azospirillaceae > Azospirillum > Azospirillum sp. A23. The sequence goes on along the minus strand of NZ_CP170668.1, from coordinate 281,455 downwards.
CCGGCCCGATGCCAGAAGCACCCCGAACACGCGGTCGTAGAAGCCGGCGTAGCGGCGATAAGCAGCGCGAATGGATTCGGCGTCCATGATCCTGTTCCCCCCGTTTCGATCCCGTTGCCGGCAGGTTCGGCAAGGTCAAGCCCAAGCCGTCGGTGGCGCACCATAGCCGGCTTTCCTGCATCCTGAAAGTGACGCAAACAACAAATTCCAGAGAACGTCACGCACCGTGCGCATATCCATTTGATGTTGTCGCCAAAGTCATTCGCAATCGTCTCTTCTTTTTCTTTTTTGATTGAACGTTCATTCAAGAACCAACGCAGCCTTGATGGTCGCCGATCCTATGGGAAAAGGCGCTGGACAGCATCGCCCCGGCGGCTCCATAGACAGGCATGGCCGACACCGTTCCCCCCGTCCGCTGCGCCGCCGCAGGATGGCGATCCTCGTCGCGGCGCTGGCCGCGGTGACGGCACTGGCCTGCTGGGGCGCCTATCGCTGGGCGGAAGCGGACGCGCGGGCGGCGCTGACCCTCAATGGCGACCAGCGTCTCGGCCTCTATGCCAGCAGCATCCGCAACGCGGTCGGCCGCTACGACTATCTGCCCTTCCTGGTCGCCCGCGACCATGAGGTGCTCGACCTGCTGGACGCTCCTTCGGATCAGCGGCGCGACGCCGTGAACCACCGGCTGGAGACGGCGAACGCGGCGGCCGGATCGGCGGCGCTCTACGTGGTGGACCGCTCGGGCTTGGCACTGGCGTCCAGCAACTGGGCCGATCCGGCGCAGAGCTTCGTTGGGCACACTTACGACTTCCGCCCCTATTTCCGTCAGGCGGTGGAGACCGGCAGCGGCCGTTATTTCGGCATAGGCGTCACCACCGGCCTGCCCGGCTATTTCCTGTCGCACGCGGTGCGTCAGGGCGATGTGCTGACCGGCGTCGCCGTGGTCAAGATCGATCTGGAAACGGTCCAGCGCGACTGGGCCGCCGGCGGCGAGCGGGTGCTGGTGACGGACGAAAACGGCATCGTCTTCCTGTCCAGCCATGCCGAGTGGAAATACAGCGCCCTGCGCCCGCTGCCCGACGCGGTGACGGACCGGCTGGCCCAGACCCGCCAGTATGACCGCAGCGACCTGCCCCCGCTTGGCCTGCACGACGGCCCGATGATGGAAAACGGCGCCCGGCTGGTCAGTCTTCCGGTTTCCGGTCCGGGGGCAAACCGCCGCGCCTTCCTGATGCAGGAGCTTGCCCTGCCGGAGTTCGGCTGGACCATCCGCTTCCTGTCAAATCTGGAGCCGGTGAAGGCGGAAGCGGCCGGCGCCGGAATTCTGACCGCCATGGGCATCCTGCTGCTGGCCGCGGCCGCGGCGCTGGGCTGGCAGCGGCGCCAGACCCTGCGGCTCCAGCGTGAGGCGCGGGTGACGCTGGAACGCCGGGTGGAGGAGCGCACGGCCGAACTGGTGACCGCCAACCGCATCCTGCGCGACGCGCAGGAGGAGCTGGTGCAGGCCGGCAAGCTGGCGGCACTCGGCCAGATGTCGGCGGCGCTGGCCCACGAGATCAACCAGCCGCTGGCCGCCATCCGCACCTTCGTCGCCTCCACCCGGCTGCTGGCGGAACGGGGGGAAACGGCGATGGTCGGCGACAACCTCGCCATGATCGGCGATCTGGCGGAGCGGATGGCGTTGCTGTCCGGCCATTTGAAGGAGTTCGCCCGCAAAGGGCCGGCACGGGTGGAGGCCGTTCCGGTCGCCCGCGCCATGGACCGCGCGCTGGCCCTGCTGACCTCCCGTCTGCGCGAGGAGGAGGTGCAGGTTGACCGGTCGATCCCGCCCGACGCCCGCGTGCGCGGCGACGCGGTGCGGTTGGAGCAGGTCTTCGTCAACCTGCTGCGCAACGCCGCCGACGCCATGGAGGGCAGCGGGGACCGGCGCCTGACCCTGACCGCCACCCGCAACGCGGAGGGCTGGGAGATCCGCATCCGCGACACCGGCACCGGCATCGCCGAGGCGCACCAGTTCCAGCTGTTCGACCCCTTCTTCACCACCAAGGAGGTCGGACAGGGGCTTGGCCTCGGGCTGTCGCTGTCCTATGGCATCGTGCGGGACTTCGGCGGCACACTGCGGGCGGAGAACAACCCTGAGGGCGGCGCTTGCTTCGTCGTCCAGTTGCCGGAGGCACAGTGAGGGACAGATGAAGACCGATCCGCTTGCCACACCCGTCCTATTCATCGACGACGAGCTGGCGATGCGCGTGTCGGTGACGCAATGGCTGCAACTGGCCGGCTTCGCGGCGCAGGGTTTCGAGACGCCGCAGCCGGCGCTGGACCTGCTTTCGCCCGACTTTCCCGGCGTGCTGGTGACCGACGTGCGGATGCCGCGGATGGACGGCATGGCGGTGCTGGAACGGGTGCTGGAGCGCGACGCCGACCTGCCGGTGATCCTGGTGACCGGCCATGGCGACGTGGCCCTGGCGGTGGAGGCGATGCGGCGCGGCGCCTACGATTTCATCGAGAAGCCCTTCGAGCCCGACAATCTGGTCGCCGTCCTCCGCCGCGCGGTGGAGAAGCGCCGTCTGGTGCTGGAGAATCGCGGCCTGCGCCGCCGCGCGGCCGGCGGCGGGATCGAGGCGCGGTTGATCGGCACCTCTCCCGCCATCGCCGAACTGCGGCGCGACCTGATCGACCTCGCCGCCACCAGCGCCAGCGTGCTGATCCATGGCGAGACCGGCACGGGGAAGGAACTTGTCGCCCGCTGCCTGCACGATTTCGGCCCGCGTGGACAAAAGGGCGCCTTCGTCGCCGTCAATTGCGGCGCCATCCCCGACAGCATGGCGGAGAGCGAGTTGTTCGGGCACGAGCCCGGCGCCTTCACCGGCGCCACCCAGCGCCGTGCCGGCAAGCTGGAGCATTCCAGCGGCGGCACCCTGTTCCTCGATGAGATCGAGAGCATGCCGCTTGCCATCCAGGTCAAGCTGCTGCGCGCGCTCCAGGAACGCACCATCGAACGGCTGGGCTCCAACAAGCAGGTCGCGGTCGATCTGCGGCTGGTCGCGGCGACCAAGATCGACCTGCTCGACCTCAGCGAGGAGGGGCGCTTCCGCGCCGACCTCTATTACCGGCTGAACGTGGCGGAGTTGCACATTCCACCGCTGCGGGCGCGGGCGGAGGACATTCCGCTGCTGTTCGACTATTTCACCGCCGAGTTCGCCGCCCGCCATAACCGCGAACCGCGTCCGCTGGAGCCGGCCGACTTCGACGCCCTGCTCGCCCACGACTGGCCCGGAAATGTGCGGGAGCTTCGCAATCTGGCCGAACGCCATGTCCTGTCGGTGGGGCGCAGCGGCGTTGCCGGCCTGCTGCGCCGCCGCCCCGTTGGGGGAGAGACGGCGGCCACGCCGCGCGCCCTGGCCGATCAGGTCGACGCCTTCGAAAAACGGGCGATCGAACAGGCGCTGGAGCGCTGCAAGGGCGACATCAAAGCGGTGATGGACCTGCTGGACATCCCCCGCCGCACGCTGAACGAAAAGATGGCCCGCCACGGGCTGGACCGCACGCGCTTCCTGCCGCGGGGTTGACCGACCGTCACCACCAGTGGCGCTGCTGGCGGCCGGTGCGCAGGCGGGCCATTTCGACGGTCGTTACCGGTTCCTCCGGCTTGCGCATATCCTTCACCACCGCCAGCAGCGCGCCGTCGCGCTCGACCTCCGCCACCGTCGGGCCGGTCATCAGCGTGTCGCAATCCTCCTGTGTCGGCGCGATGAAGAAGTCGGCGCGGGTCCAGTCGGTGACCCAATGCAGATTGGCCGGCGCCAGCTTCTCGAAGGCCAGCGGTTCGGCGCAGACGGCGACGCTGTAGCTGCGGTGGCGGTGGGTGCGCGCCTCCTCCGCGGCGATGACTTCCGACAGATCCTCGACCGCTTCGGGCAGGCTGTTGGCCCAGTAATCGACATCGTATTTGCGGACCGCGCCGGCGACACCGCCGACCAGCTCGTTGAAATAGACATATTCGTTGGGGTGCAGCGACTCCAGGACCGCTGCGTCGCGCCCCAGGACCAGCGCCAGCGCAAGCCCGGCCAGCACGGCGGCCGACAGCCCGCGCCCGGTGCGCTGGGACACGCCGAACCTCCAGGCGCCGGCCCAGCCAAGCAGCCGGTCGAGCCCGATGCCGCCCAGCACGGCCAGCGGCGGCAGCACGAACAGGAAATGGCGGATCGCGGTATAGCCGGGCGCATGGGTGACGGTGAACCAGACCACCGGAAACAGCGCCGCCAGCGCCACCAGCCCGCAACCGACCGCGCGGGCGATGCCCTCCCCACCGGCCAGCCGGTCCCGACGCATCGCCGCCGGCAGAACCAGCAGTCCCAGCACGGCACCGCCCAGCATCACCAGCGGCAGCTTGATCCCGAGATACCAGACCAGATAGCTGCGCGGCACCTCGTACATCCAATATTCGTTGCCGCCCAGCAGGGTTCGGATCGGGTAATGGAAGTGCGAGAAATCGGCCAGCGCCCGCAAGGGGTTCAGCGGCTCCAGCACCGCCCAGGGCCAGAAGAGCGCCATCAGCCCATAGGCGACCGGCAGCGCCGGCAGCAGGCGCAGCGCCCCCCGCCCGGTCTCGCGCAGCCGGGCGACGGAAATGCCGCGCATCAGCAGCCACCCCGCCAGCAGCGCCGCCGCATAGCCAAACAGCAGTAGCGCCCCGACCCGGATGCCCACTGCCAGCCCGACGACGACGCCGAATCCCAGCACCGTGGGCAGGCGCGGCCGCAGAATCTGCCCGGCCAGCCGGACCAGCAGCGCCACCCCTGCCATCATCAGCACGGCGAAGGGCACATCCTTGGTGTGGTTGAACAGCCCGCCATACCAGGGGCCGCACAGCGCCAGCAGCGCCCCGGCGAGGAATCCCGCCCGCGGCCCTGCCAGCCGGCGGCCGACGCCCCACACCACCGCGATACCCGCCACCCCGATCAGGGCGCAGAGCAGGTGCCGCGTCTCGTACGGGTCGAAGGGCAGCAGCGGCGCCAGCACCACCGCCGCCATGTCGAACAGCCCGCCATAGAGATAGAGGTTCTTGTAGGTGAAGGCCGAATTGTCGCTGAAGCCGCTGCGGTACCAGTCGATCAGCTTGGCGCCGTAGACATGCTGCACCTCCTCGTCGTTGGAGATGCCGTACTGCCGGAAGGTGACGGCGACCAGCACCAGCAGGGCCAGCAGTCCCAACGCCGCGGCAAGGTCCCACGGCTCGCCGATCAGACGGCGCAAAAAGCTGGTCCTCCCCGTCACCCCACTCCCCCGCTTCCCGTCCGCCCGCATGCCGTAATCCGGATGCCGAAGTCCGAGCGCAGGAAGCACCGGCCGCCGTGGCTTGTCATGTGAAATCTCTGCCACAGTCGCACCGCGCCGTCCGCAGACCGAACGTCGCGGCAAAGGATGGAGCGGCCTGACACGACATAAAGCCTGCTTTAGCTCATTGACGTTGACTTCCCCCCTCTACCCGTGGCGAAATCGTCGGTACAGGGGATTGTCCATGGCCGAACGGGACCGGGTATACGGCGTGACGGAGTTGGCGGCAGAGTTCGATCTCACGCCGCAGGCGTTGCGCTATTACGAGGAAAAGGGACTGCTGACACCGCAACGGGCCGGAGGGCGGCGGGTGTTCACCTACCGCGACCGCACGCGGCTGATGCTGATTTTGAAATTCCGCCGGGTCGGCTTCTCGCTGGAACAGATCGCCGAATATCTCGCCCACTACCGCTCCGGCCGGCCCAGCGCCGCGCAATACCGCGACGGGCTGCGCAAAATCCGCGCCCGCCTCGTTGAGCTTGAGCGGATGCGCTCCGAAATCAGCGAGGTGATCGGCGAGTTGGAGGCGATGGAGGCCGATGCCGAACGGCGGCTCGCCACCTGCACGCATGACGATACCCCACCACCAGACGACCCAAAAGCAGACGGCCCAAAACCAGAAGCGGCCGAACCGGGAGTGAAACGATGCTGCGCGGAATGATGATGAATGGCCCCCTGCTGGTGACGTCGATCCTGCGTCACGCAGCGCTCTACCATGCCGACACCGAGATCGTGTCGCGCACCACCGAGGGGCCGATCCACCGCTACACCTATGCCGACGCCTGGGTCCGCGCCCAGAAGCTGGCGAACGCGCTGGCGGCGCTGGGGATGAAGCCGGGCGACCGCATCGGCACGCTGGCCTGGAACGGCTACCGCCACCTGGAATGCTATTACGGCATCGGCGGCTCGGGCATGGTCTGCCACACCATCAACCCGCGCCTGTTCCCTGAGCAGATCGCCTACATCGTCAACCACGCCGAAGACCGGCTGCTGTTCACCGACCTGACCTTCCTGCCGCTGCTGGAGGGCATCGCCCACGAGCTGACCGGGCTGAAGGGCATCGTCGTGATGACCGACCGCGCCAACATGCCGGCCTCCAGCCTGCCCAACCTGCTGTGCTACGAGGATTTGCTGGCCGACCAGCCGGAGAGCTTCGACTGGCCGGAGCTGGACGAGAACACCGCCTGCAGCATGTGCTACACCTCCGGCACCACAGGCAACCCGAAGGGCGTGCTGTACAGCCACCGCTCCTCCTACCTGCATGCCATCGCCGCCTGCGTACCCGACGTGTTCGGCCTGTCGGCGTCGGACGTGGTGCTGCCGGTGGTGCCGATGTTCCACGTCAACGCCTGGGGCGTGCCCTATGCCGCGCCGATGGTCGGTGCCAAGCTGGTCTTCCCCGGCGGCAAGCTGGACGGCGCCAGCCTGTATGAGCTGTTCGAGGCCGAGAAGGTCACCAACAGCGCCGGCGTGCCGACCGTCTGGCTGGCGCTGCTGAACTGGCTGGACGCCAACAAAAAGAAACTGACCAGCATGCGCCGCATCGCCATCGGCGGCTCCGCCTGCCCGCCGGTGATGATCCAGCGCTTCCAGGAGATGGGGGTGGAGGTCCTGCATGCCTGGGGCATGACGGAAACCAGCCCGCTCGGCCTCGCCAACACGCCGAAGGGCAAGCATCGCGGACAGGATGCCGAGGCCGCCCTGGCGCTGGCCTCCAAGCAGGGGCGGCCGATCTGCGGCGTGCAGTTCCGCGTCGTCGACGGCTCCGGCAACGATGTGGCACGCGACGGCACCAGCTTCGGCCGGCTGCTGGTACGCGGACCGACCGTCTGCTCCGGCTATTTCGGCGTGACGGAAAGCCCGGCCCACCAGACGGTGCCGGGCTGGTTCGAGACCGGCGACGTGGTGACGATGGACGCCGACGGCTATGTCCAGATCGTCGACCGCACCAAGGATGTCATCAAGTCGGGCGGCGAGTGGATCAGCTCCATCGACCTGGAGAACATCGCCGTCGGCCATCCCGGCGTCCAGGAAGCCGCCGCCGTCGCCGTGCCCGACGAAAAATGGGGCGAGCGCCCGATGCTGGTCGTCGTCCGCAAGCCGGACTCCAGCGTCACCCGCGAGGAGCTGCTGGCGGTCTTCGACGGCAAGGTGGCGAAATGGTGCATCCCCGACGATGTCCGCTTCGTCGACAGCCTGCCCCACACCGCCACCGGCAAGCTGCTGAAGAGCGAGATCCGCCACATGCTGACCGACCGCGAAGGGGTCTGAGCGGAAAAGAAAAGGGCCGGACGGTATCGACCGTCCGGCCCAGTGTCCCCGCTAACCGGCGAGGACGACGCACCCGAGGGAGGAGCGCGCAACCGAAGTCAGATTACCGGCAGCGGATCGGGGCCACTTGCCCGTCTGCGCCAAAGTCTCTGCAAATTCCCGCCATCGAAGCCGTCAACGCTCCGACCGCACCCGCGCCACGGCATCGCGCCAGCCGCCATAGAGGCGGTCGCGCTTGCCCTGATCCATGCGCGGCTCGAAGCGGCGCTCGCTGCGCCACGCGTCGGACACCGACTCCAGCCCGTCGAACACGCCGACCTTCAGCGCGGCGAGGCAGGCGGCGCCGAGCGCCGTGGTCTCGATCACCTTCGGCCGTTCGACCGGCATGTTCAGCAGGTCGGCCAGGAACTGGCAGAGCCAGTCGTTGGCGGCCATGCCGCCGTCGATGCGCAGCGCATTGATGGTACCACCCCAGTCGCCGGCCATCGCCTCCATCAGGTCGCGGGTCTGGAAGGCGACCGCCTCCAGCGCCGCGCGGGCGATGTGGGCCGGGCCGACATCCAGCGTCATGCCGAAGATCGCGGCGCGGGCGGCCGAATCCCAGTGCGGAGCACCCAAGCCCACGAAGGCCGGGACGAAATAGACGCCGTGGCTATCGGGCACGCGGGTCGCCATGTCGTCGGTCTGGCTGGCATGGGTGATGATGCCGATGCCGTCGCGCAGCCACTTGATGGCCGCACCCGCGACGAAGATTGAGCCTTCCTGCGCGTAAGCGGTCTTGCCGTTCAGCCGGTAGGCGACGGTGGTCAGCAGCCGGTTCTTCGACACCACCGGCGTCTCCCCGGTGTTGATCAGCGCGAAACAGCCGGTGCCGTAGGTCGATTTCGCCATGCCCGGCGTCAGGCAGGCCTGCCCGAAGGCCGCCGCCTGCTGGTCGCCCGCAACACCCGCGATGGGGATCGGCCGACCGAGCAGCTCCGGCTCGGTGGCGCCGAAATCGTCGGAGCTGTCGAGCACCCGCGGCAGCATGGCGCGCGGCACCCGGAACAGCCTCAGCAGTTCGTCGTCCCAATCCTGGGCATGGATGTCGAACAGCATGGTGCGCGAGGCGTTGGTCGCGTCGGTTGCATGGACCTGCCGGCCGGTCAGGTGATAGATCAGGAAACTGTCGATGGTGCCGAAGCACAGCTCGCCCCGCTCGGCCCGCGCACGGGCGCCCGGCACATGGTCGAGGATCCAGGCGATCTTGGTGGCGGAGAAATAGGCGTCGATCAGCAGGCCGGTCTTGGAGCGCACCAGCTCGGCATTGCCCGCCGCCACCAGATCGTGGCAGAGCGCGGCGGTGCGGCGGTCCTGCCAGACGATGGCGCGGTGGATCGGCTCGCCGGTCGCGCGGTCCCACACCACGGCGGTCTCGCGCTGGTTGGTGATGCCGATGGCGGCGATGGCGGACACGTCGACCCCGGACTTCTCCACCGCTTCGCGCGCCACGGTGCGCACATCGCGCAGGATGTCGGCGGGATCATGCTCGACCCAGCCGTCGCCGGGGTAATGCTGGGGGAACTCGCGGCGTGCTTCGGCCAGCGGCGTCCCCCGGCCGTCGAACAGGATCGCCCGCGACGAGGTGGTGCCCTGGTCGATGGCGAGGATGTGGCCGGCCTTGCTCATGCTGTGTGTCCCCGTGCAATTTCAAATTAACGCGCTACCCCCTCTCCCCCCGGGGAGAGGGTCGGGGTGAGGGGGACGCATAGCGTGACTTTTCAGAGAATGCGGAGCGGCTTCAATTAAGAAAAACCACGCTGTGCATCCCCCTCACCCTAACCCTCTCCCCGGGGGGAGAGGGATTTTTCAGAGAAAGAGAAGTGGGGCGGCAGCATGCCGCCGCCCCACAGTTTACCCCTGGCCCAACCAGGACGAAGCGCCAGGAGGAGAACCGTTCTGCCAGCCCGTTACTGGGCGCGGCCTTCCTTCCACGCCTTCAGCAGGTCGTCATAGGCGATGGTCTGGCCCTTGGGCTTCTCGTTGTCGAGCTTGGCCTTCGGGGCGCCGGGGGCGGCGAACCACTCCTTGGCGTCCTTCTTCGGGTTCAGCTTCGGCGCGCACTCGCCGCCGATGTTGGCGCGCTCCATGCGGGCCAGCACCTGCTCCATCTGCTCGGCCAGATTGTCCATCGCCTGCTGCGGGGTGCGCTCGCCCGTCACGGCTTCGGCGATGTTCTGCCACCACAGCGGGGCCAGCTTCGGATAGTCCGGCACGTTGGTGCCGGTCGGCGTCCAGGCGACGCGGGCCGGGCTGCGGTAGAACTCGACCAGACCGCCCAGCTTCGGGGCCACCTGGGTCATCGGCTCCGACTTGATGTCGCTTTCGCGGATCGGCGTCAGGCCGACCAGCGTCTTCTTCAGCGACGCGGTCTTCGACACGGTGAACTGGGCGTAGAGCCACGCGGCCTTGCGGCGCTCGGCCGGGGTGGACTTCAGCAGCGTCCACGACCCCACGTCCTGGTAGCCGAGCTTCATGCCCTGTTCCCAATACGGACCGTGCGGCGAGGGGGCCATGCGCCACTTCGGCGTGCCGTCGGCGTTGACCACCGGCAGGCCCGGCTTGGTCATGTCGGCGGTGAAGGCGGTGTACCAGAAGATCTGCTGGGCGACGTTGCCCTGGGCAGGCACCGGGCCGGCTTCGGAGAAGGTCATGCCGGCGGCTTCCGGCGGCGCGTACTTCTTCAGCCAGTCGATGTACTTGACCAGTGAATAGACGGCGGCCGGGCCGTTGGTGTCGCCGCCGCGGGCGACCGAGGCGCCGGCCGGGCGGCAGCCCTCGACGCGGATGCCCCACTCGTCCACCGGCTTGCCGTTCGGCAGGCCCTTGTCGCCGGCGCCGGCCATCGACAGCCAGGCGTCGGTGAAGCGCCAGCCGAGCGACGGGTCCTTCTTGCCGTAATCCATGTGACCGTAGACGCGGACGCCGTCGATTTCCTTCACGTCGTTGGTGAAGAACTCGGCGATGTCCTCGTAGGCCGACCAGTCGAGCGGGACGCCCAGATCGTAGCCGTACTTGGCCTTGAACTTCTCCTTCAGGTCCGGACGGGCGAACCAGTCGGCGCGGAACCAGTAGAGGTTGGCGAACTGCTGGTCGGGCAGCTGGTAGAGCTTGCCGTCCGGGCCGGTGGTGAAGCTGGTGCCGATGAAGTCCTTGACGTCGAGCGTCGGCAGGGTGACGTCCTTGCCTTCGCCGCCCATGAAGTCGGACAGCGCGATGGCCTGACCGTAGCGGACGTGGGTGCCGATCAGGTCGCTGTCGTTGACGTAGGCATCATAGACGTTGCGGCCTGACTGCATCTGCGTCTGCAGCTTCTCGATGACGTCGCCTTCCTGGATCAGGTCGTGCTTCAGCTTGATCCCGGTCAGCTCGCTGAACAGCTTGGCCAGCGTCTTCGATTCGAACTCGTGCGTCGTCAGCGTTTCGGAGACGACGTTGATCTCCATCCCCTTGTAGGGCTCGGCGGCCTTCACGAACCACTCCAGCTCCTTCATCTGCTCGTCCTTGGACAGCGTGGAGGGCTGGAGTTCCTCGATGATGCGCTTGGCGACGGCTTCCTGGTCCGGCGTCATGGCGGCGGACGGGCCGGCCGAGGCCATCGCCAGCAGAACGCCGATGCCGCCGGCCATCACGGCCCCGGTCAGGCGGCGCCGCAGAGTTTGTTGCTGAAGCATGCTTCCTCCCACTTGATCGACTTGGTGTCGGGTTGACGTTTCGTATTGCTCTTACCAGCGGAAACCACCGCTCTTCCCGTCATCCCCGCAGCCCCGCGGGGAAGGGATTCCTTGAAGACTTGTCTTCTCCCCAGCCGAAGCGGATCACCCGAACCGGATGACCAGGGCGATCCACGCCAGCGCGACCGCAGAGGCACCCCACAGCGACGCGTCGGTCGCGGCGAGCCAGCCCAGATGGATGAAGGCGCTGCCGAGCAGGCCGATGAACAGGCGGTCGCCGCGGGTGGTGCGCATCGGCAGGAAGCCCTTGGCCTCCACCGTCGGCGACACCACCTCCCAGACCGTCATGCCGGCCAGCATCAGGGCGATGCACAGGAAGAAAATCGCGGTCGGCGTGGTCCACGCCATCCATTCCATATCCATGACGCGGAGCCTCCCTCAGACCCGGCCCAGGGCGAAGCCCTTGGCGATGTAGTTGCGGACGAACCAGATCACGAGCGCACCCGGCAGGATGGTCAGCACGCCGGCGGCGGCCAGCAGGCCCCAGTCCATGCCCGACGCGCTGACGGTGCGGGTCATGGTGGCGGCGATCGGCTTGGCATCGACCGAGGTCAGCGTGCGGGCCAGCAGCAGTTCGACCCAGCTGAACATGAAGCAGAAGAAGGCGGTGACGCCGACGCCGGCCCGGATCATCGGCAGGAACACCGTGCCGAAGAAGCGCGGGAAGCTGTAGCCGTCGATGTAGGCCATCTCGTCGATCTCGCGCGGCACGCCCGACATGAAGCCTTCCAGGATCCAGACCGCCAGCGGCACGTTGAACAGGCAGTGGGCCAGAGCGACGGCGATGTGCGTGTCGAACAGCCCGACCGTCTGGTAGAGCTGGAAGAAGGGCAGCAGGAACACGGCCGGCGGCGCCATCTTGTTGGTCAGCAGCCAGAAGAAGACGTGCTTGTCACCGATGAAGCGGTAGCGCGAGAAGGCATAGGCCGCCGGCAGCGCCACCGTCAGCGAGATGATGGTGTTCAGCGTCACATAATAGATCGAGTTGATATAGCCGCTGTACCAGCTGGGATCGGTGAAGATGATGGCGTAGTTGCGCAGCGTCGGGTTGTGCGGGTACAGCGTCAGGCCCGACAGGATCTCCTCGTTCGTCTTGAAGGACATGTTGACCATCCAGTAGATGGGCAGCATGAGGAAGACGATGTAGCAGACCAGGACGATGGTCCTGTTGGACACCCGCGCCGAAGAGCGGCGGATGTTTGCCGGGGCCGCCAGCGAACCGGGAGCGAGAACCGCGGCCTTGCTCATTTCTTCTCTCCCTCGCCGGTGCGGGTGATGATGGTGTAGAAGATGAAGCTGAACAGCAGCACGATCAGGAAGTAGACGATGGAGAAGGCCGCGGCCTTGCCGATGTCGAACTGACCCACCGCCATCTGCGTCAGGTACTGGCTGAGGAAGGTGGTGGAATTGCCGGGACCGCCGCCGGTCAGCACGAACGGTTCGGTGTAGATCATGAAGCTGTCCATGAAGCGCAGCAGCACCGCGATGATTAGGACGCCGCGCATCTTCGGCAGCTGGATGTAGCGGAACACCGCCCATTTCGACGCGCCGTCGATCTTGGCCGCCTGATAGAAGGCCGGCGGGATCGACTGGAGGCCGGCGTAGCACAGCAGCGCCACCAGGCTGGTCCAGTGCCAGACATCCATCACCAGCACCGTCACCCAGGCATGGGCCGAATTGTTGGTGTAGTTGTAGTCGATGCCGATGGCGCGGAAGGTGGCGCCCAGGAGGCCGATGTCGCCGCGGCCGAAGATCTGCCAGATCGTGCCGACCACGTTGAACGGGATCAGCAGCGGCAGGGCCAGCAGCACCAGCGTCAGCGACGTCTTAGCGCTGCGACCGCCGGGCATGCCGAGAGCGATCAGGATGCCCAAGGGAATCTCGATGGCCAGCACCGCCAGCGAATAGACGATCTGGCGGACCAGCGCATCGTGCAGCCGCTCGTCCTTCAGCACCGCCTCGAACCATTCGGTGCCGACGAAGAATGTCTGGCCGGGGCCGAAGATCTCCTGCACCGAGTAGTTGACCACCGTCATCAGCGGCACCACGGCGCTGAAGGCGACGATCAGAAAGACCGGGATGATCAGGAACCAAGCCCGGTTGTCCTGGACCTTATCCATGGCTTGTGCCTCCTCAACCGACCAGATGGCTGTCGCGGTAGAGCTTGGTCCACCGGGTGGGGAAACGGATGGCGGCGTCGAGGGCCGGGATTTCCTGCTCTTCGCTCAGCCGCACCTTCAATGTGTGGTTGTTCAGACGCACCGTCGCCAGCTTGGAGGTGCCGAGATCGTCGACGCCGGTGACCTGTACCGGGATGGCTCCGGCGTTGCCGCTGCGGGTCAGCTCCAGGAATTCCGGCCGGATGCCCAACTCGAACTTGCCGCCCACCCGGCCGCCGGCCGACGACACGGCACGGTCGGGCAGCGGGATGGCGATGCCGTCGACCAGCGCATGGTCGTTACCCAGCGTGCAGGGCATCAGGTTGATGCCGGGGCTGCCGATGAAATAGCCGACGAAGGTGTGCTCGGGGTTCTCGAACAGCTCCTGCGGGGTGCCGAGCTGGACCATGGCGCCTTCGTACATCACCGCGACCTTGTCGGCGAAGGTCAGCGCCTCCACCTGGTCGTGGGTCACGTAGATCATGGTCAGGCGATATTCCTCATGGATCTGGCGCAGCTTGCGGCGCAGGATCCACTTGGTGTGCGGGTCGATGACGGTCAGCGGCTCGTCGAACAGGATGGCCGCCACGTCCGACCGCACCAGACCACGGCCCATGGAGATCTTCTGCTTGGCGTCCGGCGTCAGCCGCTGGGCGCGCTTCTTCAGATCGGCGGTCAGGTCCAGCGCCTCGGCCACCTGCCGCACGCGGCGGTCGACATCCGCCGCCGGAACCTTGCGGTTGCGCAGGGGGAAGGCGAGGTTCTCATACACCGTCATGGTGTCGTAGATGACCGGGAACTGGAACACCTGGGCGATGTTGCGCTCTTCCGGGGTGCAGCGGGTCACGTCCAGCCCGTCGAACAGCACCCGCCCCTCGCTGGGCACCAGCAGGCCGGAGATGATGTTCAGCAGCGTGGATTTGCCGCAGCCGGACGGCCCCAGCAGCGCATAGGCCTTGCCGTCCTCCCACTCCTGCGACAGGCGGCGGAGCGCGTAGTCCTCAGGCTTGCTGGGGTGCGGGTGATAGGAGTGGCCGAGATTGTCGAATTGGATGGTCGCCATCGCTCCCGCCCCCTTAAGCGATGTTGCGCAGCGCGCCGCGCCGCCAGTTGGGTGCCGCCACCAGCTTGCCCACGGTGGAGAAGACGAAGATGCGGTCGGGATCGGCATAGACCTGAATGTCGCTGCCGATCGGATGGCTGTGCACCCCCTCCTCGCGCGCGATCAGCGTGCTGTCGCCGTGGCGCAGATGGACGAAGGTCTCCGACCCGCTGATCTCCGACAGGGCGACCTTGCCCCGGATCGGCACCAGCCGCTCGCTCCGCCGCAACACCGTCAGGTGGTTGGCGCGGATGCCGACCTTGCAGGGACCGGCCGGCAGGTTGCGGTCGTGGGCGGACAGCGGCAGGCCGGTGCCGTCCGACAGCGCCACGCGGTCGTTGGTCAGGATCGCGTCCACCACATTCATCGGCGGGTCGCTGAACACCTGTGCGCATTCCAGCGAGGCCGGCGTGTGGAACACCTCGCCGGTCGCCCCGGTCTGCAGCATCCGCCCCTCGTGCAGCACCGTCACGTTGCCGCCGAGGATCAGCGCCTCCTGCGGTTCGGTCGTCGCGTAGACGACTGTGGTCTTGCCGTCCGCGAAGATCTCGCGCAGTTCGGCGCGCAGTTCCTCGCGCAGCTTGTAGTCGAGGTTGACCAGCGGCTCGTCGAGCAGAAGCAGGCCGGCGCCCTTCACCAGGGCCCGCGCGATGGCGCAGCGCTGCTGCTGGCCGCCCGACAGCTCGGCCGGCAGCCGGTCGAGATAAGGCGTGATCCGCAGCATGGCGGCGGTGCGCCGCACCTTGGCGTCGATCTCCGCCTTGTCCTTGCCCTGGCGGCGCAGCGGCGAGGCGATGTTCTCGAAGACCGTCATCGCCGGGTAATTGATGAACTGCTGATAGACCATCGCCACGTCGCGATGGCGCACCGACTTGCCGGTCACGTCCTTACCGTTTTCCAGCACGCGCCCGGCGCTGGGCGCATCCAGCCCGGCCATCAGCCGCATCAGCGTCGTCTTGCCGGCCAGCGTCCGCCCCAGCAGCACGTTGAAGCTGCCGGGTTGCAGCTCCAGCGACAGGGGATGGAGATGCTGCTCGGCGCCGACGCGCTTCGCCACGCCTTCCAGTGTGAGTGTCACCGCATTCCTCCCATCGACCGCAGGGTGGCGGTATCGCCGCCCGTACCCCTGTTGGCCGTTGCTTCGCGGCGCCGGTCGAACCAGCCGCCGATGGCCTCCCGGACATTCGCGTCCAGGTGCAGCCCAAGTTTGGAGCGCCGCCACAGGAAGTCGTCGCCGGTCATGGCGAACTCCTCCCGCGCGGCATAGTCGAGTTCGGCCTCATGGACGCCGCCCCCGAAATCGATGCCCAGATCGTCCAGCCCCTTGGCGTCGCCCAGCAGCCGCTCGACCCGCGTGCCGTAGGCGCGCGCCAGCCGCAGGGCCAGCGCATCGGGCAGCCAGGGCCGGCTGCGCTTCAAGCCCGCCAGGAAGCCGGCGAAATCGGCGTTGGCGATGTCGCCGCCGGGAAGCGCCACGTCGGCGGTCCAGGTGATGCCACCCTTGCCCAGCGTCTTGCCCAGCTTTTCCGTCGCCTCCTCCGCCAGCCGGCGGAAGGTGGTGATCTTGCCGCCGAAGATCGACAGCATCGGCGCGTCGCCGGCCGGCTCGTCCATCTCCAGCACATAGTCGCGGGTGACGGCCGAGGCGTTGCCGCTGGCATCGTCGAACAGCGGCCGGACGCCGCTGTAGGTCCACACCACGTCGCTCTCGCGCACCGGCTTGGCGAAATAGCGCGAGACCGCCCGGCACATGTAGGCGATTTCCTCGGGCGAGATCGCCACCGCGCCGGGATCGCCCGAATAATCGAGGTCGGTGGTGCCGATCAGGGTGAAATCACGCTCGTACGGGATGGCGAAGACGATGCGGCGGTCGTCGTTCTGGAAGATGTAGGCATGGTCGCCATCGAACATCTTCGGCACGACGATGTGGCTGCCCTTGACCAGACGG
This sequence comes from Azospirillum sp. A23, assembly GCF_042938965.1. Classification (NCBI taxonomy): domain Bacteria; kingdom Pseudomonadati; phylum Pseudomonadota; class Alphaproteobacteria; order Rhodospirillales; family Azospirillaceae; genus Azospirillum; species Azospirillum sp. A23. The sequence continues at coordinate 264,865 of NZ_CP170668.1, read as the reverse complement.
ACCGACTTGTCGACGGTGACGCCGGTGCGCTTGGCGATCATTTCGCGCACCCAGGGGCCGGCGGCATTGACCAGCGCACGGGCGCGGACGGTGCGGGTGGCGCCGGTGTAGATGTCGACCAGCGTCGCTTCCCACAGGCCGCCCTTGCGTTCGGCCTTCTCGCAGCGGGTGCGGGTCAGGATCTCCGCGCCGCGGGCCCGCGCATCCATCGCGTTCAGCACGACCAGCCGGCTGTCCTCGACCCAGCAGTCCGAATATTCGAACGCCTTGGTGAAGCCGCCCGCCAGCGGCTTGCCCGCCGGCGAACTGGTCAGGTCGACGCCGTGCGAGCCCGGCAGCAGCTTGCGCTTTCCAAGATGATCGTAAAGGAACAGGCCGATGCGGACCATCCAGGCCGGCCGCATGCTGCTGTCGTGCGGCAGCACGAAGCGCAGCGGCCAGATGATGTGCGGCGCGGCGCGCAGCAGCACCTCGCGCTCCTGCAGCGCTTCACGCACCAGACGGAATTCGTAATATTCGAGATAGCGCAGGCCGCCGTGAATCAGCTTGGTGCTGGCCGACGAGGTGGCGCCCGCAAGGTCGCCCTGTTCGCACAGCACCACCGACATCCCGCGCCCGACCGCGTCGCGGGCGATGCCCGCCCCGTTCACGCCGCCGCCGACGATCAGAAGGTCGGTAACCGCGGACTCGTTTGCCATGGGTTCCTCTCCGTACCGCGGCGGTTCCTTCTCGAACCCAGCCGCTTTCGTTTCGGAACATAGAATGTTCGTTCGCGTTTGAAAAGGAAAATGTTTGTTCAACGGACCATGTTTTTGAGGCTACGCCGGATCGGGCATCTTTCCTATCGGAAATAAGGCTGATCCGGCTCCCCTCCCCGCACCCGGCTCACGCCGCGCGGATGCGACCCAGCAGACGGTCGATATCCTCGCTCAGGCTTTCGGACCGTTGCGAAAGCGCGCGGGTGGCGTCCACCACCTGGGCGGCGGCACTGCCGGTGCGGTTCACCGCATCGTCCACCGACACCACCGTGTCGGCGATGCTCTGCACCGCGTCGGAAGCATGGTTGATGCTGCGCGCGATCTCGTCGGTGGCGGCGGACTGTTCTTCCACCGCGGCGGCGACCATGGCGGTGATCTCGTCGATGCGGCTGATGGTGCGGCCGATGTCGTCGATGGCCGACACGGCTCCCTGCGCCGTCGTGCGCACCGCCTGGACCTGCTGGGCGATCTCCTCCGTCGCCTTGGCGGTCTGGCCGGCGAGGCTGCGCACCTCCTCCGCCACCACGGCGAAGCCCTTGCCCGCATCGCCAGCGCGCGCCGCCTCGATTGTGGCGTTCAAGGCCAGCAGGTTGGTCTGGCCGGCGATGGCGTTGATCATGCCGACCACGTCGCCGATCTTCTGCGCGGCGGCAGCGAGTTCCACCATCAGGTCGTTGGTGCTGCGCGCCTCCTCCACCGCACTGCGGGCGATCTGGCTGGAATCGCCGACCCGCCGCGTGATCTCGCCGATGGAGGCGGAAAGCTGGCTGGCGGTGGCGGCCACCGTCTGCACGTTGGTCGCGGTGTCGGCGACCGCCGACCGCACGTCGGTCATCCGGCGGCAGGTCTGCTCGGCGGTGGCGGACATCCCCTCCGACGCCTCGCGCATGTCGGCCGATGCGGTGCCGATGTGGCGTGACGCCTCCTTCACGCTGGCCTCGATGCTCGCGGTGATGGACTGGATGGTGCGCGACCGCTCGGCGTCGGCCGCCTGCTTCATCGCGTCCTGTTTCTCCTGCAAGCGGGCGATCTCGGCGCTCTTGTCACGGAAGACGCCGACGATCCCCGCCATCTCGGCGATCTCGTCGCGCCCGCCGACCGCGGCGTCGGCAGCCAGATCGCCGCCGGCCACGGCGCGCATGGCGTCGATCACCCGCATCAGCCGCCGGGTCAGCCGGTTGCGGACATAGAACCAGGCGATCAGCAGGCTCGACAGCACCACGACCGCCGCAGCGCCACCCTGGATCGCGACCGCTCCGGAAATCGCCGTTTCGGTCCGCGTCACATCGGCATCGGTGCGCTCCTGCTGGTGGGCGACCACCGCATCGATGGTGCCGTTCAGGTCGGTGGTCAGCCGCACCGTCTCGGCCAGCGCGCTTTCGATGTCGGCGGTGATGCGCGCCTGCTCGTCGCGCAGGCGGAAGACGCTGCCGGCGCCACCGCCGAAAGCGGCGAGCCCATCGCGCGCCTTGACCAGCGACGGCCGGTCCGGGCTGTCCTTCGGCAGGGCGCCGATGGCGTTGTCGACGCGCAGGAGCGCCCAATTGTACTTCGACCGGATATTGTTCAACGTCGCCCCATGCGGCACGCTGGAGGCGGCGGCGATCATGCCGAAGGCAAGGTTGCCGTTGGCCTGCACGTTCATCAGCTGGGTGATGACCGGCAGTTCCTCCTGCGCCAGCCGGCGGCCCAGCCCGGTTGCGGTTTCGACCGCCTGCGCGGCGGCCAGATCGCCCACCACATTGTTGACCGACAGGGTCGACACCTCCAGCAAGGGCGCCACCAGATCGGTGAAATCCTCGTGAGCCATCACCGCGTCGGCGACCAGCGTGTTGAGCTTCTCCTCCAGCGCCAGCCGTTCGGCGGTGCGCTTGCCCAGCGTGTCGAGTGCCGCCCCCATACGCTCCACCAGCTTGGCGACCGCGTCCGCATCCGCGGCCATGCCGCCGGCCTGCCCGCCACTTCCTCCGCCGGCCTGGCTCCGCATCGCCCCGATGCGGTCGCGCAGGCCCGCCAGCCGTTTGGTCAGGCCGTCCATCCGCTCCGTCAGTTCCGCCGCATCGCGCGAGGCCGCCACCGCAGGCGCGTCGGCGGCGATCGCGGTGCTGTCCTTCGCCAGATTGAGCGAGCGGACGATGGCCGGCACGCTGCTGCGGCCGATCTCGCCCATCGAGCGCCCGGTCTCGGTCAGCGACCACCACGCCATCACGCTGGCGAAGGCGGCGAGCAGCGCCACCCCGCCGAAGGCCAGAAACAGCCGCCCCTGAATGCCGAGCCGAACACTTCGCCGCCCTCCGCCTGGCGTCAGTTGCGTCATATTCCTCTCCTATACGTTATCTTTATGCCGGCAGGCCGGAGCGTTGAACGTCGCGACAAGTTTGAAGGATGGTGACGACAGCCGTCAGTCGCGACAAACCCTGATCGGGTTGACGCCATCGGGCAGACATCGGAACCGCGTGGATCCTCTCATAGCATGTGCGTTCATTTTCGTAAAGAAACATGCTTGTGCTACGAACAATATCGGGCGTACATATCAACCGTACGGGGCCGTAGGTCTTGCCGTGTGCCGGACCAGGCCCGGCCCGCCTGGAATGAAGTTGGGAACGGGGCCGGGATGAACGCCGACGGGGCCGGCGGTTTTCGCTTTGACCCATCGCGCGCATCTGATTCACTCACGACCCTTTCGAGACCGGAGACAGCCCACCGATGGATGCGCGCCTGGACGCCGAACGCCGCCAGCAGGAAATCGTGGCCCTGGTCCATGCCAGGGGCATGGTGCAGATCCAGTGGCTGGCCGAACATTTCGACGTCACGCCGCAGACCATCCGCCGCGACATCGAGCATCTAGCCGGCCAGTCGGCCGTGCGGCGCTTCCGCGGCGGCGTCACCGTGCCGTCCAGCGTTGAGAACATCGCCTATACCACCCGCCAGACCCTGATGGCGGAGGAAAAGCGCCGCATCGCCGAACTGGTCGCCCGCCACGTGCCGGAGGACGCCTCGCTGTTCCTCAACATCGGCACGACGACGGAGGCGGTGGCCCAGGCCCTGCTCGGCCACAAGCGGCTGCGGGTGCTGACCAACAACCTGAACGTCGCCACCATCCTGCACAAGAACACGAACTTCGCCCTGTCCATCGCCGGCGGCCTCGTGCGCGAGCGCGACGGCGGCATCATCGGCGAGGCGACGGTGGAGTTCATCCGCCGCTACAAGGTCGATATTGGCATCATCGGCATCAGCGGCATCGATTCCGAAGGCGACCTGCTGGATTACGACGAGCAGGAGGTCCGCGTCGCCCGCGCCATCATCGAAAGCTCGCGCCGGGTCTTCCTCGTCACCGACCACACCAAGTTCGGCCGCAACGCCATGATCCGCATGGCCGACGTCAGCGTGCTCGACGCGCTGTTCACCGACCGCCTGCCGCCCGCCGAGCTGATGGAGGTGCTGAGCAACGCCGACTGCCAGGTGCATGTCGCCGACGGCAGCGACGCGGCCAACGGCGACGGGGAGGAGGCGGAGGAGTAGGCGGATACCCCTCGTTTCAGCGAAACAGCTTCAAACGCGGCACCCCTCACCGCAGCCCCGACGCCGCTTGCCGAACCGCGTCATCGCCTCCACTCTGTGGTGTTGGGCCTGATGAAAAGCGGTTGGCCCGCCCAACAGAGATGAGTAGGTGTGCGGTGATCATCGAAAGCGACCTCAAGCTCGACTTCAAGGATGTGCTGATCCGGCCGAAACGCAGCACGCTGCAGAGCCGCAACGACGTGGATGTCAACCGGACCTTCACCTTCCTGCACACCCAGCGCGACTGGACCGGCTTCCCGCTGATCGCCGCCAACATGGACGTCACCGGCAGCATGGGCATGGCCCGCGCGCTGTCTCGCTTCGGCGCGATGACCGCCCTGCACAAGCACTACAAGGCGGACGAGCTGGCCGACTTCTTCCGGGCCGAGGCGGAATCCACCGTCCAGTCCAACGTCTTCTATTCGATGGGCATCGCCGAGGCCGATCACGACAAGTTCCTGGCGGTGAAGGCCAAGGCGCCGGTGGGGAAGATCTGCCTGGACGTCGCCAACGGCTATACCGAGCGCTTCGTCGAGGTGATCTCCCGCCTGCGCCAGGAGAATCCGGATGCCGTCATCATGGCCGGCAACGTCGTCACCGGCGACATGACGGAGGCGCTGCTGCTGGCCGGCGCCGACATCGTCAAGGTCGGCATCGGGCCGGGTTCGGTCTGCACCACCCGCAAGATGACCGGCGTCGGCTATCCCCAGCTGTCGGCCATCATCGAGTGCGCCGACGCCGCCCACGGGCTGAAGGGGCAGGTCTGCGGCGACGGCGGCTGCACAGTGCCGGGCGACATCTCCAAGGCCTATGGCGCCGGCGCCGACTTCGTCATGCTGGGCGGCATGCTGGCCGGCCATGACGAGTGCGAGGGCGAGATCCGCTACGAGGACCGGGACGGCAACCGGGTGCCGGTCGCCATGACCTTCTACGGCATGTCGTCGGACACCGCGATGCACAAATATTCCGGCGGCGTCGCCTCCTACCGCGCGTCGGAAGGCAAGACGGTGGATGTGCCCTATCGCGGCCCGGTGGAGAACACGATGCAGGAGATCATGGGCGGCGTGCGCAGCATGATGACCTACATCGGCGCCACCCGGCTGAAGGAAGTGCCGAAACGCACCACCTTCGTCCGCGTCGGCGCCCAGTTGAACACCGTGTTCGGCGGCTGACCGGCCTCCCGACCGCATGGCAGGGTCCTGCGGCACCCCGTCGGAATCGCGTCATCCGATTCTTGTCTCTTGGTCCCGTTCCGTTCTACTGCTTGGGTAAGCGGCGAATCGGATCTTTGCGGGAACGAGAGTGCTTATGGACGGGGTGCCCGGCAGCGGAGCGGACGTGATCCGCGCCCGGTTGCCGACCCTTCCGGACACGCCCGGCGTCTATCGGATGCTGGCGGCCGACGGGTCGGTCCTTTATGTCGGCAAGGCGAAGAACCTGAAGCGGCGGGTGGCCAGCTACACCCGGACCGACGGGCTGCCCAACCGCACCCGGCGGATGGTGTCGCTGACCCGCTCCATGGAGTTCGTCACCACCCACACCGAGGCTGAGGCGCTTCTGCTGGAAGCGAACCTGATCCGCAGCCTGCTGCCGCCCTTCAACATCCTGGTGAAGGACGACCGCTCCTTCTCCTACATCGTCATCGGGAAAGGACACGACTTCCCCCGCCTGATGCATCACCGCGGCAGCGCCGAGCGGCGCGGCACTTCGGGAAAGAGCAACCGCCGCGAGTCCGACCTGTTCGGCCCCTACGCCTCGCCGCATCTGGTCGGCATGACCATCGCCGCCCTGCAACGCGCCTTCCTGCTGCGCACCTGCGACGACGGGGTGTTCGCCTCGCGCACCCGGCCCTGCTTGCAACACCAGATCAAGCGCTGCTCCGCTCCCTGCGTCGGCCGCGTCGACGAAGAGGACTACGCCGCCCAGGTCCAGGGCGTGCGCGACGTGCTGTCCGGCCGCAGCGCCGAGGTGCAGGCCGAGTTCGCCCGCCACATGCTCGACAGTTCCGACCGGCTGGAATACGAGGACGCCGCCCGCTGGCGCGACCGCATCCGCGCCCTGACCGCGCTGCAAAGCCGCCAGGACATCAATCTGGAGGACACGCTGGGCGATGCCGACGTGCTGGCGCTGCACCGGGAGGGCGGTGCGGCCTGCGTCCAGGCCTTCTTCTTCCGCGGCGGCCGCAACCAGGGCACCCGCGCCTTCTTCCCGCGCGTGGATGCCGAGGAGGAGCCGGGCGACATTCTGGCCGCCTTCGCCGCCCAGCTCTATGCCGACACCCCGCCGCCGGGCCTGCTGCTGCTGAGCGACCCGGTCGAATCAGCGGAACTGCTGGAGGAAGCGCTGAGCCTGTCCGCCGGGCGCCACGTCGCCGTCGAATGTCCGAAACGCGGGCCGAAGCGCCGCGCGGTCGAACACGCGCAGACCAACGCCCGCGACGCTCTGGGCCGCCGGCTGGCCGAGCGCTCCACCCAGGCGACGCTGCTGGAAGGGGTGGCGCGTGTCTTCGGACTGCCCGACGCGCCGCGCCGGGTCGAGATCTACGACACCTCGCACATCCAGGGCTCTTTCCCGGTCGGCGCCATGGTGGTGGCCGGGCCGGAGGGGTTCCAGCGCAATGCCTACCGCCGTTTCTACATCCGCGATCCCGAGGCCGCCGGCAACGATTACGCCATGCTGCGCGAGACCTTCACCCGCCGCTTCCACCGCAGCAGCGAGGCCGGCCGGGATTCAGGCCAATGGCCCGACCTCGTTCTGATCGACGGCGGTCTGGGGCAGTTGAACGCGGTGAAGGACGAGCTGGCGATGCTCCAGATCACCGACATCCCGCTGGTCGCCATCGCCAAGGGACCGGATCGCAACGCCGGACGGGAGCGCTTCTTCCGCCCCGGCCAGCCGCCGCTGACGCTGGAGCCCAACGATCCGGTGCTGCATTTCCTGCAAAGGCTGCGCGACGAAGCCCACCGCACCGCCATCGACAGCCACCGCGCCCGCCGGATGAAGGCGATCTCGCACAGCCGCATCGACGGCATCCCCGGCATCGGCCCGGCCCGCAAGAAAGCGTTGCTGCATCATTTCGGCAGCGCCACCGCCGTCGCGTCCGCCGGACTGAAGGATCTGGAGGCAGCCCCCGGCATCAGCGAGGCCATCGCGCGGAAGCTCTACGAGCATTTCCACGGATAGGCGGCTACGGCACCGCCTTCCCCGTGAACGGATTCCAGCCCAGCGCCGCCAGCGCCGCCCAGGCAGTGGCGCCCAGATGGGGCCGGCGGTAGTAGAGGAAATCGTCGGTCTTGCTGTCCGGCCCGATGGCGAGCCCGGTGGACAGCACCTGCGGCCGGGTGGCGTAGAGATAGCCGCCGGGGCTGACTTCCTTCAGAATCTCACCGAACAGCCGGTCGGCATCGCCGCGGCGGCCGACGCTGCGGTAGGCGAGCGCCGCCTGCGCCGTGCCCTCCACCCACATGCCGTCGCGGTCGTCGTTGAAGTCGAACCCGCCGTCGGCGCCATGGGCGCGCTCCGCATAGGCGAGTGCCGCCCGCCACGCCTCCGGCGCCTTCGGCAGCAGCAACGGCCAGAGCTGCGCATCGAGGCCGGAGGTCGAGGTGCTGACCGTCACCCCGTCCGGCGCGGTGCCGATGGGGAAATGGTCGCCGCCCGCCGTCCACAGCGTGTCGAGGAAGGCGCGCGCCTCACGCTCCGGTCCGGCGAAATCGTCGCCCGAACTGTCTCCTGAACTCTTGCCGAGCCAGGCGAACAGCGCGACCAGATCGGTGTTGTGCTCCGTCGATTTCCAGGTCAGCGGCTGCGGCGCGTCGTCGAAGCCCTGGACGCCGCCGTTGAAGCCGCCGGGACCGCGCGGGTCGCGGGTATGCTCCACCACCCAGCGCGCCAGTTCGACCGCACCGTCGCGGAAGCGCTTTTCGCCAGTGGCTTCGGCCAGCGTCAGCAAGGCAAGACCGGCCCAGGCGACATTCCCGGTGGCGGTGCCGACCTGATAGGGATCCTCGCCCCAATGGTTGCCGACGGCATCCCACCAGCCGTTGGGCGGGATCGGCCGCTGCTTCTGCGCGCCCGCCCGATAGGTGTTGCGCAGACGCCCCTTCCAGCCGGCACGGTCGAGCGACACCGCGTCCAGCAGTGCCTCGCCGATGCGCAACGCCTTGTCGCGCTGGCCACAGGCGTTCAGCGCCATGATCGCCAGCGCGTTGTCGTAGGTGAAGGCGGCATTGGACAGCGCCGGCTCCGAGGTCGGGCCGGGCGCATAGGAATTGTCGTAGCTGCGCAGGAACAGCGGCCCGCGCCCGGACACCTCGTCGACGCGCGCGGCCAGCGTGCCGCAGGTCTTCTGCGCCAGTTCCTTCGCCGGCGGAGCCGGTGCTGCGGTTGCGGGAGTCATCAGGGCGGACATTCCAAGGGCGACCGCCGCCAGCGCGGCACGGCCGAACCGCATCCCTCGCCGGAAAAGCACCCGCTCGATGCTTGCACAGTTGGAGCTTGCACGCTTGGACATCGACACCGCCGGCCAATTCAAAGAGGCCCCTGATATGGCCCCTTTGCCGGCCGACGGCAACCGAACGGACTCCGCCCTCTCCCCGGACGGGAAAGGGCGGAGCCAACCGGCTTACAGCGGCGCCAGACCGGCCATGATGTGCGTCTTGCGCTCGGCATAGGCACTGCCCAGCTCGGCGGCGCGGTCGTCGTCGAGTGCCTCCTTGGCCTCCTCGAACAGCTCCTCCTCCTCCTCGTCCAGGTGGTGGCGGACCAGTTCGCCCAGCACCTGGAGCTTTTCCTTCCAGCCGCTGTCGGTGGTCTTCATCGCGTTCAGCTCGTCCAGCAGGCCGTTGATGAGGTGATGCTCGTTCAGCCCCTCAATGGTCTCCGACTTCGCTTCCTTCGCCTTCTTCAGCGAGGCATAGAAGACTCCCTCCTCCACCTTCGAATGGGCCCACAGCTCGCGCTGCAGTTCCTCGAACACGGCGCGGCCGCTGCCGTTGGCCTTCTCGGTCTTGTCCAGAAGACTGCGGATGGTGTCGTGGTCGGTCTTGATGCGGGCGAAGATGTCGGCCTGGGTACCGGTGGTCTTGCTGGCCATCGTCGGGGTCCTTGGCAATTGAGGGCAATCGTTCTGGAAACATGGTGAACGGTTGCCAATAGAACCCCGTCGCGGCCGGACTGTTCCCGGCCGCGTCCCTTTCGGCATGGCCTTACACCTTTACCCGCGCGGGTGCGTTTCCACGAATTCGCGCAGGGTGTGCATCAGATCCACCGCATGGGCGACCTGCCCATGGGCACAGGCCTCCGCGATGTCGTCGGCGATGATGTGGGCGATGCGGTCGGCCCCGCCGGGGCAGTGGGCAAGGCAATGCCCCATCTCCACGGCGACCATTTCCGGAACATGTTCGTGTTCGGCAATCGCGTCGATCTCGGCTTCGGTGAGATCGCTCAGCGCGATGCAATCCTTGATCGTCAACATGGCGCGTTCCTCCCGGGAACGGCCGGACTGCCCTGCTGGCAGGGTCGTGGAACGGTCCTGCTTGAAACGGCATCCCTGCAAATGCCGGAGCCGCACGGGCCCCCGCCAACTGAAGGCGGCGGGGAAACCGCGCGGCCGGAGACCGGCAAAAATCAGTGAGCCATCAGAACCGGCAGCCCGGCGTGGTTCAGCACGTAGCGCGTGACACCGCCCAGGATCATTTCCCGCATCCGGCTGTGGCCATAGCCGCCCATCACAAGCAGGTCGGCGCCCAGCTCAACGGCTTTCTTGGTGACCGTCTCCCCAACGGGTTCCGATCCCGGATGCAATACAGTTAACTCAGGGTTAACACCCTGCCAAGCGAGATATTGGGCAATGCGACGTCCTGTCGCGCCTTCCGTCACGGAAGTTTCGGCGGTCAGCACATGGGTGCGGTCGGCGCTGCGCAGGAAGGGCAGAGCCGCGGCGACGGCGCGCGTCGCCTCCGTCTTGCCGTTCCAGGCGACGGCGACGGTGTGGCCGATCTCCGCAGGCAGGGTCTTCGGCACCAGCAGCACCGGCCGGGCGGAGCCCAGCAGCGCCGTTTCCATGGTGGTGTAGCCCTGCGTGTCGGCCTCGATGGAGGTGTGGGCGCAGACGATCAGGTCGGACAGGCGGCCTTCCGCCGGCACGACGTCCTCGATCCGGCCGATCACCTCGCGCCAGGAGGCGGACGGCGCCTCGACCCCGCCGGGGACATCGCGAATCTCGAACCCGGCCTCGGCGACCGCGGTGTCGAAATGGCGGCGGGCGGCGGCGCGATGGTTGTTCGACTCCGTCTCCGCCGCGCGCATGATCTCGTCCACCATGGCGCCGGACATGCCCTCGCCCAGCATCGGCACGGCATCGCGCGGGTCGAGGCGGACGAACAGGCCGACGAGGTGGGCGTCGAAGTCCCGCGCCACCGCCACCGCGCCCTTCAGGGCGACCGGATCGTTGTCACTGCCGCATAGCGGCACAAGGATGGTCTTGTAGGTCATGGACTCCTCCCGGACCGGTTCGAGCGGCCCTTCCCGGACGGCGGCGGCCCACCCGCCGGTGTGGCGGGCGATTCTCACCCTTGCCGTCATTTGCCCCGTCGTCGCTGCGGTCCGCGGCCCGGGGCGAAGGCCGCCAACCTTTAGGATATGGCCCTTAACGCGTTGTCTCACCTCGAATTAGGCCAAGCTTGCACGGGCGTCGTCCAGCACATCCGACGCAACCCTGCCAGAATCCAGGCGCGTCCAGCCGATGCTCCCCAGATCGTAGGATTCCTGCCGTTCCACCACCTCGGCGGTGGCGTCGGAGGCATCGTTGCGACGATTGGTCACACGCTCCACCCGCTCCGTCAGCGGTGCCTCCAGCCAGATGCCGTCGAAACGGACCCCGGCTCCGGCGGCGACCGCCGCGATCCGGTTGCGCTCGTCGGGCCGGGCACTGACCGCATCGACCACCACGGCCTGACCGGCGGCCAGCACCGCCGCGGCCCGCCGGTAAAGCTCGCCATAGACCCGCTCCGTCATCGCCGGGCCATAACCCCCGGCCGGCAGCCGGTCGCTGTCGGTCACCCCGCACAACCGCTTGCGCAGCACGTCGCTGCGCAGGACCACCGCACCGGGCGACGGCCCCAAGTCCGGCGCGATCGCCTGGGCCAGCCGCGTCTTGCCGCTGCCGGACAGCCCGCCGACCGCGACCAGCCGCGCCGGCACCGGGTCGAGCACGGCAAGCGCCTGCTCCAGATAGCGCCGGGCCTCCCCGGCCAAAGCCTCGTCCGCCGCCCCCTCCAGCCGCAATGCCGCGGCCGACACCTTGGCACGCACCGCCGCCCGCAGCGACAGGAACAGCGGCAGCGCCGCCAGGCCGGCGTAATCGCCCGTCTCTTCCAGATAGCGGTTCAGCACGGCATTGCCCAACGGTCGCAGCCCGCGGTGATCCAGGTCCATCAGCAGGAAGGCAAGATCGTAGAAGACGTCGGCGACCGCCAGCGACTCGTCGAACTCGATGGCGTCGAACAGGGTCGGCTCGCCGTCCAGCAGGACGATGTTGCGCAGATGCAGGTCGCCATGGCCATGACGGACGAGTCCCTCGCGCCGCCGCTCCTCCAGCACCGGCGCCAGCCGGTCGAGCGCATCGCCGGTGCGCTCCGCCAGCAGGTCCACGACAGCTGCGGGGAAAAGGTCCGGAGCGGCCCGCAGATCCGCGACATTGCCGTCGGCCACCTCCCGCATCGCCTCCACCCCGCCGCCATCCGGCCGGGGAGCGGCCTCGCGGTGGAAGGCGGCGATCCGCTCGGCCAGACGGCGCATCAGGGCGGGGGTCAGCGCCTGCCGCTCCGCCATGCGGTCGAACAGCGCCTCGTCCGGAAAGCGCGCCATCGACACCAGCCAGTCGACGGCTCCGCCTTCACCCCCGCTCTCGTCCAGCCACAGCCGGCCATCGTCCCCGCGGCGGATGGCGACCACACCGCGGTAGAGCGCCGGCGCGGTGCGGCGGTTGATCGCCAGTTCCTCTGCGCAAGCGGTGTGGCGCTTCCCGACCGTCGAGTAATCGAGATAGGGATAGCGCACCGCGCGCTTCAGTTTCAGCGCCCTGTCCCCCGCCAGGAACACCGATGCCGCGTGGGTGTCGATCCGCTTGACCGCCAGCCCGCCATGGGTGTGCGGATCGCCGAGAAAGGCGATCACCTCCTCTTGCTGCCCAGCGGCGGAAGACCGGCCGGCAGACGGTTCGGCGGGATGCGCGGTCATGACGATAGAATAACAGACCATGATCCTGCCCCGCTCCTGCTTTCATGGTTGAAACGCAGATGGCGATGACGACATCCTAGGGGTAGTGCCGATACACCATGGGTCAGTTGCCACGCCCCTTCGTTATAGTGGCCGGACCTCATGGTCCGACCCGATTTGCCATAAAGAAGGCCATGGGGAGGGGGTGCCCGTGAAACGCCTGCGCAGCAGCCACCAGAGGAACTGCCTGCCGGCCGTCCTGGCCGCCAGCCTTCTCGGGCTCGCCCTGACGGGGGGCGGAGTTGCGACCAGCGGAGTTGCGCTTGCGGAGTCGATCGACGCCGACGGCCGGTTCGGCAACTGGGCGCTGGGCGGCCTCGCCTACAGCCTGCAGCCACCGCAGGAAAGCAACCTCACCGTCCTGAACAGCAAGGTGCGGATCGGATCCTCGCTGGTCCCGCAGATCGAACCCTATGTCAACATCCAGCCCTGGATCGGACCGGGCACCGGCAGCAGCCTGACCCCGCGCGGCGCCGTGAACGGTTTTTCCGGAGGGCTGGCCGGCGGCCTTTCCGGGGGCCTGAGCGGCGGCGTGCTGGTCGACGTGCCGCTCGGCTCCTTCGTCTTCACCCCCAGCGTCGGCGCCGGCACCCTGCCCACCGCCCGGCGCGAAGGCGCCCCCACCACCGAATTCCGCTCGCAACTGGAATTGGGTTATGAGTTCGACAACAAGTCGCGCTTCAGCCTGGGCTACAGCCGCATCGTCAACGACGCCGCGGCGGGCGATCCGGCGGCTGGTACCAACAACGTCTTCGGCTTTTACTATCGTCTGCCTTTCGGCGGCCCGTGACCGCCCGATGGGGCCGGGACAAGGCCGGGACATCGTGCCGCGGCGTCCGGTGCGGTGAAAACGCGCGCAACGGTAGCGTCTTAACCGCATTTTAAACATGGTTGGCTCAAGTGGACGCGGACCGAACGCTCCCTGGGGAACCCACCATGGCCACCAAGCGCAAGACCGCCTCCAACGCCGCTTCCGCAACCGCTCCTGCCGCCGCCGCCGCTGCGCCGGTGTTCGAGGCTCCGGTGGAAAGCTGGGCCGACACCATCCTGCGCACCAACTTCGCGTCGGTGGAACAGGACAGCATCGTCCTGCTGCAGGCGGCCGGCGCCCTTCTGGAATCGGACTCGCCGGACAAGGTGACCGTGACGCTGGACCAGAACCTGAAGCTGTGGATCGCCATCAAGACGGTCCTGCTGAACAGCGACTGCCCGGTGGAGCCGGAGGTGAAGGCCAACCTGCGCAATCTGGCGCAGTATGTCGTGTCCACCACCATGCTGGCGACCCAGGGCGCCATCGAGACGGCCAAGCTGGTCTCGCTCGCCCGCCTGAACATGAACATCGCCGAGGGGCTGCTGAGCGGCCACCGCAACCGCATGATCCAGGAGCGCGCCTATCAGATCTGGGAAGAGGACGGCCGTCCCGAAGGCCGCGAGCAGGAGCACTGGCTGCGCGCCGAGGCGGAAGTCTCCGGCCTGTTCAAGGCCCAGTCCTGACGGACAACTGAAGCGGGTTTACGCAACACCGCCATTCCCCACCGGCATGACCGCCCGCGTCGCGACACCGTGACGCGGGCGGCAACGCTTGGTAGGCTCGGCGCACCGTGACAGTCCCGCCTCAATCCACCCCCCTCACGCACAAGCGCGTCGACGACACGCCCCGCGGCATCGCCTCGATGCTGATGTCGGTGCTGTTCTTCTCGCTGATGAACGTCCTGGCGAAGCTCCTGATGGACCGCTTCCCGGTGACCGAAGTGATGTTCTTCCGCAGCCTGTTCGCGCTAATCCCGGTCTGCCTGTCGATCCATCTCGGCACCGGATTCGCCACCACGCTGCGCACCCGCTATCCCTGGGGCCATATGGGGCGGTCGCTGATCGGACTGACCACCATGGTCGCCATGTTCTGGTCCTTCCACCTGCTGCCGCTGGGCGACGCCATCGCGCTGAACTTCGCAGCCCCGCTGTTCCTCACCGCCCTGTCGGTGCCGCTGCTGAGCGAGAAGGTCGGCATCCATCGCTGGAGCGCCGTTCTGGTCGGCTTCGCCGGCGTGCTGATCATCGTGCGGCCGAGCGGCGACGTGCTGAACCTGGGCGCCATCATCGCGCTGTGCGGCGCGCTGACCAACGCGCTGGCGATGATCGCCATCCGCCAGCTGAGCCGGACGGAACGGCCGGACACCATCGTCTTCTACTTCACCCTGCTGACCACCGTCCTGCTCGGGCTGTCGCTGCCCTTCTCCTGGGTCACGCCGGACCCGATGGACTGGCTTCTGCTGCTGGTGACCGGCCTGTTCGGCGGCTGCGGCCAGCTGATGCTGACCCGCGCCTATTCGCTGGCGCCGGCAGCCGTGGTGGCGCCGCTGAACTACACCTCGCTGCTGCTGGCGGTCATCTTCGGCTGGTTCATGTGGGGCGAGGTGCCGACCGCGACCATGGCCGCCGGGGCCGCCGTGGTGATGGCGAGCGGCCTCTACATCCTGCACCGCGAAACCCGGCGCCGCACCACCGTGACCAAGCCGCTGCCGGCCGGCGACGGCGACTGAGCTTTCGGCCCCCCGAAATTTCGGCCGACCGCCGCGCGTCATAGTTTCGCCATCCCGCGATGATGGGCTGTACCATCGAGGTGAGGTGAGCGAACCGGCGGGCAAAAGCCGCCGGCGGCGCCTATATGATTGGTTCGCGAGAAGCATTACCGGTCCGCGGCAGTCGACATGCCGGACCGGCTGCCTTACGGCGCGAAGGGGGCGGCATGAAGCAGAACGAGCGGCGCGGCGAGCCCGGGGTTGAGCGAGGGCGGAACGCGAACCCGGCGGACGGCGTGACGGAACCCCGGTTCCGCCTTGCCCAGGCGCGCGCGGCGCTGCTGTGGGAACGG
The DNA here is from genome assembly GCF_042938965.1 of Azospirillum sp. A23. Lineage (NCBI taxonomy): Bacteria > Pseudomonadati > Pseudomonadota > Alphaproteobacteria > Rhodospirillales > Azospirillaceae > Azospirillum > Azospirillum sp. A23. The sequence continues at coordinate 249,394 of NZ_CP170668.1, read as the reverse complement.
CTGGGGCCGGCCTTGTGGGCGCCGCTGTCGGTGCTGGGCGGCTTCCTGGCGCTCGCCCTGCTCAACCTGCTGATCCTGCTGCCGGGCTGGCTGCATGGGCTGTCCCTGCTGGTGCTGGCCGCCGCCTTCCTGTGGTCGCTCACCATCGGCATCCGGCGTTTCCGCGCCCCGGTCGAGGACGAGGCCCGCCGCCGGCTGGAGCGGGACAGCGGCCTTTCCCACCGTCCGCTGCACACCCTGCGCGACCGTCCCGCCGGCAACGATCCGACCGCACAGGCGCTGTGGCGCCTGCATCAGGAGCGCACGCGCGCCGCCATGCGCGGCCTGCGCGTGGCGTGGCCGGGAACCGAGGTACCGTCGCACGACCGCTATGCCCTGCGCGCCCTGGTGATCCTGACGCTGGTGGTCGCCGGAGCCGCCGCCTGGGGCGACTGGCGCCCGCGGATCGCCGCCGCACTGACCCCGCAGTTCGCCGGCGGCACCGCCACCGCGGCGGCGACGCTGGATCTCTGGATCAACCCGCCCGACTATACCGGCCTGCCGCCGGTTTTCCTGAAATCCGGCTCCACCGCGAAGCCCGCGGCCCAGCCGGCACCCCAGCAAACCGCCGCCGGAACTCCTGCCGCGGACCAGCCGGTCCATATCCCGCAGGGCAGCCTCGTTCTCGCCCGCGTCACCGGCGGCAGCGGCACCCCCAGCCTGGAGGCCGGCGACCAGACCGGCCCGTTCGAGGCGGTGGACTCCAGCAATTTCCAGGTGCAGAAGCCGGTGACCGGCGGCACCCGCATCGCCGTCACCCAGGGTGGGCGCACGCTGGGCTCCTGGCCGATCCAGGTGGTGCCCGACCGCGCACCGATCATCGCCCACGCCAGCCCGCCCGCCGCCGGCGAACGCGGCGCGTTGAAGCTGGACTATGCCGCCCGCGACGATTACGGCCTGACCGAGGTGAAGGCGCAAATCCGCCTTACCCCGGAGACGCCGCCCGCCCCTGCCCCCGGCGCGGCGAAACCCGATTCAGCGCCCAAGCCGGAAAAGGCCGGCACCGAACAGGTGCTCGAATTCCCGCTGTCGCTCCCCGGCGTCCGCCCGAAGGACGCGCGCGGCACCGCCTTCCAGGACCTGACCGCCCATCCCTGGGCCGGCATGCCGGTGACGGTGCGGCTGACCGCGGCCGACGGCGCCGGCCAGACCGGCCACTCGGAGGATGCGGCGATCATCCTGCCGGAGCGCACTTTCAACCACCCCGTCGCCCGCGCCATCGTCAACCAGCGCAAGATCCTGACCCGCAGCCCGCAGGAGTCCCGCGTCCAGGTCGCCCGCGCGCTGGCGGAGATCTCCGCCCGGCCCGACAGCTACGGCAACGACATCGTCGCCTTCCTGTCCCTGCGCACCGCCCTGGCCCGGCTGATGCTGGACCAGAGCGCCGAGGCCGTCCCCGCCCTCCAGCAGCTTCTGTGGGAAACCGCGCTGCGCATCGAGGACGGCGGCCTATCGCTGGCCGAGAAGGATCTGCGCGACGCCGAAAAGCGGCTGTCCGAAGCGCTCGACAAGAACGCCTCCGACGAGGAGTTGAACCGCCTGATGGACGAGTTGCAGGCGGCGCTCGACAAGTTCATGGACGCCATGGAACAGCGGATGCTGGAAGCCATGCAGCGCGGCGAACAGATCCCGATGGTCCCGCCGGAGATGGCGGACAAGATGACCGACCGCAACGACCTCCAGCAGATGCTCGACCGCATGCGCGAGATGGCGCAGACGGGGTCGCGCGACGCCGCCCGGCAGATGCTGTCCCAGCTTCAGCAGATGCTGGAGAACATGCGCTCCGGCGCCATGGCCCAGATGAACCAGCAGAACGGCCAGCAGCAGCAGAACCAGGCCTGGGAAATGATGCAGCAGTTGCAGAAGCTGGCGCAGCAGCAGCAGCAGCTCCTCGACCAGAGCTTCCGCCAGTCGCAGGAGTCGATGGACCAACAGGGGCAGCAGGGCGACCAGCCCCGCGGCCGCCAGCCCAACCAGCGCCGGAACCAGCAGGGCCAGCAGCAGCAGAATTCGGGAAGCCCGACCATGCAGAAGCAGGCCGAGCAGCAGGAGGCGCTGCGGCGCCAGCTGGGCGAGCTGATGCGGCGCATGGGCGAACAGCAGGGCGGCGAGATCCCGCAACCGCTGGGCCGCGCCGAGCGCGCCATGCGCGACGCCGCCCAGGCCTTGCAGCAGGGAGCCCCCGGTGCCGCGGTTCCGTCGCAGACCGAGGCGATGGAACAGCTTCAGCAGGGCATGCAGGGCATGGCCGAGCAGATGGCCCAGCAGATGATGGGCCAGGGCGGGCCGGCGATGATGGGCCAGCAGGGCCAGATGCCCCGCCAGGGCCGGGGCCGCGACCCGCTTGGCCGCCGTCCGTCGGGTTACGGCATGCAGGACTCCAACGACGTGAAGATCCCGGAGCAGTCGGAACTCCAGCGCGCCCGTGAAATCCTCGACGAACTGCGCCGCCGCTCCGGCCAGTACGGCCGCCCGCAGGAGGAACGCAACTACATCGACCGGCTGCTGAAGCAGTTCTGACAACTCGCTTTCAGCGATTCAGCTTTTAGTGATTCAGGCACAAAAAACGGGACCGGCACTGGCCGGTCCCGCTCGACGGACACCTTCACGCTGTCCCGCCCGTCATTCCTCCGGACGGTCGTCGTCCGGATTGTGATTGGCGGCGTGATCCTGCATCTGTTCGGTCTGCACGGCCTTGCTGTCCAGGCCGCGGGCGTCGGAATGACGGGACTTGTCGCGGTTCGACAGCACCATGTTGTCGCCGATGGCGCCGGCCGGCAGGTCGGTGGTGGCCCCGGTGCCGGTGCCCTTACCCTGCCCGCTCGGGCTCATGTGCTTCTTGCTGGCGTTCGCCATCGCGTGTTCTCCATCGGTTGGCCACCCCGGACCGCCGGGAAATGGACTCCCGGCGGCGGGCGGCTGGGTGTAGGAAATCGCCATCGGACCCGCGCTTGGATCAGCACGCGGGATCACCGGCTCAGAATCACTGCTGGTTCGGCTGCGGGGTGCGCGGCTGGGTGCTGTCCAGGCTGTTGGCGGTGCCATGCGCCGCGTCGCCGCCTGCCGCACCCGTGCTGTGACCGGTGGCGTTGTGGTCGGCGCTGCTGCCGCTGCTGGTGCCATGGCGCTTGCCCAGCGAGACGGTGGTGTCGTCGTACTTGAACTCCGCCATCTGCTTGACCTGATCCTCGGTCACCTGCCGGGCGACGAGGCGGTCGCTGTCGGAACGCAGCAAATTATAGTCCAACGCCACATGCTTGGCGCCGATGCCCAGCACGCCGCCGCGGTTCAGGATCACCTGGGTGGCCTTGCCGGTCTGGGCGTCGAGGATGATGTCGGCGACGTCGCCCAGCTTCTTGCCGTTCTCGCCATAGACATCCTTGCCCATCATCTTTTCGAAGCTGGTGCTCTGCTGGGCGGCACCGCCGGCGGTAGAGGCGACGTTCGGGCGCAGGTCGCGGACCTGGCGCAGATGCTGCTCCAGCGTCGGCAGACTCTGTTCGGCGAAGCGCCGCAGGTCGGCGTCCTTACCATTCTCCGCCTGCTGGCGGAACAGGGTGACGGCGGTCTGGTGGGCGTCCATCTGGCCCTGGAGATAGGCGGAATCGAACTGGTCGCCCTTCAGGCCGTGCAGCTTGTCCAGCTTCTGCTGGTGCTCGGAATCGAGCTTGGTCGGCAGGGTCATCGACTTTTCCCGGGCCATGGTCTTCATGGCGTCGGAGGTCTTGGTATGGTCGGCCACCATATGGCTGCCGAACTGCTTGACGCCCTGTTCCTTCGCCTGATCCTGCGCCAGCTTGCCCGCCTGGATTTCGAACATGTCGCTGATCGCCGCCTTTTCGGCGAAGGTCATGTCCTGCTGCGCCAACTGGCCCTTCTCGGTCACGGTCTTGGCCGGTGCCGGCGTCTGGGCCAGCGACAGCGCGGGAGCCGTGAACAGAAGCATGGCGGCGGTCGCGAGAAGATGGTGGCGTTTCATGGTGGCGGCTCCTCGAATTGCATTGTGAAATGCAAGGTTTCCGGTGCCGGGCGGCCAAACCTGCGGCCGGACCGAAGCACCCCTCTTCACCTTCTCAACCGTTGGGCGCGGCGGTCGTTCCCTCCCGGTCGAGGGCTGTCCGGTTCGTCCGGGGTGCCGCGCTTTTGCAGCCTCTGGAACAAGAGGGACGCGCCGGGGGTATATCCGAATGAGTGCTCGGTCTAGGCCACGCGTCCGGGGCAAGAAGGGGGGCTTATGACCCCGGTATGCTTATGTCCCCAGTACGGAGGCCCGCTTGCTTCGTGACGCCCGCCATGTCCTGAACGGCACGCACATCGACTGCGATCTGTGCGTGATCGGTGGCGGTGCCGCCGGCCTGACCATCGCGCGCGAACTGGCGGGCGGCAGCTTGAGCGTCGTCCTGCTGGAGGGCGGCGGACTGGAGGTCGACGGCATTTCCCAGGCGCTGTACGCCGGCCGCAACGTCGGTCTGCCCTATGAGCGGCTGACCACCGCGCGCAGCCGCTATCTGGGCGGCAGCACCAATTGCTGGGGCGGCTTCTCCCGCCCGCTGGAGCGGACGGACTTCGCCGAGCGCCCCTGGATCCCCGGCAGCGGCTGGCCGATCCCGCGCGACACGATGATGCCCTATTACGAGCGCTCGCACAGCGTGCTCGGCCTCGGCCCCTTCGAGTACGACAACGACTACTGGATGGAGCAGGTCCGCGGGCCGAAGACCGAGCTTATTCCGGTGGAGAACGAGGACGGCAGCGCCAGCGCCTTCGAGAACCGCGTCGCCCAACTCAGCCCGCCGATCCGCATGGGCGAGGCCTATCGCGCCGAGATCGGGCGGGCCGCCAACATCACCGCCTTCCTGAACGCCAACGTCACCGGGCTGGACACCAACCATTCGGCCAGTGCGGTGGAGCGGGTGCAGGTCCGCACCCTGGACGGCCCCGGCTTCACCGTCGGCGCCCGGCTGTTCGTGCTGGGCTGCGGCGGCATCGAGAATGCGCGCATCCTGCTGCTGTCCAACAAAGTGCAGGCGGCGGGTCTGGGCAACAGCAACGATCTGGTCGGCCGCTACTTCGCCGATCACCCGCGCTTCAAGACCTCGCCGATCCGCCTGACCCGGCAGGGGCATCACCGCACGCTCTACGACGTCAGCCTGTGCCTCGCCCGGCGGCGGCTGCGCCGGCCGCACCCGTCGATCGCGTTGGCCCTGTCGCCGACCGAGGATTTCCAGGAACGGCACGCGCTGCCCAACTCTCGCACATATCTGGTCGCCTCCTACCATTCGGCAGCGCTGGACGCCTTCAAGGCGATGCGCGACCTGCGGCTCCTGCCGTCGCGCCACCGCTGCCGCCGCTTCGGCGTATCGGAGGACGAGGCGGCGAGCCTGCTGCGCAACGCCGGCCCGCGCATCCTGCGCAGCATGCCGCAGCTGGCCCATGCGCTGTTCGACAGCACCATCGATCCGGGCTGGTTGCCCCGCCGCTTCACCCTGGAAACGGTGCTGGAGCCGGTGCCCAACCCCGAAAGCCGGGTGACGCTGGACCACGCCACCGACCCGTTCGGCCGCAACCTGCCCAAGGTGGACTGGCGCCTGACCGCCCAGGACCGCTGGGGCGCCGCCGAAACCCAGCGCCTGCTGCGCGAGGACCTGCTGCGCCGCGGCCTGATCACGGTGGAGGACGCGGAGAACACGGCCGAGGCGACGATGGCCGATGTCGGCTGGTGCTGGCACCATATGGGCACCACCCGCATGCATGAATCGCCGCGCCACGGCGTGGTCGATCCCGATGGGCGCGTCCATGGCGTGGGCAACCTCTACATCGCCGGCAGCTCCGTCTTCCCGACCATGGGCGCCGACCACCCGACCATGACCATCGTGGCGCTGGCCCTGCGCATGACCGACCGCGTCCTGGCCCTGTTGCAGGATGAACGCGGCAGTCCACCCGCACCCGCGGTGGCCGCCTCGCTTTGAGCGGGCCGCCGGCATCCTATATTCCTCTCCCTTGCGGAGAGGATGCGATTGCCATGGACCTGTTCGACGATGTTCCGGCCCCGTCCCCGCCGGGATTGCCGTCCCCCGCCGGACCGCTGCCGGACATCGTGGCGCCGGGGCTCGACTGCCTGTTCGTCGGCTTCAATCCCGGCCTGCGCTCCGGCGCGCTCGGCCATCACTATGCCGGGCGCGGCAACCAGTTCTGGCGCCTGCTGCATGAGGCCGGGCTGACGCCGCGCCTCTACCGGCCGGAGGAGGATGTCACCTTGCCGGCCATGGGCCTCGGCTCCACCAACCTCGTCGCCCGCGCCACCGCCAGCGCCGCCGAGCTGCCGCGGGCGGAACTGCGCGGCGGCGTGCCGCGGCTGGCGAGGATCGTCGGTTTCGTCCGGCCGCGGGTGCTGGCCTATACCGGCAAGGGCGTCTATCTGGCGGCGACCGGCCTGCCCGACGCGCCCTGGGGCGTGCAGGAGCGCAGCCTGTTCGACGGCGTCACCGATGTGGTGGTGCCGTCGCCGAGCGGCCTCGCCCGCCTGCCCTTCGAGGACAAGCTGCGCTGGTTCCGCGAGGTGCGGGCGGAAATCGGGCGTCGCCGGCTTGCCTGACCCTGGGCGGCGGCGGAGATCGCTGCAATTCCTGGGAAGGCGGTAGGGATTGTTGTCCGGACGGAGAATGTCGGCCGGCCAGGGCGGGACGCGGGGGGCACTCCCCCTGCCCCGGCATTTCGCCGGGAAAGGCCGGGCGGGCCGATGCCGGCTTGGGTGATGCTGTGCCCCGCATGACCACGACCGCCCGAACCCGTCCCGTTGAAGAGCAGTCACCGCAGACCGACAGGATCGCCCTGCGGCTGCGCCGCCGCCATTGGGCAATCCTGGCGCTGGCCGTTTTGCTGCTGGGCGGGGTTCTGCGGGCGGCCTGCTATCTCACGGTATTGACGCCGGCGACCGCCGCGATGGAGCCCTCGAAAGACCCTTGGGGACCGCGGCTTCCCGCGTCTCCCTTGACGGACGCCCATTCCCGGCAGCTCGCCCGGCTTCTGCATTTCGATGCGCCCCACAAAAAAGGGCCGGCGGAGACTCCCGCCCCCGCCAGCCCTGTGCAGCTGGATCCTGCGGTGAAGCTGCTGGTCGACCATGGTTGGCCTTCCCACCGATCCACGACGATCCCAGACGAGACGATCCCGCCTGCAACGATCCCAGCCGCCGCGCGGACGGCCGGGATCGTCGCGGTCTCGGACAAAGCGTCGCCTTAGCTGACGATGCCGCCCCGGCTGAAGGGCAGCGTCTGCAACGGCTGTCCGGTCACCGAGAAGACGGCGTTCGCCACCGCCGGGGCCACGGTCGGGACGCCCGGCTCGCCGGCGCCGGTCGGCCGCTCGTGCGACGGCACGATGTGGACCTCGACCACCGGCATGTCGGACATCCGCAACGGCAGATAGCTGTCGAAGTTGGCCTGATCCACCACGCCGTCGGTCATGGTGATCTCGCCGCGCAGCGCATGGCCGATGCCCCAGCCGGCACCGCCCTCCATCTGGGCCTTGACGATGTCCGGGTTGACGACCTCGCCGCAATCGACGGCGACGACGATCCGGTCCACCTTGATCTGACCCTTGGCATCGACCGTCACGTCGGCGACATGGGCGACATAGGTGTTGAAGCTTTCATGCACGGCGACGCCGCGGCCCTTGCCCTGCGCCAAAGGCTGGCCCCAGCCGGCCTTCTCGGCCGCCAGCTTCAGCACGCCGGCCAGACGCGGATGGTCCTTCAGCATCTCCATGCGGAAGGCCACCGGATCCTTGCCTGCCGCCTTGGCGAGGCGGTCGATCATCACCTCCTTGGCATAAGCCGTGTGGGTGTGCCCGACCGACCGCCACCACAGGGTGGTGACCGGCGAGGCGACGGTGTGGGCGTCGACCGCGAGGTTCGCCACCGGATAGGCCATGTCCGAGGCGCCCTCGACCATCGTCGCGTCGACGCCGTCCTTGACCATCACCGCCTCGAACGGCGTGCCGGCCATGAAGCTCTGGCCGACGATGCGCTGCTTCCAGCCGACGAGCGCACCCTTGGCGTCGACCGCCGCGGTGATCCTGTGCAGGAACAGCGGGCGGTAACGGCCGCCCTTGATGTCGTCCTCGCGCGTCCAGACCAGATGCACCGGGGCCTTGGGATAGGCCTTGGCGATCATCACCGCCTCGGCGATGTAGTCGGCGTTGGTGGTGGCGCGCCGGCCGAAGCTGCCGCCGGCCCACTGGGTCTCGATCTTCACCTGCTCCGGCTTGCAGCCCAGGATGTGGGCGGCGGTCATCTGCTCGACCGTCTGGAACTGCGATCCGGCCCAGATGGTGCAGCCACCCTCCGGGTTCAGCGCCACCACGGCGTTCAGCGGCTCCATCGGCGCATGGGCGAGATAGGGGAAGACGAATTCGCCGTCCACCGCATGGCCGCCCTTGGCCTTGGCGTCGGCGATAGCCTTGTCGGCATCGCCCTTGTTCGCCGCGACCGAGCCCGGCTTCTCCGCCGCCTTGCGGTAGTCGGCCAGCATGGCGTCGGTGCCGCGGGTCTCGGCCTTGGCGTCGTCCCAGGCGACCGTCAGCGCCTCGCGGCCCTTCATGGCGGCCCAGGTGTTTTTGGCGATCACCGCGACGCCGACCGGCAGGCTGATCACGTCGATGACGCCCGGCACCTTGCGGGCGGCGGCATCGTCGACGCTCTTCACCGTGCCGCCGAAGCGCGGGCTGCGGGCCAGCACAGCCGTCACCTGACCGGGGCGGCGGATGTCCATCGAGAAGATGGCGGTGCCGTTGGTCTTGCTGATGTGATCCAGCCGGTGCAGGTCCGGCTTGCCGATCAGCACATAGTCCTTCTGCTCCTTCAGCTTGACCTGCTGCGGCACCGGCAGCTTCGCCGCCTCCTCCGCCAGTTCGCCGAAAGTGGCGCTGCGGTTGCTGGCGGGATGGCGGACCACGCCCTTCGACACCGTCACCTCGCCGGCCGGAACCTTCCAGCGGGCGGATGCCGCGGCGACCAGCATGGCGCGGGCGGCGGCGCCGGCCATGCGCAGCTCGTCCCAGCTGTTGGCGACGGCGGTGGAGCCGCCGGTGCCCTGGATGCCGAAGAAATGATTGGCGTACAGCTTGGCATCGGCCGGAGCGAAGGCACCGCGAACCTGGGCCCAATCGGCGTCAAGCTCCTCGGCCGCGATGGTGGCGATGCCGGTGACGATGCCCTGGCCCTTGTCCAGATGCTTGGCGAGAACGGTGACCGTGTTGTCCGGCGCTACGATGATGAAGGCATGCGGACGCGGGTCGGCCGGACCGACGATCTTGGGCGCCGCTTCGGCGGCCAGCGCCGGCATCGGCAGATGCGCGCCGACCACCAGCACGCCGGCACCGGCGCCGATGGCCTTCAGGAAGCCGCGGCGCGACGGGGCGCGCAGCGGGCCGGGAGCGAAACCGGAGTCCGGGAACCCATGCTGGGCGGCCTGACGGATCAGATGATGCAGCATGGATCAGGCCCTCATCGTCTGGGCGGCATCCTTGATCGCCGCGCGGATGCGGACATAGGTGGCGCAGCGGCAGACATTGCCGTCCATCGCCGCGTCGATGTCCTGGTCGGTCGGGTTCTGGTTGTCGGTCAGGAGTGCTACGGCGCTCATGATCTGGCCCGACTGGCAATAACCGCACTGGACGACGTCCAGCTTCTGCCACGCCGCCTGGACGGCCTGGGCGGCCTTGCCCTTCACGCCTTCGATGGTCGTGACCTTGCTGTCCGGCGTCAGCATGCCGACCGGGGTCTGGCAGGCGCGGGTCGGCGTGCCGTCGACATGGACGGTGCAGGCGCCGCACTGGGCGATGCCGCAGCCGAACTTGGTGCCGGTCATGTTCAGCTCGTCCCGCAGAACCCACAGGAGCGGCATGTCCTCGGGAACGTCGACCTGACGCTCCTCGCCGTTGACGTTGATGCGAACCATGGCTCTTGCCTCTTTCTCCCTGAACGGAACCGCCGGCCTGCCCTGACGATTTGAGGGAGGACGACGACAGGTCCGCTGCCCGGTTGTGGGCGTTGGCTACGGAATATGGTTTTTTTTGATTGATGGCTGTTGGATCAGCGCTGGCTAGACAGAATACACCGTCCAGTGCACAATGAACTAGAACGCTTTGGTTCATATCGTCATGAAAGCAATTCATAACCCGGCGCTCGACCTCAACCTGATCAAGGTGTTCGACGCACTGCTGGAAACCCGCAACGTATCCCGCGCGGCCGAGGCGCTGGGCGTCAGCCAGTCGGCGGTCAGCCACGCGCTGGGCCGGCTGCGCACGCTGGTGGGCGACCCGCTGTTCGTGCGCACCGGCAACCGGATGGAACCGACGCCGCGCGCCCAGCGTCTGGCCGAACCCCTGCGCGACCTGCTGGTCGGCGCCGCCCGCGCCCTGTCGGCGGAGGAGGATTTCGATCCCCAGCGGGAGGAGCGGACCTTCACCATCTCCACCACCGATTCCATGCAGGCGGTCCTGCTGACCGGCATCCTGCGCGATGCGGCGGAAGGCAATCTGCGCGTGTCGGTGTCGCTGCTCAACCTCGACCCCGACGCCATGCTGAACGCGCTGGACGACGGCACCCTCGATCTCGCCATCGGCTATCTGCCGGACCTGCGGCGCTGGCACGACGGGCAGGTGCTGTACCGGGAAACCCATGCCTGTCTGTACAATCCGAAACTCGTGCCGGTTACCCCGCCGATCGGACTGGAGGACTACACCCGCTATCCGCACCTGATGCCGTCGCTGCGCGGCGGGATGACCAGCTTCATCGACGAAGAGCTGGCGGCACTCGGCACCAGCCGGCGGGTCGCCGCCTCGACCACCCAGTTCCTGGCGATCCCGATGATCCTGATGCAGGTGCCGATGCTGACCTCGCTGCCCGCCCGGCTGGCCCGTCTGTACGCCGACGCGCTCGGCCTCGCCACCAGCCCGCTGCCCTTCGACATCGGCGACTACGAGATGTCGATGATCTGGCACCGCCGCAACAGCGGCTCCCCTTCGCATGGCTGGCTGCGCCAGCGCATGAGCGAAGAAGCGGCCAAGCTGTAAAGAAAAAGGGCGTCCCTATCGGGGCGCCCCTTCCTGTCCGCTCAAACCGTCTTCGCTCAATCCGCTGTGACGGAGCGGATTTCGTCCTGGCTGAAGCGCTGCTGCTCCTCCATCACCATCTGCGACAGCTCGCGCTTCAGGCGGTTGAACTCGGGGGCGGAGCCGTCGCGCGGGCGCGGCATGTCGACGACGACGTCGCGCTTGATGGTGCCCGGCCGGTAGGTCATCACGATGATGCGGTCGGCCAGATAGATGCTCTCCTCGATGGAGTGGGTGACGAACAGGATGGTCTTGCCGACCTCCTCCCAGATGCGCAGCAGCTCGTCCTGAAGCGTGCGGCGGGTCAGGGCGTCGAGCGCGCCGAACGGCTCGTCCATCAGCAGGATCGGGCTGTCGAGCGCCAGCACGCGGGCGATGGCGACGCGCTGGCGCATGCCGCCCGACAGATCCTTCGGAAAGCGGTTGCGGAAGTCCTGCAAGTGCAGCTTCTGCAGCAGCCACTCCACCCGCTCCGCGATCTCCGCCTTGGACATCCCCTTGATCTCCAGGCCGAAGGCGACGTTCTGCGCCACCGTCATCCAGGGGAACAGGGCATATTCCTGGAACACCATGCCGCGGTCGGGACCGGGTTCGGTGATGATGCGGCCATCGACGGTGACGGTCCCCTTGGTCGGCGGCTGGAACCCGGCCACCGCGTTCAGCAGGGTGGACTTGCCGCAGCCCGACGGTCCCAGCAGGCAGACGAACTCGCCCTTGCGGATGTCGAGGTCGATGTTCTGCAAGGCGACGATCTTCTGCGCGCCGACGGCGAAGGTCTTCTCCACCCCGCGCACCTGGATCTGCACAGGCGCCGCGTCGGAGACGGGCATGGTGTCGGCAACGGTCTTCAGCATGGGCGTCATCTCCATCCCCTCCCCATCAATTCTCAAGCCCGCGGTGCCAGCGCAGCAGGTGGTTGTTCAGGCGGTTCATGCCGATGTCGATGGCGAGGCCCAGGAGGCCGATGGTGAACATCCCGGCGATGATCTTGTCCGACCACATGAACTCGCGCGCTTCCAAAATGCGGAAGCCGAGGCCGGAGTTGACGGCGATCATCTCCGACACGATGACGACGATGAAGGCGGTGCCGATGCCGATGCGGGCGCCGGCCAGGATGTAGGGTGTGGCGGCCGGCAGGATGACGCGGACGAACATGGTCATCTTGCCGGCGCCCAGGTTGCGGGCGGCGCGCAGATAGATGCCGTCGACATGGCGGACCCCGGCGATGGTGTTCATCAGCACCGGGAAGAAGGCGCCGATGGCGATCAGGAACACCGCCGGCGCGTTGCCCAGCCCGAACCACAGGATCGCCAGCGGGATGTAGGCGATGGGCGGGATCGGCCGCAGCACCTGCATCAGCGGGTCGAACAGTGCGTAGATGCGCGGGTTGCCGCCCATGGCGAGCCCCAGCGGAAGCGCCAGCCCGGCGCCGACGGCGAAGCCCAGCACCACGCGGTACAGGCTGGACCAGGCGTCGAACAGCATCTCGCCCGACAGCGCCCACAGGATCCAGCTGGACTGCGCCGGATCGTAGGCTTCGGTCGGCAGCAGATAGGCCCACCAGCGCACGACCACCTGCACCGGCGACGGCAGCACCACCGGGTTGATCAGGCCGGAGGTGGACAGTATCTGCCACAGCGCGATCACCAGGACCGGCACCAGGGAGCCGCGCAGCAGGGCCGCGGGCGAGAAACGGGGATTGGCTTGGGACATGGAACGTCCTCCTTCCGCTGGGTGGGGCTCAGTTCGCCTTCACGGTGCCGGTGCCGGTGCCGGTGCCGGCGTCATTCGCGGCGGCCTTGGTCGCCTTCGCCTTTTCCAGCAAATCCAGCTTCACCCAGTCGGCGGCCTTCGGCGGGTTGTCCATGCGGCCGACGCCGAACTTCTGCATCATGTCGGTCGTGACCTGGACGTGATGGACCGACAGGTCGTAGCTGTAGGGCGAGTTGCCGATCGCATCCCGGAAATCCTGGCTGGAGATCTGGCCCTTGAACATCTGTTCGCGGACATACTTCTCGGCCAGATCGGGGTTGGCGATGAAGGTCGCCGTCGCCTCGACGAAGCAGTTGACCAGACGCTGGGCGACGTCGGGCTTCTTCCTGTAGAAGTCCTCGGTGATGACCAGCGACCGCACCGGCTCACCCAGTTCGGTGTCGTAGGGCTTCACCACCTCGACGCCGAAGCCCTTGTTGATGGCCTGGCTCGACTGCGGTTCGGACTGCGACATGGCGTCGATGCTGCCGGCCAGCAGGGCCTGGTTCATGTCGGCGTAGGCCATGTAGACGATCTGCACGTCCTTGCCGGAACGGTCCGACCAGCTCAAGCCATGCTTCGCCAGCTCGGCCAGCAGGATCAGCTCCTGCGCGCCGCCGCGCGGGGTGGCGACCTTCTTGCCCTTCAGGTCGGCGACGCTCCTGATGCCGGCATCCGGCTTGGCGACGATGCGCGCCCCGCCCTTGGCGAAGCCGGCCACCGCATAGATCGGCACGCCCGACGCACGGCCGGCGATGGCCGCGTCCACCGCGCTGGCGGCCACGTCGATCTCGCCGGCGACGATGGCCGGCAGGATGTCGATGCCCTTGGGGAAGACCCGCTCCTCGATCTTCAGGTCGTACTTGCCGGCGATCTCCTTCATGTAGGACACCGCGCCGTAATGGGCGAATTTCAGGTTGCCGAGTCGGACCAGATCGGCGGCCGAGGCGCCCTGGGCGGCGAGTGCCGCGGCAGCGAAGGCGGTGGCGGCGAGCAGAGTCTTCCGGAGCATCGTGTCTCTCCCATGGGGCTTGATCCGCGACCCGTCGCCGCGGTTGGCCTGGACGAGAGCAAGGGGCGTGCCATTGTCAGTTCGCCGCGCAAACAGTTGAAAAGCCTGGAGCCGGCCGTCGGCGCCATGGCCCGTATCGGCGGAAAGCCGCCGATGTCGTTGCACGGACAGGCGGAATTCCGCCGACACCCGGCCCTGCGGCAGGTCGCCGCGCCGGGCGAAAGCCGCCGTTGCCCCTTACGACAAGTCATCGCAGCGCAACGAAAAAGCGTGTAGAAGATGCTGCATCTGCGAACCAACGCACGCGCTCAACCGATTAGGGACAAGAAACATGGCCGAGAGCATGGGGATCGAAACGATCGGCGTCATCGGCGCCGGACAGATGGGCAACGGCATCGCCCAGGTCTGTGCCGTCGCCGGCCTGACGGTGGTCATGACCGACATCTCCGAAGAGGCGGTGCAGCGCGGCCTGTCGACCGTCGGCGGCAGCCTGGACCGTCTGGTCAAGAAGGAGAAGATGACCGCCGCCGACCGCGAGGCCGCCGTCGCGCGCATCACCGCCACCACCGACAAGTCGAAGCTGGCAGCTTGCGATCTGGTGATCGAGGCCGCGACCGAGAACGAAGACCTCAAGGTCAAGATCCTGAAGGATCTCTGCGCCACGCTGAAGCCGGAAGCGCTGGTCGCCACCAACACCTCGTCGATCTCCATCACCAAGCTGGCGACGGCCACCGACCGTCCGGACCGCTTCATCGGCCTGCACTTCTTCAACCCGGTGCCGCTGATGGCGCTCTTGGAGATCATCCGCGGCATCCAGACCAGCGACGACACCCATGCCAAGGCGATGGCCTTCGCCAAGCGCGTCGGCAAGTCGCCGATCACCGCCAAGAACAGCCCCGGCTTCGCCGTCAACCGCATCCTCTGCCCGATGATCAACGAGGCGATCTTCGCGCTTCAGGAAGGCATCGCCACGGCCGAGGACATCGACGCCGGCATGAAGGCAGGCTGCAACCACCCGATCGGCCCGTTGGCGCTGGCCGACCTGATCGGTCTGGACACCATGCTGTCGGTGATGGAGGTCTTCTACGAAGGCTTCAACGATCCGAAGTACCGCCCGGCCCCGCTGCTGAAGGAAATGGTCGACGCCGGCTACCTCGGCCGCAAGACCGGCCGCGGCTTCTACGACTACAGCAAGTAACTGCTGCGGCAAGGGAGGGCCCAAGCGCCCTCCCTGCCAAATCCGGCCAAGCCGGGAAGCCGGTGCGCAGAACCGTCAAAAGCGGTTCGGATGGAACAATCACCCGGCCGGGCATCCCCATAGGATCGGTGCAGTCCAGCGCCATCACGGAGATGCCCCATGACGGCCCGCCTTCGCGCGGCGGCGGTCGCCCTTTTGCTGTGGATCGGTCCGGCCTATGCGGCCCAATCGACAAATCCACCGCCGCCCCTGACCAACACCCGCTATGACGAGGATTACCGCTACCTCCTGTCGCCCGAGGCGCGGTCCGGCGCCTATTGGGAGCGGTTCAAGGCCATCCCGGTCACGCCCGACGGTTTCGCCTCGCTCTCCACCGGGCTGGAGTTGCGCCTGCGCGGCGAGGCGATCCGCAACAGCGGCTGGGGCCAGGACGAGCCGCGCAACGACGCCTATGGGCTGTGGCGCACCCTGCCCTACGCCGACCTGCGTGTGGGAGAGAGCCTGCGCCTGTTCGGCCAGCTGATCATGGCCGACGCGGTGGGCAAGCTGGACCCGCTGGCGCCGCCCGATGCCGACCGCATCGACCTGATGCAGGGCTTCGCCGACCTGAACGTCCCGCTGGGCGATGCCCAGGGCACGCTGCGCGTCGGCCGCCAGATGCTGGCCTACGGTTCGGAACGGCTGATCTCCATCCGCTACGGCGCCAACGTCCCGCGCGCCTTCGACGCGGTGAAGGGGATCGTCACCGCCGGCCCCTGGCGGGTCGATGCCTTCTTCGGCCGTCCGGTCCAGCCGACGCCGGAGCTGTTCGACGACGGTCGCGACGCCAGGCGCTCCGCCTGGGCGCTCTACGCCAGCCGTCCGCTTGATCTGGGTTGGGGCGGCAGCGCCGGTCTGGACGCCTATTACATCGGCTATCGCAACCGCCACGCCGGCTTCGACGCCGGCAGGGCGAACGAACTGCGTCACACCGTCGGCCTGCGCAGCTTCGGCAAGGCCGGCGGCTGGGACTGGAACTGGGAAGCGATGGGCCAGTTCGGCCGTTTCGGCAGCGGGTCGATCCGGGCATGGTCGCTCGCCACCGACAGCGGCTATCGCTTCACGGACCTGCCGCTGCAACCCCGGCTCGGCCTGAAGGCCAACATCGCCAGCGGCGACAGCAACCCGCGCGACGACCGGCTGGAGACCTTCAACCCGCTGTTCCCGCGCGCCAAGTATTTTGGCGAACTGACGCCCATCGGCCCGTTCAACCTGATGAACCTGCATCCGTCGCTGGACCTCGCTTTGTCCGACGCATTCAGCCTGTCGGCCTCCGTCATCGCCTTCTGGCGGGAAAGCCTGGACGACGGCGTCTACGACCTGACCGGCGGGCTGCTGCGCTCCGGTGCGGGATCGAAGGCGCGCTATGTCGGCACGCAGGGCGAACTGGTGCTGTCCTACAGCTCCGGCCGATCCTTCGAGGGGCTGATCTCCTATTCGCTGTTCCAGCCGGGTTCCTTCCTGAAGGACAGCGGCCCGGCCAAGACCATCCACTTCGCCGGGATGGAAGCGGTCTTCAAATTCTAGAATCAGTCTGGTGCTTCAGGAAGCACCAGACTGATTCCAAGCTTTTGGGTTTCCGTGTGATTCACGCTTCAAGCGATTCCGCTTGAACCGATCACGCTCTAAAGCGCAAGCCTTGCAGCCGGACGGCGGTCTCATACGTTCAGACAATCGGGGCTTTCGACAGGCCCCGTACGGACCAACGGCGAATGCGGGAAGCGGTGGAACGGAGACTTCAGGACAGACGCCGGACCAAGCCGTCCCTACGCAAGGGGCGGCTTCTACATGTCCGCTCCGGACTGTCGGCGGAAAAGACCCTGCTGCTGCGCGTCGGGATCGTTGCCGCCCTCATCGCCCTGGTCATCGCGGTGTTCTGGTTCGACCGCGACGGGCTGAAGGACCAGATCGATGGCCACATCAGCTTTCCCGACATCCTCTACTTCGCCATGATCACGGTGACCACCGTCGGTTATGGCGACATCGTACCGGTCAGCCACACCGCCCGGCTGATCGACGCCTTCGCCGTCACGCCGATCCGCATCTTCATCTGGTTCATCTTTCTCGGCACCGCCTATGAGCTGGTGGTGCAGAGGATCGTGGAGGAATTCCGGTTGAGCCGCATTCAGAAGCAGCTGCAAGGCCACATCGTGCTGTGCGGCTTCGGGCACAGCGGCTTCATCGCCGCGCAGGAGACCGTCTCGAAAGGCCATCCCGCCGACCGCATCGTCGTCATCGACGAATCGGAGGACCGCATCCAGCTGGCGGCCGACTGCGGCTTCGTCGGCCTGCTCGGCGACGGCACCAGCGAGGAGACGCTGAAGAATGCCTGTGTCGGCAAGGCGAAGGCGGTGATCGTCAGCACCGGGCGCGACGACACCACCATCCTGGTGATCCTGACCGTGCGCCATCTGTCCGCCGCCACCAAGATCGTGGCGAGCATCAAGCAGGAGGAGAACATCAAGCTCGCCAACCTCAGCGGCGCCGATCTGGTGGTGTCGCCGCCCAAGATCGGCGGCTACCTGATGGCCGATGCGGTGGAGACGCGCTACGCGACCCCCTTCCTGTGCGACCTGATGTCGGCCGGCGGGCAGATGGTGCTCAGCGAACGCCGGGCGGAGCCGGACGAGGTCGGCCTGACCATGGCGGAGGTCACCGCCGGCATGGTGGTGCAGGTCCACAGCCACGGCCGCGACATTCCCTTCACCGAGCGCAACCGCTACGTCATCCAGCCGCAGGACACCCTGCTGATCATCAGCCCGCCAACCGACGCAAAGATCCCCTCTCCCCCCGGGGGCTAAAGCATTCACACAAATGAATCCCAACCCGCGCGTCGGCAAAACGACATTGGCGTTTGGCCGATCCCGCCCCGCAAGGGGAGAAGGGCTTTGCGTCGAGAACACTCTCTTCGGATGCGACGGACCTGGGCGACGGACCTGGGCTACGGCCCGTCCGCCAAGTCGCGCAGGGCGGTCACGTCGCAGCGGAAGCGGTTGGGCCGCAGTTCCTCCAGCAGGCCCTGCCGCTTCAGTTCGGCGACGACGCGGCTGGCAGTCTCGGTGGTGATGCCCAGCACGGCGCCGACATCCTCCCGACCGAAGAAGTCGCACTCGCCCCGGTCGTCCACCAGGGTCAGGAACAGCCGGGCGACCCGCGCCCGCGCACTGCCGGTGCCGAGTTCGACCAGAAAGGCGTCGGCCCGCTCCACCGCCTGATGCCAGCGGCGCATCAGCTGCTGGTGCAGGTGCTGCGTCTCCTCCGACAGGCGCTGGATCACCGCGCGCGGGATGCGGCAGGTCAGGACCGGATGGATGGCGATGGCGGTGTGGCGGTAGGGCTCGCCCAGCGCCGCCTCCAGCCCGGCGGTGTCGCCGGTGCGCAGCAGCCGGACGATGCGCTGGCCGCCGTTGGGCAGATACTGCACCAGCTTCACCAGCCCGCCGCGCACGGTGTAGAGCGCCGCCGGCTCGTCGCCGACATGGTAGAGCGCCGCCCCCGGCGCCACTGTCATCTCGTCGATGGGCAGATGGATCAGGTTGAAATCCGGTTCCGTCAGGTCGGCGAACAGCGCCGAGTCCCGGATGCCGCACCCCCGGCAGTTCGCCAGCCCCCGCCATGCCGCGTTGACGCTGGTCTTCTTCACGCTCATGTCCATGGTAATGCGGGGGGGATTCTCGGGAGGCGGCGATGCTGTGGGTACGAACGGTGTCCGCCCCGCAGTGTGGCAGCTTTTCGGACGGGTTCCAAGGTTCCGGGAGACGGCCGGTCAGGCCGCGCTTTCCTCCACCGGCCGGATCGGCCGCGCCTCCTCCCGCAGCGTGACGGCGCCGTTGGTGCGCTCCAGCACCAGCTTGCGGCCATGGTGGGCGGCCAGCCCGGCGTGATGGCCGATGGTCAGCAGGGTGGCGTGCGGCAGTTCGCGCTCCATCAGCGACAGAAGCTCCTCCTCCGCCGGGGGATCGAGGCTGTCGGTCGCATCCTCCAGAAAGATCCAGTCGGGGCGGCGGATCAGCAGCCGGGCGAAGCCCAACCGCTGGCGCTCGGGCACCGACAGCACCTCGTCCCAATGGTCGATGCTGTCCAGCCGGCCGACGAGGTCGGGCAGCCCGACGCTGACCAGCGCGCCGGCCGCCTTGTCGTCGCCGACCGACGATGCCGTACCGGGATAGGCCAGCACCGCGCGCAGGCTGGCATGGGGCAGATAGGGGCGTTCGGGCATGAAGAAGACGCGGGTATGGGCCGGCAGGGTGATCAGCCCGCGCCCCCAGGGCCAGACGCCGGCCACGGCGCGGAACAGGCGGATGGTCGCCGTGGCGTCGCCGCCGATCAGCACGCGGTCGCCCGGCCGCACCTCCAGGTCGAAGGGATGGACGACCGCCGTGCCGTTCGGCTCGTCGATGGCGACGCCACGGAAGGTCAGGCTGTCGTGCTCGTCGGAGCGCGCCAGCTGGATGTGGGCGTCGGGCACCTCGCAGACATTGCGGTCCAGCCGCACCAGCGCGTCGTGCAGGTTCAGCACGCGCTCCACCGACGCCCGCCATTCGGCGACGCGCGGCAAATTGTCGATGGGCCAGGACAGGGCGCCGACCGTCTGCTGGAAGGCCTGCGCCGTCTGCATCAGCACGCCGAGCGTGATGGTGCCGGCGATGTAGCGCGGGGCGGCGACGAGGACCGGAAAGGCGGTGGAGAGCACGGAATAGCTGGCGCTGAACACCATCATGTGGCTGAGCGCCCGGGTCTGGCCGTTCCAGCCCCGCACCACCCCGCCAAACAAGCCGGCGAGGTGTCCGCGCTCCGCCGATTCGCCATGCAGCAGGGCGATGGTCTGGCCGTTCTCGCGGATGCGGGCCAGCGCGAAGCGGAAGTCGGCCTCGTAGCCCTGGCGCCGGTTGACCGCGTTGACCAGCGGTTGGCCGATCAGCATGGCGATGGTGGTGCCGACCGCGGCATAGAGCAGCGCCACGAACAGCAGATGGCCCGGCACCGCCAGCTCCATCCCCAGCAGCGTGACCGACAGGGTGCCGGATAGCATCCACAGGATGTTGGTGAAGCTGATCAGCAGCAGCGCGCAGTAGGTCAGCGAATGGCCGAGGTCGATGGCCATCTCCGCGGTGATGCGGATGTCCTCGGCGATGCGGCCGTCGGGGTTGTCGTGCTCGCCCGGCATATAGGCGATCTGGTGATGGCGGCCGCGGCGCAACCAGTCCTCCAGCAGCTTGCGGGTCAGCCAGTCGCGCCAGCCCATCTGGAGACGGCGCTTCACCCGCAGATGCAGGACGACGATGACGATGTTGTAGAGAATGATCAGCCCGACCAGACCGATCATGGTCAGGAAACGGTCCATGGAGCGCTGTTCGAGCGCGTCGAACAGCCGCTCGCTCCACAGGTTGATCAGGACGGGGACCGAGACCTGCCCAACCGTCAGCACGACCAGCGCCACGGTCAGCGCCCACACGGTCACCCGCGAGCGTCCATGCCAATAGCCGCCCGCCAAGCTCAGGAAGCGGCGGGCGAAGCCGGGAGCCTTGCCGCCGGAGTCAGCCCCGCCCATGCCCGCTCCGGTGCCTTTGCCGGCGCCCGTGTCGCCGCCTGTATCCTCGGTCATCCCGCCCATTCCGGGCCTCCGCACAATCCCTCAACATCCGTATAACCAACGAATAGGACGTGACAGGCCGAAAGTACAGGGGCAGCGACGAAAGAAGGGTTAAAGCCGTCCAGTTCTCACAACCTCCGCGAGGAAGCGGTAGCTGTCCTTGGGCGTGCGTTCCAGCGTGTCGTAATCGACCCGCACGATGCCGAAGCGCTTCGACAGGCCGAAGGCCCATTCGAAATTGTCCAGCAGGCTCCAGCACAGATAGCCCTTGACGTTGCAGCCGTCGGCCAGCGCCTGCGCCACCGATTCCAGATGCTCGCGGTAGTAGAGAACCCGTTCGGCATCGTGGATCTGGCCGTCCGGCGTCACCACGTCGTCATAGGCGCAGCCGTTCTCCGCGATGAAGACGGCGGGGTTGCCGTAATCGGTGCGGAGTTCGCTCAGCAGGTCGTAGAGCCCCTCCGGCTGCACCGGCCAGGCCATGCCCGTCCAGCGCCGGCACTGGGCCTCGCCCCAGCCGACAGCGAAGGGCCGCCCCTCCTCATGCTTCATCGTCATGCGGGAGTAGTAGTTGATGCCCAGCAGGTCGATGGGATGGCGGATCGCCTCCTCGTCGCCGGGCAGCACGAACTCCGCCATCTTGTCGGCGAGCAGCGCCGGGATCTGCCCGCGCATCAGCCCGTCCAGCGCCACCCGGTTCCACACCGCATCCCAGCGGGCGGCGGCGGCGACATCCTCCGGCCGGTCGCTGTCGGGAACGCTGGGCTGAAGGTTGAGGACGGTGCCCAGGGTCAGGCCGGACCGCTCCGCCGCGATGGCGCGCAGGGCGGCGCCCTGCGCCAGATTCTGGTGGTGCAGGGCACGCAGGATGCCCTGTTCGCCCAGCCTGTGGCCGGGGGCGTGCTCGCCCACGCCATAGCCGAAGATGGCGACCACGTTCGGCTCGTTCAGCATCATCCAGCTCTTGACCCGGTCGGCCAGCCGCGCGGTGACGATGCGGGCATAATCGGCGAAGGGGCCGACGATCTCCCGCCCCTGCCAGCCGCCGGCATCCTCCAGCGGCTGCGGCAGGTCCCAATGGTAGAGGCAGGCCATGGGCGTGATGCCGGCCTCCAGCAGGCTGTCGACCAGCCGGTCGTAGAAGTCGAGGCCGCGCGTCTCCACCGCCCCGGTTCCCGTCGGCAGGATGCGTGGCCAGGCGATGGAGAAGCGGTAGCTGTCGAAGCCCGCCGCCTTCATCAGCGCGATGTCTTCCGGGTAGCGGTGATAATGGTCGCAGGCGACGGCGGCGCTGCTGCCGTCCATGATGCGGCCTTCAGCGGTGAATGTGTCCCACACGCAAGTCCCGCGCCCGTCGGCCGTCACCGCCCCTTCGATCTGATAGGCGGCGGTCGACGCACCCCAGCGGAAATCCGGCGGGAAACTCAGCGGCTTGGCGTCGGCGGCCTGGGACACGGGCTGGCTGAAGCTGTCCATCTTTATCCTCCCACGGGGACGGTCCGTTTTCCTAAGCATGCCCCAGCCGGGCCTGCTCCGCCATGGGGCAAGCATGCGGACGGTCAGGGCGCGACGCGGTGGCGCAGCCGGGGGCGGTTGCACGCAGACCCTGTGCGGACCTGCCCGAACGGCGTAGCCTGATCCCACAAGACGGCGGTCAGCCGCTCCGTTTACGGAGGAAACCAAGATGCCCAATACCACCAAAATCGTCTTCATCGGCGCCGGCAGCGCCGCTTTCGGGCTCAGCCTGTTCCAGGATCTGTTCTCCACCACCGAACTGGCCGGCAGCACCCTGACGCTGGTCGATACCAACCCGGAGGCTCTCGACCGCATGGCGGCGCTGGCGGAGGTGCTGAACCGCCAGGGGAATGCGGGCCTCACCATCGAGAAGACCACCGACCGCATGGCCGCCCTCCAGGGTGCCGGTTTCGTCTTGTGCGCCGTCGCCATCGACCGCAACCGGCTGTGGAAGCTGGATTTCGAGGTGCCGAGGAAGCACGGGATCCGCCACACGCTTGGCGAGAATGGCGGGCCCGGCGGGCTGTTCTTCACCCTGCGCACCCTGCCGCTGATCGTCGACATCGCCCGCGACGTGGAGGCGATCTGCCCCGATGCGCTGTTCATCAACCTGTCGAACCCGGAAAGCCGCATCGTCCTGGGTCTGTCGCGCTGCACCGCTGTGCAGACGCTGGGGCTCTGCCACGGCATCTTCCTGGCGCGCTGGTTCATCTGCCAGATCCTGGGGATGGCGGAAAAGGAGGTCGATGTCTGGGGCGCCGGGCTGAACCACTTCCAATGGCTGACCGCAATCCGTGAGAAGGCGACGGGCCGCGACCTCTACCCCCTGCTGCGCGAGCGGGAGGCGACGCACGACCCGTCCTTCACCCCGCTGGCGCGCCGCCTGTTCCACGCCTTCGGCCTGTGGGTCACCCCCAGCGACGACCACACCGGCGAATTCCTGCCCTATGGCTGGGAAGCCGGGGAGCACGGTTTCGACTTCAAGCACGATGAAGAGGGCCGCGTCATCCTGCGCGACCTGATGGACGGCGTCATCGACGGCACCCGGCCGATCCCCGACGACTGGACCAAGCCGTCCTGGGGCGAGCGGGCGGTGGCGGTGATCGCCGGCCAGCTGCACAACCAGAAGCGCTTCATCGAAAGCGGCATCGTCATCAACCGCGGCGTCATCCCCGGCCTGCCCGACGAGTTGGCGGTCGAGGTGCCGCTGGTGGCCGACGCCGCGGGCATCCATCCGGTGTCGCTTGGCCGGCTGCCCGACGGCATCCTGAAGCTGCTGTCGGTCCAGGCCAACGTGCAGCAATTGTCGGTGGAAGCAGCGCTGCACGGGTCGAAGGAACTGGCGCTCCAGGCCCTGCTGATCGACCCCGTCGTCAATTCCAGCACCGCCGCCACCGCCATCCTGGACGAGTTGTGGGAGGCGAACCGGCCCTACATCCGGGCGTGTCTGTGACCAAGCCTACCGCCGCCGAATCAGCCGGGCCGAGGCGAAGCCCAGCCCGGCGGTCAGGGCGCCGACACCGAGGAACAGCGGCCCGAAACCGGTGTGGGTGGAGATATAGCCGTACAGCACCGGGCCGATGCCCTGGCCGATGAAGAAGCTCGACGCGAACAGGGCCAGCGCCGATCCGCGGGCGGTCGGCGCAAGCTCCGTCGCCTGGGTCTGCATGGTGTTGTGCAGCATGTAGAAGCCGAAGCCGGCGACCAGGAAGGCGAGGCTGACCACCGGCCAGGGCACCGGGAAGGCGATGACCAGATAGGCCAGACCGGCCGCCAGCCCGCCGGCCTTCATCATGCCCCACTGGCCGAGCGAGGCGATCAGCCGCCGCACCACGGCGCTGTAAACGACGCCGCCGATGGCGAAGGCCGCGATGGTCAATCCGGCCTGGAAGGCGCCGGCCGCGCCATGTTCGATCAGTACCGGCGCCACGAAGGGGAAGACGCCGAAGATCAGCAGCCCTTCCGCCGCCACCGTGGCGAAGACGAACAGCGAGGCCGGGTTGGTCAGCACGGTGGCATAGCGCCGCTGCGCCTCCGCCACCGACAGGGGCGAACGCGTCTCGACCTCCCGCGCCAGCCCGATCAGGGCGGAGGCGCAGATCAGCGCGGTCAGGCCGGCGGACAGGCCGAACACCGCGCGCCAACCGAAGGCCTCGGCCAGCGCGCCCGACACGGCGGAGCCCGACATCTGCCCGAGGATCACCGCCAGCAGGAAGCGGCTGATGGCGATCTGCCGCTCCTCATAGGGGACCCGGTCGCCGATCAACGCCATGGAGGCCGGAATGATGCCGCCGGCGAACGCACCGGCCAGGATGCGCCCGGCCATCACCGTGCCGTAGGTCGGCGCGATGGTGGACAGCACCAGACCGACCGTCAGGACCGACAGGGCCAGCCGGACCAGGCGCGACTTGCCGATGGCGTCGCCCACCGGCCCCAGCACGATCTGCATCAGCGCATAAGGCAGCGTATAGGCCGAGGCCAGCAGCGCCGCCTGACGGACCGTCACGCCAAGGTCGTCGGCGATCAGCGTCAGCATCGGATCGGTGGTGCGCAGGGAGAAGGCGCTGGCGAAGCCGGCAAGGCCGAGCAGGAAGATCAGGCGCATGGAGGATCCGAACGGCAGCGGTGACGGTGCAGGACCTTAACCGGATCGCGCACCCGCGTACCGCAGTGCGGCAGTGATGGCAGGCATGCGCCTGCCGCAGGATCGTTCGTGTGCCTCATTACCTGGGACGTAATCGATTCCGCTCCCTCCACCGGGCGATCCTGGGTGCGCCGGGACGATCCGGCGGACAGCAGGGGGAGGAATGACGTCATGGGCTTCATCGAAACCGACGACGGTGTGCGCCTGTTCTACCGCGACTGGGGCAACCGGACGGGCAACGGGGCGGACGGGCGTCCCATCGTCTTCGTGTCGAGCTGGTCGCTGACCTCCGACGCCTGGGCCTATCAGATGGCGCCGCTGTCCGAACAGGGGTGCCGCTGCATCGCCTTCGACCGCCGCGGCCATGGCAGGTCGGACGAATCGCCGTCCGGCTACGGCTTCGACCGGCTGGCGGACGACATCGCAGCAGTGCTCGACGGGCTGGATTTGCGGAAAGTGACCCTGGTCGGCCATTCGATGGCGACAGGGGAAATCGTGCGCTATCTGACCCGGCACGGTGCCGGTCGGATTAAGGGCGTGGTGATGGTCGGGACGATCACGCCGTTGATGGCGCGGACCGGCGACAACCCCGACGGCATCGATCCGGCGCTGTTCGAAACCTTTCGGACGGACCAGCTGCTGCGCGACTTCCCGAAATGGCTCGGCGACAACATCGACCCCTTCGTGACCGCGGAGACCTCGGCGGAGATGAAGGGCTGGATCGTGGGCATGGCCCTGCAATCCTCGCTGATGGCCCTGCTGGAGTGCAACCGCGCCATCACCTTGACCGATTTCCGGGCGGAGCTGCCGGCCATCGCCGTGCCGACCCTGGTCGTCCATGGCGGCCGCGACGTGACGACGCCGCTGTCGCTCGCCGAGCGCACGGTGGCGCTAATGCCGAACGCCAGGCTGTCCTTCTACGAAGGGGCGCCGCACGGCCTGTTCGTCACCCACCGCGACCGCTTCAACGCGGAACTGCTGGCCTTCGCCCGCGGATGACGGCAACCATAGCAACCATAGGCAGCGACACCGGTTCGGAGCCAAGTCCCATGCCCGATGGCACTCCCCAGACCGCCGCGCGCAACGGTCGGGCCCCGACCCCGCCGCCAGTCGGCGCCCTACTGCGCTCCTGGCGCCAGCGCCGCGGCCTCAGCCAACTCGACCTCGCCTGCGAGGCCGACATCTCGACCCGGCATGTCAGCTTTCTGGAGACCGGCCGGTCGCAGCCCAGCCGCGGTATGCTGATCCATCTGGCCGAACGGCTGGACGTGCCCTTGCGTGAGCGCAACGCGCTGCTGGTTGCCGCCGGCTACGCGCCGGTCTACAGCGAGCACAGTCTGGACAGCCCGGCGATGCAGGCGGCACGCAAGGCGGTCGATCTGGTTCTGACCGGGCACGAGCCCTTCCCGGCACTGGCGGTGGACCGGCATTGGCACCTGCTGGCGGCGAACCGGGCGGTGGCTCCGCTGCTGGAGGGGGTGTCGACGAAGTTGCTGGCCGGGCCGGTCAATGTTTTGCGCCTCAGCCTGCATCCCGACGGGCTGGCCGGCCGCATCGGCAACTGGTCGCAGTGGCGCGAGCATGTGCTGTCCCGCCTGACCCGCCAGATCGAGGCGGGCGCCGATCCGGTTCTGGTCGCCCTGCGCAGCGAGTTGCAGGGCTACCCGGCGCCGGCGTCCGGTTCGGAGGGCGGCAGCGAGGCCGGGCATCATCCCGACGTGGTCGTACCGCTGCGGCTGCACACGTCCTTCGGTCCGCTAAGCTTGTTCAGCACGACCACGGTGTTCGGAACGGCGGTGGACGTGACCCTGTCCGAACTGGCAATCGAGGCGTTTTTCCCGGCCGACGCCGAAACGGCGGAGCGGTTGCGCGGGGCTCTTGCCGAAATCCCCTCTCCCCCCCGGGGAGAGGGTTAGGGAGAGGGGGTCGCGCGGCGAGGATTCTCAAACATCCCGCACTCTCCGCTCCCTACCGGAGCCACGCAATGCATCCCCCTCACCCCGCCCCTCTCCCCCGGGGGGGAGAGGGGGATTTCCCCTCATCCCGACCTCAGCTCATCGCCACGAGGCTGGCGTTGCCGCCGGCCGCGGTGGTGTTGACGCTGAGCGAACGCTCGTTCATCAGCCAGGCGATCTCCACGCCTGCGCCGCCGGCCGGAACGCCCTGGGTCAGGACGAGGGGGCCGGGCAGTTCGGCGATGCGGCGGCTGGCGGGCAGCAGGCGGGCGGAGTCGCCCTCCACCAGCGCACCGGCCAGCGGCCCGAAACCAGTCCAGTTCGCACTCACCCGGACAAGGGCGGCCAGTTCCGCCGGCAGACCCTTCAGGCCGGCGGTGACGGTGGCGTCGCCATCCACCACCACCTCGTTGCCGGCGGCGAGGGCGGCCCCCAGCAGCCGGTACAGCCCGTCCTCGGTCTGCGGCAGCAGCAGGATGCGGCCGCGCGGGATCAGGCTGTAGACATTGCTCTCACCCACCGGGCCGGCCAGTTCGACGCTGCCGCCGACGAGGGAGCGCTTCGCCAGCGACCGGATGTCGGTGGCGATCTCCGCCCTGCCCTGGTCGGCCAGCCAGTCGGCCAGCGCATGGGCCGGCGCACGTACGGCATCGTCGCCGCGCATGCCGAGATCCAGCACCGGACGTACAGACAGCAGGCGCGACAGGTACAACGGGCCGCCGGCCTTCGGGCCGGTGCCGGACAGGCCATGGCCGCCGAAGGGCTGTACGCCGACCACCGCGCCGATGGTGTTGCGGTTGACGTACAGGTTGCCGGCCTCGATCCGGCTCGTCACCCGGTCGATGGTGGCGTCGATGCGGGTGTGCAGGCCGAAGGTCAGGCCATAGCCGGTGCCGTTGATGGCATCCACCAGCCGGTCCAGATCGTCGCGGCGGAAGCGCAGGACGTGCAGGACCGGGCCGAACACCTCGCGCTCCAGATCGGCGATGCCGTCGATCTCGACGATGGTCGGCGCGACGAAGGTGCCGTTGTTGGTCTCCGCCGGCAGCGGCAGAGACTCGACGCGGCGACCCTTGCCCTGCATCGCCTCGATGTGGCGGGTGATGCCGTCGCGCGCCTCCGCCGTGATGACCGGGCCGACATCGACGGCCAGCCGGTCGGGGCTGCCGATGCGCAGCTCGCGCATCGCGCCCTTCAGCATGGTCAGCGTGCGGTCGGCCACATCCTCCTGCAGGCAGAGGATGCGCAGGGCCGAGCAGCGCTGGCCGGCGCTGTCGAAGGCCGAGGCGATCACGTCGCCGACCACCTGCTCCGCCAGGGCGGAGCTGTCGACGATCATGGCGTTCTGGCCGCCGGTCTCGGCAATCAGCGGGATCGGCGCCCCCTGCGGCGACAGGCGCTCGGCCAGCTGGCGCTGGATCAGGCGGGCCACCTCGGTGGAGCCGGTGAACATCACGGCACGGGTGCCGGCATGGCCGACCAGGGCGGCACCGACCTCGCCCGCACCGGGCAGAAGCTGGACCGCACCGGCGGGAACGCCGGCGGCGTGCAGGATGCGCACGGCCTCCGCCGCGACCAGCGGGGTTTCCTCCGCCGGCTTGGCCAGCACCGGGTTGCCGGCGGCCAGCGCCGCGGCGATCTGACCGGAGAAGATGGCGAGCGGGAAGTTCCACGGGCTGATGCAGACCACCGGCCCCAGCGGCAGGTGGGTGTCGTTGGCGAAGCCGTCGCGGACCCGCGCGCCGTAATAGCGCAGGAAGTCGATGGCCTCGCGCACCTCGGCGATGGCGTTGGCGGTGGACTTGCCGGCTTCGCGGATGATCAGGCCGAGCAGGGTCGGCAGGCGCGCCTGCATCGCGTCGGCGGCGCGGAACAGGCAGGCGGCGCGCTCGGCCGGCGGGGTGGCCGCCCAGACCGGAGCGGCGGCCTCTGCGAACAGGAAGGCGTCGGCGATATCGGACGGGCCGGCCTCGACGCACCGCCCGACGACGTCGCGATGGTCGGCCGGGTTCAGCACCGGCTGGGCCTTGCCCTGGCGTTCGCCCTGGCGTTCGCCGTCCGCCAGCAGCGGGGCGGCGGTCCAGGCGACGGTGGCGCTCTCGCGCAGTGCGGCGGACAGGTCGGCCAGGACCGTCTCGTTCGACAGGTCGAGCCCGGCGGAGTTCGCCCGCTCCGTGCCGTACAGATCGGCCGGCAGGGAAATCAGCGGGTTCTTCGCGCCCACCGGCAATGCTGCGCGGGCCAGCGCCACCGGGTCGGCGACCAGATCGTCGATGGACACGCTCTTGTCGGCGATGCGGTTGACGAAGGAGCTGTTGGCGCCGTTCTCCAGCAGGCGGCGGACCAGATAGGCCAGCAGCGTCTCGTGGGTGCCGACCGGGGCATAGACGCGGCAGGGCCGCTTCAGCGGGCCGACCACCTCCTTGTAGAGCGACTCGCCCATGCCGTGCAGGCACTGGAACTCGTACTGGCCGACCTTGAAGTCGCCGTTCAGGTGCGCGGCCATCTGGTAGATGGTCGCCAAAGTCTGGGCGTTGTGGGTGGCGAACTGCGGGAACACCGCGTCGGGGGCGCCCAGCAGCCGGCGGGCGCAGGCGACATAGGACACGTCGGTGTGCAGCTTGCGGGTGTAGACCGGGAAATCCTCCAGCCCGTCGACCTGGGCGCGCTTGATCTCGCTGTCCCAATAGGCGCCCTTGACCAGACGCACCATCAGCCGGTGACCGCTGTGCCGGGCCAGATCGACGACGAAGTCGATGACATAGGGGCAGCGCTTGCCATAGGCCTGGACGACGAAGCCGATGCCGTTCCAGCCCTTGAGATCCGGATCGAAGCACAGCGCTTCCAGCAGGTCGAGCGACAGCTCCAGCCGGTCGGCCTCCTCGGCGTCGATGTTGAGGCCGATGTCGTAGCTACGGGCCAGCCGGGCCAGTTCGGTGACGCGCGGCAGCAGCTCCGCCATGACACGGTCCGCCTGCGCGCGGGAATAGCGCGGATGCAGGGCCGACAGCT
Source organism: Azospirillum sp. A23 (assembly GCF_042938965.1). NCBI lineage: Bacteria > Pseudomonadati > Pseudomonadota > Alphaproteobacteria > Rhodospirillales > Azospirillaceae > Azospirillum > Azospirillum sp. A23. The sequence continues at coordinate 219,523 of NZ_CP170668.1, read as the reverse complement.
TGATCGAGATGCCGGGGCCGTCATAGATACCGCGCCCGGCCGACGCCTTGCCGATGGCGTGGATCGCAGTCTCATAGTCGGCGTAATAGCGGTCGGCGTCGGCGGCGGTGGTCGCCGCTTCCCCCAGCATGTCGTAGGAATAGCGGAAACCCTCGGCCTCCATCTTGCGGCTGTTGGACAGCGCCTCGTCGATGGTCTGGCCGGTGACGAACTGCTCGCCCATCATCCGCATGGCGAAATCGACGCCACGGCGGATCAGCGGCTCGCCGCCGCGCAGGATCAGCTTGGTCAGCGCCGACGATAGCGCCTGCTCGCCGCCGAAGCCGGTGCCCAGCACGCCCGTCACCTTGCCGGTGACCAGCAGCCCCCAGGTCGCGGCGTTGACGAACAGCGACGGGCTGTTGCCGAGATGGGCGCGCCAGTCGCCGCCGGCGATCTTGTCGCGGATCAGCGCGTCGCGGGTGGCGCGGTCGGGGATGCGCAGCAGCGCCTCCGCCAGACACATCAGCGCCACGCCCTCCTGGCTCGACAGGCTGTATTCGTGGATCAGCCCCTCCACCCCGCGCCCCTGCGGCTTGGCGCGCAGGGCCGAGATCAGCGTGCGCGCGGTCTGGGCCGCAGCATCCGTCACCTCGGCCGGCAGCGCCGCCTGCTCCACCAGCCACGCCACGCAGTCCGGTTCCGGCCGGCGGTAGGCGGCGGTGATCGCCTGACGCAGCGGACTGGCCGGACGAACGACGGGGGCGAAGGCGGCGAAGGGGCCACTCCCAGCGGTCAGGGCCTCGCTGGAGAGGGACGGCTCGGAAGCGGGGGCGGCGCTCGGGTCGATCATCTGGTTCATCGCGTGGCTGGCTCTGGTCGGGGGCTTGGGGCGGCTTCGAAAAGCCCGTGTCCGGCAGTCGGTGAGGCCGGTCCAACGCCTGTCAGGCTAACCGATTTTCCAGGATCCTTTCCATCTGGTATTATTGCTGTTTTTCCATATTAAATTCCGATTATACGATAAAATACAGAATCAAAGATGGGTTCTGCGGCAAAATGTCAGAACATCCGGCCTGTTTTCGAAAGCCCATTTTAGGCAAATCGGTTTTTGCGGAATAAAATTCAGGTATGCAGTCTGTTTTCCGACGAGCTGTAGGGATTCGTCGGCCAATTTCGGAATATTTGACAGGATGCCGCTGCGAATGCCCGAACGGCCAAGCGTCAGCCCTTCAGCGGCTTGGTCCGGCTGGTTTCCGGCGGCTTGCGCACAGGCAGCGGGGGAGCGGCCTTTTCCATGCCGCCCTCGCCCAGATAGGTCTGCGCCGCGGCCACCACCGAGCGCCAGGGCCGTTGCAGCGGGAATTCCGGCCAGCCGCCGGAGAACAGGCCGGAGATCATCCAGCCTGCCATCAGCGTCACCGCCAGCTGTTCGGAAAAGCCGCCGGTCTTCAAGATCGGCAGGGCAAAGTTGCGCCGCCGCTTGATCGGCCACAGCAGCGGCAGGCCGGCCGGCGTCAGCAGATCCCCGGCCAGATGGGTGAGGTAGCCGACGATGAACGGGATCAGCACATGCTGATAGGCCGCATGTTCGTGCAGGACCCACAGGCAGCCGGCGATGGCGAGGGCGGAATGGGTGACGCCGCGATGGCCGAAGATGTTGGAAATCGCGGTGGAGAGCGGCTTGACCAGCTGGCCGAGCGTCGATTTCGGATGGTCGATGTCCGGGGCGAGCGCCCCCAGAATCGCCGCCCCGAAGGCGACCGCGTCAAAGGTCATCCCGTACCGGCTCGACAGGTAGAACCAGGTGGCGCCACCGACGATTATGTGAGAGGACGCCATCACCGTCGGGTCACCGGGGGCCTGAAGCTTGTCTCTGTCGGGGCGGCATCCGGCCGAACCCGAAATGGGGGTAGCCTGACATTAGAATACTCCGCACCCTAAGAACAATGAGCCAAGGTAAAACAAGGGATTCCTAAAACGCATAACCTCCATGCGTTCGGCAACGGTGGGTTGCCGGCGGCCCACCTTTGAATCGCCGACAGCCGGCGGCGGCCGGTCAGGACGGCCAGCGTCCAAGTGCTTCCCACACCGCAATTCTTCGTCCGAACGCGCCGGCAGCGGTCGCGGCGGGGTAGTCGGCTACCGCTGCGGGTGGCCGGCGCTTAATGGCATTACTCCGGTCCGGCACGGGTGGGGCACATTCCCCACACGCAATGCTCTGGCATAGTTTCGCGGACTTGCCGGCGGTTGAAGCCGGGACAAATGCCAGGGAGTGGTCGTCGATGAGATCGAAGGATTTCGTGCGCGCGGCGGAAGGAACGCTGGAAGGACCGCTGGGGAGCAGCAGGACCGCTGCGGTCGACGTCTTGGCCGCCAATGTCTTGGTCAGGGACCGCTTCGCCGCCTGGACGGTGTCGGTGGCGTTTCTGTTCGTCCTCTGCGCCGACACGTTGCTTGGCGTCGTCTTCCGCTCCTATCTGGATGGCGGCACCGGCGACACCACGGTGTGGGATGTCCTGCTGCTGGTGGCGGGCCGGTCGCCGGAACGGCTTCCGCTCGACAGCTGGGAACCCATGATGACGGCCTTCACCTGGCTGCGCGAACATGGGAAGGAGAATGTCTATGACGCCGTCTTCTTCACCCAGCATGTGAAGTTCCAGTATCCGCTGACCTCGCTGCTGGTGATGGAGGCGCTGTCGGCGGTCGGGCTGCTGCATCTGCGCATCTATGCCCTGATCAACCTGCTGATGGTCGTCGCAACGGCGGGCGGCATGGCGCTGCTGATGCGGGAACTGGCGGAGCGCATGGGCTTCGACCGGGCGATGCGCGGCGGGGTCAGCCGGCTGACCCTGGCCGCCCTGGGAGCGGTGGCGGCGCTGTGCTTCTACCCGGTGGTCAAGGCCTTCGCCGTCGGCCAGATCCAGGTCTGGCTGAACGCCGCCTTCGTCTTCGCCACCCTGTTCTACCTGCGCGACCGGCGGGTGCTGGCCGGCGTGCTGCTGGGCGCCTCGACGCTGATCAAGCCGCAGATGTCGCTGTTCCTGGTCTGGGCGCTGCTGCGGCGGGAATGGGGGTTCGCCATCGGCTGGGCCGCCGTGGTGACCCCCGGCTTCGCCGCCGCCTGCGCGCTGTACGGCTTCAGGCCGTCGCTGCATTACCTCGATGTGCTGTCCTTCCTGGGCCAGCATGGCGAGAGCTACTACTCCAACCAGACCGTCAACGGGCTGCTGCACCGCCTGCTGCATAACGGCCCCAACCTGATGTCGACCACCAACGGCGACACCGAATGGCGGGGCAGCGCCTTCGCCCCCTACCATCCGCTGGTCCACATCGCGACGCTGGTTTCCGGCGTGGCCTTCGTCCTGTTCGGCCTGCTCTGGCGCATAAAGAATGGCGGGCGGCAGCCGGTCGCGTCCTTCCTGGTGGCCGGCACCTGCTTCACCATCGGCACGCCCATCGCCTGGGTCCCGCATTACGGCGTCCTGCTGCCGGTCTGCGCCTATCTGCTGTTCGTGCTGATCGACCGGACGGCGCTGGAACGGACCACCGGCGACCGGCGCCGGAGCCTGGGCCGGCTGCTGATGCTGGCCGCCGGCTTCGCGATCCTGAGCAACGACTTCTTCCATCCCCTGAGCGAGCTTGCCGACACCTCCTACAACATCCTGCAATCCTACCTGTTCTTCACCGCCCTGATGCTTCTCCACCTGCTGGTGACCACCGCCGACGTGCCGGGTGAACCGTCGGGCAGTGCATCGGGGGCGGCCCGGCGGTCCTGAAGGGGCGCCTCCTAAGGGATCAGCGGAACGCCGGGGCTCGCGTGCCTGTTGGTGGGCCAGATGACCCAACCGGCAGGAAGGAGTCCCCCTCATGGCACGTTACTCAGGATCAGGTTACCCGCATCAGGACGGCACGGGCTGGCTGTCGCCACGCGGGCTGGCGATGATGGCCGGCGGCGCGGCGCTGGCCCTGGTGGCGAGCCGGCTGCTGCCGCCGGTGGTGGCACAGCTGGCCGGCACCGCCCGCCATGCCGCCGGGCGCGACGGCATCGACGCGCTGATCGACGACCATCGCCACATCCAGGCTCTGCTGGTCGAGATGGTGCAGACCCCCATCGACGCGCCGGGCCGCCGCACCCAGCTGCTGCTGCGGCTGAAGCGCCGGCTGGCCGCCCATGCCATGGCGGAGGAGGACGTCGTCTATCCGCTGCTGCACGAGGAGGCCCGCAAGGAGGAGGACGCCAAGCATCTCTACGGCGAGCATGCCGAGATGAAGATGCATCTCTTCACCCTGGAGCAGACGCCGAAGGACGACCCTAGCTGGCTCGCCGTCGCGCTTGACCTGAAGCGCATCGTCGACGGCCACATCCGGCAGGAGGAGGAGATCGACTTCCCCGCCCTGCGCAACAGCCTGGACGACGGCCAGACCGCCATCATGTCGGGCAGCGTCGCCCGCGAAAAGGCACTGATCCTTTGACTCTCCCCTGAAGGCAAGGGGCTGGCCGGCGGCGGAACGCTCTGTCTGCCGGCCCTGTTGCCCCCAGAGGACCATAACGGCGACCGACAGGTAGCCGATGAGGGGAGATTTCCATGAGAGCACTGGTCTGGCACGGCGCCAACGACATCCGCTGCGATACGGTCCCCGACCCGGAGATCGAGCATCCCCGCGACGCCATCGTCAAGGTGACGACCTGCGCCATCTGCGGCTCCGACCTCCACCTGCACGACAATGTCATGCCGGGCATGGAGAAGGGCGACATCGTCGGCCATGAGTTCATGGGCGAGGTGATGGAGGTGGGATCCGAGGCCAAGAGCGCGCTGAAAGTCGGCGAGCGGGTGGTGGTTCCCTTCACCATTTGGTGCGGCGAGTGCGACCAGTGCAAGCGCGGCAACTATTCGGTCTGCGAGCGCTCCAACCGCAACAAGGCGCTCGCCGACAAGGTGTTCGGCCACACCACCGCCGGGCTGTTCGGCTACACCCACCTGACCGGCGGCTATGCCGGCGGGCAGGCGGAATATGTGCGGGTGCCGATGGCCGACCGCACCCACATCAAGATCCCCGGCGGGCTGACCGACGAGCAGGTGCTGTTCCTCGGCGACATCTTCCCCACCGGCTGGCAGGCCGCCGCCCAGTGCGACATCCAGCCGACCGACACCGTGGCGATCTGGGGCTGCGGCCCGGTCGGGCAGATGACGATCCGCAGCGCCATCCTGCTCGGCGCCCGCCAAGTCATTGCCATTGACCGGGTGCCGGAACGGCTGGCAATGGCCAAGGCCGGCGGCGCCATCACCATCAACTTCGAGGAGGAAAGCGTCGTCGAGCGGCTGAACGAGCTGACCGGCGGCAAGGGTCCGGAGAAATGCATCGACGCCGTCGGCATGGAGGCGCACGCCACCGCCACGCTCGATTCGATGTACGACCGCGCCAAGCAGGCGCTGATGCTGGAATCGGACCGCGCCCATGTGCTGCGCGAGATGATCTATGTCTGCCGCCCCGCCGGCACCCTGTCGATCCCCGGCGTCTATGGCGGGCTGGTCGACAAGATGCCCTTCGGCATGGCGATGAACAAGGGACTGACCTGGCGCATGGGCCAGACCCACGTCAACCGCTGGACCGACGATTTGCTGAACAGGATTCAGGAGGGGCAGATCGACCCGTCCTTCGTCATCACCCACACCGTTCCGCTCGACCAGGGACCCGAGATGTACAAGACCTTCCGCGACAAGCGGGACGGCTGCATCAAGGTGGTCCTCAAGCCCTGAGGTGACATCATGGCCTATTACGACCGCTCCTCGGCCGGAGACACGCTCGCCCGCGGGCTGGGCTGGTTCAGCATCGGCCTCGGCGTCGCCGAAGTGATGGCCGGCCGCAGCATCGCCCGCTGGATGGGGATGGAGGACAAGACCAACCTGATCCGCGCCTATGGCGTGCGGGAGATCACCGCGGGCGTCGGCCTGCTGGCGCTCGGCGATCCCAAGCCCTGGATCTGGAGCCGCATCGCCGGCGACGCCGTCGACATGGCGACGCTGGCGGCGGGCATGGAGAACAATCCACGCGCCGGCAACGCCCGCATCGCCTTCGGCACGGTGGTGGCGACGGCGGCGCTCGACGTGGTCTGCGCCCAGATGCTGCACCGGGAGGAGGCCCATTACCGCAGCTTGCCGGTGCCGGACTACAGCGGCCGCAGCGGCTTCCCCCGCCCGGTCTCCGCCATGCGCGGCGCCGCCAGCGACGCCCCCATCGGCGAGGACATGCGGACGCCGAGGATCCTGCGGTTCCAGGGCGCCGCCAGGCCGGCGCAGAGCCAATCCGCCCAGGGCTGACCGACAGGTTCCGACTCTCAAAACGAGGACCGCCCGCCGCAGGACTGCGGCGGGCGGTCCTCATGTCGTCAGGACGACAGAGTCGCGGTCAGGACGACAGCGTCTTGTTGATCTTCAGGGCCACCAGCGTGCAGACCGCACCGGACAGCAGATAGAGGCCGGACGCGATCAGCCCGAAATGGCTGGAGAGGAACAAGGCCACGAAAGGCGCGAAGCCGGCGCCGAACAACCAGGCCAGATCGGAGGTCATCGCCGAGCCGGTATAGCGGTATTGCTGGCTGAAGCCCGACGCCACCGACCCCGACGACTGGCCGAAGGACAGGCCGAGGATGACGAAGCCCAGCACCATGAACACCAGCTCGCCCATCTTGCCGCCATCGAGCAGCATCGGGGCGAAGCCGCTGAACACCGCAATCGCCGCAGCACAGGTGCCGAGCAGCGTGCGCCGCCCGACCCGGTCGGCGATGTAGCCCGAAGCGACGATGGCCACGACGCCGAAGGCGGCGGCGATCACCTCGATCACCAGGAAGACGCCGGTCTCCTGATTCGCGTTCAGGAAGATCCAGGACAGCGGGAAGACGGTGACCATGTGGAACAGGGCGAAGCTCGCCAGCGGGGCGAAGGCGCCGATCACCACGCGCTTGCCTTCCACCTGCAGCGTCTCCACCACGGGGGCGGGCTGCAGTTCCCGGTTCACGAACAGGCGTTCGAACTCCGGCGTCTGCACCAGCCGCAGGCGGGAGAACAGGGCCACCACATTGATGGCGAAGGCCACGAAGAAGGGATAGCGCCAGCCCCAGGCGAAGAAATCCTCCGCCGACAGGCTGTTGACCATGTAGGCGAACAGGCCGCTCGCCACGATCAGGCCGATGGGCGCGCCCAGCTGCGGGATCATGGCGTACCAGCCGCGCCGGTTCTCCGGCGCGTTCATCGCCAGCAGCGAGGCCAGACCGTCCCAGGTGCCGCCCAGCGCGACACCCTGCCCGATGCGGGACAGGGCCAGCAGCCATGCGGCGGCGACGCCGATGGACTCGTAACCCGGCAGGAAGGCCAGCGCCACGGTGGAGATGCCCAGCAGGAACAGGGCGATGGTCAGCTTGGCGCTGCGCCCGTAATTCTCGTCGATGGCCATGAAGATGAAGGTGCCGATCGGTCGCGCGACGAAGGCCAGCGCGAAGATGGCGAAAGACCACAGGGTCCCGGTCAGCGGATCGACATAGGGGAACACCAGCTTCGGGAAAACGATCACGGAAGCGATGGCGTAAACGAAAAAGTCGAAAAACTCGGAGGTTCGGCCAATGATCACGCCGATGGCAATCTCACCGGGATTGATCCCGTGATGCCGCGCGTTCACCAGCCTTCCGTCCCGTTCTACGGCCGCAATCGATGAAGTCATCATGTCGGCTCCGGCTGCGTAATTTCGCTTGCGATGATCCGCAGATCATACAATATGTCACCGCAACAGTCGGTGATCTGTCAAGCGCGCAGGAGTGAGGCATTGGACAAATTGTCCAATGTCGGGGCTAGGCTATTGCCGCTAGCTCTCTCCCCAAAGCAAACCTTCGATACAGGTCCTGCCTTGAGCCGTTATCGCGCAATCGCCCTGCTGCCAGTGATGGCGGCGTTGAGTGGCTGCAACCTGGTCGTGCTGAACCCGGCCGGCGACGTTGCAAGCCAGCAGGGTGACCTTGTGGTCATCTCAACCCTGCTGATGCTCCTGATCATCGTCCCGGTCATGGCGCTTACCGTGCTGTTCGCCTGGCGTTACCGTCAGTCGAATAACACAGCCCGCTACGAACCGGACTGGGACCATTCGACGCAGCTTGAACTGGTGATCTGGGCCGCCCCGCTGCTGATCATCATCTGCCTGGGTGCCATCACCTGGGTGACCACCCACAAGCTCGATCCCTACCGTCCGCTCGACCGCATCGCGGCGGACAAGCCCGTTCCGGCCGGCGCCAAGCCGCTGGACGTGCAGGTGGTGGCGCTCGATTGGAAATGGCTGTTCGTCTATCCGGAATACGGCATCGCGTCCGTGAACGAGATGGCGGCCCCGGTCGACCGGCAGATCCGCTTCAGCCTCACCGCCTCGACGGTGATGAACTCGTTCTACGTTCCGGCGCTGGCCGGCATGATCTACACCATGCCGGGCATGGAGACGAAGCTCCACGCCGTGATCAACGAGCCGGGGACCTACAAGGGTTTCTCGTCCAACTACAGCGGCGCCGGGTTCTCGCACATGCGCTTCGCCTTCCTCGGCCTGTCGAACCAGGATTTCGACGGCTGGGTGTCCAAGGTGAAGACGGCCGGCGGCTCGCTCGACCGCAACGCCTATCTGGCGCTGGAAAAGCCGAGCGAGGCGGTTCCGGTCCAGCATTTCGGCACCGTCGATCCGAAGCTGTTCAACGCCGTCGTGAACATGTGCGTGCGTCCCGGCACCATGTGCATGAGCGACATGGCCGCCATCGACCGCGCCGGCGGGCTGAACGCCGGCGGCAAGGCCGCGGCCGACGCCATCCTGCGGGCCAACACGCTGGCCGGGTTCCCGGACACGCAGGCGACCGGCCTGTGCACCGTTGCCGAGGCCGTTGAAGCCGCCGCAAACTCGGGCGCCGTGCAGCGCCCCACCGTCACGCCGATCAGCGCGTCCGCCTCCCCGGCCGGGCCGCAGCGGCTGGCCAATCCCTGATTGGGCACACCGGCATGCTTGAGACACTGACGACCTTCCTCTTCGGGCGCCTCAGCCTGGAGTCCTTCCCCTATCACGAGCCGATCCTCGTCGCGACCTTCATCGCGGTGATGCTGGGCGGCATCGCGCTGGTCGCCGCCCTCAGCTATTTCAAGCTGTGGGGCTATCTGTGGAAAGAGTGGTTCACCACCGTCGACCACAAGCGCATCGGCATCATGTACATGATCCTGGGCCTGATCATGCTGCTGCGCGGCTTCGCCGACGCCATCATGATGCGCGCCCAGCAGGCCATCGCCTTCAACGGCAGCGAGGGCTACCTCAACTCGCACCACTTCGATCAGGTCTTCACCGCCCACGGTGTGATCATGATCTTCTTCGTCGCGATGCCCTTCGTGACGGGGCTGATGAACTATGTCGTGCCGCTGCAGATCGGCGCCCGCGACGTGTCCTTCCCGTTCCTGAACAATTTCAGCTTCTGGATGACCGTCGGCGGCGCCGTCCTGATCATGGCCTCGCTGTTCATCGGTGAGTTCGCGCGCACCGGCTGGCTGGCCTATCCGCCTCTGTCGGGGCTGGAGGCCAGCCCGGACGTCGGCGTCGACTATTACATCTGGGCCTTGCAGGTGGCGGGCGTCGGAACGACGCTGTCGGGCATCAACCTGATCTGCACGATCGTGAAGATGCGCGCCCCCGGCATGACCATGATGAAGATGCCGGTCTTCACCTGGACCTCGCTCTGCACCAACGTCCTGATCGTCGCCTCCTTCCCGATCCTGACCGCCGTTCTGGTCCTGCTGTCGCTGGACCGCTATGCCGGCACGCACTTCTTCACGAACGACATGGGCGGCAACCCCATGATGTACGTGAACCTGATCTGGATCTGGGGCCATCCGGAAGTCTACATCCTGATCCTGCCGTGCTTCGGCATCTTCTCGGAGGTGACCTCCACCTTCACCGGCAAGAAGCTGTTCGGCTACACCTCGATGGTCTACGCGACCGTCGTCATCACCATCCTGTCCTACCTGGTGTGGCTGCACCACTTCTTCACCATGGGTTCGGGCGCCAGCGTGAACTCGTTCTTCGGCATCACGACGATGATCATCTCGATCCCGACGGGTGCGAAGATCTTCAACTGGCTGTTCACCATGTACCGCGGCCGCATCCGGTTCGAGCTGCCGATGATGTGGACCATCGCCTTCATGCTGACCTTCGTGCTCGGCGGCATGACCGGCGTGCTGCTGGCGGTGCCGCCGGCCGACTTCGTCCTGCACAACAGCCTGTTCCTGATCGCCCACTTCCACAACGTCATCATCGGCGGCGTGCTGTTCGGCCTGTTCGCCGGCATCTACTACTGGTGGCCGAAGGCCTTCGGTTTCCGCCTCGACCCGTTCTGGGGCAAGATGTCCTTCTGGTTCTGGGTGATCGGCTTCTACTTCGCCTTCATGCCGCTCTACGTCCTGGGCCTGATGGGCGTCACCCGCCGCCTGCGCGTGTTCGAGGATCCGTCGCTGCAGATCTGGTTCCAGATCGCCGCCTTCGGCGCCGTCCTGATCGCGCTCGGCATCGGCTCCTTCCTGATCCAGATCGCCGTCAGCATCCTGAAGCGCAAGCAACTGGTCGACGTGTCGGGCGACCCGTGGCATGGCCGCACCCTGGAATGGGCGACCTCCTCGCCGCCGCCGGACTACAACTTCGCCTTCACGCCGGTCATCCACGACAATGACGCGTGGTGGGACATGAAGAAGCGCGGCTATGCCCGTCCGCTGGAGGGCTTCCGCCCGATCCACATGCCGAGCAACACCGGCACCGGCATCATCCTGGCCGGCCTCAGCACGGCGCTCGGCTTCGGTCTGATCTGGCACATCTGGTGGCTGGCGGCCCTGAGCTTCATCGGCCTGCTGGCGGTCGCCATCAACCATACCTTCAACTACAACCGCGACTTCCACATCCCGGTGGATGAGGTGGTGCGGACCGAGAACGAGCGGACCCGTCTGCTCTCCGGACAGGTGTAAAGCATGACGACGACCGTTGATGCCATGCATGGCGGCCACGCGGGGCACGACACCCCGCGCGGCGCCACCCCGCCCGTCTTCCATGTGACGGACGAGCACGCCCACGAGGGAGCCAGCACCGCGCTCGGCTTCTGGATCTACCTGATGAGCGACTGTCTCATCTTCGCGGTGCTGTTCGCGACCTACGGCGTGCTGGGCACCAGCTACGCCGCCGGTCCGACGCCGAAGGAGCTGTTCGACCTGAAGCTGGTGGCGCTGAACACCTCCATGCTTCTGTTCTCGTCCATCACCTACGGCTTCGCCATGCTGGCGATGGAGAAGGGCCGCACCGCCCAGACCCAGGGCTGGCTGGCGATCACTCTGCTGTTCGGCCTCGCCTTCCTGGGCATCGAGCTGTTCGAGTTCGCCCACATGATCCATGAGGGCGCCGGCCCGTGGCGCAGCGCCTTCCTGTCGTCCTTCTTCACGCTGGTCGGCACCCACGGCCTGCACGTCACCTTCGGCAGCGTGTGGCTGGTGACGCTGATGGTCCAGGTCGCCCGCCGCGGCCTGATCCCGGCGAACCGCCGGCGCCTGATGTGCCTCAGCATGTTCTGGCACTTCCTGGACGTCATCTGGATCGGTGTGTTCACCTTCGTCTATCTGATGGGAGCGCTGCGATGAGCACCCACGCGCACAGCGACCACCACGCCGATCACGGACACGGCAGCCATGGGGCTCACGGCGGCCATGGCCATGACGATCACGGCCACCCGGCGGGCGCCCATGGCACCTTCGGCAGCTATATGATCGGCTTCGTCCTGTCGGTGATCCTGACGGTCATCCCGTTCTGGCTGGTGATGAACGGCACGCTGGACAACACGACCACCACGGTCGTGATCCTGGCTCTGGCCGTGGTTCAGATCATCGTCCACATGGTGTATTTCCTGCACATGAACGGCCGTGTCGAAGGCGGCTGGTCGATGCTGGCGATGATCTTCACGATCATCGTCGTGGTCATCATGTTCGCCGGTTCGCTTTGGGTGATGTACCACCTGAACACCAACATGATGCCCGGCCACGACATGAGCAAGATGCCGTGACCGGACTGCCGTCCGCGCCCCCTGCGGGCGGTTCTTCGGTGAAGAGGGCCCGCCCGGCTTGGGCGCTGGCCCTCTTCGGCCTTCTGGCGCTCGCCGGCATCGCCGGCCTGACCGCGCTCGGCATCTGGCAGCTCGAACGCCGGGTGTGGAAGCTCGACCTGATCGAGCGGGTGGACGCCCGCATCCATGCCTCCCCCGTCCCCGCTCCGGGGCCGGAGGCGTGGGCGTCTGTCCGCGCCGCCTCGGACGAATACCGCCGGGTCGCCGTCACCGGACGGTTCCTCAACGACCGCGAGGCTCTGGTGCAGGCCGTCAGCGACCTGGGCGGCGGCTTCTGGGTGATGACGCCGCTGGTCACCGACCGCGGCTTCACCGTTCTGGTCAACCGCGGCTTCGTGCCGCCGGACAAGCGCGATCCCGCGACCCGCGCCGACGGGCAACCGCAGGGAGAGGTCACCGTCGCCGGCCTGCTGCGCCTGACCGAGCCGAAGGGCGGATTCCTGCGCAGCAACGACCCGGCCGCCGGCCGCTGGTATTCCCGCGACGTGGCCGCCATCGCCGCCGCGAATGGGTTAGAGCAGGCCGCCCCATACTTCATAGACGCCGATGGCACCCGCAATCCCGGCGGCTGGCCGGTCGGAGGGCTGACGGTGGTCAGCTTCCCCAACAGCCATCTCGGCTATGCGCTGACCTGGTTCGCGCTGGACCTGATGCTGATCGGCGCCGTCCTGTTCGTGGTCCGCAGCGAGATGCGGCGCCGGCGGGCGTGAAGGAAAGCGGAAAACGGCCAACGGAAAACGCTCAGCGGAAAACAGGCGTCCTAAAACTCCCCGCCCGCCGGTAACTCTCTATATAAGTCGATGGGCTGATGAACCGGGTGAGGAACAGGACGTCTTTCGTGCGCGACACCACCGACCGCAAAAACCTGTTCCTGCTCGTCCAGCTGCGTTGGCTTGCCGTCGTCGGGCAGATCGTGACGATCCTGATCGTCCATTCGCAAATGGGCATCCGCCTGCCGCTGCTGCCGATGGCCGCGGTGATCTTCGTCCTGATCGCGCTGAACATCGCCAGCCTGATCCAGATCCGCCGCAGCTCCGACGTTTCCAACACCCAGCTGTTCCTGGAACTGCTGATCGACGTCTGGGCGCTGACCTTGCAGCTCTATCTCAGTGGCGGCGCCTCCAACCCCTTCATTTCGCTGTATCTTCTTCAGGTGGCGCTGGGGGCGGTGCTGCTGGAGGCCTGGTCGGCCTGGGCGCTGGTCCTGGTGGCGACCGCCGGATTCACCTGGCTGATCGGCACCCACCAGCCGCTGCCGCTGCCGCCCGCCTATGAGGGCGAGCTGTTCAGCCTGCACATCCAGGGCATGTTCATCTGCTTCGTGCTGGCGGCGAGCCTGCTGGTCCCCTTCCTCACCCAGATCAACCGCAACCTGCGCGCCCGCGACGCCTATCTGGCCGAGCTGCGCCAGCGCTCGATGGAAGAGGCGCACATCGTCCGCATGGGGCTGCTGGCGTCGGGTGCGGCGCATGAGCTGGGAACGCCGCTCGCCACCCTGTCGGTGATCGTCAATGACTGGCGCCGCATGCCGTCGCTGAAATCCGACCCCGATCTGGCCGACGAGATGGCGGAGATGCAGAACCAGATCGACCGCTGCAAGACCATCGTGTCGGGCATCCTGATGTCGTCGGGCGAGGCGCGCGGCGAAGGCACGGTGCGCACGACGGTCAAGGGCTTCCTCGACGGGCTGGTGGAGGACTGGCTGTCCAGCCGGTCGCCCAAGCGCTTCGACTACGACAACACGGTCGGCCCGCAGGAACGGATGATCGCCGACCTCGCCCTGAAGCAGGTGCTGTTCAACGTGCTGGACAATGCGCTGGAAGCCTCGCCGGGCTGGATCGGCGTCGCGGCCTTGCGGCAGGGCGACAATCTGGTGGTGGCGGTCAACGACGGCGGCCCCGGCTTCGACCCCGCCATTCTGGAAGAACTGGGCAAGCCCTACCGCTCCACCAAGAAGCGGCCGGGCAGCGGACTCGGCCTGTTCCTGGTGGTCAATGTGCTGCGCAAGCTGGGCGGAACGGTTTCGGCCAAGAACCGGCCGGGCGGCGGCGCCACCGTGACGCTGACCCTGCCGCTGTCCGCCCTGTCGCCGGGAGGCTCCGATGGAGACGATTGAGTTGGAAGAGGAGGTCCTCCGCACCCTGCTGATCGTCGAGGACGATGCGTCCTTCGCCAAGGCGCTGCGCCGGTCCTTCGAGCGTCGCGGCTACGAGGTCCATGCCTGCGCCGGGCTGGAGGAGATGCGGGAGCTTTTGCAGACGCTGGACCCCGACTATGCCGTGGTCGATCTGAAGCTCGCCACCGGGTCGGGGCTGGAATGCGTGAAGGAGCTGCACGAGGCGGACGAGGAGACCCGCATCGTCGTGCTGACCGGCTTCGCCAGCATCGCCACCGCGGTGGAGGCGATCAAGCTGGGGGCCTGCCATTATCTGGCCAAGCCGTCCAACACCGACGACATCGAGGCCGCCTTCGACCGCACCGAGGGCGACACCTCCATCGCCCCGACCGTCCGCACCACCTCGATCAAGAATCTGGAGTGGGAGCGCATCCACGAGACGCTGGTGGAGACGAACTTCAACATCTCCGAGACCGCGCGGCGGCTCGGCATGCACCGGCGCACGCTGGCGCGCAAGCTGGAGAAGAAGCGGGTGCCGTGAAGAGGGGAAAGACGCGAGGCGTTTGAACCGCTTCGCATCGGCTCCCGTCACGGGCTTCTCTCGGCCGTCATTCCCGCGAAGGCGGGAATCCAGAGTTTCCCAAGCGAAACCAATGGGTAAGCCTGGATCCCCGCCTCCGCGGGGATGACGGCCGATGAGAGCCGCCGCACATCGCAAGCACCGACGGTCACCCGCCCTCTTACGAAAACTCCCGCACCGTGTGCAGGTGGTTGAGCGGGCCGTGGCCGTGGCCGAGGCCGGGTGCGGTCAGGATCGCCGTCTCGACATAGCGGCGGGCGCGGGCGACCGCGTCGCGGGTGTTCAGGCCCTGTGCCAGACCGGCGGCGATGGCCGAGGACAGGGTGCAGCCGGTGCCGTGGGTGTGGGGGGTGTGGACGCGGCGGCCCTCGAACACCGTCTCGCCCTCCTCGGTCAGCAGCAGGTCGTAGAGGGTGTCGTCCTCCAGATGGCCGCCCTTCAGCAGAACCGATTTCGGGCCGAAGCTGAGCATCAGCTCGGCGGCGCGGCGCATGTCGTCGAGGTCGCGGATCGGCAGGTCGGTCAGCGCCTCGGCTTCCGGCAGGTTGGGCGTCACCACTTCGGCCAGCGGCAGCAGGCGCCGGCGCAGGGTCAGCACCGCGTCGGGGTCGAGCAGGTGGTGGCCGCTCTTGGCGATCATCACCGGATCGAGGACCAGCGGCACATTGACGGCGCGCGCCTCGTACTCCGCCGCCACCGCCTCGATGACGGGGGTGTTGGCGAGCATGCCGATCTTCACCGCGTCGGCGCCGATATCCTCCAGCACCAGCTTCATCTGCAAGGCGACGAAAGCCGGATCGACCGGCACCACGCCATAGACGCCCGTGGTGTTCTGCGCCGTCAAGGCGGCGATGGCGGTCATGGCATAGGCGCCGAGCGCGCTGACCGCCTTGATGTCGGCCTGGATGCCGGCGCCGCCGCCGGAGTCGGACCCGGCGACGATCAGAACGCGGCCGTTGACGGTGCTTCCGCTCATTGCGCGGCCTCCAGGCTGCGGGCGGCGCTGGCCTGGATGGTGCCGGCGATGTCGGCGACCACGCTGTCGACCAGCGCCGCGTCGTCGCCCTCCGCCATCACGCGGATGAGCGGCTCGGTGCCGGACTTGCGGATCAGCAGACGGCCGCTCGACGCCAGCCGCGCCTCGCCCTCCCTGATCGCCTGCTGGACGACGGCGTCCTCCAGCGGCTTGGTCCCGGCGGTGAAGCGGACGTTGGTCAGCTTCTGCGGCACCGGATCGAACACGCGGCAGACCTCGCTGGCCGAGCGGCCTTCGGCCTGGATCAGCACCGCCAGCACCTGCAACGCCGCGATCAGCCCGTCGCCGGTGGTCGAATAGTCGGACAGCACGACATGGCCCGACTGCTCGCCGCCGACATTGTAGCCGCGCTCGCGCATCATCTCGACGACGTAGCGGTCGCCGACGGGCGTGCGGGCCAGATGCAGGCCGAGCCCGCCGAGATGGCGCTCCATGCCCAGGTTGGACATCACGGTGGCGACGACGCCGCCGCCGCGCAGCGTCTGCGACCGCGCCCAGGAGGTGGCGATCAAGGTCATCAGCTGGTCGCCATCGATGGGGCGCCCGGCCTCGTCCACCATGATCAGGCGGTCGGCATCGCCGTCGAGCGCGACGCCGAGATGGGCGCCATGGGCGACCACCTGCTCCTGCAGGGTCTGGGTGGCGGTGGCGCCGCAGCCCTTGTTGATGTTGGTGCCGTCCGGGCTGACGCCGACCGGGATCACGTCGGCCCCCAGCTCGTACAGCACCTTGGGCGCCACCTTGTAGGCGGCGCCGTTGGCGCAATCGACGACGATCTTCAGACCGTCCAGCCGCAGGCCGCGCGGGAAGGTGTTCTTCACATACTCGATGTAGCGGCCGGTGGCGTCCTCCATCCGGCTGGCGCGGCCGAGATCGGCGGGACGGGCAAGGTCGGGAGCGAAGGGCAGCGCCATGCGCGCCTCGATGGCAGCCTCGACCTCGTCGGACAGCTTGTAGCCGTCGGGGCCGAACAGCTTGATGCCGTTGTCCTGATAGGGGTTGTGCGAGGCGGAGATCACCACGCCCATGTCGGCGCGCAACGACCGGGTCAGCATGGCGACGGCCGGGGTCGGCAGCGGACCGACCAGCACCACGTCCATCCCCATGGAGATGAAGCCGGCGGTCAGCGCCGGTTCCAGCAGATAGCCGGACAGGCGGGTATCCTTGCCGATCACCACCCGGTGGCGGTGGTCGCCGCGGCGGAACTGCAGCGCGGTCGCCATCGCCACGCGCAGGGCCGTTTCGGCGGTCATCGGGTCGATGTTGGCGGTGCCACGGATGCCGTCGGTGCCGAACAGGTGTCGCGTCATGAAAACCTCGTGCAGAAACGGTATCCAAACCCCGCATGTCGGGGTGCGGGGCCGGATGCGCAAGCGAAGGATGTTTCTTCGCGCGGCAGGCGGGCCGGGTCAAGGCCCCATCGGCGGCTGCGCGAAAGGGTTACAGACGAGCCTGTGCTTTACCTCCATCGGCGGGCGCGGGTCTCAGCGTCGGTGCAGCCCTTCCCAGACGGCGCGGGCCTGCGCCGTTTCCGCCACATCGTGGACGCGCAGGATCTGCGCCCCCTGGTTCAGCGTCTCCAGCCCGGCGGCGAGCGAGCCGGCCAGCCGTTCCTTCGGCGGCTCCTCGCGCGACAGCCGGCCGATGAAGCCCTTGCGCGACAGGCCGATCAGCACCGTGCAGCCCAGCGCATGATACAGCGACGTGTGGCGCAGGATCTCCAGATTGTGCTCCGTCTTCTTGCCGAAGCCGATGCCGGGATCGACGGCGATGCGCTCCGGGGCCACGCCGGCCGCGACGCAGCGGGCGACCCGCTCCTCCAGCCAGTCGAACACGTCGAGCGCGGCGTCGCGGTAGGTCGGGTTGGCCTGCATGGTGCCGGGGTCGCCCTGCATGTGCATCACCACCACCGGAGTGGCGGTGCGGGCCACCACCGGCAGCGCGTCCGGATCGGACAGGCCGGCGATGTCGTTGACGATACGGGCGCCGGCCGCGGCGGCGGACTCCATCACGCGGGCGTGGCGGGTGTCGACCGAGACGGTCGCCCCCTTTTCGGCGAAATGGCGGATGACCGGCAGGACGCGCCGCTCCTCCTCCTCGGGCGGGACCGGGACGGCGCCGGGGCGGGTGGACTCGCCGCCGATGTCCAGGATGTCGGCGCCGGCCGCCAGCATCGCCTCGCCATGGGCGATGGCGGCGCCGGGGTCGAGGAAGTCGCCGCCGTCGGAAAAGCTGTCCGGCGTCACGTTGACGATGCCCATGATCTGCGGCCGGTCGGGGGCCAGCCCGGCGAAGGGGGCGCGGGCGCGGGTCAGGGCGCCGAGCTGGCGGTCCAGCGCCTCCGCCACCGCACGCGAGCGCTCCCAGCCCCAGGCCATGATCTCCGACAGCGGTGCGAAGGCGCGGTCGATGCGCGTTCCCCCATGGTGCAGGCCATCGCGGACGATCAGTTCGGCAGTGGAGAAGGCGAAGCGGCCGCCGGCCAGCGGCACCGCCGCCCCCTTGGCCCAGGCAGCGATGGGCATCAGCCCGACCGGACGGAGGTAGACCCGCACGCCCTCTTCCCCCGCCCAGGGACAGAAACCGGCCAGCGAGCCAGCGGCGGATTTGGGCGCTGCCGCCTTGGCGGCGGGCTTGGCGGAGAGCGGCGGCATCGGAGGTCCCCTTCACGTCACGGGCTGACGGCTCCGTTCCTGACACGCGACCGGCGGGATGGCAAGGGTGCCATAGCGGACGGCTCTCTCGCTCACACCGGGAGAGGGCGGTGATCGGCGGACGATGAAACAGCGTGGAACAGCTTTCGGCGAACGGTCCATCCGGCGGCTCCCGGAGAGTTGCGGAGACGGATCACGAATGGCGGCTGTGGGTGGCTTCTCTTTGATCTGGCTGAGGGAAATAAGGGTTTATCCGGATATTCTTTAATTACATCTTCACGATCCGTTACCAAATTCAATCTGACAACTTTACATCCAGGTTCTTACAATTATGGGCATCGCGGGTAACATTTGTACAAAGTACTGTAATTTTAGATCTGCGTCTGCCTTGATTGTTGACTTCAATATATCGTCCAGCGAATTAATGGAAAGAACCCTTTCCGGCCTTAAGCTGAAGCACATCTACCGCTCATTCTCCACCGAGGACGCTCTCTCGCTTCTTTCAGAGAACGAGATCGGCATTGTCATCGTAAACGCAGATACAATCCGCGAAAAAGCGCTTCAACTGTTGGAGACGGTCAGATTTCGTCAGACAAAAGACCCATGTCTTGAGGAAAAAATAAAACATATCTCCATAATACCATTCGTAATCATCAGCTCTGCAGTGACGCCGAAAATGGCGGAAAAGGTTGCAGATGCAGGAATATGCGCATTGGTTTCCATGCCGTTCAAGCCGGTCGATTTCATGAAGAAGATCAAAAACCTACTTTACGTACATTGCGAAGACAATTGCTTCAATATGGCAATTCCATCGCTTGAAGGCACCGACTTGCTGGAAGAACCCGGCAGCCCTCGCTGACGTAAAGCCAGGAGTTCCGCGCCCTCGACAGCGGCATTCGAGAAGACATCCCTCCTGTGGGGCAGAGGGCGTTTCCTTCCCCTCGCTCACCCCCGTCGCGCCAGACCGCCCTTCAGCTTCAGCACATAGGTGATGACCTCCGCCACCGCCTGATAGTGCTGGAGCGGGATCGTCGCATCCACCTCCGCCGTGGCGTGGAGGGCGCGGGCGAGCGGCGGGTTCTCGACGATGGGGATGTTGTGCTCCTGGGCCAGCGCGCGGATGCGCAGCGCGATCAGGTCAGCGCCCTTGGCGAGGCAGATCGGCGCGGCGGTCCGGCCGCGCTCGTATTCCAGCGCCACGGCGAAATGGGTGGGGTTGGTGATCACCACCGTGGCGCGCGGGACGTTCGCCATCATCCGCTTCTTCGAGCGCGAGCGGCGGATGTCGCGCAGGCGGGCCTTGGCGTTGGGGTCGCCCTCGATCTGCTTGAACTCGTCCTTGATCTCCTGGTGGCTCATGCGCAGGCGGCGGCGCCACTCCATGCGGTTCCACAGCACGTCCACCGCCGCCATCAGGACGGTCGCCAGCAGGACCGCCAGCAGCAGCCGCAAGGTCACGTCCCGCAGCAGCACGGGCAATCCGGCGACGTCCATGCCCACAGTATCCTCCGTCCATGCGATGTAGGGCGCCAGCGCGTGCCAGGCCGCACCGCTGATGATGGCGAGCTTGACCAGGCTCTTGGCGAATTCGACCAGCGCCGGCCGGCCGGCGATCCGCGTCCAGCCGGACGACGGCGACAGGTGCGACCATTTCGGCCGGATGCGGTCGGACGCCACCACGAACGGCCCCTGCCCCAGCGCCGACACCGCCACCCCGGCCAGCAGGATGCCCAGCACCGGCAGCAGGGCGACGGCGACACCGCCGATCAGCCAGTGCAGGCTGTGGATGACGTCGATGGCGCTGCCGTCGATCCGGATGTCGTCGGGATTCTCGATCAGCGGCAGCAGCAGGGCCGACAGGGTCGACGCCACGCCGGGCACCGCCATCAGCACGATCATCCAGGCGGCGACCATCGCCGACAGCAGCCCGACGTCGCGGGCGCGGGGGACGTCGCCCTTCTCCGCCGCCTCGCGCAGGCGTTTCTCTGTCGGTTCCTCGGTCTTCTGCTCGTCGTCCTGCTCCGCCATGGCCCAATCTCCGCAAGTCAGGACCCCGACAGCCAGCCGCCCAGCGCGGCGACGAAGGCGGTCAGCATCGCCCCGGCGGTCGCCATGAACAGCCCCATGCCGATCATCAGGACGCCCGGCGTCGCGACGAAATAGACGGGCATCGCCGGCATCACCCGGTTGACCAGCCCCAGCGCCAGATTGACCACCAGCCCATAGAGGATGAAGGGCGCCGCCAAGCCGACGCCGAGCCGGAAGGTGGTCGCCAGCAGCTCGGCGAAGCGCTGGGCGACCATGCCGAGGTCGGGGAACACCCCCGCCGGCCAGGAGCCGTAGGAGCGGGCCAGCGCGCCGATCATCAGGTAATGCACGTCGGATGCGAACAGCAGCGCCAGCCCGCCGATCAGCAGCACGCCGGACAGCACCGACCCGCCCTCGAACCCCGCCGCCGCCATCGAGAAGGGGTTGCTCAGCCCCACCACCTGGGCCGCCACCGCGCCGGCGGTCTGGAGGGCGGCCATGAACAGCCGGGCGCCGAGGCCGAGATAGGCGCCGACCAGCGTTTCGCCGGCCAGCGCCCGCAGCATCTCCACCGGCTGGTCCGGCATGCGGTCGGGCAAGCCCTCCACCCCCGGCAGCAGCACCAGCGTGACGATGACCGCCAGGGCCGCCCGCACCCGCATCGGCACCGCCGCCTCGCCGAAGCCCGGCAGCAGCCCGATGGCCGCCGCCACCCGCGCCAGCACCAGCAGGCCGCGGTAGATCTCCAGCGTCAGGAACTGGCTGAGGCCGTCCATGGGAACGTCCATCGGCGCCTAGACCTGATCGACGGTCTTGAGCGCCGCCTTGCGGTGCAGCTCGGCATGGCTCAGCACCGGGGTCATCGGGCTGACCCGCTCCAGCAGCGACCGCACGAAGGGCCGCGCTTCCGCCCCCACCAGCAGGGCCGGCCAGATTTGCGAGGTGGCATGCTTCTGGATCTTCAGCCGCACGGCGGTCAGGAACTCCTGCACCTGGCTGGGCGGCATGACGAAGCGGCGGTCGTCGCCCTCCACCACGATGTTGTCGAGCAGCGCCTGTTCCCAGCGCGGGCTGAGCGCGATCACCGAGACGAAGCCGTCGGGTCCGGCCAGCCCCTGGTGGATCTGTTGGCCGAGCCGCATCCGCACATGTTCGGTGATCAGCGTGATGTGGCGGGTCCAGCCGACGGCCTCCGCCACCGCCTCGACGATGGCGGGCAGGTTGCGGATCGACACCCGTTCCGACAACAGCTGTTGCAGCACGCGCTGGAGCACGACCAGCGAGATCTGGCTCGGCACCATGTCGTTGATCAGCTTCTGGTATTCGCGGCCCAGCCCGTCGATCAGCTTCTGCAAGGCGGCGAAGGTCAGCAGGGTGGAGAGGTTGTCCTTGATGACCTCGGTCAGGTGGGTGGTGATGACGCTTTCCGGATCGACGACGGTGTAGCCCTTCGCCACCGCCTCCTCATGGCGGGCCGGGTCGATCCATTTGGCCTGGAGGCCGAAGGTCGGCTCGCGCGTCGCGTCGCCGGCGATGTCGGGCACCGCGCCGCCGGTCGGGTCGATGGCGAGCAGATGCTTCGGCCGCACCTCGCCCTTCGCCGCCTCCACCCCCATGATGCTGATGACGTAGCTCTTGGGGGCCAAGAAGCTGGAATCCTTGATGCGGACCGAGGGCAGGACGAAGCCGAACTCGGTGGCGAAGCGCTTGCGCAGGGTCTTCACCTTGGTGGTCAGCGGGCCGTTCTTGTTGAGGATCAGCGGGACGAGGTGGTTGCCGACCTCCACCTTCACCTCGTCGACCTTCAGCATGTCCTCCACCGCCTCCTCCGGGACGGCGGCGGGCGCCTTGCGGCTTTCCTCCAGCTTGGCGAGTGCGGCGGCGCGGGCCTTGCGGCGCGGCGCGTACCAGCCTAGCAGGGCGAAGGCGGCGCCGATGGCGAGGAAGGGGGCCATCGGCAGGCCCGGCGTGATCGCCAGCGAGACCAGCAGGCCCGACGCCACCAAGAGCGCCTTCGGATAGGCGCCGAGCTGGTCGATCACCGCCTTTTCCGCCGAGCCGACATTGCCGCCCTTGGTGACCAGCAGGCCGGCGGCCAGCGACACCACCAGCGCCGGGATCTGCGTCGCCAGCCCGTCGCCGACCGTCAGGGTGGTGTAGATGGAGGCGGCGTGCTCGAAACTCATCCCCTTCTGGGCGATGCCGATGGCCATGCCGCCGAGAACGTTGATGACGGTGATGACCAGCCCGGCCACCGCGTCGCCGCGCACGAATTTGGAGGCGCCGTCCATCGCGCCATAGAAGGTGCTCTCGTCCTCCAGCTCCTTGCGGCGGCGGCGCGCCTCGGCCTCGTCGATCATGCCGGCGGAGAGGTCGGCGTCGATGGCCATCTGCTTGCCGGGAATGGCGTCCAGCGTGAAGCGGGCGCCGACCTCGGCGATGCGGGTGGCGCCCTTGGTGATGACGACGAAGTTGATCACCACCAGGATGCAGAAGATCACCACGCCGATGACGAAGTTGCCGCCCATCACGAACTGGCTGAAGCCCTGGATGACGTGCCCGGCGGCGGCGTGGCCGTTGTGCCCCTCGCTGAGGATCAGGCGGGTGGACGCGATGTTCAGCGCCAGCCGCAGCATGGTCACCACCAAAAGGACCGTGGGGAAGGACGAGAAGTCCAGCGGCCGCGGGATCCACAGCGACACCATCAGCACCAGCACCGCGACCGAGAAGGACAGCGCCAGCCCGAGATCGAGGAACCAGGACGGCACCGGCAGGAAAAGCACCGCCAGCACCAGCAGGATGCCGACCGCGAACAGCACGTCGCGGTTCGCCAGCCCGATATCGCCGATCAGGCCGAACCGGCTGCGGACGTGATCCGTGAGGGTCATGGGGGTCCTGACGGGTTTGTGGAGGGGCGGGTTTGTGGAGGGGCGGGTTTGTGGAGGAGAGGCGTTCCGGCAACGATAGGGGGGCGCGGTAAAACCGGGATTTAAGGGCGGGGCCCGGTGCGGGGTCTGGACGGGAAAGTGGTTGACTAGGAAACAAACCGCACGGTAGTTTCCTAGTCAACAAACGGAGCGGCCTTCCATGAACGCCAATGGCGCGGTTTCCCGGCTGACGGACCATCTCGGCTACTGGATGCGCATGGTGTCCAACCATGTGTCCTTCGCCTTCGCCCGCCGCCTGGAGGGCAAGGACGTGACGGTGGCCGAGTGGGTTATGATGCGGGAGTTGCAGGACGCCGGTCCGCTGGCCCCCAACCGGCTCGCCGGGCGGATGGGCATGACCCGCGGCGCCATCAGCAAGCTGGCCGACCGGCTGGTCGCCAAGGCCCTGGTCACCCGCGACGACGACCCGGCCGACGGCCGCGCCCATGTGCTGGCCCTGTCGGAGGCGGGAAGCCGGATCCTGCCGGAGCTGGCCCGGCTGGCCGACGAGAACGACGAGGCGGCCTTCGCCTGCCTGACGGCGGAGGAACGCGCGCAGCTCGACCGGATTCTGAGGAAGATCGCCGGGGCGCATGGGCTGAAGAGCAGCCCCACCGGCTGATCCCCCTGGCCCCGGCAAACCCACCGCAAGAAGGAGAGCGCCGATGAACGCGCAGCAGAAGACGATTGCCCAGACCTGCCTTGCCGCGTCCCACGACGGCACGATGAATTTCCCGTCCATCGTCGCCGTACTGATCGACGCCGGGTTCGAAGGCTATGCCGTCGATTACCGCCGCGGGACCAGCACCTATTATCTGCCGGACGGCGACAGCGTGGAATTGCCGGCCATCGCGACGCCGACGCCGGTCGCCGCGGCCTTCCGGGCGGATGGGGTCGAGGCGGCGGTGCGCGCGGCGCAGTCCAACGCGGCGGGCTACAGCTACCGCGGCTTCTGCGAGGCGGTGAAGGCGGCCGGATGCGCCGGCTACATGGTGTCCTTCTCCGGCAGGCGGGTGGTCTATTACGGCCGGACCGCGGAATGCCATGTCGAGCATTTCCCGCAGTGAACCGGTTTCAGTTCTGCCCGGCCGGCAGCAGCGGGCGGGCCGGGCCGTCGGCGAACAGGCCGGACAGGAAGCTCAGGCGCCCGCGCTCCGCCGCGGTCCAGACCGGGGCGGAGCCGCCGGGGCCGGCGGCCAGCGTCTCCAGATAGCCGAGCGCCCCGGCGACCCAGCGCAGGTTGCCGGTCACCCGCTGGCGATAGGCCTCGCCGCGCTCGGACTGGGCGGAATGGTAGCGGGCGATGGCCGTCTCCAGCGAGCCGTGGTCGCGCCGCAGCGCCGACAGGAAGGACGCGGCATAGCGGGCGTTGGCGACCGGATCGAAGGCGGTGACGAGGTCGGGGAAGGCGTCGGGGTGCCAGCGCAAATTCACTTGCAGGCAGCCGACGTCGATGGACTGGACGCCGCGCGCCTGGGTCTCGCGCACGAAGGATATCGCGGCGTCGCGCGTCGGAAAGTAGTGGGAGCGGCCTTCGGTGTTGACCGTCCAGGGCCAGGCGGTGAACAGCCGGTCCTCCGTCCGCCGGCCGGACTCGGTGAACCCCATCGCCAGCAGCAGATGGTCGGCGATGCCCGCCGCCTTCTCCGCATCGAGGATGGCGGCGATGCACTGCGCTTCCGGCGGCAGGGCTTTGGCCCGCGTCTGGGGGGCCGGCTGTTTGGGCGGGGCGTAGAGGGCGGTGCTCCACACCCCGATCTGCGAGAGGTTGGCCGGCGGCGCCGCCGCACCGCCGGCCGGATTTACGAGCAGCCCGAGAAGGGGGAGCGCGGCCGCTCGCAACGGGGGGAGGCGCATCAATCAATCGCGACGATCAGGTCGCTCAGCCGGTCGGCGTAGGTGGCGAGCGCGCCGTACATGAAGGGCAGCGCCAGCACCGTCACCACCAGGATCGCGACGATCTTCGGCACGAAGGTCAGCGTCATCTCCTGCACCTGGGTCAGCGCCTGCACCAGCGAGATCGACACGCCGACCACCACCGCGACGATCAGCGGCGGGGCGGCGACCAGCAGGGTCGTCCAGATGCCGCTGCGCAGCACCTCCAGCACGTCGGCCTGGTTCATGGGGGATCCCTCCTCACGCGCACCCGCTCACACCGCGATGCGCATGATCTCCTGATAGGCCTGGACCATCTTGTCGCGGATGGCGACGACGCTCTGCACCGTCATCTCGGCGGCCAGGACGGAGCGCACGACATCCTGCGCGCTGGCCTTGCCCGACACGGCGGCGAGCGACACGCGCTCGCTTTCCTTCAGCGTGTCGACCGCCTGGGAGATCGACTTGTCGAGGAAACCGCCGAAATCGCTCTCGGCGCTGGCGGCCACCGCGTCGGACTGGTTGGCAGAGGACAGCGGGGAGGCCGCCGCCTGCGTCTCGGCGACGCCGCTGGAAATCGGGCTGCGGTTGGCGGCGTAGGCGGCGGCGACGCGGCCGACGGACATCTCGATCATGGAACGGCTCCTCAGCTGCGCAGCAGGTCGACGACGCGGGTCATCATCGCGCGCGATTGTTCGATGACATTCATGCTGGCCTCGAAGGCGCGGCCGGCCTCGCGCATGTCCATCATCTCGACCAGCGGCTGGACGTTCGGCTTCTTGACGTAGCCCTTGTCGTCGGCCGCCGGGTGCGACGGATCGTAGGCGAGCTGGAAGTCGCTGCGGTCGCGGCCGATCTGCTTGACCTGCACCAGCTCCGCCCCGACGCCACGGTCCATCACGCTGTCGAAGGACACCGTCTTGCGGCGGTAGGGGTCGCCGCCCCTGGCGGTGGCGGTGCTGTCGGCGTTGGCGAGATTCTCCGCCACCACGCGCAGGCGGGTCGACTGCGCCTGGAGTCCGGCGCCGGCGATCTTCAGCGTGGCGCCGAGGACATCGTTCATCATCGGGTCGTCTCCGTCTTGAATACCGTCAACCGTTCTTCCAGGCCATGCGCAGCATCTGCACATTGCGCTGGAACAGGCTGGTGGTCAGCGCGAAGGCGTCGCGGGTCTCGCTGCCCTTGATCATCTCCTGATCCAGCGACACCGCGTTGCCGGATGGGGTCGACTCCCACAGGGCGGCCTTGCCCTCCTCGCGGAAGCCGGCGGTGGAGCGG
Source organism: Azospirillum sp. A23 (assembly GCF_042938965.1). Lineage (NCBI taxonomy): Bacteria > Pseudomonadati > Pseudomonadota > Alphaproteobacteria > Rhodospirillales > Azospirillaceae > Azospirillum > Azospirillum sp. A23. The sequence continues at coordinate 192,887 of NZ_CP170668.1, read as the reverse complement.
GTGCTCGCCAGATGCAGGCCGGAGGTGCGGGCGGTCTCCACCGGGCGGATGCCGTCCATCACGCTGTCGAAGGGTTTGAGGTCGCGCGCCTGGTAGTCGGGCGTGTTGGCGTTCACCACATTCTCGGCGACCAGCTTCTGCCGCTGCGCCAGATAGTCCAGCCGCGTGCCGGCAAGCTGAAAGAAACCGATTTTACCCAAATCCATTGCGACCTCGGTCCATCAATTCTTGCCGGCAATTCTCGCCGGAACACCGGATCGGACGATGATCCCGCCGGTTTAAAGCCGGATTTAAATTCGTTGCTCCAGGATGCCTCGCATCGATGGAGATGGTGGAGACAGAAGCGATGCCGGCACTCGCCACCCTGGCCGCGGAATTCGACCGGCTGCCGACGCGCCGGTGGCGCGGGGAAATCCGCTCGGCCGCCGGCATGACGCTGGAGGTCGACGGGTTGCAGCGCGTGCTGTCGGTCGGCGACAAATGCCATGCGGAGACGCTGCGCGGCGGGCGGGTGCTGTGCGAGACCATCGGCTTCCGCAACGGCCGCTCGCTGCTGATGGCCTTCGACAGCCTCGACGGCGTGGCGGAGGGCTGCGCCGCCGTCACCGACGACACCGCCTTCACGCTCCGGCCCGGCCCCGGCTGGCTCGGCCGGGTGGTCAACGCGCTGGGCGAGCCGATCGACGGCAAGGGTCCGCTGGCGAACGGCGAGCATCCGCGCAGCTTGCGTCAGCCGCCGCCGGCCGCCTGCGCCCGCCGCCGGGTGGGCAGGCGGCTGGACAGCGGCATCCGGGTGATCGACAGCTTCGTGCCGCTCTGCCGCGGCCAGCGGCTGGGCGTCTTCGCCGGCTCCGGCGTCGGCAAATCGACGCTGCTGGCGATGGTCGCCCGCCATGCCGAGGCCGACGCCATCGTCATCGGCCTGATCGGCGAACGTGGGCGCGAGGTGCGCGAATTCATCCAGGACGATCTGGGGCCGGAGGGGCTGGCACGCTCCGTCGTCATCGTCGCCACCTCGGACGAGCCGCCGCTGATGCGCCGGCAGGCGGCGCTGCTGACCATGACGGTGGCGGAGGAGATGCGCGATTCCGGAGGCCAGGGGGGAAAGCACGTCCTCTGCCTGATGGACAGCGTCACCCGCTTCGCCATGGCCCAGCGCGAGATCGGGCTGGCCGCCGGCGAGCCGCCGACCGCCAAGAGCTACCCGCCAAGCGTCTTCGCCGAACTGCCCCGCCTGCTGGAACGCGCCGGTCCCGGCCCCGAGGATGGCGGAGACGGCGACATCACCGCCATCTTCACCGTTCTGGTCGATGGCGACGACCATGACGAACCGATTGCCGATGCGGTGCGCGGCATCCTCGACGGCCATCTGGTGCTGGACCGCAAGATCGCCGAGCAGGGACGCTATCCCGCCGTCAACCTGCTGCGCAGCGTGTCGCGCAGCCTGCCCGGCTGCCATGACGCGCGCGAGAACCGCATCGTCGGCCGCGCCCGCGCGCTGGCCGCCAGCTATGACGGCATGAAGGAGATGATCCGGCTCGGCGCCTACAAGCGCGGCACCGATCCGGAAACCGACGCCGCCATCGACCTGCACCCGCGGCTGGAGGAGTTCCTGCGCCAGGGCAAGGACGACCCCTCGCCCTCCGCCGGGAGTTTCGCCCGGCTGGAGTCGCTGCTCGCCGCCATCGGAGACCACGCATGAGCGTCAACACCCCAGCCATCGACAGGAGACTGGCCGCCCAGGCGGTAAGCCCGCCGGCCGCCCAGCGCAAACCGCCCGCCGAGCCGGAGGAAACGCTGGCCGACAGGATGAGCGTCGGCTTCGACGATCTGCTCGACGTGGTCAACCCGCTCCAGCAATTGCCCGTGGTGTCGTCGGTCTACCGCGAGGCGACGGGAGAAGACATCTCCATCCCAGCCCGGCTTGCCGGCGGCTTCCTGTTCGGCGGGCTGCCCGGCCTGATCGGCAGCGTCGCCATGGTCGCCTTCGAAGAGGTCACCGGCGACAGCGTGCTGGGCCATATCGGCAGCCTGCTGGAGGAGGGACCGGAGACCGCCGCGGCGGAGCAGCCGCCGGCAGGGATGCTGCCCTGGATGGGCGGCGGCAACGGCGGCGATCCCGCCCTGCCCTCCCCCCAATCGCTGGCGGAAGCCTTGCGCCGCAAGTCGGCACCGGCGGCGGAAACGGCGGCGACAGCGGTGGCACCGGCGGGGGCGCCGGCAGGGACCGAACAGCCGGCGCCGCAACTGCTGGCGAAGCTGTACAGCCTGGAGGCGACGGCCAAGGCCGGCACGCCGGGGATGGCGCGCACGGCGTCATGACCACCCCCAGCTTGCGCGGCACGGCCGGGCGCGGTTCAATGACCCGGAACCGGGAGGCTTCGGAGCGGGCGGTCGGACGATGGATGCGGACAACGGCATGGGAAGGGGACGGCGGCGGCTGTGGCTGCTGGTCGGCCATGGCGCGGTGGGGCTGGCCACCGCCGGAGCCTTCCTGCCGATCCTGCCCACCGTCCCCTTCCTGCTGGTCGCCGGCTGGGCCTATGCCCGCGGCAATCCCGAACTGCGCGAGCGGATGCGCAACGACCCGCGGTTCGGCCGCGCCATCCGCGAGTGGCAGGACCGCGGCGCCATTCCGGTGAAGGCGAAACTCATGGCGGTCGGCGGCATGTCGTCCAGCTTCGCCGTCCTGGCCCTGTCCTCCCCCGGCTACCCGGTGCTCGCCGGCACCGGGCTGGTCATGGTGGGTGCCGCCGCATATGTGGTGTCCCGTCCGACTCCATAAGAAAAGGGGCCGCCGTTTCCGGCAGCCCCCCTCTTTTGCAAAATCCGGCAATCGCGGTCAGGCCGCGGCATGCCCCTGCCCCGGATGGCCCAGGCGCGCCAGCATCGCCGGTTCGATGGCCACATGCAGATGGGCGTGGCTGTCGTCGTCGCGGCGGCCGACCACCTCGCCATGGGCGTAGAGCCAGGCGAGCGTCGCTCCGTCGCCATGCTCGACATCCAGTTCCACCAGCTCGCGGCCGGCGGTCATCCGCCCGTCGAGGATGCGGAACAGCGTGTCCAGACGCTCCCCGGTCGCGGCGGACAGCGCACAGGCGTTGCCGTCCCGCCCGGCACGGGCAAGCGCCGCGTCACGCTCCGCCCCGGCCAGCAGGTCGATCTTGTTGGAGACCTCGACCACGCGCGGGTCGCGCTCCGGGTCGATGCCGAGGTCGGCCAGGATCGCCTCCACGTCGGCCTTCTGGGCTTCGGTGTCGGGGTGGGCGATGTCGCGGACATGCAGGATGATGTCGGCCGACTGTACCTCCTCCAGCGTGGCGCGGAAGGCCGCGACCAGATGGGTCGGCAGGTCGGAGATGAAACCGACCGTGTCGGACAGGATCACCTTGCGTCCCGACGGCAGGACGACCTGCCGCATGGTCGGGTCCAGCGTCGCGAACAGCAGGTCCTTGGCGAACACGTCGGCGCCGGCCATCCGGTTGAACAGGGTGGACTTGCCGGCGTTGGTGTAGCCGACCAGCGCCACCACCGGATAGGGCACCTTGGCGCGCGCCTTGCGGTGCAGGCCGCGGGTGCGGCGGACATCGTCCAGCTCCCGCCTGATCCTGACGATGCGGTTGCCGATCAGCCGGCGGTCAAGCTCCAGCTGCGATTCACCGGGGCCGCCGAGGAAGCCGAAGCCGCCGCGCTGGCGTTCAAGGTGGGTCCAGGACCGCACCAGCCGCGACTTCTGGTAGGTCAGCGACGCCAGCTCGACCTGAAGCTGGCCTTCATGGGTGCGGGCGCGGGCGCCGAAGATCTCCAGGATCAGGCCGGTGCGGTCGATGACCTTGGCGCCGAAGGCCTTCTCGAGATTGCGCTGCTGCACCGGGGTCAGCGCATGGTCGACGATGACGAGGTCGATGGCCTCGCCCGCCTCGCCCGCCTCATCGATCAGCCTGGCCTGCTGCTCGATGGCGCCGCCGCCCAGCAGGGTGGCCGGGCGCGGCTGGCTGACCTTGACGATGGCGGCCTGCGCCACCTCGAGCCCGATGGCCGCGGCAAGACCGACCGCCTCCTCCAGCGAGGCTTCGGGGCTGCGGGCGGTCTCGACGCCGCGCAGGACCGGGTGGAGGACGAGGGCGCGGCCCAAATTCGATTGCCGGGTTTCGATGGTTTTGGAGTCGGTGTTCGGATTCGTACCCATGGGGTTCCTTGTGCCCGCCCCGGCGCCGGATGCGCGGGGCATGCGCGCATCCCTGGTGGATGCGACGCTCGGAATTGGGAAAAAGGGGGGTCCTCTCCGATCTCACCGGCGGCGCCACGGCACGGGGGAGGGTCGCGGCGGCCTGCGCGTCACGGGATCGGAGAGGATGACGTCGGCACTCCCGCAGCGGGGGCCGAACCGGGGAACTTAGATCAAGGGAAGTCACCGGAATTGCCGCGCCGGCCTGGACATGGCCTCGTCACGCGGGATCGTACTTGGGTCGCGGCGTCACCGCCGACATTCGGTTAGATGTGAAGTTCGGCGCTCGAAACAAGGGTGCGGCAGCGAGATTTGTGCCGCCCCCTCACCAGCCCATGTTGTTGCGGGAGGTCTGTTCGATGGTCTTGATGTGGGCCAGCCCCGGCAGGATTTCCGAGCGGATGAACTCCAGCCGCCGCACCGGGCCGCCGCCGCGCGAGAAGCGGTGCTTCCACAAATTCATCTTCACCGCCAGACCGCACAGCACCCCGCCGATGGTCAGGTGATGGGTGACGATCAGGTCGCGGATGCTGCGGAAGCTCTCCGGGTTGATGTCGCGCCAGAAATCGCGGGAGCGGTTGTCGAAGCTCTCGAAGCGCCCGGTGATCGAGGTGGCGATGTCGGTCAGGTCATGGCCGATCTCGTCCAGCATGCGGCCCTGGCGGGCGTCGCGGCGCACCTCGCTGACCTGATACAGCTCCGCCATCCAGCCGAGGAAGCCCTGCACGTCGGGCACGATGTCGTCCAGGCAGCGCTTGAAATAGGCCAGCGACAGGAAGATGTCGGCATACTCCTCCAGAAAGGCCGGGATCTCGCCCAGCGGAATGTCGAGCCGGTCGGCGGTCAGTTGCAGGCGGCGCCGCGCCTCCTCCACGTCGGGCTGGGCGAACAGGCGGACCAGCTCGTCCATGCTGGCGATGTCCGCCCCCTGCACGCCATAGACATGCTCCACCAGCGGCCGGGTGAAGACGCGCATGTAACTGGTCAGCTCGGCCCGCTTGGCGGCCGACAGGCGGAGCGCCGCCGCCTCCTCCACATCGATGTTCAGGCGGCGCAGCTCCAGCCGCAGGCTGTAGACGTCGAAGCTGGCGGCCTCGCCGATCTGCACGATCTTGCGCAGGTCGCGGCGGAATTCCGGGCCGTCGATGCCGAAGCATTTCGACAGCTGGTCGATGCGGATCTGGCCGCTGCCGGTCTGGGCGTCGTTGAACAGCTCCGCCACCGTCTCCAGCCGGACATTCTTGATCAGCCGCGCCCGGCGCAGCCCCGGCGTTTCCAGCGGCAGGATCGACAGCGGCAGGATGTGCAGCGCGTCGCGCCCGTCATCCTCGTCCTCCGCGGACGCTCCGCGCAGAGGCACGGCGGCGGCCCCGGTGGTGGCCGGCGGGCGGATGCGGTCGCGACCCTTTCGGTCTTGCGGCTCTCCGGACCTGCGGTCCTGTAAGTCGCCGGCTGGCGTCTGCACGGCTGGACTCCTCCCGCTCGGGCGAGCCCCGCGGCCCTGTCAGAAGCGCGGGAACCTCATCAGCGTCATGGTGATGGACGGATCGATGGAGATGATCGAGGCCCGCCCGCGGCGGGAAATCGGCCCGATGGACGGCATGGCGGCGGTCGCAGCGGCGCTGCCGTTCTGCATGTCGTACATCGCGGCGAAGCGGTCGAGGAACTTGGCGACCTTGTCCGGGCTTTTGAGGTCGGCGATGTCCATCCGCTTTTCCAGGAGCGCCTTCTGCTTGTCGACGTCCAGCAGCGCCGTCTGGTCGGGCAGCCCCAGCGTGGTGTAGACCACCTTGCGCAGGGCATTGTCGGCCATGACCTGATACCAGTTGGTGATGTTCGCCGACCGCCGCTGGAAATAGAGGCCGAGGCGCACCGCCGGGTTCCTGTCCTCCGATTCGACCTCCAGCGTCACGGCGACATAGCGGTCGACGATGGCCTGGACGACGGCCGGCTGCTTCAGGTTGGCGCCGCCGTTCTCGGCGAAGCCCAGGATGGTCGCCATCTCGCGGAACTTGGTGTCGCTCATCCGGTTGGCGGTGGAATACTGGTCGCTCACCCCTTCTTCCAGAACCTTGCGGATCAGGCCGCGCGACTTGGCCTGACTGCCGAGGTCGAAGGCGTCGAGGACGAAGCGGTAGAGCTTGTCGTCCTTCATGAAGTCTTCGGTGCTGGCGATCTTGCCGATGTTGTCCTGGAAATAGGAGATGGCGCGCTGCACCGCCGGCCGGCTGCGCACCGCCTGTTCGTAGCGGTCGTGGTTCTTGCTGACCATCCGCAGATCGACGAGCGTCGTCATGCCTCGACCTCCCCGCCCCGGCCGTCCTCGCCCCGGCCGTCCTTGTCCTGCGGAAGGACGGGATCGTCGTCGGCCGCATCGGTTTCGGCGCCATAGCCGGCGGGGATGCGCATGATGACCTCCCCGGTCGCGGTGTCGAGCACCTCGGTGTAGAGCCGCCTCGTGTCGGGATCGAGGTTGACGCGGTAGGGCCGGGCGGCGTGCTTCGCCTCCGCGTCGGATGCGTCCGCTTTCGCGGCAGCGGTCTTTTGGGCCCGCTCGGCCGCCTCCACCGGCTTGGCCGTCTCGGCCTGGGCGGCGCGCAGCCGGTCGGCCTGACGCTGCCGCGCTTCCGCGATGATGTCGGCGCTGCTGGTGGTGGGGCGGTCGCCGGACGGGCCGGTCACGCCGGTGACGGGGGTCGGCATGGCGTCATCCTCCCGCGTGATGGCCGATGCCGTCCGCCTGGATGGAGAGGGCCGGTGCAGAGGGAGACGCGGCGGGGGACGCCGCCAGCAGCGTGCCTTCATACTCCATCACCGGACGCAGGGCGGACAGCGCCTTGTAATAGTCGCGCTCGCCGATATGGCCCATGGCGCGGGCGATGCGGTCCTGTATGTCGGGGCGGGTGAAGGCGGTGTAGAGCTGCGCCATCATCGCCGCCACGGCACCGCTGCCGTTGGCGGCGACCTCGGGATCGAGCAGCATGCTCTGGATCAGGAAATAGGCGCGGCGCACCGGGGTCACCGCGTCCTCCTCCTGGAGGATGTCGCTGCCGCGGATGATCTGGGCGAAGTTGGAGATGGTCAGGGTGTAGCGGCGGTTCTCGTTCTGCACGACGCAGCCGTTGATCACCACGCGCTCGCACGGCTTCAGGCGCAGCTTAAGTGCCATAGGACAGATCCTCCGTCGCCAGTTCCAGCGCGGGCTGCGCCGCTCCTTGAGCCGACCCTTGAGCCGCCCCTTGCAGGCCCTGCATCACCGAGCGGTTGATGTGGAGCAGCAGGTCGATGCCGCCCTCGCCGCGCAGAACCCGCTGGGTGTTGCGGTTCACCGCGAAGGAAAGCGAGACCAGACCGGCGCGCAACGCCTCCGGCAGGGCGTTTCCGTCCTCCAGCAGGTCGGCGCGGAGCGCGTTCCACAGCTCCAGGTTCCGCCACAGCGCGTCCTTCAGCGCGGCGGAGCGCCAGTCGGCGTCGCGGTTGTTCTCCAGCGCCAGGGTGATCCGCAGGAACACCCGGTACTCGATCTTTCGCGGATCGTCGCACTCGGCGATGGTCTGGTGATAGGCGGCGATGCTCATGGGCGCACCCCTGCGGTGGGGTCCTTGGCGGCGGGAAGCCGGACCGGTTGCGGTGGGTTCGATGGCGGACGCGGATGGCCGTCGGCGATGCCCGCTCCGTCCGGTGGCGGGCGTGATGAACGGGCATGGCCGACGGGGCGGCTCCATCGTCCAGGGGATTGGACGATGAAGCCGCCCGCGAGGGGACTTAGCGGAACAGGGACAGGATGTTCTGCGGACCCTGGTTGGCGATGGACAGAGCCTGGATGGCGAGCTGCTGCTGGACCTGGAGGGCCTGCAGGCGGCTCGATTCCTCGTTCATGTCGGCATCGACCAGGGCGCCGATGCCCTTGTTCATCGAGTCGGTCAGCTTCGACACGAAGTCGTTCTGCACCGACACGCGGTTCTCGATGGAACCGATGACCGCCGCCTTGCCGATGGCGCTGTCGAGCAGCTTGTTGATGACCGTCAGCGATTCCGACGCATTGTTCACCACGTCGATCTGGGTCAGGTCGGCCAGACCGCCGAAGGCGTCGCTTTCGGACGAGTTCACCCACAGGTTCGAGACCTTGGCGGTGAAGTTGCCGTCGGTGTTCTTGTCCTGGTCGGTGAATTCCAGCTTGTCGCCGGTGAAGGCCACCTGGAAATCGGCGCCGGCCGCCGTCAGCGCCGTGTTCACGGCGGTGGCGATGTTGCCCTGGGTGGTCGCCAGATCGGTGTCGTATGTCTGCGCGCTGAGATCGACCGAGACGTCGGTCTTGACGCCGGCCTCGTTGGTGACGGTCAGCGTCAGGCTGCTGAGGCCAAGATTCTGCCCGTCGATGAAGGTGGCGCCCGGCGCGCCCAGCGTGATGCCGACCGACGCCTTCAGGGCCTTGGTCGAATCGACCTGCTGCTCGATGGTCGCCTTGCCGACGATCGATTCCACGCGCATGTCCTGGCGCTGGAACTCGATGTAGCTGGGATCGACCGCCCCGTCGCTGCGGCTCAGCGAGGCGAGGATCGAGACGTCCTTGTCCTTGGCCGTGCCGTCGTTCGAATAGGTGACGCGCAGCAGGTTGTCGCCGTTGAAGGAGGCGTCGGCGGCGGCACCCTTGATCAGCTTCACCAGCTGGTCGACGTCGTTCTGGATCAGCGACTTGTCGACGCCGTTGGTCTGGCCGGCGATGACGCGGGCCTTCAGCGTCTGAAGGTTTTCGACGATGTTCTTGGAGGCCACCGACGCGGTGTTGGTGGTGCCGGACCCCAGCTCCAGCGATTCCTTGACCGCCTTGAAGCCGGCGACGTCGGCCTTCATGGTGGTGGCGATCGACCAGTAGGCGGCATTGTCCTTGGCGTTGTTGACCTTCAGGCCGGTCGAGATGCGGTCCTGCGTGGTCTCCAGATCCCCGGTCACGCGACGCAGGGTCTGCAGCGCGGTCATGGCAGAGGTGTTCGTCATAATCGAGGCCATGGGTATCTCCATTCGCGAGATGCATGGCGCCTTTCTGACGCCGGGGCCAATCGCGCCGGCCTTCCCGATCTGTTGTGCGGGGGCGCGAGCGGCGAATTCGAGGATGACCGGGCCGGTTTAAGCCGGGGTAAAAAATCGGAAGCGTTCGGGGCGGACGGTGTTTTCGGCAGTCGGCGTTCGGTGTCAGGCGGCAGGCGTTCGGAAGCGGAGGATCAGCGCCCGACGGCGCGGGCGGCGGCGCGGGAGACCACCGGCGGGATGAAGGGCACGCGGGCTCCGGCCAGCGCGCCGGCGTTCGACCAGCGGTCCAGCATCAGCTGGCCACGGTCGGGAGCGACATGGTCGGGCGGCGCCTCGAACTTGTAGCCGCGGCCATAGACCGTCTCGATGTAGCGGCCGCCACCGGTCGCCGTGTCGATCTTCTTGCGCAGCTTGCAGATATAGACGTCGATCACCTTGTCGAGCGGGTCGGAGCCGGACAGGCCGTAGACCTCCTCGTAGATGTGCTCCTTCGACACCACGCGGCGGTGGTTGAGGGCGAGCACCGACAGGATCGCATGTTCCCGCTGGCTGAGGCGCAGGCGTTCGCCGTCCACCTCCGGATCGCGGCCGTCGAGGAAGACGGTCAGGCGGCCCACCGTCACCGCGTTGCTGGTCAGCCCGTAGGAGCGGCGGCGGATCGCCTCCAGCCGGGCGCGGATTTCGGTGCTGACGACCGGCTTCACCAGCACGTCGTCGGCACCGGCCCGCAGGATGCCGGCGGTGGTGTTGGCGCAGCGGCGCTCGATCAGGCAGATGATCGCGGCGGTGACGTTGCGGGCGCGCAGCATGGCGACGCAGGCTTCGGTGTCGCCGACATCGCCGATGATGATCGCGTCATGGGTGATGTCGACGGAGCCATGCCCGCCCACCAGATCGCGCAGTCCATTCAGGTCCAGGCGGTCATGGTTAACCTTGCACAGGGCGAGTTGCTTGCCGATGGCATCGGCGATCAGATCGGCTGGCTCAATCAGCAAAGCCTGCATTGGATTCTCCATTGTCGAGCAAGCGCAGATAAAGCATTGTTTTTTACGCAATTGCGCTGATGTCACATGCTTATCACAGCCCCAAAAGAACCTATCGAAAGGCAACATGTCAACAGATTGGGTTACCCGGATAGACATAGGCACGACCCTGGTTTTACGCGGTTTTAATGGTTCCGTTCGACTAAAGACTGGATAAATTTTTATTCATGTGGGGTTTTACTTGGAAACTCTATGCGAATTTCGAGTGATCGCTGCAAACAACCATTAATTCACCCGCCATATATGGTTAACGTCGGTGATGAAGTGGAAAACCAACGCTTACAAACATGAACGCTGGTTTAACCCTGATGTCCTAGGGTCCCCGGGCACCCGCGTTTGAGGAGGTTCCATGTCCGGAACGACGTTGTCCGTCCTTGGGGCGGCCACAGCCGCTGCTTGCCTGATTATCCTGGGAGGCTGTGCGCAAGTGTCGCAGGCACCCGACAGCGATTACCGCCAAGCCCTTGAAAAAGCGCTAACCGCCGGCCGATGCGACGGCGACGCCGTGCGCGACCTGTGGTCGGCCTATGGGCGCTGGTACGGAGTCGCGTCCTCCATCGCCGGCCATCCGAAGGCCGACGAGGCCGCCGCCCTGCTGCGCCAGGGCGACCAGTTCCGCATCCTGAACTGCCCGGAGGTGGCGCGCGCGTCCTACCAGACGCTGATCCGCCGTTTTCCGGAGGACGGCTTCGCCCCGATGCGCGAGGCGGCGCGGGCGTCGCTGCGGTCGCTGCCGGCCCCTCCCCCGGTTGCGGGCGGGCCGATCCCGGTCAGGCCACCGGCGGAGATTTGAGAGCGGGCGAACGGCAGGCACCGCGGAGGTGCGACAAGAGGCCCGGAAACGGCGAAGGCCGCCACCCGTTCCGGTTGGCGGCCTTCATAGATGGTGGTCCCGACTGGGATTGAACCAGTGACCCCTACGATGTCAACGTACGGGTTCATACGCTATGTCCTTGATTCTATACAACACCTCAAGGCGAACAACCTTGGAACACGACGGTTCAGACTCGAGTTTTCGCGTCAGTTTCGCGTCAGCATTGTTCATGATCCGTTCTGTGCATCATCGAGTGTCCTCGACGCCCAGACAGCTTGGTTGAATCTCCGTGCCACTCCAACACTCCGTTACGCACTCTCCCGCGCGCAGGATCTCCTTCAGCCCGCCATCCCAGCCGAAACGCCTGGTGTCCAAGCACAAATCGCTGGCTTCCCCGTCATGCGTGCCATGGATCGCTGATTCTGCCGCGGGCGCCGTTCCGGCGCGCGTCGAGCCGGTGCACGACGTCCATGCCAACTTCGGCGTCGACGTCGGCTGGATCAAGATCAGCCTCGCGGCGCTCGTCCTTGCCGGTACGATGCTGGCCATCGGTGCCGCTGGGCGAGCAGCTTCCACAGCTTCTGAAACCCATCTTAAACGTTCGAGCGGATCGCCTCGGGCTCCTGCGTCGTGATCGCCAAGTCCGAGTAGTTCGGCTGCCCACCTGGCGTGGTGCGCGGCGCCGCTTTCCAGCCCGCAATCGCCTCTTCGCTTACCCACACGGTGAGAGTGCCACGCTGGCACAGGGCGGCATCATACTGCGCCCAACTCGTCACTGTGCGCTTCGGGCGGGGAATGTAATGGCGACGAGGGGCATTGACCGTGTGTGGCATGGCAGGCGACAGAACGTAGGCGGGGGCCTTGGCCTACGACACCGACCACATCTCTGCAACACGGCGCCTCCCGAACGCAACCAGCCCGGCCTTTTTGCACCAACGTCATCAACCTGGACATCCAGGCGGCCGAGGCGGTGATGAACGAGCGGCTCCAGCCGGTGACGATGCTGCTGAGAATCGAGAGCGAACGGATCGTAGCTGCGTGCGCGGCATAATGGAAAGCGGCCTTGGAATCGTGGATGGCATCGGGCTTCACAGATCCAAACGGCTCAGCCCCGGCAGTGCCTGCCCCATGCTCCGCAGATGCGCGTGATGGGTGAAGAACAGCACCTGGGTCGACGCGGCGAGTTCAGCAAGGACGGTGAGACCGGCTTCGGCGCGGTCGTCGTCGAAGTTCACGAACAGATCGTCCGCGATGAACGGCACCCGCACGCCCGCGGCGATCGATTGTTCTACCGCTGCAAGGCGCAGAGCGAGGAAGAGTTGGTCCCGGGTGCCTTCACTCATCCCCTCGATGGGAACAAGGGTCTGCCGATCGTCGCGCAGGCCCAGAAGGCGCGGCGTCGCCGGTTCGTAGTCGATCCGGAAATCGACGAAGCGGCCCAGGGTCAGGGTGCAGAAAAGCGCGCTGGCGCGCGTCAACAGGGGCGCTTGGCGGTGCTCGCGGTAGCGGTCCATGGCCCAGCGGAGCAGGAACCATTGCGCCCGCTTCAGCACGTAGACCTCCGCCTCGGCCTTCATATCGGCCTTCGCCGCTTCCGCGTCGGACGCGGCATCGACGGCGGTGCATGAGGACTGGTCCAACGCCTCGAACGCCTTGCGGGCCTCGCCCAGCGCGTTGGCTGCCGCCGCGACCTCCCTGTTCAGCGTTTCGAGATCCTGGCCCAGGGTGACGGCCTGGGACGCCACGGTATTGGGATCGCAGGCTTCCCACGTAGCGACCAAATCGGCGAGCGGAAGATGGTCGCCGTCGGCCACGATCCGCCGTTCGGCTTCGGCCAATTGCGCAAGTTGCTCCCGATGGGCTCGCGACCGTTCGAGGAACGGTAGCAGATGCGCGGCCTCCCCAACGCCGGCCCGGACCATGAACGGGGCCAGCCGGTCCAACGCGATGGCGCGTTCAGTGGCGGCGCGGTCCATGTCGGTCTGGTGCTTCTTCCACTCGGTCTTCAGCGTATCGATGTCCTGCGCCACCGACCGGGCCTTGGTCAGGCGCTCGCGAAGCATTTCCAGCGCCCGCGCCGGATTGGCCGCGGTGTCCGCTGGGGCTTCCAGGCGCGCGTCGTTTGCCAGAGCCACCACCGCCGTCTCGAACGCCGCACGGTCCCGGAGGATGCCCTGGACCCTCCGGTCATGCGCGGCGATGCCGTCCAGCGTGCCACGCAGTTCCTCGATGCGTTCTAGCCAGCGGTCGATGCCGGCGATGTCGGCGGTGATGTGAAGCCGTGCGGACGCGTCGGTCCATTCACCAACAGCAGCCTGGAGCGCCCGGCGGTCCTGGATTTCCAGCCGTTCCTGGCGAGCGATCTCCTCCTCAAGGCCGACGAGCTTGGTCGTCTTTTCGCGGAACGCCTCCTCCAGGGTCTCCCCTTCCATCCGTTCACGGTCGGCCGCAGTCAGCATCAGCGACAACCGGTCGGTCTCGGGCGCGGCTTTCAACGCCTTGGCCAGGGCGCCGACGGCCTCGGCCCGGCGTTCCTGGATGCGGGCCCCCTGCTGACGCACTTCGGCCACACCGCGATTAAGATTCAGCGCCGTGCGGCGCTGAGCGCACCAGCCGCGCAAGGGCAACGGCGCGAGGAGCGGTAGGCCCTGCGCCCGAAGGCGCTCCTCCCAGGAGCGCCGCGCGGCGGCGATAGCGTCCTCAACCTCCCGCACGGCCTGTTCAGCCTGCCGCCGCTGCACGTCCAGGAGAGCGCGGCTCTGATCCAGCCCGGTCAGGCGCGCGGAGGCCTCGGCAGTCTCGTACCGGCGATCCGCGATGGCGTCGGCGACCTGAACCGCCGAGGCGAAGCGGTCTCCGAGGGCGTCTCTGGACCCATCTGCCGGCTGTGCAGGTCCGCCATCCCGCAGTTGAGCGTCGATGGTCCGCCACAGGTCGTCGCGCGCGTCCCGCGCCTGCCGCACCTCGTCGGCCGACACCGCCTGCCCGGTCTGGGCCAGAGCCATGCGCTGAGCATCCAGTTGGGCGATTTCGTTTTCAAGCCGGCGCAATTCCGCCCGCGCGGTCTCCAGCCGGGTAGCGAGCTTGAGGTCGGCGTCAGAGACGGCCTGGATCTCGCCATCGTCGACCTCGCACAGAGCGGCTAGCCCGTCGGCGTCCCCTTGCCAGGGACGGAGGGCGGCCAGCGCTGCCCGCGCGTCGGTCTCCGCGCGCTCGGTCGTTGCCTGGGCGTCGGCGCAACGGTCGTCGAAGTCCTCGCCCAGTCCGCGGGCCAGGGTGATGGCAGCCCGCAGTTCGTCCAGCCCCTCGGCCACCATCGCGTCGGCCAACTCCTCGCGCAACGCCTGGGCGCGGGTCCGGCGGTCCTCCAGGTCAATGTCCCGTGTCCGCAGACCCGCCACAAGGCCGGCATGGCGGGTGGCGATGTCGCGCAACGTCCGGACCTCAAGGCCCGACGGCAGGTCGCCCTGCAGGGCGAGTTCGGCCCGCAGGACCGCCGCACGCTCTGTCATGCCCAGCTGTTCGATCTCCAGCCGGGCTTGGTCGGCCTGGCCCTTGGTGATAGCGCCCCGATCTTCAATCAAGCCTTCAATGCGTTCCCCAAGTTCGGTGATGGCGTCGGGTTGCAAGGGGGTCAGCCGGTCCGCCACGTCGTTGCGGTGCCGCTCCGCCGCGTCGTGCGCGTCCGTCGCCTTGGCGAGCGTAGCTAAGGCGTCTTGCGCCGCCTTGTCTTCCGCGGGCGAGAACACGATCACCGCCCCCGCTTCGGCGATCGCCGCCAGTAGGGCCGACCGGGACCGCATCGCGGCGTCGATGCGGCGCAGGCGTTCGACCGCATTGCGTTCGGCAATCACCGCATTTTGCTTCTGTTGCAAATCGTGGAGCGCCCGCTCGCAGGCCTCCACCTTCGCCTGCGCGTCGGACCAGTCTCTGGGTTTGAGCTGGCCATCGCGGACCACGCGCAGACTTGCGTCGAGTTGCTTGAGCGCGACCGTGAAGCTGCGCCGCTCGGACGCGCGCCGGCCCCAGATCGCGTCCATTTCGCGGTCGAGCGCCTCTTGCACCTTGGCGACGCCGGTCAGCCCCGATCCGGCCGCGAACAGGGCCTGCCCCAGATCGTCGGTGGCCTGGACCATTGCTTGGCCGCCGCGTCGCAGACCCTCCTGATCCAGGCTGAATCCCGCACCGTAGGTATCGCGGTTCAGACCGTGTAGCAGGGCGGACAGCCGGCCCTCGTCGAGGGGCTGGTCGGCGGCGTCGACCAAGCTGTGGTCACGGGCCTTCCGGCGCCGGCAGGCGAGGCGCTGTCCATCCTCCTCCAGCACCGCGCCGATGCGAAGCAGCGGGTAATCGAACCTGAAATTGAAAGGGCTGCGTTGAGGGAAGCCGAATAGCAGGTCGGAGACGGCCGACAGGGTCGTCGATTTTCCCGCCTCGTTGGCGCCATAGACCATCTGGAAGTCAGGCGCTCCGGCTTGGAAGGGCAGGCGGCGGTCCTCGAAGTGACCGTAGCGCTCCAGGTGAAGCTCGGCAAAACGCATCACTCGGCCTCCGTGCCCGTGAGCCGGGCTTCCAGCGCGCTTCCCGCGACCGCCAGAAGCGCCGTCCAGTCGTCCCGCGCCGCCATGGCCGCCAGACTGTCGTCATCAAAATCCCCGGCCCTGCCGGCCGCCGTCAGGAAGGGCAGGAGGTCCGCCTTCAACTCCTCCGCCAATTCCGGCGTGTGGCGGATTTCGGCCAGCAGAGCCATGAAGTCCTCCGCCGGGCCACCGTCGACCGGCGCCGGGCCGGGCATGGCGACATCCAGTTGGACCTTCTCGATCCACAGGTCCGGGGCCACCGCTGCGGCCAGCGCCCGCACGGCGTCGCGACGTTCCACCCGCCGCTCCTGCAAGGCGCCAGCCAGCGGCGTCTGGCCGATCAGCACCACGCGGGCGACGACCGGGCGGCCATCCGACAGTTCCGCGTGCTTGCGCGCCAGGGCCGTGCGGATGGCGGCGTCGACCTCGTCCATGTTGCGCGCCGCAGCGCATTCCACCTCGACGCGGAGCCAGCGCACCGTGTCCAGGGGAACATGGGTCAGCCGGGCGACGGCGCCGTCCTCGACCTCCACATGGACCGCGCCCTTCGGGCCGGTTTCCCGGATGTGCCGGCCCTGCAAGTTGCCGGAAAACACGATGTGGGGCCATTCGGCGACGACCGTGAAGTCGTGCACATGCCCCAAAGCCCAATAATCGTAGTGTAGGGCTCGCAGGTCGTCGACGCTGCAGGGCGCGTAGGGCGCGTGCCCCGGGTGGCCGTCCAGCGCGGTGTGCAGCAGGCCGATGTTAAAGTGATGCTCCCGCTTTTCGGGGTAGGCGGCGGCGAGATTCTCGGTGACGTGGGCGTTGGAAAAGCTCTGCCCGTGGATCGCCACGCCAAGGTGGTCGATGACATGGGTGTGCGAACGGCGCGGCTTGAACGCGTGGACGGTGTCCTGCTTAGGCAAAGACCGGCTCAGCAAGGACACAGCGTCGTGATTGCCAGAGATCCAATAGACCGGGATGTTCGCGGCGGCCAGTTTTCCCATGGCGCGGGCGAAATACAGGCCGGTGCCCATGTCCTTCCAGTCGCCGTCGAACAGATCGCCGGCGATCAGCACGAAGTCCACAGCTTGGTCGCAGGCGTAGGCGATGAGGTTGTCGAAGGCTGCGCGCGTGGCTCCTCGCACCTCCTCCGCCGGAACCCCGTCGTACCGCGACAGGCCGTGCAACGGGCTGTCGAGATGGATGTCGGCCGCGTGAAGGAAGTGGAAACTGTTCATAGCCATTCTCGTTTTAAAGAGTATATTATTTCTAAAATCCACCTAAGATAAGCGACATCATCATGGAATCGATCGCAGTCGTCAACGACGCGGATGACAGCAAGGATACGGTGAACTCCGCGTTGGCGATCGACGCCGTGATCACTCCGAAAATCAGCTTCGCGACGCACCAGAACGCCGTTCCCGTCCTACGCGATCTGCGCCTTGTCAATCTCGGTGGCGAGGCGCTGGAAAACGTCGTGGCGGAGATCGTCGCCGACCCGCCTGTCTTCGAGCCGATGCGGTGGCGCGTCGACCGCATCGCGGCCGGTGGCGAGGCCCACATCGCCAAGCGGGACCTGCGGCTGAACGCCGGATTGCTGCTGCAGTTGAACGAGGCGGTCCGCGCGACGGTGACGGTGCGGGCCACGGCGGACGGCCACGATGTCGTGGACGCCGCCGAACGTGTTTTTCCGGTCGAACTGCTGGCCCGCAACGAATGGGGCGGTGCCGCGGCCATGCCGGAACTGCTGGCGGCCTTCACCCTGCCGAACGATCCCGCCGTCAGCCGGCTGATCAAGGCAGCCAGCGACGTGCTGCGGCGCAGCGGGCGTCCCGACGGTGTCGAGGGGTACCAATCGAAAAGCCGCACGCGGGTGCATGAACTGGCGTCTGCCGTCTGGTCGGCCGTCGCGTCCCTCCGCCTCACCTACGCGGAGCCGCCGACTAGCTTCGAATGGCAAGGGCAGAAGGTGCGCTCGCCGTCACAGATCCTGGAAACCGGTCTGGGGACCTGCCTGGACACCGCCCTGCTGTTCGCCGCGGTGCTGGAACAGGCCGGCCTCTACCCGGTGGTCGTGGTCACCCGCGGCCACGCTTTCGCGGGCGTCTGGCTGCAACCGCAGGAGTTCGCCACCCTTCTCGTGGACGATGCCGCCAGCCTGCGCAAGCGGGTGGCGCTCCAGGAACTGGTACTATTCGAGACCACGCTGGCCACCAGCGGGCATCCGTCGCCCTTCTCCCGCGCGATCGCCCAGGCGAACCGCCAAATCGACGAGGAGCGGGAGGGCGATTTCGTCATGGCGCTCGACATCCGCCGGGCCCGCATGCAGCGCCTCCGGCCGCTGGCCTTGGCCGATGCGGTGCCGACGGCGGGAACGGGAGGACCGACGGACACCCTGGACGCCGGTCCCGAAGCCGACGTGCTGGAAGCGGCGCCGGCCCTTCCCGACTTTGATCTGGCCGACCCAGTGGACACGGCCACCACGGCGGAAGGGCGGCTGGACCGCTGGCAGCGCAAGCTTCTCGACCTCACCACGCGGAACCGCCTGCTTAACGTCAAGCCGGGCGCGACCACCATCCAGCTGCTGTGCCCCGACCCAGCCGCGCTGGAGGACCGACTCGCCGACGGCGCCAGCTTCCGCATCGTGGCGGTTCCGGCGATGGAGGGCGGGGCGGGCCGCGACACGGCGCTGCACCTGCAACGCACCGGAGAGGAGTTGGACGCGGTCTACGCCCAAGAGGCGATGGAGCGCGGCGAGATCCTGTCACCCCTGCACACAGACAAGCTCGACGCGCAACTGGTCGACCTTTACCGAAAGACACAGCTCGACTTGGCCGAAGGCGGGGCCAACACGCTGTTCCTCGCGGTTGGCTTCTTGGTCTGGAAGAAGTCCAGCAGCGATGCGCGCCAGTACCGCGCCCCGCTGATCCTGCTGCCGGTGAAGCTACAGCGGCGCAGCGTGCGGTCGGGCGTGCGGCTGTCCAGCCACGAGGATGAGCCGCGCTTCAACCTGACGCTGCTTCAGATGCTGCGCCAGGATTTCGAACTCGACATTCCGGAGCTAGCGGGGCCGCTGCCGGTGGATCAATCCGGCATTGACGTTCCGCGCATTTGGGCACTGGTCCGCCGGGCGGTGCGCGACATGGCAGGATTCGAGGTGGTGGAGGATGTGGTGCTGGGCGCCTTCTCCTTCGCCAAGTACCTGATGTGGAAGGATCTGGTCGACCGCACCGAGGCATTGAAGCGCAACCCGGTGGTGCGACACCTGCTGGAAACGCCGCGCGACGCCTACACGTCCCAAACAGAGCCGCCGCACCCGACGGAGTTGGACGGGCTCGTGGCGCCGGAGGAGCTGTTCACCCCGCTTGCGGCCGATTCCTCGCAACTGGCGGCGGTGGTCGGATCGGCACGGGGGTGCGACTTCGTGCTGGATGGCCCGCCGGGCACCGGCAAATCACAAACCATCGCCAACATGATCGCGCACAATCTGGCGCTCGGCCGGACGGTGCTGTTCGTGGCGGAAAAGCGCGCGGCGTTGGATGTCGTCCACCGTCGGCTGGTCGCCCACGGCCTCGGCCCCTTTTGCCTGGAGCTGCACAGCAACAAGGCATCGAAGCAGGACGTCCTGCGCCAGTTGGACGCCGCTTGGACCACGGGACAGGAGCCGCCGACGGAACTCTGGAGCCGCCGCGCTGCCGAACTAAAGCTCAGCCGCGACCGGCTGAACGACCTCGTGCGGGCACTTCACCGGCAGCACGCCAATGGCCTCACGCTGTACGGCGCCATCGGCCGCGTCGCCCGGGATGGGGCGGACGCCGTTCTGCGCCTAGGATGGCCGAGGGGGGCGGAGCATACTGCGGCCGATCTGGAGCGTTTGCACGACGCCGCGCACAAGCTGGACCTGCATCGGACCACCGCGTCGGCCGAAAACCGGGCGGCCTTTGGTGCCGTGGGGGCCGCGGAATGGGCGAACGCTTGGCAAGCAGACCTGTTGGCCGCGGCGGCCGCGCTGGCCAACACGGCCAAAGCGCTGGATGAGACCCGCAACCAGCTTGCCGGCGGAATAGGTGTCCGCATTGGAGGCGACCGGCGCGGTCTAGCGGCGGCTGCCACCCTCGCTCGTGCTCTGGGACAGGCCGGCGATCTGAATCTGGCGTTCGCCTTCACCCCGGACGCCGCCAAGATGATCGAGCAGGGGACGCGCGCGCTGTCGCTGATCGGCGCCTTCCGTGTCGAGGCGGCGCAACTATCCCGCCCCTTGGCCCCCGACGCCATAAAGGCCCTTCCCCTGGCGGAACTCGACGCCGAGTGGGCGGCGGCGAAGGAGGCCATATGGCCCCTGTCGGCTCTGCGGAAGAAGGCGGTGGCGAAGCGGCTCGATCCGGCAGGGAACGCCGATCCGGAGACGGATTTGCCCCGGATGCGCCGGTTGCAGACGCTGCTCGCCGACCTCGACGGGCTGCCGCAGGCGCAGGCGCTGCCGGGTTGGCGGGGCATGGAGACCGACTTGGACCGCCTCGACCGCAAGCTGAAAGCCGCCAGCGCGCTGCGATCCGCGGTGGGCGGCGCGGCGCATAGCCCGGACCAGCTCATCGCCCTGCGGGGAGCGCTGACGCAGCTGTGCGCCGATGCCCAGGACCTCCTCGCGCCCGAGGGCGTCATCGGACAGGCGATCCAGCGCTATCTCGACAGTCATGGCGCCTTCCTGGACGCCAAGGATGCGTTCGAGCGCCTCGCCGGTTCGCCGGAACCCCTTGATGGCGCCGACCTCCTGGGCGATTGCCAAGCCATGGCGGCGGCCATGGCGGCGCGGGCGACGCAGCTGAACGCCTGGACGGCGTGGCAGCGCGCCCGGCGTGCGGCGGTGGAGCAGGGGTTGGACGCGCTGGTGGAGGCCGTAGAAGCCGGAACCGTTCCTGCGGGAGGTGCGGTGGACGCCTTCGACGTCGCCTATGCGCGCTGGTGGGCGGAAGGGGCCATCGATGCCGAACCTCTGGTCCGCGATTTCAACATCACCGAACATGCGGACGCGATCACCCGCTTCCGCGCTCTGGACCATGAGTTCGCGGAACTGACCCAGCTCACCATCCGCGCCCGGATCGCGAGCGGCATACCGGCCAAGGACTCCAAGAACCAGCCGGTGGGCTTCAGCACGCTTGCGCATCAGTTGAAGCTGCAGAAGCGCCACAAGCCGGTCCGCCAGCTGGTGGCGGAAATGGGGCCGGCGCTGATGACCCTGACCCCCTGCCTGCTGATGAGTCCGCTGTCGGTGGCCCAGTATCTGCCGCCCGAGATGGCGCCTTTCGATCTAGTCATCTTTGACGAGGCGTCGCAGATCACGCCGTGGGATGCGGTCGGCGCCATCGCCCGCGGCAAACAGGTGGTGGTCGCCGGCGATCCCAAGCAGATGCCGCCGACCAGCTTCTTCGATCGCGGCTCCAGCGCCGAGGAGGACGACAGCGAGGTCGAGACCGACCAAGAGAGCATCCTGGAGGAATGCCTGGGCGCGCGCCTGCCGCAACGCCGCCTGACCTGGCATTACCGCAGCCGGCACGAAAGCCTCATCGCCTTCTCCAATCACCGCTATTACGATGCCGACCTGATTACCTTCCCTGCCCCGGTGACGCGGGACACGATGGTGAGCCTGCGGCAGGTTCCCGGCGCCTGGTCACGCGGCAAGAACCGCAACAACCAGACTGAGGCCGAGGCGGTGGTGACGGAGGTGCTGCGTCGCCTGCTCGACCCGGCCTTCGTCGATGAAAAGGGTGACCGGCTGACGCTGGCCGTTATTACTCTGAACTCGGAACAGCAGAAGCTGATCGAAGACCTGCTGGACCGCGCGCGGCGGCGCTATCCGGACCTGGAACCCTATTTCGCGGAGGACGCGCCGGAACCGGTCGTGGTCAAGAATTTGGAGACGGTCCAGGGCGACGAGCGCGACGTGATCCTGCTGGGCATCGCCTACGGGCCGGAAACCCCGAACGCCCCGACGATGGCGATGAATTTCGGCCCGCTAAATCGCGACGGCGGCTGGCGGCGGCTCAACGTTGCCATCACGCGGGCCCGGCGGGAGATGGTCGTCTTCACCTCGTTCCCGCCCAACCTCATCGACCTCAACCGCACCAGTTCGTCGGCCCTGCGCGACCTGCGGCATTTCCTCGAATACGCGGAGCGGGGCACGCGCGCCTTGGGCGAGGCATCGACCGGTTCCGAGGGCGGTTCGAACGCTCATTTTGAGCAGGCGGTGGCGCGGGGGCTGCGGGACCGCGGCTGGAAGGTGGTGCCGGAGGTCGGCGTGTCGCGCTCCCGCATCGACCTGGGCGTGGTGCATCCGGACCGCCCGGATGATTACCTGATCGGCGTCGAATGCGATGGCGCGTCCTACCACAGCGCCGCCACCGCGCGAGACCGCGACAAGGTTCGCGAGGCGGTGCTGAAAAGCCTGGGCTGGACGCTGACCCGGGTCTGGTCGACCGAGTGGTGGATCGATCCGCAGGGCGCCTTGGACCGCTTGGACTCCACCCTCAAGGAGGCGCTCGACCGCGCGCGCGCCGATGTGCCGGCGGTCCCGGTGACCGGCCCGGCCCAGGATCTGGCGCTGGACCTACAGCTGGACAACGTCGATGCCGTCGACGACGCCGACACCCCGGCGGAGCCGGAGGACGAGGGGGAACCTCTCGGTGGTGACTACCGTCTGACGGACTTCGGCACCATGACGGCGATCGACCCCGACCGGTTCCAGGACAGCGACTATTCCGCCGTTCTCAAGGAGATGGTGTTGCACGTCGTCGCGACGGAGGCACCGATCCGCGACAGCCTGCTGGTCGAACGCATTGCCCGCGCCCACGGGTTCAAGCGCTCCGGCCGGCTGATCCGGGAGCGGATCATGACTGTGGTGCGCAGCGTCGCGCATGTGGAGGCGGAGCACACCGGCGCCAGTTTCGTCTGGCCCGACGCGATGGCGGTCGCCGCTTGGGAACAGGCCCGATACCCGAATTCCAGTGCCGATGTCCGGTCCATCGAGGACATCGCCCTGCCGGAACTGTCGGCGGCCATTCGGGGTTGCATGGACGCCGCCGACCCGCTCACGGACGCGGCCCGGCGCTTCGGCGTCAAACGGCTGAATGCCGGCGGAAAGACCCGCCTCTCAATGGCCAAGCCCGTGACGGGCCATTTCAGGGACTAGTGGACGTGAATGCGACAAGCTATCTCGCGCGCCGGCTCCGTTTCACGGATCGCGGTGGAGATCTGCGAACCGTCGACGAGGCGGGAATGCTTGCGATCCCCGGCGCCAAGATCATCCTCGCCGAGCCGGGCATGGGGAAGAGCGAGCTCTTGCGCCGAGCGGGGCATGTTCTCGGCGTGGAGCCGGTCACGGCCATCAGCTTCATGCTGGCGAAGAACGCATCGCGGTTCGCCGAGCCCGGCAAGCTGCTGCTCATCGACGGGCTCGACGAGGCCATGGCGCGTCGCGAGGGGGATGCGGTCGACCAAATCCTGGCCCAACTCCAAGACGCCGGTTGTCCCAACTTCGTGCTGTCGTGCCGTGCGCGGGAATGGCAGGCGCGCACCATCAACGGCCTTCGCCCACTCTACGGTGCGGAACCCACGGTCTTCACCATTGAGCCCTTCGACGATCAGGAAGCGCTTGCCTTTCTGGCCCGGCAGCACCCCGGAGCCGACGCCGAGCATGTGCTTCGTCATCTCGACGAACACGGCTTGTCCGACTTCTACCGCAATCCGCTGACGCTCGGGCTGATGGGAAGGGTCGCCGAGACGAAGACCGCGTTGCCACGGACGCGCGCCGCGCTGTTCGAGCAGGTGTGCGCCCTGATCTGGCCGGAGCACGATGCGAACCGCCAGGATCTCGGCCTCGCCAAGCTGGGTGAGGAGCAGGCCCTGTCGGCGGCGGGGGCGATTGCCGCGGGGCTGATCCTTGCCGGTGCCGAGGCCGTGAGCCTCGTCGGTCCGGCGCATCTCCAGGAGGGCGATGTCCGCCTCGCGGATCTCGCCAGCCTGCCCAGTGCGGAAGCGGCGTCCGTGATCGTCTCGTCGAAGCTCTTCGTCAGCGTGGGCGTCGGACGCGCGAAGCCGGTCCACAGGGTGATCGGCGAGTATCTCGGTGCCCGATGGCTCGCGCGCCAAGCCGCCACTCCACGCACACGGCGCCGGTTGCTCGCGCAGCTTCATGGCAACGGCGTCGCCGCCAGCCTTCGGGGGCTTCATGCCTGGCTCGCCGTTCACAGCTCCATGATGGCCGAACCAGTCATTGCGGCGGACCCGTACGGCGTTCTGCGCTATGGGGAAACAGCGGAGCTGACGACGGCGCAAGCCGACCGCCTGTTCGAGGCGCTGTGCGCACTCAGCGCGGAGGATCCGTATTTCCGCGGCACCGACTGGGACGGCCACACCGCGGCGGGGCTTGCGGTGCCGGTGCTGCGGAACAAGATCGACGCCGTCATCGGCTCGGCATCAAGCAACGAGCATCTGCGCTCCCTTCTGATCGAGGCGGTCCGGGGAACCCCGATGGCCGGCGACCTCGTGGCGACGCTGGAAGCCACCGTGCTGTCGGGCGATCGGTTCTACCGAGCGCGCGAGGATGCGGCCGAGGCGCTGCTCCCCCACCGGGACCGCGACTGGTGGCGGAGTACCATAGAGTTGCTGCGCGACCAGGGCACGGAGGACGCGACACGCCTCGCCCGCCACCTGATCGACCGCATCGATTGCGACGTGAGCGACGACCTGCTCGTCTCGACCCTCTTCGCCGAGATGGGCGTCCTTGTCTGTCTACTCCCGCGCGGGAGTAACGGGCGTCATGTCACAGTGCGAAGCTATCACTGGCTGGTGTGGAAACTGCCCACGGAGCGTCTCTCCCGCGTACTCGACATCGTGGCCGAGTACAGTGGGCTTCTCAGATCAAGAGATTGGCAGAGTTGGTACGATGTCGCCGATGTCGTCGCCGCCCTCATGGTGCGCGCGATCGACGAAGGCGCGGTTGGCCCTGCACAGGCGCCTTCCTTCTGGCGCTGGCTTGGGGTTATCGGACGGAACGGGCACCGGAACCGGGAGTTTCTTAGGGAACTCAAAGATCGCTTGGGAGCTCACGATGACATCCGTCGGGCGATCCAACTCTACGCCTTCTCGGACCAACGCCGGGAGCGGCCCGTGTGGAAAATCGAACTGGAACTCCGTGCGCGGCTGGTCGCCCTATCCGAGCGGCCCGCCGATGTGGCGTGCCTCCTCGACCGCCTCGCCGATGCCGACAATAGGAACGATGCGCTCCGCGAGGATTGGCGTGGACTGATGGATCTGGGAACGCTCGCTGGAAAAATCGATCGCGACGTGCGCGCCAGTGGTGCGAAGTTCCAGCGCGACGATGCCCAGTTGGCCGCATTCGTCCGCAAGCTGGAGCATCCCAAGAAGCCTGCGTGGGAACTAAAGCAGGAGCGCCAAGCCGCCAAGCGCGAAAGGAAGCGGAAGGCCAAATTCGAGGCTTGCCGCCGTGACTACTCGGCCCGGCGCCCTGCTATCTGCAGTGGTGAGTTGGCCGCTACTCTTGGCCCTGCGCGAGCTTACCTTGGCCATTTCGGGGACCTTAATCGTGAGCAGCCTCCAGCGGATCGGATCGCTGAGTGGTTGGGGCCGGAACTTCACGATGATGTGATCGCGGGTTTCGAGGCTGCGCTCCATCGTGCCGATCTCCCCACCGCTGCTGCCGTCGCCGACGCCGACGCCGACGCGATCGCACGGAACACGATTTACAGCTACTGCCACCTAATCCTAGCCGGCCTCTTGGTGAGGCTGCGTGCCAGCAGTGGATTCGACGACCTATCGTCCGAGGTCCTGCGGGTTGGGCTGTTGGTATGCCTGAACGACCTGATCTTGTGCATCGACAAGGACGTCAAGGACTTGCGGAAGGCACTGGAGCCCCTCGTCGTCGCCACCCCCGAAGCGCGGAAAGACTTCGCGCGGCTTTGGATCGAGCCCGCGCTCGCGGCAGGGCGCTCGCATGTCCGTGGCCTTTATCAGCTCGCCCACGACGTAGATTGGCAAGCGACGGGTGGGGCACTCGCTGCCGGTTGGCTGACGGCGTACCCGAACGTGCCTGAGAACATCGAACTTGAGCTGGTCGATTGCCTGACACACGCCAGGGCGCTGGCGCCCCTCGCCGCCATAGCGGCCGATCGGGCGAGCGGGATTTACCGGAACTTCAACCACATGCTCTCCTGGCTTGCGATCGAAGCGCTTGTCCGTTTCGACAAGGTGCGGCCAGACGTCGACGGCATCGGTACCAAGCATCCGCATTTCATCTGGTTCCTGCGCAATCGCTTTCGGTTCGAACGAGGAAACGGCGGGATTCCCGTCACCGTGGCGCAGGCCAAGTGGATCGTTTCGGAGTTCCGCCGGGCGTGGCCCTACGCTGTGTTGCGGGGAAGCGGATCGGGAGACACCAATCCTTACGATGCCACGGATTTCCTGCGCGGACTGATCGGCCTCCTTGCGAACGACACCGGCGACGAGGCGACCGAGGCGCTGCAGGCGTTGGCCGCCGAGCCGGCGGACACCTACAGCGAACTGATCGTCCACATGGCCGCAGAGCAACGGCAGAAGCGTGCGGAGGAAACCTTCGAGCCGCTGCCGCCCATACGTCTCAAAGAATTACTCACCGAGGGGCCGCCGTCCAACGCCGACGACCTGAAGTCGCTGGTGCTTGAGGAACTGGCGATCGCACAGGCGCAACTCACCGGCGATGACCTCGACCAAGTTCGCGACTTTTGGGGGGATGACGGGGTGCCGTACGACGAGAATCGCTGCCGGGACCGGCTTGCGGCGATCATCGGACCGGAGCTCGCCCGCTACGGTGTGCAACGGATGACCGAAGCGGACATGCCGAAGTCGAAGCGGGCCGATCTTGCCTTCGCCTGCGGGGCGCTCCAGTTACCGATGGAGGTGAAGGGGCAGTGGCACTCAAAAGTCTGGGACGCGGCGACGGACCAACTCGATGCTCAATACCTCATTGATTGGCGTTCCGGGGAACGCGGAATTTATTGCGTGATGTGGTTCGGTGATCTGCCGACGAAAACCGGACGGAGGCTGAAGGCGCCGCCCAATGGACTGAATGCGCCGACGACAGCGGAAGAGATGCAGACGATGTTGATCGACCGCATCCCAGAATCACGGCGGAGGTTCATCGACGTGGTTGTTCTGGATTTTGTTGCGGGCAAGCCGTGAAGCACCAAGTGCCCTTCATGACTTTGTTCCTGCTGTCACATTGATGCCGTTCCGGTGTGGATCCACACCGCTTGTCAACGTATTGCAGCAAGGCGCCGGATGGGCATGGCTGCAGCTCGTCACCCCGCTGCCGGACCGGAGCTTTCACAACCACTAGCCATGCCTCCAGTGCCCCGCTACTGTTCTCAGAGGCGCAGCAGCAGGATTAACCCGTGTCGTTCAGCGCCATCGATGCCGCTTTTCGCAACCGGCCAGACTCGGGGATCACGGATGCCGATGATGCCCTTGTCGGAACGCTGGCCGGGACGCTGTACGTCGATGTCGAAGCGGATCGCGCCGGACGGCCGCACCTAGTGGGTGCGGTGCTCGGGGACCGGGCCTTCCGGTGGGAGGGGCAAGGCAAGGCGGCTCTGGCCGGCCTGAAGGAACTGGACGCCTTCGCGCGCGGCGCGCGGTGCATCGCCGGGCACAACATCCTGGCCCACGACCTGCCGATCCTGCGCGACGCGGTGCCGGGCCTGAGCGCCCTGATGCTGCCGGTGATCGACACGCTTCTGCTGTCGCCGCTGGCCCATCCCGCGAACCCCTATCACCGCCTGGTCAAGGACTACAAGCTGGTCAAGGAGACGCTGAACGACCCGGTGGCCGACGCCCGGCTGTGCCGCACACTGCTGCACGACAGCGCGAAAGCCTTTCTCCGCTTGGCGCTGGTGCAGCCGGACGTCGCCGGATTTCATCGCTTCGCCTTTTCCCAACCCGAGCATGCGGGCATGGCCGACCTGCTCGGCCGGCTGGGTGCGCCGCTTCCGCCCTCCCCGGCCGCAGCCATGGTCGCCTGGAGGCGGTGTGCCGGCGATGCGGTCTGCACGGCCGCCGCCGGCCGGCTGTCCCCGAACCGGATCGAGGCGCCGGAAGCCCGGCTGCCCTTCGCCTACGCGCTGGCGTGGCTGACGGTCGCCGGGGGCAGTTCCGTCCTGCCGGCCTGGGTCTGGCGCCGTCACCCGGACACCGCCCGGCTCCTGGCGCAGTTGCGCGACACGCCCTGCGGCGACGACGCCTGCCCCTGGTGCAGGGTGGGCTTCGACGCGGTGGGTTGGCTGGCGCGGACCTTCGGCTTCGACTCCTACCGAGCCGAGCCCGCCGCCCCGGACGGCGGCAGCCTCCAGCAGCGGATCGTCGAGGCCGGGCTGGCTGGCCGGCCGCATCTGGCAGTCCTCGCCACGGGCGGCGGCAAGTCGCTGTGCTTCCAGGTGCCAGCGCTGGCCCGCCACCACCGCACCGGCGCGCTGACCGTGGTGATCTCGCCACTGCAAGCCCTGATGAAGGATCAGGTGGACAACCTGGAGGCCAAGACCAAGCATCCAGTCGCCGCCGCGCTGTACGGCGCCCTGACCCAGCCGGAGCGCTTGGCGGTGATGGAGCGGGTGCGTTGCGGCGACGTAGCGATCCTCTATGTTTCGCCGGAGCAGCTGCGCAATCCCTCCGTCACCCGCACGATCGAGGCGCGGCAGATCGGCGCCTGGGTCTTCGACGAGGCGCATTGCCTGTCCAAATGGGGGCACGATTTCCGCCCGGACTATTTGTACACCGCGCGCTTCATCGCCGACCTCGCCAAGCGGCAGGGAACCAAGCCGCCGCCCGTCTGCTGTTTCACCGCCACCGCCAAGCACGAGGTGGTGGACGAGATCCGCGCCCTGTTCCGCGACAGGCTGGGACAGGATCTGACCCCCTTCGCCGCCGGCGTGGATCGCGCCAACCTGACCTTCGCCATCGAAGCGGTCGACTCCGACGGCAAGGTGGAGCGCATCGACGAGTTGCTCGCCGAGCATCTTCCAGCCCACGACCCGGGCGCCTGCGCGGTCGTCTACGCCGCTACCCGCCGCCGCACGGAGGAACTGCGCGACGCTTTGACGGGGCGCGGTTGGCAGGCAGCCGCCTTTCACGCCGGCATGAAGGTTCCCGCCAAGCAGGAGGTGCAAGCCGGCTTCGTCGACGGATCGATCAAGGTGGTCTGCGCGACCAACGCCTTCGGCATGGGGATCGACAAGGACACGGTGCGGCTAGTCGTCCACGCCGACGTGCCGGGCTCTCTGGAAGCCTATCTTCAGGAGGCCGGGCGCGCCGGCCGGGACCGGCAGCCGGCGACCTGCGTCCTCCTCTACGACCCCGCGGACCTGGAAACGCAGTTCCGCCTGTCCGCCGCGTCGGAGCTGACCCGGCGCGACGTGGCCCAGGTGCTGCGCGGGGTGCGCAAGCTCGCCCGCACGCTCGGCCGTGACGAGGTGGTGACGACCACCGGCGAGCTGATGGCCGATCCTGATCTGCGGTTCGGCTTCGACGCGGAGGACATGGACGCCGACACCAAGGTGAAGACGGCCCTATCCTGGCTGGAGCGCGCCGGTTTGGTGGAGCGCAACGAGAACCGCACCTGGGTCGTCACTGCCCGTCCCCGGCTGTCCTCCACCGAAGAGGCGCGTCGGCGCATCACCGCGCTCGACCTGCCGGAGGCCGGCGTCGTCCGCTGGATGTCCATCTACCGCGCGCTGCTGGCGCATGCCGTCGATCCCGATGACGAGACCCTGCTGACGGTGGATTTCCTGGCACGCCTGCCGGCGCTGGAGCCCGATGCCCCGGCCCCGCCGCAGGAGACGACCGGGCGCGTGCTGGCCATCCTGGGGGCGATGGCCACGCACGGGCTGATCGAAAGCGGCCCGGTGTTGACGGCGCTGGTGCGCCCCGCCGGAATCAACGCCTCGCGCCGGGTGTCGGGGCAATTGTCCGCAATCGGCCGCGATTTGATCGACCTGATGCGGGAGGAGGCGCCGGACGGCGAGCCCTTCGTCCTGACGCTCAACGCCTGCACCCAACGGCTGCGCGATCACGGCCGCGCGGAGGCCCAGCCGGAGGTCGCGCTGCGCCTTTTGAAAAGTCTGGGCGATCTGGATCGCAACGCGCGGCTGCGCCTGACCCCGCTGGCCCGCGGGCGCTACCGGGTCCGGCCGTCCGGTCCCTGGGACGCTCTGGCCGAGGGGTTCCGGCGGCGCACCGCGGTGGCCGGAGTCGTGCTGGACCGCCTGCTCGCGAAGGTCAGGCAGGCCGACGCGGGCGGCAAGAACGTCGTCGGCTTCACGCTGGAGGAGATGGCGGAGGCCGTCCGCGGCGACGTGCTGCTGGCCGCCGACCTGCGCGACCCGTTCGCCGAGGCGGAAGCGGCGCTGCTTCTGCTGCACGACTGGAAAGCCATCGTCCTGCAAAGCGGTCTGTCGGTGTTCCGCCAGGGGCTGAGCCTGCGCCTGCCGGTCGACGCGCGGGGCCGGCGTTACACCAAGGACGACCACGCGCCGCTGGCCCGCCATTACCAGGGGCGCACCTTCCAGATCCACGCGATGGGGGAATTCGCCACGCTGGGCCTGACGGCGCCAAGCCGGGCGCTGGCCTTCGCCGCCGACTATTTCTCCCTGCCCGAGGACCGTCTGGTCGAACGCCACTTCCGTAACCGCCGGACCGAACTGGGCCGCCCGGTGACCGGGGATTTGTACGACCGCATCGTCACCAGCCTGGGCAACCCGGCTCAGCAGGCCATCGTCACCGCCGGCGTCGGGCGCAACCTGCTGGTCCTGGCCGGGCCGGGGTCCGGCAAGACGCGGGTCATCGTGCATCGCTGCGCCTGGCTGATGCGGGTGCAGCGCGTGCCGGCGCAGGCGATTCTGGTGGTGTGCTTCAATCACTCGGCCGCCCTGTCGGTGCGTCGGCGGCTGCGCGCGCTGATCGGGGACGAGGCAGCATGGGTGGACGCGCGCACCTACCACGCGCTGGCCATGCGGCTGGTCGGGGCAACCTTCGCCGGGCGGGTGGAGGGCGCCGCAGACGGGGCCGCGGCGCGCACCGCCTTCGATGACGTAATCCGCGACGCCACCGCCCTGCTGCGCGGCGAGCGGGCGTTCCCCGGCCTGGACGCGGAGGACGTGCGCGAACGGCTGCTCGCCCGCTACCGCTACATCCTGATCGACGAATATCAGGACATCGACGAGGACCAGTACAATCTGGTCAGCGCCATCGCCGGCCGGCAGGAAAAGGACCCGGAGGCGCGCATCGCCCTGATGGCGGTCGGCGACGACGATCAGGCGGTGTACGGCTTCCGCGGCGCCGACGTGGCCTTCATCCGCCGCTTCCGGGACGACTACAACGCCGACGTCCACCACCTGCTGGAGAACTACAGGTCCAGCAAGGCTATCGTGGAGGCGGCCGCGACGGTGGTCGCCTCCAACCGCGGGCGCATGAAGGAGGGGCAACCCCTAAGCGTGGACAAGGCCCGCGCACGCCACCTCCCCGGCGGGCGCTGGCACGCGCTCGACCCGGTCGGGCGGGGGCGCGTCCGGGTCCTGTCGGTGGAGGGCGCCGCGCATCAGGTCGGCGCCGCGCTGGCGGAGATTCGGCGGCTGCGCGCGCTCGATCCCGGCGCGAACTGGGCGGACTTCGCCGTGCTTGCCCACAATCGCGCCGAGCTGGTGCCCTTCCAGGCCCTGTGCGAGCGCAACGGCGTACCGGCCGATCCGGCCTTCGAAGAGAACGAGAAGGCCTTTCCCCTCCACCGCCTGCGCGAGGTAGTGGCGATGCTCGACCGGCTGCGCGACCGCAGTTCGCGGGTGGACGGGGCGTGGCTGCGGGCGCAGGCTGAGGCGACGCGGGGGGCGCTGGGGCCGTCGCCCTGGTGGGCGGTGGTGGACCATCTGCTCGGCGCCTGGGATCGGGAATACGGAAGCGTTGAGGTGGAGCCGGAAGCGGCACGCGAGACCTTCTACGAAGCGCTGGCCCAGTTGCGCCGCGAGCGCCCGCCGGTCGACGGCCTGTTCCTCGGCACGCTGCATGGCGCCAAAGGGATGGAGTTCCGCCACGTCGTCGTCCTGGACGCCGGCTGGAACCGGTCGAAGGCGGATGCGCACCGGGAGGAGGAGCGGCGGCTGTTCTACGTCGGCATGACCCGCGCGCGCGAGACGCTGTGCTTAATGCAGCGCGCCGACGTGCGCCACCCGCATCTGCCGCTGCTGGACGGGTTGGACCTTGATCGCGCGACTGCGGAAGGCGACGGGCGGGCGGAGCAGCTCTTGCTGAACCGGAATCGCAGTGTGCTCGGGCTCGGCCAACTGTTCATTGACTTCGCCGGCCGTCGCGCGCCGGACCATCCGCTGCACCGCGCGCTGTCCGCCCTCCGCCCGGGTGCCCCGGTGCGTCTGGAGGTGGTGCGGGACCGCCAGGCCCACGCCCAGGCTATCGTGCGCGTTTGCGCCGGCGACGGCACCGTGATCGCCCAGCTGGCGACAGACGCCGCGGCGATAACATGGGGTCGCCTCGCGCCGTCGGTGGAGCAGGCGCGCGTTCTGGCCGTGGTGCGCCGCTACCGGACAGACGGGAAGGTGGAGTGGCGCGACAAGCTTCGCGTGGATAGCTGGGAGATTCCTATCATCGAGGTGTGGACGGCAGCTGCACGTTGAGGGAGTTTTGCCGGCCCGGTGGACAGCATGTCGGCCCTCTGGCATTCCGATACTTCGGACGCCTCGGACCCTCGCATGGCCATGATAGCAAAACGCCAAAAGCTAACCGTCGCAGCAGCAGTCGGGCAGCACTTCTTCGAAGAACGCGACTTTCCCCTTCTCGTCGAGGTGGGCCATGTCCTCGTTGATCCGGTCGTAGACAATCCCGCCGTCAATGCAATGCCGCCTTCTCTGTCGAGTTACGTCTCGCCAGCCGCGCCACCACCAGCGCCGGGAACGGCTCCGCCGGGTCCCGGCAGGGCCTGCGCGAAACTCGCGGCCGCCTCGTCGTCCACGGACACGACCGCCGTGCCGCCGACGTCAGGTCCCCTTCCTTCAAGTCCCTGCTCCTCACGGTCGTAGCGCGCCTTCTCGTCCCGCCACAGCCCATCGATCCGCCGCAAATGCGCGAGGTAGTTGGCGGGCGGGTCGCCCAGTTCCGCCACGTCGCACCCGGTCATGAACGGTCGCATGAGGTGCCGGGCGTGGCGTTCGAAGAACGGGTTACAGAACGCCTTGACCTTCTCCGCCGGACACGGCTCCTGGCCCAGCAGCCTGTCTTCGGCCCTCAGGAAGTCGTCGTCGTGCAGCATGTCGATCCAGAAGAACGGATAGGGCTTGCCCCCGAGCACGCCTTTCAGTTCCGCGCCACCTTCGTACCGCAGGTGAATGGGATCGAAGAACGGACGCGACAGCTTGTCCGTGAAGTAGGGCGTCGGCGGATCGGCGTGCGCCAGCATGAGGGCGAGGTCGGCTGTGACGGAGAACTTGCGCGGCGTCGCCCTGGCGGCAATACGGAAGCCCAGGTCCATGGAGGGGCCGATGTAATCCTTCACCAGCCCCGTCGCACCGCCATGGCCGGATTCCTTCTCCGCCTCGTACCAGCGCTCCAGACGCAGGTAATGCACCAGGCGCGCTTGATCGAAGCCGTACCGAGCCTCCGGGTCGTCCTGGCCGCCGACGTTCCGGCGGAAGACCACCTCCACGTTGCCCAGCGGGAACCCCGCCGTCCAAGCCGCTGCCTTGACGTCGAGCGACGGAAAGCTCAGGTGCAGTGATTCACGGTAGCCGCGGAGCGTCCGCATCCAGGCCAGCACGGCGGCATAGGCTTCCCGAACCTGCCTCACCTCCAGCACGTAGATCAGTTCGTCACCGTTCGCCTTCCACAACTCCGGCGAGGACACGGGGGAGGGCCAGCGGCAC
The DNA here is from genome assembly GCF_042938965.1 of Azospirillum sp. A23. Classification (NCBI taxonomy): domain Bacteria; kingdom Pseudomonadati; phylum Pseudomonadota; class Alphaproteobacteria; order Rhodospirillales; family Azospirillaceae; genus Azospirillum; species Azospirillum sp. A23. The sequence goes on along the minus strand of NZ_CP170668.1, from coordinate 159,240 downwards.
TGCGGCGCCACCTCCTCGACATAGGCGCGCCATTCCTCCGAGAACAACCGCTCGATCTGGGCGTAGAACTGGGCGATGGGATCGAACCACTGGGCGCCGAGCGTCGCCAGCGTCGCGTCGGGGGCTGGCTCCCGGACCGGTAGCGACCCAGACTGCTTGAAGGACGTCGATCCCACGAGGTCGGCGCTGAGGAACAGGCGCAGTCGCGGTCGAAGGAAGTCTGCGAGTTCCGGTTCGAGCGTCGTCTCGACGCCGTCAGTCGCCGAGGCCAAGCGCCCTGGCCCTGATCTCGGCCGCCCGCCGCGACACGCCGAAACGGCGCGCCACGTCGGCGACACGGTTGCCCGAGGCCGCGCGCCACGCCGCCTCGAACGGCTGCTGGGGCATCAGGAAGGCGGCGGCGAACCAATTGGCCTCCCACTCGGCGCGATTGGAGTCGTAGCGGCTGGCGCACGTCGGGCCAAGGGATTGGTTCATCATCCGAACGGGCCATACGTAGTGCAGCACGTAGTGGCCAAGCTCATGCGCGATGGTGAATCGGTCGCGCTCCGGCGTGGCGTCATCCGGCAGGAAAATGGTGAAGTCCGCCTCGCCGCGGATCTGGATGGAGCCGTAGTCGTCGAGAAGCCAGAAGTTCTTCTTTACCACGCGGCCGCCGAGTTCGCGCTCGACCAGGGACGGCAGGTTGCTGAGGTTCGACGGACCGTAGCCGATCCGGGAAGCCGTACCCTCTGCCAAGCGATACACGGTGTCGCGCGGGAGGTTGGATGGGGCGACTTCCGCAAAACCTGCGGGGAGCGTCATGTGTGGTGTTCGCGGTTTGTGCAGCTTCCCGTTGATATGGCCGACGGGGTGTCGCTGTCAACCGCGATCATACCGTCGCCTCATCCGATCCCATGGCGCCGGCCTGCGGACCGGCAGGCCGTCGTGCCGTGCTCGGTTTCGCCGGGGTATGCCCGCCGAGCAAGTCAACGAGTGGGCACGGCCCGCTAGCTGGTCGGGCACTGGAGGGACGTAGGGATAATAGCCCAGTGGATCCGGGCAGTAGTAGTAGGACGGCCCAGGCGGTGGCGGCGCCATCGGCGGCAGGTACGGGGCGGGACGAGGTGGCGCCGCACCGCCCGACGGGCTGCCGCAGAAAAGCGCCAAGGTACCGTGCAACGCTCACGACACGGGTGTCAACGGACACCCCAACGGTCGAAACACAACCACACGGTTCCCGCCGCCGTGCTGAAGCGGATCGTAATGCGTCATCCGGCGATGGACATCCATCTGACGTTGGTGCGCAAATCGGGAGACTGGCGATAGAGGAGGGCTGCGGGTAGAGGATTGGCCCCCTGCTGGAGCCGAGAGCCGGATGCCGTACAAGGCGAACGAGAGCCGTCGTCACAAGATCCCGCGTGCCCGCTACCGTGTTGAGAACTGGGCGGCCTACGATGCGGCGCTGCGCCGGCGGGGCGACCTGACGGTCTGGGTGACGCCGGAGACAATCGCCGCCTGGACGCCGCCCACTACAGGCCGACGCGGCCGGCCAGCGCGCTACTCGGACATCGCCATCGAGGCGGGGCTGATGTTGCGCTTGGCCTTTGGCCGGCCGTGGCGCCAGACCGAGGGATTGCTGGGCTCGCTCATGCGCCTGCTCGGCCTGACGCTGCCAGTTCCGGATCACACCACCTTTTCCCGGCGCAGCGCCAACGTGGAACTGGCGTGCGCCCTGGCGACGGCGGACGGGCCGGTGACGGTGGTCATCGATTCCACCGGGCTGAAGGTGTTTGAGAAAGGCGAGTGGCACCTGGAGAAGCACGGCGGCCAAGCGCGCCGGAGTTGGCGCAAGCTGCAATTGGCCGTCGATCCGGACCGTGGCGTGATCCTCGCCTCGGAGCTGACGAGCAACGAAGAGGGTGATGCTTCTCTGGTCGGCGCCTTGCTCGACCAGATCAAACGCCCGCTTGGTACCGTGCTGGCGGACGGCGCGTACGACGGCGAGCCGGTCTATCGCAGCGTGGCCGCCCACAGCCCCGATGCGGAAGTGATCATCCCGCCGCGCTCGACGGCGGTGCCGAGCGCCACGACCGGAAATGCCCCCAGCCAGCGCGACCGCCACATCCAGCTGATCGCCGAGCGTAGTCGGCTGGGCTGGCAGCCGGCCGTCCAGTACGGCCGCCGCTCCTTGGGCGAAGTCGCGATGATGCGTTACAAACAGGTGATCGGCCGCCGCCTCCGCGCCCGGACTCTGCCCACGCAGAAGGCCGAGGCCGCTGTCGGCTGCAAGGTCATGAACATCATGACAAGCCTCGGCATGCCGGCCTCGCGCAAGAGTGCCTGATCACTGCTGCCCGACGATGGACTCTGTCCTCACGCCGATTTGTGCGCCAAAGTCGAGTCGGTGCGCTCCGCCCAGTCCCAATGCGAGATCAGTTCCCGCCCGGAGCCGCCGCCCTATGAGGCATGATGATACCGGAACGGGTGACCGGGACCGCGGGCCGGCAGAACTCCGTGCCTCCTGCTCTCAGGTATTTTTCCCCAGTCTGGACGCAGCAGAAGCACACCGGCTCAACCACGGGCAACGGGCCAGAGATGCAGGGAGCATGGCACGTTGCCCTCCGCCCGAAGACCCGCCGAACCTGACACGCGCTTCCTGGCCGATCCCAGGGGCTATCTGGCGGGTTCAGAGGACGACACCGGCGCACCACAACTGTCCAAGGCTGGGGTGTTCACACCACAAGGAAACCCACGCGGTCGCCCGCACGCAAATATGGCATTTCGATCCCGCACATAACGATTGTTGTGCGATAAGATAATTTATAACGCACTTATATAGATTATAGAGCGCATGATTTGTGCACAACGTTTTATATTTTGAATCGATACACTTGACCTGACGAGGAGATGGTGCGAGGTTCTTCAACCTTTGCGGAGCAATTCTGAAAAATTCGAGGTTTGAATATGGGATTCGCAGCGAACCAGCTCGTCGTTGAGGTTGTCCCCATGTCCGCCATCGGGGCGCTCATCGAGCGTGACGAGGTACTGGAGGATGCACTTGCCCGCACGGCACAACTCGATTTCAGAATGCTCAAGGCCAAGCTGTGCAAGGTCGAGGGCCTGACGGAGGAGCACTGCAATGAGATCGAGGATCTCTACCGCAAGTTCCTCGCGCTCCACATCCGCTATCCCGACCGGAAGATCTGCCCGACCGGCCCCATCGACCTGTTCTGGCACGCCCACATCCTCGACACCCGCGCGTACGCCCGCGACTGCGAGACGCTGTTCGGGCACATGCTGCACCACTTCCCGTATTTCGGCCTGCGCGGCGACGACGACCGTCAGGATCTGGAGCGGACCTTCGCCGCATCGGTCGAGCTGTTCATCGGTCATTTCGGCATCGACCCGACCTGCGGGGACACAGAGGCGCGGGGCTGCAAGTCCCAGAACTGCCCCTGACCGGGGCACCGATGGAGACACGCCAATCCTTCTTTCCCACGGCCGCCATGGACGGGGACATGGAGGAGGCGAACGGGCCGTTCTGGGATGACCTGATCGCCCGCATCGAGGAGGACGCCCCCGGAGCGGCGCTCGACGGCCTGCTGGACGTCGGCTGCCACCGCGGGGGCTTCCTGGAGCGGGTGGCCGCCCGGTGGGCACTGCGCACGGTCTACGGCATCGAGCCGGTAGCGGAGCTGCGGGCGGCGGCGGCGGCCCGCCTGTCCGGGGTAGCGCAGGCGGTCATCCTCGACGTGGACGGCTGGGAGCGGATCCCGGACGACGCAGTTCCGCTGGTCACCGCCCAGGAGGTACTCTACCTCGTGGGCGATCTCGACGGCATGATGCGGCGCATCGCGCGGGTGCTGCGCCCCGGAGGCGCCGCCTACCTGACGCTGGGGTCCCACACCGAGAACCCGCTCTGGCCGCACTGGCGTCCGATCCTCGTTTCCATGGGGCTGGAGGTCTTCGACCACAGCCCTCTGGACATTCTGCGTGCGGGGGAGGCGGCCGGGCTCAATCCCGCGGTGCGGCCCCTGCGGACCGACGGCTGGGTCACCTACCGGCCGGCCGCCGCGCGCTTTCCGGTGCCGAGCGTCGCTGCGCTCATCGACCATCATTTCCGGCACAAGCTGCTGTTCTGCTTCGAGAAGCCATGAGCATCGATCCGGACTCCGTGACCGTCTCCATTTCTCCCGACGCGGCCGAGCGGATCGCCGCCCATGCCGCCGCGATGGATGCCGAGGCAATGGAGGCTGCGGCTGCCGGCGGACGTCCGCTGCCCGCGGATGCGGACCGTGTCTGGGGCGAGGTCGCGCCAGCCGTGCGCGCCGCCTTCGCAGCGGCTGACTTCGCCATCCTGCGCGGCCTGCCGGCGCTGGAGGGCGGGCGGATGCTCATGGCCGCCGCCGCCTTGCTCGGCCGCCGCTTTCACACCTACGGGGGCGGCAAAGTGGTGAAGATCTTCGCAATGTCGCCCTGGCGGAACGATCTGGCGCACACGGCGGCCGATGGGTTCTTCCACACCGACCTGAACGCCTCGCCGCAGCCGCCGGCGCTCACGGGAATCCAGTGCATCGTCCCCGATCCGGGAGCCCCCCAATACGGCGTCAACCGGGTCGTCCGCACCGCGGACCTCCTGGCCGCGCTGGAGGAGAGCGGGCGGACCAACGCCCTGCACTTCCTGTGCGAGGAGACGGTGGGGTTGGCCAACGACCGCTCCACCAAGGTTTGGCACGGCCGGATCGTTAGCGACGGCATCACCCGCTACCACCCGGAAACCGTCCGCGCCGCCTGCCGCCGCGACGGCGTGGACGCGCCGGAGGAGATCCTGGAGACCATCCAGGCGGAGGCGCTGCGCGTCTCGCGTCCGTTCCAACTGGGTACGGGGGACATGCTGCTGCTGTCCAACCACCGCACCCTGCATTACCGGGGGGAATGCTCCATCGCGTTCCAGCGCTTCCCGATGGACTTCGTCGCCCGCCGTATCTACGTCCTGCACGTGTCCGATGAGCACCAGACCCACTGACCGCGCTACGCCGGAACTCCAGGTCGTCGGCGCCGACGCCAACAATCTGAGGTCGGTGGACTGCGCCTTCCCGGTTCCGGGCATGACGGCCATCGTTGGCGTGTCCGGCTCCGGCAAGAGTTCGCTGCTGGGCGACACCGTCGCGGCGGAGCTGATCCGGCGCGACCGTCTCCTCTTCGGCCTGCCGCACGCCGGGCGGACGGTGCCGCCGGTCGCCGCTTATGTCGGCCCGGCTCCGGCGTCTCTGCACGTCACGCAACGCCCCTTCCGCGCTTCGGCCCGCACGACCGTGGCGACGGCCAGCGGCCTGCTTGCCGAGCTGCGCCACCTATTCCTGGCCGACGGGCGTGTGCTGACGCCGGAGGGGGCGGAGGTGTCCGCGCCGGACCCCAGAACGTACGCCGCCTGGATGAAGCGCCATTATCGCGGGACCGCCGCCGTTTGGGCGATTCCGATGCGCTGGGTGGCCGGCGACGGGGTGCGAGCAGTCCGCCGCCTGCTCGACCATGACATCACCAGTGCCACCCTGCGCGGGGAGAACGACCGTCCAGGCTCGAACGGCCGCGTCGTGGACCTTACGCGCTGGAGCCCGCTCCGCTCGAAGGGCGAGCATCTGTTGGAGGCGGAGGTCGGCCGCATCGTGGTCGGCCCGAACACCTCCAACGGCGATCTGGATGCGCTGATCGCGCGGGCCTGGGCCATCGCCGGACCTGACGTGATGGTGGAGCTGTGCGACGGCTTCGCGGGCATCGACGGCCCCTTCGGCGCGGTGCTGGACGGCGCGCGCGACCGGGTGCACCCGGATTGCCGCCAGCTCTTCCTGCCCCCCAGCCTGCACCTGCTGTCCTTCAACGCGCCTGACCACGCGGACAGCGGCGCCTGCCCGCGCTGCCTCGGGCTGGGCCGCACCAGCGACGTGGACGAGGCCGCCCTGGTTCCACACCCGGAGCGCAGCCTGCGCGAGGGCGCCATCAGCCTGTGGAGCCCCACCGGCTACAAGCACGTCAACATCCAGCACGAAACCATCGAGGCGCTCACCGGCCGCAACGATTTCCGGCCGGACCTCCCCTGGACACGCCTGCCGGAGGCGGCGCGCACACTCCTCCTCGACGGCACCGGCGACGAGCCCATCCAGGGAATCGACCCCAAGACCGGGCGCAAGAAGGGAGCGCCGCGGCGCTTCGAGGGGTTCCGCAACGCCATCCTGCGCCGCTGGAGCAACTCGGCTACGGCTGCCGCGCGGCTCGCCCACTTCGTGCACGAAGGCTCCTGCCCGGACTGCGGCGGGACCCGCTGGTCGGCCAAGGCACGCGCGCTGCACGCGGCTGGGATCGGGCTCGCCGAGTGGATCGCCCTTCCCATGGCGGCGCTGGCGGAACGTTGCGTCGAGGTGCTGGACCGCGAACCGGCGCTGTTGCCGGCCGGGCGCCAGGCGCTGGAGCGCATCGGCGCCCTGGCGCGCACGCTCTGCCGCCTTGGCCTCGGGCACATCGCCGGCGAGCGCGGCATGACGACGCTCAGCGACGGCGAAGCGCGGCGGCTGCAGATCGGCGCGGTGCTGGCGCTGCCGGTGGAGCAGCTGGTGCTGCTGCTCGACGAGCCGGCGCGCGGCCTTCACGAAACCGACCTCGACACGATGATCGAGGTTTTGCGGGAGCTGGCGCGCAAGCACGGCGTGCTGCTGAACGAGCATCGGACGAAACTCGTCGCCTCGGCGGACCGGGTGATCCGCCTGGGACCGGGTGCCGGCGAGCAGGGCGGGCACATCCTGAAGGACTGGCGGGAGCCCCCGCCGCTGGCAACGCTGCGGGTGGCCCCTCCCTCGGGCGACTTTATCGAGATCCGCGGCGCCACCGTGCACAACGTCCACAGCCAGGACGTGACCATCCCGCTGGGCGCCGTGACCGCCATCGTCGGCGTCTCGGGGTCCGGCAAGTCCAGCTTCGTGCGCGGCGTCCTGATCCCGGCGTTGGAGAGCCGGGGCGTGCCGATGCTGCACGGCGCCGATCCCGCGGAAGCCACGGCCGGGACCTGGGCTGGCGTTCGGATCGACCGGCCACTGGCCGGCGTCCACGTGCTCCACCAGCGGGTTCCGCCCCGCAACCGGCGCAGTCTGGTCGGCACCCTCACCAAGGCGATGGATGCGCTGGCCGAAGCCTTCGCGCAGACGGCGCTGGCTAGGGCGGCCGGCCTGTCGGCCGAGGATTTCCGGCTCAACAGCGGCAACGGCCGCTGCCCGGTCTGTTTGGGCACCGGCATGGTCGCGGAGGACGGCGCGGCAGCCTGCTGCGCGACGTGCGGCGGCAAGCGCTACCGCACCGCGGCGCTTGCTCCGACGGTGGCGGGGCTGGACATCGCCGCAACGCTCGACCGTCCCGCCGTCGCGCTGCGCCGGCTCTGGGAGGAGGCGGGGGAGACGGCGCTGGCCGTCCAGCTCGGGCCGCTGTGCGCCGCCATGGAGGAGCTGGGCGTCGGCCATCTGGCCTTTGGCCGGCGCGTCGATACGCTGAGCGGCGGCGAGATCCAGCGTCTGCGCGTCGCCCTCACGCTGGCGGGCGGCGAGGCGGCGGAGGGGCACCTCTTCATCTTGGACGAACCGGCCGCCGGCCTGCACCGTGAAGACGCCATGCGCCTGAACGCGGTGCTGCGCCGCATGGCGGACGGCCGCCGCAACACGGTGGTGCTGATTGAGCACAATCTGGACGTGGTCTCCGAGGCCGACTGGCTGGTGGAGTTCGGCGAAGGGGCGGGCGAGAACGGCGGCCGGGTGATCGCCCAGGCGCCGCCGGCCGCGGTGGCCAGCGGGGACACCCCCACCGGACGCTCGCTGCGGGCGGCGGCCGAACGGGCGCCGACACAGCGCGAGCCCTCCCCTCTTCTCCACGCCGCGTCCCCCGACCCGGCCGTGCCGGTGCTGGAGCTTGGACGGCTGGTCGATGGCGACCTCGCCGATTGCCCAGCCGGAGGAGACCCCACGCCGGCCTTTGAGCGCCTGCTCGACCCGAAGCGCCGCCTTTGGGAGATCGCCGACCTCAACCTCGAATTCGCCAAGCTGCTGATTGACGGAGTGCAGGCGACGACCGCGCAGGACGAAGCCGCCCTGCTGGAGCGGTGGGAGGCGGAGCCTGATGCGGAGCTGGCGGTGAATCCGCTGCTCCCGGACTTGCGCCAGTGGGGCAGTCACCTCCCGCGCTCGGTGATGGAGGCCGCCTTCCGGCGCGTTCGGCAGTTGGCATTGCGGGTACCCGGCGTCTGGGAGCCCGGCCGGCCGGGTGCCGCGCGTGCGATGCTGGAAAATGCGGCCGGGCCGGCGAACCGCCGCGACCGGCTGCGCCACGCGCTGGCCGTCGGAGGCGGCTATGCGGAGCTGCGCCGGCCGGCCGGTACGGTGCTCGCCGCCGTGCGGCGTACGCCCGTGGACTTCGAGCGTGGGCTGGCCGGCCCAGCGCGCCTGACTCCGACGCACGTCTCGCGGTTCTCGCCGGAGGGGCAGTGCCCCACCTGCGCAGGGACCGGCACCGTCCGCACCCTCAACCCCGACCTCGTCCTGGCCGGCGCGCGGGCCGCGCCGGACGATCCCGACGCCTATCTGCGCCCCGAGGCGGCCGCCCTCATGAAAGGCGTCTGGCGCGCTGAGTTCCGTCCCTTTCTGCGACGCATGGCCGAGGAGGGATTGCTGGAGGGCGACGCGGCCTGGATCCGCTCTGGCCACTGGCAGCGTCCCGGCCATGGCAGCTTCCTGAAGACCGCCAAAGCCGATCCCGACGAGGTCGCGTCCTGGCTGCGCTGGGACGGCCTGGACACGCGGCTCCTGGCCGAGTTGCCGCGCAGCCGGCACGCCAGCTGGCGCGCCGCGGTCGAGGCGTCGGTCCACACGGCGCCCTGCCCCGCGTGCGGAGGAAGCGGCCACGGCGTGGCCGTCCGGCTGCTGACGTTCGGCGGGCGGCTCCTGGACGCCTGGATACGGTCAGGCACGATTGGGGAGCTGTGCTCTGCCTTGGCGGCCACGCCCGTGGACCGGCCGCGCCAGCGGCTCACCCGCGACCGCGTTCTGGGATGCTTCGAGCCGCTGGTCCGCAGCGAACCGGATACGCCCTTGAAAGCGCCCGCCGCGGCCTTCCGGACCGTCGCGCAGGAAGCCATGCGGCGCTTCACCGACCTGGAGTACGGCGCATGACGCAAGCCTTCCGGCTGTTCGGCGATTTCGCGCACCGCTACGACCTGCACACCCCGCCTGACCATTACCGTGACGATCACGCCTTCGTGCTGGATGAATTCCGCGCGGCCGGGGCGCGGCGGATCCTCGACGTGGGGTGCGGTACCGGAGTGTTCGTGGAGAAGGCGCTGACCGCCGGCCTCGACGCGCACGGCATCGACGCTGCCCCGGCCATGGTCGCCCAGGCGGAGCGCCGGCTCGGTCCCGGCCGGGCGGCGGTGCAGGCCATGGAGGAGATCGGCGGCGGCCCGGCGCTGGACGGGATCTGCGCGCTGTCCTGGGTGATCAACTACGCCGCCAACGCTGACGCCGCGATCGCCATCCTGCGGCGGATGTACGGGGTCATGGCGCCCGGGGGCCGGCTGCTCCTTCAATGCGCCCACGCGCCGAACATGCGGGCCGCCGTGTTCGAGGACCGTGAGCCGGGCGCCGACGGAACCCCGGACGACGTGGTGTTCCTGTTCCAATTCGTCCCGCTGGGACCGGATCAGGTCAAGGCCCGCTATGTCTACGCCGGGAAATCGGCGGGTGAGCTGCTGTGGGAGGAGCACGCGCTGAACATCGCCAACGCCGAGCTGCTGGCCCGACTGGCCGGGCGGGTCGGGTTCTCCGGCGTGCGGATCTACGGCTCCTGGCGGCGCGATCCGCTCGGTGGTTCGGTCAGCGCCTGGGTGGTGGCGGATCGGGGGGCGGCGGCATGACGCACCGACACAAGGCCGGCAGTGTGCTGACCCCCGCGCAGCGGGACGGCTGGGCGCGCGACGGTTATCTGGTGCTGCCGGACTTCATCGCCGAGGCCGACGGCGCCGCACTGCGCCGCCGCGCGGCCGAGCTGGTGGATGCCTTCGAGCCGGTCGGCATGCCAGTGCAGCTGGAGAGTCTGGAGTACGAAGCTTACGTCCTCAACGCCGGCGACCGCATCCACTACTTCCTGGAGCCGGACGCGGTGGCGCCAGACGGCACGCTGCTGCGTCCCAAGCACCGCGCCATGGGAAAGATCGGGCGCGCGCTGCACGACCTCGATCCCGTGTTCGATGCCTTCTGCCGGACGCCGAGGCTGGCTACGCTGGCGGCGGACCTGGAGATCCGCCGGCCGCTCCTGCTGCAATCGCAGTACATCTTCAAGCAGCCGGGCATCGGCCGTGCCTTCTTCGTGCACCAGGACGCGACCTTCATGGTCACCGAGCCGCCCAGCGTAGTGGCGTTCTGGTTCGCCCTGGAAGACGCGGACGAGGAAAACGCCTGCCTGCACGTCTTGCCCGGCGCCCACCGCAGCGCCTTGCGCAGCCGCTTCCGCCGGATGGACGGCGGCGACAGCGGGGTCGAGGTGATCGACCCCTCCCCCTGGCCGGAGGAACGCTTCGTCCCCGTCGCAGTGCGGCGGAACAGCCTAGTGCTGATGCACGGGCTGCTGCCGCACTTCAGCCCGGAGAACCGCTCGCAACGGACACGCGAGTCCTACGTGCTGCACGTGATCGACGGCACCTGCCGCTACCCCTCCGACAACTGGCTGCGCCGCGGCCCCGAGTTGCCGATGCGAGGGTTTTGAAGCGAGGGCGGAAAACCTTCCAGCGGGATTTCGGCGCACAATTCGGCGCGGGGGCGGAGCCCACGGCGGAGCAGCCGTGATCAGGCGACCTTGCGGGTGGCCGGTATGCTCAAGCTGGTTATGATGTTCGTGACCCTAGAGCCGACGGCGGTCTCGACCTTTCCGGCAGGCAGATTCCCAGCGCGCAGGATGCGCCCGATCACTTGCTTGTCGCGCATCATTGCCACCTCCCCCAAGGACCGGCGTCCATACCGGACTGTGCAGCGGACGGCCCGCTGCCAGCCAAGCCGACCACGCTCCTGGATCGCGTGGATGTGGCGATCACGCTGTGTGCAGGCGCCTTTGGTGCTGTTGCTCGGCACCGCCGTCGAGCGCGGTGGGATGATCGCCTCCGCTTCGGGGCTGCGGACGATCACGGCGCGATAGACCGGCTTGCCGTCGTCCACGCCGTCCGTCAACACCGTGCCGATCGGGCGAAAGATTTGGTCGAGCAACGGGCCGACCAGGGAGGCGTCGCCCTCCTCGTTGCCGTCAGTTCGGACGCCAGGATCGCACCGCTGCCCGGCCCGTCCGTCCTGGCCAGCGCCGCCGCGACCGCCAGATTGGCGCTGCGTCGGGAGAAGGTTGCGTAATCCGGGATCGGCAACTTCAGGCCGAGCAGGCGCATGAGCGAGTCCAGCAAGCCGTCGGTCTGGTGCCATGGCCGGCCAAATGCCAAGCGCAGCATCAGCCCGGCCTCAATCGCGATATCCGAGTAGCGGGGTGGGCGGCTACGCCGCTCCATCGTGGCCAGCGTCCAGTCGGCCATCACCTCGCGCGTTACCCAGAGCGTCAGATCACCGCACCGACGCAGTGCCGCATCGTACGCCGCCCAATTCTCGACCCGATAGCGGGCGCGAGGGAACTTGTGACGGCGGTTCTCGTTCGTTTTGTACGGCATCCAGCTCTCGGCTTCAGCGGGGCCGCTTTCCCACCCGACACCCCGGGCCAAGCCAACCTCCAACCGATTTACGCGCCAACATCACCGGTTGGCGCTAACCGAACCATATCTCACAGGTCCATCCGCGCAAGGATCTCTCCCTCATGGTCACCCTTTCTGAAATTGCCGCCCGCTGCGACGACGGTATCCTGACATGGACCGTGTTCGTCCATGTCACCCTCGGTCGCCGGATGGTGTCTATTCGCCGTGCGAACGACGGCATCGGCTTCAACCTACGCGACGAGCGGATCGTTGCGAACACCCCAGTGGTCCAGTGTTCCGACTTCAGCGAGGCTCTGAGGGTACTAGCCGAGCGACTTGGGACGGCCGAACTCCCGAACGATCTCGACTGCTTGGCCGGTGCGCTCAAATCCGGCGGCCGCTACGCCTCGGTAAGTGTCGATATCCGGCTCGCGCAACGGCCGCGCTGCATCGTGGCGCGGATCGTCAGCCGCGGCGCCGACGACTTGGTCTACCGGCCCGACCCGACCGACCACGGAGACGATATGGAATACCCGGCTGCAAGCTTTCTGGAGGCCCTCGACGCCGTGGACGCCTTCAACAACATCCGGGCGCTACGCGCTGGCGGTGTCGCTGTGGCGTCCGGCGCGGACCACTGGCGCGGCGTCATTCCCGTGCTTGACCTGCCCTGTGGGTTCATTGCCGCCATGGAATGGAGCGATCCGATGTTCGGCCTGTACATCCGCGAGAGCAACTCAAAGGGGCAGCACGACCACTGGTGCACCGCCATTCTCAAGCGCTCCCAGGAGCGTCGGCGCTACGTCATCTACGATTACGACGTGACCACCTCGATCCGGGATTGTTGCCCGAATTTTGAGGCAGGTGTACGCGGATTGATCGACTTGGCAGATGATTACGTTGAGTCCGGCCACGACCGGGCCCGGATCCGCTCCCTGGTGCAGCGCCCGCCGATCTATGCCTTCCGCCCCATGGACCAGATCCACCCTGCCGCCCCAATACGGGAGACCAACTATGAGCCACGCGAGAGCGTGTTGGATTGACGTGAGAATGGCAGGGGATCCTCCCACCCGCGCGGCTTATCAGGCGATGGCGGCTAAGGGGCAGGCGCTGTCGATGGCTCTACAGACGCGAGTCGGGCACGTGGGCGGGGTTCTCTGGTCGGCGCCTTGCTCGACCAGATCAAACGCCCGCTTGGTACCGTGCTGGCGGACGGCGCGTACGACGGCGAGCCGGTCTATCGCAGCGTGGCCGCCCACAGCCCCGACGCGGAAGTGATCATCCCGCCGCGCTCGACGGCGGTGCCGAGCGCCACGACCGGAAATGCCCCCAGCCAGCGCGACCGCCACATCCAACTGATCGCCGAGCGTGGTCGGCTGGGCTGGCAGCGGGCCGTCCAGTACGGCCGCCGCTCCTTGGGCGAAGTCGCGATGATGCGTTACAAACAGGTGATCGGCCGCCGCCTCCGCGCCCGGACTCTGCCCACGCAGAAGGCCGAGGCCGCTGTCGGCTGCAAGGTCATGAACATCATGACAAGCCTCGGCATGCCGGCCTCGCGCAAGAGTGCCTGATCACCGCTGCCCGACGGTGGACTCTGTCCTCACGCCGATTTGTGCGCCAAAGTCCATCCATCTCCTTCCAGAAACCCACCAAGCCATTGCGCCCGCGCCGCCGCGCAAGGGGCTGCCATTTCCGTTTGTATCGCTGAAGCGCAGCACAGCCCAGCGGGACACACTGCCGTGTATCAGGCCCATGGAGGCCTTGTCACTGCCGGCGGACGCTGAACGTCAGCCGGGCTGTTGGGCAGCAGTGGCGGCCAGCGCCGCGCGCTCGTGCGCGCTCAAATCGCCCTCGGCCGCCCGTGCGAGGACCGCGGCGGCCGCTGCGGCTCGCGCCGAGGCCTGGGTGCTCTCCATCCCATCAGTCGGAAGCCTCCTGGGAGCGGACACACGCCACCCCCAGCCTCGCCATGACAGCCACAGGGAGAGTGTCCAAGCTCCGGTTTGCGCTATCTCGCCCGGAAACAGGCCGCCGCAGCTGCTGTCCTCAGTCCAGATCATGCTGATACGACCCCACGCTCAGACTTGAGCCGCGGTGGCGGTCTTGGGCTGGAGAGCCAAGCGCAGCACCGGCCGATCGCAACCGGGCAGCAGAGCCAGTCCGTTCCGCTGCGCCGCGTCCAGATCGCGCACGATGTCGAAAATGTCCGTGGCCCCGATCGCCACCCACAGGTTCATCGAACCCGCCACGGAGACCAGATCCTCGATCTGCTGGCGCGCGGCGGGCGATCGATCGCCCTGCGACCATGCGTGCACCGCGTCGCGCAGCTCCCGGCATAGGCGGTTTGTCAAGTACGCGGTGTCCGGCTGCAGCATCGTGATCACCGCGTCCTCCTCAATCAGGCCAATAAGAGCGCCTAACAGAACCATCTCTGGACGAATCTCCAGCAGATGAGGCTGGCAGCGATGTGGTGGAAGGCGGTGAAGATATCGGCGCGCCGTTCATAGCGGACGGCGATGCGGCGGAAGCGGGCAAACCAGGCGAGCGTCCGCTCGACCACCCATCGGTGTCGGCCAAGGCGCTCACTGCTCTCGATGCCACGCCGGGCGATGCGTGGAATGATCCCCCGCCGGCGTAGCGCCTGCCGGCAGTGGGCGAAGTCGTAGCCCTTGTCGGCGTGCAGTTTGGCTGGTCGGCGCCGTGGCCGGCCCGCACATTGGCGGATTGCCGGCACGGCATCGACCAACGTCTCCAGGAGCTTGCTGTCATGCCGGTTGGCCGGCGAAATTCTCAGGGCGAGGGGGATGCCATTGGCATCGACGAGGATGTGGCGCTTGGAGCCCGGTTTGCCGCGGTCCGTCGGGTTCGGCCCGGTCTCCTCACCCCCCTTTTTGCTGGAACGCTGGCGCTGTCCACCGCCGCGCGATCCCAGTTGATGGCGTTGGCGTAGCCAAGCCGATCGAGCAGCACGCGGTGCAATCGCTCCCAGACGCCGGCTTGCTGCCATTCGTGCAGCCGGCGCCAACAGGTCATGCCCGAACCACACCCCATCTCCACCGGCAGCAGTTCCCAGGGAATGCCCGAGCGCAACACGAACAGGATACCGGTTAGAGCGGCGCGGTTGTCCAGCCGAGGCCGCCCGCCCTTCGGCTTGGGCGGCTCCGGTGGGAGCAACGGTTCAATCAGCGCCCAAAGGGCGTCGGAGACGACAGGGGAAGCCATACACCTCTCAACAGCCCAAACGCCGTTTTGTTAGGTGTTCTAAGTTCCTGCCCACTGCGAACGATGTGAACCATGGCTTTGTCCTCTGTCGTGCCGCCGCCCGGTGCGGCGGCCCGCAGGGCCAGCCGCCGCACCGGGCGACGGCACAGAACCTCCTCCATCGACACCATACCGGTCCGCCCTATCGACGATCGCCAGCGGCAAGCACGACCGGCAGCGCTTCCGCCGACTCACCGCTCCGTCTCATCCCGCCGGCGTGCCGGCCGCTTATGGACCGATGGCGGAAATGGTAGCGGCTCGGGCGCCGGTGGCGTAGCGACGGGCACTGGCACCACCGCCGTTGTCAACTTGGACCGCCGGCTGTCCGCCACGCGGCGCGCCCGTTCGCGCTGCCGGCGGGCGACCTCCGCGTCGATCATCCGGCTCCCCCGCTCGTACTCCTGACGCAGGTGCACATCGTCGCTGAGCCGCGCCCCATCGGCAGTGGCCCGAGCGTGCGCCGCAAGCCGCCGATCATCCAGATTGACCAACCTTGCCTGGAAGGCCGCCACCGCGGCAGCTGACTGGTTCTCCGGACGCAGCGCTCCATCGATGGCTCCGATGGGCCGATCCTCGCGGCGCAGGATGCGGATCACCGCCGCCTGCCCCGTCTCGCCCGCCTCGCCGGTCAGCGCCTCCAGACGATTCGCGACGTCCAGTTCGCGTCGCCGCGCCGCGGCTCCAGCATCGGGCGCGCGGCACCGGCCGCCGAGAGGCGCAGTGTTCGTGGCGGCGGCAGAACGGTCGGGCCGGACCGCCGCCACCAGCCGCTGCCAGATCCCCGTCGCCCAAGCCACCAAACCGGCGTCGCCCACCCTGCCGAGCAGTCGATCCGCCCCCCGTACCAGCCGCCAAAAGGCGCGGCGCCATCCTTCCGCTTCTGCCCGCGCCAGATCCCGCTCCCGGCGCATCTGCTCAAGCTCAGCCGCCCGGCTGGCCAACGTCGTCTCAAGGACAGCAATCGCTTGCAGAATCCGCGCTGCCGGCGGTCCCTGGAGTTCCACGCCCAAAGCGCGCACCGGCCCATCCAGCCAACCCGCGACGGTCGCCAGCGCGCGATCGGCCCTGGCCTGGAGGACTGTCGTGATCCGGAGGACCGGATCGGCGGGCAGGTCCGTCGCCGCAGGCCCGCTCTCCATTGCGGCCACCTCCAGAGCGGCGTCGACGCCATCGGCGCGCTGCCGGATCGCCATCACCGATTCCACCAGCCGATCGTCTGGCACGTCTCCCCCGAGGGCGCTTCGCACGCGCTCCAGCACGTTCCGGGCGCGTTCGTGCTGGCGTTCGCCGTCGGCACGGTGCTGCTCGGCATCCGCGGCGGCCGTCTTGGCAAGGCGCAGCGCCGCCTCACGTGTCGCGGAGCGGCGCCGGTCCTCGTCACGTTCCAGGCGGAGGGTGGCGAGGCTCTGCTCGGCCCGCTGGCGTTCCTCACGCTCCTGCTCCAGCGCCCGTTCCAGCGCCGTCAACTTGCCCGCCTGGAGGCGTTCGCTGTCGGCGGCGTCCAGACGGGCCTGTCGCTCCCGTCGCAGGACCTCGTCCTTGCGGGCATACGCGTAGGTCATGGCGCCGCGGGCGGCTGCCAACACCCGCTCCGCCAAGTCGCCAGCGGCCACCGTTGGTTTGTTTGTTTGTTTCGTGATCCGAACCACCGCGGCATCGACGGCCGCCAGCGAGGCACGCAGCCGCTGCGCCTCGTCCGGCCTGTCGGTGTCGGGGTGGGCCGGCCGCTCCGCCGCGGCGTCCGCCCGCGCTTGGCCGCGGGCCTCCAGGTAGTCGGCAACGAGCCCCTGGACGCCGCTCCACAGCGCCCGGTCCTGCCAGCCGACCGTCGCCCCGTCCGGCACGTCGATCCGCAACGTACGACCGGGACCGACGGCAAAGCGCACCCCGTCCCGCTCGAGTTGGCTGATGCGGGCAAGCGCCGCCGCCAGCCGGCGTGCCTGACCCTCGGGCGCCAGACGCTGCGCCTTTTCGAACTCGGCGACAACTCTGTTCCAGGCGTGTGGCTTCAACGTCTCTCCTGCCTCGACGGCGCGGCCGTTCATCACGGCGTGGTAGCCAGGGCCTAGAGGCACCTGGCTGAGCAGGCGGTCATCGGCCCCGGACACGGCGCCCTCCTTTCGGCGACGCCATTTGGATTTTTGCGACACCCGCAGCGACAGCCCGGCCTCCTGCAACGAGGCATTGCACGCGCGCTCCCATCCCTGGCGCGCGGCGAGCAGGAACGGCGTCTTCCACAGGGCTCGGTCCTTTGCCCCAAACCCACCCTCTTGAAGCGGACGGGTGGTGGCAAGGACGTGGGCGTGCGGCTGGTAGATCACGAGCCGTCCATCCGGCAGCTCGAGAACGTGCGGCCCGTCCACGGGCGCGCGGTTGGGAACGCGGGTGACCGGCATGATCGGCCAAGCCGGATCAATGGTGTGCGCCAGTTGATCGGCGGCATGGGGGTAGCGGGGATCGAGCGGCCTGCCGTATAGGTGGATGGCCACATCGGCAACCAGACCGCGCGCCACCAGATGGGCGTCGACGAAGCCACGCAGATGACGAATCGAGAGATCGATCGGCACGCCGCGGCTGAGCGCGATCTCGTAGCGCAAGGCCAGGGCGGCGTCGCGCCGGCGCTCGGTGGTCTCGACCCGGCTCCACAGCCTCTGCCGCTCTCGGCACCAGTCCGGCGCGTTCGGGGGCGTGCGGATCTCGCACGCGTAGACCCCGCCCTTGGCCGTGTAGTCGAAGACAACGTCCGGGCCGCTGGCGAGGCCACGCGCCGCCAGAGTGGTGCGGACTTCCTCATCGGCCGCCTCGCGGCTACCCGCCTGATACGCCGCTGCGGCGAGGACAGAGCGGAAACGATCACCCGCCTGATAAGCGGCGGCGCCAGCGGCGCTGGTCAGTGGTGAGCGGGTCACGAAGCCCTGCTCGATGCGGTAGAAGCCAAATTCGTCCACGCCGGCAGCGCCTCCACGCCGATCGCGATCCTTTACGGTGGCGCCATCGCGCCGATCCGGGCGTTCCGGCTCCGCCGGAATGCCTAACTGCACAATTCGGCAGCAGGCGGCATGCCAGAGACGCCGTTCTGTGAGCGTATGGAGGAGACCGGCGATCCGCATCGGCCAGACAGCCGATTTTCCTGCAGGGCGGGCGCCCGCCGCCATCACAGGTGAGCCGGCAGGCGACGGACGGGCAATCAGACAACTATCGGCGCCGGAGGGCATTTCCCGGTTTCGGCGGAGGACAACATAGTCGGGGCCCTGTGGGGCAGCGCTTCACCCCAACCGAGGATCACCGATGACCGATACCGTGCTGCAGGACGTCAACCCCTTCTGCGATCTGGCGCCGCCTGCCGATACGCCGCGGCGCAAGCCGATCGGCAACTTTTTCGCGATTGCCCCTTTGGCCTGGGCCCGCGCCTGCGCGCTCGGCCTCAACGCCGCCGTTGCTTACCTGGTCCTCGCAGCCTTCTCCGGGCGCGACAACACCTGGACGCTGGCCGGCTACAACGCTGTGGAGACACACACCGGAATCTCGCGCGGACGCGCTCACGAGGCGGTGCAACGTCTTGAAGAAGGCGGCCTGCTCAGCAGCCGCGACCCGGGAACCCTTCGACGCTACTTCCTCCTGCACGGCTTGGTCGCAGATCCAGGCCACTACGATGACCCGGCCGCCTCCGGGTTGATCTGGCTGCCACGGGCGCTGGTGGACGGCACCGCGGGCGAGGCGCCGCTCGAACGTATCCGGAAGCGCCAGGACGTGCGTTTGTTGCGTTTCTTTATTGACCTCTATGCCGCACAGCACTTGATCGAGGAAGGCGGCCTGCCGTGGCGGGCGATGCGGTGCAGTTACGCCAAGGTCCGCGTCGGAGAATGGGAGCCGTACACGGTTGTCGGATACGGCAATCCCGTGCTGCAGATCTTCCCCGACCACCCGCTCCTTGAGAACATGGCCGGAGATCTCGAGCTCGGCAGGCAAGTCCTGGACGATCTGACGCAGCTGATCAACATGGGGCTGATTGAGGTCGTGGAGCACCTCGTCGAGGGGCTGGGCGACACCGCCGAGATCCTCCACCCCTGCCCGCCCACAGGCGGCACTTCGATCGAGCGGACCGTCGCAAGCGCGGCTGACAAGGCCGCCCGGATGATGATGCCCGACAGTCGGATGCGCCAGGCGCAGGAGAAGCTCGGCACGCCGTGTGTTCTGGTTCCGCTCGAGCATGCGCTCGACCAGGCGGAGATGGTTGATATCCTCCGACTGCGCTATCGCCCGCGCACGACGCGGACCAGCGCTTGGTGGCAGCACACGAGGGCGCGCTGCGACCGGGCTCTGGAGCGCTACGAGAGGATGGCCGCGTTCGTCGCCCGCCGCTCGCCGCGCCAGTGATCCCGTCCGGGCGCCGACGCGGTCCGGCGCCCGGACATGCAACATCAAAGAAGACTCAAGGACGATTCAACGACGGTTCAAGGGGAGGTCGACGAACCTATGGTCGCTTCGGTGCTTCGCACCGCGCCTGACGGCGCGGCGATAGCTCGGCTTGCGGCCGCCTACGGCGGCGCCCTCTCCGCGTCGCCGACCGACGCAGCGGCGTCCCGGACACCATCCTGCACCGACGCTGACCGGCCGCTCTTCGACGGCTCGGGCCGACGGGCACGCTGTAGAGCGCCAGTGCCGTCGGGGCATAGGTGCCGGCCGCCACCCTGCTCGGCTCGCGGTCCTGGAGAGCGCGCTGGGCCGCCGGCCGGCTCTCTCGGCGTCATGGAGCAACCTGCTATTGAACGTCGACGTCAGCACACGTCATCGACGATTTCCACTTGCTTGGCTCACCCACCGGAAAATATCGACGTCACGGGGGATCGCGAGAAGGAAGGCGACAAAGATTGGGACGACCGATGGGGAAGGATGTGACGCAGATCATCGCTGCCGGAACGGCGCTGGAAACTGCGGGCAAGCCGGTTAACGGTACGGCGCTGCGCCGGGCGCTAGGCGGCGAAGGCCGGCCGGACGCCCTGCTGCGCGTTTGGGAGACTCACAAGCAGACGCAGACGGCCCGGCCGGCGGCACTCGGTCCGCTGATCGAGCAGGCGCTCTCCGCCCTGCGCCAACCCCTTGAGCAGTTGGCCGAGGCCAGCTGGACCGGCGCCAGCGACGGACTGGCTGCGCGGGCGCGGGAACTCGAGGCGCAACTCCGCGAGGCGGAGGAGGAGCTGGGGGCGACAATCGACCGGTACGACCGCGCGGGCGCGCACGCCACGGCGCGGATCGCGGACCTGGAATCCGCTCTCGCCGCGGCGCACAACCAGCACCAGGCCGAGAGGCAGGTGCTGCAGGACAAGGTGCGGGTTCTGGAGGAGCAGCTCACGGCTCGGGATGACGAACGGCAGACCGTTCGCGCGCTGGCCGACTTGCTTCCCATGTTGCAGCAGGCGGTCGCCGCCCATCCGCCTTCGCCCGACGGAGACGGCAAGACCAAGCGGAGGCGGTCGAGACGCGCACAAACAAACAAACGCACTGTTGGGTCGCCGCTGCTCGATGCCATCACGGCATCCACGGCCGTTGGGCCAAGCGCTGCACCGCCGTAACCCGCGTCACGCCCAGAGACCGACGATGGTCCGGACAACGCAGGTAGCACGGGTAAGGTTGATGTTTCGGGGCCACAGAGTCCAAGACTTCAAAGAGTGTAAAAAAAGAGCGTTCAGCCCCTAGACCAGAACGCATGAGAGGCAATATTCGCCGGCGCCCAACGATGGGTGATGACGAGAGGTCCTGATGTTCACGTGCTCCACCACGTTTATGCCCAACCAGATCAGCTTCTACTCCAAGATTCGGATCATCTTTTACGCCATCATCTTGTGCAGCGCGCACTCTTCTGCACGCGATGTACGCGACGAGATCGCCGCGTCTATCCACGGCGCCGAAGAGATGGTCGCCCCGGAGTGCGCTGACGGCACCGTCGACGGGGGAAACGTGCAAGAAACCCTGCGGATCCTCAGCCCGGAGGCAAGTGACAAGGACGAAGCGCTACTCACCACGGATCGAGTTACTGCACTCCATCCCACCACCGCGGCTGAGCCTCTCGTACCGGAGAGCCGCTTAGGCGGAGGATGAGCATGTCGGACAACGTTGTCAGCTTGCCGAGGATATTCTCGGAAAAAGAGGCGGCGACCTACCTCCGCATGACGCCCGACCGGCTTGCCCGAGAACGCCGAGACGGCAAAATCGGGCACACTTGGAGCGGTGGCAGGGCGGTGTACCTGGAAAAGCACCTGCTGGAATACATTGAAAGGGGCGAGCAACCATGCCGCGTCGCGCACCGGAAGAAGACAAGCTTTACGAAGCGGGCGGCTGGTGGATCGGTCGTCGCAAAGGCACCGCCAACCTCCAGCGTTGTACTTACAACCCCGCCACCGGACGCGTTGACCGATTTACGCTTGGCACAGGAGATCTGGGGGTAGCCAAGGCGAAGCTTCTCAAGTTCCTCGCCGAGGAGCACGAGGCGCCGCCGCCGCCTCAGGCGGAGGTCTCGCTGGCGTACGTCCTCCGCCACTACTTCTTGAAGGTGCGCAAGGGCGGCCCGAGTGAAACGCAGGCCAAGGCAGAGCTGCGGTTCTGGACGGCGTTCTGGAAAGACGCACTAGTGGCCGACGTCACGTCAACGCGAATCGACAACTTCATCGATTGGTTGCGCCAGCAGAAGACGCGCCCTGGCTACAAGGTCAAGAACCACGTCCCGAAGCCGCTGTCCGATGGCTACATCTCTAAGGTGCTGGCGTCCGGCCGCGCCGCGCTGAGGCTGGCCGACAAGGAGAACCTCATCGGCAAGGCTCCGTTCGTTAGCGATGTTGAGACGGCCGACGACAAGCGCAACAAGGAGCCTAAGGGGCGCCCCATCAGCACAGAGGAGGCCGCGCGCCTGTTCGACGCCGCTGCGGCGGGTCCAGAGCACCTGTGGCGCTTCCTGGTAACGCTGACGTGCACTCTGTCCCGTCCAAAAGCAGTGCTTGATCTCGACGCCACGATGTGCCGGCGCGCCGCCGGGTACTGCAACCTGCTGCCGCCTGGTCGTAAGCAGACGAAGAAGCGCCGGGGGATCGTCCCCATCTGCAAAACCTTCGACGCGTGGTTGGCACAATGGCCCGCGGCTGGTCCGATTGTCGATGCGGCTCGTAAGATGAAAGCTGAGGACGGGAAGACCGTGAAGGGTGCGCCAAAGCCCATCGCGTCCATCTACACAGCATGGAAGCTGATGCGCGCCCGCGCCTTTCCGCCCCGGGCTGAGCAGCTGGCGGCGCTCCCGCCCATCGAGTCGTTCCCTGCTGGTGAGGAGCGCCGGGCCGAGGCGCGGCGTCGAGCGATGATTTGTGCTCCCGAGGGAGAAGACGTCACGCCGTACAGCTTCCGCCACACGCTACCCCGCCATATGCGCCGGTCCGGCGTGCCGGGCGACCAGATCAGCATCTACCTGTCGCACATCGTGGTCAGCGAGAACGACACGACCCTTATCTACAGCCCACACGCCCCGGACTTCTGCCGCAAGGCAGCCAAGGTTCTGGATGCATGGTGCGCCGAGGTGAGCAGCCTCCAGACCTCATACAAGCGGCTCGTTCCGAAGCACGGTAGGGCGTCCGTGGCGGGCGTCGTCACCAGCCCCGAAGAGGTCGTTTCGCGTCAGTCGTCGCGTCAGCCGCGCGATCGCGTCAATGGAAAACGGTAGCCCAAAACTGGCGAAGGCCAGCAACTTCAATGAGTTACTGGCCTTCAGAATGGTGGTCCCGACTGGGATTGAACCAGTGACCCCTACGATGTCAACGTAGTGCTCTCCCGCTGAGCTACGAGACCACGCGAACCCAAAACTGTCGCTCCAGTCATGGAGCGGGCGAAGGGATTCGAACCCTCGACCCCAACCTTGGCAAGGTTGTGCTCTACCCCTGAGCTACGCCCGCAAAGTGGCGCGAGTGACGGGACTTGAACCCGCGGCCTCCGGCGTGACAGGCCGGCGCTCTAACCAACTGAGCTACACCCGCGCTGAGGAGCGGCGCCTTATACAAGGCTTCACCCCGACAGACAAGACTTAAACCTACCCAAACTCTTCAGAAGTGGTGGAGCCAATCGGGATCGAACCGATGACCTCTACAATGCCATTGTAGCGCTCTCCCAGCTGAGCTATGGCCCCACTATACTTCTGCACCTCTACACCAACACTTGGAGTGTTGGTGCGCTTGGAGGGACTCGAACCCCCACGGCCTTTCAGCCACTAGGACCTGAACCTAGCGCGTCTACCAATTCCGCCACAAGCGCTTTTCCCCGCACCGCGTTGGGCGCCGCGGGGAGCGCTTATGTAGCGGGATGGATCGCGGCCCGCAAGCAGAGAATTCACTCTCCCTGCATTTTTTTCCCAAGCCCGTTCCGGCGGGCCAGAAGGGCCAGTCCGACCCCCACCACCGCCGCCGCGGCCACCCCGGCGCCGATGCGCCATGCCGTCCGGTTCACGTCGCCGAACACCGTCGCGCCGCGCAGGATGGTGGCCGCCATCGGCTCCGGACGGTCGGGGTCAAGCAGCCGCTCCTCCACCAGCCGGCGCTCGGTCTCGGTCAGCGGCTGCGGCTCCAGCGGGCGGAGCGAGCGGCCGGCCGGGCGGATCAGCCGGTCGACCGTGGCGGTCAGCGACCCGGTCGCCTCCTCGGTGCGCTCGACCTCCTCGACGGAGACGCCGAGATGCTCCGCCATCAGGCGGGTGCGGACGGAGCGGATGGAGCGGCAGACCTCCGGCCGTTCGCCCGGCGCGCACTCGATGGCGAGGTCGCATTCGGTGTCCAGTCCCTGGGACCGGTTGTTGATGTTGGACGACCCCACCCGCAGCAGCCGGTCGTCGACCACCAGCACCTTGGCATGGACATAGATGCCCTCGCCGCCCTCGGTCACCGGCGCCAGGATGCGGAAGCGGGGATTGGCGACGGTCTCGTGCAGGCGCTGGAGCAGCAGCGAGCGGGCGCTGCCCATCGACTCCTCCTCCACCCAGGCCGGCGTGCGTTCGGGATTGATCACCACCACCTCGGGCCCGTCGGGCTCCGACAGCCGGTCGATGATGGCGCCGACGATCTTCTGCGAGGCGAAATACTGGCTTTCCAGATAGATGAAATCGCGCGCGGCGGCGATGGCGGCCAGATACAGCGCCTCGATCTCGCGCACGCCGCGCTTGCCGGTCTTCTGCGTTCCTTCGTGATCCGCCATAGGATCGGTGCGGGCGATGGCGACCGGAAGGTCGCGGAAGTCGGGCTCCAGATCGTCGGGCCAGAAGGCCGGGACCGGCGGCGGCGGGATCAGCATCTCGCCGGTCGCCCGGTGCCAGCGCTCCCTCGCCAACTCCCCCAGCGCCCGCGCCGCGGCGCCGTCGACGGCGGTCGTCACGTCATGGAAGGGGCCGTAGGCCTCGCCGTTCGGCCGCACCCGCCGGGGATCGCCGTCGCGGTGGTCGGGCGTGTCCCAGCGGTCGGTGGTCATGTCGATGCCGCCGCAGAAGGCCAGCGCATCGTCGATGATGGCGATCTTCTGGTGGTGGCAGGCGCCGGGCGGATGGGCGGAGTCCAGTCGGAAGCGCAGGCGCCGGCTGCTGATCCAGTCGAGCAGCACCAGCGGCGTCCCGCCGCGGAACGGCATCTTCAGGATCGCCAGATCCCATTTCAGCACATTGATGGTCAGTTCCGGCCGCACCCGGACGATCCAGGACAGGAAATCACCCAGCTCGTTCGGCACGCCCGGCATCGGATCGTCGGGTTCCAGCTTGATCCGGGTGTCGAAATCCCAGCCGATCAGCATCACCGTGTGGCGGGCATTCAGGATGGCCGCCTTGATCCGGGCGAAATAGGCGGCGGCGTCGATGATGACCGCCACGCGGTCCGCCTTTTCCATCCGCCAGCAGGTCCGGCCGGGCACCAGGATCGGATCGGCGGCGTTATGGCTGGACTGGCAATTGGGGCTTGGGCGGGCGGCGTCAGGCATCGCGGCCATATCGACCATTCCTTCCGGCGTCGTGGGCATCATCGCAGGGGCGACAGCGGAGCCGCTGCCGTGCCATGGATGAACCCCGCAAGCCGCCGGACGGTTCCCGCCCTGCGCTCAGCCCGCCCGGAATCGCAGCTGCATCCGGTGGCGGTAGGTCTCGCCGGGGTCGAGCCGGGCCGAGGGGAAATGGCCGATGTTCGGACTGCCGGGGAAGCGCTGGCTTTCCAGCGCCAGACCGGCGAAGCGGCAGTAGGGTTGCCCGCCCTTCCCCACCACCGTCTCGTTGAGATAACCGCCGCTGTAGACCTGCAAGCCCGGCTGGTCGGTCGCCAGCTCCATCCGCCGGCCGCTGCCGGGATGCTCCAGCACCGCCACCGGCCGCAGCTCCCCCGCCGGCCCCTCCAGGCACCAGTTGTGGTCGAAGCCGAAGCCGCCGACCGCCTCCAGCGCCTCGCCCAACACCACCCCGTTTCGCAGGTCGAACGGCGAGCCGTCCACCGGCCGCATCTCCCCGGTCGGGATCAGGTCGTCGCCAACCGGCGTGGTGAAGCCGCCCTGCACCGTCAGCCGATGATCGCGCAGGTCGCCCGACGCGTGGCCCGCAAGGTTCCAGTAGCTGTGATGGACGATGTTGACGATGGTCGCCCGGTCGGTCGTCGCCGTCATGGCGATGTCCAGCACCCCGTCGTCGGTCAGCCGGTAGCGCGTCGTCGCCGTCAGCGTCCCCGGATAGCCCTGGTCGCCATCCGGCGAGACAAGCGTGAAGGTGACGGCGTTCTCCGCCGCATCGGCCTCCGCATTCCAGATCCGCCGGTCGAACCCGTCCGGCCCGCCATGCAGCTGGTTCGGCGGCTCGTTGACGGCCAGCCCGTAGCGCACCCCATCCAGCGTGAAAGCCGCCCCGCCGATGCGGTTGCCGTAGCGGCCGCAGGTGGCGCCGAAATAGGCATCGCTCGCCAGATACTCCGCCACACGGTCGAAGCCCAGAACCACGTCGGCGGCATTCCCGTCATGGCCCGGCACCAGCATCCGCACCAGCCGGGCGCCATGGGCGACAACCGTCGCCTCCAACCCGCCGGCGGAGAGGGTGAAGCCCTCCACCGGCCGACCCTCGTCCAGGCCCTCGACGGTGTCGAACAGGAAACTCTCGATGGGCATCATGCCTCCGCCGGTTCGCCGCCGCGGCCGGCCCAGACCACCAGCAGGCCTTTCTGCAACAGGATGAAGACGAACAGCAGCACGCCGATGGCGATCTTGGTCCACCAGCTGCTCAAGGTGCCGTCGAAGGTGATGTAGGTCTGGATCAGCCCCTGGATCAGCACACCGACGAAGGTGCCGACGACATAGCCGTAGCCGCCGGTCAGCTGGGTGCCGCCGATCACCACCGCGGTGATGGTGTCCAGCTCCACCCCGGTCGCCGCCAGCGAATAGCCGGCGCCGGTGTAGAGCGAGAAGACGATCCCCGCCAGCCCGGCCAGCAGCCCGGACAGCCCATAGACCGCCACCGTCGTCCGCCCGACCGGCACGCCCATCAGCTCCGCCGACTGCCGGTTGCCGCCCAGCGCATAGAGGTTGGCGCCGAAGCGCGTCCAGTGCGCCAGCACCACCGCCGCGACCACCACCCCCAGCATCAGCAGCGCCGGCAGGCTCAGCTTCAGCCCGAAATCGAAGCGCAGCGCCATGTCGTTCAGCTCGCCATAGAGCGGGTGGTTGATCGGCACGGAATCGGTGGTCAGGACGAAGCCCAGCCCGCGGGCGATGAACATGCCGGCCAGCGTGACGATGAAGGGCGGCATCTGGAAGACATGGATCACCCCGCCCATCGCCGCGCCGAAGCCGCCGGCGGCGATCAGCGCCACGGCGAAGGCCGGAACCGGGTGCCAGCCGCCATGCTCGATCAGCACGGCCAGCAGCACGGTGGTGAAGCCGATCACCGCGCCCACCGACAGGTCGATCCCGCCGGACAGGATGACGAAGGTCATGCCGACCGCGGTGATGCCGAGAAAGGCATTGTCGGTCAAAAGGTTGGCCACCACCCGCCAGGAGGCGAAGTTGGGGAACTGCGCCGCGCAGATCAGGAATCCCACCACCAGCACGGCGGTGGTGACGATCAGCGGCAGAAAGCGCTGGAGTGCACCGGTCATGGTTTCGCCCCTCCGCTGGTCGGCGCCACCGGCGGCTTGACCGTCCCGATCGGCCGGGCGCCCTTGGGCCGCGGCAGGAACAGGGTCAGCGTCGGCGATTGCAGCAGCAGGACGACCAGCAGGACGCCCGCCTTGACGATCAGGTTGAATTCCGGCTTGAAGCCGCTCAGCAGGATGCCGGTGTTCATCGACTGGATGATCAGCGCGCCAACCACCGACAGCACCAGCCCGAACCGCCCGCCGAGCAGCGAGGTGCCGCCGACCACCACCGCCAGGATGGCGTCCAGCTCCAGCCACAGCCCGGCATTGTTGGCGTCGGCGCCGCGGATGTCGGCGGTGACGATCAGCCCGGCCACCGCCGCGCACAGCCCGCACCAGACATAGACGGCGACCAGCACCACCGGCGTGTTGACGCCGGCCCCGGCGCTGGACAACCGGTTGATGCCGACCGCCTCGATCATCAGCCCCAGCGCCGTCGCCCGCACCAGCAGCGCCGTCACCGCCAGCACGACGATGGTCAGCACCACCGGCATCGGCACGGTCAGGAAGGATCCGCTGCCGATGAAGGCGAGCGCCGGGCTGGTGAAGGTGACGATCTGCCCCTCCGTCACCAGCTGGGCGATGCCGCGGCCGGCGACCATCAGGATCAGGGTGGCGATGATCGGCTGGATGCGCAGAACCGCCACCAGCAGGCCGTTCCACAGCCCGCACAGCAGGCCGGCCGCCAGCGACGCCGCCAGCACCGCCGGCAGGCTCCAGCCCGCCCCGGTCATGGTGGCGGCGATGGCGCCGGAAATCGCCATGACGGCGCCGACCGACAGGTCGACGCCGCGGGTGGCGATGACCATGGTCATGCCGACGGCGAGCAGCGCCACCGGGGCGCCGCGGTTCAGCACGTCGATCAGGCTGCCGAACAGCCGGCCGTCCTGGAGACGGATGGCGAAGAAATCAGGAAACAGCAGCCAGTTGGCCAGCAGGACGGCGATCAGCGCGCCGTATTGCGGCAGGTTGCGCGCCGGGCCGGGCGCGGACAGCGTCATTGCCGCACCTCGATATTCGGCGTCTCCGACGCGATGGCGGCGACGATGCGCTCCACGCTGACCTCCCCTCCCCTCAGTTCCGCCACATGGCGGCGGTCGCGCAGCACGACGACGCGGCGGCTGTAGGCGACGATCTCCTCCAGCTCCGACGACACCACCAGCAGCGCCATGCCATCGGCGCACAGCCGCTCGATCAGGCGGATGATCTCGGCATGCGCCCCGACATCGATGCCGCGCGTCGGCTCGTCGAGGATCAGCAGCCGCGGCTCGGTCGCCAGCCAGCGCGCCAGCAGCGCCTTCTGCTGGTTGCCGCCCGACAGCAGCTGGATCGGCCGCTCGGCGTCCGGCGTGCGGATGTCGAGCAGGCGGATGAAGCGGTCGGCGATCTCCTCCTGGCGGCGGCGCGGGATCGGCTTCAGCCAGCCCTGCCGCGCCTGGAGCGCCAGGATGATGTTCTCGCGCACCGACAGCTCGCCGACGATGCCCTCCTTCTTGCGGTCCTCCGGGCAGAAGCCGAAGCCGAGCCGCACAGCCTCGCGCGGGCCCCTGAGCCGCACCGCCTGCCCGTCCACCGTCGCCTCGCCCCGGTCGGCGCGGTCCATGCCGAAGACCAGCCGGACCGTCTCCGTGCGGCCGGAGCCCAGCAGTCCCGCCAGCGCCACCACCTCGCCGGGGCGGATGTCGAGGTCGAAGGGCTCGACGCTGCGCGCCTTGCCGAATCCCTTGAAGCTGGCCAGCGGCGGACGGCTGTCCAGCTCCGCCGGGCCGAGGTCGATGCGGTGCGCCGCCGCCTCCAGCTCCCGCCCCAGCATCATGGCGACGAGGTCGAGACGCGGCAGGTCGGCCGTGCGCCGCTCGCCGACCAGCCGGCCGTTGCGCAGCACGGTGATGCTGTCGCAGACCTCATAGACCTGATCGAGGAAATGGGTGACGAAGACGATGCCGATCCCGCGCGACCGCAGGGTGCGCATCACCTTGAACAGCACCGCCACCTCCTGAGCGTCGAGGCTGGCGGTCGGCTCGTCGAGGATCAGCACCTTGGCCGACATGTCGACCGCGCGGGCGATGGCGATGATCTGCTGGGTGGCGACCGAGAAGCGTCCGAGCGGCGCCGTCACGTCGATGGACAGGCCGTAGGGTTGCAGCACCGCCCGCGCCCGCCGCCGCATGGCGCCACGGTCGACCAGCCCCCAGCGCATCGGCTGGCGGCCCAGGAACAGGTTTTCCGCCACCGACAGGTTCGGCAGCAGGTTGACCTCCTGATAGACGGTGCCGATGTGCAGGCGCTGCGCCTCCTCCACCCCGCGCGGGGCGATCTCCCGCCCCTCCAGCGCCACGGTGCCGCCGTCGCGCTGGTAGACGCCGGTCAGCGTCTTGATCAGGGTCGATTTGCCGGCTCCGTTCTCGCCCAGCAGGGCATGGATCTCGCCGTGGCGGAGGGTGAAATCGACGCCGTCGAGCGCCTGGACGCCGAGGAACGCCTTCGACAGCCCGCGGATCGCCAGCAGTGGAGCGGAAGGAGGAGCGGTGGATGCCGTCATGGCGGACCTCGCCGGATGCGCAACGAAATGTGCGGGGACTATCCCCTCTCCCCCCCGGGGAGAGGGTTAGGGTGAGGGGGACGCGCGGCGAGGATTCTCGAGAATCCACTCTTGTGCATCCCCCTCACCCCGACCCTCTCCCCGCTTTCGGCGGATCTTCGATCCGCCTGTCGCGTCAGCGCAAACGAAGTTTGCGCGTGAGCGGGGGGAGAGGGAGAGTTCCCCACATCAGTAGGCGTCCTTGCGGCGCTCATACTCGGCCTTGGCGGTGTCCGGAGTGAACAGGGCCGATTCGGTCTGGATCCACTTCGGCGGCGCCTTGCCGTCCTTCTTGAAGGCGATCAGCGCGTCATAGGCCGGGCCGGCCATGTTCGGCGTCAGCTCCACCGTGGCGTTCGCCTCGCCTTCCGACATCGCCTTGAAGATGTCCGGCACGCCGTCGATGGAGACGACCAGGATGTCCTTGCCCGGCTTCAGGCCGGCTTCCTTGATCGCCTGGATGGCGCCGACGGCCATGTCGTCGTTGTGGGCGTAGACGGCGCAGATGCCCTTGCCGCCATTCTCGGCCTTGATGAAGCTTTCCATCACCTCCTTGCCCTTGGCGCGGGTGAAGTCGCCGGACTGGGTGCGGACGATCTTCATCCCCGGATTCTTGGCGACGATCTCGTCGAAGCCCTTCTTGCGGTTGATGGCGGGCGACGAGCCGACGGTGCCCTGCAACTCGACCACGGCGCACTTGCCGCCGGTCTGCTTGGCCAGCCATTCGCCGGCCACCCGGCCCTCATGCACCGTGTCGGAGGTGACGGCTGTCATGTAGAGGCTCTGGTCCTTGGTCTCGATCTGGCGGTCGAGCAGCACCACCGGGATCTTCGCCTCCTTGGCCTCCTTCAGCACCGAATCCCAGCCGGTCGCCACCACCGGCGCGATGAAGATCGCATCGACGCCCTGGGCGACGAAGGAACGGACGGCCTTGATCTGGTTCTCCTGCTTCTGCTGGGCGTCGGAGATCTTCAGGTCGATGCCGCGCTTGTCGGCCTCCGCCTTGGCGGTCTTGGTCTCGGCCGCGCGCCAGCCCGATTCAGAGCCGATCTGCGAGAAGCCGACCACCAGCTTCTTGTCGGCGGCCTGGACGGCGCCGAGCCCGATGAACAGGGCCGCGGCAGCGGTGGCGGCGGAGATCACCCATTTCCTGGACATCCGATTCACTCCCTGAGTGTTTATGGCGAGGTTTTATTGCGGTGCGCGATGGACGAGGGGCAGGCGATGGGACGGGGCGCTGGAAGATCGTGATCGCGGCCCGGTCCGGAATTGTTCGTCATGCCTACTTTAAGTACGCAGAACCATAACTGTCCAATACGATTCTCGACCGATGCGATGCCGAAAAGGATATGTTCGGCCGCAGATCCCACCCAAGATCCCACCGAAAATGCGGCCCGAAATCCGGTCAAAAAAACGGCCGGGCAGCGGAGTGCCGCCCGGCCGTGAGGTGACCCCGCTCCAGCCTGGACCGGGGCCGACGCACCCGAGGGAGAGCGCGCCGGGACGCAACCACCGCGGCGGGATGGAGAGAACACCGCGGCGGCGCGAAGCCGAAGGAGACGAAAAGGCCAGGACGTCGGTCGGCCTCTTTTCAGAACGACAGGCTGTTAGAAGGCCAGATCGGTCCGGATGATGAAGATGTCGCCCTTGTCGCTGTTGGCGGCGACGTCGGAGGTGAGCTTGAAGTGGTTGTATTCCGGCGCGAGGCTGAAGCCGGGAGCGACGACATATTTGGCGCCGACGGTGATCAGCTCGAACTTGCTGCGGCCGCGCACCGTCAGGTCGCCGGCGTCCTTGGCATTGAGGTAGCCGACGCCAACCGTCGTGGGACCGAAGGTGTACTGCGCACCGGCGGTCCAGACATCCTGCTTCTCGCGGCTGACGATGCCGGCGGTGCCGGCCTTGGCATAGCCGCTGTCGCCCGACCAGGCATAGCTGCCGCCGATCTTGAAGCCGGCATAGGCCAGCGTCAGGCCGGCATGGGTCGAGGACAGATCGTCGAAGCTGGCCGACGGGGTGGTGGTGGAGTTCTTGGCCTCGCCGCCCAGATAGAACAGGCTGCCGTTGATCGCCACGCCGCCGAAGCTGTTGGTGTAGGTGCCGCCGACCTCGTAGACGTCGCGATAGGCGCCGGTGCGGTTGGCCGAGGCGAGCGCCAGCTTGGAACGGTTGACGTCGGTGTTGCTGCTGTCCGACGCCGGCTGGTAGGAGGCGCCGAGCTTGAAGCCGGCGATCTCCGGCGTCCAGTAGGTGGCGCGGGTGGCGCTGTTGCCGGAGATCAGGGCGCGGATGTTGCCGATGGTGACCGGCGCGTTGGCCGCGCTGTTGCCGAGCCAGGACGGGAAGGAACCGTCGACGCCGCCGGTGCCCCAGTCGGACGGGGCGATGATGCCGCTGTCGTCGGACGGACCGTTCTCGACGCCCAGATGCAGGACGCCGAAGCCGCCGTTGACGAAGATGAAGGCGCGGTCGTTGGTGACGGTGCGGGCGTTGTTGGTGCCGTTCTCCGCCAGCAGGCGGATGCGGGCGCCGTATTCCAGCCCGTTGTCGGCCTTGGCCTTCGGCGTCACCAGCAGGCGCAGGCGGTTGCGGAACTCGGTGTTGCGCTGGCCGGAGTCGCGGTCCTGGTTGACGTAACCGCCTTCGAAATAGGCGTCGCCGCCCAGCATGATGTCGAACTTCGATTGGGCGGAGGCAGAGCCGGTCGCCATGACACAGGCGAGCGAAAGGGTGGCTGCGCCAAGCAGCAGAGCTGATCTCACCATTTGCGTTTCCTCTAAATGCGGTTTGTTTTTGCTTCGATGCACTGGGTGGGAGCGATGCTTCGGCGATGCGTCAGACGCACGCCCTGCCCGACCGTCAGGCCCAGGCCGAGGCCGGGCCCGACGGTGTACTCTGCGTCAGCGCTCCCTCCGACGCAGCCGTTGCGGGTTGGTGGTGCCGGTCGGTCCCGGCCCTGGCCCTCTTGGGCCGGCGGTCACTCCTGTCCCAAAGTCCCGTCGACCCGGCGCCACAACCCGAGCGGGTTGCCGTCGCGCAGGGCCTCCGGCAGCAGGTCGGCGGGGATGTCCTGGTAGCAGACCGGACGCAGGAAGCGGCGGATCGCCAGCGTGCCGACCGAGGTGCTGCGCGGGTCCGAGGTCGCCGGGAACGGGCCGCCATGCACCATCGCGTGGCAGACCTCCACCCCCGTCGGCCAGCCATTCGCCAGGATGCGCCCGGCCTTGCGCTCCAGCGTCGGGATCAACCCCGCCACCGCGGCCTTGTCCGCCCCATCCATCTGCAAGGTCGCCGTCAGCTGCCCTTCCAGCCTTTCCGCCACCGCCGTCATCGCGGCCACGTCGGGGCAGCGGATCAGCAGCGAGGCGGCGCCGAACACTTCCTCCTGCAACGCCGTGTCGGCCAGGAAGGCGTCCGCCGTCGTGGTGAAGAAGGCCGCCTGCGCCTGGTTCGGCCCGTTGCAGGCCAGACCGCGCGCCAGCGTCTCCACCTCGCCGCTGCCGGCCAGCTTGGCGACACCGCTGTCGAAGGCGGCATGGATGCCCGGCGTCAGCATGGTCGAGGCGGCGCTGCCGCCGAGAGCCTCCACCGCCGCGGCGACGAAGCGGTCGAGGTCCGGCCCGTCCACCGCCAGCAGGATGCCGGGGTTGGTGCAGAACTGCCCGGCGCCCATGGTCAGCGACCCGACGAACGCCTTGCCCAGCGCCTCGGCCCGCGATGCCAGCGCCGCCGGCATCAGGAAGACCGGGTTGATGCTGCTCATCTCGGCATAGACCGGGATCGGTTCCGGCCGTTTGGCCGCCACCCCCATCAGCGCCAGCCCGCCACCGCGCGAGCCGGTGAAACCGACCGCCTTGATGCGCGGATCGGCGACCAGCGCGGTGCCGATCTCGTTGCCGGTGCCGAACAGCAGGGAGAAGACGCCCTCGGGCAGGCCGCAGGAGGCGACCGCCGCCTGGATGGCGCGGCCGACCAGCTCCGAGGTGCCGGGATGGGCGCCGTGGCCCTTGACCACCACCGGGCAGCCGGCGGCGAAGGCCGACGCGGTATCGCCGCCGGCGACCGAGAAGGCGAGCGGGAAGTTCGACGCGCCGAACACGGCGACCGGTCCCAGCGCGATGTGGCGCTGGCGGATGTCGGCGCGCGGCAGCGGCGTGCGGGCGGGTATGGCCGGGTCGATGCGGGCCTCGACCCAGCTTCCTTCGCGCACCACCTGGGCGAACAGGCGGAGCTGGCCGACTGTGCGGCCGCGCTCGCCCTCCAGCCGGGCGCGCGGC
Source organism: Azospirillum sp. A23 (assembly GCF_042938965.1). Lineage (NCBI taxonomy): Bacteria > Pseudomonadati > Pseudomonadota > Alphaproteobacteria > Rhodospirillales > Azospirillaceae > Azospirillum > Azospirillum sp. A23. The sequence continues at coordinate 125,214 of NZ_CP170668.1, read as the reverse complement.
AGGCCGCTCTCGGCCATGGCGCGGACGATCAGCTCGTCGCCGATGTCGAGAATGTTCTGGGCGGCGGTTTCCAGGAAGGCGGCGCGCTGCTCCAGGCCGGTCTCGCGGAAGGCATCGAAGGCGGCCCAGGCCAGCGCGCAGGCGCGCTCCACCTCGGCCGCACCGCCGCCGCTGAAGACGGGGTCCAGCGCCTCGCCGGTGGCGGGGTCGACGGCGCGGAACCCGCCCTGGCCGCCGCGATGGGCCTTGGCCCCGATCAGCATCTCGCCGGTGATGGTCATGTCGGATCTCTCCTTAACTCGAACGCCGCAACCCGGCCGCCGCTCAGCGCGCCCAGCGCAGCACGAGCGGATCGAGACGCTTCGCGGCGTCCAGCAGCCCGTCGCGGCTGATCGGGTGCGGGTTGGCCGTCGGGTGGCGCATCGCGTCGGACGCGATGATGCCGCCCTCCTTCATCAGGATCTTGGCGGTGGCGATGCCGCACTGGCGGTTTTCATGGTTGATCAGCGGCAGCCAGCGCCCATAGGCCGCCACCGCCGCCTCGCGGTCGCCCGCCAGATAGGGATCGACGATCTGGCGGATGCCGTCCGGATAGCCGCCGCCGGTCATCGCCCCCGTCGCCCCGGCGTCGAGGTCGGCCAGGAGCGTGATCGCCTCCTCGCCGTCCCACGGCCCCTCGATGGCGTCGCCGCCCAGCTCGATCAGGGTGCGCAGCTTGGCCGCCGCCTGCGGCACCTCGATCTTGAAGTAGGAGACCTGCGCGATCTCCCGCGCCATCCGCGCCAGCAGCGGGGCGGACAGCGGGGTGCCGCTGACGGGGGCGTCCTGGATCATGATCGGGATGTCGATGGCATCCGACACGCGGCTGAAGAACTCGACGATGCCGGCTTCCGGCACGCGGATGGTGGCGCCATGGTAGGGCGGCATCACCATCACCATCGCCGCCCCGAGATCCTGGGCGCGGCGGCTGCGGTCGGCGCAGGCGCGGGTGCTGAAATGGGTGGTGGTGACGATCACCGGAACCCGGCCGGCGACATGGGCGAGGATCGTCTCCATCAGCAGCGTGCGCTCGTCGTCGGTCAGCACGAACTGTTCGGAGAAGTTGGCGAGGATGCACAGGCCGGTGGAGCCGGCGTCGATCATGAAATCGACGCAGCGCTTCTGGCCGTCGAGGTCCAGTTCTCCCGCTTCGGTGAAGATGGTGGGGACGACGGGGAAGACGCCGCGATAGGGGCGGGCGCTGGACAGCATGGCGGTAAAGTCCTTCCTCGAAATCGGATCGGCAGACAGAAGTCAGCAGTCAGGATTCAGCGCGACGGAGGCCCGAACTGTCCGGGCGGCAGGCCGCGGACACCGGGGTCGCACTCGAACAGCGCCCCGGCCAGCGGCTCGTCCGGCCGGCCGTGCGCCGCGGTGGTGATGAACAGCCGGTCCAGATCCGGACCGGCGAAGACGCAGGAGGTGACGCGGGAGACCGGCAGGGCGATGGCGCGGTCGAGCGTGCCGTCGGGGCGGAAGCGGCTGACGCGGCCGCCGTCCCAATGGCAGACCCACAGCCCGCCCTCGGCGTCGCAGGTCATACCGTCGGGATAGCCGTCGGCCTCGGTGAAGCGGATGTGGACACGCTTGCCCGACAGGCTGCCGTCGGCGCCGATGTCGAAGGCGTAGACCGTCCGCGCCGCGCTGTCGGTGTGGTAGATCGTCCGCCCGTCCGGCGCCAGCGCCGGCCCGTTGGCGACGGTGTAGCCCTCGTCGACCGGCGTGACGGCGCCATCCCCGTCGATGCGGTAGAAGCTGCCGGCGGGCGCCTCCTCCGCATCGTCCATGCTGCCGACCCACAACCGGCCGTCGCGGTCGGCCTTGCCGTCGTTCAGGCGGTTGCCCGGCTTGTCCGGCTCGATCCGCGCGATCTCCTCACCGACGACCGCCTGGCCCGGCTCCAGCCGCAGCCGGACCACCCGGCGCGAGCGCAAGCCCGCGATGAGGCCGTCGCCGTCGGCGCTCTCCACCAGCCAGCAGGCGGCGTCATCGAGATCCCACCCCGCCTGCGATCCATCGGACAGGCCGTGGCGCAGGATGCGGGATCCGCGGATATCGACGAAATAGACGGCATCCTGCCGTGGGGACCAGAGCGGACCTTCCCCAAGCACAGCCCGGGCCTGCCAGACGCAACGCGCTTCCTGCGCCATCCCGCTTAACTCCCCCTCGCTTCGCTCTTCTCGTTCCGGAGTTCGCCCCCGGCAAATCGCCGTCACCGGTGAATTTTTAAATTTGTTGACGGCGCAAACGATAAGAGGCCTCTTGATAATCGTCCAATACGAAGATCGGCGCTTGCGATACCAAATGTCGTATCCCGACGTCTGCTATCAAGTCGCCGCCGCCCCATCGGAGGCCGCACCCCCGTGACCCCCCAACGTTTTCCGCCGAACTGGTTCCAGAAGGCGCGGCTGAAGCTGCGCCATCTCCAGCTGTTCGCGGCGCTCGACGAACACCGCAACCTGCACCGCGCCGCCGCCAGCCTGAACATGTCGCAGCCCGCCGCCTCCAAGCTGCTGGGCGACCTGGAGGAGACGCTGGGCATCGAGCTGTTCGACCGCCATGGCCGCGGGATCGAGCCGAACTGGTACGGCAGCCTGATGATCCGCCACGCCCGGATGATCCTCAGCGAGTTGCAGGAGACGGGCGAGGAGCTGAACGCCCTGCTCGCCGGCCACAGCGGCCGGGTGTCGATCGGCACGGTGATGGCCCCGGCGGTGGAGCTGGTGGTGCCGGTCATCAGCAGCCTGACCCGCGACCACCCCAACCTGAAGATCGCCGTGGCGGTGGAGACCAGCGACGTGCTGGCCGACCGGGTCCACCAGGGGGTGATGGATTTCGCCATCGGCCGCCTGCCCGGCCATTACGATCCCACCGCCTTCGAGTATCAGGAGATCAGCAGCGAGGAGCTGTGCTTCATCTGCCATGACACCAACCCGCTGCTCCGGCTCGGCCGTCCGCTGACTGCGGCGGATCTGTCCGACGCCACCTGGATCCTCCAGCCCGTCGGCACCCTGCTGCGCGACCGGGTAGAGGCGCTGTTCCGCGCCGAGGGCGCCCGCCTGCCGCACAAGGTGATCGAGAGCGCGTCTCCGGTCATCTCGATGGCGATGGTGGCGGAAACCGAGTCGATCACCGTCTTCGCCCGCGCGCTGGCCCAGGTGTTCTCGCCCAGCGGCTGCTGCGCGATCATGCCCTTCCACAAGCGGTTCAGCGTCGAGCCCTACGGCATCTTCTGGCTCAAGGACCGGCCCTTGTCGCCGGGTGCCCGCACCGTGCTGTCGGCCGTCCGCGCGGCCTCGGAACTCAAGATGCGCCTCGTCGCCGCCAGCCCCGCCGCCACTGTCGCAGCACGGTGACGATCGATACCGAAATGCATATCGATTTGCCGAATAATCATATTTGACAGTTATGGGAAAAGGGAGGATTGCTAGGGACACCAACCATCGCGTCCAACGCCATCCGCGCCACAGAACGCGGGGGCGGCGTATCGCGTGCCGTAGTAACGGGGAGGATTCCGGTCCATGTCGTCTGCCAAGCGCACTTCCTTCAGCTCCAAACTGGCCGGCCTCGCCGTCGGCCTGATCGTCGTCGCCGGCGCCGCTGCCGTCCCGGCCATGGCCCAGGACAAGCCGACCGTCGGCATCGCCATGCCGACCAAGTCCTCGGCGCGCTGGATCGACGACGGCAACAACATGGTCAAGTATTTCCAGGAGAAGGGATACAAGACCGACCTGCAATATGCAGAGGACGACATCCCCAACCAGCTCGCCCAGATCGAGAACATGGTCACCAAGAACGACAAGGTTCTGGTGATCGCCGCCATCGACGGGACGACGCTGACCGACGTGCTGCAAAAGGCGGCGGAGCGCGGCGTGAAGGTCATCGCCTACGACCGCCTGATCCGCGGCTCGGCCAACGTCGATTACTACGCCACCTTCGACAACTTCCAGGTCGGCGTCCTCCAGGCCTCCTACATCGAGAAGGCGCTCGGGCTGAAGGACGGCAAGGGCCCCTTCAACATCGAGCTGTTCGGCGGCTCGCCCGACGACAACAACGCCTACTTCTTCTACAACGGCGCGATGTCGGTGCTGCAGCCCTACATCGACAGCGGCAAGCTGAAGGTCGGCAGCGGCCAGGTCGGCATGGACAAGGTGTCGACCCTGCGCTGGGACGGCGCCGTCGCCCAGGCCCGCATGGACAACCTGCTGAGCGCCTATTACGGCAACAAGCGGGTGGACGCGGTGCTGTCGCCCTATGACGGCCTCAGCATCGGCATCATCTCGTCGCTGAAGGGCGTCGGCTACGGTTCGGCGGCGCAGCCGATGCCGGTCGTCACCGGCCAGGACGCCGAGGTGCAGTCGGTCAAGTCGATCCTGGCGGGCGAGCAGCGCTCCACCGTCTTCAAGGACACCCGCGAGCTGGCGAAGGTCACGGTCGGCATGGTCGACGACCTGCTGGCCGGCCGCACCCCGCAGGTCAACGACACCAAGACCTACGACAACGGCAAGAAAATCGTCCCGTCCTACCTGCTGAAGCCGGTCAGCGTCGACTCCTCGAACTGGAAGCAGGTCCTGGTCGACGGCGGCTACTACAAGGAATCGCAGATCAAGTGAGTGAACGGCGCGGGAGCGGGGCGCCATCCGGCATCCCCTCCCGCGCCTCGCCTTGCGGAAGGTCGGGCGGTCGAGGGACATCCCGGGGGTTTATCCATGGACAGCATTCTTGAGATGCGCGGCATCACGAAGACGTTTCCGGGCGTCAAGGCTCTGGACAACGTCAACCTCTCGGTCCGCGAGGGGGAGATCCACGCGCTGATCGGCGAAAACGGCGCCGGAAAATCGACGCTGATGAAGGTGCTGAGCGGCGTCTATCCGCACGGCACCTACGAGGGCGAAATCCGCTTCGGCGGCCAGCCCGTCGCCTTTCGCGGCATCGCCGACAGCGAGAAGCTGGGCATCATCATCATCCACCAGGAACTGGCGCTGGTCCCGCTGCTGTCGATCACCGAGAATCTGTTTCTCGGCAACGAGCAGGCGAAACGCGGCCGGATCGACTGGGTCGCCGCCACCGCCCGCGCGCGCGAACTGCTGCGCATGGTCGGGCTGACCGATTCGCCGGAGACGCTGATCACCGACATCGGCGTCGGCAAGCAGCAGCTGGTCGAGATCGCCAAGGCACTGTCCAAGCAGGTCAAGCTGCTGATCCTGGACGAGCCGACCGCCAGCCTGAACGAGAGCGACAGCGACGCGCTGCTGGCTTTGCTGCTGCGCTTCAAGGAGCAGGGCATCTCCTCCATCCTGATCTCGCACAAGCTGAACGAGATCGCCAAGGTCGCCGACCGCGTCACCATCCTGCGCGACGGCACCACGGTGGAGACGCTGGACTGCCACGACGCGCCGATCAGCCAGGACCGCATCATCAAGGGCATGGTCGGCCGCGACCTCGCCGACCGCTATCCGCGCCGCACCAGCAACCCGGGCAGGATCCTGTTCGAGGTGAAGGACTGGAGCGCCGATCACCCCATCCATCCCGGCCGCCGCGTCGTCAAGGACATCGACCTGCATGTCCGCCGGGGCGAGGTGGTGGGCATCGCCGGCCTGATGGGCGCCGGCCGCACCGAATTCGCCATGAGCCTGTTCGGCCGCTCCTACGGCCGCAACATCCGCGGCCAGGCCTTCCTCGACGGGCGCGAGATCGACGTGTCCACCATCAGCAAAGCGATGGGCAATGGCCTCGCCTATGCCACCGAGGACCGCAAGCATTACGGCCTCGTGCTCGACAACGACATCCGCCACAACGTGACGCTGGCCAATCTGGACGGCGTCGCCAAGCGCGGCGTCATCCACCACGAGCGCGAGATCGAGGTCGCCAACGAGTTCCGCCGCCGCCTGCGCATCCGCTGTTCGGACGTGTTCCAGCAGACGGTCAACCTGTCCGGCGGCAACCAGCAGAAGGTCGTGCTCAGCAAATGGCTGTTCGCCGACCCGCAGGTGCTGATCCTGGACGAGCCGACCCGCGGCATCGACGTCGGCGCCAAATATGAAATCTACACCATCGTCAACCAGCTGGTGGCCGAGGGCCGCGGCGTCATCCTGATCTCCTCGGAACTGCCGGAGCTTCTGGGTGTGGCCGACCGCATCTATGTGATGAACGAGGGCGCCCTGGTCGCCGAGATGCCGGCGGCCGAGGCCAGCCAGGAAAAGATCATGCACGCCATCATGTCGTCCGCCTCGAAAGCCACGGCAGCCCGCGCCGCCGTCGCCGCTGCCGCCCGGGAGTCCCTGCAATGAGCGCCGAACTGAACCTGCCGGCCGCGCCGCCGCGCCAGGCCTCGATGGCCAAGTTCCTGAAGAGCCACATGCGCGATTACGGCATGCTGATCTCGCTGCTGGCGATCGTGGCGTTCTTCCAGTACATGACCAACGGCACGCTGCTGCAGCCGCTGAACCTGACCAACCTCGTCCTGCAGAACAGCTACATCGTCATCATGGCGCTGGGCATGCTGCTGGTGATCGTCGCCGGGCACATCGACCTGTCGGTGGGCTCCATCGTCGGCTTCATCGGCGCGCTGGCCGCCATCCTGATGGTGCAGTTCCACTGGCACTTCATCCCCACCGCCATCGTCAGCCTGTTGGCGGGTGCCGCCATCGGCGCCGCCCAGGGCTATTGGGTCGCCTATTTCCGCATCCCGTCCTTCATCGTGACGCTGGCCGGCATGCTGGTCTTCCGCGGCCTCAGCCTCGCCCTGCTGGCCGGACAGTCGGTCGGTCCCTTCCCGGTGGAGTTCCAGCGCCTCAGCTCCGGCTTCATCCCGGACATCTTCGGCACCGAGGGCTTCCACACCACCACGATGGTGCTGTGCCTGGCGACCCCGGCGATCCTGATCGCCTTCAGCGTCGCCGCCCGCCTGCGCCGCCACCGCTTCGCCATCGAGCAGGAGCCGCTTGTCCTGTTCCTGCTGAAGAGCGCCGGGCTGTTCGCGGTGGTCGCCTATGTCGGCTGGCTGCTGTCGACCTACAAGGGCCTGCCGAACGTCCTGATCATCATGGCGCTGCTGATCGGCATCTATGCCTTCGTCACCCGCGACACCACCATCGGCCGGCGCATCTACGCGCTGGGCGGCAACGAGAAGGCGGCCAAGCTGTCGGGCATCGACACCCGCCGCCTGTCCTTCTACACCTTCGTCAACATGGGCGTCCTGGCGGCACTGGCCGGCCTGATCTTCGCCGCCCGCCTGAACACCGCCACGCCGAAGGCCGGCGTGTCCTTCGAGCTGGACGTGATCGCCGCCTGCTTCATCGGCGGCGCGTCGGCCTCGGGCGGCGTCGGCCGGGTGACCGGTGCGGTGATCGGCGCCTTCATCATGGGCGTGATGAACAACGGCATGTCGATCGTCGGCATCGGCATCGACTGGCAGCAGGTCATCAAGGGTCTGGTGCTGCTCGCCGCCGTCTGCTTCGACGTCTACAACAAGGGCAAGGCCTGACGGTGGTCCTGTGACCGCCGCCGACCTTCCCCGACCGGACATATCGCCATGACGCTCCCCACCCTCGGACTTGTCGGTCTGGGAAAGATCGCCCGCGACCAGCATATCCCGGCCATCGCCGCCACCGGCCTGTTCAAACTCGCCGCCGTGGTCAGCCCGGACGGTGCGACTGTTGACGGCGTGCCGAGCTTCCGCTCCCAGGCCGACATGCTGGCGGCCCTGCCCGGCCTCGACGCCGTGGCGCTCTGCACCCCGCCCGCCGTCCGCCACGGCCTGACGGTCGAGGCTCTGCGCGCCGGCTGCCATGTTCTGATCGAGAAGCCGCCCGCCGCCACCCTGTCGGAGCTTCACGATCTGGCGGCGGAGGCGGAGACCGCGCGCCGCACCCTGTTCACCGCCTGGCATTCGCAGTTCAACCCGGCGGTGGAGGAAACCAAGCGCAGGCTGGCGGATGCCGACATCCGCAGCGTCGCCATCACCTGGAAGGAGGATGTGCGGCGCTGGCATCCGGGCCAGGACTGGATCTTCGCGGCGGGCGGTTTCGGCGTGTTCGATCCCGGCATCAACGCCCTGTCGATCCTGACCGACATCCTGCCGGCCCCGGTCTTCGTCCGTTCCGCCGACCTGCATGTGCCGGCCAACCGCGACACACCCATCGCCGCGACGCTGGAGATGGGGGCCGCCCCCGGTTCCCGCATCGGCCGCGTCACCGCCGACTTCGACTTCCTCCAGCAGGGCGAGCAGACCTGGTCGATCGTCATCCACACCGCTGATGGCCGCCTCGACCTCACCCATGGCGGCACCCGCCTGTTCGCGGACGGCGTGCCGGTGCTGGCCGAGCCCGACACCGAGTATCAGCGCATCTACCGCCACTTCCACCGGCTGGTGACGGACGGGGCGAGCGATGTGGACGGCCGTCCGCTGTCGCTGGTCGCCGACGCCTGCATGGTCGGCCGCTGGCACCGCACCGACTCCTTCGACTGGTAGCAGCCCCCCGCAACAGGGCCCCACAACTGGGAGGTCCCCCGCATGCCCACCGCAGCCGGCATCAAACTCGGCACCCGCATCGGCCACCGGATCACCGCCGGCAGCGCCGGCATCCTGCTGTTCCTTGCCGCCGTCGCCGGCGTGGGCATCAATGCCCTGTCGGAGACGGAGACGGTGGTGCGCCGCAACGGCGTGCTGGCGGAACAGGTGGTCGATCTCGGGCGCATGCAGACGCTGATGCTGGACATGCGGCTGAAGACCGCCGCCTTCCTGCTGAACGGCCGCGACGAGGATGCCGACGCCGTCGCCTCCCTGTCGGCGGAGGCCGCCAACCTCGTCGCCGCCGTCGACCGGCGCCTGTCCGGCAGCGGCGATACCGCGGCAGTGCAGCAGATGAAGGCCCGCGTCGCCCAGTATCGCGACAGCTTCGCCGCCGTCCGCGAGGCCCACGGCCAGCGCAGCGAGGCGGTGGCCGAGGTGGCGAAATTCGGGTCGAAGCTGCAGACCATGCTCAGCACCATCCTGACCAACGCCAAGAGCGGCGGCAATGTCGAGGCCCTGAACCTCGCGGCCCAGGCGGCGATGCATGTCCAGGCCGCCCGCACCGTCGCCGCCCGCTTCCAGGGCGAGGGCAGCGCCGGCCTCGCCACCGCGACGAAGACCGAGCTGAAGACCGCCGCCCAGAATGGCGACGCCATGGCGAAGACGGTGACCGACCCGGCGCTGCGCGGTCTGGTGTCCGCCTTCCTCAAGACGCTCGACGGCTATGCCGCCGGCTTCGATCGGCTGGTGGAGACCACCCAGCGCCGCGACGCCCTGGTCAACGACACCCTGACCCCGCTCGGCACCGCCATCGGCGATCAGGCGCGCGGCCTGACCGACCAGGGCATCGCCGACGAGCAGCAGCTGCGCGCCGACACCACCTCCGACATCGCCGGCTACCGGCAGGCGATGGCCGCAGCATCCGCCGCCGGGCTGATCCTCGGCCTTGCCGCCGCGCTGCTGATCGCCCGCAACCTGTCGCGCCCGGTGGTCGCCATGACCGACGCCATGACCCGGCTGGCCGGCGGCGACCGCTCGGTGATCGTCCCCGGCCTCGACCGCCGCGACGAGATCGGCGGCATGGCCAAGGCGGTGCAGGTCTTCCAGGCCGGCCTGATCGAGGCCGACCGCATGGCCGCCGACAAGGCCGCCGAGCATGAGACCCGCGTCCGCCGCGGCGAGCGCATCGACCGCCTGACCCGCGAGTTCGAGCGGATGGTGGAAAGCACGCTGGGCCGCGTCGCCAGCGCCGCCATCCAGCTCCAGTCCACCGCCCGGACCATCCAGTCGACCACCGACGAGACCAGCCGCCTTGCCGGCGACGCCGTCCGCAGCTCCGGCGAGACCACCGGCAGCGTCGAGACGGTGGCCGCCGCCGCCGAGGAACTGGCCGTCTCCATCGTCGCCATCAGCCAGCATGTCGCCCACAGCGCCGAGGTGACCGAACAGGCGGTCGGCATCGCCCGCGTCACCGACGAGACGGTGCGCAGCCTGACCGGAGTCGCCCGCCAGATCGGCGACGTGGTGCAACTGATCGGCTCCATCGCAGCGCAAACCAACCTGCTGGCGCTGAACGCCACCATCGAGGCGGCGCGGGCCGGCGAGGCGGGCCGCGGCTTCGCCGTGGTGGCGAACGAGGTCAAGAGCCTCGCCGCCCAGACCGCCCGGGCGACCGAGGAGATCGAGGCGCAGATCGCCGCCGTCCAGCGCGTCAGCAGCGAGGCGGCCGGTGCCATCACCGAGATCGTCAAGGTCATCGGCGAGGTCAACGAGGTCTCCGGCACCATCGCCTCCGCCATCGGCGAGCAGCGGGCGGCGACCAGCGAGATCAGCGGCAGCATCCAGCGCGCCGCGCGCGGCACCCAGGATGTCCGCGACACCATCGCCGGCGTGACCCACGCCTTCCAGGCCACCAGCGACGCCTCGCGTCAGGTCAAATCCGCCGCCGACGGCCTGTCCGGCGAGGCCGACGACCTGCGCGGCTGCGTGTCGCGCTTCCTGGCCGACATGCGCGCGGCCTGACCCGATCCCGGCCTCAACAGGGCCAAAGAGACGCAACCACAACTCCGGCGCCGGGCCTACGGTCCGCGCCCCAACCTGAAACCGGTGTCGATATGTCCGAGACGAAGCCCCCCTTCCCGCCCAACGCTGACGGTTCAGAGCGTCGCCTGCGGTCGCGCGCGTGGTTCGACAACCCCGCCAATCCCGACATGACCGCGCTCTACCTTGAGCGCTACCTGAATTTCGGCCTGACGCGCGAGGAGCTGCAATCCGGCGCGCCGATCATCGGCATCGCCCAGACCGGGTCCGACCTCAGCCCCTGCAACCGCCACCATCTGGTTCTGGCCGAACGACTGCGCGAAGGCATCCGCACCGCCGGCGGCATCGCCATCGAGTTCCCCGTCCACCCGATCCAGGAAACCGGCAAGCGGCCGACCGCCTCCATCGACCGCAACCTGGCCTATCTCGGGCTGGTCGAGGTGCTGCACGGCTATCCGCTCGACGGCGTCGTGCTGACCATCGGCTGCGACAAGACCACGCCGGCCTGCCTGATGGCCGCCGCCACCGTCAACATCCCGGCCATCGCGCTGTCGGTCGGCCCGATGCTGAACGGCTGGTTCCGCGGCGAGCGCACCGGCTCCGGCACCATCGTGTGGAAGGCGCGCCAGATGATGGCGGCCGGCGAAATCGACTATCAGGGCTTCATCGAGCTGGTGGCCTCCTCGGCCCCATCGACCGGCTACTGCAACACCATGGGCACCGCGTCGACCATGAATTCGCTGGCGGAGGTGCTGGGCATGCAGCTTCCGGGATCCGCCGCGATCCCCGCCCCCTACCGCGAGCGCCAGCAGGCCGCCTATGAGACCGGCAAGCGCATCGTCGAGATGGTGCGCCAGGACATCAAGCCGTCGGACATCCTGACCCGCGACGCCTTCCTCAACGCCATCGTCGTCAATTCGGCCATCGGCGGCTCGACCAACGCGCCGATCCACATCAACGCCATCGCCAAGCACATCGGCGTGCCGCTGACGGTGGACGACTGGCAGACCCACGGTCTGGGCGTGCCGCTGCTGGTCAACCTCCAGCCGGCCGGCGAATATCTGGGCGAGGACTTCCACCGCGCCGGCGGCGTGCCGGCCGTGGTCGGGCAGCTGATGACCCAGGGCCTGATCCGCGAGGATGCGCCCAACGTCAACGGCCGCAGCATCGGCGAGAACTGCCGCAACACCGAGATCCTCGACACCCGCGTCATCCACCCGATCGACGACCCGTTGAAGATCAACGCCGGCTTCGTCGTGCTGCGCGGCACCCTGTTCAACGCCGCCATCATGAAGACCAGCGTGATCTCCGATGAGTTCCGCGAGCGCTACCTGTCCAATCCCAAGGATCCCGAAGCCTTCGAGGGCAAGGTCGTCGTCTTCGACGGTCCGGAGGACTATCATCACCGCATCGACGACCCGTCGCTGGGCATCGACGCCTACACCATCCTGGTCATCCGCGGCGCCGGCCCCATCGGCTATCCCGGTGCGGCGGAGGTGGTGAACATGCGTCCGCCCGCCGACCTCATCAAGCAGGGCATCCATTCCCTGCCCTGCATCGGCGACGGCCGCCAGTCCGGCACCTCGGGGTCGCCGTCGATCCTCAACGCCTCGCCGGAGGCGGCGGCCGGCGGCAATCTCGGCCTTCTGCGCAGCGGCGACCGCGTGCGGATCGACCTGCGCCGCGGCAGCGCCGACATCCTGATCTCCGAAGCGGAGCTTGCCGACCGCAAGGCCACCCTGGAGGCGGCCGGCGGCTACCCCGCCCCGCCGTCGCAGACCCCGTGGCAGGAAATCCAGCGCGGCATCGTCGACCAGCTGGACGAGGGCATGGTGCTGAAGCCGGCGGTCAAGTACCAGCGCGTGGCGCAGACGATGGGGATCCCGCGCGACAACCACTGAGGCCGGGAGCTTCGGGGGTGGATGCCGCCCTCCTGCAGTGCGGGAGGGCGGTCGCCATCGGCACAGAGCCGGCACGGACCTTCGAAAGGGAATCGGCTTCACGCTTCAAACCGGGTTCGGTTTTGTCCGACCGATCCAAACGCACGGCGTTATAGGAGCTGGATTCCGACAGACTCCACCTGCAAGCGGCGCGCGTGCAGCAACTGACCGCAAGGCGGTTCGACAAAGATCGATCCGGATTGGACTTTGCACGCTACCGGGACGCAGCAGGTGTATGCTTACAAATTATGGAACAAGGCGCTCCCCCTGATCCGCTCCACTGAAGAACTTCTCCGCCGGGGCAGATCACCACCCCGGCGCGCTCAGGCAAAAACAATCAAAATATCACGACATTCAGGGCCTTCTTGAAGTCCTTCAGAAAAGCTGCCACTTCTTCCGCGGCCTGCTTGTCGTCCCAGGCCGCCAATGACTTTATGTTCTTTTCAATGTCGGGCTTGATCTCCATGTCCGTCTTGCGGTTTGCAAATGCATTTGCCGCTCCCAATTTATCATGATGCCCGTCCGATTTTTTGGCCTCGTCGGCCAATTTTTTGAGCAACGGAATCATTTTTGAATCATCCATGGCAACAGCAAACAATGCTTTGTTCTTAGTCTTATTGTCTTTCAGCATCTCCGCCCACTCCTTCCCGAGCAACCTCGGATTCACTTCGTGAGATTCGTGGGTGATGCATTTGCAGAAATTATCGAGGGCTTTGAGCCCGTCCTCTTTTTCCTTTTTTGTAGCAGTCAACCTGGCTTTCAGTTTCTTACCCAAAGCTTCCGCCTGGGCCAGAACCTGCGACATTACGGATTCGACCACCTTGTTTTGCTCGGACCACAGCTTGGAGTAGGACTTGTACTCGACAACGTGCGCATCGACTTCTTTCGACAGAACGGCGAACTTGTTGCTGAACTTGTATTTCACCAAATGCGCACGGTGTTTCTTGATGAGGCCATCCCACTCAGTCAGAAGATCCTCAAGGTTCTTTGCCATTTCTACCCTCGATGACACAATAAAATTGGCGAAAGGGGCGAAGCACAACCTCTCTCCCGTCGCAGTAATCCCGTTATAAATCCATCGCATTTTCAGCCAAACAGACGAACCATCCAAAATGGGGCTTCTCACAGCCGCCAGTGTCCGGACTGATAATCAATGGACTACAGTTACCGCGACATGGACGGGGACGCACGGCCATGGAGGAGTCAATCATCCACGGGGGGGGGTGCCACGGGGGTCAAGACGAAGTCGCGTTCCTGGGCTTTGAATCGCAACGATCCCACCCGGAGAAGTCTCTTATGGGTCCAGCCCCCAATAGCAGGATCGAACCTTCGGCGCTCTGTCCCGGTCGATTGGGATCACTCCGCCCACGCATCCCAGCAATGTCCCACCATTTCGTGTGACCTTTTATGCATGCCCTTGACGTGCGTCATGCTTTGCCCACATAAGCCCTGACGAAACATTCGGTCCCAGTCGTCCGACGGCCGCCGCACGGCGCCTCCGGCAGGGGCCTTTCCACACCGGGATCCGCATCGACGAGCGATGCACGCCCGTCCGGCAGCGTCGAATGCCGGCCTAAGTGAGACGTACGACAGAGGCATGACGTTTGATTCAAAGCGGCGCCGGATGGCGCCGAACAACCGCGCACGCAACCGCAACCCGCGTCCGCGTGACGACTTCGACGGTTCCCGCCCTCCGGCCACTCCGGTCCATGGCGGCGGACCCACCGGCCCGGTTCCGGGCAAGGACGAGATCCTGTTCCTTCCGCTGGGCGGCTGTTCCCGCATCGGCATGAACATGGCGCTCTACGGCCATGCCGGCAAATGGCTGATCGTCGATGCCGGCGTCGCCTTCGTCGGCGACGAGATGCCGGGCATCGACAGCCTGATGGCCGATCCGGCCTTCATCGAAGAGCGGATGCAGGACGTCGTCGGGCTGGTGGTGACCCACGCGCACGAGGACCATATCGGCGCGATCCACCATCTGTGGCCGCGCCTGCGCTGCCCGATCTATGCCAGCCCCTTCGCCTCCCACATCATCCGGGACCGGCTGAAGGAAAAGGGCGCCCACCGCGCCGCCAAGGTGCAGACCTTCGAGATCGGCGACACGCTGACCATCGGTCCCTTCCGGATCGAGACCATCGCCGTCACCCACTCGATCCCCGAGCCGATGTCGCTGGCAATCCGCACGGCGGCCGGCACGGTCCTGCACACCGGCGACTGGAAGTTCGATCCCAACCCGCTGGTCGGCCGCAGCACCGATTTCGCAGCCCTCAAGCGGCTGGGTGACGAAGGGCTGCTCGCCATGATGTGCGACAGCACCAACGCCGACGTGCCCGGCTCGACCGGGTCGGAGGCCGACGCCCGCGCCGGCCTGATCGGCGCCTTCGCCAACCGCTCGGGCGCCATCGCGGTGACCGGCTTCGCCTCCAACGTCGCCCGCATGACCGCGGTGGCGGAAGCGGCGGCGGCGGTCGGGCGCAAGGTGGTGCTGGTCGGCCGCTCCATGCTGCGCATGGAAAAGGCGGCGCAGGCCTGCGGCTACCTCGACCATGTGCCGGACTTCATGGATGTCCGCGAGGCGTCCTGGACCCCGCGCGACAACCTCGTGTTCCTGTGCACCGGCAGCCAGGGCGAAGAACGGGCGGCGCTCAGCCGTCTGGCCCGCAACGAGCATCGCGAGCTGTGGCTGGAAGAGGGCGACACCGTCATCTTCTCCGCCCGCGCCATCCCCGGCAACGAGGAGGCGCTGGCCGAAATCCACGAGCATCTGCGCGGCATGGGCGTCGAGATCGTCACCCCGGCCGATGCGCCGGTCCATGTCTCCGGCCACCCGAAGCGCGACGACCTCGCCCGCATGTATGGCTTGGTCCGTCCCCGCTTCGCCGTGCCGGTCCATGGCACCATCGAGCATATGGAAGCCCATGCCCGCCTCGCCCGGACCTGCGGCGTCGAGCGCGCGCTGGTTCCGGAGGACGGCGACATCCTGCGCATCGCCAGGGAAGGCACCCGCGTCATCGGCCGCATCGAGCCGAAGCGCCTCGCCAACACCGGGCGGGAGCTGATCGCCTGGATCCCCGCCGAACTGCCGGCGGAAGAGACGCTCGTCGCGGCGGCCTGATTGCCGCGGAAGCGCCGGACGGACGAAAGCGAACGGGCCCTGTGGAACACTCCACAGGGCCCGTTCGCATTTTACGACACCTGAACCGTCATTCGGCCGGGGTGGCGACCATCGGAACCTCGATGGCGCGGGCCTGGAGCAGTTCCTTCCACTTGCGGAAGGCGGCGATCAGGATGATGAAGCCCAGCGTCAGCATGATGATCGAGATGCCGGCGTTGAAGGGGTTGTAGCCCTTGGCCGCCTTGTTCAGATAGACGTTGGCGATCATCCAGTAGCCGGCGACGTTCACCGTGACGAACAGATAGGCCAGCGGGACCAGGCAGGTCAGCATGTAGATCCGCTTCTGGGCCAGCCGCAGGATGATGGTGGCGCCGATGATCAGGCCGACCGAGGCCATCAGCTGGTTCGACACGCCGAACAGGGCCCAGACCGAGTTGATGTCGCCCGAGGTCAGCAGATACCCCCAGGCCACGCAGGCGATGACGCTGGCGATGATCGAGCCGGGGACCCAGTCCAGCCGCTTCATCGGGGCATAGACGTCGCCCAGCAGGTCCTGGATCAGGTAACGGGCGACGCGGGTGCCGCTGTCCACGGCGGTCAGGATGAACACCGCCTCGAACATCACGACGAACTGGAAGAAGTAGGAGGCGAGGCTGTTGAACCACGGAACGCGGGTGAAGATTTCGGTCATGCCGACCGCCAGCGTCACCGCACCGCCGGTCCGGCCGTAGAGGTCGAGGCCGATATCCTGGCTCAGCCGCGGCAGGTCCACCACGATCATCCCCAGGGCCTTGAAGGCGGCCGGCGCGGAGTTGATGGCGAAGTAATCGGCCGGATGCAGGGCGGTGGCGGCGATCAGCGCCATGACGCCGACCAGGCATTCCGCCAGCATGCCGCCGAAGGCCACCGGACGGATGTCGCTCCACTTGTCGATCAGCTTGGGCGTGGTGCCCGACCCGATGAAGGCATGGAAGCCGGAGATGGCGCCGCAGGCGATGGTGATCGAGATGAAGGGCCAGACCGGGCCGTTCAGCACCGGGCCGCCGCCATGGATGAAGTCGGTCAGGGCGGGGAAGCGGATCTCCGGGTTGATGAAGACGACGCCGACGACCAGCGCGCCGAACACGCCGACCTTCATGAAGCTGGACAGATAGCCGCGCGGGGTCAGCAGCAGCCAGACCGGCAGGGCGGTGGCGAAGAAGGCGTAGATGGGCAGGATGACGGCGACCGTTTCGGCATGCAGCGTCAGCCACTCGCCCAGCAGCGTGCCCTGGATGTAGGGGCCGGCGAAGACCGAGGCGGCGATGGCGGCGATGCCGACCTGGGTGGCGCCCTTGGACGAGCCGGTGATCTTCTCGTAGAGGCCGAGCGCGATGGCGATGGGGATCGTCATGAACACCGCGAAGGCGCCCCAGGCGTTGCGTTCCAGCGCATGGACGACGACCATCGACAGGCCGGCCATGGTGATGGTGATGATGAACAGCATCGCCAGACCGGTGCACCAGCCTGCCACCGGGCCGAGTTCGGCCTTGGCGACTTCGGACAGCGACTGTCCCTTGTGCTTCATCGAGGCGAACAGCACGACGGTGTCATGCACCGCACCGCCGACCACACAGCCGATCAGCAGCCACAGGAAGCTCGGCAGGTAGCCGAACTGGGCGGCCAGCACCGGACCGACCAGCGGGCCGGCGGCGGCGATGGCGGCGAAATGCTGGCCGGCATTCACCCATTTCTTGGTGGGCACATAGTTCTTGCCGTCCGCCAGGATGTGGGACGGGGTGACTTCCGAATCGTCGGCACGGAGAACCTTGCGCACGAAGAACACGCCGTAGAAGCGGTAGCAGAGCGCAAGAATGCAGAGTGTCGCGATCACAAATGTTAGGGCGTGATCCATGACGGCTCTCCTGAAAGGGATATGCCGCCGGTGTAATCCCGCCGCTTGCTCCTGTGTGGTGGAATGCCGCGAGCGGCAGCCGGGAGATGCTGAGCGGCAGCCGGCAGGGGGCGAGCGGCGGCGCCCAAATGCTCCGTTTGCCGCCCTGCCCCGCCTCCGCTCACTTGCCGCCGGTGACGTCCAGGAAGGTGCCGGTGATGAAGGAGGCTTCGGGGCCAGCCAGCCACAGGATCGCCCGCGCGACCTCCTCGGGCTGGCCGCCCCGTCCCATCGGGATCGAGTCCTTGACGCGGTCCACCCGTCCCGGCTCCCCGCCGCTCGCATGCATGTCGGTGTAGATGTGGCCGGGACGGATGCAGTTGACGCGGATGCCGTCCCGCGCGACCTCCTTGGAGAAGCCGATGGTGAAGGTCTCCAGGGCGCCCTTGGAGGCGGCATAGTCGACATACTCGTTCGGGCTGCCGAGCCGGGCCGATGCCGACGAGATGTTGATGATCACGCCGCCCCGCCCGTCGTGGCGATGCGACATGCGCTTGGCCGCCTGCTGCGCGCAGAGGATCGGGCCGATGGCGTTGACCGCGAAGATGCGCTGCATCCGCTCGAAGCCGAGATCCTCGGTCCGGCACTGGCGCGCGAGCACCGCGGCGTTGTTGACCAGGACGTCGATCCGGCCGAACTCGCGGTCGATTGCGTCGAACAGCGCGGCGACCTGCACCGGATCGGCACTGTCGGCGCGCACCGCCAAAGCGCGGCGCCCCAGGGCTTCGACATCCGCCACCACGGCATGGGCGGCGGCCTCGTCGGAGACGAAGCTGATCGCGACGTCGTAGCCCTGGGCGGCGGCGAGCCTTGCGGTCGCAGCGCCCATGCCGCGCCCGCCGCCCGTTATCAGGATCAGCGGGGTTTGAGAGACGGTGGTCATTGCGAGGATCTCCTTATGGCAAGGGAACGGTCAGGCGGAGCGCGGCAGGCCGGACTCGCCATGCGGCTCCGCGGCGGAGGCGTTCAGGTATGGCCTCAGCATCAGGACGAGCGGGACGATCAGGGCGGCGGTCGCCGCCGAGGCCAGCACGCCGGTGGTCTGGCTGCTGTGGTCGGCGATGGCGCCGTAGAGGATCGGGGCCAGCCCGCCGGACCCGATGACGCTGGTGTAGAAGACCGCGAAGGCCCGGCCGGTATCGCCGTTGGACAGCTCCGGCACCGTGCCGTAGAGCACCGAGGAGGTG
Organism: Azospirillum sp. A23; assembly: GCF_042938965.1. Taxonomy (NCBI): domain Bacteria; kingdom Pseudomonadati; phylum Pseudomonadota; class Alphaproteobacteria; order Rhodospirillales; family Azospirillaceae; genus Azospirillum; species Azospirillum sp. A23. The sequence goes on along the minus strand of NZ_CP170668.1, from coordinate 106,442 downwards.
CCGTTGAGCACGATGCCGAGCAGCGGCAGCAGGACCAGCGTCGGCGTCAGCGAGGTGAGCAGCGTCGCCGCGATCAGCAGGGCCGTGGCGGCTTCGGTCACCATGACGCAGCCGACCACCCCCAGCCGCTCCCCGAGCAGGCTGCATGTCGCCTTTCCCAGCGCGCCGCCGATGAACAGAAGGGCAAGCGCCAGTCCGACCGTCGCCGAATCCCCGCCCTGGCCATGGATGAGGAAGGGCAGGAAGAGCAGATAGCCCATGCGGGTCGCGGTATCGAGCGCGCCGATCGCCGTCAGGATGCCGAAGCCGCCGCGGCCGCGCCCCGCAGCCTTCGTCTTGGCTGCCCGGACGATGGGGGTCGCCGGCAACAGCGGCAGCAGGGCGACCGACAGGACGAGCCCGATGGCCGCCATCAGCCCCAGCACCGGCTGCCAGCCGACGGTCGGCAACAGCACGGCGACCAGCGCCGGCAGCGCCGCCTTCCCAAGATCGCCCGAGAAATTGTAGATGCCGAGCGGATGGCGCGATGCCGCGCCGTAGCTGACGGTGACGAGCATCGAGCCGCAGGGGTGCTGGATGCTCGATCCGATGCCGGCGACGACGAGGCCGACGCACAGACCCGGCAGGCCGAGCGGCAACGCCATGATCAGCAGGCCCGCCGCAGCAAGGACGGTCGACAGGATCAGCGCCGCCCGCGGCGACAGGCCGCGAAGGGCCCGGTCGGCCGGGATTTGCAGTCCCCCCATCGTTCCGGAGTAAAGGGCGCGGATGACGGCAAGCATCGCATAGGACAGGCCGAACTGCGCCTGCCACACCGGCAGGAAGACATAGAGGGCGTCGGTGTAGCCGTCATGCACCGCATGGGCAAGACACGCACCTGTCAGGCTTTTCTTCTTCTCCGTCCACCACTGTCTCGGATTCATCTTCACTGGCTTTCCCGGCGGCGCCACAGGCATTGCCCGGCTGGTCTGAATGGGCAGGCAGGGTATACCCGTGACGATTCATCGACTAGTATGCTTTGAATCACGGATAGCGTTCGTTTTCCTCACGGGTTTCCCCAAAGGATCGCTCATGCGCCGCCTTCCTCCGCTGAACGCCCTGCGCATCTTCGAGGTCGCGGCCCGGACCGGCAGCTATGCCGAGGCGGGGGCCGAACTCGGCCTCACCCATGGCGCGGTGAGCCGGCAGATCGCCGCGCTGGAAAGCTGGCTCGGGCAGAGGCTGTTCACCAAGGAGGGGCGCCGCATGGTGGCGACGCCGATGGCGCGGATTTTCGCGTCCGAGGTCGGGCTGTCCTTCGACCGGCTGGCCGTCGCGGCAGAAGCCTGCGGCCGGCCCGACGCGCGGCGCATCCTGCGGGTCAGCGCCCCGACCAGCTTCGCGATGCGCTGGCTGATCCCACGGCTCGGCCGCTACCATGCCGGCCATCCGCAGGTCGAGGTGGCGGTCACGACGGTTTCGACCGTGCTGGAGGAACTGCGCGGCGGCGTCGATGTGGCGATCCGGCGCGGTGCCGCGCGGGAGCATGTGTGGCCCCAGCACCGCGTCGTTCCGGTGCTGGACGATGTGGACACGCTGATCGTGAGCCCGGCGCTGTTCGCGCGGCGGCCGATCCGCAAGCCCGCCGACATCGAGGGCCACACGCTGCTGGCAAGCGAAACCCGTCCGGGCGATTGGACCGGCTGGCTCGAAGCGGCAGGGCTCCAGCATCTGGCCGGGCATCCCCGCCAGATATTCGATCACTTCTTCGTCACCCGTCAGGCGGTGGAGGACGGGCTCGGCATCGGGATCGGCCCGCTGCCGATGCTGGACATCGACATCGCCAACGGAAAGCTGATGACGCCGCTGCCGGAGATCAGGGTTCCGAGGACGGGGTACGTGGCGCTGGTTCCACCCCAGGCCGATGCGGGGAAGCTGGTCGCCGGCTTCGTTGACTGGCTGGTCGGCGAGGCGCAGGGAGCGGTGTGACCGCGAGCTGGCGGCATGACCCCAAAACCGCTCAGGCCCCGGAATGCGCCGCTCGGGCCGCCGGAGCGCCGCTCGCCGGAAAGCGGCCCGGCGGGTGCGGCGATGGCGCTAGGGTGGGACGTCCCACAATGCCGCGCCGGCTTCCGACAGAGATCTCCGATGACCGCTTCCTGCCCCCGCACACCCCTGCGCAAGGCGCTTGCCAACCTGCGCCGCCTGTTCAACGACGACAGCTACGACCGCTACCGCGAGGCCCAGGCCCGCCTCGCTCCGGACGAGCCGCCGCTCGACCCCCGGTCCTTCAAGGCACGGCAGATCCTGATGACTCTGGGACGCGGCTGCTGCGGACGGTAGCCCCCTCCCCCACCCCGGGGCCGGCCTCGGGCTTCAGTCCGGGGAGCCGCGCCCGGCTGCCGCTGCGTTCCGAATAGGCGCGGGTGAGTTCCGCCCCGAACAGGAAGATGACCGCCGAATAATAGACCCACAGCAGGATCAGCACGAAGGAGCCGGCCGCGCCATACACCGTCACCACGCCGCTGGTGGCGATGTAGAAGCCGATCAGGAACTTGCCCACCGCGAACAGGAAGGCGTTCACCGCCGCCCCCAGCCAGACGTCGGCCCAGCGGATGTAGGCGTCGGGCAGGATGCGGTAGATCAGCGCGAACAGGCCGGTCAGCACCGTCCAGGACACCAGCACGTCGAACAGCCACAGCAGCGACGGCATCGCCGGCAGATAGGCCGAGGCCCAGCGGCCCGCCGCCGCCAGACCGGCGCTGACCACCAGCGAGACGATCAGCAGGAAGCCGATGGCGCCGATCAGCGCCAGCGCCTTCAGCCTTACCCGCACCAGCCAGGTGATGGTCGATTCCTGGGGGGCCGCCACCCGCCAGATGCGGTTCAGCCCGGCCTGAAGCTCGACGAAGACGGTGGTGGCGCCGACCAGGATGGTGCCGATGCCGATGATGCTGGCGACGATGCCGGTCTCCTTCGCGCCGGCCCGCGCGATCAGATCCTGCAGGGTCTGGCCGGCATCGTGCCCGACCAGCGCCGTCAGTTGATCGATCAGCGCGCCGCGCGCCGCCTCGTCGCCGAACACCAGCCCGGCCAGCGCGATCACCAGGATCGCCAGCGGCGCCAGCGAGAAGATGGTGTAGAAGGCGATGGAGGCCGCCATGCTCATCGCGTCGTCGTTCATCCAGCCATAGGTCGCATCGACGACGATCGCCCATCCCCTTCGCACGCTGCCCATCGCCCCCTCCCGTCCCGCACAGTCTCCCCCCGGTAACACCGGCGGCGGCCATTCGGTCATGGTCTTGGGCTCGACAGTCCGTTTCATCGCGGCCTACCCGCCCCACGGCTCCCCATGATAGGAAGGAAGAATCAGCGGCGAGCGGCCGTTGAACAGGTGAACAGCAGGCCGAAACCTGTTTCAGGCTGTTCCAAACGTTCCATCCGAAGCCAGGACAGGAGACCCGCCCGGTGTCGCAGAAGGTGATCGGCCTGATCGGGGGCATGAGCTGGGAAAGCTCCGCCGAGTATTACCGCATCGTCAACGAGGGCGTCCGCGACCGGCTGGGCGGGCTGCGCTCGGCCCGCTGCCTGATGTGGTCCTTCGACTTCGCCGAGGTCGAGGCGTTGCAGCATGCTGGCCGCTGGGACGACGCCACCGCCCTGATGATCGACGCCGCCCGCCGGCTGGAGCGCGGCGGCGCCGATTTCCTGCTGATCTGCACCAACACCATGCACCGCATGGCCGCCGAGGTGCAGGCCGCCGTCGCCATCCCGCTGCTGCACATCGCCGACCCCACGGCCGAGCGCATCCGTGCCGCCGGCCACCGCCGCGTCGGGCTGCTCGGCACCGCCTTCACCATGGAACAGGACTTCTACAAGGGCCGGCTGGCCGAGCGCCACGGGCTGGAGGTTCTGATCCCCGACGAGGCCGACCGCGCCACAATCCACCGCATCATCTACGAGGAGCTGGTCCAGGGCCGGGTCGAGGCGGCGTCCCGTCAGGCCTACCGCGAGGTGATCGCCCGGCTGGTCGAGCGAGGCGCGGAAACGGTCATCCTCGGCTGCACCGAGATCATGCTGCTGGTGAAGCCGGAGGACAGCGCCGTCCCGCTGTTCGACACCACCGCCATCCATGCCGAAGCGGCGGTGGATCTCGCCATCGCCGGCTTCACCCCATCCCCAGCCGTTCCTTGAGCGCCCCCAGGAAGCGCCTGCTGACCGGAACCGCATGTCCGCCGGTGGTCTGGATTTCCGCCAGCCCGCCATCGGCGAAGCGGATCTCCCGGATGCGGTCCGGGTTGACCAGATGCTGGCGGTGGCAGCGGAACAGCGGGCTCTTCTCCTGGATGGTGTGGAGCGTCAGCTCGGTGAAGCGCTCCTGCCCGTCCTCCCCCACCACATAGACGCCGGCGGGGCGGGAGACGACATACTCGACATCGGCCAGCTTCATCAGGGTGATGCGGTTGACCCCGGTGCAGGGGATGTGGCGCAGTTCCGCCGCCCCCGGCAGGACCGACAGCTCCTGCGGCGCATGCTGGCGGCGCAGCCGCTGCAAGGTCTTCGCCAGCCGCGCCGGATCGGCCGGCTTCAGCAGATAGTCGAAAGCGTGCTCCTCGAAGGCCTGGACGGCATATTCGTCGTGCGCGGTCAGGAAGACGATGCGCGGCATCCGCTCGGGATCGAGCATGCTCAGCATCTCCAGCCCGCTGACCCGCGGCATCTGGATGTCGAGGAACACCACGTCGGGCGCCTGCCGGTTGATGGCGCCGATGGCCTCGATGGCGTTGGCGCATTCGCCGACGATGCGGATGTCGGCCGCCTCCTCCAGCAGGCGGCGCAGCTCCTCGCGCGCCAGCGGCTCGTCATCGACGATCAGGACAGTCATGGCAGAGGGCATTGCGGAGGCCGTCATGCGGGCACGGTTTCCTCAAGGGGCAGGCGAAGGGTGACGCGGGTGAAGGCATCCGGCTCGCAGGCGACCGAGACGCCGTACTCCTCACCGTAGCGGTTGCGGATGCGGCGGTCGACGATGGTCATGCCCAGCCCGTCGCCGCCCGGCCTGGCCTCGAAGAGCCCGGCATTGTCCTCCACCGCCAGCAGCAGGTCGCCGCCGTCGCGCCGCGCCGCGATGCGCACCCGGCCGTCGCCGAGGAGTTGGGCGGTGCCGTGCTTGATCGCGTTCTCCACCAGCGGCTGGAGCGAGAAGGCCGGCAGCCGGGCGTGGCGCAGGTCGTCCGGCACCTCGATCTCCACCGCCAGCCGCCCGGTGAAGCGGGCCAGCTCGATCTGGAGATAGGCGCTGACATGCTCGACCTCGTCGGCCAGCGTCGCCATCTGGCTGGGGCGCTTCAGATTCTTGCGGAAGAAGGTCGACAGGTTCTGCACCAGCTGCCGCGCCCGCTCCGGATCGTTGCGGATGACGGCCGAAATGGTGTTGAGCGCGTTGAACAGGAAATGCGGGTTCACCTGGGCGTGCAGAAGCTTGATCTCCGACTGCGCCAGCAGCGCCTTCTGCTGCTCGTAGCGGCCGGCCAGGATCTGGTTGGACAGCAGCCGCGCCACGCCTTCGCCCAGCGTGCGGTTGATCGTGGAGAAGATCTTTGTCTTCGGCTCGTACAGCTTGATGGTTCCGATCACCCCGCCATCCTCGCCGACCAGCGGGATCACCAGCGCCGCCCCCAGCCGGCAGGCCGGGCTGATCGAGCAGCGGTAGGCCACCTCGTTGCCGTCGGCATAGATGACCTGATTGCTGGCGATGGCCTGATGGGTCTGCCTTGAGCTGATCGGCGTGCCCGGCAGATGGTGGTCGTCGCCCATGCCGATGAAGGCCAGCAGCTTTTCCCGGTCGGTGATGGCGACGGCGCCGACGCCGGTCTCCTCGAAGATGATGCGGGCGACGCGGGTGCTGTTCTCGCTGTTGAAGCCGCCGCGCAGCACCCCGTCGCAGCGCGCGGCGATCTTCAGCGCCTTGGCGGAAAAGGCGCTGGACTGCTTCTCGTCCAGCACGCGGCGCTCCAGCAGGATGCGCATGAACAGCGCCGCGCCGAGGGTGTTGGCGACGATCATCGGCGCCGCCACCACTTCGACCAGATGCATCGCCGCCTCGAAGGGCCGGGCGACCGCCAGGATGATCAGCATCTGCACCACCTCCGCCACGAAGGTGACGGCGCCGACGCGCAGCGGGTTGAACAGCGGCTCGATCCGGCCCTGGCGCACCATGTGGCGGTGGACCAGCCCGCCGATCAGCCCCTCCGCCATGGTGGAGATGGCGCAGGCCAGCGCCGACATGCCGCCCAGCGAATAGCGGTGCATCCCGCCGGTCAGCCCGACCGCCAGCCCCACCGACGGCCCGCCGAAGATGCCGCCCAGCACCGCCCCGATGGCGCGGGTGTTGGCGATGCTGTCGTCGATGTGCAGGCCGAAATAGGTGCCCATGATGCAGAAGATCGAGAAGATCACGTAGCAGGCCAGCTTGTGCGGCCAGCGCACCGTCACATGGGTCAAGGGCAGGAACAGCGGCGTCCGGCTCAGCAGATAGGCGATCACCAGATAGACGCACATCTGCTGGAGCAGCGAGAGGACCAGGGTGAAGGGCTCGATGGGTATGGCGGGCATGGCGGTTTTCCCGGCAGCGGCCTTACGGGACCGGCGCTGCTCCGCGCCATCCTACACCCGCAGGCTCCGTCCGCCGATGGGACATCCTTGCATCCCTACCCCGGCACGCTTTCAGCGCCGCCGCGGGGCCGGGTGCAGCAGGGCCAGTTCCGGGGTCACCGACTGGCGCATCGCCGCGTCCCATTCGCTCATGGTGACGAAGCGCAGGCCCCGCCTCTCCCCTTCCTCCAGGATCGCCGGCAGTGCCGCGACGGTCGCCGCCTTGGTGCTGTGCATCAGCACGACGGCGCCGGGCGCCAGCCGCTCGACGATGCGATGGCGGATGACGTCGGGACCGGTGTCCTTCCAGTCCTGGCTGTCGGCGGTCCACAGCACCGTCGCCATGCCGTGATGACGAGCCAGCGCAACCAGCGCATCGTCGACATCGCCGTAGGGCGGCCGGAACCACGTCGCCGTCACCCCGACCGACGCCAACGCCTTTTCCGCCTGCGCCAGATTCCACTCGCGCTCGGCCGGCTTCAGGTCGGTGGTCATCGGATGGGTCTGGGTATGGCTGCCCACCTCGTTGCCGGAGGTGGCGACCATCCTGGCGATGTCGTGATGCTCCGGAATCTTGGCGCCGATGTAGAAGAAGGTCGCCTTCGCCCCATGCGCCCGCAGGATGTCGAGGATGTGCGGGTCATGCCCATCCGGCCCGTCGTCGATGGTCAGCGCCACCACTCTGGCCGATGGCAGTGTCAGATCGACCTGGGCGAGGTCGAGGTCCGATCCGGGGATAAGATGCTGCGTCACGAAGGGAGCCGCCCCATGGGTGGCGGCATAGCTGCGCTGGCCGGACATGGCTGAATCCGGCAGGGCGAACAGGGCGGCCGCCAGCCCGAGCGGCAGGACGGCACGGCGGAACAGGGTCATCATCGCGGTGGCACTTGGGAAAAGGTCGGGGCCGGCCCCTCCCTTCGATAGGGGTAGAACCGGCGGAAGCCCGAGCTTTGCGCCCGCCCGCCGCGATGGACAAGCGATTTATTGCGGACCTGTGGGGGCGGACGGCCGACCGGCCCCCGCCCCCGGAAAGCCGCCGTTACAGCTTCGCCCGCAGGGTCAGCAGAACGGTGCGCGGCTCGCCATAGATGTTGCCCGACTGCACGTTGTTGATGCGCTGGTAATAGGTGCGGTCGAACAGGTTCTTGACGTTCACCGCCGCCGTCACCTTCTCGGTCACGTCATAGGCGACGCGGGCGTCCACCGTCGCATAGCCGCCCTGGGTCAGGCGGGCGCCGCCCAGCGACGGGAACTCGTTGTACATCGAGGTCTGGGCGTTGATGCCGCCGCCGACGCTCAGACGGTCGTCGATGCTCTCGGGCAAGCGGTAGTTGGTCCACAGCTTGAACTGGTGCATCGGCGCGATGGCGGTGAAGGCGCTGCCGGAGTTGGCGCTGCTGTCCAGGCTCTTGGCGCGGGTGAAGGTATAGCCGGCATAGGCGTCCCAGCCCGGCAGGATCTCGCCGGAAACGTCCAGCTCGAAGCCGCGGCTCTGCGCCTTGCCGCCGGAGATGTAGATCGACTGGTTGGGATAGCGCGGATCGGCCTGCGGCCGGTTCTCCTCCTCAATGTGGAAGACCGACGCGGTGGCGTGCAGGCGTCCGCCGAAGTAATCGGCCTTGACGCCGGCCTCGTACTGCCGGCCCTTCAGCGGCTCCAGCACCTTGCCGGACGCATCGACGAAGGATTGCGGCTGGTACATCTGCGTCACGCTGGTGTAGAGCGCGTAGGTGGGGTTCACCTCATAGACGAGACCGGCATAAGGCGTGACCTTGCCGCGGACGGAGGCGCTGCTCTCCGCGGTGCCGGCCAGCGCGTCGGCATCGACCTTGGTCTGCCACCAGTTCATCCGCCCGCCGACGATCAGCTTCAGCGGATCGGCCAGCTTCAGCCGCAGGACGCCGTAGGTGCCCCAGCTGTCGGTGGTGGTCTTGGTGTCCCGCTGCCAGTTCCGCCATGCCGGCTCGGGGGCCGAGGCGTTGGGGGCGAAGATGTTCTGCGTCACCGACCAGCTGCCGACCGGGTTGGCCGCGCGGTGGCGGAAGGTCCAGCGCTCGTAATTGGCGCCGACCGCCGCCTCGTGAGTCTGGCCGAACAGCCCGAAATTGCCGCTGGCCGACAGGTCGGCGCCGATCTGGTCCTGGTCGTAGCGGAGTTTCTGGGCGTAGAGCGTCGTCCGGTTCACCCCCGGCGTGACCGGGGAGTAGGCATAGGCCATCTTCCGGTCCATCTCATTGTCGATGTAATGGGTGGCGAGCTTCACCGCCCATCCATTGTCGAACCGGTGCTCCAGATCGGCGAAGCCGCCCTTGGTGGTGAAGATGTCGCGGTTCCATTCCTCGCCCAGCGAGGTCGAGCGGTCGACGTCGAGCAGCCGGAACTGCGGCTGTCCGTTCACCACCGTGGCATAGCCCGGCAGGTTCCAGGCGCCCTTGTAGCTCATGCGCTGGTACCAGGCGCCGGCCGTGAGCGTGGTGTCGGGCGTCAGGTCGGCGGCGATGCTGCCATAGGCGACCGCCCGGTCCTGCTCGGTCCAGTCCTGGAAGCCGTTGCGGTCCTGATAGGCGCCGACGAAGCGTCCGCGCAGGCTGCCGGACTGGTTCAGCGGACCGGTGATGTCGCCTTCGCCGCGGTAGTTGGCGTAGGAGCCGGCGGTCAGCTCGCCATAGCCTTCCAGCGTCTTCTTCGGCGTCTTGCGGACGAGGTTGATGGCGCCGCCGGGGCCGCCCATGCCGTTCAGCAGCCCGGCCGGTCCCTTCAGCACCTCCACCCGCTCATACATCGCCAGATCGGGCGAGGCGAAGATGCGGCTGTCCAGCGTGGTCGGCACGCCGTCGAACTGCAGGTTCGTCATCTCGAAGCCGCGCGAATAGAATTGCAGGCGGTTGCCGTCGATCGGCTCCACCGTGACGCCCGGCGTCTGCTTCATCGCGTCTTCGAGCGTGATGAGCTTCTGCTCCTCGATGCGCTCGCGCGGCACCGTGGTGACGGTCTGCGGCACCTCGCGCGGGGCAAGCGGCAGCTTGGAGCCGACGGTGGTCGGCGGGTTGGCGTCGCGCTGGCGGTCGGCGCCGACGTCGATGGTCGGCAGGGTCATCGCCCCGGACGACATCGCCCCCGACGAGGCGGCGTCTCCCGTTTTCGTCGTCGCTTGCGCCAAGGCCAGGGCCGGCAGCAGCAGGGCTGCCGCCGCAACCGACGCCAGCAGGCGGACGCGCCCCCTGTTCTGTCTCCCAAGGCGTCCGGGCTGCCCGTTAATCGTCATTCCGATGATCCCCCATTCGTCACTGTGCTGATGTCAATTCACGGATTTGTTGGCCATGGCCCCGGCCGGTCCCCCCGGTCAGGGCCATGGCGATTTCCTGCGCACGGATCGGCAGGATGGAGAGCAGGGTGTCGCTGAGGCCGTGCGTCGCCTCGCAGCAGCCCTGCAGATACAGGCCGGCGGTGCAGCCGGGGACAGTCGGCAGGCGATAGTCGCGCCCCACCTCCCCGCCGGTCAGCCAGGGTCCCATCGGTCGCAGAAGCTCTTCATGGATGCGGCGGCGGTAGCCGGTGGCGAGTACCACCGCGCCATAGCGCCGCTCCCGCCGCTCCCCGCCATCCAGGCCGGCGAGGTCGAGCAGCATGCCGCCCGCCGCGGCATCGGCCCGCGCCGCCACCACCTCGTGGCGGGTCAGCAGGCCGTGACGGTCGGTCGCCTCGACCTTCTGCTGGTAGAAGATGGCGTAGATGGCGTCGATCAGGTCGGGATCGACCACCGCGTAGTTGGTGTTGTGGAAGGCACGCAGCAGGTCGGCACGCTCGGCCGGGGGAAGGCCGTAGAGGTAATTGGTGTAACCGGCGTCGAAGACCTGGTTGGCGAAGGGGCTGCTGTCGGCCGGGCGCATTGCCGGCCCGCGGGCGACGATGTCGACATCCACGCCGCGCGCATGCAGGTCGAGGAAGATCTCCGCCGCACTCTGTCCCAGCCCGACCACCGCGACCCGGCCGGCCCGCGCAAGTTCCCCGGCCGCGGCCAGATAATCGTTGGAATGGATGACCAGCGGTCCACTCGACGCCTTGCCGGTGCCCTTGCGCACCAGCCCGTCGAAGACGTCCGGCACCAGCGGCGTCGCCCCGGCGCCGATCACCAGATTGCGGGCGAGCAGGCTGCGCTCCCGCCCATCGGCGTCGCGGGCGCGGATGCGGACATGCGGCACGGCATCGCCGACCCGTACCGGCTCGACGGCGACCGCGTCCATCCCATAGTCGCACAGCCCGTCGAAGTCCGACGCCACCCAGGACAGGTAGTCGTTGAACTCGCGCCGGCTGGGATAGAAGGTCCGCAGGTTGATGAAGTCCTGCAGGCGCCCCTGACGGTGCAGGTAGTTGAGGAAGCTGTAGCGGCTGGTTGGGTCGCGCAGCGACACCAGATCCTTCAGGAAGGAGATCTGCATCCGGCTGCCGTCCAGCAGCATGTTGCCGTGCCAGACGAAGCGGTCGCGCTTCTCCAGGAAGCGCACGGCAAGCCCGGCATCCGCCTCGCGCAGCGCCACCGCCAGCGCGAGGTTCGACGGGCCGAACCCGACGCCGGCGAGATCCAGAACCCGGCCGTTGTCGCCGATCAGCGAGGGGATGCCGTGCATCGCTCAGCCCTCCAGCTTCGACGTGGTGGGTTTGGAGACGGCGGGATCGGCGCGCGGCACCCACAGCCGGTCGGCGAAATAGCGTTCGCGCAGCAGCATCACCAGCATCGCCCGCTTGTGCGGGAAGTCGAACTCCTTGACCTTGGCGAAGCCGGAGCGGTCGAGGTTGCGGATCTGCTGGTGATGGTCGGCGCGCGGCTCGCCGACGATGCGCTGGGTGCGGGCATCGTCGAGGAACATGAAATGCACCAGCGACGGCAGCCAGGCGCTGACATGGGCGCGCCCGCGCACATGCTCCTCGCCGATCAGCACATGCCAGCCGCGGTCGTAATCCTGCGCGTCGTAGAAGGCGCCGATCCGGTTCTCCTTGGCCCAATAGACCTCGAAATAGCCGAAGGGCACGCCGTCCAGGCTGGCGATCAGCGGGATGGTGTGGGGGTCGGACAGCTGCGCCTCCAGATAGGCGCGGTGCTTGGCCAGATCGCCCTCCTCCTGCCAGAAGAAGGCGACGCGCGGGTCGTTCTGCCAGCGGTGGAAGCGCTCCAGATCCTCGCCGATGTCGGCGACGCGGAAGGACAGCGTCTGCTCCAGCCACGGGATGTGGCGGGCATAGAGCAGGCCTTGGGGCTTCGGCGACCGGCGCGGATGGTAGCGCCCGTTCGACACCACATGCGTCTGCGGATATCCGCCGGACCCCGCCCCCAGCAGCCAGAGGTCCGGCCGCTGGAACAGCATGCCGGCCGAGGCCAGCAGGCTGCCGCCGGCATCGTCGTCTGCAACGCCGTCCAACCGCAGCGCCTCGGCGAGATCGTCGGGCGCCAGCAGCCGCAGGGTGGCCGGATCGTCGGCGCGGACGAAGGCGGCCTCCAACGCCGCGAGCGCGGCCAGACGGCTGGCTTCGCCCTCTGCCTCGCTCCGCACCAAGGCTAGTTCGGCGGACAGCCCGTCGCCGGTCAGGCGCCAGCGCTGCTGCACCGCGCCGTCCAGCCGCACGGTCAACTCTGCTCCCTCCCACTGCGACCGGAAGGGGCGGCCGAGCGCGCGGCACGGGGACAAGCAGGGGGACGGGGCGCCGCCGGATGCGGCCATATCGGCAGCCAGTGTATCGGAAAGGGCGGTCATCGCAGGCGCCTCCTCATGTCCGGCCGCGGCGGGCGCGGCGGAAAAGCGTTCGGGAAAGGGATCGGGCTTTTCGGGATTGGGCTTTTCAGGGTCATTGCGCCGCCTGCACCGGTTGGGCCGGTGTGTCGCTCCAGGGCGTCAGCACCCCCGCGTCGCAGCGCAGCACCCGGTCGGCGAGGTGGAAGAAGCGGTCGTCATGGCTGACGGCGACGATTGTCCGGCCGCCGCGTTTCAGTTCCGGCAGCAGCTCCTCATAGAAGAAGCGGCGGAACACCGGGTCCTGGTCGGCCGCCCATTCGTCGAGCAGCAGGATCGGCCGCTCCTCCACCACCGCCGCCAGCAGGGCGAGGCGCTTGCGCTGCCCCTGCGACAGCCGGATGTCGGACAGCCGGTCGCCGTCCAGCGTCACCTTGCGGTCCAGCCGCAGCCGGCGCAGGAAGGCCTGGGCCAGATCCTCGTCCAGCCTGCCGCCGGGGCCGACCAGCCGCTCGAACAGGTGCGGGGTGGAGAAGACGGCGCTGACCTGCTCGCGGTGCCAGCCGCGGCGCTCCTCCGTCACCTCCAGCCCGGCCAGCCGGATGCTGCCGGCGGTGGGACGGCGCAGGCCGGCGAGCAGGGTCAGCAGGGTGGACTTACCGCCGCCGTTGCCGCCGACGATGAACAGCGTCTCCCCAGCCTGCACCGTCAGGTCGACGGGGCCGAGATGGAAGCCGGGCTCGTCGCCCTGGGCCGGATGGTCGTAGACGACGCCGGACAGGCTCAGCAGCGGACCATGGGTGGGAAGCGCCGGCTGCGCAGCTTTGCCGTCGTCGAAACCCGCCCGGTGCGGCTCCAGCCGCAGCGCCTCGACCTTCGCCAGGGCGACCGAGCCGGACAGCAGGATCGGCAGCGTACCGACCAGATCGTTCAGCGGCATGCGCAGGAACATCAGCACCAGCACGAAGCCGGCGGTGTGCGCCCGCGGCAGCCCCAGCGCCTCGCCCGCCGCGAAGATGCCGGCGATCAGCCCGAGGATGACCAGCGCCGTCCAGCTCAGGCTGAGCACCCAATAGCGGTCGGCGCGGATTTCGGTGTCGCGGGCATGCTCCGCCGCCCCGGTCACGTCGTGGCGGTGGAAGACGCGCTTGCGCGCCGTGTTCAGCGCCAGCTCGTTGCGACCCTCGACAGCGCCGCGATAGCCGGCGAACAGGCGATCGTCGGTCTCGCGCACCTCGATCATCAGTCGGCGCATCGCCGACACCCAGCCATAGGCAGCCGCCACCCCCAGCCCGACCGCCGCCGCGCTGAGCAGGAACAGCTGCCAGGACAGCCAGCCGAGATAGAGGAAGCCGCCCAGAACGAGCACGCCGTTGCTGAAGATGAAGGGCAGCCGGTTGAAGGCTTGGCCCGCCGCGGCAATGTCCTTGGTCAGCGTGGCGTAGAGCGCCGGCGCGCCGATGGCCTCCAGCCGCTCGACATCGGTGTCGAGCAGCCGCTTCACCGTCGCGGTGCGCATCTCGCACACCACCCGGTGGCCGAGCGCCGTCAGCATCGCCTGCGCCGCGAAGCCGAAGCCGAACACCCCGGCCAGCAGCAGCGCGATCAGCGCCATGGTCGGCGCGTCGGGCGAGGCGGTGCCGGCAATCAGCCGGTTGACCAGGGCGATCACCGACAGCCCGGCGAGCGACCCGGCCGCCCCCAGCGCCAGGGCCAGCGGCAGGCGCCAGCGGAAACGGCGCAGCAGCGGGATCAGCAGCATCATGGCGCGTCCGCCTGTTCGGCGTCGGCAAGCAGACCGGCCATGAAGGCGAGGTCGTCGGCCTCGTCGCGCACGCCCTGCGCGTCGATCAGCGCCGCCATGGCGCGCAGCGTCGGGGCGCGGAACAGATCGGCCAGCGGCAGGTCGTGACCGAACCCGCTGCGGATGCGGGTCTGCAACCGCACCAGACGCAGCGAATGGCCGCCCAGCCGGAAGAAGTCGTCGGTGGCACCCACCCCGCGGCGCTCCAGCACCTCTTCCCACAGCTCCGCGAGCCGGGTTTCGGTGCCGGTCGCCGGCGGTTCGAAGCCCGCCGTTTGCACGGGCGCGTCCGGGGCCGGCAGCGCCTTGCGGTCCACCTTGCCGTTGGCGTTCAGCGGCAGCCGGTCGAGCACGACGCAGACCGACGGCAGCATGTAGGCCGGCAGCCGCGCCGCCAGATGGGCACGCAGGTCGGCCGGCTCGCTGCCGTCCGCCGTCACCAGATGGGCGCAGAGCAGCGCCTCTCCGCCGGCCGGGGCATGGGCGGTGACCACCGACTGGCGCACCTGCGGGTGGCTGTCTAGCACTGCCTCCACCTCGCCCGCCTCGATGCGGAAGCCGCGGATCTTCATCTGATGGTCGCGGCGGCCGAGGAACTCGATGGCGCCGTCATTGCGCCGCCGGGCGCGGTCGCCGGTGCGGTAGAGGCGGCTGCCCGCCCCGCAGCCCGGCGCCTCGTCATCTGGAAAGGGGTTGGGCAGGAAGCTCGCCGCGGTCAGGCCGGGTTGCCCGCCATAGCCGCGCGCCAGCCCGACCCCGCCGATCCACAGATCGCCGACGATACCGGGCGGCACCGGCTCCAGCCGGTCGTCCAGGATGTGCAGGCGGTTGTTGGCGATGGCATGGCCGATGGGAATGACGGTTTCATCGTCCGCCAAGCTCTCCACCGGCCAGGCGGCGGACCAGACGGTGGTTTCGGTCGGGCCGTAGACGTTCAGCAGCCGCACCCCGCGCTCCAGCAGGCGCCGCGCCAGATCGGCGCCCAGCGCCTCGCCGCCGCAGAGCGCGCGCATGCCCGGCCAGGACTGCTCCGTCACCTCCAGCAGCATCCGCCATGTGGCGGGCGTCGCCTGCATCGCGGTGATGCCGTGCCGGTCGATCAGCCGGGCCAGCGCCTGGGGGTCGCGCGCCTCCTCCCGCGTCGCCAGCACCACGCGGGCGCCGGTCGCCAGCGGCAGGAACAGCTCCAGCCCGGCGATGTCGAAGCCCAGCGTCGTCACCGCCAGCAGCCGGTCGTCGGCGGTCAGCCCCACCTGCCTCTGCATGGCCTGGAGGAAGCTGGCGAAGGCCTGCCGGTCGATCTGAACGCCCTTCGGCACGCCGGTCGAACCGGAGGTGTAGAGCGTGTAGGCAAGCTGGCGCGGATGCGCCGGCCGCCCGAGGTTGCCCTCCGACACGCTGTCGAACCCCGCCGCGAAGTCCTCCGGCGGTGCGTCGAGCGTCAGCACCGGAGCGGCATGGGTCAGAATATGGGCGTTGCGCGCCGCCGGCTGGTCGGGGTCGAGCGGCAGGTAGGCGCCGCCCGCCTTCTGGATCGCCAGCAGCGAAACCACCAGATCGGCGCCGCGCGGCAGGGCCGCCGCGACCAGCCGGTCCGGCCCGACGCCACGCTCCGCCAGCCAGCGCGCCAGCCGGTTGGCCCGCGCGTTCAGCGCGCCATAGGTCAGTGCAACATCCCCGGCGACCAGCGCCACGCAGTCGGGCAGTTCGGCGGCCTTCCGCTCCACCAGCGTCATCAGATCTTCCGCCGGGTCGAGCAGCAGGGCGGTGCGGTTCCAGCACGTCACCTCATCCGCCCGCTCCTCCGCCGCCATCAGCGGCAGATCGGCCAGCAGCCTCTCCGGGTCAGCCATCATCCCGCCCAGCAGCGCCCGGAAGCCCGCCGCCATCCGCTCCGCCGTCGCGGCGTCGAACAGGTCGGTAGCGTAGTCCAGCGCGCAAACGACGCCCGCCTCCCCCACCGCCACATCGAGCGCGAGATCGAGCTTCGCCGTGGTTTCCGGCACCGCAAGCGCCGTCACCGTCAGGCCGGGCAGGCGGACGACGGCCGGCGCCTCCATCCGCACATTCAGCAGGGCCTGGAACAGCGGCGTGCGGCTGCCGTCGCGCACCGGGTCCAGCCGCTCCAGCAGCCGTTCGACCGGAGCGGCTCCGTCATTCAACGCCGCCAACATCTCGCCGCGCAGCCGCCGGCACAGGGCGCGGCCGGTCAGGTCGGGAGCCAGCCGGGCGCGGAAGACCTGGGTTTCGACGAAGAAGCCGACCAGCGGCTCCATCGCCTCGTCGGCACGGCCGGCATCGGGTACGCCGACGGCGAAATCCCCCTGACCCGACCAGCGGCCGAGCAGCGCCTGCCACGCCGCCAGCAGCGGCACGAAGGGCGTGCAGCCCTCCGCCCGCGCAAAGCCGCGCAGGGCAAACGCCATCTCGGCGGGCAGGGCGAACTCCACCCGCGCCCCGGCGTTGCCGCGGACCGCCGGGCGCGGCCGGTCCGTCGGCAATTCCAGGGCCGGCAGTTCCAGCGCCGGCACATCGCTGCCCAGCCGGGCGAGCGCCCGCTCCACCGCACGGTCGATCCGCGCCTGCGCCGCCTCGCCGCGCTGTTCCAATGCGTGGTCGGCATAGTGCAGGGCCAGCGGCGGCAGCAGCGTTGCCGGGTCGGCCTCCTCGTCGTCCACCGCCGCGCCATAGGCGGCCAGCAGGTCGCGTGCCAGGATCGGGTTGGACGGGCCGTCCGACAGGATGTGATGCATCGCCAGCAGCAGCACCGCGTCGCCACCGGCCAGCGTCAGCAGCGTGGCGCGCAACGGCGGCCCGGCGGCAAGGTCGAAGGGCCGCTGCGTCTCCGCCCGGATCCGCCTGGCCAGCCCCGCCTCATCCAGATCCCCCACCTCCCACTCCAGCCGAACCGTGGGCCGGGACAGCAACAGCTGCACCGGCACGCCGTCCCGTTCCGCGAAGCGGGTGCGCAGGATGGAATGGCGCCAGGCCAGCGCCTCCAGCGCCCGCTCCAGCGCCGCCGCCTCCAGGGCGCCGGCCAGACGGAAGGCGCGCGTCAGGTTGTAGGCGGCATCGCCCGGGTCGAGGCGGTGGAGCAGCCAGAGCCGCTCCTGCGCCAGCGACAGCGGCGCCGTCCGCTCGACGTGATCGAAGCTAACGCGATTAAGACTTACTAGCATCTCGAGGCCCGCCTATTCCGCTGCCAGCCCGGCAGGCATGGCGCCGGATGCCCGCTCGGCCAGCGCCGCGCGCAGGGCGGCGCGGAAGCGGTCGGCGATCTCGTCCAGTTCGGCGGCATCGACGATCAGCGGCGGCAGGAAGCGCACCACCGCGCCGTGGCGCCCCCCCAGCTCCAGGATCACGCCGCGCTCCAGACAATGGCGTTGCAGGGACCGGGCAAGCTCGCCGTCGGCCGGGCGGGCACCGGTCCGCGACGGCGGCCGGTGTTCGTCCACGATCTCGACGCCGATCATCAGGCCCGGTCCCCGCACGTCACCCAGGCAGGGATGGTCCGCCTGGATGGCCCGCAGATGGCTGCTCAGCCGCGCGCCCATGGCGGCGGCATGCTCGTCAAGCCGGTCGGCGCGGATGCGGCGCAGGGTCGCTGTCCCCGCCGCCATCGCCAGCTGGTTGCCGCGGAAGGTGCCGGCATGGGCGCCCGGCGCCCAGCAATCCAGCTCCGCCCGATAGACCACCACCGACAGCGGCAGGCTGCCGCCGATGGCCTTGGACAGCACCAGCACGTCCGGCTCGATGCCGGCATGCTCGAAGGCGAACAGCCGGCCGGTGCGGCCGAGCCCGGTCTGCACCTCGTCGATCACCAGCGGCACGCCATGGGCACGGGTCAGCCGGCGCAGCCCCTGGAGCCAGCGCACCGGGGCCGGAACCACGCCGCCCTCGCCCTGCACCACCTCAACCACCACCGCGGCGGGGGTGACGATCCCGGATTCCGGATCGCTCAGCAGCTGGTCCATCAGCGCCAGCCCGGCATCGACCCCGGCCTCGCCGCCAAGCCCGAAGGGGCAGCGGAAATCATAGGGATAGGGCAGCATGTGCACGTCGCAGGTCCCGCCGCCCAACGGGCGTTTCGGTCCCAGATTGCCCATGATCGCCAGCGTGCCCTGGGTCATGCCGTGATAGCCGCCGGAGAAGCCGACGATGGTGCGGCGGCCGGTGGCGGTACGCGCCAGCTTCATCGCCGCCTCGATCCCGTCGGCGCCGGTCGGGCCGCAGAACTGGATGCGGGCGTCGCGGGCGAAGGCCGGCGGCAGCGCCGCGAACAGCTCCTCGACGAAGGCGTCCTTCACCGGGGTGGTCAGGTCCAGCGTGTGCAGCGGCAGCCCGCTGTCCAGCGTCGCCCGGATCGCCGCCACCACGTCCGGATGGTTGTGGCCCAGCGCCAGCGTCCCCGCCCCGGCGAGGCAGTCGATGAACAGCTGTCCCGCACTGTCGCGCAGATAGATGCCGCGCGCCTCGGTCAGGGCCAGCGGGATGCGCCGGGGATAGGAGCGCGCGTTCGATTCGCGCGCCTCCTGCCGGCGCAGCATCGGGTCGTCGCGCAAGCGGATCGGCGGCTGGCTGCGGAAGCCGTCCAGCCCGAAGGGCGCCGCAAGGGTCGCGGTCATGCCAAAAACCTCCCTCAGGGGGAAATGGGAACCGGGCGGCGCCCGTCAGGCGGCCTCGCCCAGTGCGCGCCGCAGGCTGAGCGGGCGCATGTCTGTCCACACCCGCTCGATGTGGGCGAGACAGTCCTCCTTCGGGCCGCTGACGCCGACAGTGCGCCAGCCGGCCGGCACCGTCTTGTGGTCGGGCCAGATCGAATATTGCTCCTCCTCATTCACCACGACGTGGAATCGCGTGTTGGGGCTGTCCCAGCTCATGCCGAAGCTCCTTCTGGTGAGGACGCGGAAGGGATGATCGTTATCGGGGTAGGGACGCCTGGAAGATCGCGTCGTGCTTTCTTGCATAGTGAGATTGATTCTCATTTGCAAGATGATTCGCGGTAGGCTAACGTTCGGCCCGGCTGAACGGTGACGGCGCCAATACCCGCATGATGCGTGGTGTCTCCGCCACCCCCGCCCTGCCGCGTGCCCAACCCGGCACCGGCACCCGCCGCGATTGCTGCCCACCCGCCGGCCGGAGGCAATGGCGCGCCCATATTATGCGAACGATTCTTACTCGCAGTAAAGACGTTTCTGCCGCCCTGCCAGCAATCGGGTCCGCAACCGGGCCCGCAATCGGACGGAACCATCGATCAATGGACCAGCGCCTTTCCGACCCCCGAACGGCCCCGCAAGCCCCCTCCCGGAGCGACGGCCTGACCGCCGGCAGCCTGACCTTGCGCCCGCTGCTTCCCGGCGGCGACCTGCCGCTGCTGGCGATGCCGGCGGACGGCCCGCTGGCGCCGGGGGGATGGCGCGATCTGCTGCCGGACATCCGGGCAGTGGTGGAGGAACGGCTGCCGCAGGCCGGCGGGCTGCTGTTCAGCGGCTTCGGCATCCATGGCGACGCCGCTTTCCGCAGCTTCGTCGAGAGCTTCGGAAAGCCGCTGCTGGACTATGATTTCGGCTCCACCCCGCGCTCCGCGGTGGACAAGGGGGTCTATACCTCCACCGAATATCCGGCCCACCAGTCGATCCCGTTGCACAACGAGCAGGCCTACACCCTGCAATGGCCGCAGACGATCTGGTTCCACTGCGTCACCGCAGCCGCGACTGGCGGGGCAACGCCGATCGCCGACAGCCGCGAGGTCTTCCGCCGGATCGATCCCGCCGTCCGCGCCCGCTTCGCCGAGCGGCGGCTGATGTATGTGCGCAACTATGGCAACGGGCTGGATCTGCCCTGGCAGCGCGCCTTCAACACCGACGATCCGGCGGCGGTGGAGCGCTTCTGCCGCGCCAACGCCATCGAATTTGAATGGACCGAGGATGGCGAACTGCGCACCCGCCAGATCTGTCAGGCCGTCGCCCGCCACCCCGCGACAGGGGAGGAAGTGTGGTTCAACCAAGCCCACCTGTTCCACGTCTCCAACCTGCCGCCGGCCGTGCGCGACAGCCTGCTGGCAGTGGTGGAGGACGAAACCGAGCTTCCCCGCCACGTCTTCCACGGCGACGGCACGCCCATCGCCGATGCCGACCTCGACCATATCCGCACCGTCCTGGACGGCTGCACCCGCAGTTTCCCCTGGCAGGAGGGGGACGTGATGATGCTGGACAACATGCTGGCCGCCCACGGGCGCGGTCCCTTCACCGGCGCCCGCAAGGTGATCGTCGCGATGGCCGACCCGGTGCGCTCGCCGGATTTCCCCCCGGATTTCCCTGCCGATCTTCCGGCTGCGTGAGGGCCAGCATCATGGACAGCATCCTTCCCACCGACACCGTGCTTCACGCCGGAGAGGAACAGCGCGCCCTGTGGACCGCGTGGCGCCTCGCCCCCGACGATCCCGCCTACACCATGACCTACGCGGCGGAGCTGGCGCCCGGCACCGATCCGCAAAGTCTGGCCACCGCCTTCGCCCGGGTGATCGCTGCGCATGAGGCGCTGTCCAGCCTCTACCGCGAGGACGAGACCGGCCGTCTGGTGATGGAGCGGCTGCCCGGCTTCCAGCCCGACGTCTCGATCCACGCCGCAGGCCCGCTGAGCGATGCCGGGCGCCTTGACTGGCTGGAGCGCGAGGCCGACGCGCCGCTGCCGCTCGACCGTGGCATCGCCTGCCGCGTGCGGCTGCTGGACGAGGAGGGTGGGCGGCTTCACCTGCTGGTCGCCATCCACCACATCGCCGGCGACTTCCTGTCGTTCGAGATCCTCTGCGAACAGGCCTTCACCCTTTACGAGGCGCTGTCGTCCGGCAGTGACGTGGCCCCCCTGCCGGCCGGCCGCTACGGCACATGGCTGGACCGCCAGCGCAGCCTGCAAAGCGGTCCCGAAGCCGCCCGGCTGGAATCCTTCTGGCGCGGGCGCACGGCCGACATCGCCCCGCCGCCGGATTTGCCGGCTGACAGGATGGATAGACCCGGCCGGCCGCAGGAGACCGATGTCCACCTGTCCCCGGCGACGACCGCAAGGCTGCGCGCCACCGCCGGGCGCCTGGGGGTCGGGCTGTTCCCGCTGCTGGGCGCCGTCTTCCAGATCTTCCTGCACCGCTGGAGCGGCCAGGACCGCTTCACCATCGGCACGCCGGTGTCCGGCCGCCAGGGTGCCGCCGACCGCGCGATGATCGGCTACACGCTGAACGCCCTGCCCTGGTCCGCCGACCTGTCCGGCAACCCGACGGCGGCCGAGGTCGCGCGCACCGCCCATCGCACGCTGATGGCGCTGCTGCGCCACCGCCGCCTGCCGCTGGCCCGCATCACCGCCCTGGCCGGAACCGGCGGCCCGCTGTTCCGCCACATGACGACCTATGTCCCGATCGGCGAGCGCGCCGTGGTCTACCGCCATGTCCGGCGCGAGCTGTTCGCCCACCAGCGCGGTGCCGCCAACGCGCTGAACCTGCGCTGGGTGGACGGGGGCGACCGCCTGACCGGCCAGTGGCGCGCCGATCCGGCACTGTTCGGCGAAGAGACCTCGGCCCGCATGCGCCGCGGTTTCCTGGCTCTGCTGGAGCGCGTGCTGGAGGATCCGGAGGCGAGGGTCACCGCATTGCAGGCGACCGCCGACGAAGCCGACATTTCCCTGCGCGAAGCCCCGCTTCTCCTTCTCCCTAACCCTCTCTCCGGGGGGGAGAGGGGATTCTTCCAGGGCGGGAATGGGCATCATTCCACCGCCCTCGCCCTGTTCGACTCCTCCGTCGCCCGCCACCCCCACCGAACCGCCGTCGAGGATGGCGACCAGTCCCTGACCTATGCGGACCTCGACAGCGCCGCCGCACGGCTGGCCAGCCGGCTGCGTGTCGCCGGCGTGCGTCCCGGCGACCGCGTCGGGCTGCGGCTGCCGCGCGGAACGGCGCTGGCGGTCGGCATGATCGCGGCGTGGAAAGCCGGCGCGGCCTATCTCTGCCTCGACCCCGCCCTGCCCGACGCCCGCCTCGCCTTCCTGGCGGTGGACAGCGGCAGCCGCGCCATCATCGGCAACGGCCTTGCGCCCGACTGGCGCAGCGACGCCACCTGGCTCGACATCGACGACCAATCCGACGCCCTCTCCAACGAGGCCGAACCGGACAGCCTCCCCGCCAGCCCGGACCTGCCGGCCTATCTGATCTACACCTCCGGCTCCACCGGCACGCCCAAGGGCGTGCTCGTCACCCAGGGCAACCTCGCCCACTATGTCCAGGGCGTGCTGGCGGCGATGGAACTGCCGGAGGACGCCACCCTCGCCACGCTGGCCTCGGTCACCGCCGATCTCGGCTACACCGCCTGGTTCGGCGCGCTGCTCGGCGGGCGGACGCTGCGGCTGGTCCCTCCGGCGCTGGCCGAGGACCCCGACGCGCTGGCCCGCCAGTTCGCCGAGCGGCCGGTCGACATGCTGAAGATCGTGCCGTCCCACCTCGCCGCCCTGATGGCCGTGGCCGAACCGGCCCGCCTGCTGCCGCGCCGCTGCCTCGTGCTCGGCGGCGAGGCGCTGGACAGCCGCTTCGTCGCGCGTCTGCGCACCCTCGCCCCCGGCTGCCGCGTGCTGAACCATTACGGCCCGACCGAGACAACCGTCGGCTGCCTGACCGCGCCCGCACCGCAGGATCCAGCCAAAAAAAAACCCGCCCAGCCGGTTCCCATCGGCGCGCCCCTGCCCGGCCTTCGCGCCGCCGTGCTCGACCGCCATGGCGACCCGGTGCCGCTGGGCGTCGTCGGCGATCTTGCCATCGGCGGCGCAAGCGTCGCCGCCGGCTATCTCGACCGCCCGGCCCTGACCGCCGAGCGCTTCGTGCCCGACCCGTGGAGCCGGAGCGGACGGCTCTACCGCACCGGCGACCGCGTGCGCATGGCCGCCGACGGGTTGATCGAGTTCCTCGGCCGCGCCGACGATCAGGTGAAGATCCGCGGCTTCCGCGTCGAGCTTGGCGAGGTCGATGCGTGGCTGCGCGCCCGGCCGGATATCGCCGAGGCGGTCACCGTCGCCCACCCGGCCTTGACCGGCGACGGCCTGCGCCTTGCCGCCTTCGTCGCCCCGGAGACGGTGGACACTGACGCGCTGCGCACCGCCATGGCGGCGGCCCTGCCCGACGCCATGGTCCCCGCGGCGTTGCGCGCCCTGCCTGCCCTGCCCCGCCTGCCCAACGGCAAGATCGACCGCAAGTCCCTGCCCGGCGACGAGCTAGCACCGGCCGTCACCGCCCCCGCTCCCCGCAGCCTGACCCCGGCCGAGGAAACGCTGGCGACGATCTGGGCCGAGGTGCTCGGCCGCCCGTCGGTCGGGGTGGAGGAGGATTTCTTCGCCATCGGCGGCGATTCGATCCTGGCGCTCCAGGTCATCGCCAAGGCGCGGCCGAAGGGGTTGGCCCTGAAACCGAAGCTATTCTTCCAGAAGCGCACGGTTGCTGCCATCGCCGCGGCCCTGCCTGCCGCCAAGTCCATCGCGGCACCCGCCGAAAAGCGCATCGAGCCTTTCGCCCTCAGCGGACTCGACGCTGTGGCGCTGGCGGCGCTGAAAGCCGAACGTCCGGCGCTGGAGGACGCCTATCCGCTGTCGTCGCTCCAGCAGGGGCTGCTGTTCCACGGCCTGATCGACCCCACCGGCGGCGCTTACGTCAACCAGCTGGTGGTCGAGGCCGACGGCCCCTTCGACGGGCAAGCCTTCGTCGCCGCGTGGCAGGACACCGTCGCCGCCAACCCGATCCTGCGCACCGCCTTCCGCTGGGAGGGCACCGACCGCCCGTTGCAGCTGGTGGAGCGCGCCGCCACCCTGCCCGTCGCCCACCGTGACTGGAGCGACCTGACGGAGGACGCCCGCGACGCTGCCCTGGCCGCCTTCCTGGCGGAGGACCGGGCGCGCGGCTTCGCGCTGGACCGGGCGCCGCTGATGCGGCTGGCTCTGATCCGCTGCGCCGCCGGCCGCTGTCTGCTGCTGTGGAGCCGCCATCATCTGGTCGTCGATGGCTGGTGCTCGATCCTGCTGCTGGACGAGGTGCTGGAACGCTACCGCGCCCGTCTGGCCGGCGAGGTTCCCATCCTGCCCGCGCGCCGCCCCTTCCGCGACCACATCGCCTGGACCCTGCGACAGGACTCCAGCCGGTCCGCCGCCTTCTGGCGCAGCGCTCTCGCCGGGGTGGAGGCCGCCACGCCGCTGCCCCTGCTGGCCCCGGCGCCAGAATCGACTCCGGAGACCGGCAGCGCCATCCCGCTCAGCCGCGGCATCGTGCTGGACGAGGTGGAGACCGCCCGGCTGACCGCCGCCGCGCGCGGCCTGGGCGTCACGCTGAACACGCTGGTGCAGGGCGCCTGGGGCCTCGTCCTGGCCGCCCGCTCGGGTCATGACGACGTGCTGTTCGGCGTCACCTCCGCCGGCCGCCCGGCCGACCTCGACGGCGCCGAGCATATGCTGGGCGTCTTCATCAACACCCTGCCGCTGCGCGTTCGCGCGCCCGGCCACCGGCGCCTCGGCGACTATCTGCGCGGCATCCAGGCCGACAATGCCGCGATGCGCGAGCATGAGCACAGTGCGCTGGCCGACATCCAGGCGCAGGCCGGGATCGGTCCGCTGTTCGACACGCTGCTGGTCTTCCAGAACCTGCCGATGCTGGAGGGCCGGCGCCGCCGGGTCGGCGCGCTCGAGTTGCGCCAGCGCGCCAATGTCGAGCGCACCCATTACGGCCTGACGGTGGAGGTCTTCCCCGGCGAAACGCTGGGCGCCACCATCGACGCCGACGCCCGCCGCATCGACGCCGCGGCGCTCACCCGGATCGCCGAGGGCTTCCGCGCCGCCCTGCTGTCGCTGGCCCGCGGCGCCGCCACCCCGCTGGCCGCCCTGCCGCGCATGGGCGAGGCGGAGGCGCAGGCCTTGCGCCGCTGGGCCGTCACCCCCGCGCCCTACAGCCTGTCGCCAGGCTGGGTCGAGCGCGTCGCCGCCCGCGTCGCCGCCCACCCCGACCGCATCGCCGCCCGTTGCGACGGTGCTACCCTGACCTATGGCGCACTTTGGCAGCGGTCGGAGCGGCTGGCCCGCGGCCTCGCCGCGGCCGGTGTCCGTCCCGACGACGCCGTCGCCCTGCTCGCCCCGCGCGGGCTGGAACTGCTCTGCCTGATGGTCGCCGTGCTGCGGGCGGGCGGGGCCTGGGTGCCGCTCGACCCCTGCCACCCACCCGCCCGCTGGGCGCAGGTGATGGAGCAGGCCGGCAACCCGCTGCTGGTCCGCGATCCCGCGGTGCCCTGCGATTTGCCAGCCCTCACCCCCGCCGACCTGCTGGCCCGCGCCGGTCAGGGCGACCTGCCCACACGGCCTGCACGCGGCGACCAGCGCGCCTATGTGCTCTTCACCTCCGGCTCGACGGGCACGCCGAAGGGGGCGATGGTCACCCGCGACGGCATGCTGAACAACATGCTGGCGAAGCTCGACCCACTCGGCCTGTCCGAGCATGACGTGATCGCCCAGACCGCCCCTGCCTGCTTCGACATCTCCGTCTGGCAGACGCTGACCGCCCCGCTGCTGGGTGCGGTGGTGGAGATCGTCCCCGATGCGGTGGTGCGCGATCCCGACGCCCTGCCCGACCGGCTGGCGGCATCGGGCGTGACCCTGTTCGAGCCGGTGCCGTCGCTGATGCGCACCATGGCGGAAACCCGCGGTGCGGACGACCGCCCCCGCCCGCTGCCGGCCCTGCGCTGGGTGCTGCCGACGGGGGAGGCGCTGGGCGCGGCCGATGCCGCCGCGTGGTTCGACACCTACCCCGACGTGCCGCTGATGAACGCCTACGGCCCGGCCGAATGCGCCGACGACGTGGCCTTCCATCCGCTGCACTCCGCCCCCGTCGCAGGCGTAGCCGCCCCCATCGGCCGGCCGACTGCGGGGGCGGAGCTGCGCGTCGTCGATGGCGACCTCTCTCCCGTGCCGCTCGGCACGGTGGGGGAGATCGCCGTCGGCGGCGTCGGGGTCGGCCGCGGCTATCTCGGCGACCCGCGCCGCACCGCGGCGGCCTTCGTGCCCGATCCGGACGGCGCTCCGGGGTCGCGCCTTTACCGCACCGGCGATCTCGGCCGCTGGTCGGCCGACGGCGTCATCGAATGGGCCGGGCGCAGCGATTTCCAGATGAAACTGCGCGGCTTCCGCATCGAGGCCGGCGAGGTCGAAGCGGCGCTGGAGCGCCACCCCGCCGTCCGCTGCGCCGCCGTCCACATCCGCGCCGACCATCTGACCGCCTGGTGGGAAGCGTCGGACGAGACGGCCCCGCCGCCGGACCTCGCCGCCCACGCCGCGGCCCTGCTGCCGCCCTACATGGTGCCGACCCGCTGGGTCCGCATGGCCGTCTGGCCGCGCAACGCCAACGGCAAGCTCGACCGCAAGGCGCTGCCCTATCCGGAACAGCCCGCCGCAACGGCCGCCGAGCCACCCGCCACCGGGACCGAACGCCGTCTCGCCGCCCTGTGGCAGGAGTTGCTGCCCGGCGCCGGAATCGCCCGCGATGCCGATTTCTTCGCGCTCGGCGGCCATTCGCTGCTGGCCGCCCGGCTGATCGCCCGGCTGCGCCGCGACGGCTGGCCCGGTCTGGCCCTGCGAACCGTCTTCGACACGCCGGTGCTGCGCGATCTGGCCGCCCGGCTCGATGCCCTGTCCCTGCCAGCCGGCGACGACACCCCGCCCTTGCTTGCTGTCGAGCGGCGGGAGGCGATGCCGCTCTCCCCCGCCCAACAGCGCCTGTGGCTGGTCGACCGGCTGTCCGGCGGCGGCAGCGCCTATGTGATGGCGGCCTCGTTGCTGCTGACCGGCGACCTCGACGGCGTGGCGCTGGAAACCGCGCTGAACGCCGTGGTCGCCCGGCACGAGGTGCTGCGCACCGCCTATCCCGAGCGCGATGAAGAGCCTGCCGCCGTCGCCGCTCCGGCGCTGTTCGTGCCGCTGCCGCTGGAGGATCTGTCCGGCCTGCCGCCCATGGAGCGGACGGCCTGCGCCCAGGCGCTGGCGGAGGAGGATGCCCGCACCCCCTTCGACCTCGCCGCCGGCCCGCTGCTGCGCGCCCGTCTGCTGCGGATGGAGCCCGGCAGCCATCGGCTGCTGTTCGCCATGCACCACATCGTCGCCGACGGCTGGTCGGTCGGCGTGCTGTGCCAGGACCTCGCCACCGCCTACCGCGGGGCGCTGGCCGGCCGGGCGCCGGACTGGACGCCGTTGCCGGTGCAGTATGCCGACTATGCGGTGTGGCAGCGCCGCCTGCTGTCGGGCGAGCGCCTCGCCAAGCTGACCGGCTTCTGGCGCGACCGCCTGTCCGGCGTGCCGACGGCGCTCGCCCTGCCGACCGACCGGCCGCGCCCGCCGGTCGCCGCCACCCAGGGCGGCAGCCTGCGCCTCTCCCTTGCCCCCGCCCTGCTGGCACGGGTGGAGGAATGGGCGCGGCGCCGCGGCGCCACCGCCTTTATGGCTCTGCTCGCCGCCTTCACCGCCATGCTGCATGCGGAAACCGGCATGGACGATCTGCTGGTCGGCACCGACACCGCCGGGCGCCCCGACCGCGCGCTGGAGGGGTTGGTCGGTTTCTTCGTCAATGTCGTGCCGCTGCGCTCCCGCTTGGAGCCGGACGACAGCTTCGACTGCCTGCTGGACCGCACCGGCCGCATGGCGCTCGACGCCTTCGACCATGACGCCCTGCCCTTCGACCGCATCGTCGAGGCGGTCGGCGTGCCGCGCGACCGCAGCCGCAACCCGCTGGTCCAGGTGCTGTTCGTCCTCCAGAACGTCCCCGGCGGCCCCCTGCAACTGCCCGGCCTGGCCGTCGGGCAATTCCCGTCGGCCGACCGCCAGTCCAAGTTCGACATGGCCCTGTTCCTGGAACCGGAGCGGACCGCCGACGGCCCGGCGCTCGCCGCCGACTGGGTGTTCGCCAGCGCGCTGTTCGATCCGGCCAGCGTGCAGCGCTTCCACCGCAACTGGGTGGCGCTGCTGGAGCGCGCCGTTGCCGACCCGACCCAACCCATCCGTCCCAACACCCCCAAGATCGCTCCCCTTGCCGGTCAGGAGTTCCACCCCATGGACCAGACCCGGCGCGCCAGCGCCTCGCCCACCTCCGACGCTTCCGTCCGCCGCTCCTTCCCCATGCCGGGCTCCGAATTCCCGATCATGCTGGAGCCGATGGAATCCGGCCTCGACCCCGCATCCTGGGCGCGCGACAACCGCGGCCTGATCGACCAGTTGCTTCTACGACACGGCGCCATCCTGTTCCGCGGCTTCGACCTGCCCGACCCGCAGAGCTTCGAGACCTTCGCCGAGGCGATGGAGCCGACCGGCCTGTTCGGTTCCTACGGCGACCTGCCGAAGAAGGAGGGCGGGCGCAACACCTACCGCTCCACGCCCTACCCGGAGCGGCAGATGATCCTCTACCACAATGAGAGCAGCCATCTGGAGCGCTGGCCGCACAAGCAGTGGTTCTTCGCCGAGCAGGTGGCGCCGGTCGGCGGTTGCACCCCCATCGTCGATTGCCGCGAAATGCTGAAGCGCCTGCCGGCCGATCTGGTGGCGATGCTGGAGACGCGCGGCCTGCTCTATGTCCGCACCTTCACGCCGCGGCTGGATGTCGGCTGGCGCGACTTCTTCAAGACCGACGACCGCGCGGCGGTGGCGGCGCGCTGTGCCGCCGGCGGCATCGACCTGCGCTGGCTCGACGACGAGACGCCGCAGACCCGCACCCGCGGCCCGGCGGTGATCCGCCACCCGCTGACCGGCGAGCGCAGCTTCTTCAACCAGTTGCAGCTCCACCACCCCGCCTGCCTGGAACCCGACCTGCGCGCGGATCTGCTGGAGCTCGTCGGCGTCGACCGGCTGCCGCGCAACGTGCTGTTCGGCGACGGCGAGACCATTCCGGACGAGACCATGGCCCTGATCGGCGACACCTACGAGGCCTGCGCCGTGCGCTTCCAGTGGCTTCGCGGCGACGCGGTGATGGTCGACAACATGCTGACCGCCCACGCCCGCGACCCCTTCGAGGGACCGCGCCGCATCGTCGTCGCCATGGGCGCGATGGTCGAGCGGCAGGCTGTTACCGGCATCGAGGAGATGGCCTGATGATCACTGAGATAACCGCCGGGACCACCATCCCCGCCCTGCTGTCCGCCCAGGCCGCCCGCAATCCCGATGCCCCGGCGTTGAAGGACGGCACGCGCACCCTCGGCTACGCCGCACTTGACGCGCTGGTCGAGCGGCTGGCCCGCCATCTGCGCCGCGACGGCGTCGGGCCGGAACAGCGGGTGGCGCTGGCCCTGCCCCGCTCGGCCGAGCTGGTCATCGCGCTCCACGCCGTGATGCGGGCTGGCGGCGCCTATGTGCCGGTCGATCCCGCCTGGCCGGAAGCCCGCCGGGCCGCGGTCCTCGATGCCGCCCGGCCCTGCCGGCTGATGACCGCTGCCGATGTCGCAGCATTGCTGGAGCAGCGGGTGCCGGACATCGCACTGCCGCCCCCGGCGCCGCAGGACGCCGCCTATCTGCTGTTCACCTCCGGTTCGACCGGCACGCCGAAGGGCGTGGTCGTCGAGCATGCCCAGCTTGCCGCCTATGTGGCGGGGGTGACGGAGGCGCTCGGCCTGACCGCCTGCCGCCGCTTCGCCTTGACCTCCACCGTCGCCGCCGACCTCGGCAACACCACCTTGTTCGGGGCGTCGGCGGCCGGCGGCTGCCTCGTGGTGGCGGACGAGGCGACGATGACCGACGGCGCCGCCTTCGCCCGCTTCGTCCGGGACGAGGCCATCGACTGCCTGAAGATCGTCCCCTCGCATCTGGCCGCCCTGATCGACCGTCCCTCCCCGGTTCTCCCCGGCACCCTGATCCTCGGCGGCGAGCCCACCGCCCGCCCGCTGCTGGAGGCGATCCGCGCCGCGGCGCCGGCCTGCCGCGTCTTCAACCATTACGGCCCGACCGAGGCGACCGTCGGCGTGATGGTCCATGCCCTGGCCCCGGACGCGCCGCTGCCGGACCGGCTGCCGCTCGACCGCGTGCTGGCGGGAAGCAACGTCCGCCTGCTCGGGAAAGAGGGCGAACTGGTCATCGGTGGCGCGCAGGTCGCCCGCGGCTATCTCGACCGGCCGGATGATGCGGCCTTCTTCACCGACCCAGACGGCACCCGCTTCTACCGCACCGGCGACCGCGCCCGGCTGCTGCCCGGCGGCGGACTGGAACTGATCGGCCGCATCGACGACCAGATCAAGATCCGCGGCTTTCGCATCGAGCCGGCGGAGATCGAGGCCGCAGTCATCGCCCTGCCCGGCATCGCCCAGGCCACGGTGAAGCTGTGCGGCACCGACCGGCTGGTCGCCTATGCGGTCGCCACCGCCGGCACCACCCCCGACCCGGCCGCCCTGCGGGAAGCCCTGCGCGCCCTCCTGCCCGACGCGATGGTTCCGGCGGAGATCCTCGTCCTCGCCAGCCTGCCGAGGCTCGGCAACGGCAAGATCGACCGCGTCGCCCTGCCCGATCCCGCCGCAATTCCGGACACCGCTTCGGCCGCCGTTTCGGGGCAGCCGGCCAACGACGCCGCCCCGCTGGAAACGCTGATCGCCGGCCTGATCGCCACCCTGCTGGAGCGCGAGCGGGTCGCCCCGACAGACAACCTGTTCGACCTCGGCGGCCATTCGCTGCTGGTGATCAAGCTGGTGTCCCGTTTGCGCCGCCGCCTGGGGGTGGAGGTGCCGCCGGGCCTCGTCTTCGACCACCCGACCCCCGCCGCCCTCGCCCAGGCCCTGCGCGCCACGGAAGCCGAACCCGGCCAGCTCGACCGCGCCGCGGCCTGAATTCCTTCTCCCGTGTAGTCCCCTCTCCCCAGCGGGGAGAGGGGAAGTCTGCGCTCCCCCCTCTACGACAATACGGTACGCCTCCATGGCCGATACGCTCGCCCCCAGCCTGCATGACATCGCGCAGGGCTTCGCCCGGCTGCCGACGGACAGGCGGCGTGCCTTCCTCGATGCGCTGCGGGCGCGCGGCATCGCCTTTTCGCGGCTGCCGGTCCCCAAGCGCCGGGGCGATGCGGCGGCTCCGGTGGCGGCGTCCCCCGCACAGCGCCGGCTGTGGACCCTGCACCGGCTCGACCCGGCATCGGCCGCCTACCACATGCCGGGCGCGTTCCGGCTGACCGGCACGGTCGATTCCGCAGCCTTGGAGGCGGCGCTCAACGCGGTTTCGGTCCGCCATGAGATCCTGCGCACCGCCTACCGCGAGGATGGCGACGGCAAGCTGTGGGCGGTCCTGCTGCCCGACCGTCCCGTCCGCCTGAACCGCCACGACCTGACCGGCCGGACGGACGCGGCGCAAGACCTCGCCGAGCGTCTCGCCGCCGTCCCCTTCGACCTGGAGCGCGACACCCCCTGGCGGGCCGATCTGCTGCGCCTCGCTGCCGATGAGCATTGGTTGCTGGTGACGCTGCACCACATCGCCGCCGACGGCGCCAGCATTGGCCTGCTGATGGCCGACTTGGCCGCCGCTTACAACGCCGCCCGCCAGGGCCGCACCCCCGCATTGCCCGAGCTGCCGGCGCAGCATGCCGACCTCGCCGTCTGGCAGGCGGCGTGGCTGGAGGCCGGGGAGGCCGGCCGCCAAGCCGCCTTCTGGCGCGACACCCTGTCCGGCGCCCCCGCCCGCCTGACCCTGCCGGGCTTCGAGATGGAGAGCCGCCGCGACGGCGACAGCGACAGCGGCGGCGAACGGACCGCCGTCCTGCCCCCCGCCCTCTCCGGCGCGCTGAAGGAACTGGCCGCCCGCGAAGGTTGCACCCCCTTCACCGTCCTGCTGGCCGCCTACGCCCTGCTTCTCGGCCGGATGAGCGGCCAGGACGAACTGATCGTCGGCGTCCCGGTCGCCGGCCGCCGCCAGCCGGAGGCCGAACAGGCCATCGGCTGTTTCGTCAACACCCTCCCGCTGCGCCTGCGCCTCACCCCCGCCCAGCCCTTCCGCAACTGGCTGCACGAGGTCGCCCGTGCCGTCACCGCCGCCCAGGACAACCAGGACCTCCCCTTCGACGCCATCCAGGAGACGGTGCGGGCGGAGCGCGGCGCCAATCCGTTGGTCCAGGCGATGTTCGACCACCGCGCGGCCACATTCGCCATAGGCGGTCTCGACGGCCTGCGGGTGGAACCGCTGGAGTTGCCGGTGCGCAGCGCCAAGTTCGACCTCGCGCTCGCCGGCACCGAGCGGTCCGACGGCACGATCCTCGTCCGCCTCGCCCACCGGGGGGAGGCCGCTCCGGCGGACCTCCTGCTGCGGCGCTGGCAACGCCTGCTGACACAGATCGCAGCCTCCCCCGACCGCCCGCTCCGCGCCCTCGACATCCGCTGCGAGGACGACATCCAGGCCATCGCCGGCTGGTCCGTGGATCCCGGCTGGACCGGTCCTACGCCCGATCCAGTGCCCGTCCTGCTCGCCCGCCTCGCCGCGGAGCGGCCGGACGCCCCGGCCATCCTGTTCGGCGACGACATCGTGACCCGCGGCGACCTCGACCGCCGCGCCAACCGCCTTGCCAACCGGCTGGTCGCGCTGGGCGCCGGGCCGGAGCACCGCATCGGCGTCTGCCTGCCCCGCTCGCCCGAGCTGGTCGCCGCCTTCCTGGCGGTGCTGAAATCGGGCGCCGCCTTCGTCCCGCTCGACCCCAGCCATCCCGCCGAGCGCTGGCAGGCGATCCGCGAAGCCGCCAACCTGACCCTGCTGATCGCCGACAGCCCGCTCGACGGCGTGACCACCCTTCATCCCAACGATGAAGCCGACGCCCCCGACCATGCGCCCGCGCTGACGATCCAGCCGCGAAGTCTCGCCTATGTCATCCACACCTCCGGCTCCACCGGCGCACCGAAGGGTGTGGCGGTGGAGCATGGTCCGCTCGCCATGCATTGCGTCGCCACCGGTGCCGTCTACGACATGGGACCGGACAGCCGCGAGCTGCATTTCCTGTCCTTCACCTTCGACGGCGCGCATGAACGCTGGATGACCGCGCTGGCGGCCGGCGGCGCCATCCTGCTGCGCGACGACAGTCTGTGGACGGCGGAGCAGACCTATGACGCCATCCGCCGCCACCGCCTGACCCATGCCGGCTTCCCGCCGAAATACCTCCAGCAGCTGGCCGCCTGGGCCGAGCAGCAGGGCGGCGAGCCGCCGCCGATGCAGCTCTATTCCTTCGGCGGGGAGGCGATGCCGCGCGCCGGGCTGGAGCGGCTGTTCCGCGCGCTGCGCCCCCGCCATGCCATCAACGGCTACGGCCCGACCGAGACGGTTGTAACTCCGCTGGTGTGGAAGAGCGAGGTGTGGAAGGGCGGCGGCGCCGGCCTGCCCGACAGCGCCTACGTCCCCATCGGCCGTCCGGTCGGCGACCGCAGCGCCCATATCCTCGACGACGATCTCAACCCGCTGCCCATCGGCGTGACGGGGGAGCTGTGGATCGGCGGCAGCGGTCTTGCCCGCGGCTATCTCGGCCGCCCGGCGGCGACCGCCGAGCGCTTCATTCCAGACCCCTTCGGCCGTCCCGGTGCCCGCCTCTACCGCACCGGCGACCTCGCCCGTTGGAGGGAGGACGGCACTGTCGAGTTCCTCGGCCGCCGCGACCATCAGGTGAAGCTGCGCGGCTTCCGCATCGAGCTTGGCGAGATCGAGGCCCATCTGGCCGCCGAACCCGGCGTGCGCGAAGCCGTGGTGGTGGCGCAGGAAAGCGACGGCGTCACCCGCCTGATCGGCTATCTGGTGCCCAGCCCCGGTGCGCGGCCCGACCCCACCGCCGTCAGCACGGCGCTGGCGGCAAGGCTGCCCGCCCATATGGTGCCTGCCCGGCTGATGGTGCTGGACGCCATCCCCGTCACCCCCACCGGCAAGCTCGACCGCGCAGCATTGCCGACCCCGCGCTGGGAGGCCGCAGCGCAGGTCGCCGCCGCCACCCCGGTTGAAGAACTGCTCGTCCGGCTGTGGCGGGAGGCGCTGAACGCCGAGCGCATCGGCGTCACCGACAACTTCTTCGAGATTGGCGGCGATTCCATCATCGCGCTCCAGATCGTCGCCCGCGCCCGCGCCGCCGGCCTGCGCATCACGCCGAAGCAGTTGCTGGAACGCCAGACCATCGCCGCCCTGGCTTTGGTGGCGGAAGAGGCCGCCCCCGGCGCTCCCACTGCGCAGGCCCCCGCCGGTCCGTCGCCGTTGGCGCCGATCCAGGCTTGGTTCTTCGACCAGCCGGTCCCCAACCGCGACCGCTGGAACCAGTCGGTGCTGCTGGCCGCGACGGTTCCGGTGGATACCGCCCGGCTGGCGGGCGCGCTGGCCATGGTCGCCGGCCGTCACGACGCCCTGCGGCTACGCTTCACGCCCGATGCCGGGGGCAACTGGACGCAGACCCACGACCACGGCCCGGCGACCATCCCGCTGGAGGAGGCGGACGCCGCCGACGAGGCTGCCGTCACCCGCCTGTGCGGCGAGGCGCAGGGCCGGCTCGACCTCGCCGACGGGCCGCTGATGCGGGCGCTGCTGATCCGCAAACCCGATGGCGGGCAGCGCCTGTTCCTGGTCGCCCATCATCTGGTGGTGGACGGTGTGTCCTGGCGCATCCTGCTGGAGGATCTGGAGGCCGCCCTGCAAGGCCCCTGCATGCTCGACCGGCTGCCCGCCGCCGGAACGCCCTTCGCCCAGTGGGCGCGGCGTCTGGTGCAGGAGGTTCCCCGCTTCCTCGGCCAGCTCGACCACTGGCGCCGCGCGCTCGACACGCCACCGCTGCCGGTCGAGGGGCCGCTGTCGCTCAACACCCGCCGCCATGCCGTCACCCGCAGCCTGCGGCTGGATCGCGCGCAGACCCGTGCCCTGCTGACCGAGGCACCGGCCACCTACCGCACCCGCATCGACACGCTGCTGCTGACCGCGTTCACCCGCGCCGTGCAGCGCCGCTGGCCGGTCGAGGCCCTGACCGTCCATGTCGAGGGGCATGGCCGCGAAGCCCTGTTCCCCGACCTCGATGTTGGCCGCACCGTCGGCTGGTTCACCAGCGTCTATCCCGTCCGCCTCGCCCCGCCGCCCGGCTGGGACGGCGCCATCCGCCACGTCAAGGAGGCGCTGCGCGCGGTCCCCGACGGCGGCATCGGTTTCAACCTGCTGCGCCATCTGGGACCGCCGGAGGCCCGCACCGCGCTGTCCGGTCGCCCCATCGCCCTCTCCTTCAACTATCTGGGGCAGTTCGACGGCGCCGCCGCCGAGGCGCCCTGGCGTCCTGCCACGGAGGAGTGCGGTGCCGGCACCGATCCCGACGCGCCGCTCGGCGCCCTGATCTCCATCGACGGGCAGGTGATGGCGGGTGAGTTGACACTACACGCCCGCGCCAGCGCCACTCTGTTCGAGGACTGCGTCATCGCCGGCCTGATGGAGGATTTCCGCGCCGCTCTGGCGGAGCTGACCGCCCATTGCGCCACGGTCCCGTCCAGTCAGGCAACACCGTCCGACTTCCCGCTGGTCAATTTGAACCAAGCGCAGATCGACGCGCTGCCCATCGCCGCCCCGGCAATCGCCGACATCCTGCCGGCGACGCCGATGCAGGCGGCGATGCTGCGCCACAGCCTCTCCATCCCAGCCTCAGATGCCTACATGGTGCAGGTGTGGGCGACCATCGACCGGCTCGATCCCGACCGGCTGGCGGCGGTCTGGCGCGAGACGATCGCCCGCCACGACATTCTGCGCGCCGCCTTCGCCGACCTGCCGCAGGCCGACGGCAGCAAGCAGGCGCTGCTGGTGATCGCCAAACACGCCGACCTGCCCGTCACGCTGCTGGACGGACGCGACGCCAGCGACCCCGACGACGCCTGGGCTCGCCTGTGCGACGACGAATACCGCCGCCGCTTCGATGTAGACCAAGCGCCGCTGATGCGGGTGACCCTGGTCCGCACCGGCCCGGCCACCCACCGCTTCCTGTGGACATGGCACCATGCGCTGCTCGACGGCTGGAGCATGTCGCGCCTGCTGGGTGATGTGCTGCGCCTCTATGACGGCGACAGCGTGCCGCCACCGCCGGTGCGGCTGCGCGATCTCGCCGCCTGGACCCAGGCCGCCGACGGCGCACGGGAACAGGCCACAGCACACTGGCGCACGCAGCTGGCCGCCCTGCCCGCCCCCACCCGCCTGACCGCCGTCCTGCCGCCGCCCGCCTGCCCGGAACCGGACCACGCCGAGGAACGCACCATCGACGCGCCAACCGTCCAGCGGCTCCAGCGCCATGCCGGCGGGCGGAAGGTGACGCTGAACACGCTGGTCCAGGCGGCATGGCTGCGGCTGCTGGCAGCCGTCACCGGCCAGAGCACCGTCGCTTTCGGTGCGGTGATGTCGGGCCGCTCGGTCGAAATGCCGGGGATCGACCATGTCACCGGGTTGCTGGTCGGCGTCCTGCCGCTGGTCTGTGCGGTGAGCGATGACAAGGGAGACGATGGCTGGCTGCGCGACCTCTTCGACGCCAACATCGCCGCCCGCCAGCACGAGCATGCCCCGCCGCCGGACCTGCAAAGCTGGACCGGCGCTGCCCCTTTCGACAGCGTGGTGATCTTCGAGAATTACCCGGTGGACGAGGCGCTGTGGCAGAGCGAGCGCGCCACCCTGTCCTTCCGCGACGTCGGCAACCGCGGCCGGATGAGCTGGCCGCTGACCCTGGTGGTGGTGCCGCGCGACACGCTGGTGCTGAGGCTGGAATATGCCGGCGGTCTTCTCCGCCGCGACGACGTGGCGGCTCTCGCCGACCGTCTGGTGACGGAACTGGAGCGCTTCGCCGACGGCCGGACGGCGATGTGGGACGTCCCACAATAGCCTTGCAGAACGTGGGACGTCCCACATCGGCCCCCTACCGCCGTCCGCCAAGCTCCCGCACCAGATCCACCAGCGCCCGCAGGCCTGGCGGCAGATGCCGCCGGCCTGAATAATAGAGGCACAGTCCGGGAAACGGCTGCGTCCACTCCTCCAGCACGCGCAGCAGGCGGCCGGCGGCGATGTCGTCGGCGACATGCCATTCTGCCAGATAGCCGAGCCCGAGCCCGCCGCGGACCGCGTCGAGCATCAGGTCGGCATCGTCCAGGATCAGCGGCCCGGTGCCGTCGATGGCGACCGCCTCGCCATGCCGCTCGAACTCCCAGCGATAGAGGGCGCCGCTCGGCAGGCGGCTGCGGATGCAGCGGTGGCCGGCGAGGTCGGCCGGAGTCTCCGGCGGGGTGTGGCCGGTGAAATATTCCGGCGTGCCGACCACCGCGAAGCGCAGGTTGGGGCCGAGCGGGATGGCGATC
Source organism: Azospirillum sp. A23 (assembly GCF_042938965.1). NCBI lineage: Bacteria > Pseudomonadati > Pseudomonadota > Alphaproteobacteria > Rhodospirillales > Azospirillaceae > Azospirillum > Azospirillum sp. A23. The sequence goes on along the minus strand of NZ_CP170668.1, from coordinate 68,946 downwards.
ATGTCCTGCGGCACCTGCTCCGCCAGTCGCACGCCGGCATCGAAGCCCTCCAGAACGATGTCGACCAGCTTCCCTTCGGTGACGATATCGACGGTCATCTCCGGGTAGCGGCGCAGATATTCCAGAATGACCGGCTTCATGATCATTCGCGCAGCACCGGCCGAGCTGTTGATGCGCAGCGTTCCGGCGGGCGACAACCGATGGTCGGACAGCCGGTCGATGGCGGCCCGGATGTCGCGCAGGGCAGGGGCAATGTCGGCGACGAACTGCTCGCCCGCCTGGGTCAGCGCCACGCTGCGCGTCGTGCGGTGGAACAGCCGCACCCCCAGCCGCTCCTCCAGCGCCGCGATGGCATGGCTGAGCGCCGAGCGCGACATCCCCAGCTCGGCCGCCGCGGCACGGAAACCGCGATGCCGGGCAACGGCCTGCACGGCTTCCAGCTCCGCCAATCCGGTCATACTCATTGTCCCGATCCGTTCACCGATGCATGCGGGATTGTCCACCTTATCACCCGGCGGCCCCTGTGCCACCTGAATGGCCGACACCCACCGACCGCTCCGGGAGAGCCCGATGCACGAGATCGACACCATCTACATCGACGGCCGCTTCGTCACCCCGCATGGGACGGAGCTGTTCGACCTGCACAATCCGGCGACCGGCGCCGTCACCGGCCGCGTCCGCCTTGCCGACGAGGAGGATGCGCACGCCGCCATCGCCGCCGCCAAGCGCGCCTTCCCCGTCTTCTCCCGGACGGCCAAGGCGGAGCGGATCGCCCTGCTGCACCGGATGGGCGATGCCGTGGCCGCCCGGCGCGACGAGTTGCTCGATGCCGTGATCGAGGAATATGGCGCCCCGGCCTCGCGCGCCGGCTTCATGGTCGATCACCCGGTGAACGCCTTCCGCGAGACCGCCGCCCTGCTGGCCGATTACCCCTTCGTCCGGCGGATGGGCACGGCCGAGGTCAGCATGGAGCCGCTCGGCGTCGCCGGGTTGATCACGCCGTGGAACAGCAATGCCGGCTTCATCTGCGGCAAGCTCGCCACCGCTGTCGCCGCCGGCTGCACCGCGGTGATCAAGCCCAGCGAGATGAGCGCCCGCCAGACGCAGATCGTCACCGAGGCGCTGCATACCGCCGGTCTGCCGCCCGGCCTAGTCAACATCGTCACCGGCCGCGGCGAGCGGGTGGGGGCGGCGATCTCCAGCCATGCGGACGTCGCCAAGATCTCCTTCACCGGCTCCACCGCCACCGGCAAGGCGATCCTGCGCGCGGCGGCCGACACGCTGAAACGGGTGACGCTGGAGCTGGGTGGCAAGTCGCCGACGATCATCCTCGACGATGCCGACCTGTCGCGGGCGATCCCGCTGGCGGTCGGCGCCGCCTTCATGAACAGCGGACAGGCCTGCATCGCCGGCACCCGCCTGCTGGCTCCGCGCAGCCGCCTCGCCGAGATCGAGGCGCTGACCAAGGCGGCGGTCGAGGCGGTGCGCACCGGCGACCCGCGCGATCCGGCCACCACCATCGGTCCGATGGTCAGCCGGACCCAGTGGGAGCGGGTGCAGCGCTACATCCGCATCGGGGTGGAGGAGGGCGCCATCCTGCTGGCCGGCGGGGAAGGGTGCCCGAAGGGGCAGCCGGAGTTTTCCGGCGGCTGGCTCGTGCGGCCGACCCTGTTCACCGGCGTCCGCAACGACATGACCATCGCACGCGAGGAGATCTTCGGCCCCGTCCTCTCCATCATCCCCTATCGCGACGAGGAGGAGGCGGTCGCCATCGCCAACGACACAATTTACGGCCTCCAGGCCTATGTGTTGGCCGGCGACACCGCCCGCGCCCGCCGGGTGGCCGACCGCATCGTCGCCGGCCGTGTGCTGATCAACAGCCTCGCCCACGATCCGAAGGCGCCGTTCGGCGGCTTCAAGCAGTCGGGCATCGGCCGCGAATATGGCAGCTTCGGCCTCAACGCCTTCCTGGAACCCAAGTCGCTGCTGGGGGAGGGCGTTTAGTCGCCCTCTTCCAGAATGGCGTCGATCTCGGCCCGCAGCCGCACCAGCCGCTCGCGGTTGCCGGGGTCGAGATGGCGGCGCTGTTCGCGCACCACCGCGACGTCGCGCAGGATGCGCTTCACGCTGGCCTGCAAGGCCCGCACCGCCTCCTTCGCATCCGGCTCCTGCGCAGGTGCATCGTCCGCGGCGCCGCTCTGGGCATGGTCGCGCTTGGCCTGCCGCACCGCCTTGACGCTGGCGCCCTCCTTGGCCCGCTTCCACAGCCCGGCCTGCAACCCGGCGGGGGCGGCGGCGATCTCGATCATCACGGAGCGGGAGACATGGGCGAACCCGGTCGCATACTCCTCCCGGATCTCCTCGGGCAGCCCCATGATCGCCAGCAGCTTGGTCACGTCGGTGCGGTCGCGACCGACGACGGCGGCCAGCTCGTCATGGGTATAGCCGTGCTTGTCGATCAGCCGGGCGAGCGCCGCCGCATATTCCACCGCGTTCAAATCGACGCGCTGGACATTGTCGATCAGCCCGATCTCATCCGGATCGCCGGAGGTCAGGATGGCGAAGACCGTCTTGCGGCCCAGCATCTCATGGGCGCGCACCCGCCGCTCGCCGCCGATCAGCAGATACTCGCCCTGGGGCAGGGGACGCACCAGGACCGGGTTCTGAAGCCCGTGCCGCTCGATGGAGGAGGCGAGGCCGCGCAGTTCCGCCTCGTCGAAATGGCGGCGGGGCTGGTCGGGGTTGCGGTGGACGCGGGCGAGGTCCAGCTCCACCACATGCGGGAAGCCGGCCGAGGTGCCGAACAGCCGGTCGCTGCCCACCGTCAGCCCACCGGCCATGCCCCCCATCGCGGCGCCCGCAGGCTCGGCCGCAGTGCCCAGCAGCTCGCGGGTCTTGCGTTCGAACTTACGCGACATGGGTCGTCTCCCGGTTCTGGGCATAGGCGCGGATCTGGCGCGCCACCTCGCGGAAGGTCTCGGCCCCCGGCGCCTTGGGATCGCCGGCCAGCGTGATCATGCCGGCCGCCGCCGCCTTGCCATAGACGGTGGCGCGCGGGATGGGATCGAAGACCGGCACCTGACCGGCATAGGATTCATGCAGTTCCTGCAACGTCGCGCGATCCTGGGTCAGCCGGTCGTTGTACATGGTCGGGATGATGCCGGCGATGCGCAGGGCCGGGTTCACCCGGCGGCGGATGCGGCCGATGGTGTCGACAAGCCGCTTGACGCCCAGCAGAGCCAGCGCCTCCGTCTGCACCGGGACCACCACCAGCTCCGCCGCCGACAAAGCGTTGGCGGTCACCAGCCCCAGGTTGGGCGCGCAGTCCATCACCACGAAATCATAGGAGTGGCGGACCTCGTCCAGCTTCTCACGCAGGATCAGCCCGCCGGTGGAATCGGCGGCCAGCTCCACATCGGCATCGGCCAGCGACAGCCCGGCCGGCGCCAGATCCAGCCCGCTTTCCGTCGTCGGCATGATCACCGAGGTCAGCGGCTCTTCCGAGCGCAGCACATAATAGAGTGTCTTGCGCTGCTGCTCCAAGGCGACGATGGCGGCGTTGCCGATGCCGACATGGACGGTGGCGTTGCTCTGGGAATCGCAGTCGATCAGCAGAACCCGCGCCCCGCCCTCGGTCAGGGCATAGGCGAGGTTGACGGCGGTGGCGGTCTTGCCGACGCCGCCCTTCTGGTTGGCGACCGCCAGATATGTGGCGGAGCGCGGCCGTTCGTCCGCCTTGTGGCGGGTCAGGAAATCGACGAGCTGCTGCGGGATGCGTTCCGCCCCGCTTTCCCAGCGGCTGATCCGCGCCTTGGTATAGCTGCGGCCGAGCTGCCCGTTCAGCCAGTCGGCGAACTGCGTCTGGTTCTCGCCGCGGCGCTCGCGCAACTGGCGCATCTCGTCGCCCCCGCCACCCATCGACCGCACTCCCGTCATTCAGCCCGTGATTCCGCTTTGAACTCCGCCCCCCATCGGCGGACGGGCGGAGTCTGAGCAAGTTGCCGGAACTTTGTCAATGGAGCCCGTGCGGAGTTGCAACAACAAATGCAACCCCGCACCCTCGGCCGGCGGCGGATCTCACTCCTCCGCGTCGGCCGGCGGTTCGACCTTGGGCATCACCAGCACCTTGTCGATGCGGCGGCCGTCCATGTCGACCACCTCGAAACGGACGCCGTTCCACTCGAACCACTCGCCGGCCTGCGGTACATGGCCCAGACGGTGCAGCACCAGACCCGCCACCGTGTGAAAGTCGCCGGCATCGCGCAGGCCGCGCACGCCGACGGTGTCCTCGAACTCGTCCACCGGCATCCAGCCCTCGACCAGCCAGGAGCCGTCCTCGCGCCGGATCGCCGGGGTCTCCACCGCCTCGCCGGCCTCCGGCAGGTCGCCGGCGATGATCTCCAGGATGTCGGTCAGGGTGACCAGCCCCTCGATGCTGCCATACTCGTCGACGACCATCGCCAGATGGTGGCCGGAGTTCTTCATCAGGTCGAGCAGCTTCAGGATCGGCGTGCCGTCATGCACCACCAGCGGCTTGGCGGCCCCGGCCTCCAGATCGAAGGGGCGGCCCTCGACGACCATGCCCAGCAGGTCGCGGGTGTGGACGACGCCGACCAGTTCGTCGAGCGTGCCGCGGCACACCGGATAGCGGGAATGGCCGAAGCTGCGGATCGCCTCCAGCAGTTCGGTCTGCGGCTTGCCCAGGTCGAGCCAGGCGACGTCCGGGCGGGGGACCATGATGCTGCGCACCGTGCGGTCGGCCAGCCGCAGCACGCCGTCGATCATCTCCTTCTCGGCCGGGGCGAAGACGCCGGTCTCGGTGCCTTCGGAGATCATCGAGCGGATCTCCTCCTCGGTGACCGTCTCCTCGCGGGCGCCATGCAGGCCGAGCAGCCGCAGCAGCAGGTCGGTGGAGGCGCCGAGCAGCCAGACGAAGGGGCCGGCGATACGGGACAGCGCGCGCATCGGCGGCGCGATGAGGGCGGCGATCCGCTCCGGGTTCTTCAGGGCGATGCGCTTCGGGATCAGCTCGCCCAGCACGATGGACAGATAGGTGATGACCACCAGCACGCCGCCGACGCCGAGGATCTCGCCCTTGCCGGCCAGGACGGGGAAGCCGTCCAGCCACTGGCCCAGCCGGTCGCCCAGCGTGGCGCCACCATAGGCGCCGGCGACGACGCCGACCAGCGTGATGCCGATCTGGACGGTGCTGAGGAAGCGGCTCGGCTCCTCGATCAGCCGCAGCGCCGTCCGCGCTCCGCGGTCGCCCCGGTCGGCCAGATGCTGGAGCCGGGCCTTGCGCGAGGAGACGACCGCCAGTTCGGACATGGCGAACACCCCGTTGAGGAGCGTCAACGCGACGATGATGGCGATCTCAAACGAGAGCATCGAAGGATTCCTTGGAGAAATGGGCATGAGTCGTCGCGCGGCCGGCGCCTGGGGCACCCCGCGTTCGACAGAACAGGTGAGGATAAGAAGAGCCGGCAGCGTAATGCGCGTCAGGCATCGGTCAGGCCATGCACCAAGCCGGGCAGCACGGGAGCGACCGGATCGCTCATGCGGAAAGATATGGATACGCCGCGGGCGACCGGAGATCCGATCCCCCGCGGCCATCTGGGGCCGCTTGGCGAAGTGTTCATCGGGTCCCCGCCTGCCGGGCAGGGCTGCTCCATCCTGGTTGCGCTCCACCCGGCATGTGGTGTCGGTCCGGCCGTTTGCAAGATTTGGCCTTTTGCAAGGTTCAGCCGTCTGCAAGGTTGAGCCGGTCGCCGGCCGCCCGCACCTCGGTGAAGACGCGGCGGATCTCCGGGAAACGCTCCTTCACCCGGCGTTCGATGCGGGCCAGCGTCCGCTCCACCTGACCGGCGCTGACCTCGTCCCGCACATCCAGGCTGAGATTGACGATCACCACCTTGGGGCCGAGATGGATGGTCAGCACCTCGTTCACGTGATCGACCGCCTCTTCCTCCCGCACCAGGGCGCGCACCCCGTGCACGAGGTCGGGGCGGGCGGCCTCGCCGATCAGCAGGCTCTTCGTCTCATAGGCGAGGAAGGCGGCAGTGGCGGCCAGCACCAGCCCGATCAGGATCGACCCGACGCCGTCATAGACCGGCTGGTCCAGCAGCAGATCCGCCGACAGGCAGGCAGCGGCGACGACCAGCCCGACCAGGGCGGCACTGTCCTCGAACAGGACGATGAAGACGGTCGGGTCCTTGCTGGCATGGACGGTCTCGAACACGCCGGCCTCGCCGCGGTCGGCGTTGAAGGCGCGCAGCGCCACCACCCAGCTGATCGCCTCCATGACGAAGGCGACGCCCAGCACGACGAAGTTGATCCAGGCGGACTCCACCGGCTGCGGATGGAGGATCTTCTTCACCCCTTCATAGATGGAGACCACCGCACCGCCGGCGAAAATCACCAGCGCCACGACGAAGGTCCAGAAATATAGCTCGCGCGCGTAACCGAAGGGGTGGCGCTCGTCAGGCGGTTTCTTCGACCGCTTCAGCCCGACCAGCATCAGCGCCTCGTTCCCGGTATCGACCAGGGAATGGACCGCCTCGCTCAGCATCGATGCGCTGCCGGTGATCAGCGCCGCGACGAACTTGGTGACGGTGATCGCCAGATTGGCCGCGATGGCGGCAAGGACGACCTTCCCCGATTCCCCGTCTTCCGTCTCCCCCGCCGCACCAGATGTTTCGGCCATTGCATCCCGCATCCTGTCGCCCCCCTCCGGCCAGTCAGGCCCCAGGGCAAGGAAACTCCGCCACGCTCGGCCTGTTCCCTGGCGCCCTGTTCCCTGGCGGCCAGAGTCCTGAACCTTGGTGACGCTTCGAGGGGACGGGACCGGTCCGGGTTTGAACTTTGGTGACGCCAACAGCCGGACCGACTCGGCGTGACTCCTGAACTTTGGTGACGCCGGGCGCTTGCAGGGTTTGAACTTTGGTGACGCTCCGGGCCTCGACTCGACCCGAAACCGACTCGATCAGGCGTTTGAACTTTGGTGACGCCCGGACTGTGGGAAGCGATGACGGATGGCGGAGCGAACGTCGCCTCACCTCCTCCACGGGTACCGCAAAGGCAGGTTTCTATTCAAATCAACCACTTGAGGGGAGTTTGCCTGGATCCCCGCCTTCGCGTGGATGACGGAAAGCGCATGACCTTCAACAGGCAGCGGGTCGGACAGGCGACGCGCAGCCCGTCACTTCGCCCATCCCAGCTGCCTGGAATCCTTGAACTTTGGTGACGCTCCACAGGCGGCGAAGGCCGACTCCAGCCTCGAATCGACAAGGGCAGCGTCACCAAGGTTCAGGCAAACAGCCCGTTCCCTGCCGCGATTCGTCCACAGACGTCCGATTCTTCCCCATGAACTCTGGTGACGCCTGGCTTGAACTGTGGTGACGCGACTCGGACTTATCCCCTGAACTTTGGTGACGAATCTAATAGTTGGTTTCAAATAGGTTCCAAATAGCCTGCGTCACCAAGGTTCAAATTGCCTTCGGCGCGATCCGGGGTGTTGTATCTGGCAGGTTCGGTCATCGGCCTGTCACAAGGGCGGTCACGGTGGCCAAAAGCTGGAGGTCGGCATGGGCAGCATTCATCGTTTGATCGAGACACACGGACGCGACGGCGCGCTGGCCCTTGTTTCGGACGAGGAACGGCCGCTGATCGACATCGCCGCAGCGGTCCAGGCCGCGGAAAACGGCAAGCTCGGCATCACCTATGCCGGATTCTGCCAGACCGCGCTGCCGCACCGCCAGCTTCCCGACGACCAGCATTGGGAGCGGCCCGGCCACAAGGTCAAGCTGGTCATCCAACCCGGCGTGATCGAGGACCGCAACGGCGTCACCCGCCGAATCGGCGTTCCCTACGGCAGCCGGGCCCGCATGATTCTGCTCTATCTCCAGACCCGTGCGATTCAGACCGGGAATCCGGAGGTCGAACTTGGCGGCTCCATGCATGACTGGCTGAAGCGCATGGACATTCCGATCTGCGGCAAGGCCTATCGCGACGTGGAGGATCAGGCGGCCCGCCTGTCGGCCTGCCACCTGACCTTCTTCACCGACGCCGACGGCGGACGCCGGCAGAGCAAGGAATCGATCGTCGCCGACGCCATCCAGCTGCGCCGGCCCGACGACCGCCAGGGCACCCTGTTCACCGAGACGGTGCGGCTTAGCGACAGCTTCTTCAAGGCTTTGCGCGAACACCCGGTTCCGGTGGCGGAAGAGGCGCTGAAGGCGATCAGCGGCAAGTCGATGGCGCTCGACGTCTATATCTGGCTGGCCTACCGCCTGCATTCGCTGGACAAGCCGACGCCGATCACCTGGGCGGCGCTGCATGGCCAGTTCGGCGCCGGCTATGCCCTGGTTCGCCAGTTCAAAACCAAGTTCATCCCGAATCTGAAATACGCCATGGCCGCCTATCCGGACGCCCGTGTCGAGGAATCGGGCGAAGGGCTGATCCTCCACCCGTCGCGTCCGCCGATCAACGAGCGGGTGGTCGCGCGCATCGCCTGATGCCATTCCGATTCTTGAACTTTGGTGACGCGGGCCGCTCCGATTCTTGAACTCTGGTGACGCCCCACCCTTCGGACTACGCCTTTCGGACTCCCGTCACCAGAGTTCAAGAATCGCTGCGTAGCATCTCGGCCGAGCTGTTACGCCCGGCCCGCCGTCACATCGCGCAGGTAACCGCGCGGCAGGGCATCGTTCAGCCCATCGACCCCGGTCTGCACCGCGCGGGCGAGCGCGGTGCGGGCAAGCACCACCAGCAGGTCGGTCTGGGTGATCATCCCCAGCACGCGCCGGTTCTGGTCGACGATCACCACATCATGGGTGCGGCCGTCGGACAGCCGGCCCAGCAGAGCGAAGACCGGGGTGTCGGGCAGCTCGGTCGCCGCCGGCGCCATCACGGTGGCGACCCGCGATCCATGGTGCAGGGCGTCGCCGTGCGACAGCTGCTCGTGCCCGACGATGCCGACCACGGCATTCTGCGCATCGACCACCGGCAGGGTGCGGAAGCCGTGCTCCAGCAGCCGGGCGCGGGCCAGCTGGGGATGGGTGTCCGGCGTGACGGTGACGAGGTCGCGCGACATGATCTCCCGGCAGGTGATGTCGGCATGCAGCCGCTCCAGCGCGTGCAGCTCGGCATTGACCAGCAGGGCGCCCAGATCGTCGCGGCTGACGTCCAGTGTCTCGGCCAGGGTGCGCAGCGCACCGTCGACATCACCCTGGGTCAGGCCGGGACGCAGCTGCGGCGGCGGATCGTTGGTGCGGTGGGTGTTGACCAGCTTGTGTGGATAGCGGTGGCCGGACAGCCGGTGGAACATCAGCCCGGCGGTCAGCAGCAGGATGGAGTTCACCGCGACCGGGAAGAAGGCGAACTTGATGCCCATCTCGGTCACCGCCGGCCCGCCCAGCACCGCGGTCAGCGCTGCGGCGCCGCCGGGCGGATGCAGGCAGCGGGTCAGCGACATGGTGGCGATGGCCAGCGCCACCGCGGCGGCCCCGGCCAGCATCGGGTCGGGGATCACGGCGGCAACCAGCACTCCGACGACGGCCGACAGCGTGTTGCCGCCGACGATCGACCAGGGCTGGGCCAGCGGACTGGCCGGCACGGCGAACAGCAGGACCGCCGACGCCCCCATCGGCGCCACCAGCACCGGCGCGCTCGACATGTAGGTCAGCATGTTGCGGCAGAGCAGTCCCGTCGCGGCAATGCCCAGCAGCGCGCCGCAGCAGGCGATCAGACGGTCGCGCAGCGTGGCGCCGGGCAGGATCGGCCGGAACACCACCGCACCCATGCCCGCCAAGCGCTCGCGCAGGGCAGCAAGCTTTCCCCTGGTCATTCGGTTCCCATTCCCCTGATCAACCAACCGGCACTTTGCCCATTCGGACGGCAAAGTCGGGGCAGGCTAAAACCTCAACAGAACTTGAGGTCAAGCGGAAAAGCCGCCAGACTGGCGGGACGGAGGGTTGCAGGAGAGGGGAGGGCCGGAATGCTGTCGCCGGAGGAGTACGACAAGGACCTGACGGTGGGGGAGGTGGCGCGCCGGTCCGGCGTGGCGGTCTCGACCATCCATTTCTACGAGGCGCAGGGTCTGATCCGGAGCTGGCGCAATCCCGGCAACCAGCGCCGCTTCTCCCGCGACGTGCTGCGGCGGGTGGCGGTGGTCAAGGTGGCGCAGCGGCTGGGCATCTCGCTCGCCTCCATCGCCGACGCGCTGAACGCCCTGCCGGAGGACCGCACCCCGACCACCGCCGACTGGCGCCGCATGTCGGAGCGCTGGCGGGAGGAGCTGGACGACCGCATCGCCAAGCTGACCAAGCTGCGCGACAATCTGGACGGCTGCATCGGCTGCGGCTGCCTGTCGATCCGCGACTGTCCCTTGCGCAACCCGTGGGACGAGCTTGGCGACAGCGGGGCCGGGCCGCGGCTGCTGGATCCTGCCTGAATTCCCGATCTGACCGTTTGGCTGTCCCACATTAAAATTGGGGGCCATACGAAAATAAGGGGTGAAGCCGGCGCGGCGATGGTCCATGGAAACGGCCTTCGCAAGACCCATCCGTCGCCTCAGGGGATCCACAAGGGTGATCGTCGTCAATCCGCGGCCGCGCTCCGAAGGCCGTTCCGCCGCACTGCGGCGCCGGCTGTCCATTCGCCATCTGGCCGGCTGCCTGTCGCTCGCCGCCGCCGTCCTGCTGTCCGCCCCCGCACTCGCGCTGTCACAGCCGGACACCGCGGCCAAGCAGGCCTATCTGGTCGATCTCTCCAGCGGTGACGTGCTGTTGGACAAGAACGGGACGGTGCGCATGGCGCCGTCCTCGATGACCAAGATGATGACGGCCTATCTGACCTACGACGCGCTGGTCCATGGCCGGACGACGTTGGACACCAGTTTCCCGGTCAGCCAGACCGCCTGGAAGATGGGCGGCTCGCGCATGTTCCTGAAGCTGGGCAGCACGGTGCGGGTGGAGGATCTGCTGCGCGGCCTGCTGATCGACAGCGGCAACGACGCCGCCGTGGCTCTGGCCGAGGGGCTGGCCGGCAGCGAATCCGCCTTCGCCTCGATGATGAACGCCAAGGCGCGCGAGCTGGGGATGGCCGACAGCCATTTCATGAACGCCAGCGGCTGGCCGGATCCGGGCCACTACACCACCGCCCGCGATCTGGCGACCCTGGCCACCCACCTGATCCGCGATTTTCCGCAATTCTATCACTATGAGTCGGAGCGGAACTTCACCTGGAACGGCATCCGCCAGGGCAACCGCAACCCGCTGCTCTACCATCCCGTCAGCATCGACGGCATCAAGACCGGCCACACCGAGGTCGGCGGCTACGGCCTGACCGCGTCGGGGGAGCGCAACGGGCGCCGTCTGGTGCTGGTGGTCAACGGCCTGCCCAGCCCGCAGGCCCGCAACGACGAGCCGACCCGGCTGCTCGATTGGGCGTGGAACGGCTTCAAGCTCTATCCCCTGCTGCGCAAGGGCGAGCTGGTGGAGCAGGCGCCGGTGTGGATGGGCGAGGAGGACAGCGTTCCGGTGACGGTCGCCGACGACGTCACCGTCACCATGGCGCCGGCAGACCGCAACGGCCTGCATGTCGTCGCCACCCTGGCCGAACCGCTGCCGAGCCCGGTCCATCGCGGCGACGTGGTCGGCCGGCTGCGCATCGACTATGACGGCGCCGTCCGCCGGCAGGTCGATCTGGTCGCCGGTGCCGACGTCCCGGCCTCCAGCGGCCTGACCGCGCTCGGCCAGCGGCTGGGGCATCTGCTGCCGTGATGTGCGTCGCGGGCCGGCAAGTTCCGGCCCGCGACCTTTCCGCTCAGTCGACCTTGAGCGTGATGGTGCCCATGGTGCCGTAGCGGGCGACCGAGCGGCTGCCCGGCTCGACGAAGATGGTGCCGGTGCAGGAACCGGTGGTCACCACCTCGCCCTCATGCAGGCCGCCGAAGCTGCGGGCGCCGACATTGGCCATCCACACCAGCAGGCGGACCGGATCGCCGGCGCTGTTGCCACCGACGACATCGACCTTGGTCTCGCCGTCGATATCCAGCGTCACCGTCTCCGTCACCGGATCGAGCGCGCGCCAGTCGGCGATGGCCGGCCCGACGATCAGGGCGCCGTGGTTGAACTGGTCGGCCATGTGGCTCAGCCGATCCTGGCTGCCGAAACCGGCGAAGCGGGTGTCGACGATCTCCCAGGCGGGATGGACCGAGGCGACGGCGGCCAGAACCTCTTCCCTGCTGTAGGGCTGCTCGCGCACCGGCAGGTCGCGGGCGAAGCGGTAGGCGATCTCCGCCTCCACGCCGATGGCCTGGAACAGCTTGGCCGGGAGATGGTCGGTGTTTTCGAAGACGGTGGCGGCGTTGATCGGCGCGCGGAACGGCTCGGCGTCGGGCGTGGCGGCGCCGACTTTCCAGGCGGTGACGGGACCCAGGCGGCGGGCGACGGCGTCCTGGATCTCGTAGGCCTCCGCTTCGGTGGCGGGGCGGTTGTCCAGCCCGGTCAGCCACTGGCGGGTCTCGCGCGCCTCGATCAGGGCCTCGACGGTATCGGTCATGACAAATCTCTGTGATGGAGGGAAGAAGAGGGAGAGCCGCAGGATTGGCGGACGACCAGCCGGCTGGGCAGGATGATCCGCTCGGGCGGGCCCTGCGGGTCGGCGATCCGGCGCAGCAGCAGCCGGGCGGCCTCCTGCCCGATCTGCCTTGCGGAGGTGGCGACGGTGGTCAGCGCCGGCCGGCTGAGCGCCGCTTCCGGCACGTCGTCGAAGCCGGTGACGGCCAGATCGCGCCCGGCCCTCAGACCGCGCGCCTCCAGCCCCAGCATCAGCCCGAGCGCCACCACGTCGTTGTAGCAGAGCGCCGCCGTGGGTGTCTGCGGCCTGTTCAGCAGATCGTCGGCGATCCCGGCACCCGACCGCCGGGTCAGCGGGCAGCGCAGCACCAGATCGTCGGCCAGCCCGTGCCGCCGCATCGCCGCGGTGAAGCCGGCATGGCGCCCGGCGTAGGCGGAGTGGTCCAAGGTGCCGCCGACGAAGGCGATCCGCCGATGGCCCAGCGCGACGAGATGATCGATGACCGTCTCGATGCCCGCCTGATAATCGACCCCGGCATAATCCCGCCCCCGGCCGGAATCCAGGCTGTCGGGGACGAAGCGCAGCGCCTGCACGCAGGGCAGCCGCCAGCCGTCCAGCCGGTCGAGCAGCCCGCTGTCCGTCCCGGCGGCCGGGCAGAGGATCACCCCGTCGACATTGTGCTCCCGCATCCGTTGCAGGAAGCGGTCCTGACGCTCTGGCTGCTCGGCGGTGTTGGCGATGAAGGCGACGAAGCCTTCGGTGTCCAGCACGTCGTCGACCCCCGCCGTCAGCTCGGCATAGAAGGGGTTGTTCAGTTCGCAGACCAGCAGCCCGACCGTCTGGGTGCGGGCGGCGCGCAGGTTGGCGGCGCCGCGGTTGTAGATGTAGCCCAGCGCTGCCATGGCGGCCTGGACCCGCTCCCGCGTTTCCGTCGCGACCAGCGGGCTGCCGCGCAGCACCAGCGACACGGTCGAGCGCGACACCCCGGCATGGCCGGCGACCTCCGTCAGGGTGACGCTTCCCGGCTTCTCGCCGCCCGGCTTTTCTCTATCGTGCGGCCCGGCCACGGCGGGGGCGCCTCACACCACGGCGGTCGGCAGCGGCCGGCCGGCGAAGAAGGCCTCCAGATTGTCCAGCACCAGCTGGCCCATCGCCATCCGCGTCTCGACCGTGGCGCTGGCCTGATGCGGCTGGAGCACGACGTTGTCGAGGCTGTAGAAGCCTTCCGGAACGTTCGGCTCGTCGGCGAAGACGTCCAGCGCGGCGCCGCCGATCCGGCCCTCGGTCAAGGCCGCCAGCAGCTCCGGCTCGTCCACCACGCTGCCACGCGCGACGTTGACCAGCAGCCCCTCCGGTCCCAGCGCGTCGAGCACGGCGCGGCCGACCATGTTGCGGGCGTCCGCCCCGGCCGAGGCCGCGACCATCAGGATGTCGCTCTCCCGCGCCAGATCGACCGGTGAGGCGACGAAGCGGTAGGACACGCCGTCGCGCGGTTTGCGGTTGGTGTAGGCGATGGTCATGCCGAAGGCCTCGGCGCGCTTGGCGATGGCCTCGCCGATGCGGCCCAGCCCCAGCACGCCCAGCTTCTTGCCGCTGACCTTGCGGGCGAGCGGCAGCTTGCCCGTCGGCCATTGGCCGGCGCGGACGAAGCGGTCGCCCACCATCATCCGGCGCGACCCCGCGATCATCAGCCCGATTGCGAGATCGGCCACATCGTCGGTCAGCACGTCCGGCGTGTTGCTGACGCGCACGCCGCGGCCGCGGCAATGTTCCAGGTCGACCGCATCGGTGCCGACACCGTTGATGGCGACGATCCCGAGATGGGGCAGGGCATCGACCACCGCGTTCTTCACGCCGGTGCCGCCGCCGGTGACGACGGCGCGCACCCGGCCGGCGACCTCGGCGATCAGCCGGTCGCGGTCAGGGGCGGCCGACAGGCGGTGGACGGTGTAGGCCGCATCCAGAGCCTGCTCGATGGCGGGCATCATGGGTTCGACCAGCAGGATTTCGGGCTTCATCGCAACTCGTCCTTGGTGGAACAGAAAATCATCAATGGGCCAGAATCTGGCCGAGGAAGCTCCGCGTCCGTTCCGATTTCGGGGCGGTGAAGAACTCCTCCGGCGTGTTCTGCTCGACGATCTCGCCGCGGTCCATGAAGATGACGCGGTGGGCGACCGATTTGGCGAATCCCATCTCGTGCGTCACGCACAGCATGGTCATGCCGTCTTCCGCCAAGCCGATCATGGTGTCCAGCACCTCCTTCACCATCTCCGGATCCAGCGCGGAGGTCGGCTCGTCGAACAGCATCACCTTCGGGTTCATGCACAGCGACCGCGCAATGGCGACGCGCTGCTGCTGGCCGCCCGAGAGCTGGCCGGGGTATTTGTCGGCCTGTTCGGGGATGCGCACCCGCTCCAGATAGCGCATCGCGGTGGCCTTCGCCTCGGCCTTGGTGGTGCCGCGCACCTTCAACGGTGCCAGCATGCAGTTCTCCAGCACGGTCAGATGCGGGAACAGGTTGAAGCTCTGGAACACCATGCCGACCTCGCGCCGGACCAGGTCCAGCTGGCGGTGGTGCGGGCCGAGTTCGACGCCGTTGACGGTGATCCGGCCCTTCTGGTGGCGTTCCAGCTGGTTGATGCAGCGGATCAGGGTCGATTTGCCCGATCCGGACGGGCCGCAGATGACGATGCGCTCGCCCCGGTGGACCTCCAGGTCGATGTCCTTCAGCACCTGGAACTGATCGTACCATTTCTGGACGCCTTCCATGCGGATGACGACATCCGCGCTCATCGGAGGCGCCACGCCGTTGCGCGTCGGTTCGGTCGCCAGTGCCATGGTCCTGTCCTCCACCGGGGATTGCGCTTTTCCTGATTTATGACTTGCTGGCGGTGACCGCCGCCGGCAGGTCGGTGCCCAGCCACTTCTGGTGGATGGCGTTCAGCTCGCCGTTCTTCTTCACGGTGTCGAGGAAGCCGTTGACCCAGCCCATCAGCTTGTCCTGGCCCTGGCGCAGGGCCACGCCCTGGACCTGGCTCTTCAGGACGAACTTCATCTCGTAATTGGCCTGGGGCGCCATCGTCTTGATCTGCTGGGCCACCACGTTGCTGACGCCCAGCGCATCGACCTGACCGGACAGCAGGGCCTGCACGGCGCTGGCGTCGTCGTCGAAGCGCATGATGCGGGCGTCCTTCGGCGCCACCGCGGTCAGCGACTGGTCCTGGGTGCTGGCGCGGGCGACGCCGACGCTCTTGCCCGACAGATCCTCGGCCTTCGCGACCGTCGACTTCTGCGTGGCGAGCAGCCCGATCTCGATGGCGGCATAGGGCTCGGAGAAGGCGACCTGCTTGGCCCGCTCCGGCGTGATGCCGAGCGAGGCGACCAGAACGTCGACCTTGCCGGTCAGCAGGTAGGGGATGCGGTTCGGCCCGGTCACCGGCACGATGTCCACCGGCACGCCCATGTGCTTGGCCATCAGCTTGGCGACGTCGGCGTCATAGCCATCCGGCTTGCCGTCCGAGCTGGTGATGCCGAAGGGCGGGAAATCGACCAGCATGCCGATGGTCAGCTTGCCCTTGCCCTTGATGTCCTCGACGCTCTGGGCGTGTGCCGTGGCGGTCAGGCCGCCAAAAGCAGTTGCGGCGGCGGTCATCAGGGCGCCGGCGACGACGAGGCGGCGGGTGACGGTGAAGGCCATGGGTGTTTCCTCCGAGTGCGGGTGTTTTTTGAGGTTTAGCGAGACGGGGCGGCGTAGCGGGCTTCCAGCCGCTGGCTCAGCAGCGACAGCGGCCAGCACAGCGCGAAATAGATCGCGGCGACGATGCCGAAGACCAGGAAGGGCTGGAAGGTGGCGTTGTTGACGATCTGGCCGGCGCGGGTCAGCTCGACGAAGCCGATGATGGCGGCCAGCGAGGTGCCCTTGATCACCTGAACCAGATAGCCCACGGTCGGCGGCACCGCGACCTTCACCGCCTGCGGCAGGATCACATAGCGCATCAGGCCGGGATAGCGCAGGCCGAGCGACGAGGCCGCCTCCCACTGGCCGCGCGGCACCGACTGGATGCAGCCGCGCCAGATCTCGCCGAGGAAGGCGCTGGTGTTCAGCGTCAGCCCGACCGCCGCGGCGACCCACGGGCTCATGTCGATGCCGATCACGGTGGCGCCGAAGAAGACGAGGAACAGCTGCATCAGCAGCGGCGTGCCCTGGAACAGCTGGATGTAGCCGGTGGCGAGCAGGCGCAGCGGCTTCACGTCGGACGTGCGGCCGAGCGCCACGAACAGCCCGACGATGCCGCCGCCGATGAAGGCGATGACCGACAGCATCAGCGTCCATTGCACGGCGCTGAGCAGGAACAGGAATTCGTTGTACCCGAAGGCGCGGATCATCGCTCGGTCCCCCTCAGCGCCGGTCAATCGAATAGGCGAAGGCCAGCCGGTAGATGCCGGCGAACAGGGCCGAGAACATCAGCGCCAGCACCAGATAGACGCCGGTCACGACGATGTAGATCTCGAAGCTGCGGAAGGTCTGCGACTGGATGTTGTTGGCGACCGAGGTCAGCTCGTCGGCGGAGATGGCGGACACCACGCTGGAACTCAGCATCAGCAGGATGAACTGGCTGGTCAGCGCCGGGTAGACCGTGCGCAGGGCCGGCTTCAGCACGATGTAGCGGAAGACCTGCAGCGGCCTGAGGCCCAGCGCCAGCCCGGCTTCGATCTGGCCCTTGTGGATGGATTCGATGCCGGCGCGGATGATCTCGGTGGCGTAGGCGCCGACATTGACGACCATCGCGATCATCGCCGCCACGTCCGGCGACAGCCGGAGCCCGACCGTCGGCAGCCCGAAGAAGATCAGGAAGATCTGCACCAGGAAGGGCGTGTTGCGGATGACCTCGATGTAGACATTGATCGCCCAGCGCACCGGCTTCGGCCCGGAGGTCTTGCCGAGCGCGCAGAGGATGGCGACCACCATACCGATGGCCATGGCGCCGAACGACAGCCTGACGGTCAGCCATGCCCCGTCGAGCAGATAGTCCCAGGACGCGAACACCGCGTCGAATTGAAAATCATAGGTCACGGGCGTTCCTCCGCACCCGCATCGCGCCGTCTTCCGGGAGGTGCTTCCGGAAGGCCTGGCGTCGCACGGGTTGCCTTTGTCCGCTCAAGTCTTCTCGTCCGGGAGTCCTGCCCGGACCGCAGGACGCATTTCTGCGCTCCAACTGCCGACACACGCTAATTGGATCGATCCAAAAGCGCAATGGGAAATGAGGAGAGTCACGACAATTCGCATGCCAGATATTTGACGGCACCCTGCGGGTTCGGAAACCTTTCGGCGGCACGCCGTGTTTTCACAGGCACGACATCTGCCGCCAGCCTCGAGGAGCCAGCCCGACATGACCGCTGCCCCGACATGACCGCTGCCCCGACATGACCGTTGCAAAGAGCGCCGCCGCGGTGAGCAGTCTGGTGCCGGCCCGGATGGACCGGCTACCCTGGGCGCGCTTCCACTGGATGGTGGTGATCGGGCTGGGGGTGAGCTGGATCCTGGACGGCATCGAAATCCAGCTGATCTCGGCCTCCGGCTATAAGGAGAGCCTCGGCATGTCGAGTGCCGAGGTCGGGCTGGCCGGCACCATCTATCTGATGGGGCAGGTGGTGGGCGCGCTGGTGTTCGGCCGGCTGACCGACCGCTGGGGACGGAAACGGCTGTTCATCACCACGCTGGCGCTCTACCTGATCGCGTCCGGCATCGCCGGTTTCGCCTGGACGCCCTGGTTCCTCTATGTCTGGCGCTTCATCGCCGGGATGGGCATCGGCGGCGAATATGCCGCCGTCAACTCGGCGATCGACGAGCTGATCCCCGCGCGCTTCCGCGGCCGGGTCGACATCGCCGTCAACGGCACCTATTGGGCAGGCGCGATGATCGGCGCGGTCGGCAGCGTCTTCCTGCTCGACCATTCGCTGGTCCCGGAGAATCTCGGCTGGCGCATCGCCTTCTTCATCGGCCCGCTGCTGGGTCTGATCATCATCCAGTTGCGCCGGCACATCCCGGAAAGCCCGCGCTGGATGGTCACCCACGGCAGGGAGGCGGAGGCCGAGCGCATCGTCGACGACATCGAGGCCAGCGTGCGCGAACAGGGCAAGAGTCTGACGCCGGTCGACCCGAAGCGCGCCATGCACATCGTTCCGGAGGATTCGGTGTCCTACGCGCAGCTGGTCGACGTCTTTTTCCGGCAGTACCCGACGCGCACCGTCCTGGGCGTGACGATGATGGTGACGCAGTCATTCCTCTACAACGCGATCTTCTTCACCTACGCGCTGGTCCTGCAGAATTTCTACCATCTCGACCCGTCGCGGACGGCGCTCTACTTCTTCCCCTTCGCCGCCGGCAACCTGATCGGGCCGCTGCTGCTGGGGCCGCTGTTCGACACGGTGGGGCGGCGCCGGATGATCTTCGGCACCTATCTGCTGGCGGGGGTCGTGCTGCTGGTCTCCGCCTTCCTGTTCCGCCAGGGGGTGTTGACCGCGAACACGCACACGGTCTTCTGGTGCGTCTCCTTCTTCTTCGCCTCGGCCGGGGCGTCGTCGGCCTATCTGACGGTCAGCGAGATCTTCCCGCTGGAGGTCCGGGCGCAGGCGATCTCCTATTTCTTCGCCATCGCCCAGGTGGTGGGCTCCACCGGCCCGCTGCTGTTCGGCTGCCTGGTGGGGGAGGGGACGGAGCGCGACCCGCTGTTCTGGGGCTATGTGCTGGGATCGGTGGTGATGATGGTCGGCGGGGTGGTGGCGCTGGTCTATGGCGTCGACGCCGAAGGCAAGGGGCTGGAGGACATCGCCGAACCGCTGACCAAGGCCGGCCGCGCCCACGGGGTGGTAGATACGGCGGCGGAGACGATTTGAAAGGCGACGATTTGAGGTTCCCCTCTCCTCAGCCCGCCTTGGTCACCCTCGCGCACGCCCCGTTCAGGAAGAGGCGCACCGCCTGCCGGACATAGCGGTCGAGGTCGGGGATGGCCGGCGCGCTCTGCGGCAGGATCAGGCGGCGGACCAGCAGGTTGCCGGTGACCATGCCCAGGAAGGCCTGCGCGGCGGCGGCCGGATCGTCGATGCTGAGATCGCCGCTGTCCGACAGCCGTTTCAGATAGTCGGCCAGCCGGGCGATGGCGTTCTCCGGCCCGATGCGGAAGAAGGCCTCGGTGATGTCGGGCACGCGGTCGCCCTCCGCGATCAGGATGCGGACGGTGGCGGTCGTCTCCTCGTTCAGCAGGGCCTTGACCAGATGCAGCGCGAAGGCGGTCAACCCGGCTTCCGGCGTCACCCGCTCATCGGCCTGGGCGGGGGCGAGGCCGGAGAGGATCATGGCGTTGTCCTCCTCCATGATGGCGCGGAACAGCCCCTCCTTGTCGCCGAAATGCTCGTACAGCGTGGCGCGGGAGCCGCCGGCGACGGCGATGATGTCGCTCAGCGTCGTCTTCCCGAAGCCCTTCTCGACGAACAGGCGCCGCGCCGCCGTCAGGATCGCCTGCCGGCGCGCCAGGCCGCGCGGCCCGCAGGTGGCCGGCCCGCAAGTCGGTCCGGCAGTGGCGCTGGTCGGCGGGTGCCCGATCCCGGCCTTCTCTATCGGGGCCTTCTCGATCTGGGCCTTTTGGCTGCTGGTCATCTTGCGTTTCCCTCCGTCCCGGGCCGCGATCCGGCACATTCTGCAAAAAGGACGTGGGGGTTCCCGGTGACTTCCCATGTTCCGGCCCCATATCGGGCATTTGCGGAACCCCCTT
Organism: Azospirillum sp. A23; assembly: GCF_042938965.1. Lineage (NCBI taxonomy): Bacteria > Pseudomonadati > Pseudomonadota > Alphaproteobacteria > Rhodospirillales > Azospirillaceae > Azospirillum > Azospirillum sp. A23. The sequence continues at coordinate 48,595 of NZ_CP170668.1, read as the reverse complement.
GCGCGGTGCAGCATTCTGAATGTATCGTCTGGTACACTGTACTGTATGAGACAGTACTAAGCAACGGGGATGTGCCGGACCGCCTGACCCCGCAGCGTATAGAAGAGCGTGCAGCAGGGAGACGGGTCCGCCGACGTGCGGCGCCGAGACGAGGAAACAGATGTCCAGTTCCAAGCCATTCATGACGCTGGCCGCTGCGGCCTGCCTGATCGCGGTGCTTGCCGGCTGCAACCAGCAGAAGCAGGCATCCGGCCAACCCCAGGGTGCCGGCGGCCCGCCCGAGGTCTCGGTCGCCACCATCGAGCCGCAGCGCCTGCCGGTGACCACCGAGCTTCCGGGCCGCACCGCCCCCTACCGGGTGGCGGAAATCCGCCCGCAGGTCAGCGGCATCGTGCTGAAGCGCCTGTTCCGCGAGGGCAGCGAGGTCAAGGCGGGCGATCAGCTCTATCAGATCGATCCCGCCACCTACGAGGCGTCGCTGGCGAGCGCCCAGGCCGACGTGCAGAAGGCGGAGGCCAATCTCCAGGCCGCCCGCAACAAGGCGTCGCGCTATGGCGATCTGGTCAAGAACAGCGTGGTCAGCAAGCAGGACTTCGACGACGTCCAGGCCTCGCTGAAGCAGAACGAGGCGCAGGTCGCCTCCGCCAAGGCCGCCTACAACCTTGCCAGCATCAACCTGAACTACACCAAGGTCTTCGCCCCCATCTCCGGCCGTATCGGCAAGTCGGCGGTGACGGAAGGCGCCCTGGTCACCTCCAACCAGGCGACGGCGCTCGCCACCATCCAGCAGTTCGACCCGATCTATGTCGACGTGACGCAGACCGCCTCGCAGCTGATGAAGCTGCGCGAGGACATGGAGACCGGCCGCATCCGCCCGGCGGAACCCGGCAAGATCCCGGTGACGCTGTTCCTGAACAGCAACGCCAGCGGTGACGACACCGCCTATCCGGCGAAGGGCGAGCTGCAATTCGCCGACGTGACGGTGGATTCCGGCACCAGCTCGGTCCAGCTGCGCGCGGTCTTCCCCAACCCGAACAAGCAGCTGCTGCCGGGCCTGTTCGTCCGCGCCCGCGTCGAGCAGGGTGTGGCGGAGAATGCCATCACCGTGCCGCAGGCCGCGGTCGCCCGCTCGCCGGACGGCTCCGCCCGCGTCTGGGTGGTGGGCGCCGACAACAAGGCGACCCCGCGCACCATCAAGACCGAACGCCCGGTCGGCAATGTCTGGCTGGTGTCGGACGGGCTGGCCCCCGGCGAGCGCGTGGTGGTGGAGGGCCTGCAGAAGCTGAAGCCGGGTGCCGAGGTGAAGCCGGTGCCCGCCCAGAACGCGCTGGCCGCATTGCCTGAAAAGGCCGCCTCGGCCCGCTGATCCCAGGAACCGCCCCCATGTCGAAATTCTTCATCGACCGCCCGGTCTTCGCCTGGGTCATCGCCATCGTCATCATGATGGCGGGCGCCCTGGCGATCCTGCGGCTGCCCGTCGAGCAATATCCGAAGATCGCGCCGCCGACGGTGTCGATCACCGCCAGCTATCCCGGCGCCTCGGCCAAGACGCTGGAGGACACGGTCACCCAGGTCATCGAACAGAAGATGACCGGGCTCGACCATTTCCGCTACATGTCCTCCAACAGCGACTCCTCCGGCAACGTCACCATCACCCTGACCTTCGAGCCGGAGGCCAACCCCGACATCGCCCAGGTGCAGGTCCAGAACAAGCTGCAGCTGGCGACGCCGCTGCTGCCGCAGGAGGTCCAGCAGCGCGGCATCCAGGTGTCGAAGGCCGGCAACGACTTCCTGCTGGTGGTCGGTTTCGTGTCCAGCGACGGGCGCCTCAGCCAGGGCGACATCGCCGACTACGTCACCTCCAACCTTCAGGACACGCTGAGCCGCGTCGAAGGCGTCGGCGACATCACCGTCTTCGGGCCGCAGCATGCCATGCGCATCTGGCTCGACCCCGACGCGCTGAACAACTTCGCGCTGACCACCACCGACGTCTCCAACGCGATCAAGACCCAGAACGCCCAGGTCTCCGCCGGCCAGCTCGGCGGCGCTCCGGCGGTCCAGGGCCAGCAGATCAACGCCACCATCAGCGCCCAGTCGCGGCTCCAGACGCCGGAGCAGTTCGGCGCCATCCTGCTGCGCGTGAACCCCGACGGGTCGCAGGTGCGGCTGCGCGACGTGGCGCGGATCGAGATCGGGTCCGAGACCTACGAGATCAACGCCGCCTACAACGGCAAGCCGGCGGCCGGCGTCGGCATCAAGCTGGCGACCGGGGCCAACGCGCTGAACACCGCCGCCGCGGTCAAGGCGCGGGTGGCGGAGCTTCAGCCCTTCTTCCCGGCGGGCATCGAGGTCATCTACCCCTACGACACGACGCCCTTCGTCCAGCTGTCGATCCACGAGGTGATCAAGACGCTGTTCGAGGCCATCGTCCTCGTCTTCGTCGTGATGTACCTGTTCCTCCAGAATTTCCGCGCGACGCTGATCCCGACCATCGCGGTTCCGGTGGTGCTGCTCGGCACCTTCGGCGTGATGTCGGCCTTCGGCTTCTCCATCAACGTGCTGACGATGTTCGGCATGGTGCTGGCGATCGGCCTGCTGGTCGACGACGCCATCGTCGTGGTGGAGAATGTCGAGCGCGTGATGGGCGAGGAGGGGCTCCCCCCGCGCGAGGCGACGCGCAAGTCGATGGACCAGATCACCGGCGCGCTGGTCGGCATCGCGCTGGTGCTGTCGGCGGTGTTCGTGCCGATGGCCTTCTTCGGCGGGTCGGCCGGCGCCATCTACCGCCAGTTCTCGCTGACCATCGTCTCGGCGATGGCGCTGTCGGTGCTGGTCGCCCTCGTCCTGACCCCGGCGCTCTGCGCCACCCTGCTGAAGCCGGTCGCCGGCCATGGGGAAGGGCACGGCCATGCCCGCGGCGGCTTCTTCGGCCTGTTCAACCGCGGCTTCGATGCCGGCAGCCGGGTCTATGTCCGCGGCGTGCGCGGCGCGGTCAACCGGCTGGGCCGCTACTTCATCGCTTATGCGCTGATCCTGGGCGGGCTGGGCTATCTGTTCGTGCAGATGCCGTCCTCCTTCCTGCCGACGGAGGATCGCGGCCAGCTGTTCGTGCTGTGGTCGGCACCGCCGAACGCCAGTTCGCAGCGCACGGCCGAGACCGCCAAGGCCGTCACCGCCTATATGCTGGAAAAGGAGAAGGACAGCGTCGAGGGCCTGTTCACCATCGTCGGCTTCAACTTCTCCGGCCGCGGCCAGAATGCCGGCATGGCCTTCGTCCGGCTGAAGGACTGGAGCGAACGCACCCAGGCGTCGCAGAAGCCGCAGGCCATCGCCGGCCGGGTGATGGGGGCGATGTCGAAGCTGAAGGACGCGGTGCTCTTCTCCTTCCTGCCGCCGTCGGTTCCCGGCCTCGGCAACGCCACCGGCTTCGACCTTCAGCTGGTCGACCGCGGCGGGCTGGGCCATGACCGGCTGATGCAGGCGCGCAACCAGCTGCTGGGTGCGGCGGCGCAGAACCCGAAGCTGGTCGGCGTCCGTCCCAACGGGCTGGAGGACACCCCGCAGTTCAAGCTGGACATCGACCGCGAAAAGGCGAGCGCGCTCGGCCTGTCGCTCAGCGACATCAACACGACGCTGTCGGCGGCCTGGGGCTCGTCCTACGTCAACGACTTCATCGACCAGGGCCGGGTGAAGAAGGTCTATCTCCAGGCCGACGCGCCCTACCGCATGCAGCCCAGCGACATCGACCGCTGGTATGTGCGCAATGCCAGCGGCCAGATGGTTCCCTTCTCCGCCTTCACCACGGCGCAGTGGATCTACGGCTCGCCGAAGCTGGAGCGCTACAATGGCTCCTCCTCGGTGAACATCCAGGGATCGGCCGCACCGGGCATCAGCTCGGGCGAGGCGATGGCCGAGATGGAGACGCTGATGCAGAAGCTGCCGCCGGGCATCGGCTACGAGTGGACCGGCCTGTCCTACGAGGAGCGGCTCAGCGGCTCGCAGGCGCCGGCGCTCTACGCCCTGTCGATGATCATCGTCTTCCTCTGCCTCGCCGCCCTGTACGAGAGCTGGTCGGTCCCGGTGTCGGTCATCATGGTGGTGCCGCTGGGCGTCATCGGCGCCGTCATCGCGGCGACGCTGCGCGGCCTGCCGAGCGACGTCTATTTCCAGGTCGGCCTGCTGACCACCATCGGCCTGTCGGCGAAGAACGCCATCCTGATCGTGGAGTTCGCCAAGGCGCTCTACGACCAGGGGATGGAGTTGAAGGAAGCCGCGGCGGAGGCCTGCCGTCAGCGCCTGCGTCCCATCATCATGACCTCGATGGCCTTCATCCTCGGCGTGCTGCCGCTGGCGATCAGCACCGGCGCCGGGTCGGAAAGCCAGAACGCCATCGGCGTCGGCGTGATGGGCGGCATGATCTCCGCCACCGTGCTGGCGGTGCTGTTCGTGCCGGTCTTCTTCGTCGCCGTCTACCGGCTGTTCGTCCGCCGCCGCCCCGGTCACGGCGCCATGCCGCAGCCGGCGGCGGGGGACTGAGGGGGGCTGCGCTACCCCTCGAGAAATCTCCCTCTCCCCCCGGGGAGAGGGTCGGGGTGAGGGGGACGCAAGGTGTGGATTTTCTAGGGGAGCGGGGAGTGCGCGATGCTTGAAGATCCTCGCTTTGCTCCCCCCCTCACCCTAACCCTCTCCCCGGGGGGGGAGAGGGGACCTCCGTCAGCAGCGTGTCCAGCACCTCGACCAGATGGTCGATGCGGTAGGGTTTCGGCAGCACCATCACGCCGGTGGCGCGGGCGACCTCCTCGCTGTAGCCGGTCGCCAGAACGACGGGCAGATCCGGCCGGAGCCGCTGCGCGCTGCGCGCCAGGTCGACGCCGCTCATGGTGCCGGGCATCACCACGTCGCTGAACAGCAGGTCGAAGCCGCCGGCCTCCAGCAGGGGCAGCGCCTCGTCGGCGGTGGCGGCACGGGTGACGGTGAAGCCGGCATCCTCCAGCGCGGTCGCCACGGTCAGCGCGACGATGGGGTCGTCCTCCACCACCAGCACATGGCCGCCGGCCCGGCTGGCGCCGGCCTCCGCCATCGGTTCGGCCGCCGTCGCCGGGGCGGTGCCCGACCGGCGGATCAGCAGGCCGACGACGGTGCCGCGCCCTTCCTCGCTCTCGATCCAGACGGTTCCGCCGGAATGGCGGGCAAAGCCGTAGACCTGCGACAGCCCGAGCCCGCTGCCCTTGCCGATCTCCTTGGTGGTGAAGAAGGGATCGAAGGCGCGCGCCTGCACATCGGCCGGCATGCCGGTGCCGGTGTCGCTCACCGTCAGCCGGACGAATTCCCCCGACAGCCCATTGGGCGCCTGCGGATCGCCGTGCGTCAGGGTGACGTTGGCCGCCCGGATCGACAGCATGCCGCCGTCCGGCATCGCATCGCGCGCGTTGACCACGAGGTTCAGCAGGGCCAGTTCCAGCTGCGTCGCATCGACCTCCACCGGCCAGAGCCCGGTGGCGAAGTCCACCTCCAGCCGGATGTCGGCGCGCAGGGCCCGGTTCAGCAGTTCCGACATGCCGAGCACGCGGTCGCGCAGATCGACCGTCTCCGGCCGCAGGGCCTGCCGGCGGGCGAAGGCCATCAGTTGCTGCACCAGCTTGGCGCCGCGGTCCACCGCCTGCCGCCCGGCATCGACCAGCGGCTGGATGCGCGTGCCCTCCGCCCGTTTCTCGATCATGTGCAGGCAGCCGGACAGCGCCTGGAGCAGGTTGTTGAAGTCATGGGCGACGCCGCCGGTCATCTGGCCCAGCGCCTCGGTCTTCTGCGTCTGCAACAGCGCGATCTGGACGCGCTCGCGCTCCGCCACCTCCTCGGCGACGCGGGCCTCCAGCGTGGTGTTGAGCTGCTGCAATTCCTCCTCGGCCCGCTTCGCCTCGGTGACGTCGCTGCCCTCGACGAACAGGCCGGTGACGCGGCCATCCTCATCCTTGATCGGCTGATAGACGAAGGTGAGGAAGCGCTCCTCCAGCGGCCCGCCCGGCCGGCGCTGGAAACTGATGGGCATGTTGCGCCCGACGAAGGTCTCGCCGCTGGCATACACGCGGTCGAGCAATTCGAAGAAGCCCTGGCCCTCCACCTCCGGCAGCGCGTCCCGCGCCGGGCGGTCCACCAGATCCTGGCGGCCGACCAGCTGCATGTAGGTGTCGTTCGCCAGTTCGAAGACATGGTCCGGCCCGCGCAGCACGCACATGAAGCCCGGCGCTTGGCGGAACAGGGTGCGCAGCCGCTCCCCCTCCGCCGCCAGCCGGGCGTTGGCGGCCACCACCGCGGCGCGTTCGCGGATCAGCGCCGTGTTGGCGGCCCGCAAGGCCGCCTCGGCAAGCGCGCGCTCGACCGCGGCCCAGGTCCGTTCGGCCACATCCTCCGCCAGGGCGGCGTCGGTTTCGGTCCAGTGGCGCGCCTCGCCCTCGTGCAGGTAGAGGATGGCCGTCAGCTGTCCCGCCTTCAGCAGAGGCACGACCAGCAGCGCCCGCGCCCCGATCCCGGCGAATGCCGCCGCCGGCCCGCTTCCGCTGGTGCGGAGGTCGGTGGCGACGTCGTCGACGCGCAGCGTGTATCCCGCCCGCAACTCGGCGATCAGCGCCGGGCCGAAGCTGTCGAGCGGCCGGGACTGGCCGGCGAGGCTTTCCACCCCACTGTCGCTCCAGTCCCGGTCCACCGAAATCATGCTTCCGGTCGGATCGATCCGGCCATAGCCGGCCCGCGCCACCCGCAGATGGCGACCGATGGCTTCGGCGGCGGCGGCGGTGATGCCGACCGGATCGTTCATCCCGCGCAGCTTCTCCGCCAGATCGAGCTGGAAGGTCAGCCGCTGTTCGGCCAGCACGCGGGCGGTGTTCTCGGTGCAGGCGCAGAACATTCCGGCGACGCGGTCGGTTTCGTCGCGGACCGGGCTGTAGGAGAAGGTGAAATAGGTCTCCTCGCGATAGCCGTGCCGCTCCATGACCAGCAGCCGGTCCTCATGATAGGTCGCCTCGCCTGCAAGCGCCCGCACCACCAGGGGGACCAGATCCCCCCAGATGTCGGCCCACACCTCGGCGAAGGGGCGGCCCAGCGCCTCTGGCTTGTCGCCCAGGATCGGACGGTAGCTGTCGTTGTAGAGAAAGGTCAGCTCCGGCCCCCAGACCGCAAACATCGGGAAGCTGGAGGTCAGCATCAGGTTGACGATGGTGCGCAGCGACTGAGGCCAGTCTTCCGGCCGGCCTAGCGGAGTCGCCGACCAGTCCATTTCCCGCATCCGGCGGCCCATCTCCCCGCCGCCGGTAAAGACGTCCGGACCGCTGCGGATCCCTCTTTCCGTACCGTTGGGGCTTTCCGCGCCGCCGGTTGCGCGGCCGGGAACCGCGGATTGCCGCAGCCTTGCGGCATCCTGCCAGACGGGATCGGCCATCATGCGACCGATATCGCCGCCGCAGCGGCAGGCAGACGATAGGCATCGATTGGAGGAAACATAAGGATCCCTGCACAGATCATGGCGCAAGAATAGGCATTCGCAACAGGGGAAGCAATCAGCACCCTCTAGCCATTTGGGAGTAGTTTGCTCGAATCCTCATGCGGACGCGACATTCGCACCTCTGCCGATGTTGTCGAGATCATCGTAGCCGGCAAATTTTTATTTTTCCGGAGAACGCCTATGGGTCCGTTCCAACTCTCCGCCATATTGCTGACCCTGGCGGCGATCTTCGGCTTCATCAATCACAAGTGGCTGAGGCTGCCCAACACCATTGCGCTGTTCTTCCAAGGGCTGGCTCTGGCGCTGCTGGTGAGCGGCATCGACGTGGTGGGTTCCAGCCTGGGCGTGGCCGACTGGATGCGCGGTCTGATCGACCAGATCAGCCTGCCGGTGATCCTGCTCGACGGCATTCTCAGCCTGCTGCTCTACACCGCCGCGGTGAACGAGGATCTGGGCTCCCTGCTGAATCGGAAATGGACGGTTCTGGCGCTGGCGACCGTGAGCGTCCTGCTGTTCACCGGCCTGATGGGGCTGGGGCTATACGTCCTCTTCCAACTGGTCGGCATCGGGGTGCCGCTGATCTGGTGCCTGGTGCTGGGGGCGGCCGTGGCGCCGACCGATCCGGTGGCGGTGCATGGCATTCTGGGTAGGCTGCCGGTTCCGGACACCTTGCGGTCGGTGATCTCCGGCGAAAGCCTGTTCAACGACGGCGCCGGTGTGGTGCTCTTCGTCACGCTGCTCCACCTCGCGACCGGCAGCGACCAGGAGATGACGGTGGGAGAGGCCGCGCTGGACTTCCTGAAAGAGGCCGTTGGCGGTGCGGCGCTGGGTTTCGTCTGCGGCTGGATCGCCTATCAGGCGAAACGGCGGGTCAACGAGAGCGTGGTGGAGCTGACAATCTCGCTGGCGCTCGTGCTGGGCACCTATTCGCTGGCCAGCCGGCTCGGCCTTTCCGGCCCCATCGCCGTCGTGGTCGCCGGCCTGCTGATCGGGTCCACGACCGGGCGCCATGTGTACAGCGACGAGAGCCGCCGCGATCTTCACGCGGTCTGGTCGATGATCGACGCCGTGCTGAATTCGCTGCTGTTCCTGCTGGTGGG
>NZ_CP170668.1:0-35000 GCF_042938965.1 Azospirillum sp. A23 | reverse complement strand
TCCGGCAGACAGACGGTGGGTGCTAAGGTCCATCGTCGAGAGGGAAACAGCCCAGACCGCCAGCTAAGGTCCCCAAATCACGGCTAAGTGGGAAAGGATGTGGGAAGGCCATGACAACCAGGAGGTTGGCTTAGAAGCAGCCATCCTTTAAAGAAAGCGTAATAGCTCACTGGTCTAGTTAAGCCGGCCTGCGCCGAAAATGTATCGGGGCTCAAGCCGTGTACCGAAGCTGCGGATGCGATCTTTGATCGCGTGGTAGCGGAGCGTTCCGTAAGCCTGCGAAGGGTGTCCGTGAGGCCGCCTGGAGGTATCGGAAGTGAGAATGCTGACATGAGTAGCGACAAACAGTGTGAGAAACACTGTCGCCGAAAGTCCAAGGGTTCCTGCGCAAGGTTAATCCACGCAGGGTGAGCCGGCCCCTAAGGCGAGGCCGAAAGGCGTAGTCGATGGGAACCACGTTAATATTCGTGGGCCTGGCGGAGGTGACGGATTGGAAAGCGTGTACGATCTTATCGGATTGATCGTGCTGTGGACCGGTTCCAGGAAATAGCCCCGCCATACAGACCGTACCCCAAACCGACACAGGTGGACTGGTAGAGTATACCCAGGCGCTTGAGAGAATGGTGTTGAAGGAACTCGGCAAATTGCCCTCGTAACTTCGGAAGAAGAGGGCCCCGTTGTGGCGCAAGCCATGGCGGGGGGCACAGACCAGGGGGTAGCGACTGTTTACTAAAAACACAGGGCTCTGCGAAGCCACACAAGGCGACGTATAGGGTCTGACGCCTGCCCGGTGCCGGAAGGTTAAGAGGAGGAGTGCAAGCTCTGAATTGAAGCCCCGGTAAACGGCGGCCGTAACTATAACGGTCCTAAGGTAGCGAAATTCCTTGTCGGGTAAGTTCCGACCTGCACGAATGGCGTAACGACTTCCCCGCTGTCTCCAACACCAACTCAGCGAAATTGAACTCTCCGTGAAGATGCGGAGTTCCCGCGGTCAGACGGAAAGACCCCGTGCACCTTTACTACAGCTTTGCAGTGGTGCTAGGGACTTCATGTGTAGGATAGGTGGGAGGCTTGGAAACATGGGCGCCAGCTCGTGTGGAGCCAACCTTGAAATACCACCCTTGAAGTCTCTGGCATCTAACCGTGGCCCGTTATCCGGGTCCGGGACCCTGCATGGCGGGTAGTTTGACTGGGGCGGTCGCCTCCCAAAGTGTAACGGAGGCGCGCGATGGTGGGCTCAGAGCGGTCGGAAATCGCTCGACGAGTGCAATGGCATAAGCCCGCCTGACTGCAAGACTGACAAGTCGAGCAGAGACGAAAGTCGGCCATAGTGATCCGGTGGCTCCACGTGGACGGGCCATCGCTCAACGGATAAAAGGTACGCCGGGGATAACAGGCTGATGACTCCCAAGAGTCCATATCGACGGAGTCGTTTGGCACCTCGATGTCGGCTCATCACATCCTGGGGCTGGAGCAGGTCCCAAGGGTTCGGCTGTTCGCCGATTAAAGTGGTACGTGAGCTGGGTTTAGAACGTCGTGAGACAGTTCGGTCCCTATCTGCCGTGGGTGTCGGAGTTTTGCGAGGATTTGTCCCTAGTACGAGAGGACCGGGATGGACATACCTCTGGTGCACCGGTTGTCACGCCAGTGGCATGGCCGGGTAGCTAAGTATGGACGGGATAACCGCTGAAAGCATCTAAGCGGGAAACCCACCTCTAAACCAGAGCTCCCTTGAGAGCCGTGACAGACCATCACGTCGATAGGAGGCATGTGGACGGGCAGCAATGCCTGAAGCTAAGCCTTACTAATCGCTCGATCGGCTTGATCTCGACACCACACTAACCGCGCCATGCGCAGCAGCAAGCCTGTTCCAAGCAGTGCTTGACCAGCGCATCGCCGTTCGATACATCCTCAAATCACTTGCACGAACAAGCATACGCGCTTTCGGTAACAGCGTCGGTCTTGTGCCTCGGTGACCTGGTGGTCATGGCGAGGTGTCAAACACCCGATCCCATCCCGAACTCGGCCGTGAAAAGCCTCCGCGCCAATGGTACTGCGTCTTAAGACGTGGGAGAGTAGGTCGCCGCCAGGTCGCTCAGGCACAAGAGACGCTCAATACGCAAAACGCACATGCTTGCATCTTCACACACATCGGAAACGCCCCGCCTCCAATGAGACGGGGCGTTTCGCTGTTCACTTCAGGTTCATGCAGTTCGCGTAATAGGTGACGGTTGCCGGCCAGTCGGAGAAGATGCCTTCGACGCCGACCTGCTGGGCCAGCACATCGACCAACTCATAGACCATGCCGTCGTTGTTCACGATCTCGTTGATCGACTTGTAGTAATATCCACCGCCCTTCTGCAGCGGGCCCGAGCGCTCCAGCGACCAGGTGATGATCTTCAGCCCGGCGGCCTTGGCCTCCTTGGCATAGGCCGACGGGGCGATCCTGCCATTCTCCACGGTCACCAGCAGCGGCAGCGACGGGGCGATGTAGTTGACGCCCATCTCCTTCAGCTCCTTCATCGAGGGCTTGAAGGTGGCCGGATCCATGTGGTTGAAAGTCTTGTCGGTTTCGTCCCGCTCGTCCAGCAGGATGGCCTGTTTGGCGAAGGCCGGCTCGGCCTTGATCCAGTACAGAATGTCGGACAGGTTGAAGGACTGGGGGAAGACATCCTCCGGCGGAATGCCGGCAGCCTTGTATTCGTCGATCATCGCCTGGGCGTAATTCTCCTGGGTCCAGCCCTGATAGGGCATGTCGACCGCGGGTGCCTTCAGTTCAGGCGTGAATTTCAGACCCTGCGCCTTGACCAGTCGGATGTACTCGGCATGGGTCATCAGCGTGCCGCCGGCCGCGGCATACAGGTCGGTGCGCCAGGCGGGCGTGCCCTTCATATAAGCATCGACGCTGGCCGCCTTGGTGTTGGCGGCATCCATCTTGCCGATCAGGCTCTTGAACTCGGACAGGGTGATGTCGCTGGTCCGGCATTCGGCCGAGGCCGGCTTGTCTCCCTCGGCCGGGGTAAAAGGCCTGGTGCATTTCCTGGCGAGGTCGGTCGCCAGGATGTTGGTGGTGGTGTGCAGGTCGTTCTGGGCATGGCGGCATACGAGCTGCTTGTCGGCGGTGAAGGCCACGTCGCATTCCTGGATGCCGACACCCATCCGTGCCGCCGCGCGGTAGGACTGAAGGGTGTGTTCCGGGAACTGCATCGGCGCGCCGCGGTGGGCGATGGAGAAGAGCTTCTTCTCCAGGGGCTTGTCGGCACAGGCCTCCAGCTTCGCCTTCAGCTCCGGATTGCGGATCTGGTCGATCAGGAAATAGGGGCGGGGGCCGACCTCCACCGCCGCCGCCGAAGCGGCACCGGCGGGCAGCGCCATGGCAATGAGGAAGACCGGTGCGAACAGCTTGCGCATGGGGGTGTGTCCTTACGGTGTCCGGAGCCTCACATGTGCTTGATCACCCGATATGATCTTATGCCGTTTCGATGAAGAAGCGATGACGTGGGGATATTTGGGCTTTCCGGGCACCAAGCCAGCTGTTCCTGGCGCCGCTTCACCGGCTATTAACATGTTTTTGCTGAATTCGACGGATGCGGTCCATCCCATGCGGTGATGACCTTGACGGTGGCGTGGTGATGGCGATGGGCGATTCGGACGATCTCTTCGACATGTATCGCAAGGACCACGCCGCGGCGGCGCTGACCGGTCCGGCCCTGGCGGCGGCGCTTGCCGACACGGTGAAGCGCAGCTTCGCCCAGATCGAGGAGCTTTGCGCCGATGTGACGCGGGCGCTCGCCCAGGCGCGTTACACCACGAAGCTGGCGCAGACGGTGACCGACCGGTCGAGCTATGTGCGGCTCGACCGCCAGTCCGAGACCTTCCGCGACTATCTGCGGAATTGGAGCCAGCAGCGGGCCGACAAGGGCGCCGGCGGCATGCATTGGGAAGCGCAGATCCTCGTCACCGACCATCGGCGGACGACGAAGGAGATCGGGCTGGGCGTCGCCTTCGAATGGCCGGGTGCGGGGGAGGAGGGCAGCCTCGCCTTCGTCGAATTCTGGCCGACCGGCGCCGGGGTGTCGCTGCCGTCCGATGCCCGCGGCTTCCAGCGCGCACTGGTCGCCAGCATCATCAAGCTGGAACAGGCCGGCGAGTTGTCCAGCGTGAAGGGCCGCTAAAGTCGATCAGACTCTAACAGGCATCACAGCGTGGCGTTCAGACCGGAGGCCGACAGTTCCACCGGCCGGCGCGCCTGTCCATCGCGGGCATAGGTGCCGTCGCTCGACGCCCTCTCCAGCGCCGTCAGCAGGTTGCGGTTGATGGTCAGCACCGCCTTGCGCAGGGCTACGAGGCCGGAGGCGTTGACCGACACCGCCCGCTCCAGCCGGTCGATGCGCTCCAGCGTCATCGCGCGGAGATCGTCGGGCAGGCGGATGCCTTCGTCGCGGGCGCGCAGGACGGCGCCTTCCAGCTGTTCGGCCATCGCCGCCTTGCGGTGGGCGAAGACCTCCAGCCGGTCGAGCATGCCGGCGGCGATGCAGGCGGATTCCTCCTCCAGCACGGCGGACAGCGCTTCCACCGCGTCGAGGAAGTCGCGCACCAGCAGGGCGGTGGCGCCGTCATAACCGGGATCGGGAGCGGCCGGTCCTTCGGCCTCGGCCTGTTCGGGCCGGCGGTCGGGGGCGAATTCGTGGATCAGGTCCTTGAGGGTGACGCTCATGAGCGCTGCTCCGCTTGCGATGCGTAGAGGCGGGCGATCTCGTCGTGCGTCATCCTGCCGATGCCGAGCGTGCCGGATTCGGCGATGGCCTTGCCGTATTCCTGCAACATCATGCTGCGCCAGGGCTTCTCCGCCGGGCCGCCGCCGCCGAACAGCGGGCTTTCGCGCATGCCCGCGAACATGCTTTCCATCAGCTGGCCGACCAGCATCGCCTCGAATTCCTTCGCGACCTTGTCGGCCGCTTCCGGGTTGGGGAGGGCCGGCGTCGCGGTTGCCGGCGTGGGCGTCGCAGGGCTGCGGAGGGTCGTTGCGGCGATGTCCATCGTCGTCTCTCCATCCTGGTCTGTTCATCCCGGTATTGGGGGGTCAGATGATTTCCAGATCGGCGTGCAGGGCGCCGGCGGCCTTGATGGCCTGGAGGATAGCCACCATGTCGCGCGGCCCCACCCCCAGCGCGTTCAGCCCGTTGACCAGCTGTTGCAGGCTGACATTGCCGCCGACGGTCACGAACTGGCGGCCGTTGCCCTCCTGCACCTGCACGTCGGTGCGCGGCACCACCACGGTGGACCCGTTGCTGAAAGGCTGCGGCTGCGACACCTGCGGCGTTTCCACCACGCGGACGGTCAGGTTGCCTTGCGTGATGGCGACGCGGCTGACCCTGACATCGTCGCCGATGACGATGGTGCCGCTGCGCTCGTCCACCACCACGCGGGCGATGGCGTCGGGCCGGACCGCCAGCTGTTCGATCTCGCCGATCAGGCGGGAGACGTTGCCGACATAAGAGCCGGTGATCCGCACATCGACGGTGGTCAGGTCGACCACCCGGGCGTTGCCGGCACCGAGCCGGCCGTTCACCGCGTCGGCGATGCGGATCGCCGTGGTGAAATCGGGGTTGCGCAGGGCCATCCGTACCGCGCCGACATCGTTCAGCGCGAATTTCAGCTCGCGCTCCACCGTGGCGCCGTTGGCGATGCGGGCGGTGGTCGGCACGCCCTTGGTCACCGTCGCCGCCGCTCCGCCGGCGGTGAAGCCGCTGACCGACAGCGGCCCCTGGGCCACGGCATAGGCTTCGCCGTCGGCCCCCAGCAGCGGCGTCACCACCAGCGTGCCGCCCAGCAAGCTGGTGGCGTCGCCGAGCGCCGAGACCGTCACGTCCACAGTGGTGCCCTGGCGCGGGAAGGGCGGCAGGCTGGCCGTCACCATCACCGCCGCGGCGTTGCGGGTGCGCAGGGTCTCGCCGCGGGTGTTGATGCCCAGCCGCTCCATCATCCCCTTCAGGCTCTGTTCGGTGAAGGGGGTGTTGATCAGCCGGTCGCCGGTGCCGTTCAGCCCGACGACAAGGCCGTAGCCGACAAGCTGGTTGCGGCGCACCCCGTCGAAGGTGACCAGATCCTTCACCCGGGTCTGCGCCGCCGCCGGACCGGGGGCTGCCGACAGCATGCCGAGCGCCAGCAGCAGCCCGCCGGCCAGCACCAAGGCGCGGCGCAAGGCGGGCCGGAGCCGGTACGATAGGGGGACCTGGATGCCGGGGCTCATTGCGATAGGCCTAGAGATAGTTGGTCAGATGCAGCTTGGCGATGCGCGCGGTGGCGCTGGAGGTGGCGTCGATCTGCGCCTCCAGCTGGCTGATCCGCGTGCTGGCCTCGTAGGGATCAACGCCTTCCAGATTGTCGATCTGCAGGCTGAGGATCGACTTCTGCGTCTTGTGCTGCTCGGCCAGCGTGGCGACCTGGGCGCGCTGGATGCCGAGCTGGGCCGTCGCCTCCCGCAGCTTGCCCAGCCCGCCGGACAGCTTGTCGACCGCGGTCCTGATGTAGTCGGGATAAGCGTCGACATCCATCTGCGAGGTATCGACCGCCGCCAGCATGTAGATGCCTTCCAGCATCTGCCGCATCATCGGGTCGTTGGCCTGCACGCCATAGGCGATGCCGGTGGACTCCGCCGGCTGGCCGCTGACGCGCGGCGAGGCGGTGCCGCCGGGCTGGAGCGCCGTGGTGCCGGTGTAGAGGCCGCCTTCGAAGCTGTCGGTCAGCGGGGCGGGGGCCGGGGTCGCCGGGTCGCGCACCGCGAACAGATCGTCGAGCCGGGCGACGACCGCCGCGGTCTCCGCCGCCGTGGTCGGCATGGCGGTGCCGCCGGTGGCCGACTGGATGGCGTCCCGGACGATCTGCATCGGCGAGCGCAGGCCCGACTTGTCGCCGTCGACATTGCGCATCGGCGGCTGGTCCAGCGCGGTGCCGGCGAAGAGATAACTGTTGCCGGACGCGGCGTTCAGCAGCCCGACCACCTGATCCAGCACGCCGCGCGCGCGGATTTGCAGAGACGTCCCGGTCGGCGACTGCTGTCCCAGCCCGGTGGAGGCGGCGGCCAGCAGGTCGGTGCCCGACGCGAGGATGCTGGTCATCGCGCTGTCCATCGTCTTCATCCGGCCGTCGAGCAGGTCGGTGGTCTTCACATACTCTTCGGTGCGGTCGAACAGGTTGCGCAGCGCGATGTCGCGGCCGGTGCCGGCGCCGATGGTCGCGGCGACGTCGGCATGGACGCCGGTCGACACCTCCTCGTTGGCGCGGGTCAGCTCCATCTGCTGCCGGGTCATGGTGCTTTGCAGCGACCGGCTCATCCCCAGCGTGGACAGGGCATTGTACAGCATCGGCTTACCCCTTGATCTGCAACAGGATGTCGATCATGCGGCCGGCGACCTGCACCACCTGGGCGCTGGCGCCATAGCTCTGCTCGATCAGCAGCAGCTTCTGCATCTCGTCGTCGATGTTGACGCCGTCGCGGTTGATGCGGGCGGTCTCCAGCGTGTCGGCGCTGATCTTGCGCGCGTTCATCTCCGACTCCGCGCCGGTGCGGTAGCCCTGCTGGGCCGACACCATGGCGGTGGCGTAGCCGCCGAGCGTCGCGTTGGCGGGCATGTCGGTGGCGGCGAAGCTGCGGGTGCCGGTGAAGACGGCCTGGAATTTCTCGATCTGTGTCTGGTCGCCCGGCTGGAGCGGGGCCGCCGCCTGCACGCCGCTCTGCACCCGCCAGCTTTCCGTCCGCACCGCGCCGTTGACGGCGATGCGCGAGGCCAGCCCGGCGGTGGCGCCATAGGCGGCGCCTGCATCGGTGAACAGGCCGGGCTGGGTCGGGTCGGCCTCCGCCCCCTGGAAGGCCTGGACGAGGCCGGCGGCCAGCTCGTCCAGCTGCGCCATGGCGCGCGGCATGTCCTGCTTGACGGTCTGGACATAGCCCATGATGCGGCCGCTCTGGATCTCGCTGTCCGGGTTGGCCGACAGGGCGACGCCGTTCGCCATCACCTCGTCGCCCAGCAGGGTCAGCGGCTGCTCGCCCGGCGCCAGTGGGTGGTCGAGCAGGGTCTGGCCGTTGCGGGTCATCACCACGACCTGGCCGTCCTCGCGGCTGTAGGTGCGGATGCCGATCTCCTGCGAGACCTGATCGAGCAGGCGGTCGCGCTGGTCGCGCAGGTCGCCGGCATCGCCGCCGCGCGTCTCCAGGGTCGCGATCTTGCCGTTCAGGTCGCTGATGCGCTGGAGCGAGGTGTTCACCACATCGACAGAGGTCTGGAGCCGGCCCCTGGCATCGTCCTGCACCGTCTGCGCCGCCTCGGCGGCACGGTTGAGCCCGCCGGCCAGAGCCGTCGCCTGCGACACCACGGCGTTCCGCGCCGCGTCGTCGTTGGGCATGTCGTGCAGGCGGGAGAAGGCCTGTTGCAGCTTCGACAGCTGGGTCGAGACCGACTTCTCGTCCTGCGGCTGGCCCAGCACCAGCGCATAGTCGGCCAGCGCCGAGGCGCGCGCCTCCTGCCCGCTGTAACGGCTGGTCTCGAACCGCGCATCGCGGATCAGCAGCTCGTCCACCTTGCGGGCGACGGCGTCGACCCGCACCCCGGCACCTCGGCCCGCGGTGGTGACCGCCGACAGATCGAGGTCGCGGCGCACATAGCCGGCGGTGGTGGCGTTGGCGAGGTTGTGGGACACCATCGCCGCCTGCTGCTGCGTCGTGCGCAGGCCGGACAGGGCGGACGTGAGGGCGAGTTGGACGCTCATGGCCGGAACTCCGTCGAGGCTGGGCTCAGCGCTTCAGGCGCGTGGTTTCTTCGACCATCTCGTCGGCGGTGCGCACCAGGGTGGCGCTGGACGAGTAGGCGCGCTGCGTCTCGATCAGCGACACCAGTTCGGTCGCGATGTCGACGTTCGACTGCTCCAGCGCGCTGCCGACGACGCTGCCGGCGCCGCCCTGCTTGCCCGCACCCAGCGTCAGGGTTCCGGTGTCCGCCCCCAGCGTGTAGGTGTTGCCGTCCTGGGCGACCAGACCGTCGGGGTTGGTGACCGTGGCGATCGGGATCTGGTACAGCCCCTGACGGGCGCCGTTGTCGTACATCACCCACAGCTTGCCGCTGTCGTCGATGTTGACCGAGGTGACCTGACCGACCTTGGCGCCGTCGCCGGTGACGGTCGGCACGTAATCGCCGTTCAGCTGGGTGACGTTGCCGAGCGACATGGTGAAGCTGTCGGCGGTCGGCGTGGCCGGCGAGGTGACGGTGAGGCCCGGCATCGGGTCGAGCGGCAGGCCGGCGCCGTCCACCGGCTTGCCGGCATAGGGGCCGGTGGCGGCGAAGGTCAGCGTCACCGGCGCGCCGGTCACGGTATAGCCGGCCGGGCCGGCGGCGGTCAGCGTCCACTGGTTGGGGCCGGCGGCCTTGGTCCAGGTCATCGACAGGTCGAGCGGATTGCCCAGCCCGTCATAGAAGGTCGGGCTGCTGGTGAAGCTGTCGCCGGTGGCGGCCTGGGCCGGCAGGTTGCCGGAGAAATCCATCTGCGTCGTTTTGCTGCCGCCATAGACGAGATTGCCGACATTCACCGACTGGAGGTCGTCGAAGCGTGAACTGCTGACGTTCGGCATGGTGCCGTCCGGGTTCAGCTTCCAGGCTTCCAGATACTGGCCGGCATTGTTGCGCAGGAAGCCGGTCTCGTCGGGCAGGAAGCTGCCGGCGCGGGTCAGCGAATATTGCGGCGTGCCCGAGGCCTTGTTGCCGACGACGAAGAAGCCGTTGCCGCTGATCGCCATGTCGGTGGATGAGCTGGTCCCGAGGATCGTGCCGTCCTGCTGCATCTGATAATGCGTGGCGGACTGCACGCCGCTGGCGGTGTAGGTGCTGCGGCTGCCGGGCGAGGTGACCAGGGTGGAGAAATCCACAGTCGCCCGCTTGTAGCCGACCGTCTGCGAATTGCTGATGTTGTCCGAAATGGCGGCAAGGCGCGAGCTTTGCGCGGACATGCCGCTGACACCGGACCGCATGGCGCTGTAAAGGCTCATCCTTGGAATCCTCTGGTCAACCGTCGAACGGGCCGTCGCAGTGACGACGAACGGAAGGGAAGTTGTGCGTTCCGGGATTCTCCGCGGATGACTGGCGGTGTTAACGGTAGCGAAGGGGTTTTAAAGGGGCTTTAAAGGAAAAAGCGGGCGGTTTTGTTAAAATGTGTAAGGCTTTTTCTTTTGATTTTTTTCCGTCTTGATTGCTCCCGCCTATTGCCCCGCCGGCCGCCGCAGCAATGTGATGCTGATCCGCCGGTTGCTTGGATCGAGCGGATCGCTGGCGCCGAAATGGTCCAGATCGGCACGCCCCTCCACCCGGACGATGCGCCCGCCCGGAATGCCGCTGGCCAGCAGCTCGCGGCGGGCGGCGTTGGCGCGGTCGCTCGACAGTTCCCAATTGCCGTACTTCGCATCCGGCGCATAGCCCAGCGCATCCGTGTGGCCGGTGATGCCGATGGGGTTTGGCACCGACGCCAGCGCCGCGGCCACCATCCGCATCAGCCGCCGGCCCTGGTCGTTCATCTGGGCCGAGCCGACCTTGAACATCGAGAAGCGGGCCTGATCGGTCAGCTGGACGCGCAGCCCCTCCGGAACCTGCTGGATCACCAGACTGCCTTGCAGGGCGCTGAGGTCCGGCGACGCGGCGATGCGCTGGCGGAGATCCCGTTCCAGCGACTCCAGCGCCACCTTTTCCGTCAGTTCGGAGGACTGGCGGTCGAGCAGCGCCTCCAGCTCCGCACGGGTGGCCTGGACCGTGGGGGCCGGTGCTTCGGTGGCGGATAGCACCGGTGCGCTCTCCGTCGCGGGGCGCAGCAGATCCACCGGCGGAACAGTGCCGCCCGGCGGGTGGGGCATCGGATCCCTGCGGCCGGCCGGCTGGCGGTCGCTGTCGCCGACCGACGCGACGACGGGCGGGGAGGCGACCGGGCTCGCCTGATCGCCGGCGGCGTTCGGGGTGGTCAGCGATCCGGTCTTGTCGACCGAACGGCCGGCCAGCATGCCGTCGGCGCCGGAATTGCTCTGCGACACCGCGACCGGATTGAAATAGTCGGCGATGCCCTTGCGCTGTTCGGTGGTGGTGATGTTCATCAGCCACATCACCAGGAAGAAGGTCATCATCGCCGTGACGAAGTCGGCGTAGGCCAGCTTCCAGGTTCCGTTGTGCTCCTCTTCCTCGTGGCCGCCGAGGTGGCGCTTGACGATGATCGGGGGCAGGGCGGTCTTGCGCGGCATGGCCGGTCACGCCGCCTGACGGCCGTCGCGGGCCTTGGCCTGCGACGACAGCGCGGTGGCGACCTCCACCTCGGCAAGGCTGGGCTGGATGTCGGTGTACAGCACCTTGCGGGCATATTCGGCGCAGACCTGCGGCGGGCTGCCGCGCAGATAGGCGCACAGCGCCGCCTTGATGCAGAAATACATGTTCAGTTCCGATTCGCGGCGCTGGCGGGCGGCGCTGGCGATGGGGCCGACCATGCCGTAGGACAGCAGCACGCCGAGGAAGGTGCCGGTCAGCGCGCCGCCGATCATCCGGCCCAGCACCTCCGGCGCCTCGCTGATGGCGCCCATGGCGTTGATGACGCCCAGCACCGCGGCGACGATGCCCAGCGCCGGCAGCGCGTCTGCCAGATTCTGCAACGCCTTCGGCACCTGGTTCAGTTCGCGGCCCAGCGTGTCCAGCTCTTCCGCCATCAGCGATTCCAGGTCGTGCGGGTTGTCCTGGCCCAGCGCGATCAGGCGCAGGTAATCGCATAGGAAGGTGATGCAACGGTCATAGCGCAGGACGTTGGGGTACTGGGTGAACAGCGGGCTGTCGGCCGGCTTGTCGATGTCGGTTTCGATCTGCGACATGCCCTTGGACTTGGCGACGCGCAACAGCCCGTAGACCAGCGCGATCATGTCGAGATAGTCGTTCTTGGGGGTGGTCCGCCCGCGGGCGATGGTGCCGACCGCACGCAGCGTGTCGCGCAGCACCGCCGGGCTGTTGGCGATGGCGAAGCCGCCGATGCCGGCGCCGATGATGATGACGATCTCCACCGGCTGCCACAGCACCGCCATCCGCCCGCCCATCGCGTAGAACCCGCCGAGCACGCTGGCAAACACCGCGATCAACCCGAACATCAAGCGCATGTCTTCTTCTCCGGATGTGCAAGAGCCATCGCGATTGGGGGCAACGGTCCGCCGACGCTACAGCCCGCCGTTTAAAGCGGCTTTACGGATCGGGGCCCAAAGGTCAGGGGGACTTCCGCCACCCGCGCGCCAGCCGGTCGAGCGCGGTCGCCGCGGCAAGGTCGCGCTCCACCGACTCCGCGCGCAGCGGCCCGTCGGCGGGCGGCGGGGCGAGCGCATCGAGCAGCCCGGCCCAGCGGGTGCCGGCCAGACGCGCGCGCTGTGCCTCGCCGAAACCGCGCGAGGCATCGGCGTCGCCGGCCAGATAGGCCGACAATCCCTGCAAGGCCAGATCGTCGGCCGTCGGTTCCGCCCCGGTGGCGGCCAGTTCGGCGAAGGCGCTGCGCGCCGCCCGCCATTCGCCGGCCGCGAACAGCCCCTCGGCCCGCAGCCGCGCCGCCTCCGCCCCGCCCAGGCCGCGCAGCGCGTCGAGCGCCCGCACGGTGTCGCCGTCGCCGAGCAGCGCGTCGGCGCGCAGCAGAGCGCGGCGTTCGGCCAGGGCCGGCTCCAACGCCGAGCCGCCGGTGCGGGCCAGCACATCCAGCGCCTCCCCCTCGCGCCCGCCGTCGATCAGGGAGCGGGCCAGGGTGGCGCCAAGCTCCGCCCGGCGCGGTCCGGTCGCACCTTCCGTCAGCGCATGCAGGATGCGGGTCGCCTCCAGCCCATACCCGTCGCGCAGCAGCAGCGTGGCGAGACGAAGCCGCAGACTGCCGCTCTGGCCGTCAACCAGCGTCACCAGCCGTCCATGGCGTGCCTGCAAGGCCAGCGCATAGAGCCCGCCCGGCGGCGACTGTTCCAGCCGGTCGAGCACCGCGGCCAGCAGGGTCCGACCGGCCGCCAGCGCGTCGCGCCCGCGCGCGGTGGCGCCGAAGCGCCGTCCCAGCAGGCCGAAGATGTCGAGCGCCGCGTCGGTCCTGCCGCTGCGGGCATAGGCGCCGCCCAGTGCCGCCAGCGCATCCGTCTCCACATCGTCGCCGCGCCAGGCGAAGCGCAGGACCTCCAGCGCCTTGATGGCGCCGTCCTCGTCCAGCCGCCCCAGTCCGCGGCGCAGTTCGATGGCGCGCACCTCGGCCCGGCGGGCGAAGGGACCGCGGCGCAAGGCCGCCGCGGCGTCATAGCGTTCGAGAGCCGCGTCGAGTGCCGTGCCGGGCGTCGCCTTCAGCTCCGCCAGCCGGCCGCGGAAATAATCGAGCCGCCCGTCGGCCATGCCCTTCGAATCGACGGTGATCATCTCCAGCACGATCAGGTTCAGCGCCGCACTGTCCCCGGCCTCGTCCGCCGCGGCGGCGAGCGTGGTCAGCAGCCGGCTGCGCAGGTCGGCCGGGTAGTCGAGCAGCCGGCGGAGCGCGATGGGCAGCCCCTCCTTCGCCGCCGCCCAGCGGGTCGGCGCCAGGGCGACGCCGCGCCAGACATGGTGGTCGGGCATGGCGCCGGCCGGCAGCTGGACGAACAGGTTGTCGTCGGGCGCGTCCTCGCGGTCGAGCGCGCGGAAGGCGTCGCCCAGGATGCGCAAGGCATAGCGCTGGTCGGGCGCCGGCGACAGGCTGGCCGCCGTCTCCAACGCCGCGCGCCCCTCCTCGTCCATGGCGCGGGCGAGCAGGAAGCGGACCAGCGCGATCTGCGCCTCGACCCGCGCCCGGCCTTGCGCCGTGTCGAGCGCCCTTTGCAGAGCCTCGCGCGTGCGGTTGAAATCGTCCCCGGCCCAGCCGGCGAGATCCATCGCCCCGATGGGCGGCGGGGCCGGGGGCTTGGGCGGTTCGGCGGTTTGCGGGACGGGTTTCGTTGGGCGTTCCGGCATGCGCTCCAGTTGCCGCAGGGTCTGTTGGATGCTGTCGCGGACTTCGCCTTCCAGGCTGGCGACGACTGGGAGGGGTGGGTTCTCCCTCTCCCCGGGGGGGAGAGGGGATTGCTCCTGGGGTGCGAGAGTGACAGGCGCCGCGTTGGCGGTGCCGATAGGGTTCAGCGCTTCAACGACCTTGGCGACACCGATGGCGCCAGCCTCCGGCGGCGCAACCGCGACCACCGCATCCGGCGTCCCTTCCACCGCGCCGTCCCCCGGTGCTCCCGGCTTCACCCCCGGAACCGGCGGCCCACCGACATCGACGATCAGGTTCCGCCGCTCCATGAAGCTCGCCACCCGTGCCCCGCAGGGCACCGTCGCGGTCAGGCTGCGCCCGCCATCGGCCGTGACGAAGTCCGACAGCCGGCGGGAGAAGCTGTCGCGCAAACTCGCCAGCGGCCAGCGCAGCGGATCGGCCACGGCGATGCGCAGGACGCAGCCGTCGACGACCGCCACCGGCTCCACCCCCTTCGGCACCGACAGCACCAGCCGCGAATAGTCGCCATGGTCGCCCAGCTGCGCCCGGACGGCGGCCTGTGCCGGCCCCGGCGCCGCCAGCAGGGCGAGAACCAGCGTCGAACCAAGCGTCAATGCGGTATCCGGGCGCCGTTTCATCACAGTCGTCTCGCATTTTATCGAAATGATCGCCAAACCCGAACCAGGACAGGCAAGGCATCGGCCGAACCGGCTCAGGTTGAAACCCGGCTTTAAACTGCCTCGTCCAGATTAAGGCGGAGTTCAAAACCGGAGTGTTCGGCGATGGAGAACCAGCTTTACATCGGACTGTCGCGCCAGATGGCGCTGCGGCGGCAGCTGGACGTCGTCGCCAACAACGTCGCCAACATGAATACCGTCGGTTTCCGTGGCGAACGCACGCTGTTCGAAGCGGCGATGGAGGCCGGCGGGCGCAAGCCGACCGACCGCATCGCCTTCACCATCGACCGCTCCACCTACACCGACCTGCGGGCCGGCGCCTTCACCGAGACCGGCAATCCCTATGACGTGGCGCTGGACGGCGACGGCTTCCTGTCGGTGCAGACGCCGGACGGCGTGCGCTACACCCGCGACGGCCGGCTGCGCCGCGATGCCGACGGCACGCTGGTCGGCCCCAACGGGTACGCCGTGCTCGACGACGGCCGCCGGCCCATCGTCATCCCGTCCGATGCGTCCAGGATCACCATCGGCTCCGACGGGCTGCTGTCTGCCGACGGCGCCGTGGTCTCCCGCATCGCCGTCTCGCGCTTCGACAACCCGCAGGCGCTGAAGCAGACCGGCGACCTGCTGTTCGAACCGGCCGACGGCATGGAGGCGCGCCCCGCCCCCGACACCCGGCTGGTGGAGGGCAAGGTCGAGCGGTCCAACGTGCAGGGCATCGTCGAGATCGGCCGCATGATGGACCTGACCCGCGACTATCAGGCGGTGACCAAGATGGTGGACGACGGCCAGGACCTGCTGCGCTCCGCCATCAACCGCCTCGGCAAATCTTCTTAAAGTCCCCACAGGGAGAGTCCGTCCATGCGCGTGCTCAGCATCGCGTCCACCGGGATGATGGCCCAGCAGATGAACGTCGAGGTCATCTCGAACAACATCGCCAACATCAACACCACCGCCTTCAAGCGCTCGCGCGCCGAATTCCAGGACCTGATGTATCAGGCGGAAAAGCGCCAGGGCAGCCAGTCGACCGACAGCGGCACCATCGTGCCGACCGGCGTCGAGGTGGGGCTGGGCGTGCGGCCGACCTCGGTCAACCGCATCAACACCACCGGCAACCTGACCTCCACCGGCAACGAGCTGGATCTGGCGATCGAGGGGCGCGGCTATTTCAACGTGACCCAGCCCGGCGGCGAGACCGTCTACACCCGCGCCGGCAGCTTCAAGCTGTCGCCGGAGGGCACCATCGTCACCGCCGACGGCTTCACCGTCGCCCCCGGCATCACCGTGCCGCAGGGCACGCGCGAGGTGGTGATCAACCGCTCCGGCGAGGTGCTGGCCTATGTCGACGGCAAGGCCCAGCCGGTCAACCAGGGCCAGCTGGCGATGACGGTGTTCGTCAACGACAGCGGGCTGGAGGCGCTGGGCGACAATCTGTTCCGCGCCACCCCGGCGTCGGGCGAACCGCAGGAGGGGCTGGCAGGCCAAGCCGGCTTCGGCACCATCCGCCAGAAATACCTGGAATCCTCCAACGTCAACGTCGTGCAGGAGATCACCGAGCTGATCTCCGCCCAGCGCGCCTACGAGATGAACGCCAAGGTGATCGAGGCCGGCGACCAGATGGCCTCCACCATGACCAACATGCGGTGACGATTGTGCAGCCCCCCCTCCGCCGGCGGCTCTCCGTTCTCCTGCTGGGGAGCATGCTGGCGCTTCCCCTTCCGGCTGCTGCCGGTCCTGTCGAGGCGCGGCTGGCCGAGGAGCTTCTGGCCTCCCTTGGCCCCTCGGTTCCGCCGGACGCCCAGGTGGCGCTGACACTCGGCCGCCCCTTCGACGGGCCGGTGGATGCCGTGCGCGACATCGGGCTCGACCCCCGCACCGGCATCTTCCAGGCCCGCATCCTCAGCAACGGCCACCCGGTCGAGCTGAGCGGCCGGGCCGACGTGGAGGTGACGATGCCGGTGCCGGTCCGCCGCATCCGGCCGGGCGAAGTGATCGAGGCGTCGGACCTGACCACCGTCCGCCTGTCGCTGGACCGTGCCGGGGCCGGCTTCATCGCCACCGCCGACGCGCTGGTCGGCCAGTCGCCGCGCCGGCAGCTCTCCGCCGGGCGGCTGGTCCAGGTCGGTTCGGTCGGCGCCCCCATCGTCGTCCAGCGCAACCGGCCGGTGACGCTGGTCTACGAGGATGGCGCGCTGCTGCTGGCCGCCCGCGGGCGGGCGTTGCAGGAGGGCGGCGTCGGCGACAGCGTCCGCGTCATGAACATCGCCAGCAGCACCGTCGTCACCGGCACGGTCACCGGGGCCGAGACCGTCTCGGTCAGCGGCCCGCGGGTTCCGCAAGCTGCAAGGCCCTGAGATATCCGATGAAGGGAGCTTCCGTCATGCGCACCGCGCTCGTCCCCATCCTGCTGCTGTCGCTTGGCGCCGGCGGCTGCGCGCGGCTGGCCGACATCGGCAGCGCTCCTTCCCTGTCGGAGATCTCCAACCCGGCGATGCAGCCGGAAGCCCGCGTCATCTCGCTGCCGATGCCGCAGCCATCGATGGCCGAGCAGATCCCGAGTTCGCTGTGGCGCACCGGGTCGCGCGACTTCTTCCGCGATCCCCGCGCCAAGGCGGTCGGCGACCTGCTGACCGTCGTCATCGACATCTCCGACCAGGCGCAGCTGCGCAACAGCACCCAGCGCGGGCGCACCAACAACGAGAAGGCCGGGCTGCCCAACTTCTTCGGGCTGGAGAGCCGCCTTCCCGCCATCCTGCCCGACGCGGTCGATCCGTCCAGTCTGGTCGATCTCGACAGCTCCAGCACATCGAGCGGCAACGGCACCATCCAGCGCAACGAGCGCATCGCCATGCGCGTCGCCGCCGTGGTGACCCAGGTGCTGCCCAACGGCAACTTCGTCATCGCCGGCCGGCAGGAGGTGCGGGTGAACTACGAACTGCGCGAGATGCGCATCGCCGGCGTGATCCGTCCCGAGGACATCAGCAACGCCAACACCATCGAATACGACAAGATCGCCGAGGCGCGGATCACCTATGGCGGCCGCGGCCAGATCACCGACGTGCAGCAGCCGCGCTACGGCCAGCAGGTGCTGGACGTGATTCTGCCTTTCTGATGCCTTTGGCCCTTCTGACGATCCGGCCTGTTCGGGAGCCCGCGCCATGAAAGCCGTCCTGCTGTTCGCCGTGGCCGCCGTGCTCGCCTTCGCCGGCGGCTATGGCTTCGGCCGGTTCGAGGCCCCGCAGGGCGCCGGCCCCACCCCCGCCGCTCCCGCCGAAACCGTCGCCGGCGGCCCCTATTACGTGGAGGCCGGCCAGCTGGTGGTGCCGATGCTGGACCGCGGGCGGACCATCGCCTTCATCCTGACCCAGGTGACGCTGGAAGCCGGCAGCGCCGATGACGCCTTGCTGGTCCGCCGCCGGCTGCCGCACGCCCGCAGCGCGATGCTGGAGGCCCTGTTCGACCTCGCCGGCCATGGCCGTTTCAACGGCCCGGCGGTCGACCCTCAGGGTGTTGCCACCGCGCTGCTGGCCGGCGCCAACGGCTCCTTCGTCCGGGAAAGCGGTCAGCCCGTTCGTGCGGTGCTGATCGACCGCCTGCTGCGCCAGGACAACACGCGGCTGTAAGAGTGCCCCTTCTACTCCTGGCGGGATTCCCTCTCCCCCCTGGGGAGAGGGTTAGGGTGAGGGGGTCGCAAAGCGATGATCTTCAAGTAAAAGCCGCCACACACTCCCCAAATCCACCCCATGCATCCCCCTCACCCCGACCCTCTCCCCGGGGGGGAGAGGGGGGAATCCCCGATGGGAAGAGGGCCTGTTCCGTCACGACGCCGACAGCACCGCGCTCGAATCCACCGTGGCGCCGTTCTTCAGCACGAACTTGCTGGCGCCGTCGACGCTGCGCACCTCGGCGACCGTGTCGCTGACGACGGTGGCGCTGTTCAGCGCCTTGCCGTCCTTGTCCTTCGCCGTCACCCGCAGCGTATAGACCCCGTCGGGCGCGGTGCCGCCGCTGGCGGTCCTGCCGGTCCAGTCGAAGACCTGCCGGCCGGTCTTCAGCGAGCCGGGCGTGCTGTAGACGACGCTGCCGGCACCGTTCAGCACCTCCAGCTTCACGGAGGCCGGCGTGCCGTCGACGGTGTAGGCGGCCTCCGCCTTGCCGCCGGTCAGCGACAGCTGGTCGGACGCCACCTCCACCTTGCGGCCGAGCAGGGCCATGTCCATGCGCATGCCGCTGCTCTTCAGCGTGTCCAGCACCTTGCCCAGCGTGTCGTTGGAGCGCATCGACTGCTCCACCGTGGACAGCTGCGCCAGCTGGGTCATGAACTGGGTGGCGTCCATCGGCGCCAGCGGATCCTGGTTGCGCAGCTGCGCGGTCAGCAGCTTCAGGAAGGATTCGTAATCGACGGTGGCCTTCTTGGGCTCTTCCGTGGCGGCCGTCTTGGTGGCGGCCGTCGTTGGGCCGGTGCTTGGCGTGGTGGTCATGGCGGGACAGTCTTTCCTGTTCAGACGGTGACGTCGACCAGCCCGTCGATCGGGCGCATCGGTCGGTCGGCAACGGGTTCCGGAACGGCCTCGGCCTGCATGCGCCAGCCGCCGGAGCTGCCGTCCCGGTCGGGAGCGGCGAAGCCGCGCGACTGGCCGTCGCCCTGCAACGAGAACTGAAGGCTGGAACTGTCGAGCGACAGGCCGGCATCGCCGAGCGCGCGTTCCAGCTGCGTCAGGTCGCGCCGCAGCAGGGCCAGCGTGTCGGCCTGTTCGGCCTGGACAGTCAGCGAGACCTTGCCGTCGCTGACGTCGGCGACGACGCGGATGCGGCCCAACTCCGCCGGGGCGAGGTCGATGTGGAACTCGCCGCCGCCGGACTCCGCCACGCGGACCAGCGGGGCCGCCAGCTGCGCCATCGCCGGGCTGTGCGCGGTGGCGGCCCTGCCGGACGCGGCGGCGGCTGCATAATGCGTCGCCGCCTGGGCGGGCAGGGGCGGCACCGCCTCGAACCCTGTGGCCGCCGCCTCGCCGCCGCCGGTGGCCGGGGGAGCACCGAAGGGAAGGGCGGCATCCCGGCCGGCGGGGGCGGGAGCGGCATCGGGTGCCGGCTGGCCGTGTCGGGGGGACGCGGAGGCTGTGGCCGGCTGGCCGGCATTGCCGGCAGCGGTATTCTGACGACCGCCGCGCATGCCACGGACGGCGGTGCGGGGATCGGTGCTTTCGTCGCGCCGGCTCTCCCGCCCGTCCGGGGAGGGCGTTGCCTCCGCGGTCGTGCCCGGTGTCGCGGATGTTGCGGCCGCTAGGGTGGCCTGTACGGCCTGGAGCGGCGCCGGAGCCTCCGCCGTCCGTCCGGCGCTGCCCTGTGCCGCCGTGTCGGCCGGCGCCGTCTGTTCCGGTCCGCTCTTCGCAGCCGGTCCAGCCGGTGCGGACGGTTCCGGCGTCGGCTGCGGAATGGCTGCCGGTGCGGTCGACGATGCGGGCGCCGCGGCCTGCTCGGCAGGGTGCTTGCCGATACCGGTTGGTTGTCCGGCTTTGGTCATGGCGGTGTCCGATCCTGCTTCGGAGACTGCCGCTGTCAAAGCCGGTGGGACGGTGGGGACCCCGTCGGACGGCGGAACGACGGCCACCATCCACGGCATCAGCGGGGTGTCGGTGCCGCCAGCTTGGACGACCGCCTGCACCACCGCCTGGATGATCGCGCCCTGCGCGGCGACGGGATCGTCCGGCCGCGGGTCCTTGCGTTTGCGCAAGCGGTCGGGGCGGGCCGCGTCGTCGGCGTCCTCGTCGGCGGTCTCGTCCACCAGACTGGCGAAATCCTCGTCGCGTGCATCGTCGCCGGCCGAACCGCCGCGCTGGGCAGAAGTCGGAGCCGGGCGCGACGGGGTCGCGACGGCATCGGGCATGCTGGTCATGGCGCTCAATTGGTCAGGGTGGGGCGCGGCATGGCGGTGACGGGGACTGCGGCTCCGACGACCGCCGGAGCGGCCTTGCGGTCGCCGGGCAGGGCGCGGCGTTGCAGGATCAGCCGCGTCACCTCGCGCGCCTTGGCGTCGGCCATCTCGGCCAGGATCGGCGCGGCGCGCCGTTCGGAAATGCGGTCCAGCACATCGACGACCATGTCGGTTTCCATGTCGGTCAGGATGCGGGCGGCGTCGCGCGGCTTCATCGCTTCATAGATCGCCACCATCCGTTTCAGATCCTCCTGCGCCAGGGTGGAGCGCTGGGTCATCAGCGCCTCGACCTCGCGCTTCACCCCGTTCAGCCGCTGGATTTGCGTGCCGACCCGCGCCTCGGTCGCGGCGAGCACCGCCTCGGCCTCGCGCAGGCGGTTCTGCCGGCCGGACGTGTCGGCCTTCTGCTCGTCGATGGCGGCGCGCAGCAGCGGATCGGTGCAGTTCGGCGGCGCCAGCGCCACCGGCGGCGGGACCTCGGCGACCGGCGTGGAGACCGGCAGGGGAACCGGCGCTGGGGTGGGCGCCGCCTCCGCCGTGGCCTTGCCATCGTTCGCCTTCAGGTCGGTCGCCCAGGGCCGTTCATGGGCGCCGAACTCGCGGTCGAACTGCTGGGCGATGACCGGGAAGCCGTCGACCAGGGCGCCGAGCTTCAGCGGCAGCACCATCAGCACGGCGACCAGGGTGATGGGCAGGATGCGCGGGATCATGCCGACGCCTCCGACCCGACGGTGCGCAGCCGCGCATAGAAGGCGCTGGCCGCCGCCTTCGCCGGGCCGGACGGTGCGGGAGAGGCGGCTTCGACAGGCTGGCCGGCCACCGCGCGCAGAGCCGTTTCCAGCGCCTGGAACTCGCCCTTGTCCACCTCTGCCGCTTTCAGCGCCGACAGAAGGGGAGAGGATGGTGCCGGTTCCGCTTCCAGCGGCTTTGCGACGGTCCCGGCATCGTCTGCCGTCTCCGGCCGCGCCCGGTTGCGGGTGGCGCGCGCGACGCTCCCCATGGCTCCCTCGTCCAGTCGGCGCAGCAGGGCACGGGCATGCTGGACCGACTCCTCCATGCGGGCGGTGGTGCGCTCGCAGGAGCCCAGGATCAGCCCCATGTCCTCCTTCATGCCCTTGGCACGGTCGAGATCGTCGGACAGGCGGGCGGCGATCTCCGTCGCCGACGCCACCATGCGCTTCATCGAGGCGTCGGTGTCGTCGATCGACTTGGAGAAGGTCGACACCAGGGCGTTGATCTCGGACTGGCCGGTGCGCAGCAGCTTCAGCCGCTTGTTGACGATGACCAGATAGGCGGTCGCCGTGACCAGCATCACCGCCAGGGCCGCGTCAATGAGAAAGGAGACCATCGATCAGCTCCTGCTTGGTGTCGAGATCGGTGTCGATCTTCACCGCGATGTTGTCGTTGCGCTGTCCCATGTGGCCGGCGAACAGCGGGATGGTCTTGCTGAAGACCAGGACGGTCTGATCCGGGCTGATGCGCAGCTTCAGCGACTGGCCCTTCTGCCAGGCCAGCACCTCGCCCAGCGGCACCTTGGTCTCCGCCAGCACGGCGACCAGCTCCAGCTTGGAGCGCATCAGCTCGTTCTTCAGGTGGCTTTCCCACACCGTGTCATGGCCGAACTTCTCGCCCATGAACATCTGGACCAGCTTGCCGCGGACCGGCTCCAGCGTGGCGTAGGGGATGACGATGTCGATGTGGCCGGTGCGGCGCTCCACCTCCACGGCGATGCGCACGCGGATGATGGCGTTGGTGGCCCGCGTGATGGTGGCGAACTGCGGGTTCACCTCCAGCCGGTCGAAGACGAAATCGACCTGGGCCAGCGGGTCGAAGGACTGCCCCAGATCCTGGAGCACCACCTTCATCATCCGCTCGGTCATCTTGCGTTCGATGGAGGTGTAGGCGCGCCCGTCGATCCGACCCGGCCTGGACCGCCGCCCGCCCAGCAGCACGTCCATCATGCAGTAGATCAGCGCGCTGTCGATCGACACCAGCATCTGGTTGTCCCACGGCTCGGCGCGGGCGACGCCGATCAGGGCGGGCAGCTCGATGGCGTCCTGGAAGTCGGTGTAGCGCAGCCATTCGATCTTCGACAGCGACGCCTCGACGTTGGTCGAGGCGAACTGGCGCAGCGAGGTGTTCAGCATCCGCACCATGCGGTCGAACACCACGTCCAGCATCGGCAGCCGGTCCTTGTTGACCGTGGTCGAGCTGACCAGCCGCTGGATGGCGCTCATCTCCGGCCCGCCGCCTTCCGGGGCGCCGAAATTCAGCAGCCGGTCGATCTCCTCCTGGCTCAGCGTCTTCGTCTCGCCGGCCAGCGCTTCCCGCATCGCCTCGGCCATCGCTGCGGCCTCTTCGGCCGGGGGTGGGGCGGGGGCGGCGGTCTGCTGTGCGGCAGCCAGCTCCCACGCGGCGTCCGACCAATCCTCCTCCGTGGCCGGAACGGGCTGGGGGGCTGGCATGGATGTGGAAGGCGGGGCGGGGGTGTCGGTCGTCATCCGGTGCCTCTGGAGGTCGCTATTGCGTGAGCAGGCTGCGCAGCAGAACGTCGGTGACGACGTCGCGCCGGCCGGCGGGGTCGGACAGGATCAGGTTGAAGCGGCGCTTGATCTCGCTGCGCAGGCGATGCAGCCCGGCCGACCCTTCGAGGTCGTCCTGGTCCAGATTGCGCAGAAACTCCTGCAGGCTGTCAGTCAGCTGCGGCATCGCCTGTTCCAGCGCCTGCCGGTCCCGGTGGGCGACGGTCAGGGACAGGCCGATCTTCAGGAAGCGGGACGGCGTGTCGCGGCGCAGATTGACGACCAGTTCCGGCATGTCGACCACGGCATCGGCCGGCGCCGTCTCCGCCGACCGGGTCCACAGCCGCTCGACCGCCTGCGGGCCCGCAGCCAGCCAGTAGCCGCCGAGCCCGGCCGACGCCACCGTGCCGAGCGCCGCAATGCCGGCGAGCAGCCGGGCGACCGGCAAGGCCACCACCAGGATCCGTCCCGATCCGCGCAGCCGGTCGAGCATCTCGTCCCGTGCCGCTCCCGTCCCTGTCTTCGCCATGCCGAACCGTGTAATCATCGATCCATCCCGCCGGACATTGCCGAAAATTTTAGTCAACCGGCCGTTCTTTAAAGTTTTAGCGGCTTTGTCTTTGGCGACATCCCCGTTTTTTACTCCGCTTAAAAGTCGCGTCGTTAGCGTGACGGGGTGCGCAGGGCGAAGACTAGGCCCGCCGATTTTCAGAAACTTTAAAGGTGCGGGGAACCGTGGACAGTCTGATCGACACGTTGCGGTCGTTGGGGCGCGGTCGGCTGCTCGTGCTGGCGGGGACCGGCCTCGGCATCGTCCTGGCCGTCGCCGGCATGGCGCTGCTGCTGTCGCAGCCGCACATGACCGCGCTTTACAGCGGGCTGGAACCGGCGGAGGCCGGCCGCATCGCCAAGGCGGTCCAGGAGATGGGCGTGCCGGTGAATGCCGGCTTCGACGGCACGACGATCAGCGTGCCGCAGGCCGACGTTTCCCGCGTCCGCATGGCGCTGGCGGAGAAGGGGCTGCCTGCGCATGGCGGTGTCGGTTACGAGCTGTTCGACACCGACAAGCCGCTCGGCATCACCAGCTTCATGCAGCGCATCAACCGCCTGCGCGCCATGGAAGGCGAACTCGGCCGCACCATCGAGACGCTGTCCGGCGTCGAGGCGGCCCGCGTCCACATCGTCCTGCCGGAGCGCGAGGAGTTCTCGCGCAGCGCGCCGAAGCCGACCGCGTCGGTGGTGGTGCGCATGCGCGGCCGGGGGTCGATGGACCGCAAACAGGCCCTGTCGATCCGCCATCTCGTCTCCGCCGCCGTGCCCAATCTGAAGCCCAGCGCCGTGACGGTGATGGATTCCTCCGGCGAGCTTCTGCTGACCGAGGATGACGGGCCGGGGCTGGCGTCGGCGCGCACCGACGGGCTGCGGGTCGCGGCGGAAACCCGCGTCGCCCGCGCGGTCGAGCAGATGCTGACCGCCCGGCTCGGCGCCGGCAACGTCCGCGTCCAGGTCGCCGCCGAGGTGGAGACCAAGCGCGAGGTGGTGCGCAGCCAGACCTTCGACCCCAACAGCCAGGTGATCCGCTCCACCCAGTCCGTGCAGGAGCAGGAGCGCAGCCAGGACAGCAACGGCGAACCGCCGGTCACCGCCGAACAGAACCTGCCGCAGCGCGACGTGCGCGCCCAGTCGCAGGGGCCGCAATCCTCCAACGACACCAAGCGGCAGGAGGAGACGGTCAATTACGAGATCTCCAACGTCAGCCGCGAAACGGTGATCGAGCCGGGCGACGTCCGCCGCCTCAGCGTCGCCGTGCTGGTCAACGGCACCTGGAAGACCGCACCCGACGGCACCCGCCAGTACGAGCCGCGCACGGCGGAGGAGCTTCAGCGCCTGGGCGAGCTGGTCCGCTCCGCCATGGGCTTCAGCGAGGCGCGCGGCGACCGGGTGACGGTGGACAATCTGGAATTCGTCGATCTGGCCCCCGACCTCGCGCCGCGCCCGCTGGGCGACGAGATCGCCGAGACGCTGACCCGCAACGTCATGACGCTGATCCAGTGGGTGATCCTGCTGGTGCTCTCCGCCCTGGTGATCCTGGTCGGTCTGCGTCCGCTGATCCGCCGCGTCTTCCCGGCGCCGGAACCGGTGGTGGCGGAGGCCGCCGCCCCGGCGCTGGCGGCTCCGGCCGGCGGTGCCATGCCGCAGCTGACCGGCCCCGCTGCTACCGCTGCGGCGCTGGCCGACGGCGGGGAGGCGGAGGCCGCGCTGGCTGCCGCGCCGATGGCGCCGCAGTTGGGCATCGAGGAGACGATGGACCAGCTGATCGAGCTGCGCACGGTGGAGGGCCGCGTCCGCGCCTCCTCCATCCGCCGGCTGGGGGAACTGGTCGACCAGTACCCGGACGAAGCCATCGATATCCTGCGCTCCTGGCTCTATGAGGAGGTGGCGTGATGGCCGCCTATCCGCGCTACCGCTTCGACCACAGCTTCGGCGCGCCCGCCGCGGTGGCGGAACCGGACGAGGTGGAGACCGTCGATCCGCTCGACCTGCCGAGCCTGTCCGAGCGCGACCATCGCGCGGCGCTGGACGAAACCCGCCGGACCGCCCTGGCCGAGGGACTCGCCCAGGGCCGGCGCGAGGGCGAGCTGTCCGCCGCCCGCCGGATCGAGGCGGAGCTGTCGGCCACCCTCGACCAGCTGGCACAGCGGATGGCGGCGCTCGACGCCGATCATGCCGCCTTGATGGAGCGGCTGGAGGCCCAGGGCGCCTTCGTTCTGCTGGCGCTGGTCCGCCGCATGGCGCCGCGCCTGCTCGATGAGGTCGCCCGCGCCGAGGTGGAGCGGCTGGCCGTCGATGCCCTGCGCGCCGCCGGGCAGGCCCCCCGTCTGACCCTGCGCCTGCACCCGTCGCTCTGCCGCCCGCTGGAGGAGCGGCTGGCCGGGCAGGGCGTCTTCCAGGGCCGCCTCGACATCCAGGGCGACCCGGCGCTGGCCGTCGGCGCCCTGGAGGCCAGCTGGGGTGCCGGCTCCGTCAGCCGCGATCCAGCCGTTTTCGAGGCCGCCGTCGCCGACCTCACCGACCGCGCCGTCGCCGCCCTGGCGCCTGCACTGTCCTCCGACATGCCCCAACCGATGTGAAGCGAGACTCCTCATGCCTCCCTTGAACCTCGACATTCTCGACGACGATCCCAAGCAGGCGGAGAAGGCCCCCGAAAAGGCCGGCGACAAGGCGTACGACGGGCCGATGAACGCCATCTACAACGTGCCGGTGGACGTGCAGGTCGTGCTGGGCCGCACCAGCATGCTGGTGGCGCAACTGCTGAAGCTCGGCCGCGGCGCTGTGCTGGAGCTTGAGCGCAAGGTGGACGAACCGGTCGAGGTGCTGGTCAACCACCGTCTGGTGGCGCGCGGCGAGGTGGTGATCGTCGAGGACCAGCGGCTCGGCGTGACGCTGACCGAGATCGTGCGGACGGAGCTGGAGATCGACTGAGGGACTGTCCCCTCTCCCCCCCGGGGAGAGGGTTAGGGTGAGGGGGACGCGCGGCGTGCCTTGGTCGGCCCAGCAGCATCTCGCATCCTTGCCAACCCACTCTATGCATCCCCCTCACCCCGACCCTCTCCCCAGGGGGGAGAGGGAGCATCCCCGAAAGCCTCCCATGCGCCTCCGATCGCTGATCCTCCTGGCCCTCCTCCTCGCCGCCGGCCCGGCCGCGGCGGCGCCGCTCGACCTCAACCTGGGAGCGCTCGGATCGCTGGCGGATGGGGGGAGCCTGTCGGGACGGATCGTCCAGGGCATCGTGCTGCTGACGGTGCTCAGCGTGGCGCCCGGCCTGCTGATCATGGTCACCTGCTTCACCCGCATCATCGTCGTGCTGTCGCTGCTGCGCTCCGCCCTCGGGTTGCAGCAGTCGCCGCCGAACATGGTGCTGGTCAGCCTCGCCATGTTCCTGACCTTCCACATCATGGGTCCGGTGATCGACAGCGCCTGGCAGGACGGACTGCGCCCGCTGCTGAACGAACAGGTGACCCAGGAGCAGGGGCTGGAGCGGATGATCGAGCCGTTTCGCGGCTTCATGGCCTCGCATGTCCGCGACCGCGATCTGGCCGCCTTCGCCGCCTTCACCGCAAAGCCGAAGCCGGCGGGCGAGAGCACCGAGCCGGCACGGGACGAGCGCCCGGTGACGGCGGAAAGCGTCGATCTGCGGCTCTTGATGCCGGCCTTCCTGCTGTCGGAGCTGCGCCGCGCTTTCGAGATCGGCTTCCTGCTGTTCCTACCCTTCCTGGTGATCGACATGGTGGTGGCGGCGATCCTGATGGCGATGGGCATGATGATGCTGCCGCCGGTGATGATCGCGCTGCCCTTCAAGATCATCTTCTTCGTGCTGACCGACGGCTGGTTCCTGATCGCCGGCAGCCTGATCCGCTCCTATGGGGTGTGAAGCGATGGACGACACGCCCTCCGATATCGCTGCCAGTCCCACCGCCAGTCTGGCCGACAGCCTGCTGGCGCTGGCCCGCCGCCGCGGGGTGGCGGTGCCGGAGGACGGTTCGGTCGCCGGGCTGCTCAGCGTCCTCGATCCCAACCCGCTGATCCCGCATCCGCTGCTGCTGGTGGCCAGTGCGGTGATGGCGGTGGCCTTCCGCCATGACCGTGCGCTGGCCCTGCCGCCGGCCGACGCGTCCGATACCGCCCCGTCTTCCGCCCCCTCCGCCGATTGCTCATTCTGAGGTGCCGCCATGGGAACGCCGATCAAGATCCGTGAGAACTACAAGAGCCTGACCGGCGTGGAGAAGAGTGCGGTCATCTTCCTGGCGCTGGGCGAGGAACGCGGTTCCCGGCTGATGGAGCGGCTGGACGAGGACGAAATCCGCCTCGTCAGCCGGGCGATGGCGACGCTGGGCAACGTCACCTCCAATCTGGTGGAGACGCTGATGCGCATCTTCACCGAACGCTTCGCCAATGCCGGCTCGGTCGTCGGGTCCTACGACAGCACGGAGCGGATGCTGAACCGCTTCCTGCCGGCCGACCGCGTGACGGAGATCATGGGCGAGATCCGCGGTCCGGCCGGCCGCACCATGTGGGAGAAGATGTCCAACGTGAACGAGGGGGTGCTCGCCAGCTATCTGGCCGGCGAATATCCCCAGACGGCGGCGGTCATCCTGTCCAAGATGCGCGCCGACCACGCCGCCAAGGTGCTGGTCCTGCTGCCGCCGGCCGCGCGAACCGAGGTGATCGAGCGCATGATCCAGATCGAATCGGTGCAGCGCGAGGTGCTGCTGGACATCGAATCGATCCTGCACAACGAGTTCATGGCGAATTACGCCCGCACCCACGGCAACGATTCGCTGGAGCGGATGGCCGATATCTTCAACCGCATCGACCGCGAGACGCTGACCGAGATCTTCGACGATCTGGAAACCGTGATGCCGGAGCCGACCCAGCGCATCAAGCAGCTGATGTTCACCTTCGAGGATCTGATGCGTCTCGACCGCGTCTCGCTGCAGGCGGTGATCCGCCGCTGCGACACCGGCCAGCTCGCCATTGCGCTGAAGGGCGCGCCGACGGCCCAGCGCGACCATTTCCTGTCGGTCCTGTCGGAACGCGCCCGCCTGATCCTGCTGGACGAGATCGAGAATATGGGGCCCTTGCGCATGCGCGACGTCAACGACGCCCAGGCGGAGATCGTCCGCGTCGCCAAGGCGATGGCGGAGGACGGCACCATCATCATCCCGCAATCCGACGACGCCGACGCCGTCGTCTATTGAGCGGAGCGCCACGGAATGGGGATCATCCGGATGGAGGCCGATTGAATGGCGGGGCGCGACCTCGTTCCCCGGCATGTGCCGCCGCCGAGCCTGCTGGCGGCGCATTTCGCCTCGCCGCCGGCACCTGCCGCCCATGCCCAGGCCACGGCCGACGGCGACGAGGCGCCGGCGCTGGTGCGACGGCTGCTCGACCTGCTGGATTCGCTGTCGCCGGCCGATGCGGTGCTGGCGCGCGGCTGCCTGCCGCGCTGCGATTCGACGTTCGGCGCGGCGCTCGCCCTCTTCCTGGCGGCGACCGCCGGCGGCTGCCGCGGCTGGGTCGGAGCGGACGCGGCGGCACGGCTGGCGGATCTGGACGGCGGGTTGCTGATCGACGAGTGCGACCGGGCGCTGGCGTCGCGCTTCCAGCCGGTGGACGGACGGCTGTGGCGGCTGTCGCGCGTGCCCCTGCTCGACAGCGACGACGGGCTGCTCTGTGCCGTCGGGATCGAAGACGGACTGTCCGACCGCGTCACCCTGGTGCTTCAGGCCCGGCCGCAGCGGCTTGGCCCGGTGCAGCTGATGGCGACGCTGGCCGGCAGGCGGCTGGACGTGACCCTGCGTCTGGCGATGGGCTTGCCGTCCTCCGCCCTGGCCGACCTGCATGAAACCTTTAGCACCGCCCTGGCCGACTGCCGGATCGACGGGGCATTGACCGTCGGCCCGCTGGCCGATGCCTGGCTTGGGCTGGACCAGCCCCTGTCGTCCGATCTGGCGCTGTGACCGGGGCTTTCCGCTCCTTCGGCCATCCCCAGATCGTCGCTCAGATCATCGCCAGCGGCTGCTTGCGTTTCGGCGGCGGGAAGGCCTTGTCGATCTCGGCGATGTCCTCGCCGGTCAAAGCCAGCTTGACCGCCTCGGCATTCTCCAGGGCATGTGCCGTCGTGCCGGCCTTGGGGATCGCGATCACCCCCTGCTGCCGCAGCGCCCAGGCGATCGCGACCTGGGCCGGTGTCACGCCGTGGCGCTTCGCAACCGCCAGCAACGCGGGGGAGCGCAGCAGGCGGCCGCCCTGGCCGATGGGGGAATAGGCCATCACCGGCATGCGGGCGGTGTGCTGGAACGGCAGCAGGTCGTATTCGATGCCGCGGTGTTCGGGGTTGTAGAGCACCTGATTGACGGCGCAGCCGTGCAGGTCGGTGGCCTCTGCCAGCTCTTCCAGATCCTCGACGTCGAAGTTGGAGACGCCCCAGCGGGCGATCTTGCCGGCCTGGATCAGGGACTCGAAGGCCTCGACCATCTCCTCCAGCGGCACGCCGCCGCGCCAGTGCAGCAGGTAGAGGTCGATACGGTCGATCTTCAGCCGCTTCAGGCTGCGCTCGCAGGCCTTGACCGTGCCGATGCGCGAGGCATTGCTGGGCAGGACCTTGGTCACGATGAACAGTCCGTCGCGCCGGCCGGCGATGGCCTCGCCCACCAGCTCCTCCGACGCGCCGTCGCCATACATCTCGGCGGTGTCGATCAGGGTCAGGCCGCGGTCGATGCCGGCCCGCAGCGCAGCGATCTCGGCGGCGCGGTCGCCGCGCCCCTCCGCCATCATCCAGGTGCCCTGGCCGAGAGCCGGGACCTCGGTGCCGTCCGGCAGGGTCACGCGCTTCATCTTCCTCTCTCCCGTCTCAATCGCCGAAAGACAACAAGCTGGTCCCGCGGGGCCAGCTTGTCGATGGATCTTCGGTGGGCTTTCCGGGGGATGGGACGGGGTTATGCCGCCTTTTTCGGCGCCCCGGCATGGCCG
This sequence comes from Azospirillum sp. A23, assembly GCF_042938965.1. NCBI lineage: Bacteria > Pseudomonadati > Pseudomonadota > Alphaproteobacteria > Rhodospirillales > Azospirillaceae > Azospirillum > Azospirillum sp. A23. Next base: position 4,311 of record NZ_CP170668.1, on the reverse strand, counting down.
CCTTCGAGGAAGTTCAGCAGTTCCTCGCGGTAGTCGTAATAGCGCGGGTGCTCCAGCAGGGCCTGGCGGGTGCGGGGATGGGGGATGTCGACGGTCAGGACGTGGCCGATCTTCGCGTTCGGGCCGTTGGTCATCATCACCACCCGGTCGGCCAGCAGCAGCGCCTCGTCCACGTCGTGGGTGACGCAGACCGCGGTGACCTTGGTGCGCGCCCACACCTCCATCAGCACCTCCTGCAACTCCCAGCGGGTCAGGCTGTCGAGCATGCCGAAAGGCTCGTCGAGCAGCAGCAGCTTGGGCGACAGGGCGAAGGCGCGGGCGATGCCGACACGCTGCTTCATGCCGTTGGACAGCTCCGATGCCTTCTTGTTCATGCTGTCGCCGAGGCCGACGCGGGCGAGGTAATAGCGGGAGATGTCGGCGCGCTCGCCCTTGCCCGCATGGGGGAAGACGCGGTCGACGCCGAGCATGACGTTTTCATAGGCGGTCAGCCAGGGGAACAGGCTGGGGGCCTGGAACACCACGGCGCGGTCGGGACCGGCGCCGTCCACCTCCTTGCCGTCCAGGATGATGCCGCCGCTGGTGATGTCGGCGAGACCGGCCACCATCGACAGCACGGTGGACTTGCCGCAGCCGGAATGGCCGATCAGCGAGACGAACTCGCCCTTGCGCATTTTCAGGTCGAAGCCGTCCACCACGGTCAGCGGACCCTTCGGCGTGGCGAAGGTCTTGGTCAGGCGGGTGAATTCGAGATAGCGGTCCTCCATCCCGCGCCCGCCCATCGCCTCGATGTAGGCTTTGGGCGGGGGCGCGGCGGTGATCGGCTTCACGTCGGGCAGGACAAGCCCGTCATCGCCGCCGGTGCCGCGGGCGACGCCGACCTCCATCAGATAGGCGGTGATCTCGGCGCGCAGGCGCTTGAAATCCTCGTCATGGTTGACGGCGGTGCGGTCGCGCGGGCGCGGCAGATCGACGGTGAAGGCCGGACCCAGCGTGGCGTTCGGGCCGGGCGTCAGGGGCACGATGCGGTCGGCCAGCAGGATCGCCTCGTCCACATCGTTGGTGATGAGGATGACGGTCTTGCGGTCCTTGCGCCAGATCGCCTCGATCTCGTCCTGAAGCTTGGCGCGGGTCAGGGCGTCGAGCGCCGACAGCGGCTCGTCCAGCAGCAGCATCTCCGGGCTCATGGCGAGCGCGCGGGCGAAGCCGACGCGCTGGCGCATGCCGCCCGACAGCTCCTTCGGCCGGCGGTCGGTGGCGTGGCCGAGGCCGACCGTCTCCACCGCCCGGCGGGTCAGCACGCCGCGTTCGGCGCCGCCCTTCGCCTTGTGGACGGCGTCCACCGCCAGGGAGACATTCTCCTTCACGCTGAGCCAGGGCATCAGCGAGTAGGACTGGAAGACCAGACCGCGTTCCGGGCCGGGGCCGGTGACCGGCTTGCCGCGGTAGAGCACCTCGCCGGCATCGGGCATCGCCAGACCGGCGATCAGGTTGATGAGGGTCGACTTGCCGGAGCCGGAGAAGCCGACGATGGCGACGAACTCGCCCTCTTCGATCGACAGGTCGATGTCGCGCAGCACGGTGTTGCCGCCGTAGGACTTCGACACACCCTTCAGGTCCAGGATCGCCATGGCCGGTCTCCTTAGCGGGCGGGGCTGTGGCTGACGGCGGACTGGAGCGCCAGCATCACGCGGTCGAGCAGGAAGCCGATCAGGCCGATGGTGAAGACCGCCACCATGATCCTGGCGAGCGAGCTGGCGGAGCCGTTCTGGAACTCGTCCCAGACGAACTTGCCGAGGCCGGGGTTCTGCGCCAGCATCTCCGCGGCGATCAGCACCATCCAGCCCACGCCCAGCGACAGGCGCAGCCCAGTGAATATGTAGGGCAGGGCGGACGGCAGCACGAGGCGGCGGACCATGGTGAAGCCGGAGAGCTGAAGCACCTTGCCGACATTCATCAGGTCGCGGTCGATGGAGGAGACGCCGACCGCCGTGTTGATCAGGGTCGGCCACAGCGAGCACAGCGTGACGGTGATGGCCGAGGTCAGGAAGGATTTCTCGAACAGCGGGTCGCTGCCCGACACGGTGGCGCTGACCACCATGGTGACCAGCGGCAGCCAGGCCAGCGGCGACACCGGCTTGAAGATCTGGATCAGCGGGTTGATCGCGGCATTGACGGTCGGCGACAGGCCGCTCGCCACCCCCAGCGGCACCGCCACCAGGGCGCCAAGCAGGAAGCCGGTGAAGACCGTCTTCAGGCTGGTGACGATCTGGTCGAGGTAGGTCGGCTTGCCGGCATAGGGGCGGGTCTTGACCTCCGCCTTCGGATCCTTGGCCAGGATCTCGGCGTTGCGCTTGGCCTGCCGGTCGTAGAAGGCGGCCTCCTTGGCGCGTTCGGCCTTGTGGTCGGCGTAGAGGTTGGTCGCCTGCTCCCACACCTGGGCCGGGCCGGGGATGGCGCCCAAGCTGGTCTGCACCTGCGGGGCGGCCCAGCCCCAGGCGGCGAGGAACAGCAGGATGGCGGTCAGCGGGATGCCCATCTGGCGCCACAGCTCGACGCCCTGCTGGCGCGGGTTCTCGCCGGCGGCGAGCCGCAGCAGCGGTGCCAGCCAGCCGAGGCCGACGGTGGTCAGGACGGAGGCGACGCGGTTGAGGGTATGGGCGCGGCGGGCCTTGCGCTGGGCGCGGGCAAGGTCGGCGGAGGTGTCGGTCAGGCTGGTCATGGCGGGGTGTCCCTTCAGCGAGATCCCTTCTCCCCCCTGGGGAGAAGGTTAGGATGAGGGGGTTCGGCGCAGCCGAAGAGATCCTCGAAGCGGATCCCCCTCACCCCGACCCTCTCCCCCCTTATGGTATGGGCGGGGGAGAGGGGGATTTGGCGGGTACAAGGTGGGAGTGTTCAGCCCCCCACCACCTGACCGCCCTCGATCTTCTGGTCGCCCTTCAGGCCGATGGGCTGCTTGGCGAGGTAGTCGTTCGGCTTGTGGCCGTCATAGGGGATGCCGTCGATGAAGCCGTTGTCGACCGGCTTGTAGCCGTCGCTCTTCCACGGGAAGTCGGCTTGCCGAGATTTGCCTTCCTCGACCAGCAGCTTCGCGGCCTGGAGGTAGATGTCCGGCTTGTAGACGCTGCGGGCGGTCTCGTCGTACCACGCGTCCGGCTTGGCCTCGGCGATCTGGCCCCAGCGGCGCATCTGGGTCAGGTACCAGACGGCGTCGGAATAGAAGGGGTAGGTCGCGTTGTAGCGGAAGAAGACGTTGAAGTCGGGAACGTCGCGCTTGTCGCCCTTCTCATACTCGAAGGTGCCGGTCATCGAATTGGCGATGACCTTGGCGTCGGCGCCGACATATTCGGACTTGGCGAGGATCTTCACCGCTTCGGCGCGGTTGGCGTTGTTGTTCTCGTCCAGCCACTGGGCGGCGCGGATCAGCGCCTTGACGACGGCCAGATGGGTCTTGGGGTTCTTTTTCGCCCACTCGTCGGTGACGCCGAAGACCTTCTCGGGGTTGTTCTTCCAGATCTCGGTGTCGGTGATGACCGGCACGCCGATGCCCTTGACCACCGCCTGCTGGTTCCACGGCTCGCCGACGCTGTAGCCGTAGATGGTACCGGCCTCCAGCGTCGCCGGCATCTGCGGCGGCGGGGTGACGGACAGCAGCGCGTCGGCGCCGATCTGGCCCGACACGTCGGTCGGGCTGTAGAAGCCGGGGTTGATCCCGCCCGACGCCAGCCAGTAGCGCAGCTCGTAATTGTGGGTCGAGACCGGGAAGACCATGCCCATGTTGAAGGGCTTGCCCTCGGCCTTGTACTGGGCGATCACCAGCTTCAGCGCGTCGGCCTTGATCGGGTGGACCGGCTTGCCGTCGGCGCCGTTGGGCACGTTGGCCTTCATCTTCCGCCAGACGTCGTTCGACAGCGTGATGCCGTTGCCGTTCAGGTCCATCGAGAAGGCGGTGACGATGTGCGCCTTGGTGCCGAAGCCGATGGTGGCGCCCAGCGGCTGGCCGGCCAGCATGTGGGCGCCGTCCAGCTCGCCGGAGATCACGCGGTCGAGCAGCACCTTCCAGTTCGCCTGCGGCTCCAGCGTGACGGACAGGCCTTCATCCTCGAAGAAGCCCTTCTCCACGGCGATGGCGAGTGGCGCCATGTCGGTCAGCTTGATGAAGCCGAGCTTCAGCTGTTCCTTTTCGACGTCGAGCGGGGCGGCATAGGCAGAGACGCCTGCCGTCAGGGCGACGGCGGCAATAGCCAATGGGGCAGCGGATGCGAGAAGGTGGCGGAGGGTGCAGGAGGCGGTGCGGGAGATTTGGGCCAC
>NZ_CP170664.1:0-598681 GCF_042938965.1 Azospirillum sp. A23 | reverse complement strand
GAGAATTTCCAGGAACAGGTCAATCGCGCTTATAGGAACAAAGCGATATCTCAACAATAGGATAGGATCTGCGCTGTTGCAAACAGCCAGCGCAAGCCACATCCCTACCGGGCAAGTTTGTTGTCAGGCCGACCGGTCCGTCCCCACTTTCGGCCGCGACCACATTCCAAGCCCTGACCGGTCCAGCTTCGGCTTTCCCGATAGAGAAACAGGGGTGATCCGAAGAGGCGTAGCCTTTCACCATGTCTGCCGCAAGCTCGCAGGGCCGTGTCCAGCCCAGGCTATGCGTTCCAAGATGTCGGTACGCCAAAACCGGCGAAAAGCCTTTCCAGGCTCGCCTGCACCAACCAACCCGCTGATTTTAAAGAAGGGAGGGTGGTGCCCAGGGACGGAGTCGAACCGCCGACACGGGGATTTTCAGTCCCCTGCTCTACCAACTGAGCTACCTGGGCATCTCAGCGCCGCTTGGTGGGTGACCGTTTCGGTCGGTGCGGCGCGTCGTGTGGGGCGCTTTTTAGAGAGGTTCGGACGGGCTGTCCAGAGGAAAATTCAAAAAATTTTCGACCCCTCTCACAGCCCCTCGTCAGGGTCGGATCCGCCCGGAACATCGGCGGTTTCCGGGCCTTCGATGCGGTAGACTCCGCCCAGCCAGCGCGACAGATCGATGTCGGCGCAGCGCTTGGAACAGAAGGGGCGGGTGGCCGGCTCGGTCGGGCGGCCGCAGATCGGACAGTTGCTGCCCGCCTTGGTGCCCGCCTGGGCCTGGGGCCGTGCATGGGGCTGGGAGCGCTGCGGTGCGCCGGGGGAGAGAGGGTTGGACAAGGGAAGGCCTCCGTAACGAACTGTAAGCAGTCAGGGGCGCAGCAGGGCCGCCAGCGGCGTGCCGCGGCGGGCCCGGGTCAGTTCGACCAGGCCCAGTTTGGACATGCCATACACTTGGGTCTGCACCGGGTCGCTTTCCACCGCCTGCGACAAGGCGGCCAGCACACGCTCGGCATCGCCGCGGCTGCGCATGTTGACGAAATCCACCACCACGATGCCGCCGACATTGCGCAGGCGAAGCTGGCGGGCGATCTCCGCCGCGGCGTCGAGGTTGACGTCCAAGGGGTTGCCGCGCTCCCCGGCATTCACGTCGACCACCGTCAGTGCCTCCGTCCCCTCGATCACCAGCGAACCGCCGAGCGGCAGCGGCACCCGGACGTCGAGAAGCCCGGCAATCGCAGAGTCGAGGTCGCGCAGGTCGAACAGACGTTGGGCGTCCGTGTGGCCGCCGAGGCGCGGCAGCAGGTCGGGGGCGTGGTGGCCGCACCAGTCGCGCAAGGTCGACAGCAGCGGCCCATCGCCGATCCTGATTCCGCCGGCGGGCGGCGGGTCGTCGACCAGGATGGCGGCCGGGGCGGCGGCTCCCTGCTCGATCAGGGCGCGGGTGGGGGCGTCGGGGCCGGGATGCAGAAGACGTGGGGCGGAGCCGGCGCGGGCGTCGTCGCGGATGGCGCGCCATTGCAGGTGCAGCGCTTCCGATTCGGCGGCCAGCAGCGCGTCGGATACCTGGGCGGCGCCGGCGCGCACGATCCAGCCGGCGCCGGTGGCAAGCTGTTCGATGCGGCGGGCCAGTGCTGCGCGCTCCGGACCGGAGCCGAGGCGCTTCGACACCGCGATGTCGCGGCCGAGCGGGGCATGCACCAGGAACCGGCCAGGCAGGGTGATGTCCATCGTCAGCGACGGACCCTTGGCTCCGGCGGCATCGGCCTTCACCTGCACCAGCACCGGCTGGCCGGTGCGCAGCAGCGCGCCGATGGGGGCCTGCTTGGCGCCCGGCCGATGGGAGCTGGATTGGGCGCGGGAGTGCGGCTGGTCGTCGTCGAGGATGGGGCGGCGCACGTCGGCGGCCGGCAGCAGGCCGGACAGGCCATGTCCCGGGCCGTTCCCGAGGTCGACGAAGGCGCCGTTCAGGCCGGTGGCGATGCGCTCCACCCGGCCGAGGATGATGGCGCCGAGCAGCGACGGCCGGCCGGCATGGTCGATGTGCAGGTCGGTCAGGCGGCCGTCGGTCAGCACCGCTGCCCGCGTCAGCGGGCCGTCGCGGTCGACCAGCAGCTCAAGCCTGCTCATCGTTCGGATGGGGGATCGGAGGGTGCGGGAAACCGGCGCCGTGCAGCATGCCGGCGACCTCGTGCAGCGACAGCCCGACGACGTTGCTGTAGGAGCCGCCGATCCAGCGCACCAACGCCCCCGCCCGGCCCTGGATGGCATAGCCGCCGGCCTTGCCCTTCCATTCGCCGGACGCGATGTAGGCGTCGGTCTCCGACCGGTCGAGCACCTTGAAGGTGACGTCGGTACGGACCAGCCGGTCGATCCGGCGGTGACCGTCCCCGTCGGGCACCAGCAGCACGATGCCGCCGATCACCCGGTGCCGCCGGCCGGACAGCAGGGACAGGCAGCGTCGTGCCTCCTCCTCCCGTTCGGCCTTGGGCAGGATGCGGCGGCCGCAGGCGACCACGGTGTCGGCGGCGAGAATCCATGAATCGGGATGGCGCGCGGCGACGCACGACGCTTTCTCCGCCGCCAGACGCAGGGCGTGCTGGGGCGGGAGTTCGTCGCGCAGCGGCGTTTCATCGAGATCGGCGGGATCGACCGCGTCGGGCACGATGCCGATCTGGCGCAGCAGGTCGAGCCGGCGGGGCGAGGCCGAAGCCAGCACCAGCCGGGGCGCCTTGGACGGGATCGTCACGGGGAACCGCGATGCAGCAAGGATGCTACTTGAACCGGAAGGTGATGCGGCCCTTGGTCAGATCGTACGGCGTCATTTCCACATTGACGCGGTCGCCCGCCAGGACGCGAATCCGGTTCTTACGCATCTTGCCGGAGGTGTGCGCCAGAACCTCGTGATCGTTGTCGAGCTTCACCCGGAACATCGCGTTCGGAAGCAATTCGACGACGGTCCCGGAAAACTCGATCAGATCTTCCTTTGCCATAGGCCCTTATGTCCGTCCTAATAGTTTCGCGGCAATAACTGACCTTCCAAGGCCGCCGGGTCAAGGGGGATTCCCACCGCCGATGCGTTCGGCCGCAGCCATTCGCGCGGGGCAGCCCCGCGTTGCGTGCCGGAGATGCCCCCTGACCCGCGTCCCGTCAGACCGACTGGTAGGGGTTGAGTGGCGATGCACCGCCTTCTTCCAGGCGGCGCGGCTGGTCCATCGCCTTGCCGATCGCCGCGAACATCTCGCGCTGGTCGATCTCCATGCGGCGCGTCAGACGGCCGACGGTTTCCGCCGCATTGAGCGCGCGGCCGCTGGATCTGTCGTGGAACAGGTTGTGATTGGCCTTGGCCGCGCTGGGCAACAGGTCGGCGGCGACCGCCCCCGGCGTCGATTCGGCGGCGCGGATCAGCTTCGCCGCCCCGCCGGAGCCCAGAACATAGGCCATGCGGCTTTCCGATTCGCTGGCCGGACGGCCGAGCCGCTTCTCCAGCGCCTCGCGCCCTTCGGCCAGATAGCGGGCGGCCATACCTGCCGACAGGTCGACGTCGTGACGCAACTCCAGGATCTGGCGGCGGATCGCCGGGTCCTTGACGCTGGACACCCCGTTGCGGACCTGGATGTGCGAGGCCAGCTCGCCCTGGCCATAGGCGGCGCCGTGGCGGCGGAACAGGTCTAGCCAGGTCGATTCGAGGAACTGGAACGGGCCGGCGGCGGAGCTGCGGCTGTTCTTCGCCGCACTGTCCAGCCCGCTTTCCTGGGTCGCCTGGGCGAGGATGGCGGTGAAGCTGTGGCCCGACAGGCCGGCGACCTGCTGCGAGGCGACCAACACCCGCGTGGCGGTCGGATCCTCGGCAGCCACGGCCTTCACCGCCTCCGCCACCTTGGCGGAACTGGGTGTCGGGGTTTGGGCCAATGGGGTCTGGGCCGGTGCCGCCGGCTTCAGTCCCGGCAGGGGCGCGCGCGGCGCTGCGGTCTCCGCGGACGCGGAGTCGGAGGCCAGCAGGACCGGCGCTTCGGGCTTGGCGGCGGGAACCGGCACCGTGCTGCCATCGGCGAGGCGGATGGGGGTGACCGGCTTGGCCGCGGGCAGGGGAACCTGGGTCCCGTCGCTCAGCAGGATCGGGGCCGGCGGTTTGGCGGCCGGTAAGGGCGGCGTCTTCTGGCCGTTCGCCGGCCGGCCGACCGGCACGGTTCCGGCGCCGGTCCGGCTGGTCCGGACCAGCGTGTCGCGGAAGGACGGCTCGCCGACGGTGCCGTCGGTGAGCGCGGGGGAAGCGTCGGGCTTGCGCTCCGGAACTGGGGCGAGAGGGGGCTGCGCAACCTTCATGGCACACACTTCGCTACGGACCGGCCGAGCCTGCCGGGAGAAAGCCCCGTACGGCCATGCTCCACGAGCGTGGGCATGGCCGGACGGGTGCAGGCACTATAGCACCGACTCGTCAGCGATGTGCGATCAACTGTGGGCACGGGGCATCGTCCCCGGCCTCATCCTCACCCTCGCCGGGGAGCGGATCGTCGGGCAGCGGATCGTCAAGATGCGCGACGCGCGCCCAGCGGCCGATGGCTGCCAGCAGCTTGGATTTTTCCAGCGGCTTGGCCAGATGGGCGTTCATGCCGGCCTGCAGGCAGCGCTCGACCTCGATCTGCATCACGCCGGCGGTCAAAGCAAGAATCGGGATGCGGCTCTCCGGGCCGGGCAGGGCGCGGATGCGGCGGGTGGCTTCCAGCCCGTCCATCACCGGCATCTGCACATCCATCAGCACGAGGTCGTAGGGCTGTTCCTGCACCGCGGCCACCGCGGCGGCGCCGTCGTCCACCGCATCGACCTGATGGCCGACCCTGGTCAGCATGGTCACCGCCAGATCGCGGTTCATCGCCAGATCCTCCGCCAGCAGGATGCGGGCGCTGGCGCCGCCGGACTCGACAGGGGACAGGATGGCGTTGTCGGGCTGGATCGCGGCGCTGCCGGCGGGCAGCAGAGGCAGCGAGAACCAGAAGGTGCTGCCGGTGCCGAGCTGGCTTTCCATGCCGATCTCGCCGCCCATCAGCTCCACCAGCCGGCGGCAGATGGCCAGCCCCAGCCCGGTGCCGCCCCGCCCGCGCTCCAGCTGGGTGAAGCGCTGGAACAGGTCGCGCTGCCGTTCGGGGGCGATGCCGATCCCGCTGTCGGTGACGGTGAAGGTGCAGATGCGGCCTCCCCCCTTGCTGCTGTCCTCGATCGCCTTCACCGTCAGGCGGACCGAACCGCGGTCGGTGAACTTCACCGCGTTGCTCAGCAGGTTCAGCAGGAGCTGGCGCAGCCGGTCGGGGTCGCCCATGACGAAGCCGCGGGCGGTGGCCGAGATGCTGGTCTGCAACTCCAGCCCCTTCTGCTCCGCGGCCAGCCGGACGATGGCGACGCAGCGGTCGGCCAGATCGTCCAGCCGGAAGGGCACGCTGACCAGATCGAGCCGCCCCGCCTCCAGCTTCGACAGGTCGAGCACGTCGTTGATGACGGTCAGCAGCGACCGCCCGGCATCGCGCACCTGCGAGGCGTAGCGCCGCTGTTCGGCGGTCAGCGGGGTTTCCAGCAGCATTTCCGCGAACCCGATCACGCCGTTCATCGGCGTGCGGATCTCGTGGCTCATGGTGGCGAGGAATTCCTCCTTGGCGCGGCTGCCGGCCCGCGCCTCCTCCATGGCGGAGCGCAGCTCCTGCTCGCGCTGCTTCAGGCGGCGCGACATGTTGTTGAAGGCATGGGAGACGACACGGAATTCATGGGGCGCGCGGTCCGCCTCGATCACGGTGCCGCCGCCGCCGTCGCCGATGCGGGTGGCCGCGGTACCGAGTTCCCACACCCAGCGCAGGACCGAGGCACGCAGCAGCACCCACAGGGCGGTGACGCTGACCAGCGCCGCGATGGCGAGCAGGCCCAGGCTCTGCCACAGATCGCGCCGGGCCTCCGCCATGATCGGCCCGGTCGGCATGCCGACGGCGAAGACGGTGTCGGTCTCGTCCGAATGGCGGAAGGCCCACAGCCGGCCGCGGCCGTCGGCGCTTTCCGCATCCAGCGTGCCGTCCTTCTCGTTCAGCATCTGGCGGATATGCGGCATGTTGCCGATGTTGCGGTTCAGCCAGCCTTCCGGGTCGGGCTGGCGGGCCACGATCACGCCGTGGCGGTCCAGCACCATGACGCGGGCGTCGGGCTGCTTCAGCACCTTCACCAGGTCGGTCAGCCAGGTGAGGTCCACCGCCACGCCCATGACGCGGATGATCCGCCCATCCTCGATGATCGGGCTGGCGACGATGATCAGCGGCTTCAGCGAGCGCTTGCCGATGATGAAATCGCTGACCACCCAGCTTCTGGTGTCCAGCACGCGCTGGAAATATTCGCGTTCCCGCAGGGTGATGCCGGCACCGGGGCCGGTGGTGTCGCAGATGATGTTGCCGTCGGCGTCGGTCAGCCAGACGCCGGTGGTCCAGCGGTGCTGGCGCGGCATCGGCGCCAGGGTGGCGACGCAGGCGTCGGTGTGATCCATCGTCGCGTTGCGGATGGCCGGCACCAGCGACAGCACGCCAAGCAGGTTGCGCGCCTCGCCGATCAGGTCGTGCTGGCGCTCCACCCCGTCGTCGGCCAGATGCTGCGCCAGTTCGCGCGCCGCGTCGATGTGGTCGTCGAGCTGCTGGTCGGCGAGATAGAGCGCCCCCACCAGCGGCAGCGCCAGCGAGGCCAGCACCACGCCCATCAGGCGGGCGCGCAGGCTGCGCGGGCTGAAGGCGCGGAGCAGGCGGTGCATCGGACCTGCGGGCATGGATGACGGCTCTCCGCGGGAATGTTCGTCTACGCCCCCGAGCCTAAGGCGTCGCGCGGCGCGTTGCGATGACACAGCTCAATAGCACTGGCGGAGATGCAAAGTGAACACGGAGCCGCGCAGAAAGTTGCAGAATACCAAATTTATTACCGACCGTCCCGTGTGGTGGGCGGTTCGACAGACCAGAGCCTGTGCGAGCATTTGACGGCCGTCAAGGCCGGTGGGGTGTGCTTCGGGGATGTTTGCGGCATTGCGCCGACCTGGGGTCAAGGGAACTTCCGCCATGCACACGGAAAGCGAGCATAGGGTCATGCCGGCACGGACGGGCAGCGTCGCACCGGCCGGCTGGGGGATCGGCATCTTTCCCGGCGTTTCCCGGCAGCGGGTGCGCCGCTTTCTGCTGATGCTGCACCTGACGCTGGGACTGGCGGTGGGGGCGCTGCTGGCGGTGACCGCACTGACCGGCAGCCTGCTGGTCTTCTATGTCGACATCGACCGCATGCTGACGCCGGAACTGGTGCTGCCGGCCGGGCAGGAGGCCGGGCGGAATGCTCCGGTCCCGCTCGACCGGGTGGTGCAGGCCCTGCGCGAGGCCCATCCGGCCCGCGGCGGCGGCTGGCGGCTGGAGCTTCCCGACGGGCCGGACCATCCGATCATGGCCCGCTACATGAAGCCGGAGGAAACCGCGGGCAAGTCCTTCGCCCCGCTGATGGTGGCGGTGAACCCCTACAGCGGCGAGGTGCTGTCCTCCCGCTTCTGGGGCCGGACGGCGATGACCTGGGTCTACGACCTGCATTACCTGCTGCTGGCCGGCGAGGGCGGACAGCTGGTGCTGGCGCTGGGCGGGATAGGCAGCCTGCTGATCCTTGCCAGCGGGGTCTATCTGTGGTGGCCGGCGGCAGGAAAATGGGGGCGGGCCCTGCAACCGCGCCTGCGCTCCGGCTTCGTCCGGCAGGTGTTCGACATCCATGTGCTGGCGGGCGTCTATGGCCTTGTCGTCCTGCTGCCGCTGATCGTGACGGGGATCGTCATGGAGCGGCCGGACTGGGTGAAGCCGGTGGTGGAACGGCTGTCGCCGATGACCGCACCCCCCGTTCTCGTATCCGCCCAGGATGGGACGGCAGTGGGAGCCGATGCCGCGCTCGCCGCGGCGCTCGCCCGTTTCCCGCAGGCCGAACCGCGCTGGGTCGAGGTGCCGGGGCAGGGCGGCGGCGCCTACCACATCCGCCTGTTCCAGACCGGCGAGCCCGGCTGGCGCTTTCCCAAGACCAGCGTGTGGGTGAATGGCGGCGACGGCACGGTCATGGATGTCCGCGACCCCACCCGCTGGACCTTCGGCGACGCCTTCTTCGGCTGGCAGCATCCGCTGCACAACGGCGAGTGCTTCGGCCTGTGCTGCCGCATCCTGGTGGCGGTGGCAGGTCTGCTGCCGGCAGTGCTGCTGGCGACCGGGACGGTGCGCTGGCGGCAGAAGAAGCGGACGCGGCCGGCGCGGGCCGTCTGACCGCCGGCAAACCGCCGAACGGTCAGACGGTCGGCCCGCGGGACAGCGGGAAGCGCTGTTTCATCTTGGCCATCAGGCCGTCGCGGACCTGGCGGTAGGCTTCCAGCATGGCGTCGCGGGTGCCGTCGACCAAGGTGGGGTCGAAGGTGTTCCAGAACTCCACGTCGCAGGCCATGGTGCGCGTCATTTCGATGGCGCGGTGCTGCGCTTCCGGCGACAGCGAGACGATCAGGTCGAAGTTGGTGTCTTCCAAATCCTCGAAGGTGCGGCAGCGGTGCTTGGACAGGTCGATGCCGATCTCCTCCATCACCGCGACGGCGAAGGGGTCGACCTCGTCGCCCTCGCGGACGCCGACGGAATCCACATAGACGCGGGTGCCGTGGTAATGGCGCATCATCGCCGCCGCCATCGGCGAACGGATCATGTTGTAGGTACAGGCGAACAATACGCTCGTGACCGGCAGAGGGATGAGGACCGAGGTCGCCGCCATGGCCTTGCCCGGTCCGTCAGCCGCGAATGTGCAGGACGCAGATCAGCGTGAACAGCCGGCGCGCGGTCTGCAGGTCCATTTCCACCTTGCCGGCCAGCCGTTCGCGCAGCATCTCGGACCCCTCGTTGTGCAGGCCGCGGCGGCCCATGTCGATGGCTTCGATCTGCGACGGCGTCGACCGCTTGATGGCGGCGTAATAGCTCTCGCAGATCAGGAAATAGTCGCGGACGATCGACCGGAAGCCGGTGATCGGCAGCATCAGCCGGTCGAGTTCGCTGTTGTCCTCGCGGCGGATGTCGAAGACCAGCCGGTTGTCCTCGATCGACAGATGCAGGTGGTACGGCCCGTCCTCTGTGAAGTCGCAGGGGCAGAACTCGTTGTCCTCCAGCAGGTCGAAGATGGCGACGGCGCGCTCATGCTCGACCTCCGGCTTGTGGCGGACGACACTCCGCTCGTCGAGCGTCACATGGGTGATGCGCCGCTTGCCCTTTGCCGTCGTCACGCCCCGCCTCCCCGTTTGCCAGTGGCCGCTTCCCAGAAGCCGCTTCTTAGTCTTTGTAACCCGGCAGCCGCTGGGCGACGGAGCGCGCATGCGCCTCCAGCCCCTCGGCCATCGCCAGCGTCACCGCCGCCGGGCCGATGGCCCGCAGGCTGTCGGCGTCGCAGGCGACGAAGGTCGTCCGCTTCATGAAGTCCAGCACGTTGAGGCCGGAGGAGAAGCGGGCGCTACGCGCCGTCGGAAGCACATGGTTGGGACCTGCGACGTAATCGCCGATGGCCTCCGGCGTGTAGCGGCCGAGGAAGATGGCGCCGGCATTGCGGATCTTCGCCGCCAGCGCATCGGGATCCTCCACCGCCAGCTCCAGATGCTCCGGCGCCAGCCGGTCGACCAGGGCGGGGGCGTCGGCCATCAGGTCGCCGACCAGCACGATGGCGCCATGCTCGCGCCAGCTCTCGCCGGCGATTGCCGTGCGCGGCAGCGTCTCCAGATGCCTGTCCACCGCCGATGCCACCGCATCGGCGAAGGCGGCATCGTCGGTGATCAGGATCGACTGGGCCGAGGTGTCGTGCTCGGCCTGCGACAGCAGATCCATGGCGATCCAGGCCGGATCGTTGTGGCCGTCGGCGACCACCAGGATCTCCGACGGGCCGGCGATGCTGTCGATGCCGACGAGGCCGTAGACCTGCCGCTTGGCGGCGGCGACGAAGGCGTTGCCGGGGCCGACGATCTTGTCGACCGGCCGGATCGTCGCCGTGCCGTGGGCCAGCGCCGCGACCGCCTGCGCACCGCCGATGCGGTAGATCTCGTCGATGCCGCAGCGCTTGGCGGCGGCCAGCACCAGCGGGTTGATCGCCCCGTCCGGCGTCGGCACCACCATGACGACGCGCTCGACGCCCGCCACTTTGGCCGGCAGGGCGTTCATCAGCACCGAGGACGGGTAGGAGGCGGTGCCGCCCGGCACATAGAGGCCGACGGCGCCGACCGCCGTCCAGCGGGCGCCCAGCCGAACGCCGACGGCATCGCGGTAGTCGGTGACCTCCGGGATCTGGCGGCGGTGGAACTCCTCGATCCGCGCGGCGGCGAGGTCGAGCGCCTCCAGCGTCTCCGCCGAGCATTTGGCGGTCGCCGCGTCGATCTCGTCCCGGCCGATGCGCAGGGTGTCGACGGTCAGGGTCTGACGGTCCCAGCGGGCGGTGTAGTCGATGAGCGCCGCGTCGCCGCGGCTGCGGACCTGATCGATGACGCCGGCGACCAGCGTCTGGACATCCTCGCTGGCCTCGCGCTTGGCATGCAGCAGCGCCTCGAACCCGGCGGCGAAGTCCGCGTCGCGAATATCAAGCCTGACGGGCATTCACCGCCTCCCGGAACTTGTCGATCCACTGAGAAATCTCGGTCGTCCGCGTCTTGAAGGCGGCGCGGTTGACGATCAGGCGCGAGGTGACGTCGGCGATATGCTCCACCTCCACCAGCCCGTTGGCCTGCAGCGTCGAGCCGGTGGAGACCAGATCGACGATGCGGCGGCACAAGCCCAGCGTCGGCGCCAGCTCCATGGCGCCGTTCAGCTTGACGCATTCGGCCTGGACGCCGCGCGCGGCGAAGTGACGCTTGGTCACCTCCGGGTATTTGGTGGCGACGCGCACATGGCTCCAGCGCGACGGATCGTCGCTCTCCAGCATCTCCGCCGGTTCGGCGACCGACAGCCGGCAGGCGCCGATGCCGAGGTCGAGCGGCGCGTAGATCTCCGGATAGTCGAACTCCATCAGCACGTCGTTGCCCGCCACGCCGAGATGGGCGGCGCCGAAGGCGACGAAGGTCGCCACGTCGAAGGAGCGCACGCGGATGATGCTGAGGTTCGGCACGTTGGTGGCGAAGCGCAGAAGCCGGCTCTTGTCGTCGTCGAAGGCCGGCTCCGGATGGATGCCGGCATGGGACAGCAGCGGGCGCAGCTCCTTCAGGATGCGGCCCTTGGGCAGGGCCAGCACCAGCTGGTCGTCAACCGGTGCGGCCACCGTGGCGGCCGTCACCCCTTGGAGACTGGGATCGGCGGACAAAACACTCTCCTCGCTTCGCTCGCCGGGGCGGTGTGTCGGCCCCGGATGAACCATCGACGCGATAGATAGCACATTCCAGGCGCCCGTCACCTGTCACTGTCGCGCCTGCAAGATTTAACGGGAAAAATATGCTCAATAAGAAATTTCACACAAAACGCAAAAATGGGTTTGACCAAACTCCATCGAAAGGGTAGATAAAAATCCATGGACGCCCCGCCGGGCATCCCGCGGCAATTTGACCAATGCAGCTTGCGCCGCGTCACCAAACGCTAAAGCGCCACGATACCGGTCGTGGACCTCTTCAAGAAGGAGAGACCGGAATGACATCGCGAGTTTCCGCTCCCCCATCCGCGCTTCGGACCGCTTTCCCGGCCTGCATGATGCGCTCGGGCCTGTGTTGCCGCTGACCTCGCGGCCCAGAAACACAGCGCCCATCCCGTACATCCGCCGATCCTGACGATCAGGTCCTGAACGCACTTGCGCCGCCGCCCCGCCATGACGAGGGCCGGCCGCGCGCCCAAACCCATCTGGGGGGAGCATTCCGCCATGTCCCACGCCAACGCCTACGCCATCGAAGTCCAGGGCCGGTCCGCCGGCATCGTCGTCGCCGAACGTGGCGGCTTTACCTTCTTCGTGTCCGATTGGGCTTTCCGCGATCTCGACCGCCGCGTCTTCCGCAATGTCGGACAGGCCCAGCGCGCCGCCCACCAGCATTACAGCCGGCTGCCGGACACCCGCCGCCGCTGATCCCCGATAAAAGCCCGCCGCCAAGAAACCCGCTGCTGAAAATCCTGAGGAAAGTCCCGATGAAGCGCATCCTGATGTCGGTGGCCGTCGCCGCCGGCCTGTTGACCGCCGCGACCTCCGCTTTCGCCGCTCCGCTGAAGCTGGGCGTGTCGGCCGGTCCCTATGGTGAGATCCTGGAATTCACCGCCAAGCTGGCCGCCAAGGAGGGCATCGAGGCGCAGGTGATCGAGTTCACCGACTGGAACATGCCCAATGCGGCACTCCAGGCCGGCGACATCGACGCCAACAATTTCCAGCACCAGCCCTTCCTCGACAATCAGGTCAAGCAGCGCGGCTACGACATCGTCTCCGTCGCCAAGAGCGTCGTGGTGCCGATGGGCGTCTACAGCAGCAAGGTGAAGGCGCTGGCCGACCTGAAGCCGGGCGCTTCGGTGTCGATTCCCAACGACCCCACCAACGGCGCCCGCGCCCTGTTCCTGCTGGCCAAGGCCGGCGTGATCGGGCTGAAGGAGGGGGCCGGCCTCAACACCACCATCGCCGACGTGGTGAACCCGAAGGGCATCAAGCTGGTGGAACTGGACGCCGCCCAGCTGCCGCGCTCGCTCGACGACGTGGATGCGTCGGTCATCACCCTCAACTATGCCGTGCTGGCCGGGCTGGAGCCGAAGAAGGCCCTGGTGCTGGAGGATGACCAGTCCAAGTGGAACCTGGTGTGGGCGGTCCGCAAGGATCGCATAGAAGACCCGACGATCAAGCGCTTCATTGCGCTGTATCGTTCGCCCGAAGTGCGGCAGTTTATCGAAACGCGCTTCAACGGTTCCATCATTCCGACGTGGTGAGGGAGGCTGGGGGACGCTGGACGTCCCCTTTTGCCGATTAAAAGATGATAACGCTAACAAACATTCACAAGACTTACGCGGCGCGCGGCGGCGGGGCTCCGGTCCATGCGCTGGCCGACATCGACCTTTCCATCGCACGCGGCGAGGTCTTCGGGATCATCGGCCGGTCCGGTGCCGGCAAATCGACGCTGCTGCGCACGGTCAACCTGCTGGAAAGCCCGAGCTCGGGCAGCGTCAAAGTGGACGGGGTGGAGATGACCGCCCTGTCGGCGGCGGAACTGCGGCAGGCCCGCCATTCCATCGGCATGATCTTCCAGCACTTCAACCTGCTGTCCTCGCGCACCGTCTTCGACAATGTGGCGCTGCCGCTGGAACTGGCCGGCATGGCCAGAGCGGAGATCCGCAAGACGGTGGAGCCGCTGCTCGACCTCGTCGGGCTGGCCGACAAGCGCGACCGCTACCCGGCGGAGCTGTCGGGCGGGCAGAAGCAGCGCGTCGGCATCGCCCGCGCGCTCGCCAGCAAGCCGAAGGTGCTGCTGTCGGACGAGGCGACCTCCGCGCTCGACCCGGAGACGACGACGCAGATCCTGCATCTGCTGGGCGACATCAACCGGCGGCTCGGCCTGACCATCGTGCTGATCACCCACGAGATCGCCGTCATCAAGGAGATCTGCCACAAGGTGGCGGTGATGGAAGGCGGCCGGGTGATCGAGCAGGGGCCGGTCTTCGACATCTTCGCCCACCCGAAGCACCCGACCACCCGCAGCTTCGTCGATCCCGTCATCAACCGCGGCATCCCCGACAGCCTGCGCGACCGGCTGTCGCCCCAGCCCGGCCTGGGGAGCAACCCGGTGCTGCGCATCACCTTCACCGGCGCGAAGGCGACCACCCCGGTCATCAGCGCCATCAGCCGCCAGCTGAACCTGGACCTGAACATCTGGCACGGCCAGATCGACGAGATCCAGGGCGCGCCCTTCGGCACGCTGGTGGTGGAGGCGCTGGGCGATCAGGCCAAGGTGGATGCCGCCATCGCGCTGGTCAAAGAGAACAATCTGGGTGTCGAGGTGTTGGGCCATGCTCTCCCCGCAAATCATTGACCTGCTGATCAAGGGGCTGATCGACACGCTGCAGATGGTGGCGGTGTCGGGCGCCATCGGGACGCTGATCGGCCTGCCCATCGGCGTGATGCTGGCCGTCACCGGCCGGGGCGAGCTGTTGCAGAACTTCGCCTTCAACAAGGTGATGGGGGCGGTGGTCAACATGACCCGCTCCACCCCCTTCATCATCCTGGTGGTGGCGATCATCCCCTTCACCCGACTGATCGCCGGCACCTCCATCGGCACCAACGCCGCCATCGTGCCGCTGACCGTCGCCGCCGCCCCCTTCATCGCCCGCGTGGTGGAGAATGCGGTGCGCGAGGTCGACCGCGGTCTGGTCGAGGCGGCGCAGGCGATGGGCGCCACGCCGTTCCAGATCATCCGCAAGGTGCTGCTGCCGGAAGCCCTGCCGGGCATCGTCGCCGGCCTGACCCTGTCGGCGGTCAGCCTCGTCGGCTATTCCGCCATGGTCGGCGCCGTCGGCGGCGGCGGCCTGGGCGACCTCGGCATCCGCTACGGCTATCAGCGCTTCCTGCCGGAGGTGATGCTGGCGGTGGTGATCGTGCTGATCGTGCTGGTGCAGATCGTCCAGTCGACGGGTGACCTGATCGCCCGCCGCGTCAACAAGCGCAATCTGAAGTCCTGACCCGAAAACCTGACCTGACCCAAAAAACCTGAGGAGTGTTCGAGATGCTGCGCTTCCGTTCGCTGGCTTCGCTGCTGGCCGGTGCCGCCACCATGGCCGTTGCTTTCGGCGCGTCGGCCGAAACGATCAAGGTCGGCGTCACCGCCGGTCCGCATGCCCAGATCCTGGAAGCGGTGAAGCCCATCGCCGCCAAGGACGGGCTGGACATCCAGATCCTGGAATTCACCGACTACGTCATCCCGAACCAGGCGCTGGCCGGCGGCGATCTCGACGCCAACAGCTTCCAGCACCAGCCCTATCTGGACAACCAGGTGAAGGACCGCGGCTTCGATCTGGTCAGCGTCGGCAAGACGGTGGTCTATCCCATCGGCATCTATTCCAAGAAGGTGAAGAGCCTGGAAGAACTGCCGGCAGGATCCAAGTTCGCCATTCCGAACGACCCGACCAACGGCGGCCGCGTCCTGCTGCTGCTCCAGGCCAAGGGCCTGATCAAGCTGAAGGACGGCGGCACCCTGAAGGCCTCGCCCATCGACATCGTCGAGAACCCGAAGAAGCTGGAGATCGTCGAGCTGGACGCCGCCCAGCTGCCGCGTTCGCTGGACGATGTGACCGCCGCCGCCATCAACACCAACTTCGCGCTGGAAGCCGGCATCGACCCGGTCAAGGACGCCATCGCCCGCGAGGCGGCCGACAGCCCCTATGCCAACGTCATCGCCGTCCGCAAGGCCGACAAGGACAAGCCCTGGGTCGCCAAGCTGGTGAAGTCCTACAACAGCCCCGAGGTGAAGGAGTTCATCCTCACCAAGTTCAAGAACGCCGTCGTTCCCGCGTTCTAAAGGGTCTGCGTTCCGAGGCTGGCGAGGGCACGCCCGGCGGCGCTGAGCGCGTCGCCGAGCGTGCCGCCCGGTTCCGGGCAGACCAGCCGCATCGACGGATACCAGGGCCGGCAGCCGGTGCCGAGCGCCGTCCAATCCCCCGCCGGCCCGATCCGCCAGACCGGCACGCCCAGCGCGCCGGCCATCTCCGCCACCGAGGTTCCGGCGGAGATCACCAGATCCAGCGCCGCCGTCAGGGCCGCGGCACCGTCGAGGTCGTTCCTCAGGTCGAGCGGTGGGCGGTGGATGGCGATGCCGAAACGCCGTTCGGCGTCGGCGAGTTCGGCCTCGCACTCGTCATATTGCAGGGTGATCAGCCGCAGGCCGGGCAGGGTCAGGATCGGCGCCCAGTCGGTCAGCGGGGCGTAGTTGGCGTCGCGCGCCGCACCGCGCAGGCCGCTGCGCCAGCACAGGCCGACGGTCAGGGCGGAGCCGGTACTCCCCACCCACTCCCGCCACCGCTTCACCGCCGCCTCGTCGGCGCGCAGCCAGCCACCCTGCGTCGCAAAGCTCTCCAGCCCCCAGCCCAGCCGCAATGGCAGTGACCCGGCCGGGATGTGACAGTCGGCATCCGCCGGATCCCCGGTCGCGGCGCGCACCGTCGCCTGCGGGAAGGAGCGCGCGAACAGCGCCGCCAACCGCGGCTCGCATTCCACGATGACCCGGCCTGCGGCTGAGAGAGTGCGCGCGATCAGGTCGGGGTAGCAGGCGCTGTGCATCAGCTCGTCGCCCACCCCCTGCTCGCGCCAGACCAGCAGCGTCTTTCCCGTCAGGTTGCCGCCATCCCAGGCGGGCATGCGGAAGCGCCGGTCGGGCAGTGCCTGTCCGGCGGCGAAGCGCGCCTCCAGACCGGTCCAGCCGGTGACAAGGTCGCCTTGCGCCAGCGCCGCATAGCCGCGGTTGAAGGCGGCGAGCGTCAGGGCCGGGTCGTCCTCCACCGCCTGCCGGTAGGCCGCATCGGCCTCGACCGGGCGGCCGGCGGCATGCAGGGCGTTGCCCTGGTTGTAGCGCCACTCCGCCCGTCCGGGCTCCAGCGCCAGGGCGCGGCCCCAGCCCTTCAGCGCGGCGTCGAGCCGGCCCTGCCGCTGCCGCAGATCGGCCAGCCCGGCCCAGCCGGCGCCGGTTCCGGGCGCGAACAGGATCACCCGCCACCAGGCCAGCCCGGCGGCGGCGCCATCGCCCGCCCGCTCCAGCGCCAGGGCGAGGTTGCCCAGCGTGGCGAGATCGCCAGGGCGGCCCTGGAGCGCCAGACGCAGATGGGCGACCGCCTCCGCCGGCCGGTCGAGCGCCAGGGCGGCCAGCCCCAGATTGCTGACTGCCGCCGGATCGCCGGGTCGCAGGCGCAAGGCCCGGCTGGCGGTGCGCTCCGCCTCGGCGGCATGGTCGGGGTTGCGCAGGGCCTCGGCCGACAGGGCGGTCCAGGCCTCCGCGACCGCGGGGTCGAGGGCGAGCGCCCGCATGAGGAAGGGCTGGCCTTCCCCGCCCATCGCCTGCCGCGCCAGCCCGGCATTGATCCACAGCCCGGCATGGAAGGGGGCGAGGCGCCGTGCCGCGTCGGTCGCCTCCGCCGCGTCGGCCGCCGCTCCGCGGGACAGCCGCAGGGCACCGAGATTGCCGAGCGCCTCGACATCCTCGGGCGCGAGCGCGGCGGCGGCCTGCCAGTCGGCCTCGGCGTCGGCGAGCGCGCCCATCTCCTGCCGGGCCAGGGCGCGGCGCTTGTGGCGGTCGGCGCTCGGCTCCGCCGCGATGGCGCGGGTCAGCAGGGTGTCGGCGATGTCGGGGCGGCCGGCCTGCTGGCCGAGCAGGGCGTAGCCCTCCAGCGCCGCCGGCACCTCGCCGCCCTGGTCAAGGATGCGCTGATAGGCCTTCTCCGCCTCCGGCCAGCGGCCCGACCCGTGCAGATCGCGCGCTTCGGCCAGCCACTCCTCTATTGGCAGGGCAGGGGGCAGAGCAGCAGGAACCAGGCGGCGCAGGTCCGCCGCCATGCGCGCCAGCACGTCCGGCAGCCCTTCGCCGGGGCGGGCGCTCCACAGCCGCATCGACGGGAACCAGGGGCGCACCCCGGTACCGAGCGCCGTCCAGTCGCCGGCCGGACCGAAGCGCCAGACCGGCACGCCGAGCGCGCCCGCCATTTCGCCGACCGAACTCGCCACCGTCACCACGAGATCGAGACCGGCGATCAGCGCCGCCACGCCTTCCAGATCGTTCTTCAGGTCGGTGCCGGGCCAGCGGTGGACCGTCAGGCCGAGTTGCCCTTCGACGGCGGCGATCTCCGCCTCGCGCCCGTCATATTGCAGGGTGACCGGGATCAGACCGGGCAGGGTCAGCAGCGGCGCCCAGTCGGCGAGCGTGGTGTAGGAGGCCTTGCGCTCCCCCAGCATGTTCTGGCTGCCCCAGCAGATGCCGACGCGCAGGCCCGGCCCCAGTGCCGCCAGCCGGTCACGCCACTCCGCCAGTCGCAGCGGATCGGGCGCCAGCCAAAAAGGCCGGGCGGGGAAATCGGCGAGGCCGGGGCGCAGCAGCCGGGGGAGCGATCCCAGCGGCAGATGCGTGTCCGCGTCTTCCGGGGCGGCGGCTGGATCCGCCGTCTGCGCCCGCACGGCAACGCCGGGCAGGGCGCGGCCGACCAGGCCGGTCAGGCGGGCATCGACCTCGACGACCAGCCTGTCCGGGCCAAGCCGCTGCGCAAGGTCGGGCAGGGCGGTGCCGAACATCAGCTCGTCGCCCAGCCCCTGCTCGCGCCAGACCAGCAGGCGCCGGCCGGTCGCGCCATCCCAGGCAGGCAGGGGGAGGCTGCGCCCGGCCGAGACGCGGCGGGAGGCGAAGCGCGCCTCGTACTCCTCCCAACCGTCGGCCAGCCGGCCGCGGCCGAGCAGCCGCAGGGCGAGGTTCCAGCGGGCGAGCGCGAAGCCGGGAGCATGGATCAGGGCCTGGGCGTAGAGCGCCTCCGCCTCCTCGCCGCGTCCCTGCGCCTCGCGCAGCAGGGCGAGGTTGACCATCGTCTCGGCATCGCCGGGGGCGAGGCGCAGGGCCTCCAGATGCGCCGCCTCGGCCTCATTGATGCGGCCGGTCTCCTTCAGCACGACGCCGAGGTTGGTCAGGGCGGTGGCATGGCCGGGGTCTAGCCGCAGGGCATGGCGCAACGCCGTTTCGGCCTCCGCATAGTCGTCCTGCGCCCGCAGCAGCGTGCCGAGATTGGCCCAGGCCTCGGCATAGCCGGCATTCAGGTCCAGCGCGCGGCGGTAATGCACGCCGGCCTCCGCCAGCCGGTCCTGCTCCTGGAGCACGCTGCCCAGGCTGTTGTGCGCTTCGGAATAGGCGTCGCGGAGCGCGAGCGCCCGGCGGTATTCCGCCTCCGCCTCCGCCAGCCGGCCAAGCGCGTGCAGCGCAAGGCCGAGATTGGCGTGCTGTTCGGCGACGCCGGGGCGCCGCGCGACGGCCTGCCCGATCAGGCGGACGGCTTCGGCATCCAGGCCGCGCTGGTGGTGCAGCACGCCGATCAGGTGCAGCGCATCGGCGTTCCGCCCGTCGGCGGCCAGCATGGCGCGATAGGCGCGCTCCGCCCCGTCCAGATCGCCGGTGCGGTGGTGGGCCAGCGCCTCGCGCAGGAGGGCGGCCAATCTGGCCGGGAGTTTGGAGGCGGCGCTGGAAGGCGGCATGGGGCGGTGGCCGGATCGGAAAGAACGTGTCGCTTCGATAGCATGAGTCGGCGGGATGGCGCGTAAGCAAAATCCCAAGAACATTCAAGGGGACTGGCGCGGCACATTTCATTCTGTATACTTGCGCTCAATTCGGTCCAGGCTAGGCTTTCTTGGCCGATCTCCATCCAAAAGGCGTATATCTTGAGTAAGACTGCAATCATTGTCGATGACAGCAAGCTTTCGCGCATGCATGTGCGGGCCATGGTCTTGCGCAACAAGCCGGACTGGACAGTGGTCGAGGCCGCGAACGGCGGCGAACTCTTCACGACGTTGCAGGACACGCCGGTCGATGTTGCGATCATCGATTACAACATGCCCGGCGACAACGGCGTGGAGACCGCGGCCAAGCTGCGCCAGAGCCATCCGGGCATCCACATCGCCATCATCACCGCCAACGCCCAGGACGCGGTGGTGTCCGGCATCCGCGGCGTCGGCGCCGCCTTCATGCCCAAGCCGCTGGAGGAGGAGCAGGTCGTCCGCTTCCTGAACTCCACCGCCCTGCCGCTGCGCCGCCCCACACAGCCGCAGCAGGAGTGACCGCATCCCCATGCTGAGCGATCTGGAGCGCGACGCCCTGGCCGAACTGGGCAACATCGGCATCGGCCGGGCATCGACGGCGCTCGGCCGCATGCTGGGCGGGCTGGTGACCCTGTCGGTCCCGACGGTGGACATGGTGCCGCCCGACACGGTGGCCGAGCTGCTGGACCGGGCGCTGACGCCGCCGCTGGTCGGCATCTCCGAAACGCTGGGCGGCCTGTTCGCGGGCTGCGCCCTGCTGGTCTTCCCCCAGGCCGGCAGCATGGCGCTGGTGCGCGCCGCCCTGCCGCCCGACGTCCCCGTCGAGGAGGTGCCGGAGCTGGAGGACGAGGTGCTGGCGGAGCTGGGCAACGTCGTCCTCAACAGCGCGCTGGCGCTGGTCGCCAACCTGCTGGGCGAACCGGTGGAGACCGGCCTGCCGGCGGTGTTCCGCGGCGATGCGGCTGAGGTGCTGCGGGGCTGTTCGGGAACGGTTCCGACGGCGGAGGGGGCCGCGGTGCTGTTCCACATCGATCTGCGCACCAGCCTGCCGGGCGGCGAAGGTGTCGTGGTCGGCGGGCGGATGGTCCTGCTGCTCGACGCCGGCTCGGCAGGCGCGCTCCAGGCGACGCTCGGCCGCTATATCGGGCGGCTGGTGGCGTGACGGCAACAAGAACAACCGGCCGGAAAAACGGGTAAGGACGATGGCACTCATCAAGAAGACCAAGATCGACACGGCGCGTAACGACCGGACCAAGCCCGGCGCCAATGCCGCCGACGAGGGTCCGGACCGCTCCGCTCCCGTCTCCGCTGCCGAGTCTGCGCCGGCCGCCGCCACTGCGAGCGTGCCGCAGCGCCGCCGGGCGCGCGCCGATTCGCGCCGTCGGCAGGCTGCCACCGGCATCGCCGCCGCCTCGACCGAACTGGCCAGCGGCATCAGCCAGGCGGCGTCGGCGGCGGAGGAACTGCGCCGGGCGATGGAGCAGATCGCCGCCGGAGCCGAGCAGTCGGCCGGCGCCACCCAGCAGTCGCAGCGCATGATCGGCCGTGCGTCGGAACTGCTGACCCGCTCGCGCAGCACGGCGGAACAGGCGGTGCTGCGGGTCGAGGCGTTGCAGGCGACGCTGAAGGACGTCAGCGGCCAGATCCTGTCCTCCATCGAGGGCATCGTCCGCGCTGCCGAACGGCAGGAAGCCTCGGTGCGTCTGGTCCGCGACCTGGAGGCCCAGGCCCGCGAGATCGGCACCATCGTGCAGAGCGTCGCCGCCATCGCCGACCAGACCAACCTGCTGGCGCTGAACGCCGCCATCGAGGCGGCCCGCGCCGGGGAAGCCGGCAAGGGCTTCGCCGTCGTCGCCGACGAGGTGCAGGCGCTGGCCGAACGGTCGGAGCGCAGCGCCAACGACATCCAGTCGATGGTCAGGGAAATCCAGGATGCGGTGGCCGCCATCGCCGCCGGCATCGTCGCCTCGTCGGATGCGGCCAAGGCGGAAGTGGAGCGCGGCCGCAGGATCGTCGAGCAGCTGGAAGGCGTGCGGTCGGACATGTCGACCCTGGTCCAGGGTGCGCAGGAGACGATCCGCGCTGCGGTCGAGGCCGATCAGGCGGCGCGCGAGGCCCTGCGCGGGGCGGAGACCATCGCCGCCAGCGCCGAGGAACAGTCCGCCGCCGCCGAGGAGGCGCTGAGGACCGCGGGCGAGCAGGCGCTCGCCCTCAACCAGAGCCAGCGCGCGGCCGGCCAACTGTCGGAAATTGCCGAGGATCTGGAGGGCACCGCCGACCTCGCCGCCACCGCCGACGAACTGGCGTCTGCCGCGGAGGAGCTTTCGGCCGCCATCGAGGAGATCAATCGGGGTGCGGCGCAGATCATGACCGCCATCGGCCAGATCTCCGGCGGGGCGCGCTCCCAGAGCGCCGCCACCCACCAGCTGGCTTCGGCGATCTCGGAGATCGACGCCGCGGCGACGCTGGCCGCCGGGCGGGCCGGAGACTCGGTGGAACGCTGCGGTTCGATGGAAGCGCTGCTGGGCGAGACGCGGGACACCATCGGCCGGCTTGCCGACGGCATGCTGGAGGCGGTGGAGTCCTCCCGCCGGGCAGGGGACCGGCTGGACGCGCTGGACCGGATCGGCCGGCGCATCGACAAGGTGGTGGACGCCATCGCCACCGTCGCCATCCAGACCGGCATGCTGGCGGTCAGCGGCTCCATCGAGGCGGCGCGGGCAGGCGAGTTCGGCCGCGGTTTCACCGTGGTCAGCGGCGACATCCGCAAGCTGGCCGGCGACAGCGCCGACAGTGCGGAGCGGGTGAAGGACATCGTCCGCGACATCCAGGACCAGATGCTGCGGGTTCGCCGCGACGTGGACGAGGTGTCGGCCACCGCGGTGACGGAGATCGCGCGCCACCGCGCCTTCGGCGTCACCCTGACCGCCAGCGCGCAGGAGCTGCGGGTGGTCACCGCCGGCAGCCGTGAAATCCTGGAAGCCGCCACCGAGACGACCGGCGCGCTCCGCGAGACCCGCGTGGGGGTGGAGCAGGTGGCCACCGCCGCCGCCGCCGCGAACCTCGCCGGCACCGAAGCGGCCAAGGCCGCGCGCGAGCAGGCGAAGGGGGCCGAGGAACTGGCGTCGGCGATCGAGGAGATCGCGGCGATGGCCGACAGCCTGCTGGGCGCGGCTTGACCGCCGTGGCCGGGAAGGCGCCCCGGGAGGCGGGCGGAGAGACGGACGGCGTTCTCGACTTCGTCACGGTGACGGTCGCCGACCTGCGCCTCGCCCTGCCGCTGCCGGCGGTCCGCGCGGTGATCCGGCTGCCGGAGCTGGTGCGCATCCCGCTGGGGCCGTCCAGCCTGGACGGGCTGGCGCACTGGCATGGCGACGCGGTGCCGGTGCTGGACCTCGCCGGGGCGCTGGGCAGGCCGGGCGGCGCGGTGCCGACGCGAGAGACGCGGGTGGTGCTGGTCGGGCATCGCAGCCAAATGGGCGGCCAGACGGGCGGCCAGACGGTGGGTCTGCGGGTGGATGCGATGGCCGGCATCCTGCGCAGCAACCCCGACCGCATCGATCCGGTGACGCAGGAGGAGGGCGGGCTCGACCCCGCCATGCTGGACGGCCTGCTGCGCGACGGCCCGGCCACCATCCTGAAGCTGGATGCGCTGATCGACCGCCAGTTCGGCGATCCGGCGGAGATGGAGCGGACGGACCGGGGCTCGGCCTCGGCAACTGCCGGCTTCGGTCCCGTGCCGGCCGGCGGAACCGGTGCCGTGGGCGGTTCCAAAGCAGGGATCGACCGCCAGGCCCTGCTGGTCTTCGAAGTCGCGGGACAGGAATTCGCCCTGCCGGTGGACCGGGTGCGCGAGGTTCTGCCGGCCCCGCGCGAGGTCACCCGCATGGCGCGGTCGAAGGCACATCTGCTGGGCGTGATGGCGGTGCGCGACCGGCTGCTGCCGCTGGTGGGATTGCGCGCCCTGTTCGGGCTGGAGGAGGCCGGCGGGCATGAATCCAGCGGATTGGCGGCCGGGCGCCGCGTCGTCGTGGTGCGCTCCGGAGGTGGGCAGGCGCCGGTCGGCGTGCTGGTGGACGAGGTGCGCGAGATCCTGCGGATCGACCCGGCGCTGATCGACCCGGTGCCGCCGCTGCTCGCCCGCGAGCCGGAATTCGAGGATCTGGACGGCATCGCCAGAGCCGATGGCGGGGCGGATGGTGCGGCCGGCGGCGGCCGGCGGCTGGTGTCGGTGCTGTCGGCGGAGCGGCTGTTCCGCCATGGCGCGGCAATCGGCGCAGAGGGCGGCGCAGAGGCCGGCGCTGCGGAAGTGGGCGGACAGGGGGACGGGATGGAACCGGTACGGCCTGCGGACGGTCCCGATGGGACCGGCGGCGCGGGGGAACGCTTCGTCGTCTTCCGCCTTGCCGGGGCGGAATATGGCCTGCCGGTCTCCGCCGTGCGCGAGGTGCTGCGCCGGCCCGACGGCATCACGCCGCTGCCCAATGCGCCCGACTTCGTCGCCGGCGTGCTGACCCTGCGCGGCGAGGTGTTGCCGCTGATCGACCAGCGCCGGCTGCTCAAGCTGCCGGCTGCCGACTCTAGAAGCGGGCTTTCCGCGACCGGGCCTGCCGGGCTGGAGCGCGGGCGCGTGGTGGTGGTCGGGCGCGACGGGCTGCTGGTCGGGCTGCTGGTCGACGGGCTGTCCGGCCTGCTGACCGTCCCGGTGGAGCGCATCGGTCCGGCCCCGGTGGTGTCGGCGGCGCAGCGCCGGCTGATCCGCCGGGTGGCGTCGCTGGATGTGGCCGGGGATGCGGCCGGCGCCGCCCGCCTGATCCTGCTGATGGATGCGGACAGCCTGCTCGACATGGACCGACTGGCGGAGCTGCCCGTTACCCCGCGGTGACGGACGGATGGGGGACGGCGTGCTGACGGTTCTGGTGGTGGACGATTCCGCGCTGATGCGCCGGCGTATCGCGGATCTGCTGGTCGAGGCCGGTTTCCGGGTGGAGACCGCGGCGACGGGGGAGGAGGCGCTGGCGCGCCTGCCGGAGGTCGATCCGGATGTGGTGACGCTGGACATCACCATGCCCGGCATGGACGGGCTGACCTGCCTTGCCCGCATCATGGTGGAGCATCCCAAGCCGGTCGTCATGGTCTCCGCCCTCACCGGGGCGGGGGCGGGGGAGACGCTGGAGGCGCTGCGGCTGGGAGCGGTGGAGGCGGTGCAGAAGCCTGCCGCCGGCTCCATCGGCCGCATCGGCGAGGAGTTGGTGGAGACGGTGCGCGCCGCCGCATCCTCCCGCCCGCGCCGGGTGCACGGCCTGCGCGAACGGCTGCGGCTGGCCCGCGCCCGCATCGTGGGCGAGGATTTCGTGGCGCCCGCACCGCCGGCGCCGCCCTCCGTGGCGGTGGATGGGGAGGTCGAGGGCGTGGTGCTGGTCGGCGTGTCCACGGGCGGGCCCAGCACGCTGGAGGACATCCTGCCGCTGCTGCCGGCCGGCTTCCCCTGGCCGGTGGTGGTGGCGCAGCATATGCCGGTCGCCTTCACCGCGACGCTGGCGCGGCGGCTGGACGAGATGTGCGCGCTGAGCGTGGTGGAGGTGGAGCGGGCGACGGTGCTGGAGCCGGGCATGATCTGCATCGCCCGCGGCGGCGCCGACGTGGAGTTGGCGCGGCGCGGCGGGCGGTTGCAGGCGGTCTGCGTGCCGGCCTCGCCCGACAAGCCCTGGCACCCCAACGCCGACCGGCTGGTGACCAGCGCCATGCGGCTGCTGCCGCCGGACCGGCTGGTCGGGGTGCTGCTGACCGGCATGGGCAATGACGGGGCGGCGTCCATGGCCGAGCTGCACGCCCGCGGCGGCCGCACCATCGCGGAATCGGAGGACAGCGCCGTGGTCTTCGGCATGCCGCAGGAGCTGATCCGGCGCGGCGGTGCCGGCGTCGTCCTGCCGTCGGACCGGATCGCCGGCCAGCTGACCCGCTGGCTGTCACCCGCCGTGCGGCGGGCCGGACCCGCGCCGGGCAGGACGGACTAGGGAGTGACGCCATGGGACTTGTGAAGAAAAAAGCCGCTCCGCAGGCTCCCCTGGCGGACTCCGGGGTTGCGCGCGATCCGCTGGCCGCGCTGGAGGATGCCGACGCCGCGGTCCGTCGCGATGCCGCCCATGGGCTGGGCCACAGCCCGCCGCCGGGTGCCGAAGCGGCGCTCGCCCACCGGCTTCAGGCGGAGGGCGACGCCGGCGTGCGCGAGGCCATCCTGACGGCGCTGGCCCGCATCGCCAGCCCCGCGGCGGCGGCGGCCATCATCCCGTTCCTCGACCGCGAGGATGCGGCCTTGCGCAATGCGGCGCTGGAAAGCCTGCAGCAGATGCCGGCGGAGATCGCCGCCCCGGCGCTGCTGCCGCTGCTCGACCATGCCGATGCCGACCTGCGCATCTTCGCGGTGCAGGGGCTGGGAAGCCTTGTCCATCCGGACCGTGCCGAGTGGCTGGCGCGGGTGATGGAGCGCGATCGCGACGTGAATGTCGGCCTCGCCGCGGTGGAGGCGCTGGCCGAGGCCGGCAGTCCGGAAGCGCTGTCCAGCCTGGAGACGCTGGCCCGCCGCTTCCCCGACGACGCCTTCGTCGCCTTCGCCGTCGATGCCGCGCGTTCCAGCTTCCGCGGACGGTGAACGGAGTGAGCGAAACCGACCCGCAAGGCCTGTCGCCGGAGGATTATGCGGCCCTGTGCGGCTTCCTGCGGGAGCGCACCGGCCTGTCCTTCACCGAGGCCAAGCGCTATTTCGTCGACCGCCGCGTTGCCGCCCGCATGCAGGCGGTCGGGGCGACGGATCTGCGCGCCTACATGAACCTGCTGCGCTTCCAGGCGTCGGGGGAGGAGCTTCAGCGGCTCGTCAACCTGATGACGGTGAACGAGACCTATTTCTTCCGCGAGAAGTACCAGTTCGACTGTCTGGTGAATTCCGTCCTCGACGAGCTGGTGCGGGGGCGGCCGAAGGGCTCGCGGCTGCGCATCTGGTCGGCCGGCTGCGCCACCGGGGAGGAGCCCTATTCCATCGCCATCATGCTGCTGGAGAACTGGAGCCGGGTGGACGATTACGAGATCGAGCTGCTGGCCTCGGACATCGACAGCGCGGTGCTGGAACGCGCGCGCGCGGGCATCTATGACGAGCGCGCCCTGCAGGGGTTGCCGGCGCATCTGCGCGCCAAATATTTCCAGCCCCTGCGCGGGGCGGCCGAGGATTGGGGACCGCGCTGGCGGATCGTCGAGGATTTGCGGGACTCGGTCGATTTCTCTCTGGTCAACCTCACCGACCCGCAGCAGGTGCGGGATTTTCGCGGGATCGACGTGATCTTTTGCCGCAACCTGCTGATCTATTTCGACGATCTTGGCCGACGGGAGACGGCGAGCATGTTCCACGATGCCCTGGCGCCGGGCGGCTTCGTCTGTCTTGGCCATTCGGAAAGCATGAGCCGCATGTCCTCGCTGTTCGTGCCGCGCCGCTTCCCCGACGCCATCCTCTACCAGAAGCCGGTCGACGGGGGTGCCGCATGAGCGCAAAGGATACCGGCGGGCCGCGCGTCCTTGTGGTGGACGACGCCGTGACCGTCCGCGCCTTCAGCCGCCGGGTGCTGGAGGGTGCCGGCTTCGTGGTGGACGAGGCGGTGAACGGCATCGAGGGGCTGGAGCGCGCCATGGCCGTCCCGCCCGATCTGGTGATCGTCGACGTCAACATGCGCAAGATGGACGGCTACACCATGCTGCGCGTCCTGCGCCGCGATCCGGCGCTGCGCGACGTGCCCGCCATCATGATCAGCACCGAAGCGAAAGACAGCGACCGCGAGCAGGCCCTGCTGGCCGGCGCCAACTGGTACATCGTCAAACCGCCGCGGCCGGAGGTGCTGGTGGAGGCGGCGCGGCTGCTGACCGGGCAGCCTCTCACCACGGAGGGCGCGCCATGAGCGAGCTGTTCGACCAGTTCGTCGTCGAGGCGCAGGAGCTGCTGGAGACGGCCGGCGGCGCGCTTCTGGCGCTGGAGCGCGATCCCGCCGACCGCGCGTCGGTGGACGAGCTGTTCCGCGCCTTCCACACGCTGAAGGGGGCGAGTGGCCTGTTCGACATGGCGCCCTTCACCCGGCTGGTCCATGCCGGGGAGGACACGCT
The DNA here is from genome assembly GCF_042938965.1 of Azospirillum sp. A23. NCBI lineage: Bacteria > Pseudomonadati > Pseudomonadota > Alphaproteobacteria > Rhodospirillales > Azospirillaceae > Azospirillum > Azospirillum sp. A23. The sequence goes on along the minus strand of NZ_CP170664.1, from coordinate 571,294 downwards.
GTCGCTGCTGCGCGACGGCCGGCGCAGCATGACGCCGGAGTTGGCCGACCGGCTGTTCCGTGCGCTCGACCAGTGCGCCCGCTGGGTGGCGGCGCTGGAGGACACCGGCGCCCTGCCCGCCGACGCGGCACAGGCGGCGGACACCCTGGTCCGCGGGCTGTCCGGGGTGTCTGCGGAGGGGGCGGCCGGTGGCGGAGAGGCCGCCGGGGAGACGGACGCCTTCCCCTGGGTGGCGGCGCTGGCCCGCGAGGACCGGGATGGGGTGGGGATGGCCGGCGCCGTGCTGACCGCCATCGACTACAGGCCCGATCCGGAATGCTTCTTTACCGGCGACGATCCGCTGGCCCTGTTCCGGCGGGTCCCCGACCTGCGGTGGCTCCGGATCGAACCGGCGGAACCGCTGCCGGCCTTGGCGCAGATGGACCCCTACCGCTGCATGCTGCGTTTCCGCGCGTTGAGCGGCGCCGGGGTGGAGGCGGTGACGCCGGCCTTCCGCAGCGTTCCCGATCAGGTGCGGATCGGCAGCGTCACGCTGATGCCTGCTGCGGCGTCCGCTGCGGCGACCGCCATGGCACAGCCTCCCGCCAAGCCGATCGCCATGGCGCCGCCGGGCTCGCTGGCGGCGGCGATGCTGGAGGAGCAGGCGCGCATTCTCGACCTGCCCGGCAGTGCTGCCGAACGCGAGGCGCGCGGCGCCGCGGTGGCGCGTGCGGTCGCCGCGATCCTGACCGCGCTGGGCCGACCGGCCGACCGGGCCGTCGTGGCGGCCGCCTGTGCCGATGCCGGGACGTTGCGCCGCTTCCTGGCCGCCGACCTTCTGGAAAAGGGGCCTCCGGAAAACGGTCCTCCGGAAAAGCCCGCCGTGGCCGAGGCGCGGTCTGCCTCCCCGCGCCGCGCCCTGCGGGTCGAGCCTGAGCGGATGGACGCGCTGATGGCGCTGGTCGGCGAGCTGTCGGTGGTGAAGGGGCAGTTGGGGCCGCTGGTCCGCCGCGTCGGGGACGGCGAACTGGCGCGCGACATGAAGGCGTTCTCCGCCCGGCTGGACAGTCTGGTCGGCGACCTGCGCCATGCGGCGCTGCGCCTGCGGCTGCTGCCGCTCGCCCGCGTGTTCGATCCGCTGCCCCGGCTGGTGCGCGACACCGCCCGCCGGCTGGACAAGACGGTCGAGCTGGTGCTGGACGGGGCGGAGACGGAGGCCGACAAGGACATCCTCGACGTGCTGGGCGAGCCATTGTTGCATCTGGTGCGCAACGCGATCGACCATGGCATCGAGGCGCCGGAGCGCCGTGCCGCCTCGGGCAAGCCGCCGGGCGGCACCTTGCGGGTCCATGCCTTCCAGGACAAGGGTGGGGTGGTGGTGGAGGTGTCGGACGACGGCGCCGGCATCGACCCGGCGGCGATGCGCAAAGCCGCCGTCGCCAAGGGGCTGCTCGCCCCGGATGCCGCCGCGGCGCTCGGCGACGACGAGGCTGTGCGGCTGGTCTTCGCTCCGGGCTTCAGCACCGCCGGCAGCGTGTCCGACCTGTCGGGCCGCGGGGTCGGCATGGATGCGGTGCGCGCGGCGGTGGAACGGGCCGGCGGCCGGGTGGAGATCGCCTCGACCCCCGGCAGCGGCACGCGGGTGCGGCTGTCGCTGCCGCTGACGCTCAGCATCACCCGGGTCGTGGTGGTGGAGGCGGCGGGATCCTTCTATGGCATCCCGGTGGTGGTGGTCGGTGGCGTCCAGCGGATCCCGCGGGCAGAGATCCGCGGGGTGAAGCGGGCGGAAAGCATCGTGCTGCGCGACCGGGTGGTGCCGCTGGTCCGCCTGCGCCGCCTGCTGGGCCAGCCCCCCGACGACGGGGGCGGGCACGGGCGCGGGGGCGGGGCCGACTGCGTCGTGCTTGCCGAACTGAGCGACGGGCCGGTCGCCGTGGCGGTGGACGATGTCGGCGAGCGCGCCGACGTGGTGCTGCGGCCGATGACCGGGGTTCTGCGGGGGCTGCGTGGCTATGCCGGCACGGCGGTGCTGGGCGACGGCCGGCTGATCCTGGTGCTCGATCTGCGGGAGCTGTTGTGATGCCGATCCGTTATGACGCCGACCTCGCCCGCTTCGAGGCCGCCTGCACCGTCGAGGACGCCCTGCCGCTCGCCGAATGGCTGGAGGCGACGGCGGCGCCGCGCGTCGATCTGTCGGCCTGCACCGATCTGCACACCGCACTGCTGCAACTGTTGCTGGCGGCGCGGCCGACGATGACGGCGGGGCCGGAGGACGCGTTTCTGGCGCGCGTCATCTCCCTCCCTGCCACCGGTCCCTGAACACCAGTTCTTCCAAGGGCAGGCGCTTGCGCCAGCCCTTGGTTTCCAACTCCGGCGTCGCTTCGAAATGGGTGACGTGGCCGAGGCAGAGATAGGCGATCGGCACGATCCGCTCCGGGATGCCGAGCGCTTCCCTCAGCGCCTCCTCGTGCAGGATGCTGACCCAGCCGACCCCGAGCCCTTCCGCCCTGGCGGCCAGCCACAGATTCTGGACGGCGCAGACGCAGCTGTAGAGGTCCATCGCCGGCATGTGGGTGCGGCCCAGCACCACCGGGCCGGAGCGCTCGCGGTCGCAGGTGATGCACAGGTTCACCGGCGCCTCGCGGATGCCCTCCAGCTTCAGGCGGCTGTAGAGGCTGCGTCGCTCGCCGTCGAACATCGCCTCCGCCTCCTCGTTGGCGCGGGCGAAATCGGCGTGGATGCGGGACTTCACCTGCGGATCGGTGACGACGATGAAATTCCAGGGCTGCATGAAGCCGACCGAGGGCGCATGGTGGGCGGCCAGCAGGATGCGGGTCAACACCTCGTCCGGAACCGGGTCGGGGCGGAACTGCCCGCGCACGTCGCGGCGGGAAAAGATCGCCTTGTAGAGCGCGTCACGCTCCGCCGCTGTGAAATCCTCCTCCATCGTCACCCCCGCGCGATCAGATGGACGAAGGAGCCCAGCGCCCGCCCGCGCCGGCTGCCGAGCGCGCCCAGGTCGCTGCCGTCCGCCGCGGTCGCCTGCAGCAGCGGGGCGTCGTCGCCGCGGGACAGGGTGGAGGCGTAATGGAACTCATGCCCCATCAGCGGCGATCCTGCCGGTCCCAGCGGTCCGTCGGCCAGCAGCGACGCCCGGCGATAACCCAGATGCAGCCGCCGCTTGGCGAAGGAGGTGCGCACCCCCAGCAGCCCGGTCATCGGGTGGGTGACGCCGTCGGCATCCTCCAGCGTCTCGCCCATCACCATGTAGCCGCCGCACTCGCCATAGACCGGCACCCGCTCCGCCGCCGCGCGCAGGCCGTCGCGGAAGAGGCGGTTGGCGGCGAGACGGCCGGCATGCAACTCCGGATAGCCGCCGGGCAGATAGACGGCGTCCGCGTCCGGCGGCGGCGCCTCGTCGGCCAGGGGGGAGAAGAAGCGCAGCTCCGCGCCCGCCGCCTGCCAGCCGGCGGTCAGGTGGGGATAGACGAAGGTGAAGGCGGCATCCCGCGCAATGGCGATGCGCTGGCCCGGCGGCGGCAAGGCCGGAGCGTCGCTGCCGCGCCCGGCCTTGGACGGCTTGGCCAGGGCGAGGGTGCGGTCGAGATCGACATGCTCGGCGATGAAGCGGCCGAGGGCGGCCAGCCGGTCGGACAGCCCCTCCGTCTCGTCGGCCTGGACGAGGCCGAGATGGCGTTCGGGCAGGCTGAGGTCCGGCGCGCGCGGCAGGGCACCCAGCAGAGGGATGCCCAGCGCCTCGATGGCGGTGCCGGCCAGGGACGTGTGGCGCGGGCTGCCGACATTGTTCAGCACGACGCCGCCGATGGTCACGTCGTCGCGGTAGGTGGCGAAGCCCTTCACCAAGGCGGCGGCCGACTGCGACTGACCCTTGGCGTTCACCACCAGCAGGACCGGCCAGCCGGTGCGCGCCGCGATTTCCGCCGTCGACCCGGTGCCGGTGGCCCCGACGCCGGCGACGCCGTCGAACAGGCCCATCAGCGCCTCGCAGACCAGCAGATCGGCGCCCTCGGCGGCGCGGGCGGCCAGCCCATCCAGCAAATCCGGCCCCATCGCCCAGCTGTCGAGATTGACGCTGGGCCGGCCGGTGGCGGCGCGGTGGAAGGCCGGGTCGATGTAGTCCGGCCCCGACTTCACCGCCCCCACCGCCACGCCGCGGGCGCGGAGCGCCGCCAGCAGGCCGAGCGTCAGCGTCGTCTTGCCGGTGCCGGAGGCCGGCGCCGCGATGATGATCCCCTTAGTCATTTGTCCCTCTGGCATGCTGAAGCGCCGTCTGGGCCGGCAGCCATTCCAGCGCCGGGCGCAGCCGCACCACCTCGCCGACCACGATGATGGCCGGCGGCTCCAGCCCGCTCGCCGCCAGATCGGCGACGCAGGTGCCGAGGCTGGTGACGAGGCTCTTCTGGTTGGCGGTCGTCGCCTCCGTCACCACGCCGACGGGGGTGTCGGCGGACAGGCCGCCGGCCATCAGCTCCGCCGCGATGGTCGGTAGCGCCTTCCAGCCCATATAGAGGATCAGCGGCGCCTTGGTGGCTGCCAGCGCCCGCCAGTCCGGCCCGCCGCCCAGCGAATGGCCGGTCGCCAGGATCACCGCCTGGTTGGTGTCGCGGTGGGTCGCCGGGATGCCGGCATAGGCCGGGCCGGCGATGCCGGACGTGATGCCGGGCACGATGCGGAAGGGGATGCGCTGCGCCGCCAGTGCCTGCGCCTCCTCGCCGCCGCGGCCGAAGACGAAGGGGTCGCCGCCCTTCAGGCGGAGGACGCGGTGCCCCTCCTTCGCCAGCTCGATCAGGCGGTTGGTGATGTCGTCCTGATGGGCGGAGGGGCGGCCGCCGCGCTTTCCGGCGAACTCCAGCCTTGCCGACGGGCTGGCGAGCGCCATGATCCGTTCGTTAACGAGCGCGTCATGGACGATGACGTCGGCTTGCCTTAGACCTTGCAGCGCCAGCAGGGTCAGCAGGCCGGGGTCGCCGGGGCCGGACCCGGCCAGCCAGACGCTGCCGGGGGCGAAGGGAACCAGGACGCTTTCGGGAATGGACGACTCAAACGACATGAACGCGGACTCGGGCTCGGAGAAGACGGAAGGCGGTGCGGAGGATGCTACACCCTTGCGCCGCGGCTGGACGACGGGAACCTGTGCGACCGCCGCGGCGCGGGCGGCGGCGGATGCCCTGTTCGGCGGGGAGTTCCCCGACCCGGTGACGGTGACCCTGCCTGGCGGCCAGACCCCGGCCTTCGCCCTGGCGGTGACCGAACGGGGCGAGGGGGCTGACGGCTCGCCGGGCGAACTCCTGGGCGGACCCTGGGCCGCGGCCGGCATAATCAAGGATGCCGGCGACGATCCCGACGTGACCCATGGCGCGCTGGTGCGGGCGCGGGTGTGGCGCGGTGCGCCCGGCAGCGGCGTGACTTTCCGCGCCGGTCCCGGCGTCGGCACCGTGACCCTGCCCGGCCTGCCCTTGGCCGTCGGCGAGCCGGCGATCAACCCGGTGCCACGCCGCATGATCGCGCAGGCGGTGGGCGAGGCCGCCGCCGCCGCCGGCCAGCCGGCCGATCTGGTGGTCGAGGTCGGGGTGGAGAATGGCGAACTGCTCGCCAAGCGCACCATGAACGGGCGGCTCGGCATCCTCGGCGGGCTGTCGATCCTGGGAACCACGGGGATCGTCGTGCCCTATTCCTGCGCTGCCTGGATCGCCTCGATCCAGCGCGGAGTCGACGTGGCGCGGGCGGCCGGGCTGGCCCATGTCGCGGCCTGCACCGGCGATCTGTCGGAAAAGGCGGTGGTGGCGCGCTATGGCCTGTCGGAACAGGCTCTGCTCGACATGGGCGATTTCGTCGGCGGCACGCTGAAGTACCTGCGCCGGCACCCGGTGCCCCGCCTGACGCTGTGCGGCGGCTTCGCCAAGTTCGGCAAGCTGGCGCGCGGGCTGATGGATTTGCACAGCAAGCGCCATGCTGTCGATTTCGACTGGCTTGCAGACCGGCTTACCGATCTCGGCGCCGGGCCGGAACTGGTTGCGCAGGCGCGCGGCGCCAACACCGCGGTGCAGGTGCTGGGCATGGCGGACGCCGCCGGCTTGGCCCTGGCCGACCATGTGGCCGAGCTGGCGCGCCGTGCCGCGCAGGAGGTGCTGGAGGACGCGCCGGTCGCGGTCGAGGTGCTGGTCACCGACCGCCAGGGGCGCATCGTCGGTGAGGCTCACTCCCCCGACTCCTGGCCCAGCCCCCGGTAACGCCGCACATGGCTGCCGTCATAGAGCGCGCTGCACCGGAATTCCTCATGGCCCAGCGCCGGGCCGACCAGGATCAGCGCGGTCCGTTCCATCGGTGAGGCCGCGACCTGCGCGGCGATGTCGGCCAGCGTGCCGCGCAGCACCCGCTCGTCCGGCCAAGTGGCGCGGTAGACCACCGCCGCCGGGCAGTCGGCGCCGTAGAGCGGGGTCAGCCGCTCCACCACCCGGTCGATGACGTGGATCGACAGGTGGACCGCCAGCGTCGCGCGTGAGGCGCCCAGCACCTCCAGCGTCTCGTTGGCCGGCATCGCCGAGGCGCGGCCCTCGGTGCGGGTCAGGATCAGCGTCTGGCTGACCTCCGGCAGGGTCAGTTCCCGCCCCAGCGCGGCCGATGCGGCGGCGAAGGCCGGCACGCCGGGGGTGATGGTGTAGGGGATGCCCAGCTCCCGCAGCGCGCGGGTCTGCTCACCCAAGGCGCTGTAGACCGACAGGTCGCCGGAATGCAGCCGCGCCACGTCCTGGCCGGCGGCATGAGCTGACTGGAACTCGGCGACGATCTCCTCCAGCGTCAGCGGCGCGGTGTCGACGATCCGCGCGCCGGCCGGCGCATGGGCGATGATCTCCTTCGGCACCAGCGAGCCGGCATAGAGGCAGACCGGGCAGCGCGCGATCAGGTCGCGGCCGCGCAGGGTCAGCAGGTCGGGAGCGCCCGGTCCGGCACCGATGAAATGGACGGTCATGAACGGGTCCCCAAGAATGCATCAGACGTGAGAGCGACGGCAGGCAAGGCGAGCGCCACGGTGGCGCGGGGGGTGGAGCGGCGCGGCAGCAGCAGGCGCGATCCCGGCCCGGCGGCGGCCAGTGCGGCCGCTTCCGCGACGGAGGCCAGCCCGACCGCGGCCAGCACGGTGGAGGAGCGGGTGTGGACGCGGTCCTGCGCCGCCAGCATCGCCTCCTCATCGATGAAGCGCAGCGGCAGGCCGAGCGCGCGGGCCGCTTCGGCCAACCCCGCCTCGTCGGCCTTCATCGCCGGGGCGGCCAGCGCCGCCAGCTGGCGCGCGGCGTCGGGCAGGGCCGCCTCGTCGAAAGCGGCGGCGACCAGATTGGCGATCTCCTCCCAACCGCAGCCGCGGCGGCAGCCCAGCCCGACAAAGACCGGGCCGAACAGCAGGGCATCGGGCGTCAGGCGGTCCATGCGCCCTCCCCATAAGGCTTTTCGGCTCGCCACAGCGTGACCGGCATCGACGCGCGCCAGCCGCGGAAGCCGCCGACCGCCGCGGCGCGGGCCACCGAAATCTGGGTCAGCTCGCCGCCCAGCCGCTTGTGCGCGTCGAACAGCACGGCCTCGCTTTCCAGCGTCACCGCATTGGCGGCGATCCGGCCACCTGGGGTCAGGGCGTCCCAACAGGCGGCCAACAGGCCATCCGCCGTCAACCCGCCGCCGATGAAGACGGCGTCCGGCCGCTCCAGACCCTCCAGCGCGGCCGGCGCCTTGCCGCGCGCCAGCGTCAGGCCGGGTACGCCGAAGGCGGCGGCGTTGGTCAGGATGCGGGCGATCCGCTCCGGGTGATGGTCGACGGCGATGGCGCGGTTGGCCGGATCGCGCAGCATCCATTCGATGCCGATCGAGCCCGACCCGGCGCCGACGTCCCACAGCAGCTCCCCGCGGCGCGGCGCCAGGAAGGACAGGGTGACGGCGCGCACCTCGCGCTTGGTGATCTGGCCGTCATGCTCGAACCAGTCGTCGGGCAGGCCGGGCGCCAGCGGCAGGATGCGGGCGCCGGGGGCGGCGACGCACTCCAGCGCGATGGTGTTGAGGTCGGCGGTGCGCTCGGTCGTCCAGCCATCGGCGGTGGCCTCCAGCCGGGCCTCGCGCGGGCCGCCCATCGCCTCCAGCACCGTCAGGCGCGAGGCGCCGAAGCCGCGGGCGTGCAGCAGGGCGGCTAGCCTGGCCGGGGTCGTTCCGTCCCAGGAAAGAAGCAGAAGCTTGGCATTCGGTTGCAGATGCGGAACGACCTGCTCCAGAGGGCGGCCGTGAACGGTCAGGCAGCTGCAGTCCTGCAACGGCCAGCCCAACCGGGATGCGGCGAGGCTGAAGGCGGAAGCCGCCGGGATCACCGTTATTTCCGTAGCCGGAACGAGTCGCGACAGGGTGGCGCCCACCCCGTACCAGGACGGATCGCCGCTCGCCAGCACGCAGACCCGCTGGCCGCGGCGGGCGAGCAGGCCGGGGAAGGCATCGGTCATCGGCGACGGCCAGGGCAGCCGTTCCTGCCCCGCAACGACCGGCACGAGATCGAGATGGCGGCTGCCGCCATGGAGGATGGCCGCGCTTTCCACCGCCGCACGGGCAGCAGGCGACAAACCGTCCCAGCCATCCTCGCCGATGCCGACGATGCTGAGCCAGCGGGCCGTTCCCATGCTATCCATGGCACCGATCCTGACGGGTGGGGAGGGGGAGTTGGTCAAGGCGCTGATTTTGGGCGGCACGACGGAGGCGACGGCGCTGGCCAAGCGGCTCGCCGGCCATTCGCGCATCGACGCCCGTGTGTCGCTGGCCGGCCGCACGAAAAACCCGGTGCTGCCGCCGCTGCCGACTCGCATCGGCGGCTTCGGCGGGGTGGAGGGGCTGGCCGAATACCTGCGCGCCGAGGGCATCGGGGCGGTGATCGATGCGACCCATCCCTTCGCGGACCAGATCTCCGCCAATGCCGCCGCGGCCTGTGCGCGGGTCGGCGTGCCGCTGCGTCTCCTGACCCGGCCGGCCTGGGCGGCGGGGGCGGGCGACCGCTGGATCGGCGTGCCGGACATGGCGGCTGCGGCGCTGGCCTTGCGCGGCCTGGGCGACACCGTGTTCCTGACCATCGGCCGGCAGGAGGTCGCGGCCTTCGAGGCGATGCCGGACAAGCGCTACCTGATCCGTGCCGTCGATCCGCCGGAGCCGATGCCGACCCTGCCGCGTATGAGCCTGATCCTCGACCGCGGGCCGTTCACCGTCGAGGGCGAACTGGCGCTGATGCGCGGGCAGGGGGTGGAGGTGGTCGTCAGCAAGAACAGCGGCGGACGCGCCACCGACGCGAAGCTGGAGGCTGCACGCCGGCTCGGCCTGCCGGTGGTGATGGTGGAACGGCCGACCGGCAACGGCGTGGCGGAACTGCACGACGTGGAGGACGCGGTGGGGTGGCTGGAAGGCATGTAAGGCGTGACTTTCCGAGGATCCTCGCCGCGCATCCCCCTCACCCAGCCCTCTCCCCGGGGGGAAGAGGGTTACTCGTTGCGGGTTGGTCGTCACACCCATCCTCACCCCCGGTAATGCCGGGGGGTGTAGACCCAGCGCCCACCGTCCGGCCGCGCCACGAACCGCGTGTGCGAGCCGCCGATGATGACCAGTGTGCGCATGTCGGCCTGCTCTGCCCGCACCTCGCCCAGCGTCGTCACCGTCAGTTCCTCGTCGGGACGGCCGACGGCGCGGCCCAGCACGATGGGCGTCTCGGGCGCGCGGATGTCGCGCAGGGCGTCGAAGGCGGCGCCCAGCTGCCAGGGCCGGGCCTTCGAAATCGGGTTGTAGAGCGCGATGACGAAATCCGCCTCCGCCGCCAGACGCAGGCGCCGCAGCACCACCTCCCACGGCTTCAGATTGTCGGACAACGAGATGGCGCAGAAATCATGGCCGAGCGGCGCGCCGGCCCGCGCGGCGGCGGCCTGCATGGCGGAAACGCCGGGATCGACCGACAGCGGCACCGCATGCCACGCTTCGGGCGCGTCCGGATCGTCCAGCGCCTCGAAGATGGCGGCGGCCATGGCGAAGATGCCGGGATCGCCGCCCGACACCACCGCCACCCGCCGGCCCTGCGCCGCCAGATCCAAGGCAAAACGTGCGCGGTCCAACTCCACCCGGTTGTCGGAGGCGTGGCGCACCTGATCGCTTGGCGGCACGCGCTCGACATAGGGGAAATAGCCGACGAGATCGGTCGCCTCGGCCAGATCGCGCCGGGCTTCCGGCGTCAGCCAGTCCTCGGGGCCGGGACCCAATCCCACCACTTTCAACCAGCCATTGCTCTCGGGGCCGCTCATCCGCGCTTGCCCTCGCCCGGAATGACGATCTGCGAGAAGTAGGGGGCGACGTCCGGCGCCTCCAGGAAGGGCATGAAGCGTTGCTCGTCCATGCTGGCGCGCTCGACATACCAGGCCCGTTCGGCCAGCCCGGCGGCGGCGATGGCGCGGCGGACCTTGGGCAGGTTCTGGCCCAGCTTCATCACCACGCAGGCATCGGCGGCGGTCAACGCGCGGACCAGCGCCGCCTCGTCCAGCGTGCCGGGGATCACCGACAGCACGTCGTCGCGCAGCATCAGCGGGCGCGGCAGCAGCGAGGCGCTGCACACCATGCTGGTGACGCCGGGAATGACCTCCGCTTTGAAGCGGCTGGACAGACGCAGGAACAGGTGCATGAAGGAGCCGTAGAAGAAGGGGTCCCCCTCGTTGAGGGCGGCGACCGAACGGCCGGCGGCGAGATGCTCCGCGATGCGGTCTGCGGACTCGTCGAAGAAGGCTTCGATCTGGCGGCCATAGTCCGGGTGGGTCGGCGGCAGTTCCACCGTTACCGGATAGACCATCGGCAGCTCGATCTGGTCGGGCCTGATCGCCTGATCGGCGATGCGGCGGGCTTGCCCACGGGTGCCGCGCTTGCAGAAATAGGCGACGACCGGGCAGGTGCCGATGGTGCGCACCGCCTTCAAGGTCATCAGCTCCGGATCGCCGGGGCCGACGCCGACGCCGAACAGGGTGCCCAGGTTGGGAGGATTGGAAATATCGCCGCTCATTCGACGTCGCTCGCCAGCGCGTTGACGGCGGCGGCGGCCATGGCGCTGCCGCCGCGCCGGCCGCGGATCGCCAGATAAGGCACGCCGAAGGGGTTTTCCGCCAGTGCCTCCTTGCTCTCCATCGCCCCGACGAAGCCGACGGGGAAGCCGAGGATCGCCGCCGGCTTCGGCGCGCCGGCCGCCAGCATCTCCAGCAGGTAGAACAGGGCGGTCGGCGCGTTGCCGATGGCGACCACCGAGCCGCCGAGCCGGTCGGCCCACAGGTCGAGCGCCGCTGCTGAGCGGGTGTTGCCGATGGACTTGGCCAGATCGGGCACGGCGGCGTCGCGGAGCGTGCAGACCACGGCGTTGCCGGCCGGCAGGCGGGCGCGGGTCACGCCATGGGCGACCATTTCGCTGTCGCAAAGGATGGGCGCGCCGGCGCGCAGGGCCGTGCGGGCGGCGCTGCCGACATCTGAGGAGAACAGCAGATCCTGGGCGGCATCGACCATGCCGCAGGCGTGGATGACGCGCACCGCCACCGGCTTCAGCTCGTCGGGAATGGCGGTCAGGTCGGCCTCCGCCCGGATGGTGGCGAAGGACTGGCGGTAGATGGCCGCTCCGTCGCGGATATAGTCGTAGAGCGGCTCAGGCACCGGTGGACTCCTCGGTCAACAGATCCGCGACGCGGGCCACGGCGTCGGCGGGGGACAGGCCGGTGTACGGGGAAGCGTCACCGGGTTTTGCGTTCAGGGCGACGTCATACACCCCGTCGCGGGCGGTCAGGGTGACATCGGCGATGGCGGGATGGGCGCAGCCCTTGGCGCAGCCCGACACATGCACCATTCGCACCGGGTCCAGCAAGGGGCCTGCGCGCTCGGCGATGGCGAGCGCCGTCGCATGGGTGTCGGTGGTGCCGACATCGCAGCCGCCGGCGCCGCTGCAGGCGGTCAGCTTCAGCCGACGGTCGCTGTGGGACAGGATGGCGCCGTGGGTGTGGGCGACGGCCTCGGCGTCCTTGGAGGGAGCGACGAGGATGAGGGCGCGCCAAGGGGTGATGCGGATCTCGGCGCAGGCGGAGGCGAGGGCGGCGAGGGTGGCCGTGGTGAGGCGGCCGAAGGGGAAGGCGGTGGTGAGGAAGGATGGCGCCTCCCCAACGCGGGATTCCTTCTCCCCCCTGGGGAGAAGGTTAGGATGAGGGGGTTCGGCATCGCCGAAGACATCCATGAGGTGCGTCCCCCTCACCTTGATCCTCTCCCCGGGGGGGAGAGGAGAAATCAGGCGGGAGAGGCGCGCTCCTATCTCTTCAATTTCAATCGCCGCGACCAACCCCGCCATGCGGCGTGGCGGCTCCGGCAACTCGGTGCGCAACTCCAAAAAGGCCCGCCCCAGCGCCGACGCCACATCCGCAACGTCCTCCGCCCGGCAAAGCCCCAGAGCTGCCGCCGTCGCCAGCGTCCCGCCCAAGGACACCCGGAACCGTTCGCCATCCACCGCGTCGAAGCGTACGTCCGTGCTGCTGTCCGCCAGATGACCGATTCCGCCGCCGCAGACCAGCCAGCCGAACTTTGGCGGCAGGCGATGCAGAGCCGTATCCACCGCCAGCCGCGCATCCAGCGTACGCGCCACCCCCTGTACGTCCATCGGCGCGGTGCGGTCCAGCCCCGCGGTGGGGGAGCACAGCACGTTGCGCACCGCCTCGCTCGCCGCATCGACGGAGACGTACTCCATGCCGCGCAGAGCTTCGGTCACCGGCTCGAGCCCGTCGGCAGCGATGCCGCGCAGTTGCAGGTTGCCGCGCTGGCTGAGGTCGATCAGGCCGTTGCCGTAACGACTTCCCAGCTCCGCGATACGGCGTGCGTGATCGGCAGGCAGCACGCCGGCCGGAACGCGGACACGCAGCAGGAGGCCGTCGCCGACCTGCATCGGCGCCAGCACGCCGGGGCAGGCGCCGCGGCGCCGCGGCTGGGTGGCGACAGGGCTCGTCATGCGGCGATCTCCCGCAGGCGCCGCAGATCCTCCGCGGTGGAGTTGCGGCGGGGATGCCACAGGCCGCGGTCGAGCGCCTCGCTCATGCGCGCCAGAATGTGCCGGGCGGCGGCAGGGTTGTCCTGCGACAGGAAGTCCCACACCTCTGCATCCTCGACGTACGCGTCGAACAGCTGGTCGAAATGGGCGGGACGTACGGCGTCGGTGGTGGCGGCGAAGGCGAACAGGGTGTCGACGCTTGCCGCCAGTTCCGCCGCCCCGCGATAGCCGTGGCGCATCATGCCCTGGATCCAGCGCGGGTTGGCCGCCCGGCCGCGCAGGGTGCGGGCGATCTCCTCCGCCAGGGTGCGGATGGCGAGCTTGTCGGGATCGGCGCTGTCGAGATGGTAAAGCGCCGGTTCGGAGTCCTCCAGCGCGGCAGCCGCGGCGAAGCCGCCCTCGAACTGCATGAAACCGTCGGTGGACAGCACGTCGTGTTCGCGCTGGTCCTGATGGTGGACCAGGGCGTCGGCACCGCCAACCCGGCGGCGGAACAGGGCCGGCAGCGGAACCCCCTCCAGCCCGGCGCCATAGGCGTGGCAGCCGCCCTCCAGATAGGCGGCGCCGAAATCGGCCCGCGCGGTCCAGTCGCCGCGCACGATCATGCCGGACAGCGCCGTGCCGTAGATGCCGGGGGCGGCGCCGAAGATGCGGGCGGTGGCCCAGCGGCGGGCGTCCGCCGCCTCGGTGCCCGAAGCGGCGAGGCGCTGTTCCTCGGCCCGCGCGGTGGCGGCCAGCGGGTTGGTGTCGTCGGGCTCGTCCAGCCCGGCAACGGCGCGCACCGCTTGGTCAAATAGGGCGATCTGCTGCGGGAAGACGTCGCGGAACAGGCCGGAGATGCGCAGCGTCACATCCACCCGCGGACGGCCCAGCACGCCGGCTGGCATGATCTCGTAGCCGGTGACGCGGCCGGAGCCGTTCTCCCAGATCGGGCGAACGCCGAGCAGGGCCAGCGCCTGGGCCAGCTCGTCGCCGCCGGTGCGCATGGCGGGGGTGCCCCAGCAGTCCACCACCAGCCGGCGCGGCCAGTCGCCATGGTCTTGGAGATAGCGGGTGATCAGCGCATCCGCCGCCTGCCAGCCGAGAGTCCAGGCGGTCGGCGTCGGCACGCCGCGCGGGTCGAGCGCATAGAGGTTGCGGCCGGTCGGCAGCGTGTCGGCCCGGCCGCGCGCCGGCGACCCGCCGGGACCGGGGCGGACAAAGCGGCCGTCCAGCCCGTCGAGCAGCGCCCGCATCTCCGCCTCGCCGCAGGCATCGACTGCCGTGGCAACCGTCGCCGGATCGGCGGAGCGGGCCACAGCGGCGGTCAGCCGGTCGCGGCGCTCGCCGTCCGGGCTGTGGCCGAAGACATGCAGGCCGTCGCGGATCTGCATCTCCTTGATGTCGCAGAGATGGGCGTCCAGCCGCGACAGGATGGCGTCGGGATCGTCGTCGGGCCGCAAATTGCAGTCGGCGGCGACGCCGGATTTCCAGGCGAGGTCGAGGATCGTCTCGCGCAGCATGCCCAGCCGGCGCGGGTCGAGCCCGGTCGCCTGCGAATATTCGTCGATGGCGGTTTCCAGCGAAGCGAGATCGCCGTGGAGACCGGCCTCCACCGGCGGCGGGGTCAGATGGCCGATCAGCACGGCCCCCAGCCGGCGGCGGGCCTGCACCCCCTCGCCGGGGTTGTTGACGATGAAGGGATAGAGAGTCGGCAGGGCGCCGCCGACGATTTCCGGCCAGCATTCCGCCGACAACGCGACCGCCTTGCCGGGCAGCCATTCCAGCGTGCCGTGGGCGCCGATCTGCACCAGCGCATGGATGCCGACGGCATGGCGAAGCCACAGGTGGAAGGCAAGATAGCCGTGGCTGGGCGGGGTGTCGGGATCATGGTGCTGGGCGGTGGTCAGAGGCCCGTGGCCGCGGCTGGGCTGCACCGCCACAAGGGCATTGCCGCAGGGCAGGGTGCGGAAGGCGAAGGCACCGTCGCGGCAGGCCGGGTCGGCAGCGGGCTCGCCCCAGGTCTCGGCGATGCGGGCGCGCAAGCTCGGCGGGGCCAAGCGCAGATAGTCGGCGAGCGGCAGTATCGGGGTGGGGGCGCCGGTGAGGGCTGCCATCAGATCGGCGCCACTGTCCGGAACGGCGGACAGGCTGTAGCCCTCGGCGGACAGGCGCTGGAGCATCGCCACGGTGCTGGCCGGGCTGTCGAGTCCGACGGCATGGCCGATGCCGCCGCCGGGGCCGGGATAGTCGGACAGCACCAGCGCGACCCGCCGCTCCGCCCGCGGGGTGCGGGACAGGCGGACCCAGCTCGCCGCGAGGTCGGCGGTGAAGGCGACGCGGTCGGGGATCGGGCGCAGGGCCGGGGCGGAGAATTGCAGGTCGGGGTCGGGCTCCCCCGCCGTCTTGAAGGCGATGGCGCGGGCGATGATGCGGCCGTCCATCTCCGGCAGCACGACATTCATCGCGAGGTCGGACGGCGCCAGCCCGCGCGAGGATGCCTGCCAGCCGGCTTCCGGCGTGGTGGCGAGGATGGCTTGCAGAACCGGGCTGCCATTGGCCTCCAACGGCGAACCGTCCTCGCGCGCCGCCGAGAAGGCGGTGGTGTTGACGACGACGGTGGCGTTCTGCGCGATCAGGCTGGCGCGCATCCAGGCGGCGCAGTCCGGCTCCTTCAGGCTGGCGACGAACAGCGGCCGGGGGGCGAGGCCACGCGCGGCCAGTGCGTCGCACAGGGCATGGACCGGGGCGAGGTCGCCGGCCAGCAGGTGGGAGCGGTAGAACACCACCGCCGCGACCGGCGAGTCGGCAGCGGCGGGGCCGGTCCAGCCGTCGTAAGCGCCGAAGCGCGGGACGGGAGCCGGGTCCTCATAGGACAGCGGCGTGCCGGCCAGCGTCGCGGCGCAGGCCAGCAGATGGCCGATGTTGGCCGGACCGCCCTCGGTGAAATAGCGCCACAGCCGGTCGGCGGCATCCGGCGGAACGGTGCCGTAGGCGGTCAGGTTCGGGTCGGGCTGCGCCTCTCCGGAAAGGACGGCGAGCGGGATGCCGCGGTCGCGGCAGAGGGCGGACAGCCGGTCGAGTCCATAGCGCCAGTAACCGCTGCCGCCGAGCAGGCGCAGGACGACCAGCTTGGCCTTGGCGACGACGGTGTCGGCGTAGAGATCGACCGACAGCGGATGGCCGAGCCGGTTGAGGTTGGCGAGGCGCAGGCTGGGCAGCTGTCCTGGCAAACGCCCATTGCCCGCCCGCCATGCGGCGGCGAGCGCGGTCAGGTCGCTGTCGGAAAAGGACAGCATGACGAGGTCGGCCGGCGTCTGCCCCAGATCTTCCGCCTGGGGGCCGGCGTCCAGTTCGTCCTGGCGGGCGGCAAGCAGGTGCATGGTTCGATGTCCAGGGGCGTTTGCCCCCTCCCCCCTCGAAAACGGTGAAGGTCAAGGAGGGGGCGGACGCCGCAATACCCTAACTCTTACCCGAAACTCTTACCCGACAACCGCCCGCGTCACCGCATCGCGGTCCAGCCCGGTCTCGCCGATCACCACCAGCCGGCTGCGGCGCTCCTCGCCCGGCTTCCACAGCCGGTCATAGTGGGTCTGGATGCGGGTGCCGACACCCTGGACCAGCAGGCGCATCGGCTTGCCGGGCACGTCGATGAAGCCCTTCAGGCGCAGAACGCCATGCAGGCCGGCGACCTTCTCCAGCGTCATCGCCAGGGCGGCCGGGTCGGGCTGCGCCGGCAGTTCCACCACGAAGCTGGTGAAGTCGTCGTGGTCGTGGCCCTCTTCGTCGTCATGGTGGCTGGGACGGTTGGCGAGATCGTCTTCCACCGCCGCACCGACACCGAGCAGAACCAGCGGATCGACCGCACCCTGGGAGGCGCGGACCAGCTTGGCGTCGCGGCCGACCGTGTGGGCGAGGGCGCCGCGGATCAGTTCCTCGACACGGGCGAGGTCGCCGTCGGCCAGCAGATCGGTCTTGTTGACGACGATCAGGTCGGCGCAGAGCAGCTGGTCCTCGAACACTTCCTCGATCGGTGTCTCGTGATCGACGGTGCCGGCGGCGTCGCGCTGTGCCTCCAGCGCTGCGGGATCGGGGGCGAAGCGGCCCTCCGCGGCGGCGGCGGCGTCCACCACGGCGATGACGCCGTCGACCGTGACCCGGGTCTTGATCGCCGGCCAATTGAAAGCCTGGACCAGTGGCTTGGGCAGGGCGAGGCCACTGGTCTCGATCACGATATGCTCGGGCGGCTCCGGGCGGGCCAGCAGCTTCTCGATGGCCGGGACGAAGTCGTCGGCGACGGTGCAGCACAGGCAGCCGTTCGCCAGTTCGATCACGTCGTCTTCGGTGCAGGTCGGGCTGCCGCAGGCGCGCAGGATGTCGCCGTCGATGCCGACATCGCCGAACTCGTTGATGATCAGCGCCAGCCGGCGGCCGTCGGCCTTTTCAAGCAGGCCGCGGATCAGCGTGGTCTTGCCGGCGCCGAGGAAGCCGGTGATGATGGTCGCCGGAACCTTGCCGGCGGCCGTTTTTGCAAGAGCGGACATGGGATGGAGCCTCCTTAACGCGCGCCGGGCTGGACCCGCAGGGCCGGACGCGATTCGGCCGGTTCGACCACGCCGCTCATCAGCCAGCCGCAGACGGAGCCCAGGATCGCCCAGAACAGGGCGGCGGACCCGAGCGAGGCGGTGACGAAGCGGGCGGCCAGTTCCGCAGGAACGGCACCCTCGGCGCTTTCCGGATGGGGGGCGCCGATCAGATGGGGCAGCGCTGCAGCCAGAATGGCGACGGCGATGACCAGACGGTTGCGGGCGAAGGCGAGGGCGGCGATGCCGACGCCGGCACCGGCCGCGGCGGACAGCCACCAGAGCTGACGCAGCTCCAGCTCCGCCCCGGCCATGCCCGGCAGTTCCGGCGCCAAGCCGAAGGACGGGGCCAGCGAGACGGCGACGAAGCCGCCCATGCCCCAGACCAGCCCACGGCGGGCATCGACCGGCCGGCCGGCCAGCAGGATCGCGGCCGCCAGCAGCAAGGCATAGGCGACGCCGGCGATCAGGTTGGCGGCGATGGTCAGGCCGATGCGCTGCATCGCCTCGTCCAGCGTGACCGGCACGCCTTCGCCGACCTCGCGCACGGGGCCATGCTGGTGGCCTTCCGCGTGGCTGGCGGCCGGAGCGGTAGTCGTAGGCGCGGCGGTTGCGGGAGGCGGAGTCACCACCTCGTATTTCTCGGCTTCGAGGATCAGCGGGACGGTCGTCGCCTGCTGAACGACGGAAGCGGCCGTGCCGGAGAGCACGCCCGCGACCAGAGCGGCTGTGAACAGCCGCCGGATCAGATCCATGACCCGCTGCTTAGTGGCAGGGGAACGCGAAGGAGTGACGGGCGTCGTGCGCCGCGTCGTGGATCTGCTGCGGCTGGGCGAAGCCGACGCCGTACAGCAGGAAGCTGCCCAGCAGGATCGCGGCGAAGGCGGCGACCGCGGTCTGGGCGGCGCTGCGGGTCGCGGAACCGGCGGCAGTGTTAATCAAGCGGGCGGTCATCGAAGGCATCCTTGTTCTCCCGCCACACCCGGCGGGGTTGGAAAAGGTCGGTCAAGTCCGCCGGCAGGTTTCCTGGCTCGCGGGTCGTCGCATCGCCGTCCGCCTTCCCGGCCGCGGAGGGCCAGTGGCATGATGGACGGGATGCTCGCCGCTTACAGTTGCGGGGGCAGCCGCGGCATTGGCGCTTCCGGGGATCCCGAAAAGCTCCGCACCGCATTCCCTATTATCCCCGCCGCCCGTCAGGACGGGCAGGGCACCGTCGGACGGTCACCATCGCAGTGCCGCGCCCGTTTGGCAAGCCCGCAATAAGGCGTCTGCCACACGGACGATCTTGCGTGCCGACACTTTGGATGCTGTCATGTTTTGCAGACAGAGTGTCCAGGGATCCGACACTTTCCGACGCTAAGGAGGGGGAGGGCAGGACGGGCGGGGCAGCGAACGCCTGGGAGAAACCCGCGGAGAAACAATGGGGCCGGCGGCCCGGCCGAAGCGAACCCGCATGTGGCATGCTTCGTGCGTACAACAATCGGTGAAACGTCCCGCCGCACGGCGGCCGCCGGGCATATGCCCGGGACATAAGGACGAACGGGAGGAGAATTCGCGACCGATGAACGCCGCACCGAACGACGACATCATTCTGGAAGCGCGCAACCTGACGAAGGAGTTCAAGGGGTTCGTGGCGGTGAAGGAGGTGAACCTTCAGGTTCGCCGCGGCACCATCCACGCGCTGATCGGCCCGAACGGCGCCGGCAAGAGCACGGTGTTCAACCTGCTGACCAAGTTCCTGACACCCACCCGCGGCCAGATCCTCTACAAGGGCCGCGACATCACCCGCACCAAGCCGGCCGACATCGCGCTGATGGGGCTGGTCCGCTCCTTCCAGATCTCGGCCGTCTTCCCGCATCTGAGCGTGCTGGAGAATGTCCGCGTCGCGCTGCAACGGCCGCTCGGCACCAGCTTCCATTTCTGGAAGTCCGAATCGTCGCTCCACGACCTGCACGACCGGGCTTTGGAGCTGATCGAGGCGGTCAACCTCACCCCCTGGGCCGGCCACACCGCCGCCGAGCTGCCCTATGGCCGCAAGCGCGCGCTGGAGATCGCCACCACGCTGGCGCTCGACCCGGAGGTGATGCTGCTCGACGAGCCGCTGGCCGGCATGGGCCATGAGGACATCGAGGGCACGGCGGCGCTGATCAAGCGCGTCGCCGCCGACCGCACCGTGCTGATGGTGGAGCACAATCTGTCGGTCGTCGCCCACCTGTCGGACACCATCACCGTGCTCCGCCGCGGCGAGATCCTGGCGGAGGGGCCGTACGAGGTCGTCTCCAAAAACCCGCAGGTGATGGAAGCTTATATGGGCACGGGGGGGACCGGACATGCCTGACGGCGCGATGACCAAGACTGCGATGCTGGAGATCGCCGACCTGCACGGCTTCTATGGCGAGAGCCATGTGCTGCACGGCGTCAGCCTGGAGGTGAGGCAGGGCGAGGTAGTGACGCTGCTGGGCCGCAACGGCGCCGGCAAGACCTCGACCATGCGCGCCATCATGGGCATCATGGGCAAGCGCACCGGCTCGATCCGCTTCCAGGGCACCGAGCTGATCGGCATGGCACAGCACAAAATCCCGCGGCTCGGCATCGGCTATGTGCCGGAGGAACGCGGCATCTTCTCCTCGCTCAGCGTGGACGAGAACCTGACGCTGCCGCCGGTGGTCAAGGAGGGCGGGATGACGGTCCCGCAGATCCACGACCTGTTCCCCAACCTGAAGGGCCGCGGCTCGACGCAGGGCACGCGCCTGTCGGGCGGCGAGCAGCAGATGCTGGCCATCGCCCGCATCCTGCGCACCGGCGCCACCCTGATCCTGCTGGACGAGCCGACCGAGGGGCTGGCCCCGGTCATCATCGAGCAGATCGGCGTGGCGGTGCGAGCGCTCAAGGCACGCGGCTTCACCATCGTGCTGGTGGAGCAGAATTTCCGCTTCGCCGCCACCATCGCCGACCGCCATTACGTGATGGAGGAAGGCCATGTGGTGGACATGATCCCCAACGACCAGCTCCACGCCAACATGGACAAGCTGCACACCTATCTCGGCGTGTAGGCGCTCCAGCCCCCGACATCGCCGGCACCGACGCCGCTCCACCCCTCTTCCAGGGCCGGGGCGGCGAAGCGCCGGATCCGTGCCCGATCACGGCAGAGGGACCCACGACGGGACCCGGCCGACAACAAAAACCAAGAGGGAGAGACCTTCCGATGCGCACGCTTCTTCTCGCCGGCACCGCCCTGCTGACGCTCGCCGGGACTGTCGTTCCGGCTTCCGCCCAGGTGTCGGACAACGTCATCCGCATCGGCGTGCTGAACGACCGTTCCGGCATCTACGCCGATCTGGCCGGCGAAGGCTCCGCCATCGCCGCGCGGATGGCGGCGGAGGAGTTCGGCAACAAGGTCGCCGGCGCGCCCGTCGAGATCATTGTCGCCGACCACCAGAACAAGGCCGACATCGCCGCCTCGAAGGCGCGCGAGTGGGTCGACACCGGCGGCGTCGACGTCATCGCCGACGTGCCGAACTCCGCCGCCGCCCTGGCGGTGCAGGGCATCACCAAGGACAAGAAGCGCATCTTCCTGATGTCCGGTCCGGGCGCCACCGCGCTGAGCGGTGCGCAGTGCAGTCCCTACGGCTTCCAGTGGACCTACGACAACTACGCCATGGCCGCCGGCACCGGCCGCGCGCTCTATGAGCAGGGCAAGAAGAAGTGGTTCTTCGTGACCGCCGACTATGCTTTCGGCCAGTCGCTGGAGGAGGAGACCACCAAGATGGTGAAGTCGCTCGGCGGCACCATCTCCGGCTCGGTGCGCCATCCGCTCGGCACGTCGGACTTCTCGTCCTTCCTGTTGCAGGCGCAAGGCTCGGGCGCCGACGTCATCGGTCTGGCGAATGCCGGCGGCGACACCGTCAACGCGGTCAAGCAGGCCGCGGAGTTCGGCATCACCCAGTCGGGCCAGAGCCTGGCCGGCCTGCTGATGTTCATCTCCGACGTGCATGCGCTGGGCCTGCAATCGGCGCAGGGGCTGATGTTCACCGAAGGCTTCTATTGGGATCTGGACGACCAGACCCGCGAGTGGTCATCGAGGTTCGAGGCCAAGGCCGGCAAGAAGCCGACCATGGTGCAGGCCGGCGTCTATTCGGCGGTCAAGCACTACCTGAAGGCGGTCGAAGCGGCGAAGACCGACGACGCCGACAAGGTATCCGCCAAGATGCGCGAGCTGCCGGTCGAGGACATGTTCGCCAAGAAAGGCAGGATCGCCGCCAACGGCCGCATGTTCCACGACATGTATCTGGCCCAGGTGAAGACCCCGGCCGAATCGAAGGGGGCCTGGGACTATTACAAGATCGTCAAGACCATCCCAGCCGACACCGCCTTCATGGATCCCAAGCAGAGCGGCTGCCCGCTGGTGAAGTGAGGGGCGGTGAAGTAGGGCGTTAAGCGGTCGTCCGGTCCCGCCCGCCCATGGGGTGGGGCCGGAGGATGGCAATCGACGGCCACCCAATCCAAAACAAAAAACAACAACCCAAAAAACAACAACCACGAACCGGGAGAGACGCGGAGATGTTCAGCCTGCTGGGTGTTCCGCCCCAAGTGTTGTTCGGGCAGCTTCTGCTCGGACTGATCAATGGTTCCTTCTATGCGCTGCTCAGCCTCGGGCTGGCGGTGATCTTCGGCATGTTGAACGTCATCAACTTCGCCCATGGCGCGCTCTACATGGTCGGGGCCTTCGTGGCGTGGCTGCTGCTGACCTATGCCGGGATCGGATACTGGGGGGCGCTTATCGTGGCGCCGCTGGTGGTCGGGCTGCTCGGCATCGCGCTGGAAAAGTCGATGCTGTCGCGGCTCTACAAGCTCGACCACCTCTATGGCCTGCTGCTGACCTTCGGTCTGGCGCTGATCCTGGAGGGGGCGTTCCGCCACCAGTACGGTGTGTCGGGCCAGCCCTATCCGATCCCGGACGCGCTGAAGGGCGGGCAGAATCTGGGCTTCATGTTCCTGCCCAACTACCGCGCCTGGGTCGTCGTCGCCTCCCTCACCGTCTGTTTCGGCACCTGGTTCGCCATTGAGCGGACGAAGCTTGGCGCCTATCTGCGGGCGGCGACGGAGAACCCGACGCTGGTGCAGGCCTTCGGCATCAACGTGCCGGTGATGGTGTCGCTGACCTACGGCTTCGGTGTGGCGCTGGCCGGGCTGGCCGGCGTGCTGGCGGCCCCGATCTATCAGGTGTCGCCGCTGATGGGCACCAACCTGATCATCATCGTCTTCGCGGTGGTGGTGATCGGCGGCATGGGCTCGATCCTGGGCGCCATCGTCACCGGGCTGGGGCTGGGGCTGCTGGAGGGGCTGACCAAGGTCTTCTACCCGGAGGCCTCCAACATCGTCGTGTTCGTCGTGATGGCGATCGTTCTTCTCATCAAGCCCGCGGGCCTCTTCGGACGGGAGCGCTGATCCATGAGCGTCGCCAGCAATTCCACCCCCGTTGCCTTGCGCGGACCGGCCACCGGCACGGCCCTGATCGCCGCCGCCCTGCTGCTGGCCGCGGTCGCCGCACCCTTCGTGCTCTACCCCGTCTTCCTGATGAAGGTGCTGTGCTTCGCGCTGTTCGCCTGCGCCTTCAACCTGCTGATCGGCTTCGCCGGCCTCTTGAGCTTCGGCCATGCCGCCTTCTTCGGCGGGGCGGCCTACATCGCCGCCCACACGGTGAAGGTCTGGGGCTGGGCGCCGGAGTTCGGGCTGATCGCCGCCACCGCGGTCGCCGGGCTGATGGGGCTGGTCTTCGGCCTGATCGCCATCCGCCGCCAGGGCATCTATTTCGCCATGATCACGCTGGCGCTGAGCCAGATGGTGTTCTTCCTGGCGTTGCAGCTGCCCTTCACCCACGGCGAGGACGGCATCCAGGGCGTGCCGCGCGGCACCCTGTTCGGGCTGTTCGACCTCAGCCAGCCGCTGACCATGTACTACACGGTGCTGGCGATCTTCGTCGCCGGCTTCGCCCTGATCTGGCGCACTGTGCATTCGCCCTTCGGGCAGGTGCTGAAGGCGATCCGCGAGAACGAGCCGCGCGCCGTCTCACTCGGCTACCGCACCGACCGCTACAAGCTGGTCGCCTTCGTGCTGTCGGCCTCGCTTGCCGGTCTTGCCGGCGGCACCAAGGCTTTGGTGTTCCAGCTCGCCAGCCTGACCGACGTGACGTGGCAGATGTCGGGCGAGGTGGTGCTGATGACGCTCTTGGGCGGCATGGGCACTTTGTTCGGGCCGGTGGTGGGTGCCGGGCTGGTGGTGACGCTGGAAAGCTATCTCGCCTCCACCAGCCTGCCGGTGCCGGTGGTGATCGGCTGCATCTTCGTCGTCTGCGTGCTGGTCTTCCGCCGCGGCATCGTCGGCGAGCTGTTGGCCCGCCTGCCGAAGCGGGGGCACTGACCCCCGCCGGCCGTTTCCGCGGTACTTCCGACACGACTTCCGGCAGAACTCCCGACAGAACTCCCCCAGGGGGGACCGAAAGGTCCCCCTCTTTTTCCTCATCCCCTCACCCGCCCCTCACCCGCGTGGGTTGAAAATCCGGAAATCACGAAGGGGTATGGCGGAGGATGTAGAGAACAGGTCCGGGTTGCCTTTTTAAAAAGCGCGCCTGCGAGCCGTTCCGTAAAGGTCTGGTCTGATGAACGGGTGCGGATGACCGCGCGCACCCGCCCGATCCTGTGCGCCTTCCCTTTAATCCGACGGATGGGCTACTATGTTGACCTCTGATATTGTTGGCAAATTGCGCTGCAACGCAGCAGACCCCAAAGCGGGCATCGCAAGGGGCCTCGACACCGGGACGACGAAGATCGGTCCCGTTTGGGAGGGTGACGTGGGCGACACCGTGGATTTCGAAGCGCTGCGCCAGCGGGCGGTCCACTCCCTGTTCGAACATCTGGAGTCCATGTGCGTCGGCGCTGTCGCCGTCGACCACACCGGCCGCATCGCCTGGATGGACGAGAAGTACAAGGCTCTGCTGGGCGTTCCCGGCGATCCGCGCGGCCGGCAGGTGGAGGACGTCATCCCCAACAGCCAGCTGCGCCGGGTGATCGACAGCGGCCAGCCGCAGCCGCTGGACATCATGGAGTTCGACGACCGGTCCTTCGTGGTGACGCGGATGCCGCTGTTCGGCACCGACGGCTCGATCATCGGCGCCATCGGCTTCGTACTGTTCGACCGCGCCGAATATCTCCGCCCGCTGGTCCGCAAATACGAGAAGATGCAGGAGGAGCTGGCCCGCACCCAGCAGGAGCTGGCGCATGAGCGCCGCGCCAAATACTCCTTCTCGCAGTTCCTGGGCGCCAGCGAATCGATCCGCGAGATCAAGCGGCTGGGCCGCCGCGCCGCCCAGATGGATTCGACCGTCCTGCTGCTGGGCGAAACCGGTACCGGCAAGGAGCTGCTGGCCCAGGCCATCCATTCCGCCAGCCCGCGGGCGTCCAAGCCCTTCGTCGGCGTCAACGTCGCCGCCATTCCGGAAACCCTGCTGGAGGCGGAGTTCTTCGGTGTCGCCCCCGGCGCCTTCACCGGCGCCGACCGCCGCCACCGCGACGGCAAGTTCCAGCTCGCCAACGGCGGCACCCTGTTCCTCGACGAGATCGGCGACATGCCGCTGCCGGTGCAGGCCAAGCTTCTGCGCGTGTTGCAGGAGCGGGAGATCGAGCCGCTCGGCTCCAACAAGGTGGTGCGGGTCGATGTCCGCATCATCGCCGCCACCAGCCGCGACCTGCATGCCCTGGTGCGCGAGAAGCAGTTCCGCGCCGACCTCTATTACCGGCTGAACGTGGTGCCGATCACCCTGCCGCCGCTGCGCGACCGGCCGGAAGACATCGAAAGCATCGCCGACCGCATCCTGGAACAGCTGGCGATCCAGCAGGGCACGCCGCCGCGTGAACTGCTGGAATCGGCGGTGCAGGTGCTGCGCGACTATGACTGGCCCGGCAATGTGCGCGAGCTTTACAACACGCTGGAGCGGGTGGTGGCGCTGACCGACGCGCCGATCCTGACCGCACCCCACATCCGCAGCGTGCTGCCCGGCCAGCATCCGGCCGGCGCGTCGGCCCTGCCGCTGGCGGCGGGGGCGCGGCCGTTGCAGGAGGTGCTGCACGCCGCCGAACGCCACGCCATCGCCGCGGCGCTGGAGGAGGCGAACGGCGTCAAGGCGCGGGCGGCGAAGCTGCTGGGCATTTCGCGCGCGTCGCTGTACGAACGCATGGTGACGCTGGGGCTGGGAGCGACCCAGTAGCGCCGACACAGGCTGGTCGCGGTAAATTTCGCACTGCGAAACGCTGTTTCATTGACGCGCTGTCCTGTCGCTGGCAGGATCGTCCCGCACTGGTTTGCGGGAGGGGGCGGGCATGCGCAGGCGGGAAGAGGCTCTGGTCGCCGACGATCTGGCGGAGGACGAGAAGGATCCGCGCTTCGTCACCGCTCTTGCCCGCGGGCTGGAACTGCTGCGCGCCTTCCGCCGCAACGAATCGATGCTGGGCAATCTGGAACTGGCGCAGCGCACCGGCCTGCCCAAGCCGACGGTGTCGCGGCTGACCTACACCTTGGCCAAGCTGGGATACCTCTCCTACGACCAGAACACCGGCAAGTACCGGCTCGGCACCTCGGTGCTGGCGCTCGGCTATGCCAGCCTGTCGGGCATGGGCATCCGGCAGGTCGCCCGCCCGCTGATGCAGGAACTGGCCGACCAGACCGGGCTGGCGGTGGCGCTGGGCGGGCGTGACCGGCTGAGCATGATCTATCTGGAATGCTGCAAGGCCACCGGCCCGATCACCCTGTCGCTTGATGTCGGCTCCCACATCAAGCTGTCGACCACCGGCATGGGCCGCGCCTATCTGGCCGCCTTGCCGGAAGCGGAACGGGCGCCGCTGATGGCGAAGCTGGAGGAGCATGAGGGGGAGCGCTGGCCGGAGATCCGCGACGGCATCCTCCAGGCCATCGAGGATTACCGGACGCGCGGCTATTGCCGCTCCATCGGTGCCTGGAAGTCGGAGGTCCATGCCGTCGGCGTTCCCTTCGTGCCGCGCGACGGCTCGCAGGTGCTGGCCTTCAACTGCGGCGGGCCGGCCTTCATGGTCGATCTGAAAAAGCTGGAGGAGGAATTCGCGCCGCGGCTGGTGGCGATGGTCCGGCGGATCGACGCGACCCTGTTCAACGGGTGAGGGAACCTGTTCAACGGGCGAGGGACTGGGAAACCGCCACCTCGTCGCGCGCCAATCGGTTTTTCCTATCGGGGTATCCTGAAAAATCGATTGGACGGATCAGGTGTTTGCAGCCATTCTTTGAATCGTTCCAGACAGGCTTCCCGATCCGGGTTTGTCCTGTTCCGGCCGGCCCTCCATTCGGTGCCAGGGGTGGCCGGCCCCCTGGAAGGGCGGGGATTTCGGGGATGTGCGGGCACGTTCAATCCAACGCCCTGCCGTCTCCGCCCTTCCGGGGTCTGGTCCCGCGGTTCCAGCCTCCCGTTAAAGCCTTTTGTCGACCTGTCAGGCCGCCCTGACCCGCGACAGGAAGCCGTCCACCTCACTGCGCAGGCGCCCTGCCTCCTGCGACAGCAGCGAGGCAGCGGACAGCACCTCGTTCGACGAGGTGCCGGCCTCGTCGGCGGCCTTGCTGACGCCGGCGATGCTGGACGAGACCTCCTGCGTTCCCTGGGCCGCCTGCTGGACGTTGCGGCCGATTTCGCCGGTAGCGGCAGTCTGCTCCTCGACCGCCGCCGCGATGCTGTTGGAGATCTCGTTCACCTGGGTGATGGTCCGGCCGATGTTGCGGATGGCGGTGACGGCGCCGCCGGTCTGGGTCTGGATTTCCGCGATCTGGGTCGAGATGTCCTCGGTCGCCTTGGCGGTCTGGTTGGCGAGCTGCTTCACCTCGCTCGCCACCACGGCGAAGCCTTTCCCCGCCTCGCCGGCCCGCGCCGCCTCGATGGTGGCGTTCAGCGCCAGCAGGTTGGTCTGGCTGGCGATGTTCTGGATCAGGCTGACCACGTCGCCGATCCGCTGGGCTGCCACGGCCAGCCCTTCGACCGTGCCGTTGGTGCGCTCGGCCTCGCTCACCGCCTGGCCGGAGATGGTGGCGGACTCTGCCACCTGCCGGCTGATCTCGCCGATGGAGCCGCTCAGCTCCTCCGAGGCCGCCGCCACCGTCTGCACGTTGGCCGAGGCCTGTTCGGTCGCGGCGGCGACCGCCGTCGACTGGCGGGCCGTCTCCTCCGCGACCGCCGACATGGTCCGCGCGGTGGACTGGAGTTGCGCCGCGGCGCTGGAGACCGCCTCGACGACGGTGCCGATGCTCGTCTCGAACTCGTCCGCCAGGCCGAGCATGGTCTGCCTGCGCTCCGCCGCCGCCCTGGCCTCTGCCTGCTTCGCCGCCTCTTCCAGCTCACGGCTGCGGATCAGGTTGGCTTTGAAGACGCTGGCGGTTTCGGCGATCGCCCCCACCTCGTCGCGGCGGCCCGTTCCGACGATCTCGACCGTCAGGTTTCCGTCGGCAAGCCCGCGCAGCGACGAGACGATGGATTTGATCGGCCCGACGATGCCCTTCTGCGAGATCAGCAGTCCGAGCAGCAGCCCCGCCAGGGTTCCGGCGCCGGCGAGGACGAACATCCAGGTCAGCTTCAGGGCCGCCATCTTCTCGGCCGTCCGCGCCAGCTCGGTCGAGTCCTTCTCTGTGAAATCGAGGAAGGCCGTGATGTCGCCGCGCAGGGTCCTGACATCGGCGCGGCTCGCCTCCACGGCGACCTTGATCGTCCGCTGCCCGTCGTTCAACGTGAATGAGCCCTGGACCTTGCGCGCCGCGTCGATGGACGCCGCCAGCTTCTCGTAATAGGCGGGAAGCTGCCGTTCGATCTTCTGCAGGATGACCACCTGCTCCCCTTCGACCGTGCCCTTGAGCCGCGCGATGGCGTCGGCAATCGACTTGCGTCGCTCCTCGATGGCAGCGGATACGGTGCCGACCTCGCCCGGATCGATTCCGAGGCTGTATTCGTCGCGGTTGATTTCGGCAAGCAGACGATTGAGACGGGAGCTGAGGCGTACCTCCGTCGTCGCTTCGTCAAGGTCCGTGATCGCGGACCCAAGGGATTGCAATCCAATTGCACCGAAGCCGGCAATGGTCATGCTCACTATGGAAAGCATGCCGACGATCAGCATGATCTTCATCGAGATCTTGAGATTGCCCAAAGACATCCCTTAATACCCCCTCAAGTTGCGAGTTTTATTTACAAGTTTACAGGTTATTTTTTATTAGAAATTGATTATGTACATTGCATAATCTTAAAATTGCTTTACCCGATGTCACGAAATACAACCTATGACGAAAGTCGTATTCTTGGAACGATTTTAAAGCATCTGCGACTGGGGCGATGTTCTGCTATTGGGCGAGCCCGAGCCTCCGCCGTTTGCGCTTTTCGCGGTCGGGAACTCTTCATGACGGCGGGCCGTTTTCAGGATGCGGCTGGATTCCGGCAGGGGAGACGTGGCTTGGCAGGCGGCTTGACGGACTGGCTGGTGCAGGTGATGCATAACCTCCACTATGTCGGGATTTTCTTTCTGGTGGCGTTGGCGCGGGTCTTCCCGCCGATCCCCGCCGAGTCGGTGATCCCGCTTGCGGGGATCGGGGCGGCGACCGGGGAATTCACGCTGGTCGGGGTGGCCATCGCCGGCGGGCTCGGCTCGCTGGCCGGACAGCTGGTGTGGTTCCTGCCGAGCCGGCTGATGGGCCGCGACCGGCTGGAGGCCTTTTTGAAGAAATACGGCCCCTGGCTGACCATCAACCCGAAGAAGGTGCGGCAGAGCACCGACTGGTTCGCCAAGCGCGGCGGGCTGACCGTGCTGTTCTCGCAGCCGGTGCCGGGGGTGCGGACGCTGATCTCGATCCCGGCCGGCGCCTGCCGGATGTCGATCCTGAACTATTCGCTGGCGTCCGGCATCGGGTCGGTGCTGTGGACGCTGCTGCTGGCCTGGACCGGCTACATGCTGTCCACCTGGCCCTTCGCCCACCGGCTGGTCGGCTATTTCACCGTCGGGCTGCTGGTGGTGCTGGTGGGCCTCTATCTGTGGCGGCTGTCAAAGCACCTGCATCTGCTGCGCAAGGGCGGCACGGCCGCGGAGGCGCCGAGCATCACGCCGTCGGCCGGCTGCTGAGAGGCGGTTGCCGACCGGGGGTCAGGCCGTCGCCATCCCGACGATGCCGGTGGCGGCCATGCCCAGCGCCCACAGGCCGAACAGGCCCAGCGCCACGCCGGTACAGTGGTTCAGCATGGTCAGCCCGCGGTCGGAGATGCGGTGGCGAACGGCGGCCACCCCCATCGACAGCGTTATCCACCACAGCGACGACCCGATGAAGACGCCCAGCACCAGGGTGGAGGCTTCCAGCCGGTCCAGCGTGCCGCCCAGTCCGAAGCCGGCGAAGATGGCGATGAAGGCCATGATGGTCGCCGGGTTGGTCAGGGTCAGCGACAGGCCGGTCATGAAGCCGGCCAGCCAGGATTTGGTGTCGGGGGCGGACGCCGCCTCGCGCTCCTCGGCGTCGGGATGCTGGCGGAAGGTGCGGACCGCCACCACCAGCAGGAAGATGCCGCCGATCAGCTGAAAGGCGATCTCGTGGCCGCGCAGGAAGCTGAGCGCCGCCGACACGCCGAAGGCGGCGATGGCGCCATAGAAGGTGTCGGCCACCGCGGCGCCGAATCCGGTGAAGAAGCCCATCAGGGGGCCGTGCTGAAGGGTGCGGCGGATGCACAGCAGACCGATCGGTCCGACGGGTGCGGCGATGGCGAATCCGAGAACGATTCCCTGCAAGAGCACCCACACTTCGTCCACCGAGCGTCGCCCCCCAACTTTTTATGGCCAAGCTTAAACGGCCGCGTCCGTCGCCAGTTCGTCGCAATGACTGTCGGCGTGGGTGATAAACGCCCCCGTCCCCCCCGTCAATCAGGGTATCAACCGGGGGCGACCCGATTCGCTCCGTTGTTTCGTCCGCTTTCCCTGTTGTGTGAAATCATGGCGCGGTTATCCTTTGGGTCAAGTTTCCGCAGTCGGGAGTGGGTGGGACATGAAGACGCGTATTCTTGCAGCCATGCTGGCGGTGACCGCGGCCGGAGCTGGAGTCGGCGGCGGCGCCCCGGCGCTGGCCGACGATTTCTCGCCGGCCGTGGTGTTCGACCAGGGCGGCAAGTTCGACAAGTCCTTCAACGAGGCCGCCTATAACGGCGCCGAGCGGTTCAAGAAGGAAACCGGCACCGCCTACCGCGAGTTCGAGATCACCAACGAGGGCCAGCGCGAGCAGGCGATGCGCACCCTGGTCCGCCGCGGCGCCTCGGTCATCGTCGCCGTCGGCTTCTCGCAGACCGCGGCGGTGGACAAGGTGGCGAAGGAATCGCCCAAGACCAAGTTCTGCCTGATCGACGACAAGCTGGACGCCCCCAACGTCCAGTCCGTGACCTTCAAGGAGGAGGAGGGGTCCTTCCTGGTCGGCATGGCGGCGGCGCTGGCGTCGAAGACCGGCAAGGTCGGCTTCATCGGCGGCATGGACATCCCGCTGATCCGCAACTTCCTGACCGGCTACGAGCAGGGCGTGAAGCATGTCGCCGCCGCCGACGAGGTGTTCGTCAACATGACCGGCACCACGCCGGCCGCCTGGAACGATCCCGGCCGCGGCGCCGAGCTGGCCAAGAGCCAGTTCGGCCGCGGGGCCGACGTGGTCTTCGCCGCGGCGGGCGCCACCGGTCTCGGCGTGCTGCAGGCGGCGGCCGATGCCGGCAAACTGTCCATCGGCGTCGACAGCAACCAGAACCACGTCCATCCCGGCAAGGTCCTGACCTCGATGGTCAAGCGGGTGGACGTCGTCGTCTATGACTGCATGAAGTCGGCGAAGGACGGCAGCTGGAAGGCCGGCCACCGGGTCGTCGGGTTGAAGGAGGACGGCGTCGGCTATGCGTTGGACGACAACAACCGCAAGCTGATCGCGCCGGAGATGGAAGCGAAGCTGGAAGAGGCGAAGAAGCAGATCATCGCGGGCTCGCTGGCGGTCAAGCCGTACCAGCCGTAAGCGGACCCTTCATGACGCAGGCAAACGCGCCGGCCATCCGGTCGGAAGTCGCCCTGGAGACGGTGGCGATCAACAAGTGGTTCGGCACCAACCATGCCAACCGCGACGTGTCGCTGTCGGTCCCGGCCGGCACCATCCATGGGGTGATCGGCGAGAACGGCGCCGGCAAGTCGACGATCATGAGCATCGTCTACGGCTATCTGCGCGCCGACAGCGGGGAAATCCGGGTGAACGGCAGTCCTGCCGCCATCCGCACCCCGCGCGACGCTCTGGCCGCCGGCATCGGCATGGTCCATCAGCACTTCATGCTGGTGGACCCCTTCAGCGTGCTGGAGAATGTGCTGCTGGGGGCGGAAGGCGGTGTGACGCTGGCAGGCGGACTTGCCCGTGCCAGGACCGAGCTGACCCGGCTGGCCCGCGACTATGGGCTGGAGGTCGATCTCGACAGCCCGGTCGGCGACCTGCCGGTCGGCGCCCAGCAGCGGGTCGAGATCCTGAAGGCGCTCTACCGCGGCGCCGACATCCTGATTTTGGACGAGCCGACCGGCGTCCTGACCCCGCAGGAGGCCGACCATCTGTTCCGCATCCTGCGGGCGCTGCGCCAGCAGGGCAAGACAGTCGTCATCATCACCCACAAGCTCCGCGAGATCATGGAGCTGACCGACAACGTCACGGTGATGCGGCGCGGGCAGGTGGTCGCCAACGTCGCCACCCGCGACACCAGCCGGGAGCAGCTGGCCGAACTGATGGTCGGCCGCAAGGTTCTGCTGCGGGTCGACAAGACGCAGGCCCATCCGGGGGCGGAGGTCTTGCGGGTCGAGGGCTTGCGGGTGCGCGATCCCTCCGGCGTGGAGCGGGTGAAGGGCGTCGGCCTGTCGGTGCGGGCCGGCGAGATCGTCGGCATCGCCGGCGTGTCCGGCAACGGCCAGTCCGAACTCTTGGAGGCGCTGGCCGGCATGCGGCCCATCGCCGGCGGCTCCGTCCGCCTGCGCGGGGAGGAGCTGGCCGGCCGGCCCGACCGCTTCAACGCCCGCGCGCTGCGCGGCCTGGGCGTCGGGCATGTGCCGGAGGACCGGCAGAAGGTCGGGCTCGTCACCAGCTTCTCGGCGGAGGAATGCTCGATCCTGGGATTCCAGGACGATCCTGCCTGGAACGGCCGGGTGCTGCTGGACCGCGACGCGGTGGCGGAGAGCTGCGCCCGCCGGATGGAAGAGTACGACACCCGCCCGCGCGACGGGTCGCTGGCGGCGGCCAACTTCTCCGGCGGCAACCAGCAGAAGATCGTGCTGGCCCGCGAGATCGAGCGGAACCCCGACCTGCTGCTGGTCGGCCAGCCCACCCGCGGCGTCGACATCGGCGCCATCGAGTTCATCCACCGCCGGCTGGTGGCGTTGCGCGACCAGGGCAAGGCGATCCTGCTGGTGTCGGTCGAGCTGGATGAGATCCGCGCGCTGTCCGACCGCATCGTCGTGATGTTCGACGGCCACATCGTCGGCGAGGTGATGCCGGATCAGGCGGACGAGAAGACGCTGGGGCTGATGATGGCGGGTTGCGGGTGAGGCGCATCGCTCCTCACCAGGGAACGGTTTGGCCCCGATAGTCGAGATACTCCAGGCCGGGCCTGTCCCGCTTGGCGAGAAGCACGTCGACCAGTTTCGGAATGCTGTCCTCGATGGAAAGCGGTGCATCGTCACCGCCGAGTGCCGTCCGGATCCAGCCCGGCGCCATCACCGCCAGCGGGCGGCCGGTGCCGGCCTGACGTGCCGCGAAGCTGCGCATGAACATGTTCAGCGCCGCCTTGCTGCCGCGATAAAGCTCGCGCTGGCCGGACAGGTTGTTGGCGATGCTTCCCTGTCCGGAGGACATCGCACCGATCAGCCCGGTGGCGGTGACGTTGCCCTCCAGGCTTTCGATGACGCGCATCGGGCCGAGGGCGTTGGTGGTCATGACGTGGATGAACTCGTCGGTCGAAACCTCGCCGATGGTCTGGGACGGGTCGCGGTTGGCGGTTCCCGCATTGACGAACAGCATGCCGAACGTCCGGTCCGCCAGCCTGTCGCGCAGAGCGGCCAACTGGTCGGGCGCACAGATGTCCAGGCTTTCGATCTCGACCCGGCCGGGATGGGAGTCGGCCAGATCGTGCAGTTCCGTGCGATTGGGACCGCGCACCGTGCCGAGGACGTTCCAGCCCTTCTTCAGGAATTCCGCCGCCATGGCATGGCCGAGGCCGCGCGACGCGCCGACCAGAAGAATGCTGCGATGGGAGTCGGTGGGGAGATGCTGCATGGGATTGTGGCTCCTGCTGTCGATATCCATGCTCCATATGTCCGGAGCCCCGGCCTTGCACCAGACGCACAGGATACAAAGATCGATTGCGCCCGGCGCTATGCGTCGGCTGTCCGCCCGGTTATCCTGCGCCGATGCAGGCCATCGACTTGAACCTTCTCCTGCCGCTGGACGCGCTGCTCACCGAACGCAGCGTGACGGGTGCCGCCCGCCGTCTGGGGCTGAGCCCGTCCGCCATGAGCCGGACGCTTGCACGGCTGCGCCGGGTGACGGGCGATCCGCTGCTGGTCCAGGCCGGCCGCAGCCTTGTCCCGACGCCCTATGCCGAGGAGATTTCCGGCCATGTCCATGCGCTCTGCCGCGATGTGCAGGCGGTGCTCCAGCCCGCCGCCGGCCGGCTGGACCTCGCGTCGCTCCATCGCACCTTCACCATCCGGGCCGGCGAGGGGTTCGTGGAGCTGATGGCGGCGCCGGTGATGGCCGCGGTGGCGGACACCGCACCGCATGTCCGCCTGCGGTTCGTGCCGAAGCCCGACAAGGAGGCGGAGCCGCTGCGGGACGGGCGGATCGACCTGGAGATCGGTGTGCTCGGCACCTCGGCGCCGGAATTGCTGACGCAGCTGCTGTTCCGCGACGGGCTGGTCGGCGTCGCCCGCAGCGGGCATCCGCTGCTGGCAGACGGCGCGGTGACGCCGGACCGCTATGCCGCCTGCGGCCATGTCGCCGCGTCGCGCCGTGGCGAGTTCCACGGACCGGTCGACGACGCGCTGGCGGAACTGGGACTCAGCCGCAACGTGTCCCTGGTCGTTCCGCGCTACCCCGATGCGATGCGGGTCGCCGCCGGGTCGGACCTGATCGCGGCGGTCCCGCGCTCCTGCCTGGGCAACGGGCTGACGACCGGCCATGCTGTCGGCCAGGGCTTGGAAAGCTTCGAACTGCCGGTCCGGACAGCGGACTTCGCCATCTCCGCCATCTGGCATCCGCGCCTGCAAGCGGACCCGGCCCACCGCTGGCTTCGCGAGACCATCGCGGCGGTGTGCCGGCGGGCCTATCCGTGAGGACGGCCCGCCGCCCGTATTCTCGAATCGGTTACTTCGCGAACAGCTTCGACATGTCGGCGAAGGCCTTGAACTCCAGCGCATTGCCGGCGGGGTCGAGGAAGAACATGGTGGACTGCTCGCCGACCTGACCCTTGAATCGGGTGTAGGGCTCGATCACGAACTTGATGCCGGCGGCCTTCAGCTTCTCGGCGAAGGCGTCCCAGTCGGCGGGTTGCAGCACGACGCCGAAATGCGGGACCGGCACGTCGTGGCCGTCCACCGGGTTGTGGTGGGCCGGGGCTGCGCTGGGGTCGCGCGGCTTCAGGTGAGCGACGATCTGATGGCCGAACAGGTCGAAGTCGATCCACTCGTCGCTGCTGCGTCCCTCCGGGCAGCCCAGGACGGTGCCGTAGAAATGGCGGGCGGCGGCCAGATCGTCGACCGGGAAGGCGATGTGGAAGGGCGTCAGCGTCGTCATCGGAGGGTTGGCCTTTCGCGACCGGGTGGCGGTGAGCTGCCAGTGTGGCTGCCGGGGGGCTGCCAGGGGGCTGTTTGTGCCCCAAGCAGAGCGTATCCCGGCACACTTGACAAACGAGTTCTCGGGCAGAGATTTATGAGTTCAACTCATGATTCGGATTGTCCATGCCTGACCGCGTCCTGCCGTCGCTCAACGCCGTCCGCAGCTTCGTCGCGGTGGCCCGCCATCTCAGCTTCACCAGGGCGGCCGACGAGCTGGCGGTGACCCAGGGTGCGGTCAGCCGCATGATGCAGACCCTCCAGGCCGATCTGGGCGTCGAGCTGATCCGCCGTGTCGGCCGTGGCATCGAACTGACGCCGACCGGGGCAGCCTTCTACGGCGAGGCGTCGGCGGCGCTCGACCGCATCGCCGCGGCGGCGCGGGCGGCCCGCGCGCAGGAGGGCGGGGTGTTGCGGGTCAGCGCGCTGCCGACCCTGACGCAGCGCTGGCTGATCCCGCGGCTGAAGGGCTTCCAGGCCGAGAACCCCGACATCCAGGTCGAGGTCAGCGTCGGCGAGCACCGTGTCGATTTCGCCAAGGAGCGCATCGACGTCGCCATCCGCTACGGCGTGGAGGAATGGCCGGGAGCCGAGATCGCGACCCTGATGCCGGAGACGATGGGCGTCTTCTGCGCGCCGTCGCTGCTGGAGCAGGGGCCGCCGTTGAGCCATCCCGCCGATCTGGCGCAGCACCGGCTGTTGCAGCACACCACCCGGCCCGATTCCTGGCGCGTCTACCTCGCCGCCTTCGGCCTGCCGCTGCCCGAGGCGGCGCTGTCGCTGGCCTTCGAGCATTTCTTCATGATCATCGAAGCGGCATCGGCGGGCATGGGGGTGGCCCTGCTGCCGGTCTTCCTGGTCGGAGACGATGTGGCGTCGGGGCGGCTGGTCCAACCCTTCACCGAGACGCTGCGGCCGCGCGGCCGTTACCTGATCGCCCACGCGCCGGGGGCCGAGCGGGCACGCCGGGTGCGCCGCTTCAAGGACTGGCTGCTGACCGAGGTGGCGTAGGTCGGCAATTACTCCAGCGTGCCGGCCGGCTCATGCCGGTCCTCGCCGGTCGCCAGCAGGGTGTCCACGGCGATGCGCAGGCCGGCGACCACCTGATCGACCGCCATCGACGGCATGCCGGGGTGGCGCACCGCCTGCTCCGGCGCGAGCGGGATGTGCAGGAAGCCGACGCGCAAGCCCGGCCGCCGCACCGCCCGCAGATGGCAGGCGCCGTAGAACAGGTGGTTGCAGACGAAGCTGCCGGCGCTGTGCGACAGGCCGGCGGGGATGCCGGCGTCGCGCAGGGCGGCTGCCATCGCCTTGACCGGCAGGCTGGCGAAATAGGCGGCGGGACCATCCGCCACCACCGGCGCATCGACCGGCCGGTTGCCGGCATTGTCGGGGATGCGGGCGTCGTCGAGGTTGACGGCCACCCGCTCCAGCGACAGCTCCGCCCGGCTCTGGGCCTGCCCGACGGCGAGCAGCGCCACCGGATCGGTTTCCGCCACCGCGCGCTCCAGCACATCGAGCGCCGTGCCGAACACGCAGGGCATCAGCCGGGCGGCCACACGGTGGCCGCGGCACTCCCAGCCGTCCAACTGCCGCACCGCCTCCCAGGACGGGTTGACGGGCTCGCCGCCGAACGGCTCGAAGCCGGTCAGAAGGACGGTGGGCAGGACGGTCGGCATCGCAGAGTCCTTGAGGAATTTCACTGTACTCAAGCCGGGCCGCGATGATGGCGGGGGAGCCGCACCGCGCGCAACAGCTCTTCGCGCATCCGCGCCACCACCGGCGCCCAATCGCCGGGTCGCTGCTGGCGGAACAGGCGGAGCGTCGGATACCAGGGACTGTCGTCGCGGTCGAGCAGCCAGCGCCAGCAGCCGCTGAAGCGTGACAGCACCCACACCGGCACGCCCAGCGCGCCGGCAAGATGGACGACGGCGGTGTCCACCCCGATCACGAGGTCGAGCTGCCGGACGATGGCCGCGGTGTCGGCGAAGTCGGTGACACCGGACATCGGGTCGAAGACCGCCGGCCTGTCCAGCTGAGCCGCCGCCGGTCCCTTTTGCAGGCTGACCCAGGACACGCCCGGCACCGTCAGCAGCGGCGCGAGCTGGGCAAGGGCGAGGCTGCGGCGGGCGTCGGTCCGGCTGGCGGCGGCATGGCCCAGCCGCGGGTCGCCGGCCCAGACCAGCCCGACCCGCAAATCCTCCGTCTCCGGCAACACCCCGCTCCAGTGCCGGACGGCATCCGGCGGGGGCGTGAGATAGGGCACCGCCGCCGGAATGCGGTCGGGCGCCACCGCCAGCCGCTGCATCAGCGACAGCAGCGGCACCCAGAGATCGTAGGCGCCGGGATCGGGAAGGGCGGCGGTCACCGCGTCGACGCCCTCCAGGCCGGCGAGCAGCCGGACCAGCGGCGCCCGGCAGTGCAGGACGATCCGCCGCGCGCCGCGCGCCTTCACCAGCGGGATCAGGCGGGCGAATTGCAGGGTGTCGCCGAATCCCTGTTCCTCCACCACCAGCAGGGTCCTGCCGGCGATGTCCTGGCCCGTCCATTCGGGGCCGGTCCATTCGGGCTTGGTGCAGGCGGGCTTGGTCAGCGCCAGTTCCCGTGCCTGCCAGCGTGCTTCGTACGCCTGCCAGCCCTCTTCGAACAACCCATGCTGGAGCAGCGCCTCGGCCAGATTGTAGCGCACGCTGGGCATTGCCGGGGCAAGGGCCGCCGCGCGGCGCAGCAGGGCCAGCGCGCCGGCAGGATCGCCGCAATCCTGCCCGGCATGGGCCATCGCCAGATAGGGGGTGTAGAGGCCGGGGGCCAGCGCGATGGCCCGGCGGCAGGCGTCGACGGCGGCCAGAGGATGGTCAGCTTCCTGCAAAATCGCGCCGATGTTGGCGTAGGCCTCGGCCATGTCGGGGCAGCGGACCAGCGCCTCGATGCAGGAGGACACCGCCTCGTCCGCCCGGCCGAGGCGGCGCAGGGCCGCGCCGCGGTTGGCATAGGCTTGCGCCGCCTGCGCTGGAGGCAGCCGCGGGTCGCCCAGCAGCCGGTCATGGACCGCCAGCGCCTGAGCCCAGCATCCGGCCCGATGCAGGCGCAGGGCCGTGGCAAAACCGGTTTCGAAGCCGGTTTCGTCGGCACTCGTCGGCGCGGACGGCCGGGAGACTTCGGGATGGGCGCGGGGGATGGTTTTCGACATGAGCCGCCTCCACGAGGGCCGGCGGAAACCGCCGGCGCTGATGGAGGGGTTACACGGTGCCGTCCGCCGAAGCTGGCGCGGATTCCGGACGCAGCTGTCTTCGAGTCAGGCCGCGACGGCCGCCGCCAGGACGCGGGTCTGGCGGGCGACCTTCTCGAAGGCCTTTTCCTCGATCTGGCGGATGCGCTCGCGGCTGACGCCGTAGCGGACCGACAGATCCTCCAGGGTCAGCGGGCTGTCGGACAGGCGGCGGCTGGTCAGGATGTCGCGCTCGCGGTCGTTCAGCACGGCCATCGCCTCGTGCAGCAGGGCGCTGCGCTGACGGGCTTCGCCGCGTTCGACCAGCGACTCCTCCACCGACGGCCGCTCGTCGGCCAGCAGATCCTGCCATTCGCCCGAATCGCCGTCGGCGCTCATCGGCGCGTTCAGCGAGGCCACCGGCCCCGACATCCGGCGGTTCATGGCGACCACGTCATCCTCGGGCACCGACAGGTCGGTGGCGATGCTGGTGACGCTGTCGGGGTGCAGATCGCCGCTGCCATACTCGCCCAGCTTCCGCTTCAGGCGGCCCAGGCTGAAGAACAGCTTCTTCTGCGCGGCGGTGGTGCCGATCTTCACGAGGCTCCAGGACCGCAGGATGTAATCCTGGATCGAGGCCTTGATCCACCACATCGCGTAGGTGGACAGGCGGAAACCGCGCTCCGGTTCGAATTTCTTGACGGCGGTCATCAGGCCGAGATTGCCCTCGGCGATCAGGTCGGACAGCGGCAGGCCGTAGCCGCGGTAACCGCCGGCGATCTTGACGACGAGACGGAGGTGGCTGGTGACCAGCCTGTGCGCCGCATCGACATCGCCATGCTCGGTCCAGGCCTTGGCCAGCATGTATTCGTCCTCGGCCGTCAGGACCGGGTAACGGTGCGTGTCGTTGATGTAGCGGGACAGGGATTCGCCGGAATCGGGCGAACGGAGGGCAATGGCGGTGCTCATGTCACATCCTCGTGCAAAGCGATATGACGGGTTCAGGACCCCCAGTCGGCGGGCCCAGGCCTCTCCGGCGGAGCAGGCAGGCATATAGTACAAAACTGGTGCTGTAAGTCAAGCGCGGCGGTCGGGATTGTCCCCGGCCGGCCTTGGGAGGCGACCTCAGGGGGCTGGTTCAGGGAACGGGCGGCAGGTTTCGGCGGTAGTGGCCCGGCGTGACGCCGAAGGCGCGCCGGAAACAGCGGCCGAGATGGCTTTGATCGGAAAAGCCGGCTTCGGCCGCCACGGCGGCGACCGGTTCTCCGGCCCGCAGCAGGCGCCGCGCCTCGTTCAATCGTTCGGACAGCCGGAAGAGCTGCGGCGGGACGCCATGCTGCTTGCGGAACCTGCGCGAGAAGCCTTCGCGGCTCATCCCGGCAAGGCGGGCGCCCTCGCCGACCGTTTCCCAGGAGGGGGTCATCGCCTCCACCCGTTGCGGCGGCATGCCGTCCTCGCACCAGTGGTTCTCGATCATCGCCGCCAGATCGGGCCAGTCGATGCCCCCTTGCCGCCGCCACAGCCGCGCCATCCCGGCAAACAGGGCCGCAGCGTTGCAGAGCCCGGGTGGCGTATAGATGTTGATGCAGAAGACATCGGCCGGTTCGGAAAGGGAGCTGTGCGGCGTTCCGGCCGGAATTCTCACCCCCTGGCCCGGCGCGACCTCGAACGGCCTGTCCTTCATCAGGAAGCGCCGACGGCCCGACAGGACGAAGGTCAGCTGGTCCTCTTCATGGAAATGCACCGGCAGCGAGACGTCCTGTCCGCACACGACGCCGAGTTCGACGATGTCGCGGCTGAGCGGGCGCCAATAGTTCCAGGCGCCGCCGATGCCCATGCCGCCGATGTACATGCCGTTGGGGAACTGAAAAGACACCGCCATGACGAACCACCCCGCTTTCGGGCTCAGCCCTTTCGGAAAATCGACGTTTGCCCAACCGTAATCAAGCCCCGGTTGCAGAGGCAAGGCCGTGGTTTGGTCACATGCGTTCCAGACTGCGGAGGTACGGCGCTGCTATCCATCCTCCGGGACGCGTCGCATGGAAAGCCCTCCATGCCGGCCGGCATGTTTTCGGGGGAGTATGGCATGACCGCCGCCTTGTCCGCCTTTTTCTATCTTCTCGTCGTCGGTGCCGGCGTGAGCGTCGCTTTGCAGCAGGTTCTGAACGCAAACCTGCGGGCCGAGCTCGGATCGCCCTGGTGGGCGGGCTTCGTCAGCTACCTCGTCGGCATGCTGGCGATGCTGGCGGTGGCGCTGACCTCCTCCGGTCCCCGGCTCACCGACCAACTGGCCGGACCGACGTCGTGGCTGTCCTGGACGGGGGGCCTTTTCGGCGCGCTGTTCATCGGGACCGCCATCCTGATGGTTCCCCGCCTCGGCGCCGCGACCGTGCTCGCTTTGATCGTCGTCGGGCAGATGCTCGGCTCGCTTGCCTTCGACCATTTCGGCCTGTTCGGGCTTCCCCACCATCCGGTGAGCCTCACCCGGCTGGCCGGTGCGGCGTCCCTGCTGCTGGGCGTCGTCCTGATCCGCGTCTGACACCGGGAGGCCATGGTGAAGCTGGTCATCGTATCCGACATCCACGGCAACCACGACGCCTTGCGCGCCCTGCCCGAGGAGTATGACGAACTCTGGGTGCTGGGCGATCTCGTCAATTACGGGCCGCAACCGAACGACGTCGTCACCGACATCATGGAAAAGGCGTCCCTGGCGATCCAAGGAAACCACGACCATGCGGTGGCGTACGACGACGACCGACGTTGGAGCGCGCGCTATCGTCCGATGGCCGAAGCGACCAGACGCTACACGTCTTCTGCCCTCGGCGCCGCGCAGAAGGCCTATCTGCGCGGGCTTCCGCAGCAGGCGCAGGCCGAGCGCGACGGCCTCCGGTTTCATCTGACGCACGCGATGCCTTCGGACCCGCTCTATGGCCGGCATCCCGGCGATGCAGCCGGGTGGGAGAGGGAACTCGACGGATTGCGGACCGATGTCCTCCTCGTCGGGCATACCCATGTGCCGATGCTGCGCAGGATCGGTGGCAGGGTGGTGCTGAATCCGGGGAGCCTCGGCCAGCCCCGCAACGGCACGACGCTGGCAAGCTACGCCGTCTGCCAGGACGGTCGTTTCGAACTCAAATCCTTTCGTTATCCGGTCGGGGCGACGATTGCGAAGCTCAAGAGCCTGGGCTTGCCGCACCCTGTCGAAAGCGAACTGGTCGCCATCCTCGAAACCGGTTCGGTCTAATTGGACGCAGTCACCGCCCGACGCTAATTCTGTTGCCCGGCGGGGGAGGGGCGCTTACGGTCGCATGTCGCCCCACATATGGTCTTTCCCCACCGGTCCCCCTGCCCAGATGCCGCGTCCCGTGATCCGCCGCCTGATCGATGCCGTGCCGACCGCCGTCCTGCCGATGGTGGCGGGGGTGGGGCTGTCGGCGCTGGTGGCGCCGCAGCCGGATGCCGCCATGGCGCTGCTGCGCGGGCTGATGGTGACGCTTCTGCTGACGCTGCCGTCGCTGGCGGTCGGAACCGCGCTTGGCACGCTCGCCGGCTCCTGGGCCGCGGTCGCGCCGCGGTCGGCCGGCGGGCTGGTCGGCCGGCTGCTGGCCGGAGCCGGGCCGCTGCTGCCCGGCTTCCTGCTGGCCGCCGTCGCCGCGCTCGCGGTGCGGGCGGGGGCGTCGGCGGCGCCGCTGGGCTGGACCGCCCTGTCGATTCCCGCCGCCTGTCAGGCCGCCCGGCTGGCGCGCCCGGCGATGGGCCGCGCCCTGGGTCCGGGGCCGGAGGGTGGGGCGGTGCGGATGGCCCGCGGGCTGGGGCTGGACGAGCGCACCGTGCTGCGCCACCACGCCCTGCCGCAGGCGGTCGCCCCGGTGATGGGGGGCTTGCGCGCCGCGGTGCTGGCAGCGATGGTCGGCGCGGTGGCGCTGGAAAGCCTGCTGGACCTGCCGGGGGCGGGCGCGCTGATGGTCGATGCCGCCCGCGCCGGATCGGCCGCCGGGGCGGTGCCGGTCCTGGTTGCGCTGGGCGGGCTGACCGCCCTGTTGAACGCGCTGGGCCTCGGGGTGCGCGACTGGATCGACCCGGCCAACCACAGCTCCACGCCCTACGAAGGGGCGTGACCGAAGAAGGACCCCGATGGCCGAGTACGACCAACCGCCGCTTTCCCATCCGGTTCCGCCGGAGACCCCGCGTGCCGGCTTCGCCCGCGGGCTGTCGGGTGCCGCCATCCTCGCCGCCCTGGCGCTCGCCTGTGCAGCGGCGCCGCTGATGGCCGACGGCAGCGCGGTGCACCGGCTGGACGCCGACCCGGTCGCCGCGGCGCTGCTCGACGGGCAGGGCAGCCTGTCCTTCGCCCTGCTGGCCGCGGTGCTGGGCGGGCTGCTGGGCATCGGCTGGGCGCTGCTGGCCGGGATGCTCGGCACGCTGGTGGGCAACCGGGCGGAGCGGCGCACCATCGCCGCCGCCCAGCGGATGGCCGGCTGGCCGCTCGCCCTGCTGGTTCCGCTCGCCGGCGGGCTGATGGGGCCGGTCTGGCTGCTGGCTCTGGTCACCGCGCTGACCGCGGCACCGGCGGTCGCGGCGCTTGCCCATGCCGAGCTGTCGAACCTGATGCGGGCGGAGTTCCTGACCGCCGCCCGCGCCGCCGGCCTGCCGGAAGGCGAGGTGGTGCGCCGGCACCTGATCCCCAACCTGACGCGCCCGCTGCTGGCCGCTGGGGTGCTGGCCCTGCCGCGGGTTCTGGCGGCGGAGAGTTTCGCCAGCCTGCTCGGCCTCGGGCTGCCGCCGGCCCTGGGCAGTTGGGGCGCCTCGGTCGGGCTGGCGGCGCGGCTGGGCGACCCGGTGGCCTTCGTCCCGCCGGCCCTGCTGCTGGCGCTCGCCCTCTGGGCCGCCTGCGCCATCGCCGACGGCATGGCGGCCGGACACCGCAAACCATGACCGATGCAACAGTCCTTGGGGCCACGAAGCCCGCGCCGGTCGAGACCGAGGCGCTGACCCTCATGTTGGGCGACCGTGTCCTGCTCGACCGCGCCACTCTGCGGGTGGAGCGCGGGCAGGTTCTGGCCATCACCGGCGGGGCCGGCAGCGGCAAGACCGCCCTGCTGGGGGCGCTCGCCGGGCAATTGCCGGCCGGCGTCGACATGGCGGGGAGCGCCCGCGTCGACGGCCATCTGCTGATCGCCCAGGGCGGCCGGCTGGCACCGCGCCGGCCGCTGGCCCTGCAGGTGGCGGAGGTGGTCGGCCACCATCTGGGGCTCGATCTGCGGTCGTCGCTGCGCCGCATGGCCGACGGTCTGGACCGCATGGGCATTCCCGCTGCCGCCCGGCGCTTCGACCTGCCGCCGGAACAGCTGCCGGAGTCGCTGCGTTGGGCCTGCCTGTTCGCCATGGCGGTGGCGGTGGGGCCGGCGGTGCTGCTGGCCGACGCGCCGGCCGCCGGGCTGGACCCGACGGTGCGGCTGCGGCTTCTCCACCGGCTGGCCGACTGGGCGCGGGCCGACGGGGTAGCGCTGATCCTCGCCGGACGGCCGGAGGATGGGCTGGTCGGTCCTGCCGACCGGGTGCTGGCGCTGCGCCGCGCCCGTCTGCTGCCGCCCAACCCGGCGCGGACCGAACCGCTGGCGCCGCTGGAGCAGCCTGGAGCCGCCCGCCTGCATGCCCGCGGTCTTGGCATGTCCTATCCGCTCGCCCCCGGCACGGGGGGGAAGGCGCGGTCGTTGGCGGTGCTGCATGGCATCGACCTGGATTTGCGCACCGGCGAGACGCTGGCCCTGCTGGGCGAGACCGGCAGCGCCAAGGCGACGCTCGCCCGTTCGCTGCTGTGCCTGCCGCCGCCGACGGCGGGGGCGGTGGTGTGGATGGGCCGCGACCTGATGGCGAACGCCGCGGGCGATGCCCGGGGGGACGATTCCGACCGCGGTGGATTGCGTCGCGCCCGGCGCGACCTGCAACCGCTGTTCCCCGACCCGGCGGCCTCCTTCGACCCGGCGATGACGCTCGGCACCCAGTTCGGCCTCGTGCTGGAGAGCCTGCGTCCGGACATCGCCGCCGACCGCCGCGACCACCGCATCGACGAGGCGCTGGAGGAGGCCGGCCTGCGTCCGGAGGCGGCGCTCCGCTGGCCGTCGGCGCTGAGCGTCGCGGAGGCCGCCCATGCCGGCCTTGCCCGCGCCATCCTGTCGGAGCCGCG
Source organism: Azospirillum sp. A23 (assembly GCF_042938965.1). NCBI lineage: Bacteria > Pseudomonadati > Pseudomonadota > Alphaproteobacteria > Rhodospirillales > Azospirillaceae > Azospirillum > Azospirillum sp. A23. The sequence goes on along the minus strand of NZ_CP170664.1, from coordinate 526,365 downwards.
CGTGCTGGTCGCCGACGAGCCGGCATCCAGCCTGTCGGCGGAGGAACGCGAAACCTTCCTCGACACGCTGATGGCGGTTCGCGACCGCCGCCGGCTGTCGCTGGTCCTGGCGACCGAGCGTTATGACGAGGGGCTGCGCGATGCCCATCGCGGCGTCGTGATGCTGGCCGGCCGGGTGGTGGAGAGCGCCGACGCCGGAACGCTGCGGACGGCGCCGCTGCACCCTTACAGCCGGGCGATGCTGGCGGCGGCGCACGGCGAACGTCCGGCGCTGGAGGGCGATGCGCCGTCGGCCTTCGCCCAGCCGGCCGGCTGTCCGCTGCGCCGCCGCTGCCCGCTGGCACGGGAGTTCTGTGCCCAGGCCGTTCCGACGCTGGAGGAGGTGGCGCCCGGCCACCATGTGGCCTGCCATTACTGGGACACGCCAGCGGACGGGTGAGCGGGGTCGACTCAACGGCTGGCTGTTTTCATGCCATTGTGTTATCCTTTCAGGACGTTGGTTTCCACATCGTGAACGCCTGTCGCCGGGGAGCCGATGCCGTCCCTGTCCATTACCATGCCCGATCTGAACCGTCTGCCGGCACTGGAGCTGCTGGCCGGGCTCGCCACGCCGCTGTGGCTGGCGCGGGCGGAGGATGGCGGCGTGGTCTGGCTGAACGGGACGGCCCGCGCGCTGTTCGGCCCGGAGGCCGTGGGCGGCAGTCTGCGGATCGAGCCGGCCGGACCGGTGGCGGCCACCGGCGGGACGAAGACCGAGCGCGCCGTGATCGTCCGGGGAGCCGACGGCCCGCCGCTCGCGCTGACCGCCCGCATCGGACCTGTGCCGGACTGCGGTCTGATCCTGGTGGAGGCGACGGCCGACAGTGCCGATCTGAAGGCCCAGGCGCTGGAGCTGGCTGCGGCCAACCGCCGCAAGTCCGAGTATGTCCACCATCTGAGCCACGAGCTGCGCACGCCGCTGACCGCCATCATCGGCTTCGCCGAAATCCTGCGCGACCGGCTGCTGGGACCGCCCGACAGCCCGCGCTATGGCGAGGCGGCGGCCCAGATCGTCGCCGCCGGCGACTATATGCTGGAACTGATCAACAACCTGCTCGACCTTGCCCGCGTCGAGGCCGGGCGGCTGGACCTGCATGAGGAGGATTGCCCGCCCACTCTGATCGTCGATGCCACCCTGTCGATGATGGCGGGCCGGGCGGAGCGGTCGGGCGTGACCCTGTTAGCCCGCCTGCCGGACGATCTGCCAGCGCTGTGGGCCGACCCGTCGCTGGTCCGGCAGATGCTGACCAACCTCGTCGGCAACGCGCTGAAATTCACCGCTGCCGACGGCCATGTGACGGTGTCGGCGGAGCGTGACGCGGATGGCGGTCTGGTCCTGGCGGTCGCCGACGACGGCCTCGGCATGCCGCCCGACCGCATTCCGCAAGCGCTGACCGCCTTCGCGCAGCTGTACGATCCCGCCCATGATCCGATGACGGTGGCCCAGCATGGCTCCGGCCTCGGCCTGCCGCTGACCGCCGCCCTGGTGGAGCTGCATGGCGGCAGCATCGCCGTCGACAGCGCACCGGGGCGCGGCACGACGGTGCGGCTGCGCTTTCCGCCGGAGCGGGTGGTGGGGTAGGCGGAGCCGGCTTCAGTATGCCTGAGCCTCGCCCAGCACCCCCGCCAAGGCCGGCGCCAGATCGCCGGCACCGACCACCGTCACCCGCTCCAGACCGAGCCAGCCGGCCAGTCGGCGCAGCTCCGCCGCCAGGGCCGGGGCGACGGCATCGATCTGGGCATGCGGTTCGGCATGGGCGGCCTGGACCAGCAGGGTGCCGGCCTTGCGGTCGGATTTCAGATCGACGCGGGCGGCGATGCGCTCGTCCATCAGGAAGGGCAGGACGTAATAGCCATGCTCGCGTTTGTGGGCAGGGGTGTAGATCTCCAGCCGGATGCGGGCGCCGAACAGACGCTCGGTGCGCTGCCGCTCCCAGATCAGCGAATCGAAGGGGGAGAGCAGGGCGCGGGACGCGGCCTTGCGCGGGATGCGCAGGTCGGGGGTGACGTAGGCGATGCGGTCCCAGCCCTCCACCGTCACCGGCAGCAACTCGCCGGCCTCCACCAGCTCGGCGATGCGCAGGCGGGCGTCGGCGACATCCAGCCGGTGATAGTCGCGCAGGTCGCGCTCGGTCGCCACGCCATGGGCGCGGGCGGCGATGCGCAGCAGGGCGCGCTGGGCTTCCGCCTCCTCCGGGGTGGGAGTGTCGATCACGGCGGCGGGCAGCACCCGCTCCGGCAAATCGTAGAGCCGTTCGAACCCGCGCCGGCCGGCGGTGGTGACGAGGCCGGCCCAGAACAGATATTCCAGCGCCCGCTTGCCGTCGCTCCACCCCCACCAGCCGCCGGCGCCACGCCCGGCCTCGCTGAGTTCGGATGCCCCCATCGGCCCGCGCGACGCCACCTCCGCCAGAACCGACACGATGTAGGGCCGGCGTTCGACGGCGAAGCGCGCAAGTTCGCCATAGGTGCCTTCGCCGCGTTCCGCCCGCGCCATGCGCCAACGGAACAGCGGCTGCTGCTCCACCGGGATCAGGGAGGCCTCGTGGCCCCAATATTCGAACAGCGCCCGCCGCTTGCCGCCATAGGCCAGCCGGTCGAGCAGAGCCGCCTCGTATGGACCGAGCCGCGAGAAGAGCGGCAGGTAATGGGAGCGCACCAGCACATTGACGGAATCGATCTGCACCAGCCCCAGCCGTCCGATCAGGCGCCGGGCATGGCGGGCTTCGACCGTGTCGGCGTCGGCCTCGGTGGTGGTGGTGGCGCTGTTGGGGAAACCCTGGGCGGCGATGGCGACGCGGCGCGCCTCGCGCAGGGACAGGCTGTCTGGACGGGGCATGGGTACGGAGAGAGGTTGGATGGGACGCCAGCTTGAGAATGCGTTTGATTTTCGTCAAGGCGGCGTGGCGGCGCGGGGCGCAGGCTGACGGTCATCCTGCATTGCAGCACCCGTCCTGCGGAGTTCCTGTCCATGTCCTCCCCCAGTCTTGCCGGCCGTGACGACGGCCCCGCCATCCCGATCCTGTTCCAATATGGCTTCCGCTTCTTCTTCCTGTTCAGCGGCGTGGCCGCGGTCGGGCTGCTGGCCGCCTGGCTGGGCGTGCTGGTGACGGGGGAATGGCCGGACCATGCGGCGGGCGCCAGCGCCTGGCATGCGCATGAGATGCTGTTCGGCATGGTGGTGGCCGCCGTCGCCGGCTTCCTGCTGACCGCGGTGCCAAGCTGGACGGGGACCAAGGCGGTGTCCGGCGCGCCGCTGATGGCGCTCGCGGCGCTGTGGATCGCCGGCCGCGTCGCCGTCTTCCCGTGGACGGGCATGCCGGAAGCGGTGGCGGCGGTGATCGACATCGCCTTCCTGCCGGGGCTCGGCATCGCGCTCGCCCGGCCGCTGGTGAAGGCGGGCAAGTGGCGGAACAGCGCCTTCCTGATCCTGATCGGGCTGCTGACCGCCGCCAATCTGCTGATCCATCTGGACTGGCTGGAGATGCTGGACGGTGGGGCGGATGCCGGCTTCGCGCTGGGGCTCGGCATCATCCTGATGATGGTGACGGTGATCGGCGGGCGCATCCTGCCGGCCTTCACCCGCAACGGGCTCGGCAAGGCGGGCTTGAGCGTGCGGTCCTGGCCGATGGTGGAGCGGCCGACGCTGGTTCTGACGCTGGCGCTGATCCCGGCGACGATGGTGGCCCCGGAGTCGGCAATCACCGGACTGATCGCACTCGCCGCCGCGGTGGCCCATGCCGTGCGGCTGGCCGGCTGGCAGGGCTGGAAAGCCTGGCGCTCGCCGATCCTGTGGATCCTGCATGTCGGCTATCTGTGGGTGCCGGTGGCGCTGACCTTGCGCGGGCTGCATGCCCTGGCCGGTCTGCCCGCTGCTTCGGGAACCCATGCGATGACGGTCGGCGCCTTCGCCACGCTGATCCTGGCAGTGATGAGCCGCGCCTCGCTCGGCCACACCGGGCGGCCGCTGACGGTGACGCGGGCGACGGTCGCCGCCTATGTGCTGCTGACGGTCGCCGCGGTCGGCCGCACCGCCTCGCCGCTGCTGCCGGTGGACTGGGTGTGGGCGGCGCTGCAATGGTCGGGTTATGCCTGGGTCGCGGCCTTCACCCTGTATCTCGTCGCCTACGCCCCGGTCCTGCTGTCGCCGCGGGCCGATGGGCGGCCGGGCTGAGCAGGGCACAGGGGGAGAGTGGCTGGGGTGCAGTGGGGCGGGGCGTCATGCCCCGCCGCGGAAATAGCGGTCGATGGCGTCGGTCATCTCGACCTCGCGGAAGGGCTTGGTCAGGACCGGCCGGTTCTGATGGGTCCGCGGCAGGCCGGCGGCGCCATGACCGGTGGTGAAGACGAAGGGGATGCCCTCGGCGCCCAGAGCGTCGGCGACGCTGTCGACGCGCTCACCGCGCAGGGTGACGTCGAGCAGGGCGGCGTCGATGCCGCCCTTGGCGATCAGGTCCAGCGCCTCCGCCACCGTGCCGGCGGGGCCGACGACGACGACATTCTGGACTTCCAGCGAATCCTCTATGGCCATGGCCACCAGCGGTTCGTCTTCGACGAGCAGGATGCGCAGGGGCTTGGATCGGTCGGCTTCCATGGACAGGCGGCTCGCTGCTGGTCAAAGCGGTGGTCGGCGGACAGATGGGGGTCGCAATCCCATCCGGCAACCGGCGTGAGCTTTTCCGTTCAGCCGTCCGCTTGTCCACCCCGACCTTGGTCATCGCCCATTGGGCCATTGGCAAGCTCGGGCTGGACTATCACCCCAGATCATCAAGTGCCTGTTGGAGGGAGGGGTACAGCGCCTCCACCAGCGACCCGTCCGGCCGAACCGGCGACGGCAGGACGTCGGCTCCTTGCAGCGCGCGGGCCAGGGGCAGGCCGCCGACCTCGACGAAGCCGCCGCGCTCGCCATACTGGCCGACGATCCAGTCCTTGACCGCCGGGTCGCCGTCCAGCGCGTTGTTGTGCGAAATCAATGCATGGGTGCCGTCGTCGGCCCGGCGATACCAGGCATGGCTGCCGTCGCCCAAATCCATCGGCGCGAAGCCGGCCGCCGTCATCGCCTGGCGAACCGCCGGCCGGATCCGGTCGGCCCTCACCCCGGGCCGCGTGCCGGTCCATTGGTCGAGATCGTCCGCAAGCTCGCTCATGATGCCTCTCTGGTCGTTGTCCTGATGGATCAACGCTTCAGGGAAGCTTTTGTGCCATGCCCACCTGTCCGAATGTGGAAGCCGCACTGCCCGATGGGTGCTGCCCAACCGTCGGCTTATCCGTTCAGATGGCGATTGGCGTGCGTGCGGCCAGGGCGGCGAGCGAGCGGTCGAGCAGGTCGTAGAGCCGCCCTTCCTGTTCGAGAACCGCGGCGGCGGGAGCGTGTTCCAATTCCTTCGCCAGCCGGCCGAGGGCGGCGGCGCCGAGATTGAGCGAGGTGCCCTTCAGCGTGTGGGCGGTGCGGTTGTGCGGCTCCCCGGCACGGGCCTGGGCGATCAGGCCGTCGATGGTCTTGCGGCCATTCTCGGTGAACCCGGCGATGGAGGCGGTCCAGTCGTCGGCCGTCAGCACCTCCAGCAGCAGCGACACCTGCTCTTCGTCCAAGAGGTTGGCGTCCGGGATATCGGTCATGTCAGCCTCCGGGGACGGGGATTCGGGAACGGCCGGCTTGGAAGTGGCCTGTTGGGAAACGGGGGGCAGGCCGTTGCCGCCTTGGCCGCCTTGGCCGTTGCCCAGCACTGAAGCCATTTCGGCGAAGAGCAGGGCGGGACGCAAGGGCTTGGTGACGAAGCCGTTCATCCCCGCCGACAGGCATTCCGGCCGCGAACTGCCCGACGCATGGGCGGTCAGCGCCAGGATCGGCACGCTGCCCTTGTCTCCCGGAAGTTCGCGTACGCGGCGGGTGGCGGTCAGCCCATCCATGCCCGGCATCTGGATGTCCATCAGCACGAGGTCGAAGGGCTGGTCGCGTACCATGCGCACCGCCTCGCCGCCGCTGGCGGCCAGGGCCACGCTGTGGCCGGCGCGTTCCAGGATGCCGCGGACGATGTCGCGGTTCACCTCGATGTCGTCGACCGCCAGCACGCGCAACGGCGGCAAGGCGGCGATGCGCGCGGCCTCGCCCAGGCTGGTGCCGTGGCCGGCGTCGATGCGGCGCAGCGCCGACGGATCGCCGGGACCGGCGACGATGGTGAAGCGGAAGACGCTGCCGCGGCCGGGAGCGGTGTCGACGGCGATGCTGCCGCCCATCAGCAGGCAGAGGTCGCGGCAGATCGCCAGCCCCAGCCCGGTGCCGCCATAGCGCCGGGTGATCGAGCTGTCGGCCTGGGTGAAGCGGTCGAACAGGGTCGGCACCGAGTCGGGCGCGATGCCGATGCCGGTGTCCTCCACCTCGAACTCCAGCAGGAAGGAGTCCGGGCGGCCGTAGGGGGCGAACTCGGCTGGATCGCGCTCCAGCCGGCGCACCCGCACGGCGATGTGGCCCTCTTCGGTGAATTTCACCGCGTTGCCGACCAGATTGAACAGGATCTGGCGCAGCCGGGCCGGGTCGGTGACGATCACCTCCGGCACCGACGGCATCAGCCGGGCCGACAGGTCCAGCCCCTTGTCGGTGGCGTTGGGGTGCAGCACCTCCAGCACGCCGTCGATCAGCTGGGGCAGGGCGCAGTCGGCCTCCTCCAGGTCGATGCGGCGGGCCTCCAGCTTCGACAGGTCCAGAATGTCGTCCAGCAGCCGCAGCAGCGTTTCGGCCGACCGGCGGGCGACGTCGGCCAGCCGCTTCTCCTCCGCCGGCAGGGAGGCGTCGGTCAACAGGGTCAGGTTGCCCAGCACACCGTTCATCGGGGTGCGCAGTTCGTGGCTCACGGTCGCCAGGAACTCTGTCTTCGACCGGCTGGCGGCTTCCGCCGTCTCCTTGGCCTGGATCAGCTGTTCGGCGGCGCGCCGCGGCTCGGTCACGTCGATGCACAGCCACAGCTTGCCGATGGCGGTCCCGGCGGCGTTGCGCACCGGCACGTTGTGCCAGCTGACGATGCGCCCGTCGGTCAGCGTCATCTCGCGCCGCTCGTCGCCGTCCACCGCCGATAGCAGCGTGTGGTCGGTGTCGCGCGGGGCGTTGCCGGCATTGGCCAGCGTCTCGTCCAGCCGGTGGCCGACCGGCGCCCCGGCAATGGCGAACAGGGCGGAGAAGGCCGGGTTGGCATAGGCGATGCGCCCGTCGCCGCCGACGAACAGCACGCCGAAATCCATCGCCGACAGCAGGGCCGACAGGCGGGCGCGCTCCTGCTCCACGTCGCGGGCGAGCGCCTCCTGCTCGTCCAGCGCCACCGTCAGCTGGTCGACGCGCTCCTTGATGGCGTGGGACATGGTGTTGAAGGCGGCCCCCAGCCGGCCGATGTCGTCGTCGCCCTCCGCCAGCGCCGGCGGGCTGTAATCGCCGGCCGCCACCCGTTCGCTGGCCCGCGCCAGCGCCGCCAGATGGCGGGTCAGCCACAGGCCGAGCAGGGTCAGCAGCCCGGCCGACAGCAGGATCTCCGACAGGGCGATGGCGATGCCCTGGGTCAGCAGGTCGCGCCGGGCCTGGACGATGTGGGCCAGATCCAGGCCGAACTGCACCGTGCCCAGCTTCTGCCCGGCCAGCGCCACCGGCACCGTCACATCATAGCGGGCGACGCCGTCCTTGGCGTCCAGCGTCAGCGCCGGGTCGGGGGCCGGCAGGCCGCGGTCCTGCCGCCAGCCGCTGGTCGCCACCAGCTTGCCCTTGCTGTCGGCGACGGCGAGATAGAGCACGCCGCCGGTGGAGCGGCTTTCGTCCAGCACCGCCTGCAGGGTCGCATAGTCGCGCTGGGCCAGCGGTGCCACCAGGGCGGCGTTCAGCACCGGCGCCACCTGTTCCGCATGCAGCTTGGCCTGTTCGGCAAGGCTGCCGTAGAGCAGGCGCACGCTGTTGGCGACCAGCAGGGTCAGCATGATCGCCTCGACCGCCATGGCGGCGGCCAGCATGCGCCCGCGCAGCGTCTTCCAGGGCGCCAGACGGGACAGGATCATTTCCCGGCCTTCAGAACGCTCCGGACCTCGTCGGCCAGCGGCTCCATCGCCTCCAGCTCCTCGTCGGTGACCGGGCGGTAGCCGCCCAGCTGATTGGCGTCGAAATAGGTCCGGCCGTCGGCCGTCCCGCCGAAGGCGAACAGCGCCTTGCGCAACGGCTCCAGAACCGCCGCCTGCTTGCCGTTTAGCATGTAGACGCGGCCGACCATCGACCGGCTTTCGGCGATGGTGGACAGCTGCGCCTGCACCTCCGGCGCCAGCTTGGCGCGGTTGGCCAGCGACATGAAGCCGGCCGACGCGTCGCCGGCCAGGATCAGCTGGGCCACGCTGTCGGCGGCGCTGACATAGCGCAGCTGGATGTTCGGCAGCTTCTGCTCGGCCAGCCAGTGCTGGCCCCACAGGGTCACCAGCGACGACGGGCTGAGCCCCAGCATGGTGGTGCCGGCCAGCGACTGCACCGTCTGGTAAGGCCCCTTGGCCGCCGTCACCAGCACGGCGCGGAAGTCCGATTTGTAGGTCAGCAGCGGCAGGTAGCCGGCATCCTTGCGCAGCATCTCCGCCTGATGGCCGGTGGTCACGGCGATGTCGTATTCCTGCTCGACCGCCCGGCGGGCGAAGGCGGTGAAGTCGGGCGCCGTCACGATCTCCACCGGCCGGCCCAGCGCCGCCTCCACCGCGCGGCGGACCGGCTGGTACTGTTCGATGATGACGCGGGCGCTGGTGTGCGGGGCGATGCCGATGCGGAAGGCCTGCTCCTCCGCCTGCGCCGGGGACGGCGCGGTGGCCGCCAGGCCGCACAACACGGCGGAACAGAGCGCGGCGAGGCGGGCGAACAGTCGCTTGGTCATGGCTTTCGGCTCCCTACGGACTGCAGGTGTGAAATGCCGGCGCTTGGACGGACAGCATTCGTGACGGCGGCGGCCCGAGCGATGGTCTAGGACGAAAGATATAACATTCGATAAATGCCGCAGGTAGGGACAAGAGCGCACAGGGTGGCCTTTGCCGGGCATGAACCGGCCAAACACCCGTGACGGGCGGCGCCCCTTGAAACTTTGATCGTCATCGTCCGCATCATTCCGGCGGCCGGACGCAACTTTGGAACGGCGGTCGGACAGGATTCTGCGCGAGGCCAAGAAAGATCACGCTTTGGTTGCGGATCGGTCCGCTATGTGTCGGAGAGCCCGCATTACCCTCCGCATAGCCACCGAGGACCCCCGCCCGTGCCGGAACGAGCCCAGGACCCGCAATCCGCCATCTGCCGCGCCATCCGCCTCCTGCGCAGCCACAGCCGCGGCTGCGACAGCGTCGAGACCCGGCGCCTGCTGATCCACACGGAACGCTGGATGATCTGGATGCTCCGCCGCGAGGAGGGTGAAGACCTGCCGGTGCCGGCGGAACTGGCGGGGTGAGAGGCCCCGAAAGAAAGCCCCCGAACGAAAACAGGCCCCTCCCGGTTGGGAGGGGCCTGTTTCGTCACGCGGTGCCTGGTGGCGCGTCAGGTCGTGCTGCGCAGCTGCTCCGCCCGGCTGGAGCGGGAGGCGGCGTAGTGGTCCTTGGCCAGCAGGGTGTAGACCGCCGGCAGGACGAACAGGGTGAACAGCGTGCCGATCAGCATGCCCGACACGATGACCAGACCGATGGAGAAGCGGCTGGCCGCACCGGCACCCGCCGCGGTCAGCAGCGGCAGCAGGCCGACCACCATCGCCGCGGTGGTCATCAGGATCGGGCGCAGGCGGACCCGGGCGGCATGCTCGATCGCGGTGCGGCGGTCGACGCCCTCGTTGAGCTGCATCTCGCGGGCGAACTCCACCAGCAGGATGCCATGCTTGGAGATCAGGCCGATCAAGGTCACCAGACCGACCTGGGTGTAGATGTTCATGGTGGCGACGCCGAAGAACAGCGGCAGCAGCGCGCCGCAGATCGACATCGGCACCGACACCAGGATCACCAGCGGGTCGCGCAGCGATTCGAACTGTGCGGCCAGCACCAGATAGATCACGATCAGCGCGAAGGCGAAGGTGATCATCAACTGGCTGCCCTCCGTCACGAACTGGCGCGATTCCGACAGGTAGGCGTGGTTGAAGCCGGCCGGCAGCTGGGTGCGCGCCTGCTCCTCCAGGAAGTCGACGACCTGGCCCATGGAGACGCCCGGCATCGGCACGGCGGAGAAGGTGGCCGACGGCAGCTGATTGTACTTGTTCAGCGCGTTGGGCTCCACCGCCGTTTCCACCGACACCACGGTGGACAGCGGGATCTGGGCGCCCGATCCGGAGGTGACGTAGTAGTTGGTCAGCGATTCCGGCGTCAGGCGCTCGGCCCGCGGCACCTGGGGAATGACCTCGTAGGAGCGGCCGTTCAGGTTGAAGCGGTTGACGTAGTTGCCGCCGACCAGCACCGACAGCGTGCTCGACACCGACTGCATGGTCAGTCCGAGATCGGCCGCCTTGGCGCGGTCGATCTTAAGCCGGACGACCGGGCTGTCATATTGCAGGTCGCTGTCGGTGACGATGAACATGCCGCTCTTGGTGGCAGCATCCTTGATCCGCTCGATGGCGTCGAAGATGGTGCGGTAGTCGCCGGGGCTGGAGATCACCATCTGCACCGGCAGGCCGCCGGTGGAGCCGGGCAGGGCCGGCGGCGACACCAGGAACACGTTGATGCCCGTCACCTTGCCCAGCTCGGCCTGGGCCAGCGGCTGCAACTCCTTGGCCGACCGTTTGCGCTCGCCCCACGGCTTCAGGATCATGCCGGCGAAGCCCTGGTTGAGGGTGGGCAGGCCGGTCAGGATGAAGCGGGTGTCGGTCTCCGGGAAGGCGGCGAAAGTCTCGTCGATCTGCTTGCCGAAGCTGTCGATGTAGTCGAGGTTGGCGTATTGCGGCCCCTTGGAGATGCCGAACAGGATGCCCTGATCCTCTTCCGGCGCCAGTTCCGACATGGTGTTGGCGAACAGGTAGCCGACCGACAGCAGGATGCCGACCGCGAACAGCAGGGTCGCGGCGCGATAGTCGAGCATGCCGTGCAGCCGCCGCTCGTACCAGCCCGCCAGCCGTTCGAACTGACGGTCGAGGAAGGCGGCGAAGCGGCCCGGCTCGCCCTCCTTCAGGATGATCGAGCACATCATCGGCGACAGGGTCAGCGCCACGACGCCGGACACGATCACCGACGCGGCCAGCGTGAAGGCGAATTCGCGGAACAGCGCGCCGGTCAGGCCGCCCAGCAGGCCGATGGGGGCATAGACCGCCGCCAGCGTGATGGTCATGGAGATGACCGGCCCGATGATCTCGCGGGCGCCGATCAGCGACGCGGCGACCTTCGACTTGCCGTGCTCGATATGCCGGTGGATGTTCTCCACCACCACGATGGCGTCATCGACCACGAGGCCGATGGCGAGCACCATCGCCAGCAGCGTCAGCAGGTTCAGCGAGAATCCCAGCGCCAGCATGAAGGTGGCCGCGCCGACGATGGACAGCGGGATGGTCACCACCGGGATCAGCACCGACCGCAAGCTGCCGAGGAACAGGAAGATGACGACGATGACGATGGCGACCGCCTCCAGCAGCGTCTTCACCACCTCGTCGATGGACGCCTGGATGAAGCGGGTGCTGTCGTAGACGATCTCCATGTTCATGTTGGGCGGCAGGTTGCGCCGCAGCTCCGGCTCCATCTTGCGGATGTCGGCGACGATGTTCAGCGGGTTGCCGGTGGGGGTGCTGTCGACGCCGATGAAGATCGCCTGCTGCCCGTTCATCGCCACGCTGGCGTCGAAGCTCTTGGAGCTGAGTTCGACCGTGGCGATGTCGCGCATGCGCACCAGCGCCCCGTCCTTCGCCTTCACCACCATGTCGCGGAACTGCTCGACGTCGGTCAGGCCGGTGTTGGCGGTGACGTTGGAGATGACGAAGACGCCCTTGGTCTGGCCGGGTGCCGACTGGTAGTTGTTGGCGGTGACCGCCGCCGAGACGTCGGCCGGCGAGATGTTGCGCGCCGCCATCTTGACCGGGTCGAGCCACAGCCGCATGGCGAAGGTCTGGCCGCCCAGGATCTGGGCGCGGGCGACGCCCTCCACCGTGGAGAGCACCGGCTGCACCACGCGCGTCAGGTAGTCGGAGATCGCCGCTCCCGACAATTCCGGGCTGGAGAAGCCCATATAGAGGATCGAGGTCGTCTCGCCGGTCGATTTCAGGATGACCGGGTCGTTGGCCTCGCGCGGCAGCTGGTATTTGACCTGCTGCACCTTCGCCATCACGTCGGTCATCGCGACGTTGGGGTCGAAGTTCAGCCGGACATAGGCGGTGACGACGCTCTGCCCCTGGGTGGAGGAGGAGGTCAGATAGTCGAGGCCCTCGGCCGAGGAGACCGCCTGTTCGATCGGCGTGGCGATGAAGCCCTGCATCAGCTCCGGCGAGGCGCCGGGATAGCTGGTGGTCACGGTGATGACCGTATTCTGCAGCTGCGGATACTGCCGGATCGGCAGCTCCAGCAGCGCGCGTGCCCCGACCAGCAGGATCAGCAGGCTGACCACGAGCGACAGGACCGGCCGGCGGATGAAGATGTCGGTGAAACTGCCCATGGCGTCGGCCTCAGTTCTGCGGCAGGGTCTGCGGCGGGGTCAGCGGATTCTTCTCCGCCGGAACCACGGCCGCACCGTTGGCGAGCTTCAACTGGCCCGACACGACGACGCGGTCACCGGGGTTGAGGCCGCTGCGGATCTCCACGCGGTTGGCGAGGCGGTCGCCGATCTTGACCGGCTTGCGCTCCACCACCAGCTGCTCCTTGCCGTCCTGGGTCTTCTGCTGGGTCGCGACGAAGACGGAATCGCCGTAGACCGTATAGTCGACCGCGGTTTCCGGAACGGTCAGCGTGTTGGGCTGCGGCGGCAGGACGACGCGGACATTGGCGAACATGCCCGGCCGCAGCTGGCGTTCGCGGTTGTCCATCGTCGCCTGCACCTTGACGGCGCGGGTGTCGGCGCTGACCTGCGGCTCGATGGTGGTGATCTTCGCCTCGAAATCGCGGCCCGGCAGGGCGTCGACATTGATCAGCACGCCCTGGCCGACCGACAGCTTGGTGAAGCTCTGCTCCGGCAGGGAGAAGTTGATGTAGAGCTGCGACAGGTCGGTCAGCGTGACGATGGTGGCACCTGGATTGACGTAGTCGCCGACATTGACCTGCCGGATGCCGAGCTCGCCGTCGAACGGCGCCTTGATCAGCTTCTGGCCGATCAGCGCGCTGGTGCGCTTCATGTTGGCGTTGGTCTCGTCGAGCTGCGCCTGATACTGGTCGACGTTGCTCTGGGGCGTCGCCTGGCTGCGGCGCAGGTCGCGGTAACGCTCCAGGTTCAGCTCGGCCAGACGCGCCTGGGCGCGCTGGGCCAGCAGGTCGGCCTGCTCGGTGGCGTCGTTCAGCTGCACCAGCGGGTCGCCGGCCTTGACGCGGGCGCCCGATTCGAAGGGGATGCGGTCGACGCGTCCGGCGACCTCGGGGGCCACCGTCACCTGACGCGCGGCCTGGAGCGTGCCGATGGCCGACAGGTATTTCGGGATGGTCTGCACCGACGCCTCGGCCAGCGCCACCGGGGTGGGCGGCGGCTTGTTGTTGGCGAAGAAATCGGCGATGGCCTTGGCGCGGAAGGTATTGAAGCCGTACAGCCCCGCGCCCAGCAGCCCGAGCACGATCAGCGTGATGATGATGCGCACGGTCAGCCGTCCGCGCGTCACCGGCTTGCGCGGCGGCGAGGTGGGGGGAGGCGCCCCGCGACCCGGCTCGGACGCCGGGTGGCCGAATGACGTCTCGGTCTTTGGCGAATGGTCCAGGGTCACGTTCGGCTACTCCGGTCTCTCGGGTGTGGGATCGTCATTCTTGGCTGCGCCATTCATGGGCTTGGCTACGCCATGTGCGGGCTTGGCCGCATCATTTGCCGGCGGCTCCGGCGGCGGCTGGGAAGGCACGAAGGGAAAGCGTCCGCCGCCTTCGTGAGCGGCAATCGCGGTGTCACGCAGGCCGAGCCCGCGCAGGATGAACCAGATGGTCTGGCGCGCAAGGTCGGGACGGCCGCAAGGATAAGGGACGATGGCCCCGCCGGACAGGCAGACGGTCGCCATCATCTCGCACAGATGCTCGGCAAGCCAGAAGCCGTTCTCCGCATCGACCGGACCCGGCAGCAGATCGCCGGCGGCGGTCGCGGCTTCGATGGAGGCGGCGAAGCAGGGCAGGAAGCGGCTGCGGATGCCTTCGAAGACCTGCCGCATGAACTCGCCGTCCTCCAGCAGGCTGATGATCGACAGGCGGTGGCGGGCGCGCTCGTCCGGATCGGCCGGCAGCTCGATCACGAAGTAGTTCACCATGCCCTGGATCATCTGCACCAGCGTGCCGGTGCTGGGCGGCAGCGACACCAGCCGTTCATATTCCGGATCGCCGTCGATGCAGCAGAGGAAGATCGATTCGTAGAGCAAGGCCTTGGACGGGAAATGCTTGAAGATCAGCGCCTCCGACACGCCGGCGGCCTGGGCGATCTCCTTGGTGGTGGTCGCGGCGAAGCCCTTGCGCGCGAACAGCGGCAAGGCGGCGTCGAGGATCGCCCGCTTGCGGGCGTGGCTGTCGAGGCGCGGGGCCATCAGAAGGGGGCCATCGAAGGGTGCCGGGTCGGTCGCTTGTGATAAGTGAGTGCTTACTCACCTTGCTGCCGGAGATATAGCTTGGGTGCGGCATCCTGTCCATGGGGTTTGCCGGGATGGCCGGCAGTCTCCTGCCCGGCCCCTGACAAGGGCAGGCGGGGCGGGTCGCCCGAACGCGCGGTTACAGCGGTTGCAACGGCATCGTCAGCGTCACCCGGGTGCCGGCATGCTGCCGGTCATGATGCAGCAGCGCCCCCAGGCTGGCCGCCATCGCCTGGACGATGCGGGTGCCGAGGCCGGTTCCCTGGGGCGCATCGTCGCCGGAGAAACCGACCCCATCGTCCTCGACGCTCACCGACAGCTGCCCTTCGGCAGCCATCGCCCGCACACGGATGCTGCCGGCCCGGCCGTCGGGATAGGCGTATTTGCAGGCATTCGTGACCAGTTCGGTCACGATGACCGCCAGGGACACGGCCTTGTCGGTCGGCACCGTCACCTCGTCGGCGACGACGACGAAGCTGTCCGGGCGCTGGGACGCCATGGCGGTGTGCATTTCGGCGAGCAGCGTTTCCAGATACGTGTCGAAGCGGACGGACCGCACGTCGTCGGAGGTGTAGAGGCTTCGATGGATGCCGGCGATCGCGGTGATGCGCAGCTGGGTCTCGTCCAGGGCGGTGCGGGCCATGGAATCGGACAGGCCCGACCGCTGCATCCGCACGAAGGCCGCCACCAGGGCCAAGCTGTTGGCGACCCGGTGGTTGACCTCCCGCAGCAGCATCTCCGCCCGGTCGCGGGCGGCGCGCACCTCCCGCTCCGCCTGCTCCCGCTCCCGGCGCAGATGGGCCTTTTCGAGGGCCTGCTCGATGGCCGCCGCCAGCAGATCGAAGAATCCCTCGCCGGTCTCCTTGGGAACGTAATCGTCCGCACCAGCCTTCAGCGCCGCGACGGCCACCCGCGTGTCGCCGGCACCGGTGACGTAGATGACCGGCGGGGCATTCTCGCGCGACAGCAGGACGGGCAATATGTCCAACCCGGTCGCTCCCGGCATCTCGTGGTCCAGCCCGACCACCGCAATGCCGCCCCGCTCCAGCCTTTCCAACCCATCCCGGCCGTCCTTCGCCCACTCCACCGCGTAGCCGCGCCGTTCGAGCCTCCGTTGCACCAGCCGCGCCAGGGCAACGTCGTCGTCGATGTAGAGGATGCGTATGGCCGGGTCGGTCATGCCTCCGCCTCGGGCACCTGGATGACGGAGAAGAACAGCCCCAGCTGCCGGATCGCGGTGGCGAAGCTTTCGTAATTCACCGGCTTGGTGATGTAGACGTTGGCCCCGATGTCGTAGCAGCGCTGGATTTCCTGCCGGTCGTCGGTGGTGGTCAGCACCACGACGGGAAAACGCTTGGTGTGGGGGTTGGCCTTCAGCCTGGACAGGATATCGACCCCGGTCATGTCCGGCAGGTTCAAATCCAGCAGGATGAGAAGCGCCCGGCCCGTGCTGGCCTGTCCGCTTCCGTCCGGGCCGAACAGGTAGTCGAGCGCGCTGGTGCCGTCGGTGAAGGGCACGATCTCGTTGGTGACGCCGGCCCGCCGGATGTTCTTCTCGATCAGGCGGGCGTGTCCCTCGTCGTCCTCGATCATGACGATGCACACCGTTTGGGGGTCACGCTTCATGAGCGGGCTTCTCCGAGGACAGAGCAAGAATTTTCGGAAGGCTTATGCGAAAGATACTGCCCTGTCCAGGAACCGAATCGACGGTGACGTCGCCTTGCAGGCGCCGGACGAGCGTGCGGACATAGGCGAGGCCGATCCCCTCTCCCGGACGGTCCTGCACGCCGGAGCGGCGGAACAGCTCGAAGATGCGTTCGTGATCCTGCGGTGCTATTCCGCGGCCGTTGTCTACGACTTCGAAGATCAGCGAATCCTCCTCGGACCGTCCGCGGATGGCGATCCGGCCGGGTCGGGCGGGATCGAGATATTTGATCGCATTGTCCAGCAGGTTCCCGAACACCTGCTCCAGGGCGAGTCGGTCGGAGACGAGCGACGGCAGGGGGCCGGCGATGTCGATGGCGCAGCGCAGTTCGCCTGCCCGGTGGCGGTAGCTGGCGACCACGTTCTCCAGGAGTGCCTGCATGGAGAGGGGTTCGGGGTTCAGCGTCCGGCTGCCCTGGCGCGACAGGGCGAGGATGGCGTTGATGAGGCGATCCATCTTCGACGTCGACCCGCGGATGAAGCCAATGGCCTCCGGCATGTCCTCGGCGACCGCCCGCCGTGCCTCCGCCGCCGTGGCGTCGTCGCCATCCGCCGGCCGGCGGTCGAGGTCTGCGGTCACGCTGGCCAGTCCGGCCTCGAGCTCGCTGGTGAAGCCCATCACGTTGACCAGCGGCGCGCGCAGATCGTGGCTGACGATGTAGGCGAAGCGCTGGATCTCGTCGTTGGCCCGCTGCAACTCCATGGTGCGTTCCGAAACGCGCTGTTCCAGGGAATCGTTGAGGGCCTGGATCGCGCGCTGCGCCTGCATGAGGGCGCGCGTGTAGCCGACCGCGATCCACACGGCGCCACCGACGACCAGCAGGATGAACAGGCCGCCCAGGATCGCCACCCATCCCGATGTCCTGGCCTGCCCGGTCAGGGCGCGGAGCTGGGTGTCGAGCTGGGCATCGGCGGGGGTGATCAGCTCGTCGAGCGAGCGCCGGGCATCGTCCATCAGCCGCATGCCGCGGCCGGTGCGCACGATGGCCAGGGAGTCGTCCCGGCGTCCGGCCTCCATCAGGGCGATGGTCTCTGCCAGCTCCTCCCGCTTGGCGGCGGCCAGGCCGACGAGACGGTCGAGGATGCGCAGCTCGCCGGCATCGCTGTCGGCCAGCTCGCGCAGCCGGGCGATGGTGGCGTCCACCGCCGCGATAGCCGCCTCGTAGGGCTTGAGATATTGGCGGTCCTCGGTCAGCAGGTAGCCGCGCTGTCCGATCTCGGCATCCTGCAACTGGCTGAGCATAGTCCCGGCGGCGACGCGCAGGGCCGTTATCCGGCTGACGGAACGGGAATATCGCTGCGTGCTGTCCGCCAGCCATCCCGACATCATGATGATCGCCAGCAGCGCGAAGGCGGCGGCGAGCAGCATCAGAAGGGCACGGCGGGTGACGGTGCTGCCGGACGTGGGCATCGCGGAGAGCCGTGCGGTGCGGGGAAGGGTAAGCCCCTCTACCAATTCGCAGGAGGGTTGGCAACCGGCAGCGCGGTCGGCACCCCTCCATCTTTCGTCATTTTTTGAAGCTGTTGAGACGGACGAATGGTTTTCCGCAGCTGCACACTGGCCTTACAGTCAAGCCATCGACCTGACCGGAAGGAGCGTGCGCGCGATGGAGCCCATCCTGTGGGAATGGATCAACGCCCTGGCGCGGTGGCTGCACGTCATCACCGCCATCGCCTGGATCGGATCGTCCTTCTACTTCATCCATCTCGACGCCTCGCTGCGCCGCCGGACAGGCGCGCCGGCCGGTACGGCGGGCGACGCCTGGCAAATTCACGGCGGCGGCTTCTACCACATGACCAAATACATGGTCGCCCCGCCGCAGTTGCCGGAGGATCTGACATGGTTCAAGTGGGAATCCTACGCGACCTGGCTCAGCGGCTTCTTCCTGATGTGCGTGCTGTATTACCGCGGCGCCGACCTGTTCCTGATCGACCAGGACGTACTGGCGCTCAGCCATTGGCAGGCGGTGGCGATCAGCGTCGGCGCGCTGGTGGCGGGCTGGGTCGCCTATGACCTGATGTGCAAGTCGCCGCTCGGCCGCAACGACGGGGCGTTGGCTGTCGCCGGTTTCGTCATGCTGGTGGCGACCGCCTGGGGCATGACGAAGATCTTCAGCGGGCGCGGCGCCATGTTGCAGGTCGGCGCCCTGATGGCGACGATGATGGCCTGCAACGTCTTCATGCTGATCATCCCCAACCAGCGCAGGACGGTGGCCGCCATGCTGCGCGGCGAGACGCCGGACCCGTCGCTGGGCAAAAAGGCCAAGCAGCGCTCGCTGCACAACAACTACCTGACCCTGCCGGTCGTCTTCCTGATGCTGTCCAACCATTATCCGCTGGTCAGCTCCACCCGCTACAACTGGGTGATGGTGGCGCTGGTTCTGGTGGTCGGCACGGCGATCCGCCATTTCTTCAACAGCCGCCATGCCGGCAAGCCGACGCCCTGGTGGACCTGGGGGGTGGCCGCCGCCGGCATGCTGGGCTGCATCTGGCTCAGCACCATGGGGCCGGCGACGGCCGACACGGCTGCGGCTGCGCCGGTGAAGGTCGGCTTCGCTCAGGTGGAGGAGATCGTCGCCACCCGGTGCAGCATGTGCCATGCCGCCCAGCCGGTGTGGGAGGGCATCGCCACCCCGCCGCGCGGCGTCGTGCTGGAGGGCGACGGCATCCGCCGCCATGCCGAGCAGATCCGCCTGCAAGCCGGCTACAGCAGCGCCATGCCCCCCGCCAACATCACCGGAATCACCCCGCAGGAGCGGGCGGTGTTGGCGGCGTGGTCCGCGGACATTAAGTAACCCTCCCTCACAGCACTCCATCGAACCGGACCCCCATGCCCGACCAGTCTATCGCTGCCCCCGTTTCCGCCGCCATCCGCGGGCGCCTGCTCAGCTTCCATCGCCCGCCCGCCGGGCCGGGCGATCTCGATTGCCTGACCTATCGTGAGGACGGGCTGCTGTTGGTCGGGGCGGATGGGCGGATTCTGGAGACCGGCGACTGGGCCGACCTGCGCGGCCGGGTTCCGGACGGGGTGACGGTCGACGACCACAGCGGCAAGCTGGTGCTGCCCGGCTTCATCGACACCCACATCCATTTCCCGCAGACCCAGGTCATCGCCTCCTACGGCGCCCAGCTGCTCGACTGGCTGGAGAAATACACCTTCATCGAGGAGCAGCGCTTCGCCGACCCGGCCCATGCCGCCGCCAACGCATCCTTCTTCATGGACGAGCTGCTGCGCAACGGCACGACCACGGCGGTGGTCTACGGTTCGGTCCACCCGCAGTCGGTCGATGCCCTGTTCGCGGAGGCCGAGGCGCGTGGTGCCGGGCTGATCGCCGGCAAGGTGATGATGGACCGCCATGCGCCCGCCGCCCTGACCGACACGGCCGACTGCAGCTACCGCGACGGCAAGGACCTGATCGGCCGCTGGCATGGGACCGGGCGGCAGCGCTATGCCGTGACGCCGCGCTTCGCCATCACCTCGACGGAAGCGCAGCTGGAGGCCGCCGGCGCGTTGCTGCGCGAGCATCCCGGCGTCCACATGCAGACCCACCTTTCGGAGAACACCGACGAGATCGCCGAGGTGGGCCGCCTGTTCCCCGGCGCACGCGACTACACCGACGTCTACGACCGCTTCGGACTGCTGGGGCCGACCTCGCTGTTTGGCCACTGCATCCATCTGTCGGACGCGGAGATGGCCCGGTTGTCGGAAAGCGGGTCGGTCGCCGTCTTCTGCCCGACCAGCAACCTGTTCATCGGCAGCGGCCTGTTCGACCTTGACGCCCTGTCGAAGCCGGAGCGGCCGGTGCGCACCGCCATCGCCACCGATGTCGGCGGCGGCACCAGCTATTCCATGCTGCGCACGGCGGCGGAGGCCTACAAGGTGCTGCAACTGCGGCGGCAGAACCTGCCGGCGCTCGCCGCCTTGCACTGGATGACCCGCGGCAATGCCGAGGCGCTGGGCATGGCCGACGAGATCGGCAGCCTGGAGCCCGGCCGCTGGGCCGACCTCGTTGTGCTCGACCCCGCCGCGACGCCGGCTATGCGACATCGCATGAAGGCGGTGGACGGCGATCTGGAGGAGGAGCTGTTCATCCAGGTGACGCTGGGCGACGACCGTTCGGTGGCCGCCACCTACCTGCGCGGCCGCAATTCGCACCTGCGGCAAACCGGCGCTTGACCCAAGCCCCTAGTCCCTGTAGGACTTCCGCCGTCATTGGGGAGTAGCCACCCGCCGGCAGTGATCCGGTGGGGTTCGCGTCAACAGACTTGGATGGTTCCGGCCTCCGGCCGTTACCGCCATGGCGCGCACGGCGACCAGAGGGTCGACCCGGCGAGACCAGTGGATCGGACATCTCCGCGGCCAGCCGGAGTCCGCCCGATTCCACTGTGTTGTCTGGCCCGGGAATAGCCATGATCGCCACGTCCCTCGCGCTCGCTTTCAGCCTTTCGATGGATAGCTTCGCCGCCGCTCTCGGCCGCGGGGCCTGTTCGCGCCGTGCCGGTTTGCCGGAAGCGGTGCGGGTGGGTGCCGCCTTCGGCGTCTGCCAGTTCGCCATGCCGCTGGTCGGCTGGGGCATCGGCATCGCCTTCGCCAGCCTGGTGGAATCGGTCGATCACTGGATCGCCTTCGGCCTGCTGCTGGCGGTCGGCGGCGCGATGCTGCGCAACGCCATCATGGACGGCGAAGATGAGGGCGAGGAGGATTGCGGCCCGGTGCGCAGCGTGCGCGCCGAATGGCTGGCCCTGCTGACCACCGCCGTCGCCACCAGCATCGACGCCGCCGCTGTGGGTGCGGGGCTGGCGCTGGTCGATGTCGACATGGTGACGACCTCGGCGCTGATCGGCGTGGTGACCTTCGCCGTGGCCTTCGGCGGCGTGCTGATCGGCAAGGCCGCCGGCAACCATCTGGGGCGCTGGGCGGAAATGGCCGGCGGCGTCGTGCTGATCGGGCTGGGCACGAAGATCCTGCTGGAGCACACGATGGGGTGAGGAGGCGCCGAGGCTCCCCTCTCACCCCGCCAGCGTCATCCCCATTTCCCAGAAATCCGCCTCCAGCCGGCTGGCCTGCCGGAAGATGGTCAGCAGCCGGGGGAAGCGCGCTTCGGTCATGCCGTCGGCGGCCAGCCGGTCCAAATTCTCCCGTGCCCCCCGCGCCACCTCCTGATAGGCCTCGCCGGCATATTCGGCGATCCAGACGCGATAGGGGTTGGCGTCGTCGAGCGCGCCCGGCAGGGCAGCCAGCCGGCGGCCGATCTCGCCATAGCCGATGATGCAGGGGCTTAGCGCGACATGCAGATCCAGCAGGTCGCCGCGCAAGCCGGTTTCCAGCACATAGCGGGTGTAGGCCATCGTCGCCTTGGACTCCGCCGCCTGTTCCAGCTCGGCGGCCGGCAGGCCCCAGCCGGCGCACAGCCCGACATGCAGGTCCATCTCCATGTCGAGGATCGCCTTCAGCCCGTTCAGCGAGGCCCGCATCTCGCGCAGGTCGCGGCCCTTGTAGATGGCGAGCGCATAGGCGCGGGCGAAATGGATCAGGAACAAATAATCCTGCACCAGATAATGACGGAAGCATTCCTGCGGCAGCGTGCCGTCGCCCATCCCGCGCACGAAGGCATGGTCGACATAGGCCGACCAGTCCGGCCGCGCCCCGGCGACGAGCCGGTCGAACAGGTCGGGGGTGGCAGGGCCGGCGGCGGTGGGCGGGGTCATGGCGGCGGTCTCCGGTGTCGCTGACGAATCTGGACCGACACTCTACCCGCTATTCGCCGGTTTGCAGCAAGGCACCGCGCACCCGCGCTTGGTGGAAGGCGTAGAGGAACACGGCGATGCCGCCCGCCATGTAGACCATGTTCAGCCCGACCGCCCAGGCCAGATGGTCCCAGCGCAGCGTGCCGTCGAACACCAGCGCCCGCATGCCCTCGAACACATGGGCGGACGGCAGGGCGAGCGACACCGGCTGGAGCCAGGCCGGCAGGACCGACACCGGGTAATAGACCGCGCTGACCGGGGCCAGCATGAAGACGACGATCCAGGCCAGCCCCTCCGCCCCCATGCCGTAGCGCAGGATCAGCGCCACGATCAGCAACCCCAACGACCAGCCCAGCACGATCAGGTTGGCGAAGAAGGCGGCGAGCGGCAGGCCCAGCGCGAAGACCGAATAGCCGAAGAAGGGAATCGCCAGCCCCGCCGCCGGCAGCACGCCGATCAGGGTGCGCAGCAGGCTCATGGTCATCAGCGCTGTCACCCATTCGCCGGGGCGGAGCGGGCTGACGAACAGATGGCCGAGGTTGCGCGACCACATTTCCTCAAGGAAGGAGATGGAGACGCCGAGCTGGCCGCGGAACAGCACGTCCCACAGCAGAACCGCGCTGACCAGCACGCCGGCGCCCTGCGCCACCCAGCCGCTGCCGCCGCCGCTGGATGAGGCCATGAACTGGTTGATGTAGCCCCACAGGATCATCTGCATGGTCGGCCAGTAGGCCAGCTCCAGGATACGCGGCCAGGACCCGCGCAGAAGATACCAGTAGCGCAGCACCATGGCGCCGACCCGGCGCAGCGAGAAATCCGCGCGTGGAATCGTCCCCTCATTCGGCTGCATCGGCTGTCTCCCCGGTCAGGATGCGGTCGTCGGAGGCGCGGGCGATGTCGAGGAAGACCTCCTCCAGCGTCTGACGGCCGTAGCGGGCGAGCAGGGCCGACGGCGCGCCGCGATCGACGATCCGCCCCTGCCGCATCATTAGCACGCCGTCGCACAGCCGCTCCACCTCCAGCATGTTGTGGGAGGCAAGCAGGATGGTGGCGCCGGTGCGCAGCCGGTAGCGTTCGAGGTAGGTCCGGATCCAATCGGCGGTGTCGGGATCGAGCGACGCCGTCGGCTCGTCCAGCAGCAGAAGCTCGGGGTCGTTCAGCAAAGCCTTGGCCAACGCCACGCGGGTTTTCTGCCCCGCCGACAGTCCGCCCGACGGCCGATCCAGAAAACGCGACAGGTCAAGATGCTCAGCCAATTCTTGGACGCGCTTTTTGACGCATGTCAAACCGTAGAGGTGGGCATAGACGGTAAGGTTCTCCCGCACCGTCAGCCGATGGGGCAGTTCGACGTAGGGGGAGGAGAAGTTCATGCGCGGAAGCACGGCATGCCGATGGCGCGCCATGTCGACGCCCAGGATCTCCACTGTCCCGGCCGTCGGCAGCAACAGCCCCAGCAGCATCGAGATGGTCGTCGTCTTGCCCGCGCCGTTGCCGCCGAGAAGGCCGGTGACGCTGCCGCGCGGCACGGTGAAGCCGATGGCGTCGACCGCCGTTACGTCCCGCCCGTCCGGGGTGGGGAAGCGCTTGGTCAGCCTCTCCGCCCGGATGGCGGGGGCGATGGCCGGGGGAATGGCGGGTGTGGCCGGCTGCTGCTGTGGGATGGTTCGTTCGGTCATGGGCACAGAATATGGCGGCAAGCGCCGCAACCGCCAGGGGCATGCCGTCCGGAGACAAGGATCATGGTGACGCTCGCCAGCGCGCTGACCGCACCGGTCCCGGCCTCCCCGGCGCCGCCGCACTGGGCGCAGCCCGACGGCCGCATCACGCTGCGCACGCTGATCCTGATCCGCTGGGTCGCCGTGCTCGGGCAACTGGCCGCGGTGACCTTCGTCAATCTCGGGCTGGGCTTCCCGCTGCCGCTGGGGCCGGTGCTGGCCGCCATCAGCGCGTCGGCCCTGCTGAACGTGGTGGCGATGACCCAGCGCGGCGGCCGGCTGCGGCTGGCCGACCGCGACGCGGCGCTGTATCTCAGCTACGACATGCTGCAGCTGACGCTGCTGCTCTATCTCACCGGCGGGTTGAGCAACCCCTTCGCCATCCTGCTGCTGGCGCCGATGACCGTGGGTGCGGCCATCCTGTCGCGCTACAGCACGGTGCTGCTGACCGGGCTGAACCTGATCTGCCTGACGGCGCTCGCCCTCTGGCACTTCCCGCTGCCGTGGGAGGAGCCGGTGCGCTCGATGGCGCCGCTCTATGCCTTCGGCGTCTGGCTGTCGCTGACGGTGTCGTCGGTCTTCATCGCCGGCTACGTCTTCCGCGTCGCCGCGGAGGCGCGGCGCTTCGCCGATGCGCTCGCCGCCTCGCAGGTGGCGCTTGCCCGCGAACAGCGGCTGGGCGCGCTCGGCGCGCTCGCCGCCGCCGCCGCGCACGAACTGGGCTCGCCGCTCGGCACCATCGCCGTGGTGGCGAAGGAACTGGCGCGCGACCTGCCGCCGGACAGCCCCTATGGCGAGGATGTCGAGCTTCTGCAAAGCCAGGTGATGCGCTGCCGCGAGATCCTGGCCGATCTGGCGCGCAAGCCGGAGGCCGATGGCGGCGATCCGTTCGAACGGCTGCCGCTGACCGCGCTGATCGAGGCTGCCGCCGCCCCGCACCGTCTCGGCCATATCCAGTTCGCCGTGGAACCGCACCCGGTCGGCGAGGCGGAGGAGCCTTTCCTGCGCCGCAGCCCGGAGATCATCCACGGCATCGGCAACTTCATCCAGAACGCCCACCAGTTCGCCCGCCACAAGGTGACGGTCGCCGCCGCCTGGGACGGCTGCTCCGTCACCATCACGGTGATGGACGACGGCCCGGGCTTCCCGTCCCATCTGCTGGGCCGCATCGGCGAGCCGTACCTGTCGGTGCGCGGCGAGCGCTCCGGCCCCAAGGGGCAGGCGGGCGGCGGGCATATGGGCCTCGGCATTTTCATCGCGCAGACGCTGCTGGAAAAGACCGGCGCGACCGTGCGCTACACCAACAATCCGCCGGACGGCGCGCCGCCCGCTGATCAGGCCGCCGGCGGGCACTCCAATCAGGGCGGAACCGGTGCGCGGATTTCCGTGCGCTGGAAGACCATCAACGCCAAGAAATGAGGTTTCACGGTGGACACCCTCAAAACATCCGATGACCTGCTGTCGGGCGATGCCGTCAAACTGACATTCACTGGCGACGTCACCCGCAGCCTCCTGATCGTCGACGACGACGCCCCCTTCCGCACGCGGCTGGCCCGCGCCATGGAGAAGCGCGGCTTCAACGTCGTCGCGGTCGACAGCGTCCAGCTCGGCATCGAGGTGGCGCAGGAATCGGCACCCGCCTTCGCGGTGGTCGATCTGCGTCTGGGCGACGGCAACGGGCTGGACGTGGTATCCGCCCTGCGCGACGCCCGTCCCGACGCCCGTGTCGTCATGCTGACCGGCTACGGCAACATCGCCACCGCCGTCGCCGCGGTGAAGGCCGGCGCCGTCGATTACCTGCCGAAGCCAGCCGACGCCGACGCGGTGGAATCAGCATTGCTGGCCGACGGCCGCCCGCTGCCCCAGCCGCCGGAAAACCCGATGTCGGCCGACCGCGTCCGCTGGGAACACATCCAGCGCGTCTTCGAACAGTGCGACCGCAACGTGTCGGAAACCGCGCGCCGCCTGAAGATGCACCGCCGCACGCTCCAGCGAATCTTGAACAAGCACGCCCCGCGCGCCTGAGCCGGCACGGTTCAGGTCGAACATGCGAACGGCCCGCCCCGGATCGGGAGCGGGCCGTTCGCATGTCGGGTAGCGGTGCTTGCCGTTCGTGTTGGAGGCATGGGGAGAGATCGCTTTGGCATTCCTCGACAGGCTCGTTCGGCAGTGCCATCTTCAAATTGCACAGGAGAGACGAGGCCATGTCCAGGATCGACTTCAGTCATCTTTCACCGCAGGAGCGCCTGGAACTGGCGGAGGATTTGCTGGATAGCCTCAAAGACGCCGACATTCCGCTGACGGCGGGCATGAGGGCCGAACTCGACCGGCGCAACTCCAGCTTCTCCGAGACCAGCGCACATGCGGTTCCATGGGAGACGGTGCGCGCTCGAGTGAGGCAGCGCGACGCGTGAGCCTCCCGGTTTTCTTTCTGCCCGAAGCGGAGACGGACCTGCGTGACGCCCAGGCTTGGTACGACAGCCGCGCCTTCGGTCTGGGCGACCGCTTCTTTGCCGCAGTCGACGGCAGTGATGCGGATCGGGCAGAGCCCGTTTCAGTTCCCGTTGGTTCATACCAACTCCCGCCGGGCCTTGGTCCGCCGTTTCCCCTATGCGCTTTATTTCCGCGTGGAAGCGGCTGCCGTCTTCATGATTGCCTGTGCCCATACCAGCCGTGATCCGTCACGCTGGCAAAGCCGGACATAGCGTCCGGCTCGCCCCCTGTCGGTCATCGGGACGCGATGGGTCGTCCTGTCGCTCAGCCGGGCGTCAATTGCACGTCGGCAGGGCAGGGCAATCTTCAAGAAATTCGATCATCCGCCGTTCGACCCGGAGCAGAACCTCCCGGGCGGAAAGATTGTGACACGTACGGCTATGGTCGCGGATCAACCTGATCGCGCTGACGGTGGCGGATTCCTGACGGTATGGCATGACGCAATCTCCGTCCAAAAGACATAACTACTCTATACCTTTCTCAGTATCCGTTATAGCATAAAAATACGTGTACAGAACAATCTGCCGCAAGTCGGGATCGGGAATTCGGTCTGTCCGGCGCCCACGATCCGACGCGGGGAATCATGGTTCGGCACCCGGTGCCCGGCATCATTCACCGGTGGGCCGCACCCTCTAAAATCGTCGGGAAAGTGTGACAACGGCAGCCGGAACGGCGCGGAACCGTTCCGGCGCGGAACGTCGCCGTGTGTCCGGCGTTGCCGGGATGGGTCCTCGTAACCGGTCACAGCGTCGTCGGCACCAGGAAAAATCACGGGTTTGCCCGCAGGCCGGCCGGTGCGATCGAACGTCTGGCAACCTGTCCTTCCGGGTAACCCCCATTATCCCCCGACCTGCATCGACGGTTCATACTGCACTGCAACAGGGTCAGGAAGGCTACCCACTGCGCGCCCATTGCTCGCCGCATGCACTGGATGGCCGATGCAACGGCTGGACTAACACTGCGTTTCAGCCAATCGGACGAACCGCCGAGCCTGCCCACCGGACAGCATCCGCTGCCCGGAAGGAAGGATCGGGCAAACGGATGGTCCTATGGCCGCGCTTTCTGGTCGTTACGCGAGGAGGACCCTTTGGCCACCCAGGAACTTCAGGAACAACCCCGACGCAACAACCCTGAGTCTCGGCGGGGCCCCGGGTCCATGTCGCCCGGCATTTCGTACGATCTGTCGACAAGCGCCGCCAGCGCGGTGCGCCGGACCACGGGGTTGTTGCGGCGGCACAAGCTGCTGATCGGTACGGTGATCGTGGTCGGCACCGGGTTGGCGGCCCTGGTCGCCTTCCGGATGACGCCGCTCTACACCGCCGAAACGCTCATCATGGTGGAGCACCGGAAGAACACCGTCCTCAACTTCGAGGGGGTGGTGTCCGACATGACCCCCGACATCAGCGCGCTGCAGAGCGAGGTCGCGATCCTGAAGTCGCCGGCCTTCGCCGAAAAGGTGGTGGCGAAGCTCAAGCTGATGAACGATCCGGAGTTCAATGCCTCGCTGCGTCCGCCGCCCCCCGGATGGGTGTCGGCTCTGAACCCGCGCAACTGGATCCCCGACAGCTGGAAGGCGTCCAGCGGCGTGCCGCTGTCGCCGGAGGAGATCGAGCGCAACCACCTGACCTCCGTGGTCAACGCCGTGCTCGACAACACGTCGGTGCGTCCGCAGGGGCGCTCCTATGTCATCGCCGTCAGCTTCGACAGCGAGGATCCGCGCAAATCGTCGCTGATCGCCAACACCATGGCCGACCTCTATCTGGTCGACCAGCTCGACGAGAAGTTCAAGGCGTCCAAGCGCGCCACCCAGTGGCTGGAGGAGCGGCTGACCGACCTGCGCCGGGAAGCGCAGACCAGCGGCGACGCGGTGGAGAAGTACCGGACCCAGCATGGCCTGACCACCTCGTCCAACAACGAGAGCACGGTGGTCGGCCAGCAGCTGAGCCAGCTGAACGCCGACTATATCCTGGCCCGCACCAAGCGGCAGGAGGCGGAGACCAAGCTGCGCGACGTCACCGCCATGGCGAATTCGCCGCGCGGCGCCTCGGCGGTCGGCGATGTCATGGGCTCGCCGCTGATCCAGGCCCTGCGCGAGCGCGAGGTCGATCTGCAGCGCCAGATCGCCGACGCCACCAACCGCTACGGCAGCAAGCACCCGATGCTGCAGGCGCTGCAGAGCCAGCTGCGCGACCTGCAAGGCCAGATCAAGTCCGATGTCGGCAAGATCGTCTCCAACCTCAGCAACGAGGTGGAGTTGGCGAAGGGCCGCGAGCAGGGGCTGAAGGCCAGCCTGGACCAGGCCGAGGCCAAGCAGAACGAGCAGCAGCAGGCGACCGTCGGCCTGCGCACGCTGGAGCGCGACGCCACCACTGCCCAGTCGATGTACGAGGCACTGCTGACCCGTTCGCAGCAGATCGCGACGCAGAACGACATGCGCCAGCCCGACGCCCGCATCGTGTCGGAGGCCTCGATCCCGCTCGACCCGTCGCAGCCGAACCGCAAGCTGATCCTGCTGCTGGCGCTGGTGGCGTCGGGCACGCTGGGCGTGCTGCTGGCCATGCTGCGCGAACGGGCCGAGAGCGGATTCCGCAGCCCGCACCAGTTCGAGACGGCGACCGGCGTCCGCAGCCTCGGCATCGTGCCGCGCATCCCGCGCTTCGGCGGGTCGCCGGCCGCCTATGTGGTGGACAAGCCGATCTCCGCCTTCGCGGAATCGATGCAGAACCTGCGCACCTCGCTGCTGCTCGCCAATCCGGACGGGCGGCACCGGGTGATCCTGTTCAGCTCCTCGGTTCCGGGCGAGGGCAAGAGCTCCGTCGCCGCGGCCTTCGCCCGCACCTGCGCCAACGCCGGCCAGCGGACGATCCTGGTCGACTGCGACCTGCGGCGGAAGTGCCTGCACGAGATGCTGGGCATGCCCAACAACCGCGGCCTGTCGGAGGTCTTGGCCGGAACCGCGACGTTGGAGGAGGTGATCCAGGTCGATCCGCGCACCGGCCTGCACGTCATCTCCGCCGGTCATGGCCGGACGCTGCCGCAGGACACGCTCGGTTCGTCCAGCATGCATCAATTGCTGTCGCGCCTGTCGGTCAATTATGACCGCATCGTGCTGGATTCGCCGCCGGTGCTGGCGGTGTCGGAAGGCAAGCTGCTGGCGGCGCTTGCCGACCAGACCGTCTTCATCGTCCGCTGGGGCATGACCAAGCGCGGCACCGCGATGGCCGGCCTGAAGGAGGTGATCGAGGCCGGCGGCGAGGTGGTCGGCGTCCTGTTCAGTCAGGTCGATACCCGGCGCCATGCCCAGTACGAGTTCCCGGACAGCGGGCGTTACCACGGTTACCGCCGCTACTACGCGAACTGAGGAAAGGCCCCCTCGGCCGGCCGAAAGCCGGCCGAGGATCTTTTGCGCAGTGCGTCACGATTCTATCAACCACCGAAGAGCCCATGAATGTCCGCTGGACACCGCATCTTCCGGAACATCCGCGCCCTTGCCGCCGCGAAAACGGCGACGATGGCGAGCGGGCTGGTCACCGCGGCCTGGACCGCGCGGGTTCTGGGACCGGACAGTTTCGGCGTGCTGGGCTTCGGCACTTCGCTGATGGCCTATGCGGCGCTGTTCGTGAACATGGGCCTGTCAACTTATGCAATCCGTGAAATCGCGAGAAATCGCGAGCAGGACGACCACCGCGAGCGGGCGGCCGAACTGTCGGAACATGTGCTGACCCTGCGCACCGTGCTGGCCCTGGTGGTCGGCGTCCTCTACGCGGCCTTCGTCCTCTCGCTGGACAAACCGATGGAGGTGAAGGCGGTTCTTCTGGTGCAGGCGGTCCAGTTGCTCGGGAACGCCTTGGTCCTCGACTTTGTTTATCAGGCGACCGAGAAGATGGGGGTGATCGCCACGCGCGAGATCGGCACCTCCATCGGCTCGATGCTTCTCGTCTTCCTGCTGGTGCGTGGGCCTGAGGACGCCATCACCGCAGCCGCCATCACCGGCGGTTCCATCACCGTCAACGCGCTGGTGATGATCGGCCGCTTCCGCCGCGACTTCGGCCATCTGCGCCCCAGGGTCGACCTGAAGGTGTGGCGCGAGATCCTGACGGCGGCGACGCCGATGGCGGTCGGTGTCTTCGCCTGGGCGATCTTCACCCATCTCGACGTGGTGATGCTGGGTTTCCTGGCTCCGCACACCGAGGTCGGCTGGTACAGCGCGGCGGTGAAGATCCAGACCCTGGCCAATCTGGTCGGCAACATCGTGATGAACGCCTTCCTGCCGCAGCTGGCCGCCGCCTATGGCGAGCTCGGCCCGATGCGCGACCGGATGCGGGCCTATGCCGGCGTCATGCTGGCGGTCGGCGGGCTGGTCATCGCCGGCGGTTTCGCCCTGGCGCCGTCCATCCTCGGCACGCTGTTCGGCGACGCCTACGCCCCGGCGACGCTGGCTTTGCGCCTGCTGATGCTGGCCTCGGCGGTGGTCTACGCCAACATGATCCTGGGCAATCCGCTGCTCGTCTGGCACCGGCAGACCGGTTACATGGTCGCCATGCTGTCGGGCGGCGCGCTGAACGCCCTGCTGAACATCTGGTGGATCCCCCGCTACGGCATCGAGGGCGCCGCGATGGCGACCTTTACCGCGGAACTGGCCGCCACCGTCGCCATCGCCTGGATCCACCGGCAGACGGTCGGAGAGCTGTATGGCGGGATCGCCGCGCGGGCTCTGCTGTGCGCCGGCGCGGCCATAGCCGCGGCGCTCGCGCTCGACAGCTTCGCCGCCCCGCTGTTCGACCGGTTGCCGGCGCTGGTGCATTTCGTTGCCGGCAGCGTGGCGATGGTCGCGGTCTATGCGGCGATGGCCGTGCTGACGGGGCTGGTCCACCTGAAACGGCTGCGGCGGCTGACCAGCGCCACGGCCTGAGAGGGGCGGGTCGTGGCTGGATGGATGGTTCAACCCTCAATTCTGCAAGGCCGGGTCGAGGGATACCGGCAGCAGGAACGGAATGCGCCTATTGCACCACTTTCGAACGTCTCTGTTGGTGCCTCCAAGCATTCATTTGGCCCCGGCGAGGGTTAGTACCATTAATACGGCTGAGATCTGCAATCATGGTCTTTTCATCGGACGGTGATTTCTGAAACACTTCGCGCTGCACAACGCCGGTAACGAGGTACTTCATCGTCACGGCGAAGTCACAACAAGAAAACAATTTCGAATTTCGAGGTTTCTCCGTCTGCATGCTTGGCAACAGGGCATGGCACGCGGGGCGTCTCCAAACTCTCGGCAACCCGCCGCCGGTGGCGGGGCCTCAGCAAACCGCAGGAGCGACGATGCTTCCCAAGACTTTTTCCGATCGTAACGTCTGCGTCCTCGGGCTCGGCTATGTCGGCCTGACGCTGGCGGTCGCGATGGCGGACGCCGGCTTCCAGGTGCACGGGGTCGAGGTGCGGCAGGACGTGCTCGACAAGCTCGGTCAGGGCAACCCGCACTTCCACGAGCCGGGCCTGACGGAGAAGCTGCGCCACGTCATCGCACGCGGCCGGCTGACCTTCAGCCGCAGCCAGGAGGATTGCAGCAAGGCCAGCGTCTTCATCATCACGGTCGGCACGCCGCTCAGCAAGGATGGCCGGGTCCGCACCGACATGATCGAGGCGGCGACCCGTCAGGTCGCCGGCAGCCTGCATGACGGCGACCTGGTCATCCTGCGCTCCACCGTGAAGCTGGGCACCACCCGCAACGTCGTGGCGCCGATCCTGCGCGCCACCGGCAAGAAGTTCGACATCGCCTTCTGCCCGGAGCGCACCCTGGAAGGGCAGGCGCTGCTGGAGCTGAACCAGCTGCCGCAGATCATCGGCGCCGAAAGCCTGGACGTCGCCACCCGTGCGGCGCAGATCTTCGGCTTCCTGACGCCGACCACCGTCAAGGTCTCCACCCTGGAGACGGCGGAGTTGATCAAGCTGGTCGACAACACCTACCGCGACGTCACCTTCGCCTTCTCCAACGAAATTGCCAAGCTGTGCAACGCCATGGAGATCTCGGCGGTCGAGGTGGCGCGTGCCGGCAAGCTGGGCTATCCGCGCACCAACCTGCCGCTGCCCGGCCCGGTCGGCGGCCCCTGCCTTGAGAAGGATCCCCATATCCTGATCGAGGCGGCGCGCGAGGTCGGCGTCGAGATGGCGATCACCGCCGCCGGCCGTCTGGTCAACGAAAGCCAGCCGGTCGAGGTCGCCGACTTCCTCGGCAAGCTCGCCAATTCGATGCAGGGCTTCCCGGAGGTGCCGACCATTAGCCTGATGGGCCTCGCCTTCAAGGGCCGTCCGGCGACCGACGATCTGCGTGGCACGATGGCCAAGCCGGTGCTGGAGGAGCTGCGCCAGCGCTTCCCGACCGCCCGGCTGCGCGGCTTCGACGCCGTGGTGCGCCCCGATGACATCCGCTCCTTCGGGCTGGAGCCGGCGGCCAACATGGCTGAGGCGGTGTCCGGCGCCAATCTGGCGGTGATCCTCAACAACCACCCGGTCTTCACCTCCATGCCGCTGCCGGATCTGGCCCAGCGGATGGATCGTCCGGGCGTGATCTACGACTTCTGGAACAACTTCAACAGCCGCGATGTCGACCTGCCGGACGGCACCGCCTACGTGGCGCTCGGCAGCCATGGCGCCGCCCGCTACGCGCATGTGGCCTGACGATATCCGGGCGTGAAGAGGAATTTGACCGACATGAAACACTATCTCGTCACCGGCGGCAGCGGCTTCATCGGCGCCGCCCTGGTCCACCGTCTGGTCCGTGACGGCCACCGCGTCCGCGTGCTGGACGACAACTCGCGCGGGCATACCGGGCGGCTGGCCGGCGTGCTCGACGACGTGGAATTCGTCCAAGGCGACATCCGCGACGCTGACGCCGTGCGCGGGGCGGTGCGCGGCGTCGACGGCGTGCTTCACCTGGCCGCCGTCAACGGAACCAAGCATTTCTACGAGAAGCCGGAAGTGGTGCTGGACGTCGGCGTACGCGGCATGCTGAACGTGCTGGACGCCTGCCGCGCCGACGGCGTGGGCGACCTGGTCGTCGCCTCCTCCTCGGAAGCCTACCAGACCCCGCCGATGGTGCCGACGCCGGAGGATGTGCCGCTGGTGGTGCCGGACGTGCTGAACGCCCGCTACAGCTATGGCGGCTCCAAGCTGATCTCGGAACTGCTGGCCGTCAACTGGGGCCGCAGCGGCTTCGACCGCGTGGCGATCTTCCGTCCGCACAACGTCTACGGCCCCGACATGGGCTGGGAGCATGTGGTGCCGGAATTCTCCCGCCGCGCGGTGGAGGCCATCGCCGGCCACCCGAGCGGCACGGTGCCCTTCAAGATCCAGGGCGACGGCCGCCAGACCCGCGCCTTCGTCCACATCGACGACGCCATCGACGGCATCGTGACGGTGGTCGATAAGGGCGAGCATCTCGGCATCTACCATGTCGGCAACCCGGAGGAGGTCACCATCGCCGACCTCGCCCGCCAGACGGTCGCCTGCCTCGGCCGCGAGGCCCAGGTGATGCCCGGCCCCGCCGCCCCCGGCGGCACCGACCGCCGCAGCCCCGACATCGCCAAGCTGACCGCGCTGGGCTTCACCCCGCGCATCCCGCTCTCCGCCGGCCTGCCCGGCGTGGTCGAGTGGTACGCGGAGCGCGCCCGTGCCGATCTGGGGCGCATGGGGCAGGCGGCGGAGTAGGGCGTCATCAGGGGGCGTGACCGGTGGTCGCGCTCCCATCCGTCACCCCTGTGAATGCGGACTTCCGCCTTCCTGGGGATGACGGCCGATGAGGCATTCGTTCGCACAAGATCTTAAGGAGACGGCCCGCATGGACCGCAACAGCCGCATCTTCGTCGCCGGGCACCGGGGACTCGTCGGATCCGCCATTCTGCGGCGGCTGACCGAGGCCGGGCATACCGACCTCGTGATCCGCGACCGGTCGCAGCTCGACCTGACCGATCAGGCGGCGGTGCGCGCCTTTTTCGACCGCGAGGGCATCGAACAGGTGATCCTGGCCGCGGCGAAGGTGGGCGGCATCCTCGCCAACGACCGCTTCGGCGGCGATTTCATCCGCGACAACCTGCTGATCCAGAACAACGTCATCGACGCCGCCTGGCGCGCCGGCGTTAGCAAGCTGCTGTTCCTCGGCTCCTCCTGCCTCTATCCCAAGCATGCCGAGCAGCCGATCAAGGAAGAGGCGCTGCTGACCGGCGAGATGGAGCCGAGCAACAAGCCCTACGCCGTCGCCAAGATCGCCGGCATCACCATGTGCCAGGCCTACCGGCGCCAGTACGGCTTCAACGCCATCTGCGCCATGCCGTCCAACCTGTACGGCCCCGGCGACCATTTCGAGCCCGAGACCTCGCATGCGCTGCCGGGCATGATCCGGCGCTTCCACGATGCCAAGGTGGCCGGCGACCCGACGGTCACCCTGTGGGGCACCGGCACGCCGCGGCGCGAGTTCCTCTATGTCGACGACATGGCGGACGCCTGCCTGCATCTGATGGACCATTACGACAGCGGGGAGATCATCAATGTCGGCCCCGGCGACGACATCGCCATCGCCGACCTCGCAGCACTGATCCGCGACACCGTCGGCTACACCGGCACGCTGACCCACGATCTGAGCAAGCCCGACGGCCACCCGCGCAAGCTGATGGACGTGTCGCGCCTGCTCGCCACCGGTTGGCGCCCGAAGGTGTCGCTGGAGGAGGGGCTGCGCCGCACCTACGACTGGTTCCTGGAGAATGCCGCTCCAGAGCGTCGACAAGTCCCCAAGCAGGCAGCGGAGTAACGCCCGATGCCGGACGATTCCATCCATCTGCGGCCGCCGGTTTTCGACCGGCCGGCTTCCAAGGCTTCAGCGGGCGCGCCCTCCCTGGCGGGGGTGCCCGTGCCGGAAGAACTGCTGCTCGTGGCGCAGAGCTATTGGCCGGAACCGGCCGGCAGCGCGCCGATGATGACCGACCTCGCCACCGCCTTCGCGGCGGCCGGGGCCGAGACCACGGTGCTGACCGCGCGTCCCAACTATCCCGGCAACACGGTCTATGACGGCTACGCCGACGGGTCGCAGGACAGCAAGACGGTGGAGGGCGTGCTGATCGAGCGCCTGCACACCATCCCGCCGGCCGGCGGCGGCATGAAGGCCCGGCTGATCCACGAGGGCGTCCTGCACGCCGGCTTCGCCGCCGCCCGCACCCGCGGCCGGGTCGGGCGGCACGCCGCCGTGCTGTCGCTCTGCCCGTCGATCCTGTCGGTGGCCATCGCCAACCGCTTCAAGGCGCCGGGCGGCCGCCACGTCGCCATCGTCCATGACATCCAGTCGGGCCTTGCCGGGGCGCTGGGCATGGGCGGCAAGGCGGCGGTCAAGGCGATCCGCGCCATGGAGCGCACCGCGCTGAACCGGGCCGACGCCATCGTCGTGCTGTCGGAGCCGATGCGCGGCGTGCTGGAGGAGCTGGGCGTCACCCGGCCGATCCATGTGATCCCGCCCCATGTCGATGCCGACGCGGTCCACCCGCTGCCGCGCCCCGACCAGCCGCCGACGGCACTCTACAGCGGTGCCTTCGCCCGCAAGCAGGGGCTGGAGCAGGTGCTGGACATGGCCGGTCATCTGGCCGAGCTGATGCCGCAGGCCCGCATCAAGATGCGTGGCCAGGGCGGGCTGGAGGAGGAGCTGAAGTCGCGTGCCCGCGCCATGGGGCTCGGCAACGTGATCTTCCAGCCGCTGGCGCCCAAGGACCAGCTGAACGAGGCGATGGCGGAGGGCGACGTCCATCTCGTGCCCCAGCGGCCCGAGGGGGCGGCCTTCGCCATGCCCGGCAAGGCGGTGACCATCCTCGCCGCCGGCCGGCCCTTCGTCAGCACCTGCCTGCCGGGATCGGCGCTCGCCACACTGGAGGCGCAGGTCGGCGCCTTCCTGTGCACCCCGCCGGAGGAGCCGCGCGCGATGGCCGAGGCGGTGGCGGCCCTGCTGTCGGACCCCGCCCGCGCCACCGCCATGGGCCGCCGTGGCCGCGCCTGGGTCGAGGCGAACGCCACCCGCGCCGTGGCGCTCGACCGCTACGCCCGCCTTCTGTTGGGAGAGGCAGCATGAAGAAGCCCGCGCTGGTCTTCAGTTGGGAGATGTTCGGCCCCTACCACATGGACCGGCTGGAAGCGGTCGGCCGTCGGCTGGGTCATGTCTACGATGTGATCGGGCTGGAGGTCGGGTCGAAGTCGCACACCTACGCCTGGGATTCGACCGGGACGGGGCAGAATTTCCGCAAGATCACCCTGTTCCCCGGACAGTCGAAGGCCGACCTGTCGAAGGCCGCGGTCTACCGCGCCCTGCTGCGCGAATGCCGCAACGCCGACGCCCGCTATGTCTTCCTCTGCCATTACGAGGACCCGGACGTCTTCGCGCTCGCCCTGACCATGCGGCTGATGGGCCGCAAGGTCATCAACATGAACGCCTCCAAATACGACGACAAGCCGCGCATCCTGTGGCGCGAAATGGTCAAGAGCGTCTTCTACTCCCCCTATCAGGCGGGGATCGGCGGCAGCCACCGCACGGTGGATTACTTCCGTCTGTTGGGACTCCCGAAGGACCGGCTCTACATCGGGTACGACACGCTGTCGTTGGACCGCATCCGCCGCCTGTCCGGGATGGAACCGGCCCCTGGGGGAGTACCCTTCGCCGACCGCCACTTCACCATCATCGCGCGGTTCGTCCCGAAGAAGAACTTGTTCCGGGCGGTCGAAGCCTATGACATTTACCGGCGGCTGGCCGGTCCCGCCGCCCGACCGCTCCACCTCTGCGGATCCGGTCCGCTGGAGGCGGAGCTGCGGGCCGAGGTGACGCGGCGCGGGCTGGACGGGTCGATCGTCTTCCGCGGCTTCCTGCAGGAAAAGGGGATCGCCGAGACGCTGGGGTCGACGCTCTGCCTGCTTCTGCCGTCGCTGGAGGAGCAGTTCGGTCTGGTGGTGAACGAGGCCCTCGCCATGGGCGTTCCGACCATCCTGTCCGACCAGTGCGGGGCGCGCGACGTGCTGATCCGCAGCGGGTTGAACGGCCACATCGTGGAGCCGGACAACCCCGAGGGGCTGGCGCGCTACATGCTGTCGGTTGCGGGCGACGAGGATGAGTGGCGCCGCCTGAGCCTGAACGGGCGGCCCTTCCAGGCGTTGGCCGACGCCAGCTTCTTCGCCCTGTCGGTGGAGAAGGCCGTGGTGGCGCTGGGCGGCCCGAAGGCGGAGCGCAGCGCGGACACGGACTATGTGTCCGACTATTCCGCCGACCCGGAGGGTGGCCAGCATGGCCGGTCGACCGGAGCGGCACTGACCGGGAGTTGACGATGGAACGGAACGCGCGCACCCATGTGGTCGTCTCCGGGCGCCTGCCGCCGCCGGTGGACGGGATGAGCCGGGTGACGGCCCTGGTGCTGGAGCGTCTGCAGGACCGCATGCGGGGGCGCGGCCGCGTGGAGGTCGCCGACCTGTCGCCCGGTTGGAACGGCGGCGGCGCCGTCTACCATCTGCGCAAGATGACGCGGGTGTTCGGCACCATGGGCCGGCTCGCCGCCGGGCTGCGCAAGCAGGACCGCCGTTTCTACATGCCGGTGGATTCGGGCTGGGGCGCGCTCTACACCGCCGCCTTGGCCGGGACCGCGCGGCTGTTCGGCTATGAGCGGGTGCTGCACCATCACTCCTTCGCCACCATCTCCAAGCCGACCTGGCGGATGCGGCTGCTGACCCGCGTCGCCGGCAGCGACTGCACCCATGTCCTGCTGTGCCCGGCGATGCAGATGCGCTTCCAGTCGATCTATCCGGCGGCACGCACCTGCATGACCATGTCGAACGCCATCTTCTCGGCTCCCGGCGTCCTCCCGCGTTCGCGGCGCGACGGTCCCCTGCGCATCGGCCATCTGTCGAACCTGTGCAGCGAGAAGGGGCTGGACACGTTGTTCGCCCTGCTGCGCGCCCTGCAACTCGAGGGGGTGGACGCCAGGCTGGTGCTGGCCGGTCCGGGGCTGAAGCCGAAGGACAACGCGATGATCGCCGCCGGGCTGATGGCCTTCGACGGGGCGGTCGAGTATCACGGCCCGGTCCATGGCGAGGCCAAGGAGGCCTTCTACCGCGACATCGACGTCTTCGTCTTCCCGACCCGCTACCGCAACGAGGCGCAGCCGCTGGTGCTGTTCGAGGCGATGGCCGCCGGCGTGCCGGTGCTGGCCTATGAGCGCGGCTGCATCGGTTCCGACATCCCGGCCGACGGGTTGGTGCCGCAGAATGCCGACTTCGTGAAGGCGGCCCTGCCGATCCTGTCGGCCTGGGCCGACGACCGCGAGGCGCTCGCCTCCGCCTCGGCACAGACGCTGACCCGTGCGCGCGTGGCCTTCGAGACCAGCCGCAGCGGCCTGGACCTGCTGCTGGACCGCATCGCCGGCCCGCACCCGGCCGCCGCAGCCGCCGCAGTGCCGGCCAAGCGCCGCGTGGCGGGGTAGGGGAGACGGTCGGGGCGGCTTTACGCCCCGCCGCCCCCCAACGGCAGTGCCGTCTCGAACTTGATTTCCTTCAGGGCGAAGTTGGAGCGGATGCGGACCTGGAAGGGCAGCTGGAACACGAACTCTTCCAGAAAGCGGTTGTAGTCGGCGATGGCCCGCACCGCGACCCGCAGCAGATAGTCGGCGTCGCCCGACACTGCGTAGCATTCCAGAACCTCCGGCCGTTTGCGCACCGCGTCGATGAAGATGGCGGCGGTCTCGGCGGAATGGCGGTCCAGCGTCACATGGGCGAAGACGCACTCGCCGACCGACGCCGCCTTGGGATCGACCAGCGCCGTGTAGCGGCGGATCACCCCGGTTTCCTCCAGCGACTTCAGGCGACGCCAGCAGGAGGAGGGCGAGGTGCCGACCCGATCGGCCAGCTCCTGCACGGTCAGGCGCGAATCCTCCTGCAAGGCGACGAGGATTTTGATGTCGATTTCCGATAGCGCGGCGGGCAACGGCAAGAATCTCCGATCACAGGCGGAACACCGAAAAATCCTCCCAAAATCATAGGTGTGCCCGCCTCACTTTGAAAGCTATTTCCACGGACAGTCCGGCATACTGATCGCAGAACGATCCAAGGGAGAGGCGATCATGGCCGACATGTGGGACAACCCGATGAAGACCGACGGATTCGAGTTCATCGAATTCACGGCGCCGGACACCGTGGCGCTGGGCCGCCTGTTCGAGCAGCTGGGCTTCACGGCAATCGCCCGCCACCGGTCGAAGGATGTGACGCTCTACCGTCAGGGCGACGTGAATTTCATCGTCAATGCCGAACCGTCGGGCTTCCCGCGCAACTTCGCCGCCCAGCATGGTCCGTCGATCTGCGCCATCGCCTTTCGCGTCGGCGACGCCGCCTTCGCCTATCGCCGGGCGCTGGACCTCGGCGCCTGGGGCGTCGAGACCCGCGTCGGCGCCATGGAACTCAACATTCCCGCCATCAAGGGCATCGGCGATTCGCTGATCTACCTCGTCGACCGCTATGCCGACCGCGGCAGCATCTATGAGGTCGATTTCGTGCCGCTGCCGGGAGTGGATCAGCATCCGCAGGGCGCCGGCCTGACCTACATCGACCATCTGACCCACAACGTCCACACCGGACGGATGGAGGAGTGGGCCGAGTTCTACACCCGCCTGTTCGGCTTCCGCGAGATCCGCTACTTCGACATCGAGGGCAGGCTGACCGGCCTGCGGTCGAAGGCGATGACCAGCCCCTGCGGCAAGATCCGCATCCCGATCAACGAATCCGCCGACACCAAGTCGCAGATCGTCGAGTATCTGCGCGACTACAAGGGCGAAGGCATCCAGCATGTGGCGCTCGGCACCAACGACATCGTCCGCACGGTGGAGACGATGCGCGGCATGGGCACCCCGTTCCAGGATACGCCCGACACCTATTACGAGCGCGTCGATACCCGTGTGCCGGGCCACAACCAGGACCTGAAGCGCCTCCAGGCCAACCGCATCCTGGTCGACGGCGCTCCGACCGAGGGCCAGGGCCTGCTGTTGCAGATCTTCACCCAGAACGTCATCGGCCCGATCTTCTTCGAGATCATCCAGCGCATCGGCAACGAGGGCTTCGGCGAGGGCAACTTCAAGGCGCTGTTCGAATCCATCGAACTCGACCAGATCCGCCGCGGCGTGCTGAGCGAGAACGCGGCCTGAGCGTCAGATGTTTTCATAGACAGGTTTTCGGACGCCGTCCGGTCTTGCGACCGGGCGGCGTTTCTGCGTTCAGAATGGCGGATTTGCGTCAATTATTTCCATAATTCTACTTATGTGTTTTTTGTCGCCTTATGACGGAGCCACCGCAACGGCGACGAAGAAGGCGAAGACCAGCGGGATTAGGATGGAGAACGCTCCTTTACTGGAACTGGTGAGCGGCACCGGCGGCCTCGGCCGCAGCGATTGCCGCTCACCGTGTCGGGAATGGACCGACGTCGTGCTGGGCTTCATCATGAAGTCATTCAGGCAGGAACCACCAGCCGCCCGGCTGGTGGCTTCGAGACGACCGAA
Organism: Azospirillum sp. A23; assembly: GCF_042938965.1. Taxonomy (NCBI): domain Bacteria; kingdom Pseudomonadati; phylum Pseudomonadota; class Alphaproteobacteria; order Rhodospirillales; family Azospirillaceae; genus Azospirillum; species Azospirillum sp. A23. The sequence goes on along the minus strand of NZ_CP170664.1, from coordinate 485,424 downwards.
ACGCGCCGATCCCGGCAGCCGTCAACCAGCCGCTGTCCGATCCGTCCGCAACCCACTCAGCCCTCCCCTGCCCCTCCACCGATATACCCACCCTCCGAAGGCCGCGATCCCGATACAGCCTCAGTTGCGGCTGTCCTCTCAGGCCTTCAACTCATTAAGGCGCTGCAAAACGGCTTCTTCCCGGACGCTCTCTGCTCGGGCATCAGTCCAGGCGTCCCCACAGGCACCGCACGTGGTAACGGGGACCCGAACATCGACGGTCGCCATCAGAACGTCCCCTGGTCCATAGGGGAAACGGACCGCCTGCGTTTCCACACTGTGGACGAGGTTTGCGCTCCCGCACTTCGGGCAGAGCTTGTCGAGGGGTTCCCCGAAGTCCGTGTTCAACATCACTTTCGATTTTCCTTTACGGGTGTTAAGCGCAGGCGGTCTTGGCGACGGACCCACCTGCCCACTATCGCCCACCGGGCGACCCACTCCAAGCTTGTGGAGGAGCTATTCTTTTTTTCATGTGGCAATGCCCTCGACCAGACGGTGGCGACCCGCTCCAGATGCATCCGGTATGGAGCACCAGCCTTGTCGACCTGCCCATGGTTGAGGGCTTTGGCGAATTCCTACGTCTCTCGAAACCAGACTGTTTCCCGCACCGTCATTCCGGCGATGTGCCGCTCGATCTGATCTATCGCGACGGGTTGGTACAGCCCCTGCTGGTCAGGTGAGCGATGGCTGATCCGCCAAGCCATGAGGCGTTTGGTGAACGACCAGCCGGAAACCAAGCCTATGTCGCCAGACCGTCTACGATGGACGGAAATGATGCTGTGGACGGCGGCGGCACTACTCAACCCTCACGGCCTCTCCGCATGGAATTGGGCGATTCTGCTCTGGTCGACGCTGTAGCGACGGCCCCCCTGCCGATGCGCCGCAGGGACGCCAAGCTGGACGCGCAAGCAGGGCCTCCGGTTCCATTCTTCAAGCGCGATATCCGGACGACGCATGCAACCGGCATTTGCAAGTTGGGCAGCCTAAAAACGGCTAATCGTCCTTCAATCATAAGGCTTCCATCAAATAGAAGCGGCCAAGCCCCAGGTAACCGGGCAAAATTTGCCGGTCAGTTTCTGCCTGGCCGGCCAAATGGCCGGAGTTTCATTTTTCTCTGATTCGCCTAAAAAACAATCGTCCGTTTTTTGTTGTAGGCTGACAAAAATGTTTGCTCCTAATTGCACGCTAAATCATTGAGTTTTCTAGAGCGCTCTATGCCTAGCGTGACGAAAGTTTGCTCTTCAAGCTCCTATGTGAACGGCATACGCCATGGATATCCGACAAAAATGTTTGCTCTTACATTTCCCGCCTTTGGTAGACGGCCCTACGTCGCCGGTGTGGCTGCATCGTTGCTGGCCGGCTGCGGCGGTGCGAACGTGGCACTGGGCGTCCAGCCAGGGATTTCCACCGAGACGTCCCATTCGTCGAGGGCGGCTTGGAGGTTCATCCAGAAGCGTGGTGTGGTACCAAGCACCAGCGCCAAGCGAGCCGCCGTCGTCGGCTCTACCCTCTTATGGCCGTTCACGATGTGGCTGACGTGCTTCCGGCTCAAACCAACGCATCCGCCAAGGCGGTCACGCTGATAGCGCGCGGTTCCATGCAATGGGCTTTGAGGATCGCTCTGGGCACGGTGGGACGGCGGTTTCGATCACGCGCGACCATCAATAATAATCCTCGGCTTTATGTAGCAACCGTTACAAGCTGACCTTTTTAATAACGCAACGCCGAAAGGTGTTATAGGCAATAGGAGGTGCCGTATGAGTAAGCTAATCCTAGACATAACTCACACCGCCAAAGAAAGCCGGAATATCATTGGCGAGTTGCGCCGCACCAAATACCCGATCACTAGGATCGATGATATGTCATACGGATCAATTGTTGGTAAATTCAACATGACATCAATGCACCTTTTGCTCCGCACTGGGTCTACAACTTACTCCAATATACCTGACCGCTTGATTCACATAATCCCTAAGTATAAAGGCGATTGACTCATTAAATATATAACGGCCTGTTAAGCCGTTGGCATATTCTACTGTTAGAGAAAGACAGTCACTGTACTCTTCCCAGTGCATCGAAACAGCAGCCTTCCCATAATCCGGAGCAACATCAGCCCGAGACACTACTGGGACATTTGCGACAAAGTCTATTAGCGGGTGTTGCGCCGGCAATGGAACTGGATCGTCCTCTCTAATGTACTGCTCTCTTTCATCCTTATGCCTGCCGTTTAGAGCAAATGCGTTGAGGATGTCCCCAGTTTCAACCAGTCGAATGTCTAACAACTGCATTGTCCTGATGGAGCCATCAAGCATCAGGACTCGGAGTGCCATTCCTATGACCACTCTGCCATCATCAATAAACATCCAATTAAAGCTGACAACGATGTGCCCTTTGTCAACGTCGTTCTTCATCGCGTAATCCTTTATTAAACAATCCATTCTCAGCGGATGCGCACCAATAAATGCAATCTTAGGGACAGTTCACTGTAGATTGACTCTAAAAGTAATCTACAATAATTATGTTCTGCAAGAAGAAGCGCAAGACTTGAGGTGATTCCTGTTGGTTCTCCCGCATTTTTCGTGGATCAGGCAGCGAGGAGGACGCGACGGCGCAGCAGATTGAAGCTGGCGCGTCCATACATCTGGCGCTTGCTGAGCTTCAGCTTGCTGACTTGCCCCTCCGCCTGCCCGCTGCTAGGGCATGGTGAGCGCCGCCATGACGGCTGCCTCGTCCTGCCTCACGCCGACGGCGAAGGTTTCGACGGCCTGGATGCCGCAGGACAGCGCGTCTGTGAGCCAATTGCCCAAAATGGCGGAGGGATTGGTAGGACGCGCATCCGATCGCACTCCACCGCGTCCGATCAGTTCAGCGAAGCGGCGAACCAAGTCGCGCCCCTTCTGGACAATCGTCTCCGGATAGGCAGCGGCGATCGCCTCGGGAAAGCCCTTCAGCCCATCAACCACCGCCAGCAGGATGTCCTCGACGCCTCGGTTCTTCAGCACGCGCAGCCAGAACTTGGCGCCTTCATTCTGTTCAGTCCACAGCCCCAGCACCTCCTTGGCGCCGTCGGCCCGCACGCCGATGGCAAAATGGATGGCCTTGTTGCGTACCAAGCCTTCGTCGCGGCTCTTGACCCGGATGGCATCCAGGAACACCAGGGGATAGATCGCCTCCAGGGGGCCGTTCTGCCACGCTGTCACCTCCTCGATCACCGCGTCTGTCACCGTGGAGATCAGGTCGGCCGACACCTCGATGCTGTAGAGCTCCCGCAGGTGCCCGGTGATCTCCCGTGTCGACATGCCCCGCGCGTACATCGACACGATCTTCTCGTCGAAGCCGGGGAAGCGGCGCTGGTACTTGCCGATCAGCGCCGGATCGAACGTCCCCGTCCGGTCGCGGGGGATGGACAGGCCCATCGAGCCACCCTCGGTCAGCACCGTCTTGTGGCCGTAGCCGTTGCGACGGTTGCCGCTCTTGTCACCGGCCAGGTGGTGATCCAGCTCCGCCTTCAGGGCTCGCTCCGTCGTACCCCTCCGCCGAGCGCCGCCTTGTGACCGAGCGGGGAAGCTGAATCATGGGGCCTGTCCCTATGGCTATCCCTATGGCAGTCCCTATGACTATCCAACGCGTCGAGGTGATTACGGGTCTGGAGAAGCGGCGGCAGTTCACTGATGAGGAGAAGCTGCGGCTGGTCGAAGAAGCGTTCCAGCCCGGCGTCAAAGCGACTGAGGTTGCCCGACGCCAAGGCGTGGACGTCAGCCTGCTGTACCGCTGGCGCCGCCAGTTCTTCGGTCCGCAACCCCGGCTGCCGGCCTTCATGCCGATCACCGTCGCCACCGATGAGCCGTCGCTGGAGGACGCGCCGGAACCGACCCCAGCCTCCTGCACTCCGCCCGACGGCATCATCGAGGTTGAGTTCGCTGCGGCCCGCCTGCGGATCACCGGCCCGGCCGATCCGGCTCTGGTCGGAACGGTGATCGCCGCGTTGTCGGGACGGTCAGCATGATCCCGGTGCCGTCAGGCGTGCGGGTCTGGCTGGCCGGCGGGGTCACCGACATGCGTTGTGGAATGAACTCGCTGGCGCTGAAGGTCCAGGAAGGGCTTGGCCGGGACCCTCATGCCGGCGATCTATACGTCTTCCGTGGGCGTCGCGGCGACATGGTGAAGTGCCTGTGGCACGATGGGCTCGGCATGTCGCTGTACGCGAAGAGGCTTGAGCGAGGCCGCTTTATTTGGCCCAGTCCGGCTGACGGAGCCGTGGCCATTTCCGCGTCTCAGCTCGCGTATCTGCTCGACGCAATCGACTGGCGCAATCCCCAGCAAACCTGGAGGCCACGCTCGGCCGGATAGGCTGCGGCACAGTGAATCAGCCCGCCGTCATCCGGCAGGAAGAGCAAGGATTGATACGGGTTTCAGGGTATAATCCGGCCCTATGGACGCCTTGCCCGACGACATTGCCAGCCTGCGCGCCGCCTTGGCGCAGGCCGAGGCGCGGGCGGACGCGGCCGAAGCCGAAGCGGCGCGGGCCAAGGCGATAGCGTCGAATACCGAGGCGCTGATCGCCGGCCTGAAGCTGGAAATCGAGAAACTCCGGCGCGAACTCTATGGCACGCGCTCCGAGCGTAAGGCGCGCCTGCTGGATCAGTTGGAGTTCCAGCTCGAAGAGCTGGAAGCAACGGCCAGCGAGGACGAGTTGGCGGCCGAGCAGGCCGCTGCCAAAACCACCGCGGTGGCGGCCTTCACCCGCAAGCGGCCGTCGCGCCAGCCCTTTCCCGACCACCTGCCGCGCGAGCGCGTCGTTGTGGCGGCTCCGGTGAGCTGCCCGTGCTGCGGCTCGGACAAGCTGTGCAAGCTGGGCGAGACGATCACCGAGACGCTGGAGGTGATCCCGCGCCAATGGAAGGTGATCCAGACGGTGCGCGAGCGGTTCTCCTGCCGGGCCTGCGAGACGATCAGCCAGCCGCCGGCGCCTTTCCACACCACCCCGCGGGGCTGGGCCGACCCCCACCTGCTGGCCACCCTCCTGTTCGAGAAGTTCGGCCAGCATCAGCCGTTGAACCGGCAGGCCGAACGCTTCGCGCGGGAGGGTGTGCCGCTCAGCCTGTCCACCCTGGCCGACCAGGTGGGCACCGCCGCCGCGGTGCTGAAGCCGCTGCACGACCTGATCGCCGCGCATGTGATGGCGGCGGATCGCCTGCATGGAGACGACACGCCGGTGCCGGTGCTGGCCAAGGGCAAGACCGACACCGGGCGGCTGTGGGTGTATGTGCGTGATGACCGGCCGTTTGCCGGCCAAGCCCCACCGGCAGCACTGTTCCACTATTCGCGAGATCGCAAGGGCGAGCATCCCGAACGGCACCTGGCCGGCTTCACGGGCTGGCTGCAGGCCGATGCGTTCGCCGGCTACAACCGGCTGTACGAACCCGACCGCAAGCCGGGGCCGATCCGCGACGTGCTGTGCTGGGCGCATGCCCGGCGGGGCTTCTTCAAGCTGGCCGACATCGCCGCGAACACCAGGCGCGGCAAGGACGCCCCGCCGCTCTCACCGCTGGCACTGGAAGCCGTGAAGCGCATCGACGCCATCTTTGATCTCGAGCGCGCCCTGAACGGCAAGCCGGCGGCCGAGCGGCTGGCGGCCCGCCAGGAGCACGGCGTCGCCCTGGTAGCCGCGCTGGAGGATTGGATGCGGACGGAGCGCGCCCGGCTCTCCCGCCATGCCCCCGTGGCCAAGGCGATGGACTACATGTTGACCCGATGGGACGGCTTCACTCGGTTCCTCGGCGACGGCAGGCTATGCCTGACGAACAACGCCGCCGAACGCAGCCTGCGTGGGATCGCTTTGGGCCGGAAAGCGTGGCTGTTCTGCGGCTCCGATCGCGGCGGGCAGCGGGCGGCGATCATGTATGGCCTGATCACCACGGCCAAGCTCAACGACGTTGACCCGCAGGTGTGGCTCGCCAACGTGCTGGCCCGCATCAACGACATCCCCCAAACCCGCCTGCACGAACTGCTGCCCTGGAACTGGAAGGCAATCCGCGAGCAGACGAAAGTGGCCTGACAGCGGCACTCACCGGATGCTTACGCTCCGTCAGCGCTTTCTTCAGCTGGTCGAGCAAGCCGTCCTGGTCGAAAGCCGTCTTGGCGTCAGCTCCACCCAGCAGCTGGTCGAGGATCGCGTCCGGGATAACAGGCTCTTTGCGTCGGGCCATGGCGGGTCTCCTTCAGTTCTAGGATAACCCCGCCAAGCACGGAATTCCTGACACTCCCGACATAGTCGCCAGCCGTCAGGCCTGGTTCGACGCCCAGCCGGACCTGGACCCGGAGCGGCTGGTGTTCATCGATGAATGCGGCACCTCCACCAAAATTGCCCACATGTACGGCCGCGAACCACGTGGCGAGCGCTGCCGCGCTTCGGTTCCCCATAGGCACTGGAAGACGACGACCTTCGCCGGCGCTCTCCGGTTGTCGGGCGTCACCGCTCCGATGACGCTCGACGGCGCCATGGGCGGTGCGGCCTTCCTCGCTTACGTCGAGCGGGTCCTGGGGCCGACACTGAGCCACGGAGACGTCGTCGTGATGGACAACTTGCCCGCCCACAAGCTTCCGGCTGTGCGGGCGGCAATCGAACGGAAAGGCGCCGTCCTGAAGCTCCTGCCGCCCTACAGCTCCGACTTCAACCCCATCGAGATGGCATTTTCGAAGATCAAGGCGAACCTCAGGAAAGCCGCTGCAAGGACGCTCCCCGATCTGTGGGAGGCCATCCGCGATGCCATCGACAACGTGACGCCAACCGACAGTCGAGCCTTCTTCACCGCCGCCGGCTACGAACCAGAATGATCGGAGTCCGCTCTAGTCCCAGTCTTCGGCGTTTGGATGTTCGGTGAATTTCGTGATTGCATTCCGAATGGACCACCTTTGTTGTTCCTGAAGTTGGCTCGCGTCATCCCAAATCATCTCGATATAACGATTTCCTCCGTAAATACGGCTGAGGCGCCGTAGAATTTTTTGATCAATTCCCGCATTTAATGCTGCCAATAAGAGATTGGAAGGTGGCCAGTCAGAGGATAAGAAAGTTTCAACAAGTTCTTTTCTCGCAGTCTTTCCGCGATCCCAGTCACCGAACAAAGTAAATGCAGAAAGAAAAAGGGAGACTGCGAAATCAAGATCGCTTTCTCTTCGTGCCGATACAATTCGTCGATAAACGGTTGGAAACGAGACAACAATTAACTTGCTCAATGGATAGTGAGGCTGTTTGAGTGCATAGGAAAGCGCCTCAATCGCTGCGCGGAGGTGGGATTCAGGTGAGATCGAATGAGATTCTTCGATCAAGCTCGCCCATTGAGCATATGTGTTCTCAGAAAATCCGTGAGTTCCTCGAGAAATGAGCCGATTGGTTAGTTCATCTATTCGAGATAAGACCTTGTGCTGGATTGATTTTTTGGATGATAGGACGGCAGAGATATTTGCCGCAATTCTATTTGCACTTGCAGAGGGCTGGGTTAGTAGAACGATCAAATCGCCCGTATTAACCTCTTCTGCGGCGTCAGCGAGAATTGAACTTAGATCGACTGGACTGTTAGGTGGAAGCTCTCCAAGACTACGCCTCAGCATTTCAACGGCAGCCCGACTTTTCTCTGTGTGCGACAAGTGTGGGTAGACCAATAGAGCCTTGTTGATAAATGCTGGCGTATCCAGGCGACCAGACATCAAGATCCGCATGATCTGATGAGCGCTCTCAGCTGGCTCGGCAATAAGACAATCCAGCGCCTCACAGGCACAACGCTGATCTCGCAGAAACATCTGTATCGATCCGTCGTCGGCGCGATCCACAAGCTTCGCAAGGATTAGACGTCCGCGATCATGCGGCACGCTGGTCAACAGCCAAGTGATGTCTTGCGGATCAAGGTGAAGAGCACTTAGAAGGAAGCGGTCCGCATCAACTCCTGGCTGGCCTTCAAGGATCGCCTCTCGAAGGCTTCGGAGTGCGTCGTCGTCCCTCGCGGCCGCTATGAGTGGCCGATCGAAATCCTCAACTCCAAAGTTGGTCGTTTTCCCAATAGTCCGAACTACGGTGGCTAACTCGCTCGCCTTTAGGCCGGTCAGCAGTGGTGGAAGCAATGGTGCATGCGCGGCCGCGTCCAAGTTGGGAAGCAAATTGCGGCGAGCTCGTCGGATTAAATCCGCGTCTGGCGCCTGCAAGGCCTCAATGGCTACCGAACTCCAGCACTGGGGGTACTCGCGGACTCCTTTGGCCAATGACAATGAGAAGCGCTTGCTAAAGGCTACAAGGCGAAGAAGCGGCCGCCGGCCGATCTCAATGGGCCGCAACGCAGCTTCAGAGCAGAATAACGCATGCGAAAGGCCGTCGCCTATACCGGCAGCCAGCACTGCAGGAAGGTGGCGCCCCCGGTTCTCTAAATCACTCAAAACCGAAACAGCGCTTTTGGGATGATCCGCGGCTAAGTGAGCGCTTGCGTGGCGTAGTTGTCGCAGTAGCAGAGAGCTTGGCAGTTTGTCTGAAAACTTGCCGAGTAGATTGAGATAAAAACGCCATATTCCATCGGGCGCTGCTTCGCCCGAAGCCAGCCTAATCGCATTCATAACAAGCGGTTCAAGGCGAGTGCGCGCTATTGTAGGGCGAACACTTTTCGAGTTCAGAATGTCCAGCATGCCGAGAACAGCGTTGGGCGTCGTTCGAGCTTTTGCCTCTAACTCTCGCCACATTAACGAAAGGCGAAGCGCGGCCTCATCACCTACCTGGTCACCCTCAAGAATTCCAAGCTCATCCCAGTCACTCAGTTTTGGATGCGGATCGAAAAACAAAGCCTGTACAAGGTCAGTTGTCCATCGATGTCTTGCCTCAGGCGAGCGGTTCACGACTTCAATGCGACGACCATCCCAATCGCTGAAGCGATTTCGAGCGTCCCGTGGAGCGAATACGAGATCGAAATTTCTCCCTTTTAGCTTTCGAGGCGCCAAGCACCAAGTACAAGTCGCAAATGTCCGACGTCGACTTGGCCACAGGGCTGTCAAGACGCGGAGGGCGACGCTTTCAGCGTCAGGAGAATCGAACACAACGATGGGCTGTCTACTTTCCAAGAAAAGTGCTTCGACAAGCTCAGGAAGACGTTGTTCAAGAACTGGGCCGAAATCGTCGGTTTCAATTGGAACTGCGATCGGAGGTATAGGGTCCGGCCGTAACGGGCGTGTTAAAGCATATGCAAATGCCGAAACTGCATTCGTTCGCTCCCACATTTCCATGGGGATGAACAGGCTCCGCGTCCGCACACAGCCTGCTCGAGACGACTCAAGATCTTGCCAAGTCCGTGCAATGACATAGAACTGCCCGCTCGGTAGAGGGTAGGTCGTTATATATGGATCAAAGGTTTCACCAGGCCGCAATGGCCCAGCAATATCTGAGAGGCGATCCACAAGGTCTTGATCGTCGCGGGCTAGCTTGACTGTTCCACCGAGCAACCCGTGCCCACTTTGATAGCCATGCACTTGCTGTTGGACAGCGGATTCACTCATCTTTAGGGCCAATCACTGCCGACCACCCAGGCAACCGGAATAGTGACGTCGTTTTCAATTCGCATGTCCCTCCCCGCGCCGGTTGCGACAAAGCCTGACTCCTCACCACTAGGGTCTGGACCTATAAAGAGCCTTTCCCGAAGGGGATCGTTGTGATTCAAAGCCCTGGAAAGGGGCTTTGTGATGAGCGACGGTCAGTTCTGGTTGACGGTGGAGCAGTTTGGACGGCTTGAGCCGCACCTTCTGTGCGACACCCGAGGCAAGCCGCGCGTGGATGACCGACGTGTGATCAGCGGCATCGTCCATGTTCTGAAGTCGGGCGGACGCTGGGCGGATGCTCCGCCGGTTTATGGCCCCCGCAAGACTCTCTACAATCGCTTTGTCCGCTGGGCGGCCAAGGGCGTATGGGAAGGCATCTTCCACGCCTTGGCCGCAGCGGGTGGGCCACCGGCCCAGGTGATGATCGACTCCACGGCGGTGCGCGCCCATCGTTCGGCGAGTGGCGGCAAAGGGGGGAGCGCGCCCAGGCCATCGGACGGTCCCGCGGCGGACGAACCACCAAAATCCACGCCCTGAGCGATCCGCGCGGTCGGCCGCTCGCCTTCCTGCTGACCGGTGGTCAGGTTGCCGATTGCACCGCCGCCGACTGCTTGCTCGACCAGATGCCCACCACCGATCTCCTGCACGGCGACAAGGGCTACGACAGTGCCGCCATCCGCCGGAAGATCGAGGTGGCCGGGGCCGCGCCCAACATCCCGCCACGCGCCAACAAGCGCTGGAAAAACTGCTTCTCTCCCTACCTCTACCGGAACCGTAACGTCATCGAGCGCATGTTCGGACGCCTCAAGGATTTCCGGCGCATCGCAACCCGCTATGACCGCTCCGCCACCAACTTCATGGCCGCCGTCCACATCGTGGCAATCGTGGCCTACTGGTTATGAGTCCGGACCCTAGCGTCCTCGTCCTGATGGTATGACCTGGTGCCGACTGGGCGGAACAGTTTGGTTTTCCGGATAGTCGGGTGCGAATAGCGAAGCACATCGCAAGGAAAGCGCTTGCCGGTCATCGACAGGATCTCAAGAACCAGAATCGTCCCTTCCCATTCAACGGCACGTATCGTCCAGCGGGAGTTAAGCAGGTGGGGCGGGGTGATGCTCACGTATTCCCGCCCCGCCGTCCGGTCACAGACGCTGTCCCAAGAACGGCGGCCTTCCGGATCGACCGCAATCCAGGCGAACTCGCTCACAAAGGCCTCGGACAGGCAGGAGCGGGGCATTCTCTTGGTAAAGCGCAGATGAAGGTCCGAATGAAAGCCGGGTTCTTCGGGGCAATAGAATTCCATGATTCCGTCTGGACACATCAGGGCGTTGGCCATGGTCTTGTTGTGCAGGAACAAGTAGCGGACCATCTCGATGGTTGGCACTAGGATCACCCGTTCGCCCTGCCGGTAGCGCAGCAAACGTTGGACGCCGCGGCGGCGCCCGCCAAAGGAATAGACCTCGGGTGAAATTGCCGCGGTCGTTACCTCCTCACCGGCTCCGACATCGTCAATCCGCAACGACATGGTATGACCGAAGCGCGGAACGGTAGAGCGGTAGCCTCCGATAAAGGCGTGGCCAGGCGCAAGCAATGGTAGAGAACCGATTGGCAACCACCATTTCTTCAAAGTACCGGTGCCAATTTCGCTGGTGACAGCGCAGACCTGCCATTTATGATCCACAGTCTCCCGGAAACCGGCCAGCCAGTAAATTTCCACGTCGCCTGGATGCTCGAGAAATTGCACTACCAGTGTCATGACTTCGTCCGCGTTCGACCCAGTCCAGCCATCTGCTGAGCATCGGCAACGTCAGCCACTTCGATAGAGGGAAAATCATCTGACTGCTGCATTTCTCACAAGCTTCTCTGTACCTCCCGGCTCCGGCACCCCTACTTTCCCATCAAGAACAATGGTCGGGGCGTATCGCGTGCGGTCGCTTACCCTCCGCGAGGCATCGTCGGAACAGTCGACCGGGCCAGGACGGGAAGAGTTTCCAGTAGCAGATCGAACAGAATATGTTGCAAGGGGTGGATCGGCGGACCTGCGAGGTTCGTCATCGCTCGCAGCCAGCCGGTGCTCCCCGCCTCCGGCAGCACCGACTGGATCGGACCCACGAACCCGACGTAGGCCTCACACAGCATCCGATGATCCACCCGTGTCGGCCCCTTGGTTAGTCCCCTTGCGGCCAAGGCGTCGAGGCGGGTCGACGCTGTCGTCTCCGCCGGCAGTGCCGACAGCACCCGGTGAGAGCGACGGGCGATGTCCAGGAGCAAGGCGGCGCACGGACGGTGCCGCGCCCAGGCCGGAATGGGCGTTTCAGTGAGGTCAGACATCGCCGCCGCCGGGATCAGGCCCTGGGCATCGGTCAGCTGGCCAGCTGCATCGGCAATGGATAACGGAATGGCATGCTCCGGGCAGACCATCACGCCGGGTAACTGATGTACCCGTCGCCAATAAGGTTCGCCGAACCGTTCGACAGCCTCCGCCAAGCACACCGCGCAACCGCGTAGGACGGCGGGGAAATGGGCGGGGTTGGCGGCGATGTCCCAACCTGCGTCGACGCGCTCGGCGACGGGATGGATCATCCCCCTCAATATGGCGTGACGCACCGGTGCCGGCTCGTAGGCTACGCAGTAGGGATAGAAGGTGTTGGAGAGCGCCAGCCGCTCAGCCGTCAAGCCCCGGTTCGACGGCAGACGACGGGCTAGTTCCCCAAGGCATCCAACCGAGACCGGCGTCAGGCGCACAGTCCGGCAGCCGAATAGCTCGATCAGCGTTTCCTTCACGCTGTTGGATGCGGTGTGCCGATGATAACGCGCTACCACGCTGTACAGCGTTTCGTCTGGATAGATAGCCGGGAAGTAGGCCAGCATCCCGCCCTCACGCGGCGAAATCCGCCAGTGGCGGCTTCACCACCCCGGCATCAAGGAAGATGGCGTGGGCGGAGCGCTCCTCAGCCTTCGCCCGTGCCGCGAGCGACCGCAAATCGTCGGCGTCGAGCGGCGGCGGATCGACCTTCTCTTTCCGAACGCCCCGCCGCTTCACCGGGCGCATTTCCGGTCCACGATCCTGGAGTTTGCCGGCAATCCGGCCGATCACGTCGATAGGGTTGAGACCTGGCGCTTCGGCAAGGATCTCGGACAGGATGCGCTCGGCAATGTCAGGCGCCAGCCCGAGCGTCTCCATCGCCTGCAACAGCGCGCCCCGATCCCCTTCGTTCACCGGCGCGGTTGGCATTGGAGCAGCCCCACGTGATGGCGCGGCTGAAGCGGCGAAAGTGGCCAATCGTGCCGTCGCATCGACGATCGTCTGCTGGACCAAGTCGTGCAGCGGGCTGAGATCGTCGAACATGACCAGAGCCTTGGCGTTGTTGGTTCGCAAGGCCTCGATCATCGGAGCTACCAGTGCGAAGTTTTCGCCGGCGACGTGGCGAAGCAGCCCAATGTCCAATTTTTCGTCACGGCCGCGCATGACACCGAGCTGCATGGCATGGACCTGTGCCAGCATGAACAGCTTCACCACCAGATCGACGATCCCTTGCGTCTCTTGGTAAAGTACATGCCGGATATCGTCGGTCAGCGGGGTGTATTCCCGCGTCCACTGGAAACTCCACATGCGCTCGACGAAGCCGTCCCAAGCCGGGCCGGGTGGCAGCCGCTCCCAAGTTAGGCTGCCCATCCCGCTGGCACGGCGCGCCTGACGGAAAGCGCTTTGCAGCAGCGGAACGGCGGCCAGCGTGCCGATGATCATAACCGGGATGCCGATGGTGTTGACCAGCGTCACCAGAAAATTCAGCAGATCGTCGCGACTCGCCCCCGGCGCCTGGCGCAAATGTTGGATTTCATCGACAACCAAGACGCCCAGCGCGTGCAATTCGACGACGTAGGCCATGCGCGCCATCATCTCGTCCACCCCGTGGCGGGTGGAGCCGTATTTACGCTGGTAACGGGTGCCGAGCAGGCGGTCCATCGCGGCGAAGAAATTGATACAGAGCTGTTTGGGTGACCCCTTGTAGGGGCAGTCCAGCTTCAACCAAACCACCTGCTTCAGGCTGAACGGCCGGGAATGCTGGATGATCTGGGGGTAGAGGGACAGCACCCGTTCGATGCCCCGGCTCTTGCCGATGCCTGAGCAGCCGACGATGGCAAAGCCGTTGGCGGTCGGCTCGATCGAGTGACGAACGACCGTGTCGAGGTCGCACTGTTCAAGACGCTCATGGGCGTTCTGCAACCGGCGGATATAGTGGCCGTTGGCCGGGTTGCGGGCGAGATAGCCCTGGCGGATCAGCATCGAGAACCGCGCCTCCAAGACCAGATGGCGGTCGAGCGGGTCGAAGTAACGCCCCAGCCGCTGAACACAATGGGCGCGCAAGTGGGCGGGAAACCGCCGCTCCGCCTTGTCGAACTGGGGCAGATCGGTCAGCTGCCCCAGAGCCTCCGCCGTCGACAGGATGGGCGGCAACCGCTCAATGAACGGGTTGTCGCGGTACTCCGGCAGGGTCAATGGTTCGTCAGCGTTGTCCATCACCATCCGGCTTCCTTGTCAGCAGGGCGCGGATTTCCGCGGCAGTGGACAGGCTGTAATCCTCAGCGGTCGGTTGCGGCACGATGGGAACCACGTTCCCGCCGGGCGGCGTCTTGGCCGGAGGGGATCCGAACCGGAAAGCTTCACGCTCCTGGTTCTCGCGGCGCTCTTGCCGACGGTTGTCACGAATGGCCTTCAGCTTGCCTCGGTCGCTGTCCGTTCCCACCGGTGACGCAATCTGCTTCGCCTCGGCGGCGGCGACGATGCCCTTGACCGACTGCATCAGATCGACGCGGCCTTGCAGCGCCTGGGGCTGGTGGGCGTTCTGGACCCGGCGTTCCTCCTGCCGGATTTGGTCGATCTCCCAAAGGGTGCGGTCGCGGTAGGCCGCGCTGCGGTCGGTCATGACGCAGGGAATGAAGCGGATGCGACCGCCATCCATGTCGTGCAGGTAGACCTCGTTCAAACAGCGCGGATCGTAGGACACCCGCACGGTCCAGTTCCCCCGCTGGCGAGCACGCTCGAACCAATGCTCGGCCATCGCCTTGGTACAGGTATAGAAGCAGCCGTAGAAGCGGATGCCATATGGGGTAACGATGGCAGCATCCGATGGTAGCACGCTCTGCCTGACCAGATCAGACGGATAAGCGCGTAGTTGGCCGCTCCGCCGCGCCAAGCCCCATTCCCACAGCTCGATAGGGATTCCCTGGACCTCTTCGGCGATCATCTGGGCATCCCGCGGGTATCCGCGGATCAGGTGCCGCGTATTGTAGTAGCGCACACACTGGATAATGATGGCGGTGAACTCGTCGATGTCGAGCGTGCCGTCGAGGCGATAGTCGCGGGCGCCGCGCTGCTGGAAATCCCCTTCGATGTAGCCGGGCGTATAGGCGCGGAACCGCGCCGGCAGCAGACGGAAGCGCTGTTCGACAATGCCTTTCCAATCAGCCCGATAGGGAGCGGTGTTCTCGATCTCAACGTGGAAGTTCTGGATCAGCGTCTCCACGGCGGAGCCGATCATTTCGCCGCGATCGCCCAGCAGTCGGTCGGGCATGTGGTGGCAGGGCCAGTCGGCCTCGCCGATCTCGATGCCGAACGACCGACAATAGGCCACCTTGTCAGTGGCGGCGTTGGCAATCGCCATCATGGCCCCGACCCAGGACGGCCCTTCAAAGCCGACGTAGAGACCGGTGATCATACGACTGAACACGTCGATGACGACGTAGAGCACCGGACGGCCAACGAGCCGCCGCCGGTTGAGCCGAGAGACGAGGTAGACGTCGGCGATCGTCGCGTCGATCTGGTAGCGGGAACCGGGGCCGAAGACTTCGCCAGTGGAGGTACTGAGCAGCGCCCGCAAATCCTTATCGTAGATCCGGGCCGTGCGCCGCTGGCGCTCGATGCGGAAGACGTCGTTGTCCTTTTCGAACCAGTAGCGGAACTGGCGCAACGTCGGCAGGTCTGCGCGAACGATGGCCTTCTGCCGACCGGTGTCCTCGTCCAGCCGAAGATCGGTGAAGTGGTCATTGACCAGTGCGTCGTAACAGCCGGCCATGTCGAGCTGGCGGTTGACGGCAAAATGGCGTGTCACCGTATCGCGGAACAGGCGGCGCATGTCGGCGTCCACATTGACGCCGACGATGCCGGTAGTGCTGACCCGGCCACGCTTCTTTTCGGATGCTGCCTTGGTCTTACCGCGTCCACCACAACGGTCGTAGTCGGGCAGAAGTGCATTGGGTGACATGCCGCGCTGCCAGAAACGTCTGAGCAGACGGTAGAGGGTGAAGCGGTTGGAGCCCGTCTCGGCGATGATCCGCCGGACCAGGAGCGCCCGCCGATCGGAGTAGAAAATGTCCGGCTGTTCGGTCAGGAGCGGACGGATCAGGGTCCAGGCAGCGTCACGGCGAGCCCGATGACCTTCGGGGATCGTGGGTTCGGCCAGCGGGGCCAGCCAGGGATCGTCGGTGACATCGGCCAGCAGAGCGTCGGATCGCAGCCGGTCGATCTCCTCCGAAGACCGGAACACCGGCATCGCCGCATCGTCGGCGATGTCGATCAGAAAGCCGCCCCGGCTGAGGGGATCAAGCCATAGCACTCGTTCAGTGCGGGATTCTGCGACGAACGACAGCAGCGCATTGATGCGGAGGACGGTCATGCCGATTGCCTCCCCTGACCAGACACCGCCGGTCGCAGCCACGTCAGCGGAGCGTCGTAGTCTAGGGTCTGCATCAGGTCGCAGACCACAACCCTCGTGACAATGAGGTGGCGGATCAGCATCAGGGCGGTTGCCGGCGGCATGCCCAACCGAAGGTCCATCTCGGCGCAAAACTGGTGGAGCGTTAGGTAGGCGCGCATTGGCACCTCCCGGGCGATCAGCGCAGCCATCTCGGCGTAATAGCCAGGGTAAGGTTGCGCCAAGTCGGCAACCGAGGCGCAGTTGTGGATGCGTCCGATGTTCTCGGCATAAGTCGCAGGAATATCGGCGTCGGTGACGATGCCCCAATCGACACCCTGTTCGACCCAATAGCGGCGCTCGATCTCCTGCTTTTCGATGACCCGCTCGTCCTCGAGCTTGTCGGCCGGCTTCACCGAGCGCGCAATCAAGACGCGTCGCCCCTCACGCATCACATCGCACAGGAAGTCGGTAGTCATGACCAGCGGGGTCCGGGTCGCGGTGTCACGGGGATGTTGGACGCCGATCCGCTCGGCGATGGTCTGGGTTACAGCGCGGTCGAGGGGGAACTGCTCGCGGATATCGAGCACCGAGGACGACCAGTCGAGGATGTAGAAAAGGTCGCGTTCTATGTCGGATAGCAGATGATGGACGCGGCCGGTCTTCAGACCATGAGGCCGGTGCGTGCGACCGATCGACGGCACGTCCTGGACAGTGAGCCAGGGCTTGTAATCCGCGCCGGTCCCAGTTCCGCGTCCCTCCGCTTGGAAGCGGGAGATCCTGCTCTCGTCGAAGCTGTGCCGGCGGCGCCCCATGCCATCCCCCCGGAAGCGGACTACCTCTTTCGATAGTACGCAGATTCCGAGCGAGCGCAAGCTCAGCTAGGAGCAGACATTTTTGCCTAAGTGCAAACTATTTTGTCCATGTGCAGACTTTTTTGTCGTCTCACATTTGTCTCATTCATGCCACGGGAAACGCCCTCATTCATAATTTCCTAACCATAAGTGTTAGTACCCGATTAAGGCTAACAGACGAGCCTGCGGAACGAGGCGATACCCATAAAGCGGAGTTCCAAAATGGCTACCACCAACACCGACGGCACGATCCAGGTAACCTTTGCGGTCAATGCCTGGGGCGCGGCAGCCGGCGGAAAATGGCCGCATTTTCAACTGCTTCTGGATGGTGCCAGCATCGGCGAGGCCACCGTTTCCTCAGCCACCCAGTCCCGCTACGTCTTCACCGCGACCGTGCCGGCCGACAAGGCGCATGCGCTGCAGCTGGTCTACGACAACGACGACACGGTTAACGGTGAGGACCGCAACCTGTTCGTCAAGTCGTTCGAGGTGAATGGCAAGACGATCCTGTCGATCGATCCCTCGGTCAAGTACGACACCGGCAAGATCGACGGGCTGAACGTCATTTCCGGCCAGACCGAGATGTATTGGCCGGGCGCGCTGAACGTGCCGCTGCCCGCCACCCTGTTCCCGTCCGCCGCCACCGTGCCGGACGCCGAGACGGCCGCCACCATGACCACCACCATCAAGGTCAAGGCCTATGGCGTCAGCGCCGCCGGGCAGGCGCCGCACTTCAAGCTGCTGGTCGACGATCAGGTGGTCGGCGATGCCTGGGTCAATGCCACCTCGGCCACCGACTACACCTTCACCGCTAAGGTGGACCCGAACGAGGCCCACAAGATCCAGATCTGGTACGACAACGACGCCACCGTGAACGGCGTCGACCGCAACCTGTTCGTCAAGTCGATCAACATCGACGGACAGACCATCGCCTCGACCTCCGACATGGCCTCCTACGACAAGGGTCCGGTGGACGGCAAGTTCGTCGTCGCCGGCCAGGAAGGCCTCTATTGGGGCGGCGCCCTGACCTTCGGCGTGCCGGAGGAGTATTTCGGCGGGGCCTATGTGCCGCCGCCCCCGCCGCCGCCGAGCAAGGCAGTGGACATCGTCGTCAACGCCTACGGCACCTCGGCCGGCGGGCAGGCCGCGCATTTCAAGCTGCTGGTCGACGGGCAGGTGATCGGCGACGCCAAGGCGGCGGCGACGACCACCGGCTACAAGTTCACCGCCGACATCGACCCGACCAAGGCCCACACGGTCCAGGTCTGGTACGACAACGACGCCACCGTGAACGGCGTCGACCGCAACCTGTTCGTCAAGTCGGTCTCGATCAACGGCCACACCGTCGCCGCCACCGACAGCATCGTCACCTATGACAAGGGTGCCGTCGACGGCAAGGACGTGGTGAAGGGCCAGGAAGGGCTCTACTGGGGCGGCGCGCTCAACATCAAGGCCGGCACCGACCTGTTCAGTGATACGCCCGCCACCCAGACGCCGGTTCCGACCGCTCCGACCAAGCCCGCCTTCTACGTCGCCGCCAACGGCAAGGACACCTGGTCCGGCAAGCTGGCCGCTCCCAACGCCGACGGCACCGACGGTCCCTTCGCCAGCCTGGAGAAGGCGCAGGCCGCCATGCGGGCCAACTCCACCATCGACACCACCTATGTCCGCGAGGGCACCTATCACCTGACCAAGACGCTGGAGCTGACCTCGCTCGACAACGGCCACAGCTTCCAGAACTATCCCGGCGAGAAGCCGGTGCTCAGCGGCGGCGAAGTGGTGAAGAGCTTCACCAGCGAGGGCAACGGCCTCTATTCGGCCAAGCTCGGCACCGCCAGCAACCTCGACCTGATCGTCGGTGACGTCCGCCAGCATCTGGCCGAGAAGTTCGCCTACGACGCCGCCGACGTCACCAGCGGCTGGCACTTCGCCGACGCCGCCTCGGGCGGGCCCAGCGGCTGGTCGATCCGCTCGCACGGCACCGACGTGACCGCCGCCGACATCCAGCCGGGCACGCTCATCCAGATCATGGATGCCGAGCGGCTGGGCGACACGCTGGGCACCATCGCCAGCTTCAACGCCTCCACCCGCACCATCATGCTGAAGAACGGCGCGTCCCTGCCGTTCGCGGAAGGCACCACCTACAAGCTGCTGAACAACGCCGCCTATGTCGATCAGGCCGGCGAGTTCGCCTGGCGGACGTCGGACGGCAAGCTGCTCTACAAGGCTGCCAGTTCCGGCTTCGTCTCCAGCGGCGTCGAGGTGCCGCGGCTGGACACGCTGATCAAGCTGAACGGTGCCAGCAACGTCACCATCGACGGGCTGACCTTCAAGAACACCACCACCGGCGGCGACGCCCTGCTGCTGACGAAGTCCAGCGGCAACCACATCAGCGACAACAGCTTCCTGAACGTCGGCACCGCGATCAAGCTGACCGCCGCCTCGTCCAACAACGACATCGCCCACAACACGCTGAACCACATGGCGGAAAGCGGCATCGAGATGGACGGCCGCAGCAACGGCAACAGCATCTACGGCAACAGCATCAGCAACATCGGCGAAGTGCGCAAGGCGGTGTCCGGCATCATCGGCACCGGCGTGGACAACAACCTGATCTCCAACAACGACATCGACCACAGCGCCCGCTACGGCATCTCGTTCAAGGATTACGGCGGCACCACCAACACGGTGAACCACAACAACATCATCCAGTACAACAACATCTCCTACACCGGGCTGGAGACCGCCGACGGCGGCGCCATCGAGATCCTCGGCCGCTCCAGCGTCGACACCGGCATGATCATCCAGGGCAACCGGATCGAGCATGCCAACGGCCTCGCCACCAGCAACCAGGATACTTGGATGTTCGGCCAGAAGGGCTTCGGCATCTATCTGGACGACATGGCCGGCGGCATCACCGTCAAGGACAACTTCATCAAGGACGCCGACTGGGCTTCGGTGCAGATCCATGGCGGCGACAACAACGTGGTGACCAACAACTTCTCGGTCATCGCCAGCAACAAGGAAGACTTCATCCGCATCGAATGGCAGCCGGTGCACGGCACGGCCGGCGACCCGCACAACAACACGATCACCAAGAACGTGGTGATGGGGACCCTGCCGCTGGACGACTACATCGAGCTGCTGAGCGCCAACGACTTCGTCATCGACAACAACCTTGTCTTCAACGTGCCGAAGTACGGCGATCACGACGTGATCGGCAAGCCGATGTTCACCAACGCCTATTGGGGCGACTACTCGCTGCTGCCGACCTCGCCCGCCTTCGCGATGGGCATCCACGACCTCGCCTGGGCCAAGATGGGCGTCGACGGCGTCGCGGCGGTCGGTCTGGAGCATTTCTGGGACGGCGTCTGATCGCCCGATCCTGAAGCCAGCTTACAGGGAGCCGGCGCATCGGGGGTACGCCCTCGATGCGCCGGCCCCAGCGGTGGGCGGAGCCTGTTTTGCTCGAGGTCGAGCGACGGAGGCTCCGCCCACATGCGTTTCGAAAATCCTTTCAGAAATGACCACCGGCGCCCGGCACAAGCGCAATCGGCGCAGCCGTGCCCCCTGCTTGGCGTCCGCGCCGCAGCGCACCATATCCAGGCCGCGCTCCGCTGCGGACAGGATCAAGCTGCACGGATCGGGGCGCATTCCCATTCCAGACCGGACGGACCGAGACAGTTTCCGATGACGCAAGCGACGTGGACCTCAGGATGGACCGCAGGAGCCGTGGCGAAGACCCTGGGGGCCGGCCTCCTGCTGTGGGCCGCCTGTGCGGCGGGGCCGGCCTCGGCCCAACAGGACGACAAGAAGCCCAAGTTCGGCCCTGACGCCGTGCCGATCACCCGTTCGGTCGATTTCGTCCGCACCACGCCCGCACCGGATTACTGGGCGCTCAGCCCCTATTACGTGCCGCAGACGACCGGCGCCTCCTGTTCGGTGGCCAGCGTGGCCATGATGCTGAACGCGCTGCGCGGGTTGCCCGGGCTGGCGTCGGAACGGCTGGTCACCGCCAAGCAGCTGCTCGACCGTCTGGACGACGATCATTGGCGCGACGCCACCGCCGACGATGGCGAGGGCATTTCCTTCGGCGAGCTGATCACCTATGTCCGCCGCAGCCTGAGCGCCTACGGCATCGACGCCGAGGTGGAGGTCTGGCGCCCGCGCGACACCTCTCCCGCGACGCTGGCGGAGCTGCGCCGCATCCTGTCGGACAATGAGCGCAGCGCCGACGACATCATCCTGCTGGCCTTCGACCAGGGCACCCTGACCGGCGACATCGGCCTCGGCCACATCGCCCCGCTCGGTGCCTACGACCCGGTGGGCAAGCGCGCGCTGGTGATGGATCCCGACCGCGCCTGGTACGTCCCCTACTGGACCAGCGACGCCCGGCTGCTGGAGGCGATGCTGAAGCCCGACCGTGCCGACCCCGAGGGCAGCGGACTGATCCGCGTCCGCAGCCGCCGGGTTTCAGGGTAAGCGTCCTTTACTTCACTTCCTGGCTGGTCAGGTCCGAGGGGTTCTGCGACCGGGTCGGCTCGTTCGGCTGATCCGGTTCGCTCGCCCATTGGTTCGGGCGTGGCACCGGGTTGCCGTTCAGGTCGGGCGGCGCCCGGCGCACGTCGGCGAGCGCCTGCTGCAATTCCTGGCTTCCCGTGGCGGCGGAGCTGGACGGGTTGGGCGGCTTGGTGCCCTGCGCGCTGGGTTGCGGATCCTGGCTCTGCTGCACCTTGCCGTCGCGGGCGAGCGCATCGCCGGCGGACTCCTTCGATCCGGACTCGACCGGAGCGGCTGCCGGCTGCTGGCTCTGCTGCTGATCCGCCTGCTGTGCGGCGGCACCGGCCAGCGGCAGGCCGGACAGGAACCCCGACAGCAGCAGGGCGGCGGCGAACTTGCGCATGGCGCATCCTTCCATTGGAGAATCGGCAGTCGGGCCGGCGGGCCTTTCGGGGAAAGCCGTTGGAGTCCAATGCGCAACGGCACCAAACGGCCGGCGGCGCGTTGTACCGGGGACAGAGTCCGGCTTTCAGGCCGTCCGGTCCCAGCCCATCAGGAACACCGACAATGCCCAGCGAGTTCCCGTCCTCCGCCGCCACCCCCTCCACTGCCCCCACCACCGCTCCCGCCTCGCCCCAGGACCGCGCCGAACGGCGCAGCGTCGGCGTGGTGGTGGAGCGACGGCGCGTCGACAATCCGTGGATCGAGGCGCGCTGGCAGCCGGTGATGCTGGTCCCGGCCGACCCCACCCTGCCCGACTGGAGCGTGCTGGCCGAAGGGCCGGACTGGACGCGCCATTATGCCGGCACCGCGGAGATCGCCCTGTTCCCGACCGAGGCCGAGAACTACAAGCACAATCTCGACGGCGGTACGCCCAGCGCCTACGTCATCCTGCGGCCGGGCGGGCGAGCGCCGGGGATGCAGTTGCTGGCGGTCACCGCCGACCCCGGCGAGATCGACGCCCATGCCGAAGCCGGCGACGACGTGATCGAAGCGTTGCCGCTGCCGATCCCGCTGGTGCTGTGGATGGACGGCTTCGTCGCCCGCCATTTCGTCGAGCGCCCCTTCCACAAGCGCAAGCGCGACCGCGCCGACCCGGAAGCCCTGGCGCGGCACCGCAAGCCCGGACTGCCGCAGCATGGCTGAGCGCGGGGAGGAGGGCTTCCTCGGCCGCTGGTCGCGGCTGAAGCGCGACGCGCGGGTGGAGGAACCGGTGCTGGAGCCGGCGGAAGAACTGCCGGAAGCCCTGCTGCCCGAGACTGTGCCGCCCGAACCGTCGCCTGGAGAGATCGGCGAGGAGGTGGCGGACCTGCCCTCGCTGGACAGCCTGGGCTCCGACAGCGACTACACCGGCTTTCTTCGCCGAGAGGTTCCGGCGGACCTGCGGCGTGAAGCCCTGCGCCGGGCCTGGGCGAGCGACCCGGTCATCGCCGGCTTCCGCGGTTTCGCCGAATATGACTGGGACTACAACGCACCCGGCTATGGCGCCCTGCGCCCCACCGATGACATCGCCCGCCTGCTGAACGCCGTGCTGCCCGACGAGAAGCGGGAAGAGGCGGTCGAGACGTTGGCGGTGGCCGATGCCGAAATCCTGACCGAGCCTTTGCAGCCCCCGACGGCAGACGGATTGGAAGGGCCTCCCGTCGACGCATCGGACCGGGAACCAATCCCTTCTCCCCCGCGGAGAGAGGGTTAGGGTGAGAGGGCCGCGCGGCGGCCCTTTCCCGAAAATCCTCCCTTGGCATCCCCTTCTCCCCAGAGGGAAAGGGGGATGCCAAGTGGCGGGCTAAACACCCTCAGATACAGCGTCCGCCATCGACCTCCAGGCACACGCCGGTCAGGAAACTTCCCTCGTCGGAGCAGAGATACAGCGCCGCGTTGGCGATATCGGCCGGGGTGGACAGGCGTCCCAGCGGGATGCTGCTGCGGAACTGCTCGCGCCGTTCCGGCGTGTCCTGGCCCATGAAGCGGTGGAGCATGCCGGTCTCGCCAGCCACGGGTGCGATGGCGCAGACACGCACATTGTCGGCCGCCAGCTCCGCCGCCATCGACTTGGTCAGGGTGATGACCGCCCCCTTGGAGCCGTTGTACCAGGTCAGGTTCGGACGTGGCCGCAGCCCGGCGGTCGAGGCGATGTTCAGGATCACGCCGCCGCCATGGGCGCGGAACACCGGCACGGCGTGGATGGCGCTGTGGTAGATCGACTTCACGTTGACGGCATAGATGCGGTCGAAGGTGGCCTCGTCCACGTCCAGCATCGAGCCGTAGCGGTGGGTGTAGCCGGCATTGTTGACCAGGATGTCGAGCCGCCCGAACTCGCCCAGCGCCGCCGAGACGATGGCCTCGTAATCCTCCCCGACCGCGACGTCGGCGCGGACGGCGAGCGCGGTTTCTCCCAGGCTGTCGGCGACGCGGCCGGCAGCGGCCTCGTCCAGGTCGGCGACGATGACGCGGGCCCCTTCGGCGGCGAAGCGTCGGGCGATGCCCTCGCCGAAGCCCGATCCCCCACCGGTGACGACGGCGACCTTGTCAGACAAACGCATGAGCGGTTCCTCCCCGGCAATTCTCGATCCGAGATGCGCACGGCCGTTGCGGCGCGCGGACTCCGTTCAACAGGGAACCGGCGCTTTCGGCCGCATCGTGAACACGACGTAGATTGTGAACACGGCGAAGAATGCATGATAGCGCGAAGCTGCCCTGTGGGGCAGTCGCCATCATCCGCTACATCGTTTTGGGGAGATATAGAAGAGAATGGCGCGAGTGACGGGACTTGAACCCGCGGCCTCCGGCGTGACAGGCCGGCGCTCTAACCAACTGAGCTACACCCGCGCTATGGCTCCCGGTGCTGGACTCGAACCAGCGACAAGCGGATTAACAGTCCGCTGCTCTACCAACTGAGCTAACCGGGAACGGAGGACCGCCTTATATGGCTGATGGCGAAAGCTGGCAAGCGGAAAAATGCAAAGCTCTGCATTTTTCCGGAAAAAGGCGGCTTTCGCGCTCTTCGCCTGTGACATTGCACCTGGGCCGCAGCCATGGGTTGCCGGCGCTCAGGCTCGCTCTTGACAGTTCCAAGCATCTCAGGCTTTTTCTCGCCTCCCCTCCCCACCATTGCCGCAGGCCCCGATGTCCGAGGTCGTTCCCTTCGCCGCCGCCCGCGAGGCGCTGCTCGCGCGCCTGACCGAACAGCTGCCGCCCTCGTCGGAATGGGCGGGCCGGCTGATGCTGATGCCGGAGGGGCGGCGGGTGGAGCCGATGCCGGCGGCCGACGCGGTGGAGTCGCTGCGCGCCTTCCGCGCCGGGCTGGGCGAGGCGGTCGGTGCCGCCGCCTGCTCTGTCGGCGGGGTGTGGGTCGGCCGGGAGGATTGCCTGGACTGGGACGGGCTGCTGGCGCCGCTGGCGGTCGCCGCCGCCTATGTGGTCGGGCGCACCCAGTCGGCCGGCGGTTTCGCCGCGGAACTGTTCCGCTGCAAGGATGCGCTCGCCGGCTGGGGCGTGCGCGGCCTGCGCGGCGAACCGGCGGTGGCGCGCGCCGCCGGCTATGCCGTGGTGTCGGTCAGCCGCCGCCCGGACGACAACGAGATCGTGCTGGACCGGGTGATGGACACCTTCGCCTTCGTCATGCGCAGCCTGGGCGAGCCGACGGTGGCGGCAGCCGACATGGACCGCCGGCTGGTCAAGCGGGCGGTGCCGTTGCGGCGATAAGAAATTTTGCGGTAAGACAGAGTTCGGTGAGGGCTGAACCCGCCCCCACGCTTGCGCGTCCCTTATCCGCGGGCGCGCTCGATCTCGACGCCGACGCTGGCGGCGTCGGGGAACACGTCCAGCTTTTCCACCCGGACCTTGGCAACCGTCACCCGCGCGTCGGCGAGGCAGCGCTCGGCGATGCGTTCGGCCAGTGTTTCCACCAGCGTGACGTGGCCCTGGGTGACCACGCCCTTGACGATGGTCGCCATGTCCTCGCCGGTGACGCCGGGGGCGATCACGTCGAGATCCAGGTTCAGGCGGATGCGCTGGGGCTTCAGCCGTTCATGGGCATAGACGCCGATCAGCGCGTCCATCACCAGATCGCGCACGAAACAACGGGTGGACAGCGTCGCCGGGGCCGAACGCGGCACCGGGGCGGTGACGGTGGCGAAGAGCTTGTTCATGGCCGACAGCCCTAACACGGCAACGCCACCGCTGCCAAGCAACCGTCCCCGCTGGCGCCTATGCCGGACGGACAGGTCTGGGGTGGATTCAGTGCATTTCCGAGCGGATGCGCTCGCGCAGCACGTCGATCGGGCGCAGATCCTCGCCCTCCTCATAGTGCCAGAAGGTCCAGCCGTTGCAGGCCGGCAGGCCGGCCATCGCCGCCCCCACCTGATGGATCGAGCCGCGATGGTCGCCGCGCGGGCCGGAGCCGATCAGCGTGCCGTCGGCGCGCACGCGGGCGGCAACGCGGCGGCGGTGGTCGAACAGGGTCGAGCCGGGGCGCAGCAGCCCGCGTTCGACCACCCAGCCGAAGGGAATGCGCGGTGCGGCACGCTTCGGCGGGGTGTCGAGGATCGCCGCCTCCGGCGCTTCCTCCACCGCGTCGATGCGGGCCTGGGCCGCCTTGACGTAGGTGTCGTCGCGCTCCAGCCCGATCCACTTGCGGCCCAGCCGCTTGGCGACAGCCCCGGTAGTGCCGGTGCCAAAGAAGGGATCCAGCACGACGTCGCCGGGGCGCGAGGAGGACAGGATCACCCGGTACAGCAGCGATTCCGGCTTCTGCGTCGGGTGGGTCTTCTTGCCGTCCTCGTCGCGCAGCCGTTCGCCGCCGTTGCAGATCGGCAGCAGCCAGTCGCTGCGCATCTGAAGATCCTCGTTGAGGCTCTTCATCGCGTCGTAATTGAAGCGGTAGCGCGCATCCTTGTCTCGGGCCGCCCAGATCATCGTCTCGTGGGCGTTGGCGAAACGGGTGCCGCGGAAGTTCGGCATCGGATTGGTCTTGCGCCAGACGATGTCGTTCAGAATCCAGAATCCCAGATTCTGCAAGGTGGCGCCGACACGGAAGATGTTGTGATAGCTGCCGATCACCCACAGCGAGCCTTCCGGCTTCAGGATGCGGCGGGCGGCCGCCATCCAGTCCTGGGTGAAGCGGTCATAGGCTTCGAAATCGTCGAACTTGTCCCATTCGTCATCCACCCCGGCGACGCGGGTGTGGTTCGGCCGCAGCAACTCACCCCCCAACTGCAAGTTGTAGGGCGGATCGGCGAAGATGAGATCGACCGAAGCGGGCGGCAAATCGTTCATGAGAGCGATGCAATCGCCGACCAGGATACGGTTTTCAGGGAGCATTTTACGACCGGCAAAGAACTGGGACTCGGCCGGACAATGAGTCTCGGCCGAGTCGCCGTCAACAGCTTTCTTTGCCAAGTGACGACGGCTCAGCCGCTCAGTGCCCTTTGGCGTTTCACTGGTGCAAAACTGACTCGGTGATGCGGCGTGACACCATGACGGGTCAATGCTTCCAGATGCTCTGGTGTCGGATAGCCGGCGTTTCGGTCCCATCCATAGTGTGGATACTGGACCGACAACCGCAACATCTCGCTGTCGCGCGCCACTTTGGCGAGAATAGAGGCGGCGGCGATGGATTGGCTGCGGCTGTCGCCCTTGACGACCGCCACCCTCTCGCACGCGACGTCCGGGGTGAATTTGCCGTCGATCAGCGCCGCGTCGGGGGCGGGACCGGGCAGCGCCAGATAGGCCCGCTTCATCGCCAGCAGCGTCGCCTTGTGGATGTTCAGCTCGTCGATCTCGGCGGCCGACGCCTCGGCGATGGCGAAGGCGAGCGCATGCGCCCGGATCGCCGGCTCGATCTCCTCGCGCAGGCGCCGGTTGACCGCCTTGCTGTCGTCGATCAGGCCGGCGATCTCCGGCGGCAGCCCTTCGGGCGGCAGCACCACGGCGGCGGCGACCACCGGGCCGCAGAGCGGGCCGCGCCCGACCTCGTCGATGCCGCAGACGCGGCGTCCGGGACCGAAGCCGGCCTCCAGCGACAGGTCGGGGCGTTGCCGGGGGATGGCGGCTTTGCGGGGCGCTTTGGCAGGCATGGGAGCGGACAGCCTTCCGGGCAGCAGTGGATTATGGATCGGGATGGGGCCGCTTGATAGCGGCGGCGGAGTCCGCGCGCAAGGCCGCCGCGGATTGCGGCCGACACGGATCGAGCCGCAGATTGCGGCCATGTGCGCCAACCAGCCTCTTGAGAAGCGGCGCACGGCTGCGCTATGGATGCGCCCCGCGAAGCCGGACCCCACCATCAGCGATTCTGCCGCAACCCGCCCCGCCATCACCCGAGAGCAGGCCATGACCGACACGACCCAGACCGCCGCCGAATGCCCCTGCCGTTCCGGCAAGCCGCTGGACGCCTGCTGCGGACCCTATCTGGCCGGCATGCCCGCCCCGACGGCCGAGGCGCTGATGCGGTCCCGCTATTCCGCCTTCGCCACCGGCAACATCGACTATCTGCACGACACGCTGCTGCCCAGCACCCGCGACGACTTCAACCGTGAAGAGATCGAGACCTGGGCCAAGAACAGCCAGTGGACCGGCGTGGAGATCCGCTCGACCGAGGACGGCCAGCCGGGCGACAGCGAGGGAATCGTCGAGTTCGTCGCCCGCTTCAGCATGAACGGCAAGCCGATGACCCACCACGAGACCAGCCGTTTCGCCCACCAGGACGGTCGCTGGTACTATGTCGAGGGCCAGCTGGGCGCCCGTCCGCGCAGCGGCCCCAAGGTCGGCCGCAACGACCCCTGCCCCTGCGGCAGCGGCAAGAAGTACAAGAAGTGCCACGGCGCCTGACCGGTTCGGCTCTTGAGTCGCGGCTGAATCGTCACGCTGCATCTGCGAAAAAAACGGCCCAATCGCCCCGCCCCCGCCTGCTCCATAGGCGGCGGCGGAGTTTTTGTTGTGCGCGGATGGTGAAAATTCGCAATCCCGATTGAATTATGGGTCGGAACCGATCATCCTTCGCTGGCCCTGTTCCGGGTGTCCCTTCTTTGGTTTTTGCCGGGATGGGGTTTAACACGACAGATGAGACGATAACTAATGTTCGACCGTCCGCAGCGCTCTTCCTTCCGCGCTCCTGAAATCACCCAGCGCGACATCCGTGCCACCGTCAAGTGGTTCAACGCCACCAAGGGCTTCGGCTTCGTCACCCCCGACGATGGGTCGCCCGACGCTTTCCTGCACTCCACGGTTCTGCAGTTCTGCGGACACGACAGCCTGCCCGAAGGCGCCACCATCACCTGCGATCTGTCGCGCGGCCCGAAGGGCCCGCAGGTCGCCACCATCCACGCGGTCGACACCTCGACCGCCGCTCCGAGCCGTCCGTCGCGCGCCCCGCGCGAGCGTGACAGCTGGGGCAACGACGGTGGCTACGGCGGCGGCAACAGCTACGGCGGCGGCAGCCGCGGCGGCTACGGCGCCGACAGCTACGGCGATTCGGACGGCGGCGAAGTCGTCGACGGCACGGTGAAGTGGTTCAACGTGTCGAAGGGCTTCGGCTTCATCGCCCCGTCGACCGGCGGCAAGGACATCTTCGTGCACATCCGTGCGCTGGAGCGGTCGGGCATCAACGGTCTGGACGACGGTGCGCAGGTCCGCGTCACGATCCGCCAGGGCGCCAAGGGCCCCGAGGCTCAGCGCGTCGAGATGGCCTGATCTCTCATCGGTCGTTGTGATGTGAAAAAGCCCCTGCTCCACCGGAGCGGGGGCTTTTTCATTGGTGCTGTTCGGGAAAGCTTCTTGCTCACTCCAGATGGTCCAGCGGCAGCCGGGTCTCGAACTTCACCTCCTTCAGGGTGACGCTCGATTTCACGTGCGACACTGCGGGGATGGAGAAGATGCGTTCGCTGAGGAAGCGGCCGTAATCCTCGGTCGTCGGCACGACGATGCGCAGCAGATAGTCGGCGTCGCCGGTGACCGCGAAGCATTCCAGCACCTCCGGCATGCCGGCGATGGCGGTCTCGAACTGGTCGACCGCATTCTCCTTGTGGCGCTCCAGCGTGACATGGGCGAAGACGCATTCGCCGAGCCCCAGCTTGCGCGGGTCGAGCTGCACCGTGTAGCGGCGGATGACGCCGATCTCCTCCATCGACCGCACCCGGCGCCAGCAGGGGGAGGCCGACAGGCCGACCGTGTCGCCCAGCTCCTGCATGGTCAGGCGGGCATTCTCCTGCAGGGCCGCCAGGATCCCCTTCTCATGCCGGTCGAGCTTGATCGCCGCCATTGGCATCCTCTCCGTCCGTCCAATCGTTGCATCTGCAAACATAAGCAGAGCCGACATCGGGTGCGAGCCCTTCCATGCAACCAATCCCCCCGTCCCGGTGTTGCTCCGGCGGTGGGTAGCGGGTCGGCAGGCGCGAGGAGAAGAACGTGTTCGATTGGATTGTCGGTATGGTGGAGCAGACGGGCTATCTCGGCGTCGCTCTGCTGATGTTCGCGGAGAACCTGTTTCCCCCCATTCCGTCCGAACTGATCCTGCCGCTGGCCGGCTTCACCGCCGCGCGGGGCGACCTCGGCCTGCCGATGATCATCGTCTCGGGCACCGTGGGCGCCGTGCTGGGGGCGCTGTTCTGGTACGGGATCGGCCGTTGGGTCGGCAGCCGCCGGCTGAAGCAGTGGGCCGCGCGCCACGGCCGCTGGCTGACCATCGCACCGGAGGAGGTCGATGAAGCCGCCGCCCATTTCCGCGAGCATGGCGGCCGGGCGGTGCTGATCGGCCGGATGATCCCGGCGGTGCGCACGCTGATCTCCATCCCCGCCGGGGTGTCGAACATGGCGCTGGTCCCCTTCCTGCTCTACACCACCGTCGGCACCGCGATCTGGACGACCTTCCTGGCGAGCGCCGGCTATCTGCTGGAGGACCGGTACCAGCAGGTCTCCGGCTGGCTGAACCCGGTGTCCAACATCGTCGCCGCCGGGATCGCCCTCTGGTACGTCTACCGGGTCGCCACCTTCGGCCGGCGGTCGGCCCGCCAGCCGGCGGAATAACGGCCAAGCCCTTTTCCGCACAGAGGAAAACTGGATCTCCGCGGCTGGACGGTCCGGTTCCCGTTATGCTCTGACTGGCCGGTCCGACCGCCTATGGGAGCCTTTCCATGAGTCCAAACCCGACCATCGTCCTCGTCCATGGCGCCTTCGCCGACGGGTCCTCCTGGGGCCAGGTGATTTCCCGCTTGCAGGCGGAAGGGTTCGCGGCGGTCGCGGTGCAGAACCCGCTGGTCTCGCTCGACGACGATGTCGCCCATGTCCAGCGCGCCATCGACCGGACCAAGGGGCCGGTGGTGCTGGTCGGCCATTCCTGGGGCGGGGCGGTCATCACCCAGATCGGCGAGCAGGAGCGGGTGAAGGCCCTGGTCTATGTCGCCGCCTTCGCTCCCGATGTTGGACAGTCGCCGAACGACACGCTGAAGCCCTTCCCGCCGTCGGCCGGCCTGTCGGGCGTGTCGGTGGACAAGGGCCGCTTTCTGACCCTGACGCCGGAGGGCATGGCCCGCAACTTTGCCCAGGACCTGCCGGCGGAGGAGGCTGCCCTGCTGGCCGCCACCCAGGGGCCGGTCGCGGCAGCCTGCTTCGCCAGCAAGGTCGGCACCGCCGCCTGGAAGACCAAACCCGCCTGGTATGTCGTCGCCAGCCAGGATCGCATGCTGCCGCCGGATTTCCTGCGCGCCACCGCCTCGCGCATCGGCGCACGGACGGTCGAGGTCGAAAGCGGCCACGCCCCCCACCTGTCGCGCCCCGATGCGGTGGCGGCGGTGATCGTCGAAGCGGCCCGCGCTATCTAGACCGTCGCACCGCCCCCGGCGTGGTACCGCGCCGCCGCCGCAGGCTGCGGGTCAGGGCGCTCTGATCGGAGAAGCCGACCGCCAACGCCACCTCCGCCAGCGGCAGGCGACCGTCCCGCAGCAGCGCCTCCGCCCGGTCCAGCCGCAGATCTGCCAGCAGGCGGGCCGGAGTGCTGCCGGTGCGGGCCCGGAAGCGTTCATGGAACCGGCTGGGCGCCAGACCGGCCGCCGCGGCCAGTTCCGCCACCGTCAGCGCTTCGCCGCAGCGCTCCGCCATCAGGGCCAGGGCGCGGTCGATGGGATCCTTCGATACGGGCGATACGGGAGGTGGCGGCTGGCGCGCCTCCAGGGCGCGCAGCAGCAGCCCCGCCGAGTGATGGGCCAGCACAGGGTCGAGCGGCCGGTCGGCCGCCTCCGCCGCCAGATAGCGCACCAGCCCATCCAGCGCCCCGTCGATGGCGAAGAAGGCATCGCAGGCGCGCACCGCCGCCTCCGGCACCAGCCCGGCGGCCGGCACATCCAGCACGACGAAGCGGTTGGCGCCGCCGCTGCGGAAACTGTGTGGCACCCCGTCCGCCACCAGAACGCCGCGCCCGTCTCCCACCCGGCCGCAGGCGCCACCGACCTCCATGTCGAGGGTGCCGACGATGGGCAGCACGATCTGGTGATGGTCATGCGCGTGCCGCCGTTCGTGCCCGTCGTAACTGCGGGTGCTGACGGTCGGCCGATGCGGGGACGCCACGCCGACGGACTCCTGAAATCGGTTCGAGGGACCGATGGTACGCCCTCGACCATTCCGCCGGCAACCACCCTGTTGCCGGACAAGGCTCGCCAAATACCGATTTGCGAAACTGAGTTTCGACAAATCCCGATAGCAGTCGAATGAAGTCTTTGTCCGCATTTCGAACGGATATGGCGATATTCGCCCACCCATTCACTTCACCGTGATCTGACATTCCGGACGAACAGTTGCGGCATCGGACAGCCCGTCTTTATGAGTATTTTCAAATAAGAAAAACGACCGCCAAGGCACGGATCGTTCGTCATCCGACAAAAAACACTCATAAAAGGAACGCCCGATGTACCGAGATCGCATCCGCCTGAAATCCTTGTGGGGCAAGGTGGTGCCGGCGGAGGAAGCCGCCTTTCTCATCAAGGACGGCATGACCGTGGGCATGAGCGGCTTCACCCGCGCCGGCGACGCCAAGGCGGTGCCGCTGGCGCTGGCCGAGCGCGCCGCGTCGGAGAAGCTGAAGATCACGCTGATGACCGGCGCCTCGCTGGGCAACGACGTCGACAGGATCCTGACGGAGGCCGGGGTGCTGTCGCGCCGCCTGCCCTTCCAGGCCGATCCGGTGCTGCGCAAGGCGATCAACCGCGGCGAGGTGATGTTCGTCGACCAGCATCTGTCGGAAACGGTGGAGTTGCTGCGCTCGCGCCAGATGGGGCCGGTCGATGTCGCGGTGATCGAGGCCTGCGCCATCACCGACACCGGCGGGATCGTGCCGACCACCTCCATCGGCAATTCGGCGACCTTCGCCATCCTGGCCGAGAAGATCATCATCGAGCTGAATCTGACCCAGCCGCTGGATCTGGAGGGGATGCACGACGTCTACATCCCGACGCGCCGCCCCTTCCGCGAGCCGATCCCGGTGGTGACGGCGGAGAGCCGGGCCGGCCTGCCCTACATCCCCATCGATCCGTCGAAGATCGCCGCCATCGTGGTAACGCGCAAACAGGACAGCTCCGCCAGCATCCTGCCGCCCGATGACGAGACCAACGCCATCGCCGGCCACCTGATCGGGTTCTTCGGCCGCGAGGTAAGGCAGGGCCGGCTCGGCCGGTCGCTGGCGCCGCTCCAGGCCGGCATCGGCACCATCGCCAACGCGGTGCTGCACGGGCTGATCGACGGGCCGTTCCACGACCTGACCATGTACAGCGAGGTGCTGCAGGACAGCACCTTCGAGCTGTTCGACGCCGGCAAGCTGAATTTCGCCTCGGGTTCCTCGATCACGCTCAGCGCCGGGAAATATGCCGAGGTGCTGCCGAAGATCGGCTCCTACAAGGGCCGGCTGCTGCTGCGGCCGCAGGAGATCTCCAACCATCCGGAGGTGATCCGCCGCCTGGGTGTCATCGGCATCAACACGGCGCTGGAGTGCGACATCTACGGCAACGTCAATTCCACCCATGTCAACGGCACGCAGATGATGAACGGCATCGGCGGTTCCGGCGACTTCGCCCGCAACAGCCACCTCGCCATCTTCGTCACCAAGTCGCTGGCCAAGGGCGGCGCCATTTCCAGCGTCGTGCCGATGGTCACCCATGTCGACCACAACGAGCATGACGTCGATGTGCTGGTGACGGAGGTCGGGCTGGCCGACCTGCGCGGGCTGGCGCCGCGCGAACGGGCGGAGACGATCATCCGCAACTGCGTCCATCCCAGCTATCGCGAACTGGCGGCCGACTATCACCGGCGGGCGCTTCAGCGCGGCGGCCACACCCCGCACCTGCTGGAGGAAGCCTTCGCCTGGCACACCCGCTTCCAGCAGACCGGCAGCATGATGCCGGCGCCGCTGGCGGCCGAATAGGACCCCTCAAAAACGGGCGGGCCGCGGAATGCCGCGGCCCGTTCCCGTTACTCATATGCTGTCAGACATGCTGCCCGCTATTGCGCTCCAAGTATAGAAGCAGGGCGGGGTAATAGTGCTTGCGCTCGGACGAAATCTTCTCGCAGAAACGGCGTGCAGCTCCGCTCTTGAGCCAGTCCTCAAGCTGGCCGTTCTGCCGTTTTTCCGCGACGATGGCATCGATCGCGTCCAAAATCTTGTGAATCACCTCAGGCCTCGTCTTATGAAGATCGGAGCGGCGTCTTCGTCGCCCTCACAATCTTTTATGCGCCCGGCTGCCGGTGAACGGCCCTGCATTCTGGGAATGGCTGCGTGTTGCAATGCACAAAACGGATGGCTTCACGCCCTCTCCCGCTCCTCCTCGGGCGGGCGGAGCGCCTGTCCTGTCGGGCAGAGCCGCAGCAGCACGCAGCGGTCGCAGGCCGGCGCATGGTGGTAACAGCAGCGCTGGCCGTGCAGCATCATGACCTCGTGGTTGTCATAGACCTGCTGTGCGTCCCACCCCTCCGGCAGTTGCGCCGACAGCACGGCGTGGGACGGGCCGACGGCGAGACTGGCGGGGATCAGTCCAGTGCGTACGGCGACGCGGTGATGGTGGCTGTCCACCGGCAACGCCGCCTGCCGCAAAGTGGAGAAGCTGAGCACCGCGGCACTGGTCTTCGGTCCGACACCCGGCAATTCCTCCAGCCACGCCCGGGCGTCGGGCACCGGCATGCCGGACAGCAGGTCGAGCGACAGGCTGCCGACCCGCTCGGTGATGCGGCGCAGGATGGCCTGGATGCGCGGCGCCTTCTGCTCCGGCCAGGTGACGCCGGCGATGGTCGCCTCCACTTCGGCAACCGGCGCGTCGCGCACCGACTGCCAATCCGGCCAGCGTCGCCGCAGCGCCTTGAAGGCGGCGCCGGAGGCCGCATTGCGGGTGCGGTGCGACAGCAGCGACGACACCAGCTCGCTCAGCGGATCGAGGCTGTGGAAATAGGCGACCGGGCAGCCGTAGACGGTGCACAGCAGCCGGTGGATTTCGAGCGCCTTGTCGCGCAACGCAGCGGGGTCGGTCATGAAAACCGACAACAGCCGAACCGGTAAGGCGTTACCGGTAAATCATCGCGCTCTCTTTTCCACAGAGCCCTACCCCACCAGCCCCGACATCACCGCGCGCAGCTGCGCCGGTTTCACCGGCTTGTTCAGCACCAGGCAGCCGGCCGCCTTGGCCTCGTCCGCCAGTTCCGGCGTGCGGTTGGCGGTGACGATCACGGCGGGCAGGATGCGGCCGCAGGCGGCGCGCAGCCGCGCCACCTCGTTGACGCCCAACGCCCCGTCGTCGAGGTGATAGTCGGCGATCAGCAGATCCGGCGGCTGCGGCATGCCGGACAACAACGCCAGCGCCTCGTCGCCATTGGTGGCCGACACCACGTCGCAGGCCCAGCCGCGCAGCAGCGCCTCCATCCCCGCCACCACCGCCGGCTCGTTGTCGAGCACCAGCACCGAGGTGCCGGCCAGCCGGTTGGTCATCGGCCGGGCGGCGATGCTGGCCGGGCGGACGGCGCGGCGCTCGGTGCCGCGCGGCACGGTGACGGCGAAGACGGAGCCCCTGCCCGGCTCCGAGCGCACAGTGATGGGGTGGTCCAGCATGCGGGCGACGCGGTCGACGATGGCGAGCCCCAGCCCCATGCCGCGGTCGCGCCCCTTGGTGACGGGGGTGTCGAGGCGGCGGAATTCCTGGAAGATCTCGGCGATCTTGTCGCGCGGGATGCCGGGACCGTTGTCCCACACCTCGATGCGGATGCCGCCGTCGCCGGTCCGGCGGCAGCCGACCACCACCCGGCCGCCCTGGACGTAGCGCAGCGCGTTGGACAGGAAATTCTGCACGATCCGGCGCAACAGCCGCATGTCGCTGCGCACCACCGCCCCCGATCCCACCACCTTCAGGTCGATGCCGCGCTCCGCCGCGACGGCGGCATATTCGGTGGCGAGCGGCGCCAGGATGCCGCGCAGCGGGAAGTCGCTCACCTCCGGCGTCACCGCCCCGGCGTCGAGCTTGGAGATGTCGAGCAGCGCCGACAGCAGATCCTCCACCGACGCCAGCGCGAGGTCGATGTTGTCCACCAGCTCCGCATTGGCGGCCGGCTGTTCCAGATCGGCCAGCGCCGACACGAACAGCCGGGCAGCGTTCAACGGCTGCAACAGGTCGTGGCTGGCGGCGGCGATGAAGCGGGTCTTGGACAGGTTGGCCTGATCGGCCTGGGATTTCGCCTGCTGAAGCTGGTCGTTCAGCATCATCAGCGCGGATTTCTCCGCCTGTTCGGACGCGCGCCGCCGTTCCTCCTCCCGCTTGATGACGGTGATGTCGGTGTAGACGCCGACGATGCCGCCGTCGCGGGTGCGCCGCTCGTTCACCTGGATCCAGCGCCCGTCGGACAGCCGGTTGAGGAAGACGCCCTTCAGGTCGTGGCGGTGCTCCATCCGCTCGCGCAGCCAGACGTCGGGCGGCGGCTCGGCGACGGCACCGGCGGCGGCGACCATCGCCACCAGATCGTTGAAGCGGATGCCGGCCTGGATGCGGCCCGCCACCGACGGCCAGTAGGACAGGTATTTGCGATTGCACAGCACCAGGCGGTCGGATGAGTCGAACAGGGCGAACCCCTCGTTCACCGACTCGATCGCCTCGAACAGGCGGGTGCGCATGGTGTCCGCCAGCTCCTTGGCGCGGGCGAGGTCGCGGTTGCTGTCCTCCAGCTTGTGCAGGGCGCGTTCCAGCTCCAGCGTGCGCTCGCGGATCTTCTGCTCCAGCACGATGGCGGTCTGGAACAGCGAAAAGGCGCCGCCCTGGAAGTCCATCGACCGCTCGACGCGGTCCATCAGCACCTTGTTGATGCGCTGGAGCTTGGCGTTCTCCCGCTCCAGCTCGGCGATGCGGTCGGCGGGGTCGAGTGTCCAGTTGCGGGTTTGCATGCCGGCCATGGCTTAGCGTCCTCCGATGGCGACGCCCGTGAAGGTCTGGTTGACGTGCATGCCGTTCACCTGCTCGCCATAGGCACAGAACCCGACGACGCGGTGACGGGCCAGCCGGTCGGACATCACGGCGTTCAGCTGCCGCTGCTCCATCTCCAGCCGGCGCAGGATACAGTCGCAGCCGAGGATCAGGTCAGGGGCGCCGACCTCCGCCTCGATGCCCTCGATCAGCCCGTCGAAGTTGGAAACCGGATCGACCCCCTCCGCCACCGTCAGGACGATGCCCTCGTCGATGGCGCAGAAGAAGGTCAGGCTCTCGTCGTCGTTCACCTTCTGGATCGAGCGGACATGATACTGGCCGCCGACCCGCACCACGACCGGGTGGGAGGCGAAGATCATCGGGGTCAGCGGCTCGCCCTCCAGCCCGACCAGCCGGGCATATTCGCGGCCCGCCGGCTCGGCATTGATCTCATGGACGATGCGGTGCTGCGGATCGGCGCCGGTGACCACCATCTTGCGGTCGGAGCTGACGAAATGCTGGGTGCGGAAGACGGTGAAGGGCCGCGTCGTGGTGAACAGCGCCACCACCGCGCCATTGGGATGGAAGGCACCCTCGTGCAGGACGAAGGTGCGCTCGAAATGCAGGTCGTCGCCGGCCGACGCGCCGAACAGCGGGATGTCGATCAGCGCGTTGTGCAGCGCGCTGACCACCGTCTCCTCGCTCATCGACAGGCCGTCGATCAGCAGCAT
Organism: Azospirillum sp. A23; assembly: GCF_042938965.1. Classification (NCBI taxonomy): domain Bacteria; kingdom Pseudomonadati; phylum Pseudomonadota; class Alphaproteobacteria; order Rhodospirillales; family Azospirillaceae; genus Azospirillum; species Azospirillum sp. A23. The sequence goes on along the minus strand of NZ_CP170664.1, from coordinate 447,622 downwards.
GGCGAAGCTGCGGGCCTCCTCGCCCAGCGGCACCGGGCGAGTTCCCATCGCGCGGTCGCGGCGCGACAGCAGCGACCGCGCGATGGCGGTGCTGTCGGCGATCTCGAAGCGGTCGACATGGTCCACGAGCGCGGTGACGATGCAGAAATCCTCGGTCGGGAAGCCAACCGCCACCAGGGCGTTGGTGGTGTAGCCGCCGGGGCCGATCTCCCCCGCCGTTGTGCAGCCGATCACCGGCACCATGCCGAACTGCGCCGCCAGCGCGTCGGCCAGCGCCTCGCGGTCATAGCTGGGGGCGCAGAAGACGACCACCAGTTCCAGCGCCACCTCGCCCAGCCCGGCGCGCAGTTCCCGCGCCGCCTCGTCGGCGCGCTCGGCATGGGTGACGGCGCGCGGCATGCCGTCGCCGGATGCCGTTCTAACCGGGCGATTTACGGTGGGACCGTCTGCGGAGTTCCCCTGTGCGGACATCGCTGCCCCTGCCGCCTCCCTCCCGGTCTGCGGTTGCGATCCGGCAAGGGTACTCCAGGGATGGCGGCGGGCAAGACCAATCCGCGGACCGGTGAAGGAGGACATGATGCGGGGCGGCTCCTAGACAGTCTCGGCCGGTTGCGGATCCGGCAGGCCGGCCAGCTCCTCGTCGGTGAACAGGCGGGCCCTGGCGGTGAAGCGGATACCGTCCGGCGCCTCCAGTGAGAAGCCGCCGCCGCGCGCCTGGATAACGTCCAGGATGACCTGGGTGTTGCGCCACCATTGGAAGGTGTCGTCGGACATGCAGAAGGGCGCACCGGCGACCGTCCCCAGGCACAGGTCGCGACCGCCCATCCTGAACTCCCCCTTTGGCAGGCAGAGCGGCGCCGAGCCGTCGCAGCAGCCGCCCGACAGGTGCAGCATCAGCGGCCCGTGCTTCGCGGCAAGCCGGTCCAGCAGGGCGACGGCCTCGGGGGTAGCGATGACGCGGTCAGTCGGCGTTGTGGCGATCATGGTGGTCCTTTATCACGAAACCACACGGAGAAAGAAAAAAGGCCGGGGGACACGCCCCCGGCCCAGGTTTGCCCGATAGGGAGGAGCAGGGCTCAGAAGAAGCCGAGCGCTTTCGGGCTGTAGCTGACCAGCAGGTTCTTGGTCTGCTGGTAGTGGTCGAGCATCATCTTGTGCGTCTCGCGGCCGATGCCGGACTTCTTGTACCCGCCGAAGGCGGCGTGCGCAGGGTACAGGTGGTAGCAGTTGGTCCACACGCGGCCGGCCTGGATGCCGCGGCCCATGCGGAAGGCGCGGTTGCCGTCACGGCTCCACACGCCGGCGCCCAGGCCGAACTCGCTGTCGTTGGCGATGGCCAGCGCCTCTTCCTCGGTCTCGAAGGTCGTCACGGCGACGACCGGGCCGAAGATCTCCTCCTGGAAGATGCGCATCTTGTTGTGGCCTTCGAGGATGGTCGGCTGCACGTAGTAGCCGCCTTCCAGCTCGCCGCCCAGATGGGCGCGCTCGCCGCCGATCAGAACCTTGGCGCCCTCGGCCTTGCCGATCTCGATGTAGGAGAGGATCTTCTCCAGCTGCTCCTGCGACGCCTGGGCACCGATCATGGTGCCGCCGTCCAGCGGATGGCCCTGGGCGATCTTGGCGACGCGCTCGACCGCCAGCTTGATGAAGCGGTCGTAGATCGACTTCTGGATGAGGACGCGGCTCGGGCAGGTGCAGACCTCGCCCTGGTTCAGCGCGAACATCGCGAAGCCTTCCAGCGCCTTGTCGAGGAACTCGTCGTCCTCGGCCATCACGTCTTCGAAGAAGATGTTCGGCGACTTGCCACCCAGCTCGACCGTCGACGGGATGATGTTCTCCGACGCGTATTGCAGGATCAGGCGGCCGGTCGAGGTCTCGCCGGTGAAGGCGATCTTCGAGATGCGCTTGTTGGTGGCGAGCGGCTTGCCGGCCTCGATGCCGAAGCCGTTGACGATGTTCAGCACGCCGGGCGGCAGCAGGTCGCCGATGATGTCGGCCAGCACCATGATCGCCATCGGGGTCTGCTCAGCCGGCTTCAGCACGATGCAGTTGCCGGCGGCCAGCGCCGGGGCCAGCTTCCAGGCGGCCATCAGCAGCGGGAAGTTCCAGGGAATGATCTGGCCGACGACGCCCAGCGGCTCATGGAAATGGTAGGCGTAGGTGGTGTGGTCGATCTCAGCGATCGAACCTTCCTGGGCGCGGATGCAGCCGGCATAGTAGCGGAAATGGTCGATGGCGAGCGGCACGTCGGCGGCGCGGGTCTCGCGGATCGGCTTGCCGTTGTCCAGCGTCTCGGCCAGCGCGATGACCTCCAGCCGCTCTTCCATGCGGTCGGCGATCTTCAGCAGGATGTTCGAGCGTTCGGTCGGCGAGGTGCGGCCCCAGGCATCCTTGGCGGCGTGGGCGGCGTCGAGCGCCAGCTCCACGTCGGCGGCCTGGGAGCGGGCGATCTCGCACAGCGGCTTGCCGGTGATCGGGGTGAGATTGGTGAAGTATTGGCCATCCACCGGCGCAACCCACTGACCACCGATATAGTTGTCGTAGCGGGGGCGGAGCGCGATCTGCTTCTGGAGCGTGTCGAGAGCCTGGTGGAGCATTTGGGCCGTTCCTCTCAGTGTGGTGAACCGGTCAGGTCTCCGGTCCAGCGCGTTTGTCGAGGGCCATTCAGCCACTCTGAGAGGGAGGGGGTAAATTGTACTATGGAAGGAGACGGTCGGCGGGTGGGATTGTTCGTATCCCGCCCTATGAACGCATCGTTGCAGCACCTCATTCCGCCGGCTGGCGACCCTCGACATAGCCTTTGCGCAGCTGCTCCTGATACCAGCGGCGGTGATGCTCCATCGCCCAGTTCTCGTCGACCTCGCCGCAGCCCATGGCGTCGAAGGCGCCCTCCATGCCGATGGTGCCGATGTAGATGTGGCCGATCACCGCGGCAATTAGGCCCGCCGCCAGCAGCCCGTGGATGACGTGCATGATCTGCATGCCGCCGATCCCGGAGACGGCGAAGGGCACCATCAGCAGATAGCCGGTGGCCGCCATGCCGATGCCGCCCAGCACGATGCTCCAGAACACCAGCTTCTGCCCGGCGTTGAAGCGCCCGGCCTCCGGATGCTGTCCGCCGGCCTTGGAAAAGAGGCCACCCGCCGTCCTGATCCAGGTCCAGTCGGCCTTCTCCGGGATGTTGTCGCGCAGCCACAGGCCCATGATCATCAGCAGCCCGACGACGAAGGGCACGCTGACGAAGTTGTGGATCGACTTGGCATATTCCGCCAGCGGCGTGAAGGCCTGATGGCCGATCAGCGGGATCAGCAGCGGCCGTCCGAAGGTCATGATCACCCCGGTCAGCGCCATGAGCAGGAAGCTGACCGCCGTCGTCCAATGGGCGAAGCGGTCCAGCCCGTTGAAGCGCAGCACCAGCCGCCCCGACTTGCCGCCATGGATGCGGATGGTGCCGCGATAGAGGAAGAAGATCGCCAGCACCGCCGTCATGCCGATGGCAAGCCCGCCGATCGCCAGCCGCAGCGTGTGGGTGCGCCATTCCCGCCATTCCCGCCCTTCCGGCTGGACCAGCACCGCCAGCTTTTCGTCCGGGATGCTGACGCGGCCGATCAGCTTGTCGTCCTGCGGGACATAGAGCGGCACCTGCTCCTTGCTGGTCGGCGAGTTCTGGCCGGGCACCTGGGTGAGCTGCGCTTGTGCGAAAGTCGGAGCGGCCAGACTCTCGACGGCCAGCAGGGCAATCAAAAGCAGCAGGGCGTGCAGGGGGAGTCTGGTGGGGCGCATGGTGGTCTCCCGGTATGATCTTTCTTGCGGGGGCGCTTACGCCCCTCCCGTGCCCGGCCCGCCGGGGGCGAAGGGGGAGCCGCGGTCGTTGCGGCCATAGGCGGTCGACCAGCCCGGCGCGCCCGAGCCATAGCCGCGGCGCAGCGAGCGTTCCTGATAGATGTCGGCCAGCACCGCCCCGTCGCCGGCCATCAGCGCGCGGGTGGAACACATCTCCGCGCACAAGGGCAACTTGCCCTCGGCCAACCGGTTGGCGCCGTATTTCTGGTATTCCTCGACGCTGCCGTCCGGTTCGGGGCCGCCGGCGCAGAAGGTGCATTTGTCCATCTTGCCGCGGCTGCCGAAGTCGGTGGTGCGCGGAAATTGCGGCGCGCCGAACGGGCAGGCGTAGAAGCAGTAGCCGCAGCCGATGCACAAATCCTTGCTGTGCAGCACGACGCCATCAGCCGTTTGCAGGAAGCAGTCGACCGGGCAGACCGCGGCGCAGGGCGGGTCGTTGCAATGCATGCAGGCCATGGAGATCGACCGCTCGCCCGGCTTGCCGTCGTTCAGCGTGACCAGCCGGCGGCGGTTGATGCCCCACGGCACCTCATGCTCGTTCTTGCAGGCGGTGACGCAGGCGTTGCATTCGATGCAGCGTTCGGCGTCGCACAGGAACTTCATCCGGGCCATTGTTCTGTTCAGCTCCCGTACGTCATGCCGGCTCGACCCGGCAGAGGGTGACCTTGGTTTCCTGCATGAAGGTGACGGGGTCGTAGCCGTAGGTCGTCACCCCGTTCACCGGCTCGCCCAGCACGATGGGGTCGGTGTCGGGCGGGTAGTTGCCGCGCAGACTGTCGCCCTGCCAGAATCCGGAGAAGTGGAAGGGCATGAACACCGTGCCGCCGCCGACGCGGTCGGTCACCAGCGCCTTGACCTTGGCCTTGCTGCCGTCCTCCGGCCCATAGACCCAGACCCAGGCGCCGTCCCTGATGTTCAGCCGCTCGGCGTCCCTGGTGTTGATCTCCGCGAACATCGACTGCTGCAACTCGGCCAGCCAGGGGTTGGACCGGGTTTCCTCGCCGCCGCCCTCGTACTCGACCAGCCGGCCGGAGGTCAGCACCATGGGGAAGCGCTGGCGCAGGTCGCTGTCCGCCACCTTGAACTGCAACGAGCGGGCAAGCTGGACCAGACGGAAGTCGCGCCGGTCTTCGATGGCCGGGAAGGCCTTCACCAGATCGGGGCGCGGGGAATAGATCGGCTCGCGGTGGACCGGCACCGGGTCGGGCAGGTTCCAGGCGACGGCGCGCGCCTTGGCGTTGCCGTGCGGCACGCAACCATGCTTCAGCGCGACGCGGATGATGCCCATCGACAGGTCGGTCTGCCAGCTGACATTGTCCACCTCGGCCCCGCCGCCGCTGATGGCCTGGATGACGCGCATCTCGTCCGGCGTCAGGTCCTTGTCCCAGCCCAGCTTCTTCAGCACGGCCATGGTGAATTCGGGATAGCCGTCCTCGATCTCCGACCCCTTCGAATAGGAGCCGTCGGCCAGCAGCGAGACGCCGTTGCGCTCCACCCCGAAGCGGGCGCGGAAGACGCCGCCCCCGTCCATCACATGTTTGGAGGTGTCGTAGAGCACGGCCGATCCCGGATGCCGGATCTCCGGATGGCCCCAGCTGGGCCAGGGCAGGCCGTAATAGTCGCCGGCGCAGGGACCGGAGGCGGCCCGCATGGTGATCTTGTCGAAATCGGCCTGATGCTTCATGTGCATCTTCAGCCGTTCCGGCGACTGGCCGGTGGCGCCGATGGACAGGCAGCTGCGGTTCATCTCGCGCAGGATGTCCTCCGGCACCGGCCGGTCCTTCTCCACCGTGATGTGCTTGAACATCTCGTCGGCGAAGCCCAGCTTGCGCGCCAGCAGATAGATGATGGTGTAGTCGTCCTTCGATTCGAAGATCGGCTCCACCACCTTCTCCCCCCACTGCATCGAGCGGTTGGAGCAGGTGCGCGACCCGTCGGTCTCGAACTGGGAACAGGCCGGCAGGATGTAGGTGCCGTTGCGCCGCTCCTTGATGGCAGCGAAGGTGGTCGGGTGCGGGTCGGCGATGACCAGCAGGCTGAGCTTCTCCAGACCCTTCACCATCTCCGGCATGCGGGTGACGGTGTTGCCGCCATGGCCGAAGCACATCATGGCGCGCAAGGGGCTGGGCTGGTCGATCTCGCCCGGCTTGGCCAGCACGGCATCGAACCAGCGCGTGGTCGGGATGCCCTTGGCCTCCATCAGATCCTTGGTGGCGAAGCGGCCCTTCAGATAGTCGTATTCGACGTCCCAGGCGCGGGCGAAATGCTTCCACGCCCCTTCCGCCAGCCCGTAATAGGCGGGCAGCGTGCTGACATCGAGGCCGAAGTCGGTGGCGCCCTGCACGTTGCAGTGGCCGCGGTAGATGTTGGCGCCGCCGCCGGCCACGCCGATGTTGCCCAACGCCAGTTGCAGGATCGACAGGGCGCGGACATTGGCGGTGCCGACCGTGTGCTGGGTGACGCCCATGCACCAGATCACCGTGCTGGGCTTGTTCTTCGCCAGCGCCTCCGCCACGCGGCGAAGCTGCGATCCGGGGGCGCCGGTCACCCGCTCCACCTCTTCCGGAGTCCACTTCTTCACCTCGGCGCGGATCTCGTCCATGCCGTAGACGCGCTGGCGAATGTACTCCTTGTCCTCCCAGCCGTTTTCGAAGATGTGCCACAGCAGGCCCCAGGCGACCGGAATGTCGGTGCCGGGACGGATGCGGACATATTCGGTGGCATGCGCGGCGGTGCGGGTGAAGCGCGGGTCGATGACGATGAAGGGGGCGCGGTTGTGCTCCTTGCCGCGCAGCATGTGCTGCATCGACACCGGGTGCGCCTCGGCCGGGTTGCCGCCGACGATCACCAGCGCCTTTGAATTCTGGATGTCGTTGTAGCTGTTGGTCATGGCGCCGTAGCCCCACGTGTTCGCCACGCCGGCGACCGTGGTGGAGTGGCAGATGCGCGCCTGATGATCGACGTTGTTGGTCCCCCAGAAGGCCGCGAGCTTGCGGTAGAGATAGGCGCCCTCGTTGGAGAATTTGGCCGAGCCAAGCCAGAACACCGCGTCCGGCCCCGACGCCTTGCGGATGTCCATCAGCTGGTTGCCGATCTCCTCGATCGCCTGATCCCAGCCAATCCGCTGCCAGACGCCATCCACCAGCTTGAGCGGGTATTTGACGCGGCGGGTGCCCTTGGTCAGTTCGCGCACCGAAGCGCCCTTGGCGCAGTGTGTGCCCTGGTTGATAGGGCTTTCCCAGCCCGGCTCCTGCCCGACCCAGACGCCGTTCTGCACCTCCGCGATCACCGTGCAGCCGACCGAACAGTGGGTGCAGACGTTCTTGCGCGTCACCACCTCGACATTCGGCAGGATGGGACCGGCCTCCGCCTTGCGGATCATGGCACCCGGCAGCGCGCCGACGGCGGCGATGCCGCCCGCGGCAAGGCCGGAGCGGCGCAGGAACCCGCGGCGGCTGACGCCCGATTCCAGGCTGTTGGCCAGGGCGGTGACCAGACCGGACCGCTTTCCGCCTGCCGTTTTCGCCGAGCTGCGTTTGACCAGCATGGACATTCTCCGGATCGCCCTTAGAGGCGGTTCAGCGCGTAGAAGCGCTTGACGTGTTCGGTTTCGCGGTAGCGGGCCTTCACCTGCTCCTGCGGCGATTCCATCGCCTGCGCCTCGTCCCCCACCGGAAGCATGGTGGCTGCGGCGGCGCCGGCCGCACCCAGGCCAAGCGTCTTCAGGATGTCGCGGCGTTGCAGGGGATTGCGTGCGGGGCCGTTGCGGGGCGGGTCTTGCGGTGGGTTTTGCTGCGACTTCATGCGTCGGCTCCCTCCATCTGGTCGATCTGTCTGTTCAGGGCCTCCTGCTCGATCTCCAGGAACAGGCGGCCGATGGTGCCGACCGGGCGGTAGAGGCCGGCCGCCTCCGCCTTTTCCAAATCCTGGAAGAAGCGCCCGGCCCAGGGCGTCAGGTGGCTGTCCAGCATGTGGCGCTGCACCACCGGATCGGCCCCCTCGCGGATCAGCACGGCCATCACATCGCAGAGCGCGGCGATGTGGTCCTCCGGCTCCGACACGTCGGGCGCGCGCTCCAACCCCAAAGCCTGGAGGTCGGCGCGCAGGGCCGACAGCGGACGGTCGGTCAGGAAGCCGGTGCGGTAGTAGGAGGCATAGGGAACCAGTTCGCCCTGGACGACGCCGATGAACAGCGCGTTGAACTCGCGCTCCGCCGCCTGTGGATCGGTGGCGCTGGCCCGGGCGGCCAGACCGTCGAAGGCCCGGCCGAGCGGCGTCGTGTCGCCGGTGAGACCGCCCAGCAGAGCCAGCAGGTCGGCGCCCGGCGGGGCGGCCAGCGTCAGCGCCAGCAGCCGGTAGACATCGGCACGCAAGTCCTCCGCGCCGCTTTCCGGATCGTGAACCGTCATCACACTCCCGCAAGCCCTGTTCGAGGCCATGGCAGGCCCGAACCGTAACAACGGCCCGCGCGGGCAAAGGTTGCCTTACCCGGTCGGGGCTACCCTGCCGGGGTCATCCATTTTTCCCGCCTGCCCTGCGCTCTGCCTGCGGTGTCACTTCTGCGGATTGCCGCCCTGCTGGCTGTCGGGATGCGGACGGCCGGAGAAGTTGCGGTGCGCGACCGACGCCTCTTCCCCCACCCGTGCGCCACTCGACGCGAAGGTCTCATCGGCGCTGCGGGCGAACAGGCTCGGCAGCACCGCCCAGGCGCCGCCAGCCAGGACGACGATAGCGCAGAGCGCGGCGAGGAAGGCTTTCATCGGTGATTCTCCAGACAGCGCTTACCGGGGAAAAAGCCGCGATGCCGGCCTTTCCCGCCATCGCACAACGCCGCCCGGAGCCGATTGTTTCCATCCTCGCTTTTCCGCTTGATATGCTCTAATCGAGCACATATGGTTTTGCTCAGAACGAGCATAGAGCGGAGCATCCGATGCCCGAGGTCGCCGAACTCGCCTACACCCCTGCCGTCGCCGCGGCGACCGCGCCGATCTACGACCGCATGAAGCGTGTCGTGCCGGCCATCGAATGGCCCTTCCACGCCCCGCTGGTCCACGCCATCAACGAGCTGAAGCGCGAGCGCAACGCCGTCATCCTGGCGCACAACTACCAGACACCGGAGATCTTCCACGGCGTGGCCGACATCGTCGGCGACAGCCTGGCGCTGGCCGCCAAGGCGACCGAGACCGACGCCGATGTGATCGTGCTGGCCGGCGTGCATTTCATGGCGGAGACGGCGAAGCTGCTCAATCCGGCCAAGACGGTGCTGATCCCCAGCCGCAACGCCGGCTGCTCGCTGGCCGACAGCATCACCGCCGCCGACGTCCGCCTGCTGCGCGAGGCGCATCCCGGCGTGCCGGTGGTGGCCTATGTCAACACCTCGGCCGAGGTGAAGGCGGAGGTCGACATCTGCTGCACGTCGGGCAACGCGGTGGAGGTGGTGGAATCGCTCGGCGTCGACCGGGTGATCTTCCTGCCCGACGAGTATCTGGCGAAGTATGTCGCCACCCAGACCAAGGTCGAGATCATCGCCTGGAAGGGCCATTGCGAGGTGCATGAGCGCTTCACCGGCGCCGAGATCGACGAGTTCCGCCGCCGCTTCGACCGGCTGACCGTGATCGCCCACCCCGAATGTCCGCCCGACGTGCTGGAAGCGGCCGATTTCGTCGGCTCCACCGCCCGCATGATCGACTTCGTCGGCACCGAGAAGCCGCAGCGGGTGCTTATGGTCACCGAATGCTCGATGAGCGACAACGTCGCCGCCGCCTCGCCCGAGACGGAGTTCGTGCGGCCCTGCAACCTGTGCCCGCACATGAAGACGGTGACGCTGTCGAGCATCCTGGACTCGTTGCGGACCCTGGAACCGCGCGTCGAGATCCCGGACGCGCTGGCCGCCCGCGCCCGCCGCTCCGTGGAACGCATGCTGGCGGTGAAGCCGAAGTGAGCGCGTCGACCTCCCCCTCTCCCCCCCCGCTCTCGCGCAAACGACGTTTGCGCTGACGCGACAGGCGGACCTTTGGTCCGCCGAAAGCGGGGAGAGGGTCGGGGTGAGGGGGATGCATTTGCCGAACGTCTTCGGCTTCGCCGAACCCCCTCATCCTAACCTTCTCCCCTGGGGGGAGAAGGGATCTGCTCGCGTTGTGTAGGAGTCCCCCATGACCTCCAGCACGCCTTACGATGTCCGCGATGCCGAGGTGATCGTCGTCGGCTCCGGCCTTGCCGGGATGACCGCGGCGCTGCAACTGGCGCCGCGCGCGGTCACGCTGATCACCAAGACCGCCGGCCTGCCCGGCGGCTCCAGCCTCTACGCCCAGGGCGGCATCGCCGCCGCCGTCGGTCCCGGCGACCGGCCGGAGGACCATGCCGCCGACACCGTCGCCGCCGGGGCCGGTCTGGTCGATGCGGCGATGGCGGCCCTGCTGACCCGCGACGGCGCCGCCCAGGTCCGCCGGCTGCTGGAGGACGGCCTGCCCTTCGACCGTGCGCCCGACGGCTCGCCGCTGCTAGGCCGCGAAGCCGCGCATGGTGCTGCGCGCATCGTCCATGCCGGCGGCGACGCCACCGGACGCACCCTGGTCAGCGCGTTGGCGGACCGCCTGCGCGCCACCCCCTCGGTGCGGGTGGAGACCGACGCCTTCGCCGTCGATCTCGTGCTGCGCAACGGCCGGGTCTGCGGCCTGCTGGCCTGCCATGGGCAGGGCTGGGTGCTGCACCGGGCACCGCGCGTGATCCTGGCGACCGGCGGCATCGGCGCCACCTTCGCCCGCACCACCAACCCGGCGGAGGCCACCGGCGACGGGCTCGCCATCGCCGCGCGGGCCGGCGCCACTCTCGCCGACCTGGAGTTCGTCCAGTTCCACCCGACGGCGCTGGCCGTCGATGCCGACCCGGTGCCGCTGCTGACCGAGGCATTGCGCGGGGCGGGCGCCCTGCTGCTCGACAGCGAGGGCCACCGTTTCATGCCGGACGAGCATCCGCTGGCGGAGCTGGCGCCGCGCGACGTGGTGGCCCGCGCCATCGGCCGGCGTGTCGCGGCGGGGGAGCCGGTGTTCCTCGACCTGCGTCCGGCGCTCGCCGCCAAGCCCGGCGGCTTCCCCACCGTCCTGGCGCTCTGCGCCGAGCATGGCCTCGACCCCTTCGCCGAGTCGATGCCGGTGGCGCCCGCCGCCCACTATCATATGGGCGGAGTGGTCACCGACGCCGACGGGCGGACCAGCCTGGAGGGGCTGTGGGCCTGCGGCGAGGTCGCCTGCACCGGCGTCCACGGCGCCAACCGGCTGGCGAGCAATTCCCTGCTGGAGGCGCTGGTGTTCGGCGCCCGCGTCGCCCGCGACGTGGCGGACCGTCCCCTGGCGCCGCTGCCGCCCTTCGCACTACCCCGCCCGCCGGCGGTCGCCGCCGATGTCGGCCATGCCCTGCTCGACGCCATCGGGGCGGAGGCGCGGACGGCGCTCTATGACGGGGCCGGTCTGGTCCGCAACGGTCTGGGGCTGCTGGCCGCCCGGCGCAAGCTCGACCGGCTGGCGGCGGCGCTGGACATGCTCCGCTGCGAGGACGGCGACGCCTATGGCACTGTCCAGGCTCCGCCCGAGATCGTCCGGCACTGGGGCGAGGCGCGCAACCGGCTGCTGGTCGGCCGTCTGGTGGTCCATGCCGCGCTGGCGCGGGAGGAAAGCTGCGGCGCCCATTGCCGCAGCGACCATCCCCTGCCGAACCCCGCCTCCATCTCCCGCACCCTGACCCTCAGCGAACTGGCCGGCACCGCCGGCCCCCTGCCCGGAGACGCCGCATGCTGCATCCTCTGACCGTCGAGCCCATCGTCCGCGCCGCCCTGGCGGAGGATCTGGGCCGGGCCGGCGACATCACCACCGACAGCATCATCCCGGCCGACGCGGTGGCGACCGCCCGCATCGCCGCCCGCAAGGATGGCCGCGTCGCCGGGCTGGAGGCGGCGCTGATCGCCTTCCGCCTGCTCGACCCCGGTATTTCGGTGACGGTGGAGCGCACGGACGGCGACGACGTGCCCCCCGGCGGCACCATCGCCACCCTGACCGGCAAGGCCCGCGCCCTGCTGACGGCGGAACGCACGGCGCTGAACCTGATGGGCCGGCTGTCCGGCATCGCCACCGCCACCCGCGCCCTGGTGCGCGAGGTGGAGGGCACGAAGGCACGCATCGTCTGCACCCGCAAGACCACCCCCGGCCTGCGCGTTCTGGAAAAGCATGCGGTCAAGCTGGGCGGCGGCTTCAACCACCGTTTCGGGCTGGATGACGCGGTGCTGATCAAGGACAACCACATCGCCGTCGCCGGCGGCGTGCGCCCGGCGGTGGAGCGCGTCCGCGCCGCCATCGGCCACATGGTGAAGGTGGAGGTGGAGGTCGACACGCTCGACCAGCTGGACGAGCTGCTGGGCCTGCCGGTCGATGTCGTGCTGCTCGACAACATGGACCCGGACACGCTGCGCCGCGCCGTGCGGATGGTGGACGGCCGCCTGCTGACCGAGGCATCGGGCAACGTCACGCTCGCCACCGTCCGCGCCATCGCCGAGACCGGCGTCGACATGATCAGCTGCGGCTGGCTGACCCACAGTGCTCCGAACCTGGATCTCGGCCTGGATATGTGAGGATGGAATCAGAAAGCCCCTTCTCGAACCAGGAGAAGGGGCTTTCTGGGTCCGCAATGCTTACGCAGCCAGCTTTTCGACGTTGCCGTCCAAGCCCATCAGCAGCAGTTCGACCTCAAGGTCCGGGTGGCGTTCTTTTACCATCGCCCTCAGCTTGCTCAGGTACTGACCGTGCACCTCGGCCTCCTTCGCCGGGTCGGGCGACAGGTCCATGCCGAGAAAGACCTTGTAGGCACCACAGTCGCGGTGATCCATGACGATCAGGCGCTTGATGTGATGAAGTTCCTTGGCGACGGCGACATGATCCCAGAAGGCGTCGCCCCAGGCCGGCTTTTTGTCGGTCAGCGCGCCCAGGCTGGCACCGGCCAGAATGACGTGGTCGTAGTTCGCCTGCATGTTGCGGGCGTTCATGTAGCCAGCGACATGGCCCATCAGGCGATAGTCCATGCAGGACAGCAGAAGGGTATCGACGCTGCCGGCCTGGGCCGGGCGGCTCATCATCATCGGTGCCATCAACGTCACGCCGGCGCCCAATGTCGCCAGCTTCAGGAACCCGCGGCGCGAGCTGTGTTCGCTCTGGCAGCAGCCATGGTGATGACCGGTCGAATGATCCATCTTGCCCTCCAACACGCCTCGAACCCATATCGAGGTTTCACGCGCAATGGTGGCAGCGGATTGTTAAAAATTTCAATATAGGGTCTACCACCATATGGAAAAGCAATAAAAATTCATCCTTGTGGCATTTTTCGGATAGCGCTCTCCACAACCCGATTCGGTTCGTTGCCGAAATGAAAACGGGCCGCCCTTTTTGCAAAGAGCGGCCCGTTCCTGTGCATGGATTTTCCTGGTCGTCAGCGTTGGGCCGTCACCCGCCGCGCGTGCTGCTGGGCGCCGGTGCTCCTGCCGACCCGACGGTGCTGGAGGCCGGCGGCGGCGATGCGCTCGCGCTGTGGTTGGGCGAACAGTCCGCGTTGGCGATCCCCGCCGTCAGGAGAGTGGCGAGACCGAACAAAGCGGCGACGACCGGACTGGCTCCATGAGACATTGGATCACCTCCTTTCTGAAACGTTGCGACCTCCAACAGATTGACACAGTGCAGCGCTTGGTCAATGGCCGATTCGAACATCGGCGACGCCGTCTCCCAATGGAACAGGTCCGGGCCTTGAACCTGAGCGCTGTTATCGGGTTTCCAGCAGCCCGCTCATCGTCGCGAACAGTTCCGACTTCGCTTCGAAACCGACGCCGGGCAGATCGGGCAGCCGCACGCGGCCATCCTCGACTGCGATACCGTCGGCGAAACCGCAGAAGGGCTTGAAGACGTCCGGATAGGATTCGTTGCCGCCCAGATGCAGGCCGGCGGCGATGTTCAGAGACATCTGGTGCCCGCCATGCGGCACCACCCGCCGGCTGGACCAGCCATTGTCCTTCAGCATGTCCAGCGTGCGCAGATACTCCACCAGACCGTAGCTCAGCGCGCAGTCGAATTGCAGCCAGTCGCGGTCGGGCCGCATGCCGCCATGGCGGATCAGGTTGCGGGCGTCCTGGTGGGAGAACAGGTTCTCGCCCGTCGCCATCGGCCGGTCGTAATGGGCGGCGAGTTCGGCCTGCAACGCATAGTCCAGCGGATCGCCGGCCTCCTCGTACCAGAACAGGCCGTAGGGCTTCAGCGCCTCGGCGTATTTGACGGCGGTGGCGAGGTCGAAGCGGCCGTTGGCATCGACGCACAGGTTCTCGCCCGACCCGACCACCTCCAGCACCGCGTCGATCCGGCGGAGATCCTCCTCCAGCGGGGCGCCGCCGATCTTCATCTTCACGACCTTGTAGCCGCGGTCGCGGTAGCTGCGCATCTCGTCCTGAAGCGCCGTCACATCCTTGCCGGGATAGTAATAGCCGCCGGCGGCATAGACCCAGACGCTGTCATCGGCCACACCGCCGCGGAACCGGTCGGCCAGCAGGCGGTAGAGCGGCACGCCGGCGATCTTCGCCACGGCATCCCACACAGCCATGTCGATGGTGCCGACGGCAACGGAGCGCTCGCCATGGCCGCCCGGCTTCTCGTTGGTCATCAGCCGCGCCCAGATGCGGAACGGGTCGAGATTTTCACCCGTGTCGTCGAGCAGGCTGTCGGGGGCCGCCGACATCAGCCGGGGGATGAAGCGCTCGCGCAGCAGCCCGCCCGCCGCATAACGGCCGTTCGAATTGAAGCCGTAGCCGATCACCGGCTTGCCATCGCGCACCACGTCGGTGACCACCGCGACGACGCTGCACGTCATCTGGCTGAAATCGATGAAGGCGTTGGCGATGTCGGACTTGATGCCGGCGGTCTGCTCGCGGATTTCGACGATGCGCATGGCGGTTTCCCTTGCAGCGTGGTGGCGCGTTTCGTGCCGGCACTGTAGGGATGTTGCGGGCCGCCGGGCCAATGCCAAGGTCGGAACGCATCATGCGGGTTCGGCATAGGGTGGCCGGAGGGTGGGCGCCCAGAGAAATCGGGCGCCTACAGGCACCGGGCCGGCCCGGCAGACGTGACGAAGATTGGGCGATGGAACTCTCCTGGCTCGACGATTTCCTGGCGCTGGTGGATTGCGGCAACTTCTCCCGCGCCGCCGACATGCGCCACCTGACCCAACCGGCCTTCAGCCGCCGCATCCGCGCGCTGGAGGATTGGGCCGGCACCCCGCTGTTCGACCGCAGCGGACAGCCGGTGACCCTGACGGAAGCCGGGCGGCGCTTCCGCCCCTTCGCCGACGAAACCGTGCGCCGCCTGCTGCAAGGCCGGGAAGAGGCCCGGCTCGCCGCCCAGTCGGAAGCGGCGACCCTGCGTTTCGCCGCCACCCATGCGCTGTCGCTGACCTTCTTCCCGTCCTGGCTGCGGGCGCTGGAAGCCCGCGCAAGGCTGGGCGCCATCACCCTGTCGTCGGACAGCCTGGAGGCCTGCGAGCGGCTGATGCTGGCAGGCCAGGCGCAGTTCCTGCTCTGCCACGCCCATCCGGCGGCGGCCGGCCGGCTGGATGCGGAGTCCTTCCGCTCCGTCGTCGTCGGCGGCGACCGGCTGCTGGCGGTGACCGCCCCCGATGCCGGCGGCCGGCCGCGCCATCTGCTGGCGGACGGTCAGGACACACCGCTGCCGCATTTGTCCTACAGCCGCGAATCCGGCATGGGCCGCATCCTGGAGGCGGTGCGGGCGGCGCAGCCGCTGCCGACCGCGCTCGACACCGTCTTCACCTCCCATCTTGCCGCGGTTCTGCGCACGCTGGCGCGCGACGGGCGCGGCGTGGCCTGGTTGCCGGAAAGCCTGATCGTCGAGGATCTGGCGCGCGGCTCCCTGGTGCGCGCCGGTGTGCCTTCCGGCGACGAACGCTGGACCGTGCCGGTGCAGATCCGGCTGGTCCGCCCGCGCGCCCGCCAGAGCAAGGCGGCCGAAAGCTTCTGGACGCTGGCGGTCGAAGCCGCCCTGTGGCGGAACGCCGAGTCGCCGCCGGAGCCCGCCGCGCAGGTTGCCGGATCAGAAGCAACCGCCGAAAAAGAGTTGTGACCCTTTACCCCCAAGTCACTTTGATCGTTGACATTCCCGACAAAGCTTCTCCACCGAAGCGATTTCGCTGGCGCTAACCCTTTCGATCAGGCAAAATTTGCCTAGTTGGGTTGAGAAGCGTCGCGTCAGCGACCGGAGGAACGATCATGGGCGTCAGCAGCATTGGCGGCATCGGCGGCTATCAGCAGCAGCCATACGTCACCCCGCTCAGCAGCGGCCCGGCCGCGGCGCAGCGGTCGACCTCGCCCGTCGAATCCGCACAGGAAGACCAGACCGAGCGCACCCGCCGCCAGCAGGACGCGCAGACGGCCCAGAGCGGATCGAACGGCGGCAACACCACCGCCACCCGCGGCCAGAACCTGAACATCACGGTCTGATCCGTAGCGGATCGCATGGCAGGTCCGGTGCGGCAGGGTCGGTTGAGGAGACCATCGAGGGGCGGTGCCCGCCAAGGGGCTGTCCCAGGGGCAACGCCTGGAAAGCGGGCAAGAAGCGCGGGAGGCAGCGATGGAGATCCGTGGCATTTCCAGCTCGACGGCAGTCCGCCCGACGGCTTTCCAGCCGACGGAAGCCGGCACCGCTTCCCCGTCGACTTCAGCCGAGAGCACCGGAGCGCCAGCCTCCGGCGAGACGGATAAATCCTCCGGCGCCGGCTTCATCAGCCCCTTCCTGCGCTATGACCAGGGCGCGCGGGTGGCCGTGCTGTATTTCCGCGACTTCGACACCGGCGAAACCCAGGACCAGATCCCGTCCCAGCGCGTGGTCGAGGAATACCGCCGCACCGCCAACCGCCTGTCCCAGGAGGACGAGCGGAAAGCAGCTGCGGCGAAGAGCAACTCGGACGGATCGGCGGGCGGCACCGGGACATCGCCCGGCAGCGGCTATGGCGCGACGGCGGGCGGGTCCGGGTCCGGTGGCACGACGACCGGCACGGCGGCCAGCGCGTCGATTGGCGTGTCCTTCGCCAGCGCTCCCGGCAGCAGCGGGACGGCGGCGGGGTCCACCGCCGCGGCACCGGCGACAAGCGGATTCACACCGGCCGCGACGGGCGGATACAGCGGCGGGTCGCCGGGCGGACTGGTTTCGGTGACCGTCTGAAGGGCTTGACCGGGCAGCTTTGAACCGGGCAGCGCGTCCGATTGCCCCGCCCGTAAGCCTCACCCCCCGGTCGCCTCCTCCTCCGCCTGCCGGCGCCTGAACCCCACCAGCGCGGTTTCGTCCAGCATGGCGGCCTCCTTGCGCTTCTGCTTGTCGCGTTCGCGCTTCAGCCGCTCTTCCTCGGCCAGCTCGTAGCGCTTCAATTCCTGGAAGGCTTCGGCCATTTCGTCGGTGGCGATGTTGATCTGCATCTCCACCTGCCCCAGCGATTCGCCCAGCTTGCGGCCGCGCTCCATCGCCGCCTGGGCGAAGTTGGAATAGGTGAAGGAAACCGAAAAGTCGTCACGGACCGTTTCCTGCTCGTGCACGATCTCCTGCTTCACCTTCTCGATCTCGTTGCGCAGCCGGTCGGCCAGCGTATGGAGATCCGCCAGGACGCGACGCTTCTCGTCCAGTTGCAGCTTTTGCAGGCGGATGATCGTCTTCAGGCTCATTGCGGCCACTGCACCCCAAAGATTTCAGCGAGCATGGCGTAGCTGGTCTCCAGATCGGTGGCCTCGCGCTTGCTCTGCTTCAAAAAGGCTTCCAATGCCGGCTGGAAGTGGATCGCCTCGTCCACCTGCGGGTCGGTGCCGCGGCGGTAGGCGCCCAGCCGGATCATCTCCGCCATGTTGTCGTAGGACGACAGCAGGCGCCGGGCATGGCCGACCAGCTCGTTCTCGTTCGCCGTGTTGCAGCCGGGCATGGTGCGCGACACGCTGCGCAGGATGTTGATGGCGGGATAGCGCCCGCGCTCGCCGATCTGGCGCTCCATCACGATGTGGCCGTCCAGGATGCCGCGCACGGCGTCGGCGATCGGCTCGTTGTGGTCGTCGCCGTCCACCAGAACGGTGAACAGGCCGGTGATGGTGCCCGCCCCGACCACGCCCGGACCGGCGCGCTCCAGCAGGCGTGGCAGCTCGGCGAAGACGGTCGGCGGATAGCCCTTGGTAGTCGGCGGCTCGCCGGCCGACAGGCCGATCTCGCGCTGGGCCATGGCGAAGCGGGTGACGCTGTCCATCATGCACAGCACGTCGCGGCCCTGGTCGCGGAAATGCTCGGCGACCGCCAGCGTCATGTAGGCGGCCTGCTTGCGCATCAGCGGCGCCTCGTCCGAGGTGGCGCAGACGACGACGCTGCGGGCCAGCCCCTCCTCGCCCAGATCCTCGGTGATGAATTCCTGCAATTCGCGCCCGCGCTCGCCGATCAGGCCGATCACCGCGACCTCTGCGGCGGAAAAGCGGGCCAGCATCGACATGACCGACGATTTGCCGACGCCCGATCCGGCGAAGATGCCCATGCGCTGGCCGAGGCAGCAGGTGAGGAAGGCGTTGATGGCGCGGATGCCCAGATCCAGTTTCTCTCCCACGCGGGCCCGCGAATGGGCGTTGGGCGGCGTGTTGCGGATCGGCGTGCCCTGCGGCCCCTTGGGCAGCGGCCCCTTGCCGTCCACCGGTTCGCCCAGCGCGTTGACGACGCGGCCGAGCCAGGCGTCGGTCGGGAAGATCCGTGCCTGATCGCCCGCCACAAGCGCGCGGCAGCCCAGCCCCACGCCGTCCAGCGCACCGAAGGGCATGGCGAGCGCCCTGCCCTGGCGAAAGCCCACCACCTCGCACGGGACCTGACGGCGGTCGCGCGTCTCGACGATGCAGCGGCCGCCGACCGACAGTTCCTTCTCGATCCCGCCGACCTCGACCATCAGGCCGGACACGGCGGTGACGCGGCCGTACCGGCTGGAGTCCGGGATCCGGTCGATGTCGCGGATCAACTGATCGATATCGAACGTCATGGATCGGATACCGGCGTTTCCAGGGAAGGCGGTCCCAAGACGGGACGCGCTCCTATTAAGTGGTAGCTCTGTGGACGGAGGCGACGTTAACCACCATGATCGCATCTTGCGATGGAAGGATTAACGTTGTGTAAGCGCTTGGCACTGGCGTTAAGCTGAATCGTCTGTTAACTTGTGTAAACGGGATGGTTGAAATCGGTCATCAAGGATCGGGGACCATGTCCGGGGTCGGGTAGCGAAAGCGCGCCATCAAACGTCGGGATATCGCCATGAGGGTTCTGCTGGTTGAAGACGATTCCTCCGTCGCCAAAAGCATCGAGCTGATGCTGAACACGGAAGGTTTCATCGTCGATTCTACCGACCTGGGTGAGGACGGACTCGAGATCGGCAAGCTCTACGATTACGACATCATCATTCTCGACCTGATGCTGCCGGACATCGACGGTTACGAGGTTCTTCGCCGCCTGCGCGCCGCGCGCGTGACCACCCCGATCCTGATCCTGTCCGGCCTGACCGAAATGGACAACAAGATCAAGGGGCTGGGGTTCGGCGCCGACGATTACCTGACCAAGCCGTTCGACAAGCGCGAGTTGATCGCCCGCATCCAGGCCATCGTCCGCCGGTCGAAGGGCCATTCCGACAGCATCATCCGCACCGGCCGCCTGACCGTAAACCTCGACACCCGCACGGTGGAGGTCGACCAGTCGCCGCTGCACCTGACCGGCAAGGAATACGGCATCCTGGAGCTGTTGAGCCTGCGCAAGGGCACGACGCTGACCAAGGAGATGTTCCTGAACCATCTCTATGGCGGGATGGACGAGCCGGAACTGAAGATCATCGACGTCTTCGTCTGCAAGCTGCGCAAGAAGCTGGCCGCCGCCACCCAGGGCGACAACTACATCGAAACGGTGTGGGGCCGCGGTTACGTGCTGCGCGACCCGCACGAGGAAATCGTCGAAGGCAATCCCCCGCCCCCGCCGCGCGTGCCGCAACAGCAGGCCGCCGGCTGACTCCTCACCGCTTCCGCTTTTCTTTTGCCGCTCCTCCACGCCCGGCCGTCTTTCACCTTGAAAGCCGGACCGGGCGTTGCCATATCTGGTGGGTCATTCTGCTTCGGACTGCGGGGCTTTCAAAAGCCTCCACGCTCAGCCCCTCTTTTTTCGCCATCGCAAAATT
The DNA here is from genome assembly GCF_042938965.1 of Azospirillum sp. A23. Lineage (NCBI taxonomy): Bacteria > Pseudomonadati > Pseudomonadota > Alphaproteobacteria > Rhodospirillales > Azospirillaceae > Azospirillum > Azospirillum sp. A23. The sequence goes on along the minus strand of NZ_CP170664.1, from coordinate 427,522 downwards.
CGATCGCGAGCACCTGGGGGCCGCCAATCCCACACCCAGTCTGATGCGCCGCACCGGTGGTGTGGCGCCCTTTGCGTTATGGGAGACAGACATGCCCGTCGGCACCGTCAAATGGTTCAACAGCACCAAGGGCTTCGGTTTCATTCAGCCGGAAAGCGGCGGCCCGGATGTGTTCGTTCACATCTCCGCTGTCGAACGCGCCGGGCTGCGCAGCCTGGTCGATGGCCAGAAGATTTCCTACGAGGAGCAGCGCGATCCGAAGCGTGGCAAGACCTCGGCGGAAAATCTGAAGGCGGTCTGACCGCCTGACCGCCGACCTGCGGAAAAAGGGGCATCGGGAAACCGGTGCCCTTTTTCCGTGTTGCACAAGTCCCTGTCGCCCAGATGCAGGGCTCTGCCCAGAGGAGATCCGCGATGGCTTTCAAACCGAACTACAACCAGCAGCGGGCCGAGCGCAACCGGGCCAAGGAACAGAGGAAGCAGGAAAAGCTTCAGCGTCGCGAGGAAGGCGTCGCCGCCCGCCGCGCCGGCGATCCGGACGGGACGGAGACGCAGGACGAGTCCCTGGCGACCGACAGCGATGCCGAGACCAAAACCGACACCAACAATGCCTGAACGGACGGCCGCAGGCGCGGCCGACCGCGACCATACGGAGGACAGGCCATGGCCCGTCAGAAGAAACAGCCCGTCGACAACGCCTTCGCGCTTTTCGACGTGATTTACCAGGACGGTGCGCGCACCTCGAACCGCAAGGTGCCGACCACCGACATCGATCAGTTCGACCGCGAGAATTCCATCCGCACGTACATCGAAGCGCAGGACCGCAAGATCGCCGAAATGTCCGGCAATCCGCGTGGCCCGATCAAGTCGATCACGCCGTCGGCCTGATTTTTCACCGATTCGAGTGGGGGCGGCTTCCCCGCCCCCGTCGCTCCCGAAGACGCCGCTCCCGAGGCCCCTTACGCCACCTTGGCGCCGGCGGCCGAGAAGCCCCCCAGGCTGTAGAGACCGCGCTGGCCTTCCACCGGTTTGAACTTGTCGGTGATGCCCAGCACCGTTTCAGCACCGCCCAGATACAGAACGCCGTCCTGCGGCATCTGGCGGGAAATCGATTCCAGAACCTTCGCCTTGGTCGGCTGGTCGAAATAGATCAGCACGTTGCGGCAGAAGACGATGTCGAACTGTCCCAGCGCCGACAAATCGCCCAGCAGGTTCCATTCGCGGAACGACGCCATCTGGCGCAGCTGCTGGCTGATCTGCCACTTGTCGCCGTTCTGCTTGAAATGCTTCACCAGCATGGTGATCGGCAGGCCGCGCTGCACCTCGAACTGGGTGTAGACGCCGGCCTTCGCCCGCTCCACCATTTCCGCCGAGATGTCGGTGCCGACGATCTCGATGCGCCAGCCGGCCAGCTTCGCCGCCTCGTCGTTCAGGATCATCGACAGCGAATAGGCTTCCTGGCCCGACGAACAGGCGGCCGACCAGATGCGCAAGCTGCGCTTGGCCGCCCGCGCCTCCATCAGCTTGGGCAGCACCAGTTGGCGGAACTGGTCGAACGGCTTCTGGTCGCGGAAGAAGGACGACTCGTTGGTCGTCATCGCCTCCGTGATGTCGCGCAGCAGCGCCTCGTCCTTGCGGGTGCGGACGGTGGTCGCCAGCTCCTCAAGCCCCTTCATGTTCCACTTGCGCGCCACCGGCATCAGCCGGGATTCGAGCAGATACGCCTTGTCGCGGGTGAGGACCAGGCCGGAACGCTGCTTGAGCAGCGTGGAGAACATGTCGAAATCTTCGACTCTCATGCTGCCCTCGAAGCGAGCTTGCGGATGTGGGGACCGATTTCCTTGAGCGGCAGGATGACGTTGCAGATGCCGGCTTGCGCCACGGCACCGGGCATGCCCCAGACCACACTCGATGCCTCGTCCTGGGCGATCAGTGTGCCGCCGCCATTGACCACGTCGGTGCAGCCCTTCAGCCCGTCCTGCCCCATGCCGGTCAGGATGCAGGCCAAGATCTTGCGGCCGCCGAAGGCCTTCAGGATCGACCGCATCATCGGGTCGACCGCCGGGCGGCAGAAATTCTCGGGCGGATCCTTGCTGAGCGCGATCACGTTGGCGCCGGCGCGCTGCGTCACCAGCATGTGGAAGTCGCCGGGCGCGATGTAGCAGCGGTTCTGCACGATCGGCTCGCCGTCCTTGGCCTCGCGCGCATCGATCCCGCATTGGCGGGTGATGTGCTCGGCCAGGATGGTGGTGAAGGTCGCCGGCATGTGCTGGGTGATCAGGATCGGCTGGCTGACGCCGGCCTTCAGGTGCGACAGCACCTCGAACAGCGCCTGCGGCCCGCCGGTGGAACTGCCGATGGCGATCACGTCCGGCTTGGTGGCGATGGCGCCGGCCGGAGTCGGCCGGGTGACGATCGGCCCGACCTCGCGCTTCAGCAGCCCCAGCGGAGCCGCCGGGGTCAGCGGCCGGATCTCGCCGCGCGAGCGCGATCCGGCACGCCGGGCGGCGGCACCCAGCGCCTTGACCTTGGCGACCAGCTCGCGCTTGAAGTCCTCCGCCCCGCCGATCTCGCGGGTGGAGGTCGGCTTCGGGATGTAATCGGCCGCACCGGCCGACAGGCAGCGGATCGACACGTCGGCCCCGCGCAGCGTCAGCGTGGAGGCCATGATGATCTTCACCTGCGGCGCAACCGCCAGCAGCTTCGGGATGGCGGTCAGCCCGTCCATCACCGGCATCTCGATGTCCAGCACGATGACATCGATGGAATTGCGCTGCAGCGAATTGACCGCCATCTGGCCGTCGCCGACGGAGGTGACCACGCGGATGTCCGGGTCCCCTTCCAGCGCGCGGGTCAGCAGGCCGCGGATGACGGCGGAGTCGTCCACCACCATGACCCGGACGGGATCCGGGTTGGCCGGTCGCGCGGTGGTGAGGGGGCCTCTGCCAAAACTGTCCGACATAACGGCGATTCGCCTTTCAACTCGACTGGTTCAACGCTGGCTCTCCTGACATCCCGCTCGGGGTCACAGAAGGCCGACCTGCGCGAACTTGGTCTGGATGATGTCACTGTCGAAGGGCTTCATGATGTACTCGTTGGCCCCGGCGGACAGCGCCTCCTGGATATGGGCAAGATCGTTCTCGGTCGTGCAGAACACCACCTTGGGCTGTTCGCCCCCGCTCATCTTGCGCAGCCGCCGCAGGAACTCGATCCCGGTCATCACCGGCATGTTCCAGTCCAGCAGGATGGCGTCCGGCATCTGTGCCGCGCAGGCTTCCATCGCCTGCTTGCCGTCCTCCGCCTCCGAGCAGGCGAAATTCAGCTCTTCCAGGATCTTGCGCGCGACCTTGCGGACAACGCGGCTGTCATCGACCACCAGGCAGGATTTCATTGCGGCAGGGCCTCAGGTCATCTGTTCGTCGGCGAAAGCCGGCCGGCCGGTGCGGCGCCCTCCCCCAGGGGGCAAGGCGCCGCAAACCGTCAGGCCGTCTCGATGGTTGTGAAGTTGAGCAGACGGGGCACGTCCAGCACAACCATCAACTGGCCGTTCAGCCTATAAATTCCGGTCGATACCTCGCGCCAGCGCGGATCCAGGGTCGCCGGGTTGCGTTCGAAGTCCTCCTTGGTCAGGCTGAGCACCTCGCCGACCGAATCGACCATCAGGCTGTACAGCTCGCCGCGCAGATCGACGACGATCGACATGCCGGGCTTGTCCTTCGGACGGCCGGTCAGGCCGAGCCGCAGGCGGACGTCGATGGCGGTGACGATGCGGCCGCGCAGGTTCAGCGATCCGGCGACCTCCGGCGGGGCCAGCGGGATGCGGGTGATCCGCTGATGGCCCAGCACGTCCTGCACCTGAAGGACCGGGATGCCGAACATCTGGTCGGCGATCGTCATGGTCACGAAGTCCTGGTTGCCGGAGACGACGAGATCGTCGCCCCGCGACTTGCGGACGGTGGACGGCAGCTTGGCGTTGCTCATGCGGCACCTTTCTGGTCGGTCAGCGTCTGCTGGAGCGCGAAGAGCAGCGCGTCACGGTCGAACTTGGCGACATAGTCGTTGAAGCCGGCGATCCGGCCGCGGTCGAGATCGCGGGCGCTGGCGTGGCTGGACAGCGCCACCATCGGAACGCGCTGCCAACGGCTGCCGTGGCGCACCGCCTCGGCGAAGTCGAAGCCGCTCATGCCCGGCATCTCGATGTCGGAGACGATGACGTCGAAGTCCTCGCCCGCCTCGCAAAGCGCCAGCGCGTCGCCGGCATTCTCCACCGCCGTCACGTCGTAGCCGGCGACCGACAGCAGCGGCGTCAGCAGGTTGCGGAAGAAGGGGCTGTCGTCCACCAGCAGCACGCGCTGGAGCTTCTCCTCCTCGAACCCCTCCTGGGTGGAGGAGCCGAACCAGTCCTTGTAGGCCTGGGTCAGGAAGAAGCCGGCGTCGATCACCTCGGTCGCCTTGCCCGCGATGATGGCCGACCCCATCAGGCCGGGACGCTCCGCGGCCAGCTGGACGTTCAGCTTCTCCTCCACGATGTCGACGATCTCGTCGACGATCAGGCCCATCGAGCGGTCGCCGTCGGCGAAGACCAGCACCGGCTGGCGGCCTTCGTTGGCGACGACGAAGTTCGGGTCGATCGGGACCAGCGGCATCAGCTTGCCGCGGTACTGGACCACCGGCAGGCCGTTCGACAGCTCGACCGTGGCGAGATCGACGTCCTCCAGGCGGGCGACCAGCGACAGCGGCACCGCCTTGGGCGCACCCTCGCCGGCGCGGAACAGCAGAAGCGCCATCTTGTCCTCCTGGCGCTGGGTCTGGACCGCGGTGGTCTCCTTGCCGGCGGCCTCGCCCATCGCCATCTCGCCGGTGGCCGACGCGATGCCGTTGGGGTCCAGGATCATGATGACCGAGCCATCGCCCAGGATCGTGTTGCCCGAGAACATCTCGATGTGGCGCAGGATCGGCGCCACCGGCTTCACCACGATTTCCTCGGTGTCGAACACGCGGTCGACCATGATGCCGAAGGTGTAGGTGCCGACCTGGGTGACGACGATGAAGGTCTCATCCGCCGGCTTCTTGGCGTCCTCGCTGTCGTCCAGCCGCAGCAGCTGCTGGAGCGAGACCAGCGGCAGCAGGCGGTTGCGCAGGCGCAGGACCGGGGTGCCCTTCAGCCGCTCGATGGTGTGCTCGCTGTCGGCGGCGGCGCGCACCAGCTCGACCACGCTGATCTGCGGAATGGCGAAGCGCTCGCCGGCACATTCCACGATCAGGGCCGAGACGATGGCCAGCGTCAGCGGGATCTTGATGACGAAGGTCGAGCCTTTGCCCTGGGCCGACTTGATCTCGATCGTGCCGCCGATCTTCTCGATGTTGGTCTTCACCACGTCCATGCCGACGCCGCGGCCCGACACGTTGGTGACCTTGGCGGCGGTGGAGAAGCCCGGCTTCATGATGAACTGGATGATCTGCTGGTCGGTCATCGAGGCCAGCTCGCCTTCCGACGCCATCCCGTTCTGGATCGCCTTCTGCTTGATCCGGTCGATGGCAAGGCCCTTACCGTCGTCCTGGATCTCGATGATGATGTGGCCGCCCTCGTGATAGGCGTTCAGGGTAATGCGGCCGGTCTCCGTCTTGCCGGCCTTCACGCGCTCCGCCGGGATCTCCAGGCCATGGTCGGCGCTGTTGCGCACCATGTGGGTCAGCGGATCCTTGATCAGCTCCAGGACCTGACGGTCCAGCTCGGTGTCGGCGCCGAGCATCTGGAGGTCGATCTTCTTGTTCAGTTCATGCGCCAGATCGCGCACCAGACGCGGCAGCTTGGCCCAGGCGTTGCCGATGGGCTGCATGCGCGTCTTCATGACGCCCTCCTGCAGCTCCGACGTCACGTGGTTCAGGCGCTGCAGCGGTGCGGCGAACTCGCTTTCCTTCTGCGACCGCAGGATCTGCAGCAGCTGGTTGCGGGTCAGCACCAGCTCCGACACCATGGTCATCAGGTTTTCGAGCAGGTCGACGTTGACGCGGATGGTCTGGGCGGCGACCGCCGATTCCTTGGTCGCGGCCTCGGCACCGGCATCGGCGGCACCGGCGTTGCCGCCGCCCGAGGCACCCGCCATCGGGGCGACCGGCGCCGGCACCTTGGCAGCGGCCGGCTCGGCATCGGGCACGACGAGGTCGTGCGACTGGGCGGGCTCCTCGGCCGGCTCGGGCGCGCGGGTGGCGACCGCGGTGCCGGCCGCCGGAGCGGGAATGTCGTTCGGGCCGGGCGTGGAGTTCCACAGCGCCTCCAGCTCGTCCATCGTCACCGGCCGGGATTCCGACGCGGCAACCGCAGGGGCGGTCGGCGGCGGCGGCGGAGCGGCGGCGGCGGCCGGGGCGGGACCGCCCAGCTTGCCTTCGGCGCACAGGTTCAGCCGCTCGATCAGCGGCAGGTCGTCGCCGGGCGGTTCCGCCTCGGTCGCTTCCAGCACCGCCAGCAGGCTCTTGATGGTGTCCAGAGCCTGCAGGATCAGCGAAACGGCTTCCGGGTTGATCGTCAGTTCGCCGTCACGGAACTTGCCCAGCACGTTCTCCGACGCGTGCGCCACCTTTTCCAGGCGGGGCAGGCCGAGGAAGCCGCAGGTTCCCTTGATGGTGTGAACGAGCCGGAAGATGTTCGACAGCAGTTCCGGATTGTTGGGATTCTGCTCCAACCTGACCAGCTCGACGTCGAGCACCGAGAGGTTTTCGTTGGTCTCTGTCAGAAATTCGGACAGCAGATCATCCATGTCGCATTCCCCAGGCCCAATGTTTATGGTCCGCGCCGGCCTGCGGCTCGAACGGGCAGCATCGAAAGGCTGCCGGTTGCGCTCCAGTCCAGGTAGGGTGGGAGCCTGTCAAACACTGATTAAGAGAACCTTACCTCTTCCGATAGGGAGTCTTCCGGGGGCTGCTACCGGTAGGATCGGGGTTCCTTTGTCACAGGGAGGATCGATGAGCGACGCCGAAATCGCCCAATCCGTGCGCGAAGCCGTGGAACGCCTCAACGCCGCGCTGGCGGAGGCCGCGCGCCACAATCTGGCGATCACGCTGCGCACCACGGCCCACCAGACCACCGGCGGGGTGGAGCAGGTCGTGGTGGAGCCGCGGATTTTCAAACAGCTGTAGACGCGGCCGGAAGACCGGCCGGACGCCTCACCACTCCGCGGTGAAGACCAGCCGTTCGCTGCTTTCAGTGGCGACGGCGATGCGGAAGCCGTCGCTCTCGGCCAGCCTGCCGGCCAGATAGGCGTGGATGGTACGGGGGCTCAGCGCCTCGGCCGTCGCCGTTCCGGCCAGTGCCGCCGCGGTCTCCGGTTTGAGGGTGCCCGGCCGGCCGGCGGCGGTCACGGTGATGCGGCCCGCCGTCTCGTCGCCGTCGGCGGCGACGGAGACCAGACCGCCATGGGTCAGCGCCTCGTCCGCCAGCATCACCAGATTCAGCACCAGCTTGACCACGCCTCGGCGCTGGGCGGTCATGTCGTGCGGCACCCGTTCCGGCCAGTCCAGCCGGGTGCGTCCGCCCTCGACATAGCCGGCGGCGGCGGCGCGGGCGTCGCCGAAGCCCTTCTGGTCGCGCCCCGCCACCCCATAGGCCAGCCGGAACACCCGCAGCCGGCGGTCGGCCTGGCCGGAGGAATGGTCGATCAGCTTCACCGCCTCGCCGAGAAATCCGCCGACGGCAGTCCCGCCATCCTCGTCCTCCTGCATCTCCTCGATCAGTTCCAGCCCGTTGCGGATGGCGCCGACCGGACTGACCAGATCGTGGCAGAGCTTCGACGCCAGCAGTTCCAGAACGCGGATGTCGACGCTGACGGGGAGGGAGGACGATTCGGTCACGAGGCAGACTCCGGAAAAAAGGAACGGCGACGGCGCGGTGCTGGAGATTCTATACTTTCCCGGCGCCGCCGCACAGGCGGTCGCATTTCCTATGTACAATAGTTCGATAGATGGGACCCGACATGGACGATTCGCTGGTGCCCGGCGCCTGGGTGCGCCACCCGGACCAGCCCGACTGGGGGCTGGGACAGGTGCAGTCGGCCATCCGCAACCGCATCACCGTCAATTTCGAGCATGCCGGCAAGGTGCTGATCGACAGCGACGTCATCTCGCTGACGCTGGTCGATCCCGACGGGATCTGAGCGGCTTCGGCCGGGTCTCCGGCGTCCGGGAAAGCGCGGATTGCGCCGCCGCGGCCGCTTTGCTTTTATGCGACCGAAGTCGCGCATGTGTCAGGGAGTGATGGAATGAAGGCAATGATCCTCGGCTTCGCCGCCGCGGCGGTGATCGCGCTGGGCACGGCTGCGGTGCTGAACACGATGGGCCACTCGACCACGGAGCGCTATTCCAGCACGTCCGTCCGCCTTTAAGGGAACAGGCGACCTCCTTATTCCACGAAAAGGCGACTTCCAGCCAACCCCTGCACGGTGTAGGATCGATCAATCCTTGACCGGACATGGCGGGCCGTCGCTTGATCTCGCGTCTCAAAGGGGGAATGGGCGCATTCGGTGTGGCGCTGATCCTGGGCCTCAACGCCCTGGTCGGCTACGACCTGCTGCACCAGCGCGACGAGACGCTGGCCCGGGCGCGGGAGGACAGCGCGGCAATGGCACTGGTGCTGGAGCACCATGCCACCGACAGCCTGTCCGGCGTGGCGAAAATCCTGGCCGGGGTGGTCGAGGTCCTGGCGGTGCGCGCCGACGCCTGGGAGCGCGGCGACACCGACGTCTTTGCCCTGCTGCGCCGTCAGGCAACCCTGTCGCCGCTGATCCGCGCCATCCTGGTGGTGTCGGCCGACGGCAAACTGATCCACGACACCCAGACCCTGGAGCCGGCCGGCATTGACCTGTCGGACCGCGATTACCTGATGGCGCACCGCGACAGGCTGGTTCCCGGCGGTGCCGATGCTGTCTTCGTCGGCAACCCCGTGCGCGGCCGCACCTCCAACACCTGGTTCATCAGCATGAGCCGGCGGCTCGAATCGGCGGACGGCCGCTTCGCCGGCGTGGTGGTCGCGGTGATGGAACCGATGGCCTTCCGCAGCTTCTACCAGACGCTTCCCCTCTCCGGCGACGCGGTGGTCACGCTCTATCACGCCGACGGGCCGGTGATCGCCCGCTTCCCCGACCATGACAGCCACATCGGCCTTTCCGCCCACCATCTGCCGCTGTTCACCACCCTGCTGAAGCAGGCGCGGGCGGGCACCGAACTGCTGGACAGCGCCGGCGACGGGCCGCGCCGGATCCTCAGCCATCGCGCGTCGGCCGAGATGCCGGTGGCGGTGACCGTCTCGTCGTCGCGCGATGCGGTGCTGGCGCCCTGGTGGTCGAAGGCGATGACGCTGGCGGTGGCCGATCTTGCCGGGACGCTGGTGCTGGCGGCGATGACGCTCGCCCTGCTGCGCGAGGCGGGGCGGCGGGAACGGGCGATGGCGGACCTCCAGGACAGCGAACGGGCGCTGCGCGACAGCCAGCAGCGGCTGATCCAGGACATCGCCGCCCGCCACCGGATCGAGGCGGAGCTGATCGCCGCCAAGCAGGTCTCCGACGCCGCCAACCGGGCCAAGACCCAGTTCCTGGCCAACATGAGCCACGAGCTGCGCACCCCGCTGAACGCCGTCATCGGCTTCGCCGAGGCGCTGGAAAGCGGCATCTTCGGCCAGATGTCGGCCAAGCAGACCGAATATGTCGGTGACATCCGCAAGTCCGGCCAGCATCTGCTGAGCCTGATCAACGACATCCTCGACACCACCAAGATCGAGTCGGGCAAATATGTGCTGCATCAGGAGGATCTGCCGGTCGACGACCTGATCGGCGAATGCCTGCGCCAGATGGGGCCGCTGGCGGTGGAAAAGGGCGTGACCCTCACGGCGGCGCTGCCCGGCTCCCTGCCCATCCTCCATGCCGATGCCCGTGCCGTGCGACAGATCCTGCTGAACCTGCTGTCCAACGCGGTGAAGTTCACCCCGCCCGGCGGGCGGATCGTCGTCGAGGCCGACCGGGTGGCGCGCAGCCTGCGCCTGCGGGTCAGCGACACCGGCATCGGCATCCCCGCCATCGAACTGGACCAGGTGATGGAGCCCTTCCATCAGGTCGACAACTCCCACACCCGCCGCTATGCCGGAACCGGGTTGGGGCTGCCGCTGGTCAAGTCGCTGGTCGAGTTGCAGGACGGCCGCTTCGTGCTGTCGAGCGTGCTGGGCCGGGGCACCACCGCAACCGTGCTGTTCCCGCCCTCCCGGCTGCGCAACCGGTCGGAGGCCCTACGGGCGCTGACGCGGACAGAGGCTGCTCCGGTGTGAGGCGGGGCGGCTCACCCCCGCCGGGATTTGCCGAGAATGACCAGGGCGATGCCGCCGAGCACGGCGACCGACGACACCGCCAGGACCGGCGTGATCCGTTCGCCCAGCGCCAGCACCGCAACAAGCGCGGTGATGACCGGAACGCTCAGCTGGACGGAGGCGGCGCGGGCGGCGGTCAGGGCCGGCAGCGCGGCATACCAGATGGAATAGCCGACCCCCGACGCCAGCGCCCCCGACAGCACCGCATAGACCAGCCCGCCCTGGTCCCAGCGCAGGCCGCCGCCGGACAGCGGCCCCGCCAACGCCGCCAGCAGCGCCAGAACCGCCGCCATCGGTGCGGCGCGCAGGAAATTGCCGGCGGTGGTGGCGATGGGGTCGCAGCTGGCCCGTCCCAGCAGGGAATAGATCCCCCAGGCTGCACCGGCCACCACCATCAGCAGCGCCCCCAGCGGGTCCGGCGCCGACAGGCCGGGCGCCAGCAGCAGGGCCAGCCCGCCGAGCGCCAGCGCCAGCCCGCCCCATTGCAGCGGCACCAGCCGTTCGCCGCGATACAGCCCGACCAGGATCATGGTGGCCTGCACCGCCCCGAACAGCAGCAGCGCCCCGGTCCCCGCGGTCATGGTCAGATAGGCGAAGGAGAAGGCGGCGGCATAGGCCAGCAGCGCCGCCGCCCCGCGCCAGCTGCCGGCGCCCGCCTTCGCGTGCCCGGTCGCCCGGGCGATCAGCCACAGGCTGGCCGCACCGGAGGCGATGCGCACCAGGGTGAAGCCGGCCGGGTCGATGACGGTCTGGGTCAGCGCCAGCCGGCACAGGATGGAGTTGGCGGCGAAGGCCAGCATCGCCAGCACGGTCAGCAGCGCCGCCCGACCGGCAGTGGGCACCGCCGGCGCCGGAACGGCACCCGTCTTATCGCTCGCCACCACGATTGTTTCCCTTGCAACCAGACCCGCCCAGCTAGCCGCAGGGCGGCATCCCTGTCAAATGCCCAGCACTGTCGTCCGCGTCCTACTTTGGTCGGGCCGAGAGGGTCACGAGGAGGGGCCGTGCAGGGCGAACATCAGCAGGTAGGTGCGCTGGAGCGCGCTGAAATTGTTGTCGGAGATCAGATAGACCAGCGTTTCCCCCGCCGGCCCCGGCCGGGTGGCGATGCCTTCGAAATTGTCGTTCACCAGCGGCGCCTCCAGACGCCCGAGTTCCTCGCCGTCCACCACCGCACCGGCGGCCAACTGGCGCGCCGCCACCCGCACCAGCCGCGACGACCAGCCGCCCAGCAGCGACACCCTGCGTTCCAGCACCAGCACGCCGCCGTCCGGCAGCGGGGCGACGGAGGTCGGGCGGTAGCGCGGGGCCGTCCGGTAGGTGAAGGGCTGCCAGTCGTCGGCACTCGGCGGCACGCCGTCTCCGGACGATCCCATGCGGGTTATCCAGGCGCGGCGGTCCTGATGGCCGTCGTCCTTGCCCTCCTCGATGGTCAGCAGCCGGCCGTCGGGGAGTAGGGTCAGCGACTCCAGCCCGCCATTCTCCGGCGTGCTGTCCATCCCCGGCGGCATCGGAATCGGCGTGGGCGTGCCCTCCGGTCCGCGATCACCGCCATCGCCGCCCTTGTGGCGCAGGATGCGGTGGTCGCGCTCCAGCGACACCAGCCAGCCGCCGTCGGGCAGCCGCGTCAAATCCTCGGCATCGGTGCGGCGCTTGCGATGGGAGATCCCCTCCTCGACCGGCAAGGGACGGGCATGGACCTCCGACAGGCCGGCAAGCCGGCCCTCGGCATCGGTTTGCAGCCGGCCGTCCATCACCAGCCCGGTGTCGCCGATGGCGACGAAGCGGTCGCCGGCCGGACCGACCCAAAGGCCGGACAGGCCGCCGACCTGCTCTCCTCCGGCAATATCCAGGCCGCCCAGGAAGCGCAGCGGCCCGACCGCGACCTTGTCCGGCCGCCCGCGGTCGAGCGGCACCGCGGAGGCGGTGACGGGGAGGGAGCCGGGAGTGGGATCGGAGTCGCCGCCGGCACCGACCACGGCGGCGCAACCGCCGGACAGGGCGACCAGCAACAGGCTCCAGGCCAGGCTTTTGCGTATCGTCATCGGGCCACTCTTGCCAGTGCAACCGAGGGATACAATATTTCTTTTGGCTTTCTTCTGGTCGCGGCGTCAGACATACGGCAGGATGCAGGGCGAGCGTTACGCCACCTCTCTCATAACGGCCCGGTCATATCGGCTAGGCGCGGCGGATTACTCCCTCAGAACCGGTGGGGCCTGCCGGACAAGCGCTTAGATTGACGAATGTTTTCGACGATCCTTACCCGTGACGATCGAGCCGAGTCCGTCCCCATGCCGATGCTTCCGCGGTCGCAGACCGCCTATTCTCCTCCGGACCAGACCGGCGACGGCATCGCGTCAGGCGTGTCCGGCCTGTCTCCGGCCGACCGGCTGACGGCGCGCATCCAGGAGTTGGAAGCCGAGCTGCGGGAATTGCAGCATCGCGCCAAGAACAGCCTGCAACTGGTCATCAGCCTGCTGAAGCTGCAGGCCGGACGCATCCGCGACCCCGACGCCCGCGCCGCCTACGAGCAGACCATGGTCCGCATCGAGGCGCTGGCGATCCTCTACCGCCAGCTGCACGAGAGCGGCGCCGGCACCCATGTCGATCTCGGCCGCTATGTCACGGCACTCTGCGAAGCGGTGCGGGAAGGCACGCCGGGCGCCCTGTCGCGCGTGCCGGTGACCGTCAATTCCGACCCGATCCAGATCGGCCTGTACGAGGCGATGCCGCTCGGCCTGATCATCGCGGAACTGGTGACGAGCTGCCTGCACCACGCCTTCCCCGACGACGGGTGGATCCGCATCACCGTGCGCCAGCAGGGCGACAGCGGCCGCGCCCGCCTGACGGTGGAGGACAACGGCCGCGCCCTGCCCGCCGGTTTCGACACCACCGCCGAGGACGGGCTGATGCTGGCCGAGGCGCTGGCCGGCCAGCTCGGCGACACGCTGTCCACCGACAGCGACGCCGCCGGCACCACCGCCAGCGTCAGCTTCCCGGTCTGATCGGGGTTCGGATCGCCGTCATTTCCGCGAAGGCGGAAATCCAGTCAATGCGCGTGCCCGTCACCGTCATGGTGCTCATGGGGATGCGCCGGTTCCGCCGCCGGTTCCAGCGTGCCGGCGAACCAGCCGTGGATCGCCCGCAGCGGGTCGGTCTCCGTCGTCGTGACCGGCTCGATGCCGCGGCGCTTCATGTGGGCGACGAAGCCGGCGCCCGACGATCCGGTGATGACCACCCGCACCGCATCGATCGGATGGGGCCGGCCGTCGCCGCAGAGATGCAGCACCTCCTCCTCCCCCAGCTCGATCCGCCCGGTCTCCACCGGGGCGGTGCCGGCGTCGGCCTCATAGACCAGAAAGCGGCGGGTGCGGCCGCCATGGGTGGCGATGGTGGCGAAATCCTTGGTGCCGATGGCGATCTTCATGCTCTGCGGTCCCCTCGAAGGCGGTGCCCGACGACGGCGCAGTCCTGCCACGCCCGGCACCCGCCCGCACTGAGCGAGGTCAATCGGGGGGGCCGGCGCCCTTGAAAGCTCCGGCCATCGTGATTTTTTGAGCGTAGGCGTGGCCTGGATGGCTGCAATTCCCATCGGCTTTCACCAAATGGCGAAGGGTGGGGAAGGATTGGCCTTCCCACATGTTATGACCCAGGACAGCCACCCGATCGGACGCCATGTACGCCCACTCGCCCCAGCCGCTTCCGTCAGCCGGATCGACGCCCGACATCGCCGGATCGGCCGGTGTGCTGCGACCGATCCTGCAACCGGGGCAGACCTGCTGGCGGGTGGAGGACACCGCAAGGCTCGGCGTGATTGTCGATGCGGAGGATTACTTCGCGCTGGCCAAGGCCGCCATGCGGCGCGCCCGGCGCAGCATCTACATGACCGCCTGGGATTTCGACGCCCGCATCCGCCTGATGCCGCAGACCCGCCGGCCGCGCCGCCCAGACCGGCTCGGCACGCTGCTGAACTGGCTGGCGACCACCCGGCCCGACCTGCACATCCATGTGCTGAAGTGGGACTATGCCGAGCTGTTCGACCTCGCCCGCTGGTCGCACCCCTTCATGCTGCGCAACTGGCTGACCCACCGGCGCCTGCAATACCGGCTGGACGGCGACCACCCGACCGGCGCCTGCCATCACCAGAAGATGCTGGTGATCGACGACCGGGTCGCCTTCTGCGGCGGGCTCGACATCACCGCCAACCGCTGGGACACCCGCGCCCACCATGCCCATGACCCGCGGCGGCGCCAGCCCGACGGCAAGCCCTACGAGCCGTTCCACGACGTGATGATGGCGGTGGATGGCGACGCCGCCCGCGCGCTGGGCGAGATGTTCCGCGACCGCTGGGCGCGCGCCACCGGCGAGACGCTGAAGCCCCCCGCCCCGGCCCCCGGCCGGCCGGCCCGCCGCCATCCTCTGGCCGCCGACCCCTGGCCGCCGGGCTTCGAGCCGATGCTGCGCGGCGTGCGCGTCGGCATCGCCCGCACCGATCCCGCCTGCAACGGGCGCGACGAGATCCGCGAGGTCGAGGCGCTCTATCTGGCGGCCATCGCCGCGGCGCGCGACGTCATCTATCTGGAAAGCCAGTATTTCGCCTCGACCGCGGTGGCCGAGGCGCTGAAGGCCCGGCTGGCGGAGCCCGACGGCCCGGAGGTGATCGTCGTCAACCCGGTGCGCACCACCAGCTGGCTGGAGAACACCGTCATGCTCGGCGCCCGCGCCCGGCTGACCCGCGAGTTGCGCGAGGCCGACCGCCATGGCCGCTTCCGCCTGTTCGCCGCGCTGACCGACAGCGGCGCCTGCATCACCGTCCATGCCAAGGTGATGGTTGTCGACGACCGGCTGCTGCGCATCGGCTCGGCCAACCTGAACAACCGCTCCATGGGGCTCGACACCGAGTGCGACCTGGCGCTGGAGGCCGGGCCGGGGCCGGAGCATGCCGACACCCGCCGGGCCATCCTGCACACCCGCGACGACCTGATCGCCGAGCATCTGGGCTCCACCGCGGCGGAGGTGGCGGCGGCGCACCGGCGGCTGGGCTCGCTCGCCGCGGCCATCGAGTCGCTGCGCAAGCCGGTCGGCCGCACGCTGGAGCCGCTGCACGACCCCGAACCGGACGGGCTGGCCGCCGCGGTGGCCGATGCCCGTGTCTTCGATCCCGAACATCCGGTCGGCGCGGTGGAGATCGTCCGCCGCGTGCTGCCGTCGCGAATCCCGCGCACCCGCCACTGGCTGACGCTGGCCGGAATCCTGGCTCTGCTGGGGCTGTGGGGCATGTGGCGCTACACCGCGCTTAGGGAATGGGCGACGCTGGATGCCGTGCTGTCGGCCTTCCACGGCCTGGGCGACAGCCCGCTGGCGCCGCTGTGGCTGATGCTGGCCTATGTCGCCGGCGGCTACGTCATGTTCCCGCTGACCGTGATGATCGCCGCCACCGCCATCGTCATGGGACCGTGGTGGGGCTTCCCCACCGCGATGGCCGGGGCGGTCGCCTCGGCGGCGGCGATGTTCTGGACCGGGCGGATCGCCGGACGCGACCTGCTGGACCGCCATGGCGGGCCGCTGATCGCCCGCATCAACGGAAAACTGGCCGACAGCGGCATCGCGGCCGTGGCCGGCGTGCGCGCCGTGCCGATAGCGCCCTACACCGTGGTCAATCTCGCCGCCGGCGCCTCGAAGCTGAGCTTCGGCGATTTCGTGATCGGCACCATGGTCGGTCTTGCACCCGGCATCCTTGCCTTCAATCTGCTCGGGCACCAGCTTGAGCGCACCATGACGAATCCCGGCGCCGCCGACTTCGCCCTGCTGGCGGGAATGGCGGCGGTGGCCATCGGGCTCGGCTGGCTGACCAGCCGGCTTCTCGGACGCTCCGGCCGGGATCGGGCTGGCGACACGCCGGGCCGGCAGGACGACAGGGCTGACGCAAGGCCAAAGGAAAGGAATTTGGAACCGTGATCCGTTTCAGCCGCGACCGTGTCCAGCGCATCGCCGCCGCGTTGCGCGCAGCCCGCTCCCGCCGCCCCCGCCGTGCCGACCGCCGCAGTCTCCCCGTTCCCGACGGCATGGCCGCACTCAGCGTCGCCACCTGGAACATCCACAGCTGCGTCGGCCTGGATGCCCGCTTCGCCCCCGACCGCATCGCCCAGGTGATCCGCGACCTCGACGTCGACCTGATCGGGCTGCAGGAGGTCGGCTGGCACCACCGTGGCGAATCGGGGATGGACCAGTTCGCCTTCCTGGAACGCAACACCGGGCTGAAAGCCTATGCCGGCCCGACCAAGCACAGCGAGCGCGCCCATTACGGCAACTGCCTGCTGACCCGCCTGCCGGTGCGGTCGATGGAGACGATGGACCTGTCGGTCGGCAAGCGCGAGCCGCGCGGCGGCATCGACGCGGTGGTGGAGGTGCAGGGCCGCCCCGTGCGGGTAATCGTCGCCCATCTCGGCCTCGATCCCTGGGAGCGGGCCAAGCAGGTCGGCGACATAGTGTCGCGGGTGGAGAGCCAGCCGGAGCTGCCGACCCTGTTCATGGGCGACCTCAACGAATGGACGCCCAGCTCCCCCCGGCTGCGCCAGTTGGCGTCCTCCTTCGCCGACGTCGCCAATCCGCGCAGCTTCCACGCCCGCATGCCGACCCTGCGGCTCGACCGCATCTATGTGACGGGAGGCTTGCAAATCCCCGCTTTCGAGGTGATCCGCACCATCCTCACCCGTCGGGCATCGGACCATCTGCCGGTCCGCGCCGTGCTGGCCGTTCCCTGATCGTCGATTGCGCATCAAAACGTCAGTATGACCAACGGAATCCTGCGCGGAGGTCATAGGGGAATTGTTGCGGTTGATAATTTTTTGTGCACTGCAATGTTCTTTTAACAACAGAGCTTTGCAAACGCGAAAAGGCTCTTGACCTATACGCGATCCCCGACGAAGGATATGGTTGGTAATACGATCAATATATGGTCGAAGGAATGACCGACCCTGGCCGCCCGGGGGTAGCCGTGACGTGAGGATCTGATTTGCTGTATCACCTGTACGACATGCAACACGCTGCCATGCGGCCGATGCGTTTCTGGGCCGAAGCCGCCCAGCAGACCTTCCAGAACCCGCTGATGCCCCTGTCCTACACCAAGCTGGGCCGGGCGGTCGCCGCCGGGGCCGAGCTGGTGGAGCGGACGACCCGCCGCTTCGGCAAGCCCGCCTTCGGGCTGCCGGAGACGGTGATAGACGGGCAGACCGTTCCGGTCACCGAGCGGTTCGTCTGGCAGTCGCCCTTCTGCCAGCTGCTGAACTTCGCCAAGCCGGAAGGCACGCCGCGCCAGCCGAAGGTTCTGCTGGTCGCCCCGATGTCGGGCCATCACGCCACGCTGCTGCGCGGCACGGTGGAAGCGCTGATGCGCGACCATGACGTCTACATCACCGACTGGATCGACGCGCGGCTGGTGCCGATGTCGGCCGGGCGCTTCGATCTGGACGACTACATCGACACGGTGGCGGAGCTGATCCGCTTCCTGGGCCCCAACACCCACGTCATCGCGGTGTGCCAGCCGGCGGTTCCGGTGATGGCGGCGGTGTCGCTGATGGCGGCGGCGGACGAGCCGGTGCAGGCGCGCAGCATGACCCTGATGGGCGGCCCCATCGACCCGATGGCCAACCCGACGGTGCCGGTCAAGCTGGCGATGGAACGCCCGCTGAAGTGGTTCGAACGCAGCGTGATCACCACGGTCCCGGTCTATTATCCGGGTGCCTTCCGCCGCGTCTATCCGGGCTTCATCCAGCTGTCGGGCTTCATGTCGATGAACCTCGACCGCCACATCAACGAGCATGTCGGGCTGTTCCGCCACCTCGTCCGCGGCGACGGCGATTCGGCCGAGCAGCATCGCCGCTTCTACGACGAATATCTGTCGGTGATGGACCTGTCGGCAGACTTCTACCTGCAGACCATCGAGACGGTGTTCCAGAAGCACGCCCTGCCCGAAGGCACCATGGTGTCGCGCGGCCGCAAGGTGGAGCCGTCGGCGATCGCCAAGACCGCGGTGATGACGGTGGAAGGCGAGCTGGACGACATCTCCGCCCCCGGCCAGACCATCGCGGCGCAGCGCCTGTGCTCGTCGCTGCCGGACGACATGCGCAAGACGCATTTCCAGAAGGGCGTCGGCCATTACGGCATCTTCAACGGCCGCCGCTGGCGCGAAGCCATCCTGCCGGAAATCCGCAGCTTCATCCAAAGCCACGACGGCGAGTGAAGGCGGGCGATGAACAGAAAAGGGGCGCCGAACACCGGCGCCCCTTTTCTGACGTCAACCAGTTGAAATTTCTCAGTCCACCGCCTCAATCCACCATGGTCCGCGCCTCGGTGAACGCATCCATGTGCGTCAGCCCTTCGGCCCCGCCGGCCTTCACCCGCATGCCGGCGGTGGCGAGGTGGAACAGGTACCCGAGAGCGAACAGAGCGACGAACAGCCCGAAGACCAGGGTGTTGTAGTAGACCATCGTCACCAAGGCCAGCACCGCCAGCACCAGCGAGATCGCCGGGAACACCGGATAGAAGGGTGCGCGGAACGGACGCTCCAGCGCCGGTTCGGTGGCGCGCAGTCGGAACAGCGCGGCCATGCTCATGATGTACATGACGATGGCGCCGAAGACCGACATGGTGACGATGTTGGCGGTCAGCGGCTGCCCGCCGATCTGGATCAGCTCGTCGGAATAGATGGCGGCGATGCCGATCACGCCGCCGGCCAGGATCGCCCAGTGCGGGGTCTTGCGCGTCGGGTGCAGGCGGGCCAGCACCGGCGGCAGGAAGCCGGCGCGGGACAGCGCGAAGATCTGGCGCGAATAGCCCATGATGATGCCGTGGAAGGAGGCGATCAGGCCGAACAGGCCGATCCACACCAGCATGTGCAGCCAGCCGCTCGACTCACCGACCACCGCCTTCATCGCCTGCGGCAGCGGGTCGTTGATGTTGGACAGCGCGTTCCAGTCGCCGACGCCGCCGGCGAAGATCATCGTGCCGAAGGCCAGCACCACCAGCGTCAGGATGCCGCCGATATAGGCGCGCGGCACCGTGCGCTTGGGATCCTTGGTCTCCTCGGCGGCCATCGCCGCCCCCTCGATGGCCAGGAAGAACCAGATGGCGAAGGGGATCGCGGCGAAGATGCCGCCCAGCGCGTCCTTGCTGAAGCTCGGCGACCCCGCCCAGCCGTTGGCGGTGAAGTTGGCCCAGGAGAAGCCGGGATAGACGACGCCCATGAACACCACCAGCTCGATGATCGCCAGGATGGTGACTAACAGCTCGAAGGTGGCTGCGATGGACACGCCGGCGATGTTCAGCCCCATGAACAGGATGTAGGCGCCGACCGCCGCGGTCTTGGGGTCGAGCCCGGGAAACTGCACGTTCAGATAGGCGCCGATGGCCAGCGCGATGGCCGGCGGGGCGAAGACGAACTCGATCAGCGTGGCGAAGCCGGCGACGAAGCCGCCCTTGGGCCCGAAGGCGCGGTAGCTGTAGGCGAAGGGACCGCCGGCATGGGGGATGGCGGTGGTCAGCTCGGTGAAGCTGAAGATGAAGGTGGTGTACATCGCCGCGATCAGGATCGTGGTGACGAGGAAGCCCAGCGTCCCCGCCGCCGCCCAGCCGTAGCTCCAGCCGAAATACTCGCCGGAGATCACCAGCCCGACGGCGATGCCCCACAGATGGAGCCCGCTCAGGCTTTTGCTCAATTCAGGTTTCGTGTTCCCAGACATGTTGCCTCCTGCCCCTGTTCAAGGCTTTGAAAGTCACGGCATTGGTGCCGATGGCGGCGCTCTCTCACGACCGGTCGGTCAGTTGGTTTTTCTCGTTGTCCGGACCGGCGAGCGACGGGGTGTCCTCCTTCAAGGCGACACCCGTCAGTTTCAGCCGCGCCGCCTCGGTGGCGAGCCAGCACAGCTTGTCGGCGGCCGTCTGGATCGACAGGCCGCCGGAATGGATGTTGGAAATGCAGTTCCGTTCGGAATCGGCGCGGCCGGGCTTCGGATCCCAGGTCAGATAGACCCCCAGCGATTCCGCGGCCGACAGGCCCGGCCGCTCGCCCACCAGCAGCGCCACCAGCCGGGCGCCCATGGCAGACGCCACCTCGTCGCCGAGAGCGACCCGCGCCTGCTCCGCCAGCACCACCGGCCCGATGCGCAGATGCTCCAGCCGCGCCGTACAGGCCCGGACCAGCGGAGCGGCGTTGACCTGCACCGCGGCGGCCGACAGCCCGTCGGCGATCACGAACAGCAGGTCCCACTCCCCCGCCGGCAGTCCGGCGGCGCTGGCGGGATCGAGCCGGCGGCCGAGGTCCGGACGGCGCAGATAGGTCGGGCGGTCGGGGGCGGCACTGTGGACGCGGACCGTCTCCAGCGGCGACAGGTCGGCGGCCAGCCGGTCGAAATCGACCGCGCTGTGCACCGCGTCGCGGGCGCGGGCATGGGCCAGCTGGAACTCCAGCAGCGCCTTGGTCGGCAGGGCGTCGCCGCTGCGGCCGAGCGCGATGCGGGCGCGGGTGGCGCTGCGGAAGCGTGCCCACGGATCCTTTTGATTATCTTTCGGAGTCTCGCTCATCAGGCCGCACTCCCCAGCAGGGCGGAGACGACGAGGCTCTGGTCGGGCCAGGGCGGCAGGCGGCGCTGCTCGTCGAGCCAGCCGGCCTTCTCCAGCCATGCCTCGAACTCCGGCGCCGGCGGGCGTTTCAGCAGGTGCCGCAGGCCGAGCACATCGTGGTAGGACAGGCTCTGGTAGTTCAGCATGACGTCGTCGGCGCCGGGCACCGCGATCAGGAAATTGACCCCTGCGGTCGCCAGCATCGTCATCAGGACGTCCATGTCGTCCTGGTCGGCCTCGGCATGGTTGGTGTAGCAGACGTCGCAGCCCATCGGCACGCCCAGCAGCTTGGCGCAGAAATGGTCTTCCAGCCCGGCGCGGGTGATCTGCTTGGCGTCGTACAGATATTCGGGGCCGATGAAGCCGACCACCGTGTTGACCAGCAGCGGGTCGAAGGCGCGGGCGACGGCATAGGCGCGGGTTTCCACCGTCTGCTGGTCGACGCCGAAATGGGCGTCCGCCGACAGGGCCGACCCCTGCCCCGTTTCGAAATACATGACGTTGTCGCCGATGGTGCCGCGCTTCAGCGATTTCGCCGCCTCCTGCGCCTCGGCCAGCAGCGACAGGGTGACGCCGAAGCCGCGGTTGGCCTTCTCGGTGCCGGCGATGGACTGGAACACCAGATCGACCGGCGCCCCGCGCTCCATCGCCTGCATCGTCGTGGTGACGTGGGCCAGCACGCAGGACTGCACCGGGATGTCGAAACGGGTGCGCACGGCGTCCAGCATCTCCAGGAGCGCGATGCAGGCCGGCACATTGTCGGTCGCCGGGTTGATGCCGATCACCGCGTCGCCGATGCCATAGAGCAGTCCGTCGAGCGTGGAGGCGGCGATACCGGTCGGATCGTCGGTCGGATGGTTGGGCTGCAAGCGGCTCGACAGCCGCCCCGGCAGCCCGACCGTGGTGCGGAAGCGGGTGACGACCGAGCATTTGGCGGCGACGCAGACCAGATCGTGGTTGCGCATCAGCTTCGACACCGCCGCCACCATCTCCGGCGTCAGGCCGGGGGCGAGTGCGGCCAGCGCCGCGCCGTCGGCCTGATAGGACAGCAGCCAGTCGCGGAACTGCCCGACCGTCATGTGCGCCACCGGTCGGAAGGCGTCCGCGTCGTGGCGGTCGATGATCAGGCGCGTCACCTCGTCGGTCTCGTAAGCGACCAGCACCTCGTTCAGGAAGATCTTCAGCGGCAGGTCGGCCAGCACCATGCGCGCCGCCACCCGCCGTTCGTCGCTGTCGGCGGCGATGCCCGCCAGTTCGTCCCCCGACCGCCGCGGCGAGGCGCAGGCCATCACCGCCTTCAGATCGTCGAACCGGTGGCGCTGCCGCCCCAGGTCGCACTGGTAACCAGCCATGCCGGCCTCCCGCCTGTCTCGTCACGGACAGAAGAGTGGCACGGGTGCGGCGGCGGGCAGTTGACCGTAGAACACAAAATGCCGGCCGGAGAGAGGAAGGCGCGATCAGGGGGAGTAGCTTGAACGGCGGCGTTCCGGCCCAGGCGTGGCCGTCGACGGAGAAATCGGCTAGGCCGGCGAACCCGAAGCCCGGCCATGGCGTTCCTTCCGCACTGCAGCGCGCCGCCCGTCACCGGACGCCGCGCGCCATACGTGAAGGAGACTCCGATGCTGACGCTGTTGCGCGCCGCCGCCCTGGTCCTGCCGCTGGTCGCCGTGGCCGCCTGCCACCAGGAAGGCCCGGCCGAGCGGGCCGGCAAATCCCTCGACAATGCCGGCCAGAGCGTCAAGGACGCCATCGACCCGCCGGGTCCGGCGGAAAAGGCCGGTCGTGCCATCGACCGGACGGTCAACTGACGACCAGGCGCTCAACTGACGGCCGGGCGGTGAACCGAATCACCGCCCGTTCAGCGGGCGGCGAAGTCCTTTCCCCGCCCGGTCGGCGGCACGCCCGACACCTCCAGCAGCAGTTTGTTGAGGATGGCGTCGGCGAAGGCGTCGAAATCGCGGGCGGGCACCAGGAAGGCGCCGGGACCGCCGATGACATGCTCGCGGTAATAGGCTTCCAGATCGTTCGGCGCCGCCCCGCCCCAGGGGTTGGGACGGTCGTTGAGGATCGGCAGCCCGTTGATGGTGATGCCGCGGGCGACCGCGGCGTCGCGCGCCTCCTCCACCGGACGGCCGCGGTTGTTCTCGCCGTCGCCCGAAATGTCGATGACCCGCCGCGTCCCCTCGAACCCATTGTTGCCGAACAGCGGGATGGCGTAGTCGATGACCGCGCTGATCGAGGTCCACTGCTCCGTCATCATCGGCGCCTCCGCCACGTTGGCGGCGAAGCGTTCGATGCTGGCCGGATCGCTCAGTTCGGTCCAGCCGACGACGGTGTGCTGGTGGCTTTCCCCCGCCCATTCCACATAGGTGGCGCTGATCCGGCCGAAGGGTCCGCCACGGATCGCCGCCTGCACCTTCGGGTTCAGCAGGGCCTGGACATAGCCGTTGCGCTGAAGCTTCGCCTCGTCCGGATCGACGCTGCCGGACACGTCGACCGCAAAGACCAGTTCCACGTCCACCGGCGTCTGTGCCACGGCCGGACCCACGAATGCGGACAGGCATAAAAAAGCGAGGATCGGAAGAGGGGCGACCGCAGGCGCGAAGGCGCGGGCCAAGGAGTGGGCCAAGAGACGGTATGCACGCATACGCACCCTCCATCCAGCCACCGGTCCGGCCAAGGCGCCGGACGAAGGATTGAGGATTGGTACGCGAACGGTCCCTGTCCATGCTTCACTGGGCTATTCCGTTCCCGCCCGACGGCCAGTGCGGGGTACTCCACCGCCGAAGCGGCAAGAATATGCAGGCGAAGTGCGGGTAACGGGTGACAAATCCGATATTGCCTGCATACGCTAGTCCTAACGGGGTAAGCCGTCAGGCCGGCGCTATCCTGTTCCGCCGCCCGCCCCGTTCAATCTCCGAAGCAGCCATCGACGTGCTCCCTGGTCGTTCGCTCCCCGCTCCCGCTGCGGCTTCCCCGTCGCGATGGACCAGCCGGCTGCTGCTGTCCGTCTGCACCGTCCTCGCAACCGGATTTCCGGCTTTGGGCATAGCACAGCCGGTGACGGAGTTGCCGCCCAAGCCCATCCATGCGGCGGAACTGATGGCGCCCGAGCGGCCCAAACCGCAGGGCCGGACCCAGCCCGTCGCCACCAAGCCGCCCGCCACGCCTTCCAATGCGTTGAACGCCGATCCGCAGACCGCAGAGGCGAGGGCCGCCGCGAAAGCGGCGAGAGCCGCCAGGGCGGCCGAAGCCAGGGCCGCCGACGAGCGGATCATGAGCAGCCGGGCCTCCGACAGCCGGCCGGCGGACGGGCAGACCGCCTGCGCCGACCATGAGCCGGCGAGCCAGCAGGTGCTCGACGCCCTGTTCGGCGGGGATGCGGCCTTCGCAGACCTGGCCCGCCGGTCGCCGGCCGAGGCGTTCCGCTGCTCCAGCCTGTTCCCCGGCGACGCGGCGCTGGCCGCCCTGCGCGACGCCGTTCCGCAGGCGCCCTTCGATGCGGTCGGAGCCGCCGACCAGCTGGGCACCCGGCCCGGCGGCGAGGAGATCATCGCCCGTGCGCTCGACCTCGGGTTGCTGACCCGCTCGCTGGAGGGGGGCATGCCCTTCTACGAGACGCGGCACGAGCTGCGCAAACGCCTGCCGAAGACGGATCTCCGGGCCCTGGAAATCCATGCGGCCAAGGCATTGGCGGCCTCGCTGGCGCGCGATCCGGCGGGGATGGCGCCGAAGATCGGCGCGCTGCTCGACGACATGGTCGACGATCCGCCGGCCGACCGCTTCCGCATCACGATGGCGATGTCGTCGGAGGATCTGCTCGGGCTGATCGCGCGGATCGGGCCGCAGCTCTACACCTCCTCGCTCGACGGGCTGGTCAACATCCTGCGGATCCAGGTGAAGCTGGAGAAGCGCAGTTTCCTCGACCTCGCGCGCGAGGAGCGGACGCGGCCATTGTGGGCGGAGTTCTTCGTCGCGACGGTCGGCGGCGGACGGGCGGCGAGCCTGTTCGGCACCAACCCGGCCATCGCGCGGGACCTGATGCGCGAGAGCCTGCGGGCTCTGCTGCCGGTCGACGGAAAGCCGCCGGCGATCGACACCGCGGTCGTGATCGGCGCCCTGGCCGACGCCATGGATCTCGACAGCCCTCCCATCCGCGCCGCGCTCGAGGACGAGCTGGCCGCCCGCTACCGCGCCGCTGGCGACACGCCGGCAAAGACCGGCCTTCAGGAAGTTTCCGTACGGAACGGGACCGGCGACACGCCGGCCCGGAGCATGATCGGGTTGGCGGGCAGCCTGCACGCGGCACGGCTGTCCGGCCGGGTGGCCACCCCCGCCTTCGAGGCGGAACGCTTCCCCCAGCACCATCCGCTGGCCGCCCTGCCGGTCCTGAGCGGAGAGCGCCTGTTCCGCAACGGCATCAATGTGCAGCGGATGACCTTCTACGACGATCCCGACGGCCGGGCGTCCTTCCGCGGCTTCCTGCGCCAGCACCGCGCGCAGGGCTGGGCGCTGCACGCCCAGTCCGGCTTCGCCGTCGCCATCAGCCCGGAACGCCACGGACGCCGGATCATCATCGTCGCCGACATCCCCGGTGCCGGCGATGCCGGCCGCGCCGCCGCCTGGGACTGGATGGCGCGCGAGGGGCTGGCCCCGTCCATCGTCATCCATCGCGGCCACAGCTATCACGAGGACGCCACGATGACGGAGATCGCGCCGGGCACGGCGCTGGTCTTCTGGGGCTCCTGCGGCGGACACACGCGCCTGCGCTCGACCTTGGAACGTGCCCCCGACGCGCTGGTTCTGGCGACCCAGAACATCGGCGTGTCGACGGTCAACGAGGCTCTGCTCGGCATCATGGAGGAGCGGCTGCTGGCCGACGGCGCCATCGACTGGAACGCCGTGTGGAAGGAGGCGCGCGGCCGCATCCGCGACCGCCGCTTCGCCTCCTACAAGCGGCCCGACCAGGATTCGGCGAACCTCGCCTTCCGTGCCTGGCAGGTCCAGACGGCGTCGCACTGAGCCGTATCGGAAAGCCGGCATCGTAAATGCCGGTTGCGGAAAGCCGGTTCCGCAAGCATGGCTGTGTTTCGCCGCCGCCGCTTGCGGCGGAACCGGGCGCATGTTGCTGTGATGTGGCCGATTGTCGCTCCCTCCCCGGCATACCCCCTGGTATCGAGGTTTCCAGCCATGACGTGGCAGACGCTCGCCTTCTTCTTCGCCACCGCCTTCGTGATCTCGATGACGCCGGGCCCGAACATGCTGCTGGCGATGAGCCTCGGCCTGCGGTTCGGCGCACGCCGCGCCGCCTGGGGCGGGGCCGGCATGTGCGCGGCGCTGGCGGTGATGGCGGCGCTGTCGGCCTTCGGGCTGGGCGCCCTGCTCTCCACCTCCGTCCTCGCCTTCGAGATCGTGCGCTGGGCCGGTGTCGCCTATCTGACCTGGCTCGGGATCGCCGCATGGCGCGCGCCGGTCGAACAGCCGGGCGAGCGCGATGCCGCCGCCGCCGCTTCGGGGGAGGGCACCCCTGTCCGCCTGTTCCTGCGCGGCGCGCTGGTCGCCTTCAGCAACCCGAAGGCGCTGGTCTTCATGGGCGCGCTGTTCCCGCAATTCATCGACGCCGCCGCCCCGCTGGCGCCGCAGCTGGTGGCGCTGGTCGCCACCATGGTGGTGATCGAGTTCGGCTGGATCATGGCCTATGCCACCGGTGGCGACCGTCTGGCGGCGAAGCTGACCACTGTGTCGGCGGCCAAGTCGCTGAACCGCCTGACCGGCGGGCTGATGATCGGCGCCGGTGGCCTGCTGGCGCTCGCCCGCCGGGTCTGACCCGCCCGGCTTTCCCGGAAAAGACCCCGAAAAAGAAAAAGGGCCGCGCAATCGCGCGGCCCTATAGTTTAGGGAGGAAACGCCCCGAGAATGGGCAAGGGCAGAATATGCTGCGGCGCACACGAACTGGTATTACCAATGCTGAATGGTAGCCATGCGCCACGGGAATAGCCCTATGCAGCAATATGCATTGTCAGCAATAGAGCACAGCCCCGGTTACAAAAATTTCACAGATCCGCCGCGTCCCGGTCATCGCCCGTACCACTAATGCTGCGGTTCGCCGTCCCTGCCGAAAGGCTTAACCCCAGGCAGGGGCGGCGATGCGAAACACCCGGCCTTAGGAACGGTGCGATGGCGATCCCAGTCCTGCGCAGCCTGACGCTGAAGCAGGCGATTCACGCGGTCCTCGCCGCCTTCGTCATCGGCCTGACCATCACCGCGGCCGAATTCGCCTGGACCGCCACGCGCGAGCGGGCGGCGGCGCTGGCGCAGGTCAAGGATGTGGTCGCGCTGGTCGAGGGGCCGGCCGCCAGCGCCGCCTGGCTGATCGACGCGGAGCTGGCCGGACAGGTGTTGCAGGGCATGGTCCGCGCCAACGCCGCCTGGGCGGAAATCCGTCTCAGCGACGGCACCCTGCTGGCGCGCCGCGAACGCCCGCCCAAGCCGGCCAGCCTGCTGGAGCGCGGGGCGACCGCCCTGCTGTTCGTCGACCGGCCGGTGGTGACGCACGAGCTGATGACCCCGCCGAACGGATTGGCGAGCGGGCCGCGGGCCGCCGACGGCTCGCGGATCGGACAGCTGATCGTCGGCATCGACACCGGACGGGCCGCCTCCGGCTTCCTCACCTATGTTTCCGCGGCGCTGGTGGCGGGGACCCTGCGCAACCTGCTGATCGGGCTGGCGATGGCGGCGGTGTTCCATCGGCTGCTGACCCGCCCGCTGTTGCAGATCGGCCGCGCGGTGGCGCGGATCGACCCGGAAAAGCCCTATGGCCAGCCGCTGGCCGTGCCGCGCGGCCATGCCGACGACGAGCTCGGCTTCGTCATCGCCCGCTTCAACCAGACCCTCACCCTGCTGGAGCACGAACATGACGAGCTGCGGCGGCTGGCGACGCGCTGCCCGCTGACCGGGCTGGCGAACCGGGCTCTGCTGCTCGACCGGCTGGACCACGCCATCGAACTCGCGAACCGCGCGCGCGAACCGGATGCCGGCCGGTTGGCGGTGCTCTATGTCGACCTCGACCGTTTCAAGCGGGTGAACGACAGCCTGGGCCACGGCATCGGCGACCTGCTGCTCTGCCGGGTGGCGGAGCGGCTGGGCGCCAGCGTGCGCCGCTGCGACACCGTCGGCCGGCTGGGCGGCGACGAGTTCCTGGTGGTGCTGGAGCGTGTCGCCGACCGGGACGAGGCGGCGATGGTCGCGCAACGGCTGCTCGACGGCCTGTCCTCGCTGCGCGAGGTGGGGGAGCACCGCGTCCATCTCACCGCCAGCATCGGCATCGCCGTCCATCCGGAAGCGGTGAATGGAGAAGCGCCGGACGCCACCGGCCTGATGCGGATGGCCGATTCGGCGATGCAGGCGGCGAAGGCGGCGGGCGGCGACCGCTTCGTCTTCTACACCCGCGAGATGACCGACCGGGCGGAGACCCGCCTGCGGCTGGAGTCCGGCCTGCGCGAGGCGGTGGCGACGCGCGCCTTCGAGCTGGTCTATCAGCCGAAGATCGAGGCGGCGGGCGGCCGGCTGACCGGCTTCGAGGCGCTGATCCGTTGGCGGCACGAGGGGGCGGCGGTCTCTCCCGCCGATTTCATCCCGGTCGCCGAGGATACCGGCCTGATCATCGAGATCGGCCGCTGGGTGCTGGAGGAGGCCTGCCGCACCGCGACCCGCTGGGCGCTCGACCACGGCCCGGTGCCGGTGGCGGTCAACGTCTCCGCCCGCCAGCTCGCCGATCCCGGCTTCGCCCGGCTGGTCGAACAAGTGTTGCAGCGCCACGGCACGCCGCCCAACCTGCTGGAGCTGGAGATCACCGAGACCGTCATCATGAAGGACGTGCGCCACCATCTGCCGACGCTGAACCGGCTGCGGGCGTTGGGGGTGCGCATCGCCATCGACGATTTCGGCACCGGCTATTCCTCTCTGGCCTATCTGCGCCAGTTGCCGGTCGATGTGCTGAAGATCGACCGCAGCTTCGTCAACGACCTGCCGCATGCCCCCGACATCGCCTCCACCGTCATCGCCCTTGCCCAGCGGCTTCTGCTGTCCACCGTGGCGGAGGGGGTGGAGACCGCAGAGCAGCGCCATTGGCTGGCGGAGGCCGGCTGCGACTGCCTGCAAGGCTATCTGATCTCGCGCCCGCTGGCGGCCGAGGCGGCCGAAGCGATGGTGATGACCACCTTCGCCCGGACCGAGCCGCTGCCGATGACGGCGTGAGGCCGGAGTTTCGGTCAATGCGCGGCGGAGGTCCGGTCAAGACAGCCCTCAGCATGCCGGCTATGGTCGCCTCCCCGGGGCCAACCGACCGACAGGCATCATGACCGCCTCCTCCACCACCGCCACCCTGCCCGACCGCCGCTCATCCAACCGCGCCACGCTGGTCGGCTTCATCGCCATCCTGCTGTGGGCAACGCTGGCCCCGCTGGCGACGCTGGCCGCCATGGTGCCGCCGTTCCAGCTGGTGGCGACCTCCTTCCTGCTGGCCTTCCTGGTCGGCAGCGGCTGGACCGCGTCCCGCGGCGACAACCCCCTGCGCTATTTCCGCCAGCCTGTCGCGGCCTGGGCACTGGGCGTCGGCGGACTGTTCGGCTTCCACTTCCTCTATTTCATGGCCTTGCAGGCCGCCCCGCCGGTGGAGGCCAACCTGATCAACTATCTGTGGCCGCTGCTGATCGTGCTGTTCTCCGCCCTGCTGCCGGGCGAGCGGCTGCAGGCATGGCATCTCGGCGGCGCCGTCGCCGGGCTGGCGGGCACCGCCCTGCTGATCGCGCGCGGCGGCACGGGTGGATTTTCCATCGACCCGGCGCATCTGCCGGGCTATGCCGCGGCACTCGGCAGCGCCGTCACCTGGGCTGGCTATTCGGTGCTGCGCCGCCGGCTGGGCCAGATCGGCGAGGCGCCGACCGACGCGGTCAGCGCCTTCTGCCTCGTCACCGCGCTGCTGTCGCTGCTCTGCCATCTGGCGCTGGAGCGCACGGTGTGGCCGGACAGCGCCGCCGGCTGGGGAGCGATGCTTCTGCTCGGGCTGGGACCGGTGGGCGCGGCCTTCTTCGTCTGGGATTACGGCGTGCGCCACGGCGACATCCGGGCGCTGGGGGCGCTGTCCTATCTGGCGCCCCTGCTGTCCACCCTGCTGCTGGTCCTGTTCGGCCTCGCCCCCAACTCGGGCATCATCTGGGTGTCCTGCGCCCTGATCGCCGGCGGGTCGCTGCTCGCCAGCAAGGATCTGCTGCGGCGGAAGGCCTAAGCCTCCGCCCCCTGCGCTGCGGCCGCGACGTCGTGGCGGGCGCGGTCGGCGCTCTCCAACCCGTTGAAGTACCAGTTCAGCGCCACCGCGGTCAGGGTGCCGAGCAGGATGCCGCTGTGCAGAAGCGGCGACAGGAAGGCCGGCATCTGCGAGAAGAACTTGTCCGACACCAGCGGGATCAGCCCGACGCCGATGCTGACCGCCACGACGATCAGGTTCTCGCGCCGGCCGGCGAAATCGACCTGCGCCAGGATCTTCACGCCGGTCGCCGCCACCATGCCGAACATCACCAGCCCCGCCCCGCCCAGCACGAAGGCCGGCACCGACGCCACCACATGGGCCAGCTTCGGCAGCAGCCCGAGCAGCAGCAGGATCAGCCCGCCCGCAGCGCAGACCCAGCGGCTGCGCACGCCCGTCACCCCGACCAGCCCGACATTCTGCGAAAAGGAGGTGTAGGGGAAGGTGTTGAAGACGCCACCGATCAGCGTGCCCAGCCCGTCGGTGCGCAGGCCGCGGACCAGATCCTCCCGGCTCACCGGGCGGCCGACCATGTCGCCGACGGCCAGGAACATGCCGGTCGACTCGATCATCACCACGATCATCACCAGCGACATGGTCAGGATGGCGACCGGATCGAACACCGGCATGCCGAACTGGAAGGGCTGGACCAGCGCGACCCAAGGCGCCTCCCCCAGCCCTTTGAAATCGACCATGCCCAGAACCATCGCCAGCACCATGCCGGCCACCAGCCCCAGCAGCACCGCGACGTTGCGGACGAAGCCGCGGCCATGCTTCATCAGCGCCAGGATCGTCAGCAGCACGAAGGCGGCCACGCCCAGGAAGGCCGGATCGCCGAATCGCGGGTTGCCGACACCGCCGCCGGCCCAGCCCACACCCACCCGCATCAGCGAGACGCCGATGATGGCGATCACGCTGCCGGTCACCACCGGCGGGAACAGCGGCAGCAGCCGGCCGACCAGCGGGGCGGCCAGGATGGCGAAGATGCCCGACCCGATCACCGCGCCGTAAATCCCCAGCAGCCCCAGCGACGGGTTGGTCGCCATCGCCACCATCGGGCCGACGGCGGCGAAGGTGACGCCCATCATCACCGGCAGCCGGATGCCGAATCGCCAGACCCCCACCGCCTGGATCAGCGTGACCACGCCGCAGGCGAACAGGTCGGCGTTGATCAGCATGGCGATCTGGTCCTTCGGCAGCTTCAAGGCGCCGCCGACGATCAGCGGCACCGCGATGGCCCCGGCATACATCACCAGCACATGCTGCAACCCCAGCGCCAGCAGCCGCCAGGGCGCCAGAACCTCGTCGACGGGATGGACATCGGGGGTGGCGGCGCTTTTCATGGCGGAAGCCTCGCTCTGCAATCGGTCGGCTTCGTTCTGCATGGGGCGTGCCGCACCGGCGGATGGCGGCTTCCGGCCGCTTCCCCGCCCGCCGATGCACAGTGCTTGGGCAGATCCACGACACCGCTGCCCGTACAGGTGGCAAAAGCCGCGCGGTTTATTGCCGCGCCCGGCTGGAGACCCCGACGGGGGCTGCGTTATTCTTTAACGATCCGTGCGTACAGTCGCTGCCGCATACCCCTTTCGCGCAACCGAAGCCGAGCGTCGCGATGAGCAAGTCGATCGAGGGTGTATCCAATTGGATGCACATGTTCCGTTGGATCGTGAAGCTGATCCGCGACGAGTATGGGGTCGACGAGGCTCTGCTGACCCGCAATGCGACGCTGGAAACCGACATCCAGCTGTCCATCGACCAGGTCGAGCAGGTGCTGGAATATATCGCTGAGAGCTTCGCCATCCGCTTTCCTGACGGGACGCTGGACGAGCTGGTGAAGCTGGAGGAACTCTGCCTGCTGGCGAGCTGGATCAAGGGCTACTACAAGCGCCCCGAATTCATCTCCGACGCCTTCGAGGCCCGCTGCCGCAGCATCAACCAGATCGCAGCCTGACGATGAATGACCGGACCTCCCCCCTCCCGTCCACCCCATACCCGCCGGGCTTCGTCTGGGGCGTTTCCACCTCCGCCTACCAGATCGAAGGGGCGGCTGCCGAGGACGGGCGCGGCGCCAGCATCTGGGACGTGCGCTGCCGAACCCAGGGCGGGGTGGTGAACGGCGACACCGGCGATGTCGCCTGCGACCACTACCACCGCATGCCGGAGGATGTGGCCCTGATGAAGGGGCTGGGCGTCGACGCCTACCGCTTCTCCATCTCCTGGCCGCGGGTGATGCCGCGCGGCAAGGGGGCGGTGAACGAGGCGGGGCTGGACTTCTACGACCGGCTGATCGACCGGCTTCTGGAGTCGGGCATCGAGCCCTGGCTGTGCCTCTACCATTGGGATTTGCCGCAGGCCTTGCAGGATCTGGGCGGCTGGTCGTCCCGCGACTGCGCCGGCTGGTACGCCGACTATGCGGCACTCTGCGCCCAGCGTTACGGCGACCGGGTGAAGCGCTGGATCACCTTCAACGAATTCTCGGTCTTCACCCTGTTCGGCTATGCGATCCCCTGGGCGGCACCGGGAATCGTCGACCGGGCGCAGCATCTGCGCGCCATCCACCATGTCAACCTCGCCCATGGCGCCGGGGTGGACGTGCTGCGCGACATGGTGCCGGGCGCCTCCATCGGCGCCATCCACAACCGTCAGGTCGTGATCCCGGAGACCGACACGCCGGAGAACCGCGCCGCCGCCGCCCTGCTGGACGAGCATTGGAATCTGGTGTTCTGCGACCCGCAGATCCTGGGCCATTACCCGCCGCAGACCGCCGCCGCCATCGAGCCCCATGTCCAGCCCGGCGACATGGCGCGCATCGCCCGGCCGGTGGACTGGTTCGGGCTGAACCATTACGGCCCGATCTTCGCCAAGGCCGATCCGGCCCGGAGCTGGGGCTATGGCTGGGGCGACGCGCCGGCCGATTCGCCGACCCACGGCGTCGGCTGGGCGATCTTCCCCGATGCCTTCCGGGACGAGCTGCTGACCATCCAGCACCGCTACCGCCTGCCCATCGTTGTGACGGAGAACGGTTGCGGCGGCAGCGACGCCGTCAGCCCGGACGGCAGGGTCCACGACCCCCACCGCATCAATTACCTGACCATCTACAACGCGGCGATGCGCGACGCGATGGCCCAGGGTGCCGACGTGCGCGGCTATTTCGTCTGGTCGCTGCTGGACAATTTCGAATGGGGCAGCGGTTACGGCCAGCGCTTCGGCATCGTCCACGTCGATTTCCAGACCCTGGCCCGCACACGCAAGGACTCGGCACACTGGTACGCGGAACTGATCCGGGCGGCGAAGTCCTAACGCCGCCACACCTCGGCACAGACGCCCTCCGCCTCGCCCGGCGCCTCCACCAGCGCCGCCGCGTCGCGCAGGAGCAGGCTGTGGCCGGCGGGAACCGTCAGCGCCTCGCCATCCTCGGGGGTCACCGTCAGCGTGCCGGCAAGGGCGTGGACCAGCAGCACGTCGCCCGCAGCCTGGTGCACATTGGCCCGGTGCGCGGCGGAGCCGGCCAGCAGGGTCAACACGCCGGTCGCCGAGGCGCGGTCGAGCATCAGATTGACGTCGCGGATCGGCCCGGCGGTCGGCTCGCACCATACCGCGGCCTCGCCGGGAAAGGCGAAGGCGGGGTCGAGGCGGCGGCGTTCGACCGGCGGCGCGCCATCGACCGACAGGCGCATGCCGTCGCCCTCCACCACGGCGATCAGGCGGTCATAACCGGGAAAGGCGGAAAAGGGACCGGGCTCGACCACGTCGGCAATGCTGACTCGCCAGACGAAACGCCCATCGGGGCGGCCATCGTCGGAGGGTTCCACCGCCAGCTCGGTGGTAACGCCGCCGCCGTTCTTCCAGGGAACGCGGCGATGGTCGGCGAGGCTCAGGCGCGTGATGGACGGCAAAATCTTGCTCCGGAACGGATCGGCTCCGTTCCGTCATAGCACAGCCGGCGGCCCGCCTTCACACGAACAGGCTAAAGCTGCCCATCAGTTTCTGGGTGCCGGTCTGTCCGCTGGGGATGGAGTTCATGCTGCCGATGGCCTGGTTCAGACCGTCGAGCGTCGCCTGCTGCCCGGTGGTGAGCGCCATGCCGGTGTCACCCTTGGCCGGCTGTTTGGCGACCGTGTCGAAATCCTGGCTGTAATTCCCCATGACCAGCTGCATGGCGTAATTCTTCGGGTCCTTGTCCGACTGGCCCTTGTCGCGGCTCACGCGCAGGGTGTAGTCGCCCTTGTCAACCGTCAGATTGCCGGCCTGCAACTGCTTGAAGGCCTTGTAGTCGTCACCGGCCTTCGGGTCGCTGTCGGCCACCACGCGGCCGAGCTTGTTCATCAGCTGGACGCGCAGGCCGTCGTCGCCGACCTGCCCCATGGTCATCTCGCCCTTCGAGGTGACCTTGAATTTATAGAAATCGACCTTGTCGTTCGGCGCCAGGGTGCTGGCGACGTTCAGGCGGGTGGTGTTCTTCGCAAGCACGCCGATGTCGGTGGCGCCGCTCGTGGTGGTCAGCGCCGATTTCTTGACCGTCTTGGAATATTCCTTGACGTCGCCGACAGCCTGATTGCTCTGCGACTTCTTGATGGCCTCCACCGCGTTGTTGATCGACGCGTTGAGGCTGGAGACCATAGAGTTGACGCCTGAGAGAGCATCATCCGCCATGATTCGTCATCCTTCTTCCGATCCGACCATCACGCCCGTC
Organism: Azospirillum sp. A23; assembly: GCF_042938965.1. Taxonomy (NCBI): domain Bacteria; kingdom Pseudomonadati; phylum Pseudomonadota; class Alphaproteobacteria; order Rhodospirillales; family Azospirillaceae; genus Azospirillum; species Azospirillum sp. A23. Next base: position 392,557 of record NZ_CP170664.1, on the reverse strand, counting down.
CCAACCCGGACATCGGCGAGGAACTGACAACAAGAGTGCGGCCGGCTGAGCCGCCACCCGGACACGTCTGCCCAAAGGGAGTATACGACAACAGCCGGCCGAACATAGGTAGGATTCGTGATTTTTTTGGTCGAAAGCTGGGATGCGGCCCCTGCACGCCATGGCCGGCGGCCCGATCCGCATCAGGATCGCGGCTTTTCTCCTTTCGCCGTATGCGGCTCGGCCAGGGCGGTGTCCGCAGCACTGATCGGGTTGGCCGGCGGCAGGGCCGACTCGGAAGCTGCCGGGCCGGCGGCTTCGTCGGCGAGATGGCAGTGGGGCGGCTGGGTGGGACCGGTGACGACATCGAAATCGAACATGACAACCTCTCTCGGCTTGTGATGAAGCCGCCCGGGTCGCCCGTGTTCGGATTTTTCAGGATGTGCAGCCCATTGAGGGCCGTGGGTCACAAACACGAAAGCCGCCGCGGGTCGGTCCGGGCGGCTTCGGGAGTGAGCGACAGATGCGCGTTCCTAGGCCGCCGAACGAAACCAGCGGCCAAAATATCGGGAGCGTCCGCAGGACGCGATGGCGAGCATCTGTTGCATGAACGCGACCATAGCGCGCGGCCACCGCCTTGCCAAGAGGCTTTTGGGCCAAGCGGCGGCTTCGCGGCTAGCTGGCCTTACGCTCCCCGACCGTGTCGGCGACATAGGCCTCGCGCTGGCCCAGCGGCCGGGCCGGACGGCCGTCGCGGTCGGTGGTGTCGCGGGCGGTCTGGTGCTCGATCTCCGCGTTCAGCTCCGCCCCCAGCAGCACGACGTAGGAGGTCAGGTTGAACCACAGCAGCAGGACCACGACGGCGCCGACCGACCCGTAGGTCTCGTTGTAGCTGCCGAAGTTCGACACATAGATGGAGAAACCGAGCGAGCCCAGCAGCCAGACGACCGTCGCCATCGCCGAACCCCAGCTGACCCAGCGCCATTTCGGCTCCCGCCGGTCAGGGGCATAGCGGTAGAAGACGGCCAGCGCCAGCATGATGGTCACCGCCAGGATCGGCCAGCGCGCCAAACTGGCGATCCAGCCGATGGGTGTGTCCTGTAGCCCGATGATGTTGATGGCGGCGGGGACGGCGATGATCATCGCCATGGCGAGGATGACGAACAGCAGCCCGGCCACCGTCAGCCCCATCGACAGCGCCGCCAGCATGAGGAAACCGCGCGTCTCCTTCTCGCCATAGGCGATGTTCAGCGCGGACACCATCGAGTTGGTCCCGCGCGAGGCGCTCCACAGCGTCAGCATCAGGCCGAAGATCAGGCCGAAGCCCAGCCCCTGCGACGGTGCGGTCGCCACCTTGCGCGCCTGGTCGCTGACGATGCTGAGCGCCTCGGGTGGCAAAAGGCTGCCCAGCTGGTTCAGCTGGCTCTCGATGGTCGCCGGGTCGGCGACGAGGCCATAGATCGACACCAGCGCCGCGATGGCCGGGAAGATGGCGAGCAGGGCGTAGTAGGCGACGCCGGCGGCCAGCATCGACACATTGTCCTTGCTCTGCTCGTCCCACACCCGCAGCAGAATGTCCTTCCAGCCCTTCTTGGGAATTTCCGACGGGCTGTCCGCCGACCGGCCCCTGCCGTCGCCGGTATTGGCAGCATGCCCGCCGCCATGCTGCCCACCGTGTTGCCGGTTCAAGCGGCTGCGGTGCTCGTAATAATGTCGGCGGCTCAGCCCCAGCATCCCCCGCCCTCCTCAGGCCACGGCTTCGCGGAGAGCGCCGACCCGGTGCCGCGCCGTTTCCAGGGCATGGAACTGGGCGCCGATGGCGACCTGGAGATGGTCGTCCGGCGCATCGCGCAGGGCGTCGCGGAACAGCGCCAGCGTGCCGTCCAGCCCGCTTTCCAGCCGGGCAAGCAGGTCGCCGCGGGCACCCGGCCCGCCGGCCCCGGCCATCACGCTGCGGGCGCTGGCCTGCGCCAGCCCATGCATCGGCGACCAGACGCGCGCACCGTCGCCGGCGGTCTCGATCCAGCCGCCCCCCTGGCGCAGTTCGGCGTCGAGCGCCACGGCGCTGCGGTCGAGCTGGTCGGCCAGCTCCTGCAACCGGCCCGACAGCGACGGGTCGGCAATTGTCATGTCGGCGCGGCGGAAGGCCTCGGCGCCATCACGGCAGGCGCCGGTCAGGTCGGTCAGCAGATGCCGGCCGCGCGGGTCGAGTTGCCGGCCGTCGGGGGCGTAATCGTCGAATTCGGTGGTGCACTCCGGTGTGCGGGCGACCGCCACGGCGAGCCAGAGCGCGCCGACGCCCATCAGCGCCACCGGGATCGGGTTGGCGCGCACGGCGCGGGCGATGCGGCCGGACAGTCCGTCACCGCCGCCCTGGATCACGTCGCGCACCACCTGCACCACCCCGCCGGACATCTGGCCGGGCGACAGGCGGAACTCGATCTCGTCGATCACCGAATCCATGCGGGCGCGGATCGACTGGATCTCGTGCTCGATGTCTTCCGGGCGGCGGCCTTGGGTGGCTGTCGTGTCGGGAGGAGCGGCGGACGGAATGGCGTCGTTCTGATTGGTCATGCCGGGCGTCTCCTGTGGGGGCTGCCGGCTTGCAACACCACCACAGGCCGATTGTTCCGGTCCCTCCCGCTTACCCTCCTGGCCATCAACCCATAAGGTCAGCCGATAATCTGGGCGAAGGCCATCACCTCGATGCTGCCCTGCCAGATCATGCGGACGGCGACATAGACGATGACCAGCAGTCCCAGATAGGCGATCCAGTGGAAGCGGTTCAGCAGCCGCGCGATCACGCTGGCCGCCGCCCCCATCAGTGCCACCGACAGCAGAAGCCCGATGGCCAGCACCCAAAGATGCTCGCGCGCCGCACCCGCCACCGCCAGCACATTGTCGAGCGACATCGACACGTCGGCGACGATCACCTCCCAAACGGCGGTGCGCACCGACTTGCCGCCGCCGGCCGGGACCGCGGCCCCGCCATCGCCAGCCTCATCCCCATCCCCGTCGCCAACCAGCGCCGCGGCCTGGGCCTCCTCGCGCTGGCTGCGCAGTTCGCGGAACAGCTTCCAGCACACCCACAGCAGCAGCAGACCGCCGGCCAGCGTCAGGCCGATGATGTCCATCACCTTCGTCGCCGCCAGCGCGAAGCCGATGCGCAGCACCACCGCGGCGGCGATGCCCCAGAAGATCACGCGGGCCCGCTTTTCCCGCGCCACCCCGGCGGCGGCCATGCCGACGACGATGGCGTTGTCACCGGCAAGCACGAGGTCGATGAAGACCACCTGGCCAAGCGCGATCAGTTCGGGAATCAGCGAGTTCACGGGCGGTCCGTCGATTGTCGGTGGAGAGGAGGCGGGCGGGGAAGATCCGCCTTATAGCGCGTGAACGCGCGGTGGCGCAACATCGCCACCCGGCCACGGTAGAAAATGTCGCGGAGACCATAACGCCGAAGGGCCGGACGGTTTCCCGCCCGGCCCTTCCTCATGGGCAAGCCATCCTGGGCGAACCGGTGGCGGCGCTCAGGCCAGGGCCACCAGGGCCACGCCGCTAAGGCCGATGGCGGCACCCAGCCCGCGCAGGGCCAGCGCGCCCTTGCCTCCGCGGACGACGCCGCGCAGCGACAGGGCGGCGCCGACGCCGGCGCCATGCAGGAGCGCAGTGGCGAGCGCGAAGCCCAGGCCGTAAAGCAGCGGCTGTGCCGCCTCCGGCATCTCGGCGCCATGGGCATGGCCGTGGAACAGGGCGAAGGCCGAAACCAAGACCAGCGAGACCGGCAGCGACAGGCGCGACTGCGCGGCGATCAGGGCGCCCAGCGCGATCACCGACCCGGCGATCCCCAGCTCCACCGCCGGCAGCCCGATGCCGGTCATGCCCAGCAGACCGCCGCCGATCATGGCGGTGACGAAGGCCGCCGGCAGCGCCCACAGGGCGGCACCGCCGCGCTGCGCCGCCCACAGCCCGACCGCCACCATCGCCAGCAGATGGTCCCAGCCGCCGATCGGATGCAGGAAGCCGTGGGCGAAACCGGCGTCATGGGCGCCGAAGGTGTGGGCGTCGGCGACCGCGGGCAGCACCAGCCCGGCCAGCAGGACGGCCGAGGCGAGAGGGAAACGTTTCATGGACCAGCATCCTCTGATGTCGTGTCGCGCCCATCGGATTGTGCCGTCCCGGCTTTCCCGCCCGACGCAGGGGAAACCGGACGGTGTGGCGCGGTTGGGGCGAAGTGTAGCAGAAAGCGCCGGCCCGGCCATGGCCGAGACAGCGCTACACCCCCGCCGGATCTACGTATTTTGACGCAGGTCAATGAGTTGCACCCCCGATCCGTCAGGATGCAATCCGTTAATGCCATCGGGAAACTCCACTCCAGGAAACCCTAATGTCCACCGTCATGCTTCCCGGAGAGGGTTCGGTGTCCGTCCGGCTGTGGCTGGACGGCGGTCCGGAGGGCATGGCCATCCGCCGGGCCGAGGTCGCCACCCGCCGCCCGCGCGCCGTCGCCGCCCTGGTCGGCCGCAGGGCGGAGGAGGCGGCGCGGCTGGCGCCCCTGCTGTTCAGCCTGTGCGGCAGCGCCCAGGGGCTGGCCGTCGCCCGCGCCTGCGAGGCGGCATTGGGACTCGACGCGGGCGCCCATGACGCGGCGCGCAGCCTGCTGACCGATGCGGAGGCGCTGGACAGCCATGGCTGGCAGGCGGTGGTCGAATGGCCGGTGCGCCTGGGCGCTCCGCCGCGGCCGGCGGCCCTGCGCGAGCTTCGGACCGCGGTGTCCGCCGTCCTGCCGGCGCTCTATCCGGCCAAGGGTGGGCTGCGCCCCGGCGGCGGCGTCCTGCGGCCGGACGTGGCGGCTCTGCGCGACGCGCTGGACCGGATGGCCGGCTGGCTGGAGGCGACGGTCTTCGCCGGCCCGCCGCCGCGGGATGCCGATGAACTGGCCGGCTGGGCGGCGCGCGGCGGCACGGACGCGGCGTTGCTGGCCGCCCGGCTGCTGTCGCCCGGTCCGGCGGGCTGGAGTTTGGCCGGCTGGGGGGCCTGCGGTGTGCCGCTGCTCGATGAACGGTCGCCCGGCTGGTTTGCAGCGGCACTGGCCGGCGATCCGGGTTTCGCCACCGCCCCCCGCCGCAACGGTGCCCCGGCCCTGACCGGCCCGCTGGAGCGGCAGGTGGACCACCCGCTGGTCGTCTCGGTGACGGAGCGCTTCGGCGACGGGCTGGCTGGGCTGTTCGCGGCGCGGCTCGCCGATCTGGTGGAGCTGCCACGTCGGATGGAGGCGGCTATCGCCGCGCTTCGGCCGGCCGATCCGGTTGCCGCCGCTCCCACAAACTCCGCTCCGGGCGAAGGCTGCGGCGTGGCGGAGACAGCGCGCGGGCGGCTGGCCCACTGGCTGCGGCTGGACGGGGACGGCCGGCTGGCCGATGCCCGGATGGTGGCGCCGACCGACTGGAATTTCGCCGCCGACGGCCCGCTGGCGCGCGGCCTCGCCGGAGCGGCGGTGCGCGACCGCGACGATGCGGTGGAGCGGGTGCGGCTGCTGGTCGCGATGCTGGATCCGTGCGTCGCCTGCGGCATAGACGTACACGAATGACGAGCGCTTGCCGAAGCCCGCGGGCAAGTCGATGATGGCGGGCGTCTTGCGGATGGAAGAGTGGGAGAGCGCGTGATGTGCACGGTTTGCGGATGCGGTGAAGGCGAGACCCGGATCGACGGCAAGGCCACCGATGCCGGGCATGAGCACGTCGGCCCCGACGGCAAAATATACCGCCACCGCCATGGCGAAGCGCACCACCATGCCAACCATCACCATGACGACACCCACGAGCATGTCGCCCCCGACGGCACGGTGTTCCGCCACAGCCACAACGACCATGGGCATGATCATGACCACGGGCATGGGCATGACCATGGCCACGATCACAGCCATGACCACGGCCACCATCACGCCACCCACGACCACCACCGCCCCGACCGGCCGGACGCCATCGACGGCGGTGCCGCGCTGAACCAGCCGCGGCTGGTCACCATCGAGCGCGACATCCTGGCGAAGAACGACGGGCTGGCCGCCGTCAACCGCCGCCGCTTCGCCGACCGCGGCGTGTTCGTGCTGAACCTGATGTCCAGCCCCGGCTCGGGCAAGACGACCCTGCTGACCCGCAGCCTGACCGACCTGAAGGGCCGCTTCCCCGTCGCGGTGATCGAGGGCGACCAGCAGACCAGCTTCGACGCCGACCGCATCCGCGCCACCGGCACCCCGGCGGTGCAGGTCAACACCGGCAAGGGCTGCCATCTCGACGCCTCGATGGTGGCGCAGGCCGCCGACAAGCTGGCGGCCGACGGCCAGTTCGCCGGGGACGGCGTGCTGTTCGTCGAGAATGTCGGCAATCTGGTATGCCCCGCCGGCTTCGATCTGGGCGAGACCCACCGCGTCGTCGTGCTGTCGGTGACGGAGGGCGAGGACAAGCCGCTGAAATACCCGGACATGTTCGTCCGCGCCGACCTGCTGGTCGTCAACAAGATCGACCTGCTGCCCCATCTGACCTTCGATGTGGAGCGGATGATCGGCTACGCCCAGCGCCTGAACCCGTCGCTGGCGGTGATCCAGCTGTCGGCCACCACCGGCCAGGGGCTGGAGGAATGGTACGACTGGATCGCCGACGGGCTGGCCGAGGCCCGCGCGTCTCATACTGCCGCCGCAGCCGTCTGACCGGAGGACCGCCGCCATGTGCCTTGCCGTCCCCGCCCTGGTCACCGCCCTGCTGCCCGACGACCGCGCCACCGTCAGCCTGGGCGGCGTCACCTCCACCTGCTCGCTAGAGCTGGTGGAGGGCGTCGCCGTAGGCGATTACGTGATCGTCCATGTCGGCTACGCCCTGTCCCGCCTGGATGCGGAGGAAGCCGAGCGAACGCTCGCTCTCCTGGCCGAAGTCGCCCAAGTCGAAGCCGCCAACGCCGAAGCCGCGGCCTGACGTCCCCTCCCCTTCCACACACCCGCCGACCATCCGGACCCCCGCCATGACCGACCGCCGCCTCTTCACCCGCAAGCTCGACATCGCCCGCGGGGCGGTGGACATGACCCACGGGTCGGGCGGCAAGGCGATGGCGCAGCTGGTGCGCGAGCTGTTCGCCGCCGCCTTCGCCAACCCGTATCTCGACCAGGGCAACGATCAGGCCGCCTTCGACGTGCCGGGCGGGCGCATGGTGATGACGACCGACGGCTTCGTCGTCTCGCCGCTGTTCTTCCCCGGCGGCGACATCGGGTCGCTGGCCGTCCACGGCACGGTGAACGACGTCGCCATGGCGGGTGCTGTGCCGCTGCACCTGACCGCCGGCTTCATCATCGAAGAGGGTTTCCCGCTCGCCGACCTGAAGCGGGTGGTCGACAGCATGGCCGCCGCGGCGCGCGAGGCCGGGGTCGCCATCGTGTCGGGCGACACCAAGGTGGTGGAGCGCGGCAAGGGCGACGGTATCTTCATCACCACCACCGGCATCGGCATGGTGCCGCCCGGCGTCGCCCCGTCGGGCGACCGGGCGCGGCCCGGCGACGTGATCCTGGTCAGCGGCACCATGGGCGACCATGGCGTCGCCATCATGTCGACCCGCGACAATCTGGGCTTCGAAACGGCGATCCTGTCCGACAGCGCCGCGCTGAACGGGCTGGTCGCGGCGATGGTGGCGGCGGTGCCGGACATCCATGTGCTGCGCGATCCCACCCGCGGCGGGCTGGCGACGACGCTCAACGAGATCGCCCACCAGTCCGGCGTCGGCATGCGGCTGCGCGAATCCGACATCCCGGTGCGGGCGCAGGTGACGGCGGCTTGCGAATTGTTGGGGCTCGACCCGCTTTACGCCGCCAACGAGGGTAAGCTGATCGCGATCTGCGCCGAGGAGGAGTGCGACCGCCTGCTCTCCGCCATGCGCGATCACCCGCTGGGACGGGATGCCTCCTGCATCGGACGGGTGGTGGAAGACCCCCACCGCTTCGTTCAGATGGAGACCCGCTTCGGTGGCCGCCGGATCGTGGATTGGCTGACCGGAGAACAGCTTCCCCGTATCTGCTGATACGTACCGGCGGGCTAACCCGCTGTTTCCAAAGAAGCGGCCCCATTGGCGGGACCCCTTTCGCGCGCTGGCCGTTGCCTCTCTCGGATGGTCCTATGCTCTGACCAGAGACGATCAGCGACGAGAGATACAATGGCGTTGTCCAACATCGCTCTTTTGGGCGCTCCCCGTCTGGACCCCGGCCGGATGGCCGGGACCCGGTCGGCGATGCAGGCGATGGACCGGCTTCCCGGTTGCCCCCCTCTGCACAGGCACCGCGTCAAACGCGCCTTCGACATCGTCGGCGCGCTGGGGCTGCTCGCCGTTTTCGGACCGTTGATGGTGGTGCTGGCCTGGATGGTGGCGCGCGACGGCGGCCCGGCGGTGTTCGGCCACCGGCGCATCGGCGCCGACGGGCGTTCCTTCACCTGCCTGAAGTTCCGCTCCATGGTGGTCAATTCCGCCGAGGTGCTGGAACGGCTGCTCGCCACCGACGACGAGGCGCGCGCCGAATGGCTGGCGACGCGCAAGCTGCGCAACGACCCGCGCATCACCCCTGTCGGCCGTTTCCTGCGCAAATCGAGCCTGGACGAGCTGCCGCAGCTGGTCAACGTGCTGCGCGGCGACATGAGCCTGGTCGGCCCGCGTCCGATCATCGACGACGAGGTGTCCTACTATCACGCCTGCTTCCCCTTCTACACCCGCTGCCGCCCCGGCCTGACCGGGCTGTGGCAGGTCAGCGGCCGCAGCGATGTCGATTACGTGCGCCGCGTCCAGCTCGACACCGCCTATGTCGTCGGCTGGAACTTCTGGGCCGACATCGGCATCATGCTGCGCACCGTGCGCGTCGTGGTGAAGGGCAGCGGCGCCTACTGAGCGCATCTGCTTGGGCCGGGGCCGGCCTCAACCCTCCAAAAGTGTTCATCCCTTCACGTCGGTCGCGCGTCCCATCGGGGCGCGCGACATCGCTGTTTGTGCGTCCTATGTCAGGACTCCGCTCCATCTTGCGGTTCGGCCGTTCCGCCCCAGGCATGCCCTCTTGCCGAAATCGGGTGGACTTTGAGAATGGGCGGACGACGTGCTAGGGTCGGGGCAACCGGCGAAACCCTGGTATAGTGAACGATGCGTGCAAGACCGCCGGCCGGATCGGCCAGTCAAGAGGGTCCAAGGATGGCGAAGCTGCTGGCTGCCCTGCTGCTGATGATGGTGGCGATCGGGCCCGCCTGCGCCGTGGCGCCCACCAGCCGTGCCGACACCGTTGCGGCGCTCGACCGCTACCGTACGGACTTCGCGAAAATCCGCGGCTACGGGTCGCTGTCCACCGCCGACCGCAATTACGTCCTCTTTTCCGACGCCATGCGCCGTGTCCTGACGGAGCATGTGAAGCCCTTCGATCCGCAGGTGCTGATCGACAAGGCGGAAGACGGGCTGAAGAAGAAGAAGGCGGAGAACCCGAAGGCCAGCGACCGGCTGCTGACCGAAGCGGCGCTGGACAGCATGCTGGGAGGGCTCGATCCCTATTCCAGCTTCCTCGACGCCGAGCGCTACCGCTATCTGCGCGAACAGACGCAGGGCGAGTTCGGCGGGCTGGGCATCGAAGTGACGATGGATGAGGAAAGCGGACTGATCAAGGTCGTCTCCCCCATCGACGGCTCGCCCGCCGCCCGCGCCGGCCTGCGCAGCGGCGACCTGATCGCCCGCATCGACGACGTGGCGGTGAAGGGGCTGAACCTGCACGACGCCGTCGCCCGCATGCGCGGACCGGTCGGCAGTTCGGTCGCCCTGTCGATCCGCCGCCCGCCGGCGACCGACGCCAACACCCGCGTCTCGCTGACCCGCGCCATCGTGAAGATCCAACCGGTGCGCTACCGGCTTGAAGGCAACGTCGCCTATGTCCGCATCGCGACCTTCAACCAATCGACCTCCTCGGCGCTGGACGCGGCCATCGAGGACATGCGCCGGCAATCGAAGGGCCGGCTGACCGGCGCCGTCATCGATCTGCGCAACAACCCCGGCGGCCTGCTGGAGCAGGCGGTGCAGGTGGCCGACCGCTTCCTGGAGACGGTGGACATCGTGTCCGTCCGCGGCCGGGATCCGGAAGAATCCCGCACCTACCGCGGCACCGCCGGCGACCTGATGGCCGGGCTGCCGGTGGTGGTGCTGATCAACAGCGGCTCCGCCTCGGCGTCCGAGATCGTGGCCGGCGCCCTGCAGGACCATCACCGGGCGCTGCTGTTCGGCTCCCGCTCCTACGGCAAGGGGTCGGTGCAGACGATTTCCTCGCTCAGCGCCGACACCGGCATCCGGCTGACCACCGCCCGCTACTACCGCCCGTCGGGCGCGCTGGTGGACTGCTTCGGCGTCTCGCCGAACCTGGAGGTCAAGCCGACCCACGGCAGCACCGAGGAAACCCATCCCGACCCGGCGACCTGCGACCCCAACGCCCCGGTCCCGCCGAAGCCGCAGGTGTGGATGGCGCAGGACATGTGCCCCGACGTGATGGACAAGGCGCCCAAGCCCGACGACGACCGCCCGCTGGAATGCGCCGTCTCCGCCATCCGCAACCGCCTGACCGGGACGCTGGCCGGCGGGGAGTGAGGTAGGGTCTCCCTACTTCACGAACCCCGCATCCATCACCCTAGTCTCCACCGTCCAGCCGGTGCCGTGCGCCGCGATGGCGGCGATGGTGCCGGGGAGCACCCGGCGGTCGAACAGGCTCCAGTCCGCCGGCACGCCGACATCGCCGCGCAGGTCCTCGCCGATCTCCAGCAGGGCCGGCGGCGCATCGGGCCTCACCTCCACCGCGAACCGGTCGAGCGGCATCGACAGCCCGACGCCGGCCGCCTTGATGAAGGCCTCCTTCCGCGTCCAGGCCAGCAGGAAGCCCTCGTCCCGCCGCTCCGGCCCCAGCCCATGCAGCGCGGCGCGCTCGGTGGCATGGAAGAAGCGGTCGGCGATGCCGTCGGCGCTTTCGATGGGACGAAGCCGCTCGATGTCGACGCCGATCCGTCCCTCCGCCGCCACGGCGATGGCAAGGCTGTCCTCGCTGTCGCTGAGGTTGAAGGCGGGGCCGCCGGGCAGCGACGGCTTGCCGTGCGTCCCATAGTCGAAGACCAGCCCCGCCGGATCGCGGCCGGTGCAGCGCCCCAGCAGCAGCCGCAGCAGCCCACGGCGCAGGATGAAGCGCTCGGTCAGCCGCTCCATCAGGAACCGGTCGGCGCGCTCCACCTCGTCACCGGACAGCAGGGCGCGCATCGCCGCCTTTTGTCCGGACAGCGCGGTGAGATCGGCGAACCAGACGCGGACGACTCCGGGGGCCAGGACATACTCTTCGGCAAGCCCGGTTGCGCCCCCGGCCTCCGGCATTTCGATGGTCCCGTCATGCATCGGACAGCGATCCTCCCTCCTAAATTAGCGTCCTGGCTCCGGCAGGGGTTTCGGGTATCATGCGCGCCTCTCGCATCCGCCCCTGCATCCGGACCAGGATCCCATGGTTGACACCGCCCTGCTCGCCCCGCATCTGACCAACGTTCTTCGCGACGCCTTCATCCCGGAGCTGCCCAATCATTACCGCGGCAAGGTGCGTGAAAACTACGACCTTCCGGATGGGCGGCGGATCCTGATCACAACCGACCGGCTGTCGGCCTTCGACCGCGCCCTGACCGCCATCCCCTTCAAGGGACAGGTGCTGACCCAGACCGCCCGCTTCTGGTTCGAGGCGACGAAGGACATCTGCGCCAACCACGTGCTGGAATATCCGGACCCCAACGTGGTGGTGGCGAAGCGGCTGACCATCATGCCGGTCGAGGTCGTGGTCCGCGACTATATGGCCGGCACCACCGGCACCTCGATCTGGTCGATGTACAAGCAGGGCCGGCGCGAGATGTACGGCCACATCTTCCCCGACGGGCTGCGCCAGAACCAGAAGCTGGGCACCCCGATCATCACGCCGACCACCAAGGCCTTCGACGCCGGCCATGACGAGGAGCTGACCGCGACCGAGATCGTCGACCGCAACCTGCTGACCCGCGCCCAGTGGGACGAGGTGTCGGACAAGGCGCTGGCCCTGTTCGCCCGCGGCCAGAAGATGGCGGCCGACCGCGGCCTGATCCTGGTCGACACCAAGTACGAGTTCGGCTTCGACGCGGACGGCAACATCCTGCTGGCCGACGAGATCCACACGCCCGACAGCTCGCGCTACTGGTTCGCCGGCAGCTATCAGGAGCGGTTCGAGGCCGGCGGGAAGCCGGAGAGCTTCGACAAGGACTTCGTCCGCAACTGGGTCGTCGCCCGCTGCGATCCCTACACCCAGGACGTTCCGGAAATCCCCGCCGACGTGGTTCTGGAGGCCGCGCGCGTCTACATCGAGGCCGGCGAGACCATCACCGGCCGCCCGTTCGAGGTGCCGGCGACCGCCGTCCCGGTGCTGGACCGCATCCGCGCCAATCTGGCGCCCTACTTCACCAAGTAAAGGGGGACGGGCTCCATGCGCATCGCCATCCTCGACGACTACCAGGGGGTCGCCTGCGACCTTGCCGACTGGTCGCGGCTTCCTCCGGGAAGCAGCCTGACGGTGTTCGAAAAACCGCTTGGCGACGAGGACGCGGTGGCCGCGGCGCTGGAGCCCTTCGACGCGCTGGTGATCATGCGGGAACGCACGCCGTTCCCGGCCTCCCTGATCGGGCGGCTGCCGAACCTCAGGCTGCTGATCACCACCGGCGCCCGCAACAACGCCATCGACCTGAAGGCCTGTGCCGCCCGCGGCATTCCCGTCTGCGGCACCCGCATGGTCGGGGCACCGACGGCGGAACTGACCTGGGGCCTGATCCTGGCGCTGGCCAAGCGCATCCCGACCGAAGAGCGGGCGCTGCGCGAGGGCCGCTGGCAGACCGGCCTGACCGGCGATCTCGGCGGCAAGCGGCTGGGTCTGGTGGGCCTGGGCAAGCTCGGCAGCAAGGTCGCCAGGGTCGGACAGGCCTTCGGCATGGAGGTGGTGGCCTGGAGCCCCAACCTGACCGACGAGCGCGCGGCGGACGCCGGCGTGACCCGCGTGGAGAAGCGCGCGCTGTTCGCCACGTCCGACGTGGTCAGCGTCCATCTGGTGCTGAGTGAGCGCACCCGCGGCGTGGTCGGGGCCGACGAGATCGGCGCGATGAAGCCGACCGCGCTCTTCGTCAACACCTCGCGCGCCGGGCTGGTGGATGAGGCGGCGCTCGTTCATGCGCTGAGCCGCGGCCATATCGGCGGCGCCGGAATCGACGTCTTCCCCATCGAGCCTCTGCCGAAAGACAGCCTTTGGCTTGACCTTCCCAACACCGTGCTGACGCCCCATCTCGGCTACGTGACGCGGGAGAATTACGCGGTGTTCTACCGCGACGCCCTGGAGGACATCCTGGCCTGGACGGCCGGCTCACCGGTGCGGCTTCTCTCTCCCGCCTGAACGGCAACAGGGATGGAGGGTGCGGGTGAGCCGGAACGAAGCGGTCGCAGGCAGCGGTAGAAACGGGTTCTGGGCGAATCTGAGCCGGCACCGGCTTGGCATGCTCGTCAGCCTCTCGGTGATCGCCGGCCTGCTGTTCGGCTTCGTCGAACTGGCCGGCGAGGTGATGGAGGGCGAAACCAGCGCCTTCGACAAGCGCATCCTGCTGGCGCTCCGCGATCCGCTGAACCCCGACCAGCCCGGCGGTCCCTGGTGGCTGGCGCGGGTGGCGCGCGACATCACCTCGCTCGGCAGCACCACCATCCTCGCCATCCTGACCGTCGCCACGCTGGGCTTCCTGCTGCTGCTGCACAAGCGGGCGGCGGCCCTGCTGGTGCTGGTGTCGGTCGGCGGCGGCGGGATGCTCAGCACGGGGCTGAAGATGCTGTTCGACCGCGCCCGCCCCGATCTGGTGCCGCATGGCGACGAGGTGATCTCCGCCAGCTTTCCCAGCGGCCATGCCATGCAGTCGGCCGTCGTCTACCTGACGCTGGGCGCCCTGCTGACGCAGTTCGTCGAGGGCCGGCGCACCAAGGCCTATCTGTTGACCTGGGCGATGGTGCTGACCCTCATCATCGGGTCGAGCCGCGTCTATCTCGGCGTCCACTGGCCGACCGACGTTCTGGCGGGCTGGAGCGTCGGCGCCGCCTGGGCTGCCTTCTGCTGGATGATCGCCGAATGGCTCCAGCGCCGGGGTGCGGTGGAGCAGGACCGGCCGGAAACCACCGCCGGGCGCTGATCCGGGTGCATCGCACAAAAGGTTAACAAGCGGGTTGAATAAGCTCGCTTGCCGACCGATAGTGTCGGCCCTAACCCTTTTGGATCGGGCCGCACCATGCCCCAGGGCACCCTCGACCGCGAAACCCTCGAAGCCGTCGGCGTCCTCGCCCGCGCGGTGGAGCGCGAGCGGGTGCCCGGCGTCCTGGAATGCCGCCTGCTCGCCAACGCCCTGAAGCGGACGCTGGACAGCGGCCGGGAGAACGAATTGACCGAGGCGTCACGCGTGTTCCGCACGCTCGATGCCGAGCTGCGTGACCGCATCGTCGCCCGCGCCCGGGTGGAGGCGCAGCAGGCCCGCACCCAGGCGAAGGCGACGGAGACGGTAGACACCGACGCCAGCCGCGATGTGGTGACACAGGAGATCCCGGCAATCCCGGCCCGGCGCGGTGCCGAACCGAAGGGCCGCGCCGGCACCAATTTCCTGGCGGCCCTGAACGGCCTGCGTCCGGCCGCCACCGCCGGCAGCCGCGGTGCCGCCCGCGACCGTCTGCGCGCCGCCGTCGACTCCCAGCGGCGGGTGGGCAAGCGGATGGAACCGACGCTGGATTGAGGGGCGGGCGATTGAGGGGCGGGATTGAGGAGACGTCGTCAGCCGACGACGCCCCCGCCACTCTCACTCCGCAGCCGCCAGCGCCGCCGCACGCTCGGCGTTCTTGGCCCGGCGGGCCTTGCGCTTCAGCCACCACATCAGCGTGCCGGTGACGGCGAACAGCGGCGGCAGGATGCCGGACAGGAAGACCGCCCATTTCCACAGCGGCCCCAGCCCCTCGCCGGCATGCAGCGGGCGCTGCCACGCGATGACCGTCTCGCCGGCACTATAGGCTGCCGGGTCACGGACCTCGGCCACCTGCGCGGTCCAGGGATCGACGAACACCGTGGCGATGGGCGCGCCATGCGCTTGACCGGCCGGGGCGAGGCCGATCCGGTACGCCTGATCCGGCCGCGCCGGCGGCGAGACGGAGCGCAGCGCCGCTCCCGGCATCGCCTCGCGCGCCAGGGCGACCGCGCGGTCGACATCGATGGGGGTGGCGCCCTTCACCGGCTGAACCGTCACCGCGGTGCGCAGGTCGCGGGCCGGCAGAACCGACGACACGCCGGCCCCCAGCGTCTGCGGAAAGGCGAGATAGACGCCGGAGAAGCTGACGATCAGAAAGACCAGCAGCGACCAGATGCCGACCGCGCCATGCAGGTCGCGGTGCAGGCGCATGCCGCGGGCGCCGGCCTTGACGGTGAAGGCGGCCTTCCAGCGGCCCGGCCGCGGCCACCACAGAACGAGGCCGCTGACGCCCAGCACCAGCATCGCCACGCCCAGCCAGCCGACCAGTTCGCGGCCGCTGCGGTCGCGGATCAGCAGGTTGCCGTGCAGCATATGGACCGTGCGCAGGAAGCCGCCGGACGCCTGCGCCGGGTTGGCGCCGCCGCTCACCGCCAGCGACACCGGATCGATGCTGAGCATGCCGACCGGCCCCCCCTGCGGCGCCGGAGCACCTTGAGGAGCGCCCTGGGGAGCACCCTGCGGCCGCTCCCCGCCCCGTTCGGCACCCCTGTCACCGCCCCTGTCACCGTTGCGAGCGGCGACGAGGCGCACCGTGGCCGGGCGGCCCGGCTCCTCGGGCAGGACCAGGAAGCCCGGCTGCGTCCCGGCCGGCGCGGCGGCGCGGGCGGCGGCCAGGATGGCGGACACCGGCTGCATCGGACCGTCGGCCGGCGTCCCGGACAATTCCCGGGCCGGCGCGTCGCCGGTCAGGCTGCGCAGTTCCTCGTCCACCACCAGGATGGACCCGGTGATGCCGAGGACGACCAGCGGCAGGCAGAGGATCAGGCCGACCCACAGGTGGATGTTCTGAAGCGTGCGATACCACAGGCGCTGGCTGCGCGGCTTGCTGGCGTTGGCCATGGGAGGGGCTCTGACGGGATAAGCGGTTGGACGGGCTGCGGGTCAGCGGATGAAGAACTGGACCGGAACCACCAGCTCGATGCGGTCCTTCGCCATTTCCTCCGGCGGGGCCGGCAGGGGGGAGGCGCGGCGGACCATCTCCACCGTCTCCTCGTCCAGCGAACTGACGCCGGAACTGCGGTCGAGCTGGACCGACAGGACGTTGCCCTCGCGGTCGATGGTGAAGCGGACCTGGGCGACGCCTTCCTGCCGGCGGGCCTGGGCGGCGCGCGGGTAGCGCTTGTGCCGTTCCAGATGGCTCAGCAACCGGCCCTGCCAGCTCGGCACCGCCCGGCTGGGTGCGGCCGACGGCGCCGGTGCCGCCGGGGCGGGCGCCTGGGTCGGTGCAGGCGGTGCCGCCACCGGGGCGGGCTGCGCCGGCTGGGCGACCGGACGGGGCGGCTTCGGCTTCTCCGGCTTCGGTTTGGGCGCTTCCTTCTTCACCTCGGGCTTGGGCTTCGGCGGTTCGGGCGGCGGCTTGGGCAGCACGACCTCCGGCTCGACCACGGGGGGCGGCTCGGGGGGCGGGGGCGGTTCCTCGACGACCGGCTCCGGCTCGGGTTCCGGCGGCGGCGGTTCGATCACCGGCTCCGGCATCGGTTCCGGCAAGGGGATGTCGATGGCCGGCGTCGGTTCCGGCGGAGCCACCGGCAGCGGGGCAAGCTCCAGCAGAACGGCCGGCGGTTCGGCGTCGGACGGCATGATCGGCACATGCCAGGCGACCATCGCGACACCGGCCGCGGCATGGACGCCCAGTGCCACCATCAGGCTGCCGCCCCAGCGGAAGGCTCCCCGCCCCGGCCGGTCCTCATCGCCAGCGGACCAGTCGGCGGAACCTTGGTCGAAGGCGGCACTCATGGGGCGGGCGCCGATTCCAGCCCGACGAGGCCGATCTTCAGATAGCCGGCGCCGCGCAGGCTGTTCATCACCTCGGTCAGGGCGCCGTAATCGACGGTCTTGTCGGCACGCAGGAAGACGCGCTGCGTCTTGTCGCCGTTGGTGGCGGCGTCCAGCGCCGCACCCAGCGCCTCTTTCGTCGTCGCGGTTTCGCCCAGCGACAGCGTCTTGTCGGCCTGGATGGTCAGGAACAGCGGCTTGTCCGGCCGCGGCGTCGGCGTCGCGGTGGAGGCCGGCAGATCGACCGGCACATCCACCGTCGCCAGCGGCGCCGCGACCATGAAGATGATCAGCAGGACGAGGACGACGTCGATGAAGGGCGTGACGTTGATCTCATGGGTTTCGGTCAGATCGTCTTCGTTGCCGGAGCCGAGGCGCGCACCCATCGCCCTTACTCCGCCGCACGGGAATTGCCATGGCCCTGAACACCATGGCCCGGCACGGCATGGCCCTGAACGGCGTGGGGGCGCGGCAGGGCATGGCGGTCGATGTCACGGCTCAGCAGGCGCAGCACGGCGGCCGACGCGTCGGTCAGCTGCGCCTTGTGCCCGCCGATGGCGCGGCTGCAGGCGTTGTAGACCACCACCGCCGGGATGGCGGCGACGAGGCCGATGGCGGTCGCCAGCAGCGCCTCGGCGATGCCCGGCGCGACGACGGCGAGGTTGGTGGTCTGCGCCTTCGAGATGCCGATGAAGCTGGTCATGATGCCCCACACCGTGCCGAACAGGCCAATGAAGGGACCGGTCGAGCCGATGGTGGCGAGGATGCCGGTGCCGCGCGCCATGCGCCGGCCGGCCGCCGCCTCGATCCGCTCCAACCGCGAGGCGGCGCGGTCCATCAGCCCGTCGCGCGACGGCGCATCGGCCGACATGTGGGTTTCCGCCAGCACCGCGCGGACCAGCGCGCCGGCCGTGCCCTGGCTGAAGCCAACCCGCTCCGCCGCCTGCGACAGCGACCGCGCCTCTTCCAGCATCGCCAGCGCCGTCCGCGCCTTACGCTTGGCCGAGGTGACTTCCGCCGTCTTGGCGATGGCGATGGTCCAGGTGACGACCGAGGCGAGGGCCAGACCGACCATCACCGCCTGCACCACCGGGCTGGCCGTCACGAACATGCCCCAGGGCGACAGGTCGTGCGGCAGCGACGCCAGCGCCGCCGCAGCGTCCGGCACGCCCTGCGCCGCTCCCTGAGCCATGCCCTGTGCCACCCCCGGCCCGGCCGACGGCGCGGCGACGGGCGCGGCAGCCTCCTGCGCCTGGACGGCGCCGGCCATCAGCGCCCCGGCGCCGGCAAGGACGGCGGCCAGGACAGGACGGTGGCGAAACGATGTCGGCATGGCGGTCCAACTCCCCCTCGGCGCGTGCTCCGCACGCGCACTGCAAAAAACCCGATGGCGCTCCGGAGCAATGCCCCGAAGCGGATACCCCACCGCGGTTATAATGCGAATGAGTCGCACTCGCACTGAAAATCGACCACGCCCAGCGGGGATTCAGTCGTTTTTTGTGGGAATTCGACACCGTCCGGCCGCAGTTTTATTGGCCTGACGAACCATCCCGGGGCAATAAGCGCGCCTGCAACCAAGTGCGAATAAGTCTCACTACCATCGTTCCGGTCCTTTGTCGCGAAGAATCTCGACGCACCGCAACCTTCCGGCACTCCCGCCGGTTGAACCGCCCATGGAACAATGGAACAGCGTCAGGGAGACGGCCGATGACCCAGCTTTCGGTGGTGGAGGAGAAAGGCAGCTTCCGTCTGGTGGCCAGCGACGGCCGCTTCGCGGTGGTGGAGGCGCGGGCGGGACAGGTGTTCGGCATGCCGGACGATTCCGGCGGCGGCCGCGACGGTGCCGTGGACACCCCCGACGGCGTGGCGTCGGTCGCCCATTGGACCGGAGAGGACGAGGCCCGCACCCTGATGCGCGACCTGTCGGAACGCGGCGACCAACTGGCCCGCCGGCTCCGGTGATCCGGCGGAGCCTTGGCTGCGTACCGCGACGGCGAAACTGCGCGGAGCACACGCCATGGATGGCGCGGGTGGTGACATGGGCAAGGGCTCGGACGGCGGTTCGCAGGGCGTCACCTGGATCACCGGGGCCGGCAGCGGCATCGGCCGGGCGCTGGCGATCCACCTCGCCAATGCCGGGGCGCGGGTGGCGCTTTCCGCCCGCACCGTCGAGGATCTGACCGCCGCCGTTCAGATGCTGCCCGACCGGATGCACATGTTCCCGCTCGACGTGACCGACCGCAAGGCGACCGCGGCCACGGTCGCCGCCATCGAAAGCCGGCTGGGGCCCATCGACCGGGCGGTGCTGAACGCCGGCACCCACAGCCCGATGTCGCTGGAGGATTTCTCCGCCGACACCGCCCGCCGGCTGATGGAGGTCAACTATATGGGCGTCGTCCATGGGCTGGAGGCGCTGCTGCCGCGGATGCGGGCGCGCGGGCGCGGGCAGCTGGCGGTGGTGGCCTCGGTCGCCGGATACCGCGGCCTGCCGACGGCGGCGGCCTACGGCCCGACCAAGGCGGCGCTGATCAACCTGTGCGAATCGCTGAAGCCCGACTGCGACCGCGCCGGGATCAAGCTTCAGCTGGTCTGCCCCGGCTTCATCGACACGCCGCTGACCGCCTGCAACCGCTTCCGCATGCCGGACCTGATGCCGGTGGAGGATGCGGCACGGGAACTGGCTGACGGGTTGGACGGCAACCGGTTCGAGATCGCCTTTCCCCGGCGCTTCACCCGCAAGCTGAAGCTGGCGCGCTGCCTGCCCTATCGGCTTTACTTCCCCCTGGTGCGCAAGGCGACGGGAGCATGACGGACGACGCCAGAAGCCAGGGGCTGGACGCCTGGGCCGACTTCTTCGAGCATCTGAGCCTCGACACGCTCGACCGGCTGCCGGAATTGACGATGCCGGAGGTGCGGTTCCGCGATCCCTTCAACGACGCCCGCGGGCGCGATGCGGTGCGCGCGGTGCTGGTCCACACGCTGAACGGCTGCCGCGACCTGCGCTTCACCGTCACCCACCGGCTGTTCGCCCCCGATCTGGCGATCCTGCGCTGGCGGTTCGAGGCGACGGTGACCGGCATCGGACGCATGGACGTGATCGGCACCAGCGAGGTGCGGCAGGCCGCCGACGGGCGGGTGGCCGAACACATCGACCATTGGGATTCCGGCGAGCACGTCTATCTGCGCCTGCCGCTGCTGGGCGCGCCGCTACGCCTCATTCGGCAGCGGCTGGGCGCATATCCGCCGGACTGACGGCGTCGGGCCGCGCCAGCCGGCCTTCGGGCAGGAAGAACAGGCTGACCGTGCCGATCCACAGGCCCCAGCGATAGACGTTGGCGCGGTTGATCAGCGCATCGCCCGGCTGCAGCCACATCCAGTCGTCGAAGCGCACGCGCCAGCGGTCGCCGCCCACCTTCAGCGCCATCTCGTAGGTCCAGTTCAGCGCGTTGCCGGCAGACCGGCCGACGGCCTTGCCGATCACGTCGTCGGCCCGCCCCTCATACCGGCCCTCCGCCGCCCTGGCGATGCGCCAGACCCGGCGCTCGGTCTCGCCATCGGCATAGAGGAAGCGTTCGTCCAGCACCAGCTCCCGCCCGTCCCACTGCCCGTCGATGGTCACGGTGAAGCTGCGGCGCAGCGTGCCGAAGCGGTCCTCGAACACCCCCCAGGCATGGGTGCGCCCGGCGAAATACCGCTCGATCCGCAGTTCGGGCGTGTTGGCGGCGAAATCCTCGATCTTCATCGCAAGGGTCCCCCGCTCACGGCTTGCGGAAACGCCAGAGCCCGACATCGATGGTCCCGGCGCGGAACCCGGCCTCGCAATAGGCGAGGTAGTAATCCCACAGCCGGCGGAACCGCTCGTCGAAGCCCAGCGCCGCCACCTGCGGCCCGGCCTCCAGGAAGCGCCGCCGCCACTCCGCGCAGGTCCGGGCATAGGAGTCCCCGAAGGTCTCGACATTCTCCACCACCAGCCCGGCCCGCTCCGCCTCGGCGCGCAGGGCCGACGGGCAGGGCAGCAGCCCGCCGGGGAAGATGTGGCGCTGGATGAAATCGCAGTTGCGGCGGTAGGACGGGAAACGCGCGTCGTCGATGGTGATCGCCTGCACCACCGCCGCTCCGCCGGGGAGCAGCCGGTCGCGCAGGGCGGCGAAATAGCGCGGCCAATGCTCCTCCCCCACCGCCTCGATCATCTCGATGGAGACGATGCGGTCGAAGCTGCCGCCGGCATCCCGGTAGTCCATCAGCCGCAGATCGACCCGATCTGCCAGTCCGGCGCCATCGACGCGGCCGCGGGCGAAGGCGAGTTGCTCCGCCGACAGGGTCAGGCCGGTGACCGAGGCGCCGAAGCGGCCAGCCAGATGCTCCGCCATGCCACCCCAGCCGCAGCCGATCTCCAGCACCCGGTCGCCGGGACGCAGCTGCAGCAACTCGGCGACGCGGGCGATCTTGGCGTCCTGTGCTTCCTCCAGGCTCTGGCCCTCACGCCCGTAGAGGGCGGAGGAATAGGTCATGCCGGGGTCGAGCCACAGGCGGTAGAAGTCGTTGCCCAAATCGTAATGGAAGGCGATGTTGCGGCGGCTGCCGCGGCGGGAATTGGCATGGCTGCGGTGGAAGAGCCGGTTGGCCAGCGCCGCCGCCAGGGTGCCCTTCAGCACATTCCTTTTTGAGCCGCGGCCGAGTTCCCCCTCGTTGCGGATCGCCAGTTCGATCAGCGCCGGCAGGTCGCTGCTGCGCCACAGCCCGTCGCCATAGGCCTCCGCCATGCCGATGCCGCCGCCCAGCAACAGACGCCGTGCCGCCGCCCCGTCCAGCAGGGTCAGGTCGGCCCGCGGCCCCTGGGCTGGATCGCCGACGCCCATCGTCCGCCCGTCGGGCAGGCGCAGGGTCAGCTCGCCTCGGCGGATGCGGCCGGCCATCCTCGCGAGGGCGGAGGTCCACAAATCCCCTCCGGTCAGCAGCCGCAGCCATCGGGGCTGCCGCCGAATCCTTCCCGCAGCGATGTCGGTAACAGCGTCGGTCATGGACGGAAAGCCTTCTCGGAAACGGGTAGGATGGCGCTTTTTACGACGGTGACGGGATGGGCGGGAGCCGGCGGGCGCGGGCGGATCGCCAGCCCCTTGCGCCACAGATGCAGCGCCTCCCAATGGATGCCGGCCACCACCTTGGCGGTCATCAGCGGATGGCGGGCCCAGACGCGAAGGATGGCGCCGTCGGTCAGCTCCACCCGCCGGGCGGTCAGCGCGGCGTGCAGCACCGGCCCCTCGGCATCGGTCTGGCGGATCGACACCGCCATCGGCTCCCCGGCCAGCCCGCCGGGCGGACGGATGCGGAAGTGATAGGCGGTCTCCATATCCATGAAGGGCGAGACGTAGAAGCCCTTGTCGCAGCGCTGGCGCACCAGCCCGTCCGGTCCGGCCGCCGCCGGGATCAGATAGGCGTGGCGCTGCCCGAAGGTGTTGGACACCTCGTGGATGATGGCGGCGAGCGTCCCGTCGCGGCGGTGGCAGAACCAGACGCAGAGCGGGTTGAAGACGAAGCCCAGCACCCGCGGGAAGCAGAGCAGCCGGACCGGCCCTCCCCCCTCGATCCCGGCGGCGTCCAGCTGGCCCTCGGCCCACTGCTTCAAGCCCTTAATCTCCCTCTCCCCCCCGGGGAGAGGGTCGGGGTGAGGGGGATGCATTGCGTGGCTATCCCGAGAATCCTCGTTGTGCGCCCCCCTCACCCTAACCCTCTCCCCGGGGGGGAGAGGGAATTCACCACCCAACGGGCCGAAATCGTCATCATTAAAGCTGAGCAGTCCGAAACGATTGTGGGCGAACAGCCGCAGTTCGCGGTCAAGCCGGGGAAGCTCGTCCAGATCGGCCAGCAGGCTGAACACCCGGTAGGACAGCCGGTGCCGCACCGGCTTCACCCGGTGGTGCATGACGTTCCCGACATAGAGGCCGGAGGCGAAGGGCCGCACCTCCATCACACCGCCTCCAGCGCGGCGGCACGGGAGCCCGGCACCGGTCCCACATGGATGCGGCCGGACTGGTTCGGCACCGTCCAGGGCCGGGGCAGGCCGCCCAGAGCCTCCGCCACCGCAAGCCCGGCCTGCGCGCCGTCCTCGTGGAAGCCGGCGCCGAAATAGGAGCCGGCGAACCAAGTCCGCCGCTGCCCTTGCAGGCTCCACAGCTGTTTCTGCGCCGCCAGCGCCGCCATCCCGAAGATGGGATGGTCGTAAAGGACGCTGCGCAGGATGCTGCCCTCGCGCGGCGGCCGCAGCGGGTTCAGCGTGACGAACAGGTCGCGCTCCCTGGGCAGGAAGCCTTGCAGGCGGTTCATCCAGTAGCTGACGCACACGGCGTCGCGCCCATTGTCGCCCTGCTCGGCCAGATAATTCCAGCTCGACCACACCGCCCGGCGCTTCGGCATCAGGGAGGCGTCGCTGTGCAGGATGGCAAGGTTGCGTTCATAACCGAAGGCGCCCAGCAGCCGGCGTTCCTCCTCGCCGGCATCCTCCAGCAGCGCCAGCGCCTGATCGGCATGGGTGGCGATCACCGCATGGTCGTGGGCGCGCACCGCTCCGCGGCGGTCGCGCACCAGGACACGGCCCCCCTCGCGGACGATGCCCTCCACCGCACGGTTCAGACGCAGGGCGCCGGGCATATCGGCCAGGATGCGTTCCACATAGCTGCGGCTGCCGCCCTCCACCGTGCGCCAGACGGGCCGGCCCTTGATCTTCAGCAGGCCGTGGTTGTCGCAGAAGCGGATGAAGGCGGCGGCGGGATGGTCGCGCATCGCGACGGCCGGGGTCGACCAGATCGCGGCGGCCATGGGGAGCAGATGGTCGCGGACGAAGGCGTCGGAATAGCCGCCGCGGTCCAGCACGTCGCCCAGCGTCAGCGTCTCCGCCGCCGACCCCTGCTGCAACTCGGCGAGCAGCCCGGGCGCCTCGCGGTAGAAGCGCAGCAGGTCGGCCAGCATCCGCCAGAAGCGCGGCCGCAGCAGGTTGCGCTTCTGCGCGAACAGGGTGGCGAGCGAACTGCCGGCATATTCCACCCGCCCGCCGTCCAGCGAGGCGGAAAAGCTCATGTCCGTCGCCCGCGTCGCCACGCCCAGATGGTCGAACAGTGCCACCAGATTGGGATAGCAGGGCTCGTTGTAGACGATGAAGCCGGTGTCGACCGGACCTGCGCCGTCCGCCTCCACCGTGTTGGCGTGGCCGCCCGGCCGGTCCTCCTTCTCGTAGAGGGTGACGCGGTGCGACTTCGACAGCAGCCACGCCGCCGACAGTCCGGCGATGCCGGCGCCGATGACGGCGATGTCGAGCGGGGCCGGCGGGCTGGTCTCGGGCGGTGAATGTGGCATGGGGTGGCCCTCTTGGGGGGTCTTGGCGCTAATCGGGGGGGTCTCGACGATGTCCGGGGCCGCACTCTATCCGAATTGGGTAGGCTCGGCGTGTGATCGGGATACGGAGGCGGATCGCGGTTGGATCATCGCCACGCCCGCGCTTTCCCGCCACCCGGCCGGATGAACAAAAAGACAAGGGGCGGCAGTGATCCGAAGCGCAGGCGTCGGCGTAACTCCAGCATGATCGCCCCCCTCGCCACTCTTCTGACGCACACCGCCGGAGCGGACCGGGCCAAGCCGGACCGGGCAAAAGCCGGGCTGGCGGCGCGCGGCTGCGACGATCCGGCGGCAGCCCGGCTGTCCGCCGATCTGGTCGCGGTGGCGGCGGGGGACCGTCAGGCCTTCGCCCGGCTGTTCGCCCATTTCGCCCCGCGGGTGAAGGCGTACATGCTGAAGCTGGGCATGCCGGCGCAGCGGGCGGAGGATTTGGCGCAGGACACCATGCTGTCGGTGTGGCGCAAGGCCCGGCTCTACAATCCGGCGAAGGCGGAGGCCGCCACCTGGGTCTTCACCATCGCGCGCAACCTGCGCATCGACGCGCTGCGCCGTGAACGGCATCCGGAGGTGTCCGACGACGAGCTGCTGGAGCATGAGGACGACCGCCCGCCCGCCGACGAGCTGCTGGACGGCGACCGCCGTGCCCGCCGCCTGCGCGGTGCGCTGGCGGCGCTGACGCCGGAACAGGCGGAAGTGGTTCGGCTGTCCTTCTTCGCCGACCTTGCCCATCCGGCCATCGCCGAACGGCTGGACGTGCCGTTGGGCACAGTGAAATCGCGCCTGCGTCTGGCCATGGCCAAGATCCGCAAGGCGTTGGGAGACGACGACCGATGACCGCCAATCACCCCGATGCCGCCCTGGCCCTCCTGCCGAACCACCATCCCAGCGATGCGTTGCTGGTGGCCTACGGTGCCGGCAGCCTGGGAGAGGGGCTGTCGCTGGCCGTGGCGGTCCATCTCGCCCATTGCCCCGACTGCCGCGCCACCCTGGCGGAGGTGGAGGCGCTGGGCGGCGCCCTGCTGGAGGATTTGCCGCCGGCCCCGCTGGAAAGCCTGTCGCTGGCCGCCACCCTGGACCGGCTGGACCGGGAGGAGGCCCCGGCCAATCCCTGCAAGGCTCTGCGCCTCAAGCCGCAGTGGAGCAAGCCGAAAGCCGCCTCCGCGCCGCAACCGGCGACGGGTTTGCCACGTCCGCTGCGGGCCTATGTCCCGTCCCTGGACGGCCTGTCCTGGCAGCGTCTGGCCCCCGGCGTGCGGCGGGTGGAACTGCTGCCGCGCACGGCGTCCGGCGGCGCCGCGCAGCTTCTGCGCATCGCGCCCGGCACCGCCCTGCCCCACCACGGCCATGGCGGGCTGGAGCTGACCGTGGTGCTGAGCGGCCATTTTGCCGACGAGCTGGGCCGCTACGGCCCCGGCGATCTGGCGGAGGTCGATGGCGACACCAACCACCAGCCCATCGCCGACAGCCACCGCGACTGCATCTGCCTGATCGCGACCGACGCGCCGCTGCGCTTCACCGGCCTGATGGGCCGGCTGATGCAGCCCTTCATCGGGCTTTAGGGGCGGGCTTTAGGGGCGGGCTGTAGGCCGGCCTCCGCGAAGCCGCAGGTCACGCAACGGCAGCCATCGGCGTCAGGCCGTGGGTCAGGCGCTCCACCTCACGCTCGAACGCCTCCCGGTCGGCGTCGGGCAGATCGAACTTCACGTGCAACCGGCCGCGCTCGCTGGACTTGACCCGCGCGGTGAGCGGCCGGGACACCCCGTCGATGCGCAGGGTCACCATCCCGCCGGTGGCATGCCCGCCGGTAAACTGGTCAGGAGCGCCGGTCAGCATGGCGCCGCCCGCCGACAGGTTGGCGACGACGGCACGCACCGGGCCGGCGCCGGCGACCTCCAGACCGCAGCCCATCGACACGGCGAAACGCGGGCGCTGGCGGCGGTCGACGTCGCTGGTGGCGGTTCGTACCACGCGGATCAGCACGTTGCGCAGGGCGTCGATGCCGCCGGCGACGTCGTCCGCCACCGTCCGCACCTCGCCGGCGCGGTTCTGGGTTGAGTTGGCCTCGGCGGAAACGCGGCCGATGCGCAGCGACACCTCCTTCGCCGCATCGCTGGTCTGGCTGACCGAGCGGGCGATCTCCTGGGTCGCCGCCGCCTGCTCCTCCACCGCGGCGGCGATGGAGGAGGAAATCCCGGCCACCTCGTCGATGGTTTCCGCCACCTCGCCGACGACGCCGACGGCCGATGCGGTCACCGACTCCACCTCCGCGATCAGCGAGCCGATCTCCTCGGTGGACCGCGCGGTCTGGCTGGCGAGGTTCTTCACCTCGTTCGCCACCACGGCGAAGCCCCGCCCGGCATCGCCGGCCCTCGCCGCCTCGATGGTTGCGTTCAGCGCCAGCAGGTTGGTCTGGCTGGCGATGTCGCCGATCAGCCGGGCGACGGCACCGATGCGCTCGACCGATGCCGACAGCCGTTCGATGGTGGAGCGGGCCAGCCCCGCCCGCTCCACCGCGCGGCCGGTGACCCGGGTGGCGGTGGACACCTGCATGCCGATGTCGCCGATGGAGGCCGACAGTTCCTCCGTCGCGGCGGCGACGGTCTCGGCGTTGCTCAGCGCCTGCTGGGCGGCGGCGGCGACGTTCTGGGCGTTGTCGCTGACCTGCACCGCCGATTCCGCCATGGCGCCGGCATTGCCGCTCATGCGGCTGGTCCGTTCGGCGACATGATCGACGGCGACGCGGGTCTCGCGCTCCACCTTCTCCGCCATCGACTCCAGCGCCTGCGCCGCTCCTCCTCGCCCCGGCGGCGGGTCTCCTCCTGGGCAAGGCGCAGCCGGGCATTCTCCCGCGCGCCCTGCTGGAAGACGCGGACGGTGTCGGCCATGTGGCCGATCTCGTCCCGGCGCTCGCTCAGGCCGACTTCGACTTCCAGGCTGCCGCCGGCCAGCGCCGCCATGGCGCGGCCCAGCCGTTCCAGCGGACGGATCATCGCCGCCTCCAGGAAGACGACGCAGGCCGAGGCCATCAGCAGGATGACCAGCCCGGCGCCGATCAGGGCCCAGCGCAGCCCATCAGCCGCCTCCCGCACCGCCCCGATGCCGCCGGTCAGCTCCTTCAGCCGGTCGGCACTGAGGGCGACGACGCTGGCGCCCAGCGCCTCCATGCTGTCGCCCATGGCGTCGGCGACGCTGTCGAATTCGCCCATGATCCGGTTGCCGGCCTCCGGCCCGCCGTCGACATAGGCCTGCGCCATGCGCCGCCCCATCTCGTAATAGGGACCGAAGGCCTTGCGGGCGCGCCCGATCTCGTCGACCACCTGGGGCAGGGTCAGCGCCCGTGCCAGTTCGGTGGCCTTGGCGGTGTGCTCCTCGAACCGGCGGGCATAGTCGGCGGCCTTTTCCGGCCCGTCATTCATGCCGTCCAGCCCGCGGGTGGCGGAAACGTCGGTCAGCCACTGCTGCGTCTGCACCACGTCGAACCGGATTTCCCCAACCAGGGAAACCAGGGGGATGACGCTGCCGACGAGGTCATGCGTGTCGTGCTGCACCTCCGACAGATGGTCGGTCTGCCGGTTCATGTCGCGCATGGTGAGAACCGAGGACAGGCCGACCGCAGCGAAGACGAACACCGCGACCGCCACGACCTTCGCCCGGATCGAGATGACATGGAGAATGCTTCCGGCAGCCATCATGATGAGGAACTTTACTGATTAAGAGTACGAATGATCGGCACAGGCCGAGACTGCGTACCCTAGACATTCCACACCATTCGGTCACCGCAAATACTTTTTAACGGATGCATATGCGACGCGAAGTCGCTGCTCTACTTGAGAAATTCTATGAAATCTTTTCGGAAACAAAACAACGGCTGACAGAGTATTCGTTGCGTCAGGCCGTTTCCTGCTCCAGCGCGGCATCGTCCGCCGGCTGGAACCGGGACGCCAGAGCGTCCAGCGTGGCCTCGGCGACGCCCTCCAGCGCTTCGCAGTGCGGGTCTCCGGCTGTCCAGCCGCCATGGTCGAGCGCCCGCTGCTCCAGCAGCGAAGCCAGACGGCTCAGGCGCACGGCGCCGATGTTGGCGGCCGTTCCCTTCAGGGTATGGGCGATGCGGACCGGCGGCACGGCGCCCCCCTCCCGCCCGGCCGCGGCGCGGATGGCGGCCACGCTGTCGCCCACCGTCCGCCGGAAGGCGACCACCGTCTGCGCCCAGGCCTCCTCGCCGATCACCGCGCGCAGCGACGAGGCCTGCGCGTCGTCCAGCAGCGGCGTCGCGCGCCAGACCTCCGCCTCGGACGGGGCGG
This sequence comes from Azospirillum sp. A23, assembly GCF_042938965.1. Classification (NCBI taxonomy): domain Bacteria; kingdom Pseudomonadati; phylum Pseudomonadota; class Alphaproteobacteria; order Rhodospirillales; family Azospirillaceae; genus Azospirillum; species Azospirillum sp. A23. Next base: position 363,756 of record NZ_CP170664.1, on the reverse strand, counting down.
GCGACGGGGCTGCCGGGGAAACGGATGCCATGGGCGCCCGCGGCGGCAGGCCGGAGTCCCCCCATGTCCCGCCGGCCGCCCGCGACGCGGCCACCGAGGCCAGCACGTCGAACAGGTCGGCGGACACGATGGGCTTGGTCAGATAGGCGGTCATGCCGGCGGCGAGATATTCGGCGCGGTGGCCGGGCATGACGTTGCCGGTCAGCGCCACGATGGGAAGGCGGGCGGCCTCGCCCGGCATGGTGCGGATGTGCCGGGTCGCGGTGACCCCGTCCATCACCGGCATCTGCACGTCCATCAGGACGAGGTCGAAACCGCCCTCCTCCACCAGACGCACCGCCTGCAAGCCGTCCTCCACCGCCGTCACGCGATGGCCGGCGCGGCGCAGCATGGTGACGACGATGTCGCGGTTGATCTCGTTGTCCTCGGCGACCAGGACATGCAGGCCGGCCGGCTGCGCGGTTCCGCCCCCCACCGATCCGGTGTGGACAGCCCCGTCCCCTGCCGCCGGCACCGGTTCCGGAGCGCAGGGCGCGGCCAGCAGCCCCGACGACGGATCGGCGGCGGGTTCGCAGCGGACGGTGAACCAGAAGGTGCTGCCCTTGCCCTCGGTGCTGACCACACCGATGCGCCCGCCCATCAGCGTCACCAACTCCCGGCTCATCGCCAGCCCCAGCCCGGTGCCGCCGAAGCGCCGCGTGGTGGAACTGTCGGCCTGGGTGAAGCGGCGGAACAGGGTCTGCTGCACATTCTCCGGAATGCCGATTTCGGTGTCGGCCACCTCGAACCGCAGGAAGAAGCCGCCATCTGCCGCCAGTGCCGCCGCTCCCGTTCCGCTCCCCTCCAGCCCGACCCGCACGGACACGCCGCCCCTGTTGGTGAATTTCAGCGCGTTGCCGACCAGATTGACCAGCACCTGCCGGATGCGGCGCAGGTCGGCCCGCACCCGGTCGGGCACGGCGGGCGCCACCTCCCGCGTCAGGATCAGGCCGCGGCCGCAGGCGGTCGGCTCCAGCAGGTCGATGCTGTCGCCCAGCACGGCGCGCAGCTCGAAATCCACCGGCTCGACCTCCGCCTTGCCGGCCTCCAGCTTGGACAGGTCGAGGATGTCGTCGATGATCTGCAACAGCGCGTTGCCCGACCGGTTGGCGACGTCCAGAAGCTGGCGCTGATCCTCGTTCAGGTTCGGCCCCTCGACCAGGGCGAGCGCACCCAGAACCCCGTTCATCGGCGTGCGGATCTCGTGGCTCATGGTCGCCAGGAACTCGCCCTTGGCGCGGTTGGCCTGATCGGCGGCCTCCTTGGCGCGGCGCAGGCTGGCTTCGATCTCGCGCTGGGCGGTGACGTCGCGGAGCGCGCCGGTGACGTACCGGCGGTCGCCCTCGCGCCAGCCGGCCAGGGTCACCTCCAGCGGAAACTCGCTGCCGTCCTTGCGGCGGCCGGTCAGTTCCCGGATCTCCGAGCGCGGCGCGGAGGCATCGCTCTCGCGGTAGGTGGCCAGCAGCCCGTCATGGACGGCGCCCATCGCGGTCGGCATCAGCCGGGTCATAGGCCCGCCGACCATGTCGGCTGCGCGGTAGCCGAACAGCCGCTCCGCCGCACGGTTGAAGGCGTCGATGGTGCCATGCTCGTCGATGGTGACGATCGGCTGGCCCACCGCCTCGAACATGGCGCGGTAGCGCGCCTCGCTGGAGGCCAGCCGGTTGGCGGCCAGCTCCCGCTCGGTGATGTCGGTGGCCGAGCCGCGATAGCCGCGGAACTCCCCGCTCTCCTCGAAGACCGGACGGCCGCTGACGCTGAAATAGCGCAAGCCCGCCGCCGTCATCACCCGGTAGCGGAAGTTCCGGAACGGCTCCCGCCGCTCCATCGCCTGACGGTGCCGCTCCCACTTGGGCGCATCCCCCGGTTCGCGTAGCGCGACATCCTCCCGCCTGAGGCCGATGGGCAGCGTCCCGTTGACGACATGCGGGACCAGCGGCCCAGCCAGATTGGAGAAGCGCAGGTCGGCGTCCATCTCCCAGAACCAGTCGGACGCCGTTTCCGCCTGGTCGCGGAACCGCTCCTCGCTCTGGGCCAGCTGGCGGGCCAATGCGGCGAGCCGCGCCGTCTGCCGCGTCGCCAGCAGGGCCAGCCCGATCAGCCCGGCGCTGCACGCCGCCGCCGCCAGCAGATAGACCCGCTGCCGCCGCCGCGTGTCGGCCAGGAAGGAGCCCTCGTCGAACGCCGCCGTGACGATCAGCGGATAGGAGGCCAGGGTGCGGAAGGATTGCAGGCGCGGAATCCCGTCGATCACGCTGGCGCTGCGCACGAAGCCGGTGGGCCGGAGGCGCGCCATCTGCAGGGTCGGGGATTCGCCGACGTCCCGCCCGACGATGCGGTCGTTCATCAGCGAGCGGGCGCGCAGGATGCCGTCGGTGCCGATGATCGCCACCGCCCCGTTGAGGCCGACGTCCAGCTCCTCCAGCGAGCGGCTGAAATAGAAGGGGTCCATCGACGCGACCAGCACCCCGGCGAAGCTGCCGTCGCTGTTGCTGATGCGCCGCGTCAGCTGGATCGACCATTTGCCGGAGGCGCGGCCAAACACCGGCTTCCCGATGAACAGGCCGGCGGCCGGGTTGTTGGCATGGACGCGGAAATGCTCGCGGTCGGCCAGATGGATGCGGACCGGCGCATCCTCGACGCTGGTGTGGATGAGGTCGCCATGCTCGTCGATCACCGCCAGTTGGACCAGGATGCTCGAACGCTCCACCGCCTGCCGCAGCATCTGGGTGATGCCGTGGGTCCACCTGTCGCCATGCTCGTGATAATCGTCGATCAGGAACAGCAGGATCTGGTCGGCCTCGGCGACGGTTCGGGTCGCCTGCTCGGCGACGACGCGGGCGAGGTTGCCGCTGTCGCGCTCGGCCCGCGCCATCGCCTCGGCATCGTCGTAATGGGCCAGCGTCAGGGCCGCCGCCCACAGTCCGGCGGCGATCACCAGGGTCGCCGTCCAGATGGCGGCGATGAAGCCTTGCAGATGAAGGCGTCCACGCATCAGCGCCGCCCTCCGGCCATCCCGTCCCCGCTTTCCTCCCCGCTGCCCCTCCGGCTGCCGCCGGCGGCGAGCGCCGCCACCGCGCGCGCCAGCCGCGGCAGATCGACAGGCAACGGCAGAAGCAGGTCGGCCGGTCCGCCGGCCTCGAGGTGAAGCGGGACGGCGCCAGCCCCCGGAAGCTCTGTGCCGGCCGCGCCGTAGAGCACGCAGAGCAGGTCCGGCCGCAGCGCCTTCAGGCGGCCGGCCAGCGCAAGGCCGGCGGGAAGCGCGCTCAGCCCCGGACCGATGACCACCGCATCGAAGAAGCCCGGCTCGTCGGCGACGACGTCCAGCGCATCGCGAAGGTCGTCGCAGACCGACACCTCGAATCCCTGCCGCTCCAGCCCGGTCTGGAACCGGTCTCCGGACGCCGGGTCGGCATCGACGACCAGAACCTTGCAGGCCGGCGCGGAACTGCGCGTCGCCGGACCCGGCACCTGCCGGGGCAGCAGCGGCGGCGCCTGCTGCGGCTGCTGCGGCTGCTGTGGCGGCGCGTTCTCCGGTTGCGGTGTCGCCGCCCTGGCGGTGCGGAGCGGCGGCGGGACGGCAGGAATGTGCAGCCGCACCGCCGTTCCTTCCACCGGGTGGGTCAGCAGGCTCAGCCCACCGTCGTGAAGCCGCGCGGTCAGCAGGGCTGCCGGCCAGGAGGCGCCCTCCTCCCGCTCCGACTGGCCGCGGCGGTAGCAGGCGCGGGCGAACAACAGCGGGTCGACCAGCATGGACAGCACGTCGTCGGCCAGCGGCGGGCCGTCGACCCGCAGTTCGAACAGGATGTGGGGTCCGCGGCGCGGCGTCAGGAGCGGCCGGACGGTCCAGCCGGTGGCGTCCCGATCCGGATCGTCCTGATCCGCAACCGGTTCCGATCCCAACCCTGCCCCCAACTGCACGGGAACCGAGGCGCGCAGGCAAAGCCGGGCATCGCCGGCCCGGCCGGAGGCGGCGAGGATCTCCGCCGCCAGACCCGCCAGGGTCCGCGCCAGCAGGCCAGCGTTACAGACCGGATCGGGCACGCCGGGATCGTGGCGGACGGCCAGACTGCCCGGCTGCACCGGAACGGTCCGCAGCAGTGCGGCCGCCTCGTCCAGAATGCCGGCGGCCCGCTCGGGCTTCAGCGGGACCGGCTCCATCCTTGCGGCCGACACCAGCCTGCGCAGGCCGGGACCGACGCGGGTCACCGCCGTCAGGACACGGTTGGCATAGTCGGCCTGGGGCGAGTCCGCGGGCAGGTCGCTGACCAGGAAGTCGGCATAGCCCGAAACCGCGCCCAGCGCATTGTTCATGTCGTGGACGATGGCGCAGGCAAGCTCGGCACGGACGTCCATCGCCGTCAGTTGCTGGCTGCGCAGCCGCTCCGCAGCCTGCCTGTCCCTTTGGCGCAACGCCTCTTCCAGCGCGGCGATGCGGACGGTGGCCCCGGCGGCCATGTCGGGGGCCGGCCGCTCCGGCGGCGGCACCGGTCCAGGGAGGGGGCCGGGGAACGGGACGGAAAACGGCGTGGATTCCGCCGCCTTGTCGCGCGCGGCCTTGCGGCGCCCGGCATTCCAGGCCGACAGCAGCGTCAGCCCGGCCGCCGCAGCGCAGCCGGCAGCCATCAGCGGAAGCGCCAGGGGCGCCGCCTCGCGCAGCGGGTCGAGCGCGGACAGCACAAGCACTGCCGCACCGCACAGCGCCGAGATTGCGGGCGCCGCGATGGAGGGCGCACCGGCGGCAGGCAAGGCGGCGGGCACAGCGGCGGGCGCGGCGCGGACCGTTTGCGGAGCGGGCATGGAATGGTCGGATGGGCTCATCGGCGACTCGGAATGCGGCCCCATTTTGCGGCCCTGTAGCGGTTACGCCCATCTCTGCCGCACCGGACGAAGGCGTGTGACGAGAGGAGTCGACCATACCAGAACGGCCGGCCTCCCGCTGCTGGGACCAGCCCTATGCGGCAAGCGGTCTTCCCGGCACGCCTGCCGGAGTCAGGACGACGCTTCGTTCAGGCTGCGGGACAAGAGGCCGGCCTGCTGGGCGCGGCGCACGGCATCGGTGCGGTTGCGGGCGCCCAGCTTGCGCAGGATGCGGCGGGTGTGCAGCTTGACCGTCACCTCCTGAAGGCTGAGGTGTCGGCCGATCTCCTTGTTGGTCGCCCCGGTGGCGAGCATCGACAGCACCTGCTGCTCCCGGTCGGTCAGGGGCGAGGACGGTGCACCCTCCCCGTCCAGCGGCGCTCCGTCGGCCTCCTCCGCCTCGTCGATGTCGAGCGACAGGTCGGTCATGTGCAGCAGGTCGAGCGCCACGCATTTCGGCACGAAGCTGCCGCCTTCGGCCACCAGACGCAGGGCCTGCGCCAGGATGCGGCGCGGCGTCGTTTTCGGCAGGAAGGCTTCGGCACCGCAGCGCAGCACCTCCAGGGCGGTCAGCGCATCCTCCGCCCCCGTCACCACGGCGACCGGCCCCTGGACCCCCGCCTGGCGAAGCACGGCGATCGGATTGCTTCCCTCCGCACCGGGCATCCGCCAGTCGAGCACGATCAGGTCATAGCGGAAAAGCATGGCGGGACTGCCGTCGGCCGATGCCGGCGCCAGGGGCAATTCCAGAAGTGAACCGATGCAGCCGATTTCCGCATCCGGCCAAGCCTGACGGACCGACAGCTCCAAGGCGTCCCGGAACAAGGGATGGTCGTCCGCCACCAAGATCTTCATCAACCAGCCTCCGCCACCCTCGGCAACCGCTCATCCCACAGTATCAAGATTTTCTGTTATACTGGCCGAAATCTTAAGTTTTCGTGGCTTCCGCATATTTCACGCCAGTCATAATTGCATGACGGTCATACTTCCCTGCCTCCGTCCAGTACCGCATCTTCATAGATGCGGGATAATATCCCCACTATCCCATTTCCCGTCCCCGCTATCCCAGACACAGCGGGTGCGCGCGCCGGTAGCCGGTTATGGTGACGCTTAGCGATTTCTCTCCAGCGCGGCCCGACGGTCACGCGGTGGATCACGGAAGCGGCACCCATGGAAATGACCCTCTTCGAGCTGCGGGGCCTGCCCACCCCCTCCTCCACCACCGAATCCGCCGCGTCCATCCTGCTGGTCGACGACGACCCCGACTTTCGCGGAATGGTGCGCATCGCCTTCCAGCGTGCCGGCTACACCGTGCACGAGGCCGAGAACGGAAACGCGGCACTGGCCGTCATGGAACGGCATCCGGTGGATTCGGCGGTGACGGACATCATCATGCCGGAGGCCGACGGGTACGAGATCATCCTGCGGCTGAAGGCACAACAGTCGCGCCCGCCCCTGATCGCGGTGACCGGCGGCAGCGTGCGCCTGCGGATGGAGCTGCCGGGGATGGCCCGCCTGCTGGGGGCCGAGGCGGCCTTCGAAAAGCCGGTCGACCTGAAGGCCCTGCTGGCCGAGGTCGGCCGGCTGCTCGCCGCCCGCAAGGACAGCGGCCGGGAAGGCGACGCCGCAAGATGAACATCCTCATCGTCGACGACGACCGCACCAATCTCTTCATCATGGCCGCCATCGTCCGCCGCCTGGACGATGCAGAGCCGGTGACCATGGAAAGCCCGCTGGACGCCGTCGAATGGCTGCGCGGGAACGAGCCGGACCTGATCCTTCTGGACCAGATGATGCCGGACATGGACGGCATCGAGCTGCTGCGCCACATCCGCGACGATGCGCGGCTGGACACCGTGCCGGTGGTGATGATCACCGCCAACACGGCGGTCGACATCCGCGTGCGGGCGCTCGACGAGGGTTGCAGCGATTTCCTGACCAAGCCGGTGGTCGTGCCGGAGGTGCAGGCGCGCCTGCGCAACCTGCTGGCCCTGCGCCACAGCCGCGCCCTGCTGCGCGACCGCGCCGCACTGCTGGCTGCCGAGGTCGAGCGGGTGACCGCCGCCCTCCAGCGCCAGGGGGAGGAACTGGTCAACCGCCTGTCGCGCGCCGCCGAATACCGCGATCCTGAGACCGGCGCCCACATCGAGCGGATGGCGCTCTATTCGAAACTGGTCGCCGAAGCGGCCGGCTGCGGCGGCGCCTTCGCCCAGGAGCTGATGAAGGCGGCGCCGATGCACGACATCGGCAAGATCGCCATCCCGGACATGATCCTGCTGAAGCCGGGACGCCTGTCGCCGGAAGAGATGACGGTGATGCGGCAGCACGCCGCCATCGGCCACCGCATCCTGGCGGACAGCCCGATTCCGCTGCTGCGGCTGGCGGCGGAGATCGCGCTCAGCCATCACGAGAAGTTTGACGGCAGCGGCTATCCCAACGGTCTGGCCGGGCCGGACATCCCGCTGTCCGGCCGCATCGTCGCCATCGCCGACGTGTTCGACGCCCTGACCTCCGCCCGCCCCTACAAGCAGTCCTGGAAGCTGGAGGAGGCGCGCTCCTACATGATCGAGAACCGCGGCCGCCACTTCGACCCGGCGCTGCTGGACGCCTTCCTGTCGCGTTGGGAGGACGTGTGCAGGATCCACCACGAGAACGCCGAAGAGTTGTCCGACCTCGTTCCCGAAGCGATTCATCACTGAAAAGCGCGGCTGAAAGGACGTGCCTGAACGGGCGCGAGGGCCGGTGAGGCCCTCGTTTCACGATCCGCCCTTGATTCGACCTGCCCTCAGTTCACGATCCGCCAGGTCCCGTCGGACTGGAGGCAGGCGGTGCCGTAGACCGGCTGCGGCCGGCCGCCGACCATGGCGCTGCTTTGGTATTCGCGGCATTGCTGGCCGCTTCGCGAATAATAGACCGGTCCGGCCGGATCGGCGCCGATGGTGCCCGGCGGCGGTGCATAATATTGCACCGGCGGAGGCGCGTAGACGACCGGCGGCGGCGCGTAATACTGCACCACCGGCGGGGGCGGCGCGTAGTAGCGGTACGGATGGTAATAGCCGTAGGACGGGAAAATCGGTCCGACGCCGATGCCGACCGATACCGACGTGCGCGCCTGTGCCGCACCCGGAACGGACATCACGGCGGCTGCGGCCGCAACCGCCAGCATCGCAGCACCCAGGGCGACCGCCCTCCGCACCGTCTTCATCTTTAGTCTCCCGGCCTCTATCTCCCGGCACGCGGAAACCGTCCCGCCGGCCGCCTGAGATATGGCGCCATCATACACCGGTCCCGCGGCGCATCACAGAGGCTGCGCGCGGGGGCCGTATGCAGGACTGTCAGATGTCGAGCGGCAGATTGTCCGGGTCGAAGCCCAGCTGCTCGACGATGGCGCGGGCGAGCGGAATGCTGGTCTCGAACCGCCATTCGGCCATGCCGGGACGGTATTCCGACACGTTGGGGCGGCCATTGGCAAAGCGGCGCGGATGCAGCTCGTACCAATAAATGTCGTTGAGGCCGACACCCTGCTCCTTCGCATAGGCCTCGGCGATGCGGGGCCAATCGTTCACGGCCGGCTGGGGCAACCCGGCCGCTTTGGCGATGTCGGTCTGTTCCAGGAAGGCGACGATGCGCTTCCCCTCGCGCTCGAAATCGGCGACCCGGATGGTGACGGGCTGCTTTCCTTCACGCTGATAGGTCCACTCGCGGTTCTTTTCGACCAAGGCCTTGTCCACGGCAAATGCTCCGGTTCACTCCTGCAAAGGCTAACCGACAGGCCCGCCTTAATCCAACTGTTCCGTTGCCTTTCCCGAACGGGCACGAGCCTTTGGCCCCTGCGCCGCCGGTCATGGCGGATCAAAGGTTACCAAAGCACGCCGCTTTTTCTTTGTACACGGGAATTGTGACGCCCGGCCGTCGCCGGGCGCCCTCCTCCCTTCCGGTCACTGCCCTCCGGCCAATCCCCCTCCCCGGTTGCTCCCCTCAATATCCCAGCGTCATGCCGTCGGGATTGCGCGGGTCGGAAAAGCCGTACAGACCGTCCTCGCGCAGCTGGATGGTCTGGGTGCGGCCCATCGTCGGTTTCACCGCCACCTTGTGGCCCATCTGCTCCAGCAGGCGGACGGTGTCGGGGCTGAGGCCCTTCTCCACCCGCAGCTCGTCGGGGGTCCACTGGTGATGGACGCGCGGCAGGGCGGCGGCCTCGGCCGGGTTCATGCCGAAGTCGATGTGGTCGATCACCGTCTCCATGGTGGTGGTGATGATGCGGCTGCCGCCGGGCTGCCGGTGACCAGCCAGGGCTTGCTGTCCTTCAGCACGATGGTCGGCGACATCGAGCTGAGCGGCCGCTTGAAGGGCTGGACGGCGTTGGCGTCGCCGCCGACCAGACCGAAGGCGTTGGGCACGCCCGGCTTGGCCGAGAAGTCGTCCATCTCGTTGTTCAGCAGGATGCCGGTGCCCTCGGCAACGATGCCGCTGCCGAAATTGAGGTTCAGCGTGTAGGTGGTGCTGACGACGTTGCCCTGGTTGTCCGCCACCGAGAAATGGGTGGTCTGGTCGCTCTCGTAGGGCGCCGGCTTGCCGGGCTTGATGCTGCCGGCCGGGGTCGCCTTCTCCGGATCGATCTTGGCCGCCAGTTCGTCGGCGTATTTGCGCGAGGTCAGGCCCTTCACCGGCACCTTGGTGAAGTCGGGATCGCCCAGATATTCGGAGCGGTCGGCATAGGCCAGCTTCATCGCCTCCGCCATCAGGTGGATCGAGCGGGCGCTGTCGGGGCCGTACTCCTTCAGCGGCCAGCGCTCCAGGATGTTCAGCATCTGGATGATGTGCGTCCCGCCGGAGCTGGGCGGCGGCATCGACTTGACGGTGTAGCCGCGGTAGCTGCCGCTGACCGGCTCGCGCTCCACCACCTTGTAGGCCTTCAGGTCGTCCTTGGTGATATAGCCGCCATGCTTCGCCATCTCGGCCGCGATCCTGTCGGCGATGGCGCCCTCGTAGAAGGCCTTCGGCCCCTGCTGCGCGATCGTCTCCAGCGACTTGGCGAGGTCGGCGTTGGCCAGCGTCTCGCCGGCGGTCAGCGGGCGGTTGTCCTTGAAGAAGATGGCACGGGTGGCGTCCCAGGCGGCCAGATGGTCGCGCTCGACCTCCAGCAGCCCGGCGAGCTGGGGGGTGACGGTATGCCCCTCGCGCGCCAGCTTGATCGCCGGGGCCAGCACGTCGGCCAGCGTCATCGTGCCGTATTTTTCCAGCGCATGGGCCAGCCCGGCGACGGTGCCGGGGATGCCGACCGCCAGATGGGTGTAGAGCGAGCGGTCGGGGACCACCTTGCCCTGCTGGTCCAGATACATGTCGCGGAAGGCCTTGGCCGGCGCCATCTCGCGGAAGTCGATGGCGACGTCCTTGCCGCTCTTGGCGTCATGTACGACCATGAAGCCGCCGCCGCCGATGTTGCCGGCATTGGGCAGCACCACCGCCAAGGCGAAACCGACGGCCACCGCCGCATCGACCGCGTTGCCGCCGCGCTTGAGGATGTCGACGCCGATCTCGGTCGCCAGCCGGTGCTCGGAGGCCACCATCCCGTTCTGGCTGCGGACGGGATAGAAGATGTTGTAGCCGAGGTCGTAGCGGACCGAAGCCGATGTCGGTGCTGGGGCTGGGACTGGGGCCGTTGCCGGAGCCGAGGTCGCGGCAGTCTGGGCGGGCGCCGGCACCGGCAGCACCAGGGCGGAGCCGACGCAGAGCGCCGCCACCGCCGCAATGCTGGACCGGGATCGGAAAGCAGGGAACCACATGCGGTGAAACTCCTGAACGGGACGTCAGGTCGGGGGCCGCCGCCCGGGCCCCGCAGGATGTCACACCCGCGGTCCCCGGTCTTCACCCCGTCGCTGGCCTGCCCAACAATTCACCATCAGGGTTAATGGCTTCGCGCAATCCCGTGAATGGAATGCGACATCCGGTGAACGGACGGAGCCATGGCGGTGCGGATCAATAGGTTTCCGCCATGCGCGAATGGTCGACGGCCTGCGACTCGCCATAGGAGCTGCCATGGCCCAGCCGGCTCTGGTGGTCGCCGGACAGGCGGTCCTTGAGCGGGCAATGGCCGCTCATGCCGCGGGCGACCAGCGCGGCGCCGACCAGACCCATGATGGCGCCGGGAATGCTGGCGCCCTTGCGCAGACCGCCCGCCGCGACGGCAAGGCCGAGGCCGGTCGAGACGATGCGCTCACCCATGCCGAGGTTGGTGTTGCCTTCGAAGACGCTGTCATAGGCGTTGCGGATCGTGGATTGGGCGTTCATGGCTTCTCCGGGGGCTGGAATGGAGTGGGATCGCCCTTCCAACGCCGCGATACCCATCCGGGTTCCCTGCCCCAGCGTCCCTGGGAAGGATCCTTGACGCTTCGCCCTGCCCTACCCCTCGACCGACGCCATGTCGCGGATAGAGCGGACCAGCCGCGACGGTTCTATCGGTTTGGACAGCACGGTCAGCGACACTTCGCGCGCCGCGGCGGTGGAGGTCAGATCCTCGGCATAGCCGGTGACCATCAGGATCGGCGTCTCGTCCTGGCGTGCGCGCAGGGTGCGGGCCATCTCCAGCCCGGTCATCCCCGGCATCATGTGGTCGGTGACGATCACGTCGGGCCGGAACCCATGGTCGAGCAGGGACAGCGCCGCCGCCGCATCAGCCGCCTCGCGCACCGCGAAGCCGGCCTGGGCCAGATAGCCGGCGGTGGCGGAGCGCACCAGTTCCTCGTCGTCCACCAGCAGAATGGCGCAGCCGACGCCCGCCGGCGCCGTTTCCGCCACCTTCGCCTTCGCCGGCGGCGGAAGCGGTGCCGCGGCCACCTCCGCCGCCTGCTCGGCGCGCGGCAGATAGAGCGTCACCGTGGTGCCCAACCCCGGCCGGCTGTCCAGTTCCACCCCGCCGCCGGACTGGGTCGCCAGCCCATGCACCATGCTGAGACCGAGCCCGGTGCCGCGCCCGACCTCCTTGGTGGTGAAGAAGGGCTCGAAGGCGCGGGCGGCGACCTCGGCAGCCATGCCGGTGCCGGTGTCGCGCACCCGCAGAACCACATAGTCGCCGGCTGCCAGCCCCTCCACCTGCACCGGCAGCGGACCGGCCCCCGGCAACCGGCTGCCAATCGCCGGATCGCCGGCCTCCGGGCTGGCCACCGTCCGGTTGCCGGCCAGAATCCACAGCGTGCCGCCGCCAGGCATGGCGTCGCGGGCGTTCAGCGCCAGGTTCAGCACCGCCATTTCCAGCTGGGTCGGGTCGATCATCGCCGGCCACAGGCCGGGCGCCACCTCCGTCTCGACCCGCACCGACTGGCCCAGCGTGCGGCCGAGCAGGCGGCTGGTCCGCTCCACCAGCGTCGCGACATCGACCGGGACCGGGCGAAGCTGCTGCCGGCGCGAGAAGGCCAGCAGATGCTGGGTCAGGGTGGCGCCCCGCTCGACCGCCTGCAAGGCCAGCCGGGCCGGGCCGGCGATGCGCTCGTCCTCGGTGCGGCTGTCGATGACATGCAGGTTGATGCCGATGGCCTGGAGCAGATTGTTGAAATCATGGGCGACGCCGCCGGTCAGCTGACCGATCGCCTCCATCTTCTGGCTCTGGCGCAGCGCATGTTCGGCCTGTTCCCGTCCCTCCACGGCGCGGCGGGCGGCGTCCATCGCCCGCGTCGCCGCCTCGTAGGCGCTGAACTGGCGGGCCAGCGCCCACAGCGACAGCAGCAGCGCGGCGATGCCGACGGCGCTTGCCACGCCGATGGTCCAGGCCTGGATGCGCCATTTGTCCAGCACGGCATCCAGCCTGCGCGTCACGTTGACGACCAGCGGATAGTCCGCCAGCGCCCGCGTCGCCACCAGACGGGCGCCGTCGTTCAGCCCGCCGGAGGAGAAATAGACGCCGGACTTGGCGCGCTCCAGCACCTTCAGGAAATGGCGCTGGCCCAGCGGCCGGCCGATGTCAGGTAGCACCGGATGGCGGGCCAGCAGGATGCCGTCACGGCGCCACAGGCTGATGCTGCCGTCGTCATCGGGCTGCAACGCCTTGTAGATCCTCTGGAAATAGCTCAGTTCGATGGCGCCCAGCACCAGCCCGACGAAGCTGCCGTCCCGGCCGCTGATGCGGCGGGCCAGATAGACCGTCCAGCTGCCGTTGCCGCGGTTCTGCACCGGCTCGCTGATGAAGGGGCCGGTGGTGTCATGGTCGCGCAAATAGGCGAAGTAATCCCGGTCGGACACGTTGACCGGCGGGATCGGGTAATAGCGCGAGAAGTTGATCAGGTGCCCGTCGGCCGCGATCATCGTCACCGCATCCAGCTGCGGCAGGCCGGTGATGCGCGCCCGCAGCATCTGGTAGGTGTCGCGCCCGCCCATCCGGCGGACATACTCCTCCGGCGTGTCGATCCCGTCCGACTTCAGCTGCTCGATGATGGTTGTCAGCACCAGATCGACGCTCTGCGTCGCGCTGGCCGTCTGCTCCGACAGCGACAGGTTCAGGGTGGACAGCTCGCGCTCCGCCCCCTCCATCTCGCGGTCGCGCATGCTGTCGATGTATTGGACCGTCGCCGCCAGCAGCACGGCGACCGACAGCCCGCCGATCAGCAGCAGGACGCGCAGGGGCCGGCTGGCACGCAGATGGGCCTGCCAGTGCCGGATCGGCGGGATCGGCGGGATCGGCATCCCCCCATTCGGTTGCGCGGTCCTATCGGAAGGGATCAAGGCTTGCCTATGGTTTAGGGACGCAACTATCGACCGGAATGATCCGGACGCCATAGCGCCGCGTCAAGCTCATCGAGTTCAATAGGACTCTCATGCGTCTGGTTCCTCCTGCCAGTCCCATCCGATCCCCAATCGGCCCCCAATCGGCCTATGATCAGGCCCGCGCCCGCACCCGCGCCGGCAATTTCAGCACCGACAGCGCCAGCCCGGCGAACACCAGCAGCCCGCCGGCCAGCTTCGCCGTGGTGAAGGTCTCTCCCAGCAGCAAGGCGCTGGAACTCATGCCGAAAATGGGGACGAGCAGCGAGAAGGGCGCGACGAGGCTCGCCGGATAATGCCGCATCAGGAAGCCCCAGGCGGCGAATCCGAACAGCGTCGCCCCCGCCGCGATGTAGATCAGCGAGCCGACTCCGACCAGTGTCAGGGAGGTGAAGGCATGGACGATGCGGTCCGGCCCTTCCAGCGCCAGCGACATCGCCAGCAGCGGCAACGGCGGGATCAGGCTGACCCAGACCATCAGGCTGAACAGGTCGGGGGCCTTGGCCTGCTTCATCACGATGTTCGCCACGCCCCAGGCCGCCGCCGCCGCCAGCGTCAGCCCAAGGCCGAGCAGCGAGTCGCCGGCCGGCATCTCCAGCGCGATCAGCCCGACACCGGCGAAGGCGACGGCCATGCCGCCGACCTGACGCGGCCCCGGCCGGTCGCCGAGCGCGAAGGCGGCGAAGATGGCGGTGAAGAAGGCCTGCGCCTGCAACACCAGCGAGGCCAGCCCCGCAGGCATGCCGACGTCGATGCCGAGGAACAGCAGCGGGAACTTGACCACGCCCAGCATCACGCCGATGCCGACGACATAGCGCCAGGGCACCGGCGGTCCCTTGCCCCAGCCCAGCACCACCACCGGCAGCGCCGCCAGCGCGAAGCGCAGGCAGGAGAAGAGCAGCGGCGGGAAATCGCGCAATCCGACCTTGATCGCGACGAAGTTCAGGCCCCAGACGGCGGCGACCGCCACGGCAAGCAGGATGTGGGAAGCGCGCATGATCCGAAGGCTAAACGGGCTCCGCCGGACCGGTCAATCGGCGGCGGAGCGCACGGCCTGCGTGGCTGACCTGCGCGTCAACCCCGCGGGTGGAACCGGCCTCACGACTCCGCGTGCAGGATCGGCATTCGTCCGATGCGTTGATCGCCCAGGACGATCCCGACAGCAGCATCGTGCCGATATCCCCCAGACCGCTGCTGCGGAAGCTGACGCGGTGGGAGCGGGCGAGCGGTTCCATCTCCTCCAGGAATCCCTTGGTCGGCACGGCGACATAGAGGCTGCCGTTGGGAAGGCCGCGGGCGCTCAAGGACAGGCGCGGCCCCAGATCGGACATCACCGCCAGATCGTAGCGCTCGCCGGGCTTCACCGTCGCCCCGCTGTCCGACGGGGTGAAGCCCGACAGGATGAAGCCCGATTCGGCGGCGGCGGTGCGGAAGCTGAGGCGCGGGGCGGCGTTCTGGCCGACCGGGATGCCGCGCTCGGCGACGCAGAAGGGCTTGCCGCCGGGGGGCGTGTGGATGGGGACGGTCCAGCCCTTGCCCGAGCTGAAGGGTTTGGACGGCCCGTCCGGCAGCCCGGCCGCGGGTGGGGCCGCTGCCGGCGGCGGCGGCACGGTCTCGCAGGCGGACAGCGTCAGCGCCAACCCGGCCAGCAGCGCCCCGGTCAGCAGGGCCGAAGGCGTCGCCGCCCGGACGGCACGGCGGTCCCGCAGGGCCAGCCGCAGTCGGACGACGGGTGCAAGGTGCTGCCGATCCATCGCGGCGTCCTCCCCATCCCTGAACGTGTTGCGGCGACTTCCATACCACGTTCGCATGCCCCCGCGCGACCGTCGCGGGAACCGTCCGGGCTGTGCTAGAACCAGGGGCCCTGTAGCAAGCAAGCCCCCGGTTGCCATGCCCCACGCCGACTTCGTCCACCTGCGCGTCCATTCCGCCTATTCGCTGTCGGAAGGTGCGATCAAGGTGAAGGAGCTGGTCAAGCTCTGTCTGAAACAGCAGATGCCGGCCGTCGCGGTCACCGACACCGGCAACCTGTTCGGCGCCCTGGAATTCGCGTTGGCCGCCTCCGATGCCGGCTTGCAGCCGATCATCGGCACCGTGCTGGGCATCACCCGCGTCGGCCCGGCCCAGACGAAGCCCGGCCTGCCCGGCAAGGCGGCGGCCACCCCCGACCAGCTCGTCCTGCTCTGCCAGAACGAGGAGGGATACCGCAACCTCGCGGCACTGGTGTCCAAGGCCTTCCTGGAGTCGGACCCGCTGGCCGGCCCCCAGGTGACGCTGGACGCGCTGGACGGCCATTCGGCCGGGCTGATCGCGCTGACCGGCGGCCCCGGCGGCTCGGTCGGCCGGCTGCTGCACGAGGGGCAGAAGAATCTGGCGCTCGACGTTCTGGAGCGGCTGAAGCGGCTGTTCCCCGGCCGGCTCTATGTCGAGTTGCAGCGGCACGAGGGCGGGCGCGGCCATTTCGCCGCGGCGGAGAACGCCATCGAACCGGCGCTGATCGACCTCGCCTATGCCCACGACCTGCCGCTGGTCGCCACCAACGACTGCTATTTCGCCACCGCCGACATGTACGAGGCGCACGATGCGCTGATGTGCATCGCCGAGGGCGCCTATCTGAGCCAGGAGGACCGCCGCCGGCTGACCCCCGACCACCGCTTCAAGTCGGCCGACGAGATGCGGCTGCTGTTCGCCGATCTGCCGGAGGCGCTGGACAACACCGTCGCCATCGCCCGGCGCTGCTCCTTCCTGCTGAAGCCGATCAAGCCGATCCTGCCGCCCTTTGCCTGCGAAGGCGGCCGCACCGAGGACGACGAGCTGCGCGCCCAGTCGCGCGCCGGCCTGGAGGAGCGGCTGGAGAAGGTCGTCTACACCCCGGACATGACCCCGGAGCAGCGCGCCGAGACGAGGCAGACCTATTTCGAGCGGCTGGAGTTCGAGCTGGACGTCATCGTCAAGATGAAGTTCCCCGGCTACTTCCTGATCGTGTCGGACTTCATCAAATGGGCGAAGAACCAGGACATCCCCGTCGGGCCGGGTCGCGGTTCGGGCGCCGGTTCCGTCGTCGCCTGGGCACTTACCATCACCGATCTCGACCCGCTGCGCTTCGGCCTGCTGTTCGAGCGCTTCCTGAACCCGGAACGCGTGTCGATGCCCGACTTCGACATCGACTTCTGCCAGGACCGCCGCGAAGAGGTCATCCGCTACGTTCAGAAGAAATACGGCTACGACCGCGTCGCCCAGATCATCACCTTCGGTAAGCTCCAGGCGCGCGCCGTGCTGCGCGACGTCGGCCGCGTCCTGCAGATGCCCTACGGTCAGGTCGACAAGATCTGCAAGATGGTGCCGAACAACCCGGCCAACCCGGTGACGCTCCAGCAGGCGCTGGACAGCGAGGAGATGCTGCGGCAGGCGCGCGACGGCGACGACACCGTGCGCCACCTGATCGACATCGCCCTGAAGCTGGAAGGTCTCTACCGCCACGCCTCGACCCACGCCGCCGGCGTGGTGATCGCTGACCGGCCCTTGCAGGAGCTGGTGCCGCTCTACCGCGATCCGCGCTCCGACATGCCGGTCACCCAGTTCAACATGAAATATGTCGAACAGGCCGGTCTGGTGAAGTTCGACTTCCTCGGCCTCAAGACGCTGACCGTGCTGAAGACCGCGGTCGACCTGATCCCCGAGAAGCCGGATCTGACCACAGTCCCGCTGGACGACGAGAAGAGCTACCAGCTGCTCAGCCGCGCCGAGGCGACCGGCGTGTTCCAGCTGGAAAGCTCGGGCATGCGCGACGTTCTGCGCCGGCTGAAGCCGAACCGGCTGGAGGACATCATCGCGCTGGTGTCGCTCTACCGCCCCGGCCCGATGGACAACATCCCGAAATACATCCGGGTGAAGAACGGCGAGGAAAAAGCCGACTACATGCATGACAGCCTGGAAGGCATCCTGAAGGAGACCTTCGGGATCATGATCTACCAGGAACAGGTCATGCAGATCGCCCAGGTGCTGTCCGGCTATTCGCTGGGCGGCGCCGATCTTCTGCGCCGCGCCATGGGCAAGAAGATCAAGGAGGAGATGGACAACCAGCGCAAATTCTGCGACGGCGCGGAGTCGCGCGGCGTCAAGGCCGATCTGGCCAGCATGATCTTCGATCAGGTCATGAAGTTCGCCGGCTACGGCTTCAACAAGTCCCACGCCGCCGCCTACGCCCTGGTCGCCTATCACACCGCCTATCTCAAGGCGAACCACCCGGTGGAGTTCATGGCGGCGTCGATGACGCTCGACCTCGGCAACACCGACAAGCTGAACGTCTTCCGCCAGGAACTCGCCCGCCTGCGCGTCAAGCTGCTGACCCCGGACATCAACAAATCCGATGCGATCTTCGGGGTCGAGCAGCTGGCCGACGGGACCAAGGCGGTGCGCTATGCGCTGGCCGCCGTCAAGGGCGTCGGCCAGCCTGCCATGAAGGCGGTGGTGGAGGAGCGGCGGAAGAACGGCCCGTTCAAGAGCCTGTTCGACTTCGCCCGCCGGCTCGATCTGAAGACCATCAACAAGCGCCAGCTTGAGAATCTCGCCTGCGCCGGCGCCTTCGACGGGCTGAACCCCAACCGCGCCCAGGTGCATGCCGCGCTGGAGACCATCATCCGTTACGCCCAGGCCGAGGCGGCGGAGCGCGACAGCGGCATCGGCAACCTCTTCGGCGGCGGCGGTGGCGGCCTGCCCGAACCGGAGCTGCCCAAGGTCAAGGACTGGGAACCGCTGGAGAAGCTGAAGCACGAGTTCGGCGCCATCGGCTTCTACCTGTCGGCCCACCCGCTCGACGCCTATTCCGGCCCGCTCGGCCGCATGAAGGTGGTGCGCTCGGCCGATCTGGCGAACGTCGCCAAGGCCGGCGGCATGACCCGCCGC
The DNA here is from genome assembly GCF_042938965.1 of Azospirillum sp. A23. NCBI lineage: Bacteria > Pseudomonadati > Pseudomonadota > Alphaproteobacteria > Rhodospirillales > Azospirillaceae > Azospirillum > Azospirillum sp. A23. Next base: position 345,198 of record NZ_CP170664.1, on the reverse strand, counting down.
GCGATGGCCGGCATCATCGTGTCGAAGAAGGAGAAGACCTCCAAGTCCGGCAACCGCTTCGCTTTCGTCGAGCTGTCGGACGCCGCCGGCGGCTACGAGGTCACCCTGTTCTCGGAAATCCTGGCGGCCAACCGCGCCCTGCTGGAGCCGGGCAACGCGGTTCTGCTGACCGTCGACGTCCAGTTGAACGGCGAAGAGATCCGCCTGACCTGCCAGGAGATCAAGCCGCTGGAGGAGGCCGTCGCCTCGGTCAGCGCCGGCTTGCGCGTCGTCCTGCGCGACCCCGGCCCGATCGAGCATCTGCGCGCCACGCTGGACCGGCTGTCGCGCGGCAAGAGCCGCATCAATGTGCTGGTCGAGGTCGACCCGCTGAAGGAGATCGAGATCGAGCTGCCCGGCAGCTACACCATCACCGCGCAGAGCCGCTCAGCCCTGAAGGCGGTGCCGGGCGTGGTGGAGGTGGCGGAGCTTTGACCGATACGGCGGCGCCCGCTTTCGGGCGCTTCATCGCCATCGACTGGTCCGGCGCGCTGGCCAAGCGCTACGCCGGCATCGCCGTGGCGGAGTGCACCGCAGGCGATGCCGCCCCCCGACTGGTTGAAGGACCCGGCGGCTGGTGGTCGCGGACAGCCGTGTTCGACTGGCTGCGCACGGAACTGGTGCGCGAACCGGCGCTGGTCGGCATCGACTGCGCCTTCTCCCTGCCCTTCGCGGTGGCGGCGCGCGGCTTTCCCGGGCGCGAGGCCACCGTCTTCGACCTGTGGGACGCGGTGGAGGAGATCTGCGCGGCGGAGCCCGACTTCGGCGGCGGTCCCTTCGCCAGCCATCCGCTGCACGGGGTCGGCTTCTGGCATGGCGGGCCGCAGCCGGACTGGTACGAGGACCCGCACCGCGCCACCGAATGGGCCTGCCGCGCCGATGGGCTGGGCCACCCGCAGAGCCCCTACAAGCTGATCGGCTCGCGTCAGGTCGGCAAGGGCGCGCTGGCCGGCATGCGGGTGCTGCGTGCCCTGCGCCGCGCCCTGCCCGGCCGGCTGGCGGTCTGGCCCTTCGATGACCCGGCACCGGGCGCCAGCGTGATGGTGGAGATCTACCCGCGCCTGTTCCTGAAGCACACCGGCTTTGGCCAGCGCAAGATCCGCGACGGTGCCGAGATGGACGAGGCTTTGCGCCGATTGGGCTCGCACCCATTGGAGCGGACCGGGACGGTCAGCGATCATGACAGCGACGCCCTGGTGTCGGCCGCCGGTTTGCGCTGGCTCGCCGGCACCCCGCGCGCCTGGGCGCCACCGGGGCTGGACGACACCGCAAGGCGGCAGGAGGGGTGGATTTTCGGGGTGGGGATGGCCGGATCATGAGCGCAATCGGCATCGGGCCGGCACAGGGCCTCGCGCGACGGTCCTCGCGCCGCCCGGCAATCGACGTGGCGCGCGGGCTGGCGCTGGTGGCGATGGCGGCCTATCACGGCAGCTGGGACGCCACCTATTTCGGCCTCGCCGGCTTCGATTTGCTGGGCGATCCGCTGTGGCTGGCCGCCCGCACTGCGATCCTGTCGAGCTTCCTGCTCATGGCCGGCATCGGGCTGGTGCTGGCGAGCCGCGACGGGATCGAATCCGGGCGCTTCCTGCGCCGGCTGGGGCGGGTGGCGGCCGGGGCCGCGGCGGTGTCGGCGGCGTCCTATGCCCTGTTCCCCGACAGCCCGATCTTCTTCGGCGTGCTGCACCACATCGCGGTGGCGAGCGTCATCGGCCTTGCCTTCGTCCGCCTGCCTGCCATCGTGACACTGGCAGCGGCGGCAGCGGCGGTGCTGGTCGGGACGACCCAGGGCTTCCCGCTGTTCGACAGCCCCTGGCTGCGCTGGATCGGGCTGACCAGCGTGGCGCCGGACTCCAACGATTACGTGCCGCTGCTGCCCTGGATCGGCGGCGTGCTGGCCGGAATCGGGATCGGCCGGCTGTGGCCGGGACTGGGCGAGGGAATAAGGGTAACCGGCCGCGCCGCGCGGCTGCTCGCCTTCGGCGGCCGGCACAGCCTTGCCGTCTATCTGCTGCACCAGCCGCTGCTGTTCGGGATCGCCTGGGCCGCGGCGCAGCTGATGCCGGTGGAGACGCCCGCCGTGCGCGAGTTCCGGGCATCCTGCGTGGCGAGCTGCGAAAGCGCCGGCGTGGCGAAAGCCACCTGCGCCGCCAATTGCGGCTGCGTGCAATCCGAACTGGCGCGCAACGGATTGTGGGAGGGCTTCGTCGCCAACCGCCTCAACGAGCGCGACCGGCGCGGGCTGGAGGCGGCGGTCGCCGCTTGCCGCAAGCCCTGACGGCGGCGGACGGGCTCGGTCGCCCGGGCCGCGCCGGCGGTCAGACGGACTGGCGCTTTTCCAGCAGGCCGCGCAGCAGGCTGGTCAGCGTTTCGGCCAGCTTGTACTGCTCTTCGCCCGGCAGCGCGGCGATGATGCCGGCAAAGTCGTTCAGCGGGTCGTGGCGCAGCAGCTCCAGCGCCTTCGGCGTCGGGTGCAGCTGGGTGACGCGGCGGTCCTCCGGAACCGGCACGCGGACCAGCAGCTCCTTGCCCACCAGCACCTCGACCATCTGCGAGGCGGCCCCGCGGGTCGTGGCGTGGAAGTCGGCGAAGGCCGACACGGTGCGCTGGCTGTTGTTGGCGCCGGCGAAATAGCGGAGCGCCGTCCACTGCGACGGCTTCAGGCCATGGGTATAGCCAAGGCTGTCGGCAATGTGGGAGATCTGCAGCATCACGTCGGCGATGGCCTGCGGCGAGGCGGCCCCCGCACGATCCGGTTCGGCGAAGTCCATGGCGGCTCCGATGGCTCCGGCTCCGATCGGCGTCCGGTCCAGCGTCCCGTTGTTCCGGACCGACATCCGGCCCGCAGCAACACCGCGCACTTTTGCGAAGTCCATTTTTTCCACTCTATAAGGTTTAGTGGCTATACGATGGGCGCATCACAAGGCTGGCGGCTATCGCTGCAAGGCGGCAGCCACATCGATCATAAGATCGTCATACATACTAGCGTGGTTGAACACAAAACGGAACATCGAACACTTCATCCTTTTGTTGCAAATTGTCGCATTGGTTTAAGCCCGGCGCAGGAGGGAAGAAGGGATGGGCAAGGCGCCAAAAGACCTCGAAGGCCCGACAGTTCCAGGCAAAACGGGCATGGCGGCCATGCCCGCACGCCTTTTCGCCATGTTTCACTGGCGTAATCTTCGATTCGGCGGTATACGCGCGCGATGACCACATCTCCCGTTCCGAAGTCCGCATCGCCGGCCGCCGCCCAGACCATGGGCGCCCCGAAGGTCGGCATCGTCAGCCTCGGCTGCCCGAAGGCGCTCGTCGATTCAGAGCGTATCCTCACCCGCCTGCGCGCGGAGGGGTACGAAATCTCCCCCAGCTACGACGGCGCGGACGTCGTGCTGGTCAACACCTGCGGCTTCCTCGACAGCGCCAAGAAGGAATTGCTGGACGCCATCGGCGAGGCGATCAAGGAAAACGGGCGGGTCATCGTCACCGGCTGCATGGGCGTGGAATCGGACATGATCCGGCAAGTCCACCCCGGCGTGCTGGCCGTCACCGGTCCGCACCAGTACGAGCAGGTGGTCAGCGCCGTGCACGAGGCGGTGCCGCCGACGCACAATCCCTTCACCGATCTGGTGCCGCCGGAAGGGCTGCGGCTGACGCCGCGCCATTACGCCTATCTGAAGATTTCCGAAGGCTGCAACAACCGCTGCAGCTTCTGCATCATCCCGTCCTTGCGCGGCGATCTGGTCAGCCGGCCGATCCATTCGGTCCTGCGCGAGGCGGAGAAGCTAGCGGTCGCCGGCGTCAAGGAACTGCTGGTCATCTCGCAGGACACCAGCGCCTACGGCGTCGACGTGAAGTACAAGACGGAGAAATGGTACGACCGCGAGGTCCGCACCCGCTTCTTCGACCTGTGCAACGAGCTGGCGAACTTCGACCTGTGGGTCCGCCTGCATTACGTCTACCCCTATCCGCATGTGGACGAGGTCATCCCGCTGATGGCGGAGGGCAGGATCCTCCCCTATCTCGACATCCCGTTCCAGCATGCCTCGCCCACCGTGCTGAAAGCGATGCGCCGCCCGGCCGCCCAGGAAAAGCAGCTGGACCGCATCCGCAAGTGGCGCGACGAGTGCCCGCATCTGGTCCTGCGCTCCACCTTCATCACCGGCTTCCCCGGCGAGACGGAGGAGGACTTCCAGTTCATGCTGGACTGGCTGAAGGAGGCCCAGCTCGACCGCGTCGGCTGCTTCAAGTACGAGCCGGTGGAGGGTGCGACCGCCAACGACCTGCCCGGCGCTGTCCCGGAAGAGGTCAAGCAGGAGCGCTGGGAGCGCTTCATGGAGACGCAGAAGGCGATCAGCGCCGAGCGGCTCCAGCAGAAGGTCGGCTATACGCTGGGCGTCCTGATCGACGAGGTCGACGAGGACGGCGCCATCGGCCGCTCCTATGCCGACGCGCCGGAGATCGACGGCAACGTCTTCCTGAACGGCGAGACCGGCCTGAAGCCGGGCGACATGGTCGACGTCACCATCGAGCATGCCGACGAGTACGACCTGTGGGGCAGCGTCGAGCGCGACCTCTGAACCCTGCCGACAGACTGGAGAGCGCCATGCCCGTCACGCCGGACGATGCCAGACTGATGGACGTCCAGCAGGGCGGGCGCTGCTTCTTCTGCGACGGGCCGGTGGGGGCGAAGTCCACCTTCGACCATCTGATCCCCCAGGCCTATGGCGGGATCGACGATCCGGCCAACGTCGTGCTGGCGCACCGCCGCTGCAACCAGCGTAAGGACGACCGCCTGCCGACCGACGAGGAACTCGACCGGTTCTTCGCGCTGCGCCGCTCCAGCCGGCTCGGCGTCTGGCCGCCCCTGCGCGTGCTGCGCGACGAGGGAGAGGGAGCGGACGAGGAGGAGCGCTGGATCGCCGTGGCGCAGGCCATTTCCCAGCCCATCGTACGGCAACGGTGAGGCCGCCTGAAACCAAAGCGGCCCGATCCGGTTAACGGAAGACACCTTATATATAGAAGGAGCGTCGCCGATGACCGGCCAGCAGAACAAGCAGCCCCACACCGAAGAGACCGTCCGCCATACCGGGGGCGAGCAGAACACCGGCAACCACAAGAAGCCGGACGCCCCCGACGCCAAGGGCGCCGACCGCTTCGGCGGCACCCGTGCCGGCGCCGAGAATGTCGAGCCGAAGAAGTAGGCTGCCGGAATACAGGCTTTTCAGGCTGGCGCCGCACCGCCGGCCTGTGCGAGATCCGGGGGACGGCATCCGCAGGCTTCATGCCGGGGGGCCGCCCCCCACTTCGCACCCATGACCCGGCTTCCGTGACCAGAATGGCCCCTTCGATCTTCAAGCGATACAAGCTGCACTTCACCCGCCCGCTGCCGGGCCTGCGTCCGGGACGGCCGGAACGCGACGCGATGGTGGAACGGGTGCGGCGGCTGGCCAGCGAGAACGGCATGGCCGGCGACCTCCACACCATCGCCCCCAACGCCGGCTTCGGCATTCTGGAAGTGCGCTGCACCGAACGTCTGGCCCGCCGCCTGTCGGACCTGTCGGAAATCGAGACCGTCCAGGAGGCCTGACGCCTGCCGCACGACAGAGGGCAGAGGGCAGCGGGCGGCGTGAAGCGCGGAGGTGGTATATGGCTGGCCGCGGCGCCCCCCTGCCCTAGGTCAGGCCCGACCGGTCCCGCAATGGCGGCAACCCCGATCACTGCCGGCCGGACCAACCACGACCGTCAAAGGGAGACATCAGCATGGCGATGCGGCAATCGGACGCCGAATGGCGTGGCGACCTCAAATCGGGCAGCGGCAAGATGCGGCTGGGCAGCGGCGCCTTCGAAGGCAGCTACTCCTTCCCGTCGCGCTTCGAGAACGGCCAGGGCACCAATCCGGAGGAGCTGATCGCGGCGGCGCATGCCGGCTGCTTCTCCATGGCGCTGTCGGCCGGGCTCTCCCAGGCCGGCCACCCCCCGACCCGCGTCCACACCACCGCCAAGGTGCATCTTGAGAAGGCCGGCGCCGGCTTCGCCATCAGCCGGATCGAGCTGGAGTGCGAGGCGGAAATCCCCGGCATCGACGAGGCCACCTTCCAGGAACAGGCGAACGGCGCCAAGGCAAACTGCCCGGTGTCGAAGGCGCTGGCCGGCACCCAGATCAGCCTGACCGCCAGGCTTCTCTGACCCGTCCCGCAGGAAAGGCGCCGCCCAATGCCGGGCGGCGCCTTTCCCCGCCGGCGTCCCGCGGCGGCAAGCGTACCGGTGCAGATAATGCAGCGAGCCACCGGCGGTAAAGCTGCCACGTCGCTTCATGTCTTCCAAACCTTCCGCTCTGCCGAAGGGCAGATTGACCCCGCTGCTTCTGCCCACACATAGTGCGGCCTTGCGTGTGCGGGAGCCCATCTTCCGTCCGCCGATCCCATCGAACGACGGTCAATGTTCATCGCAGTCCTCCGCCTTTGCCGGCCGATGTTTCTTCTGTTCGCGCTGCCGCTTGCGGCGCTGGCGACGGCTGCGGCCGCCCAGACGGCGGGAGAGTTGGGCCGGGAGTTGGGCCGCGAGCCGGTGATCCTGGCGCTGGACGGTGAATTCGGGCTGACCAACAGCACCTCGGCCGAGGCCATCGAACGCGGCATCCTGACCGCCATCGACGACATCAACCGCCAGGGCGGCGTGCTGGGCGGCCGGCCGCTGGAGCTGATCACGCGTGAACACCGGTCGATCTCCGCCCGCGGCATCAAGAACATCCGGGAACTGGCCACCATTCCCGATCTGATCGCCGTGTTCGGCGGCCGGTTCAGCCCGGTGGTGATCGAGGAGCTGCCGGTCCTGGAACAGACCCGCACCCTGTTCCTGGCGCCCTGGTCGTCGGCCGACGCCATCGTCGACAACGGCATGGAGCCCAACTACATCTTCCGCCTGTCGCTGCGCGACAGCCTGGCGATGCCCTTCCTGCTGAAGCGCGCCGCCGACCGCGGCCTGACCCGCGTCGGGCTCCTGCTGACCAACACCGCCTGGGGCCGCTCCAACCTGGAGGCCGCCAACCGCTATCTCGCCGGCCACAAGGTCCCGGACCTGGCCGGCACCGCCTGGTACAACTGGCGCGACCGCTCGCTGCTCGACAAGTATCAGGCGCTGGCCGAGGACGGCGCCCAGGCGATCCTGCTGGTCGCCAACGACGACGAGGCCGCCGTGCTGGTGCGCGAGGTGGCCGCCCTGCCGGTGCAGCAGCGGCTGCCGATCCTCAGCCATTGGGGCGTCACCGGCGGCGACTTTGTCGGACAGGCCGGACCGGCTCTCAGCGAGGTCGATTTCACCGTGATCCAGACGGTCAGCCCCCTCCGCATCCCGCCGGACCGGCTGGCCCCGGTGCTGGAGACCGCCGGGCGGCTGTTCGGCATCCGCCGGCCGGAGGACATCGTGTCGCCGGTGGGCTTCCTGCATGCCTACGATCTGACCCGCATCCTGGCGCTGGCCATCGACCGTGCCGGCACGACCGACCGCACCGCAGTGCGCGACGCGCTGGAGCAGGTCGGCCCCTATCGCGGCGTGATCCGCGACTTCGACCGCCCGTTCGCCCCCGGCCGGCACGAGGCGCTTGGGCCCGAAGATCTGCTGATGGCACAGTTCCGCACCGACGGCTTGTTGGTCCCGGTGGATTGAGAAGACGGATGACCGATCCCACTCCCCTCGATCCGCCAGCCTACGGCAGCGTCCCACGCACCGCGCAGCGGATGCTGACCTCCGGCCGTCTGGCGCGCCGCTTCGCGCTGGTGTCGCTGATGCTGGGCGTGCTGATCGCCATCCTGATCGGCGCCAGCCTGTATGTGGTGTCCAGCCGCCATCTGGCCCGCCAGCACCATGCCAATGTGGAGGCGAACGCCAGCCTCGCCGCCCGCCAGACCGAAGGGCTGCTGAACACGCTGGTGACCACGGTGCGCGAGTTGGCGAACAACAGCATGCTCGCCACCGCCCTGGTCGATTCCGCCGGCAAGGAAACCTACCTGATCCCCTTCCTGGGCAGCTTCAACCACATCGCCAGCGTTCCGGTCGCCCTGGTCTTCACCGATTTCGAAGGGGAGCCGATCGCCGACAACGGCCGCCATGCCGATCCGCTGGCGATTGCGCCGGCCGACATGGCCTGGCTGCGCGCCGCCATCGCCGCCGGCAAGCCGGCCGCCCGCGTGGTCCAGCAGGGCGACACGCAGTTCCTGCTGGCGGCGGAGATGCTGATCTATTCCCGCACCATGTCGCCGGAAGGGGCGCTGCTCTACAAGGTGCCGCTCGACTTCCTGGTGCTGCACCCGGAGGCGGAACTTCTCTACGCCGGCGACGCACCGAAACCGCCGCCGCCCGACATGATGGCGGTGACGGTGCCGCTGACCGTGCCGGAACGGCTGGCCTCGCTGGGGCTGACGCTGCGGCTGGAGGCGCCGGAAACGCCGACCCTGGCGCTGCTGTCCTGGATGCTGCCCGCCTATGGGATGGTGGGGCTGGCCGCGCTGCTGGCGATCTATGTCGGCAGCCGCGCCGTCGGCAACCACATGACCCGCTCCCTGCGCGAACTGGAGCGGCTGGCCGGCGCCATCGCCTCCGACGGTTTCACCGGCCAGCGCGCCGAAGTGCGCGGCAACGACGAGGTGTCCGCCCTGGCGCGCGGCTTCAACGCCATGCTGGACCACATCGCCGGCATCCAGCGCGACCGCGAGATGCGCGCGGCGGAGGAGATCACCATCCAGCGCACGCTGGCCGAGCGCGCCGAGCAGGCCCGCGCCGAGGCGGAAAGCGCACGCAACGAAACCGAACGCTCGCGCCAGGAAGCGGTGATGGCGCTGATGGTGGCGGAGCGCGCCAATGCCGCCAAGACGCATTTCCTGGCCGCGGCCAGCCACGACCTGCGCCAGCCGGTGCAGTCGCTGGTCCTGCTGACGTCGGCACTGGCGATCCGGCTGGGCGACCATCCTGCGGCCTCCCTGGTCGGCAGCATCGAGGCGTCGATGGACGCGCTGTGCCGCCTGCTCGACGCCATTCTCGACATCTCCAAGCTGGATGCCGGCACGGTGTCGCCCAATGTGCAGGCGGTGTCGCTCGGCACCATCTTCGCGCGGCTGGAGGGCGAGTACCGCCTGCGCGCCGCGGAGAAGGGGGTGGCCTTCCGCAGCGTTCCCACCGGCGTGATGCTGAATGCCGACGCCGCGCTGCTGGAGCGGATCATCCGCAATCTGGTGGAGAACGCGCTGCGCTACACCGACCATGGCCGCATCCTGCTGGGCTGCCGCCATGCCCGCGGTGTTCTGCGCATCCAGGTCTACGACACCGGCATCGGCATCCCGCCCGAACATCTGGAGCGGATCTTCCACGAGTTCTATCAGGTCTCCAACCCCACCCGCGACCGCGGCAAGGGGCTGGGGCTGGGGCTGGCCATCGTCGACCGGCTGGCGCGGCTGCTCGGCTACCGCGTTCATGTCGCCTCCCGGCCGAACAAGGGGTCCTGCTTCACGCTGGAGATCCCCACCCCGGCACAAGCGGCCATCGAGACGCCGTCCGCCCCCGCACCGGCCGAACAGGCGCCGGAGCCGGGACGCGGCACCGCCCTGGTCATCGACGACGACCCGCTGGTCCGCGAAGGCTTGACCCTGCTGATCGAGGATTTCGGCTGGAGGGTGACCGCGGCCGACAGCGCCGGCCATGCGCTGCGCCTGCTGAGCGGCCAGGACCGTCCGCCCGATCTGGTGATCGCCGATTACCGGCTGGAGGCGGGGGCCACCGGCCTGCAGGCCATCCAGGCGGTCGAGGTCGCCCTGCGCGGCCGGGGCTTCGCGGTTCCGACCAGTGTGGTTCTGACCGGGGACACCGCACCGCAGCGCATCGCCGACGCGGAAGCCAGCGGTTACCGCATCATGCACAAGCCCATCGCCGCCAAGGAAGTCGCGCAACTGCTGAGCGACGCCGTTCTTGAGCGGACCGGAACCGAGGGTGGGCGGAAGACCGGCAGCCGGCGCAATCCGGTCATCCTGCCGGGCTGATCGCGCCGGCTCCACTCGAACCGGCCCCATTCGAACCGGTTGACCGATTGAACCGGTTCGAGTGGGCCGACGTGCCGCTTCAGGTCATCTTCGGCCGGATTGCCCCGCCGCGTCCACCTGCAGAACCAGCCGTTCTATCGCCCGCACGGCGCTTTGCTGATACCCGTCCGCCAATCCGGCAGTCTCCTGCCGCAGATGAGCCGCCGCCGCATCCTCAAGCACGCCCCGGGCCTCCTCCACCGTAAGGAGGCCCTTTTCGATCATGGCGATCACCAACGATTCACAAATCGAGAGAGCGGCCATCCCCGCCGCTCCATCCTCCGCCGTCATCATGCCCCCCGTGTGATTGGATGGTGCTTACCGTCCGGCCATGCTGCCGGTAGGTCCAATTGCATAGGGAACAACACCACGGTCGGCCGCGCGTCACAGACCGTTCGAGAAAAATATTTCGCTGATTAACCTATGTTGTGGCCGCCTTTGCCGAAAACCATAAACGTTCGAGTTCACGCGGAACCGGGTTAACTGCGCGTCCGTTTATCAGAGCGCCAATATTAGGACAAAGAAGGCAAAGACGACCATGACTCGCGCACCGGCGAGCCGCGCCCTGGAACCCACTCCATTGTGGCTTAAATTAAGCAGCTACCTCATCCTGTCGGATGAGGAGAAGTTGTACCTTACCGATTTGGAAAGGACAATTGCTCGTGTATCGCCACGCACCGATCTACTCCAACAGGGTGAAAGATATCGGGACGTGCGGATCATGCGGGACGGCTGGGCGATCCGCCACAAGGCCTTGCCCGACGGCCGGCGTCAGGTCGTTAACTTCGTCCTGCCGGGCGATATCATCGGCATGTATTGCACGCTGTTCGAATCCGCCGACCACAGCGTCACCACCCTGACCCAGGTCGAGGTGGCGAGCTTTCCGCCGGAGCGGATCGGCGAGATGTTCCGTTCCTTCCCACGCCTCGCGGCGGCGCTCGCCTGGTCGGGAGCACGGGAGGAGGCGATCCTGGCCGAACGGCTGCTCAGCCTGGGCCGGCGGACGGCGCTGGAACGCACCGCTCACCTGCTGGTCGAGCTTCTGCGCCGCCTCAGCATCGTCAACATGGTGACCGACGGACATTTCGTCCTGCCGGTGACGCAGGAGATCCTGGCCGACGCGCTGGGTCTGAGCATCGTCCACATCAACCGGACCCTGCGCCGGCTGCGCGACAGCGGCCTGATCGAAGTGAACGGCCAGCGCATCACCGTCAACGACGTGCGCCAGCTCGCCTCCGTCGGGCAGTTCGACGAGCTGTACCTCCACTTGATCCGCGCCCCCCGTCGCCTGGAGCGCACCTTTTCCGGCGCCGGCGCCTAAGGCGCTGGCTTCGGCCGTTCAAATCCCCCCGAAGCCTCGGCTTCGCCTCCCGATCCGCTAGCGTCGCAGTTCCCCGTCAGCAGAGCCCTCCCCCACCCGGCGGAGCGGCTCCTGTCGGGACGCCTGCGCCCGACCGATGCGTTCCGCAGCGCCCAATCCGCAGCGCTGGGGTCAACCATCGGTCCGGCAGCCGTCCTCCCTGCCCGACCAGCCTTTTCTGCGCCGCACAAAATCCGCAAAACCACAGCTCCGGTGTATCGGTGGTTGGATTCATGCGCCCATTCGCCCCACGGACCACCCCGGCATACGCCTGGGATTTTCAAATCAATTCTTTGTTATAAAACGCTTTTCTGCGATCCAAACGCCCCACCCGTAAAGCGACACACAATTCCTCTTTACAGTCGTTGATCTGTATCATATTTTTCCTTCAGAAATTGTTCGCTGGACGCGCAATCCATCTCGGGGATGCCGATGTACACGCAGGGTTTGGATGCCAAGACCGAGCAGGGCGCTCAACCGTCTCCCCGACTGGTGACGGAGCAGGAGGCCGCTCTCCAGGGCCGCTTCCAGGAGCGCGTCGACGCCGAGGAGAAGATCGAGCCGCGCGACTGGATGCCGGAAGGCTACCGCCGCACGCTGGTCCGCCAGATCTCGCAGCACGCCCATTCGGAAATCGTCGGCATGCTGCCGGAAGGGAACTGGGTCACCCGGGCGCCGACCCTGCGCCGCAAGGTGGCCCTGCTGGCGAAGGTGCAGGACGAGGGCGGGCACGGCCTCTACCTCTACAGCGCCGCCGAGACGCTGGGCGTGTCGCGCGACGAGCTGGTCGGCCAGCTGCTGGCGGGCAAGGCCAAATATTCCAGCATCTTCAATTACCCGACGCCGACCTGGGCCGACATCGGCGCCATCGGCTGGCTGGTCGACGGCGCGGCGATCATGAACCAGGTGCCGCTCTGCCGCTGCTCCTACGGTCCCTATGCCCGCGCCATGGTCCGCATCTGCCGCGAGGAGAGCTTCCACCAGCGCCAGGGCTACGAGTTGATGCTGGCGCTGGCCCAGGGCACTGCGGAGCAGAAGCGGATGGCGCAGGACGCGCTGAACCGCTGGTGGTGGCCGTCGCTGATGATGTTCGGCCCGTCGGACGACCAGTCCGCCCACTCCGCCCAGAACATGGCCTGGAAGATCAAGCGCTTCTCCAACGACGAGCTGCGCCAGCGCTTCGTCGACGCCACCGTGCCGCAGGCGGAGTTCCTGGGATTGACCATCCCGGACCCGGAGCTGCGCTTCAACGCCGGGACCGGCCATTACGAATTCGGCGCCATCGACTGGACCGAGTTCAACGAGATCCTGAAGGGCAACGGCCCCTGCAACCGCGAGCGCATCGAGGCCCGCCGCAAGGCGTGGGACGACGGCGCCTGGGTCCGCGAGGCCGCCGTCGCCCATGCGACCAAACGCCAGCAGCGCGCCCTGAAGAAGGCCGGCTGACCGAAGATTTCCGAGGGGACGAGATTATGGATCGCAAGGACTGGCCGCTGTTCGAGATCTTCATCCGGCCGAAGAACGGGTTGTCGCACAAGCATGTCGGCAGCCTGCACGCCGCCGACGCCCGCATGGCGCTGGACAACGCCCGCGACGTCTACACCCGCCGCGGCGAAGGCGTCAGCATCTGGGCAGTCCCCGCCGCCAGCATCGCGGCGTCGGACCCGACCGACAAGGCCAGCCTGTTCGACCCGGCCGACGACAAGGTCTACCGCCACCCGACCTTCTACGACATCCCCGCAGACGTCAAAAACATCTAGCCGGAAGACCATCTGATGAGCACGGATCTCAAGGAGGCCCTGTTCGGCTACACGCTGCGGCTGGGCGACACCTCGCTGGTGCTCGGGCACCGCCTGTCGGAATGGTGCGGCCATGCACCGGAGCTGGAAGAGGACATCGCGCTGACCAACGTCGCGCTTGACCTCGTCGGCCATGCCCGCATGCTGCTGACCTATGCCGGCGAGCTGGAGGGCAAGGGCCGCGACGAGGACCGTCTGGCCTACCGCCGCGACGTCTTCGACTATCGCAACCACCTGCTGGTCGAGCAGCCCAACCGGGACTTCGGCCACACCATCGTCCGCCAGTTCCTGCACGACGCCTGGGCGGTGGAGCTGTACGGGCGGCTCTGCGCCTCGACGGACGAGACGCTGGCCGGCATCGCCGCCAAGGCGGTGAAGGAGGTGCGCTACCATGTCCGGCACAGCGGCGACTGGCTGGTGCGGCTGGGCGACGGCACCGATGTCAGCCATGCCAAGGTCGCCGACGCGCTGGCCCGGCTCTGGCCCTACACCGGCGAGATGGTCGAGCGCGACGAGGCCGAACTGGCGCTGGTCGCCGCCGGCATCGTTCCAGACCCGGCAGAGCTGAAGGCCGCCTGGACCGCCCGCGTCGAGGCGGTGCTGGAAGAGGCGACGCTCGACCGTCCGGCCGACGGCTGGATGCAGAAGGGCGGCCGCCGCGGCGAGCACAGCGAGCATCTGGGCTATCTGCTGGCCGAGATGCAGTTCCTGCCGCGCGCCTATCCCGACGCGAACTGGTGAGGGCGAGATGCCGGATGCAGCGGGCTGCTGGGGACCGGAGCCGGGCGCCGATGCGGTGGTGAAGGCCGCCTGGGACGCTCTGGCCGGGGTGATGGATCCGGAGATCCCGGTGCTGAGCATCGTCGATCTCGGCATCGTCCGCGCCGTCTCGGCCGATGCGGACGGGCGGCTGTCGGTGGCCCTGACGCCAACCTATTCCGGCTGCCCGGCGACCGGCGTGATCGTGCTGGAGGCGGAAACCGCGCTCGCCCGCGCGCGCCTCGACGCCCGCGTCTCGGTGGTGATCGCCCCGCCCTGGACGACCGACTGGATCAGCGACGCCGGCCGGGAAAAGCTGGCCGAGGTCGGCATCGTCCCGCCGCCGCACTCCGGCAAGCGGGCGCTGACGGCGCCGGACGAGGTGATCGCCTGCCCGCGCTGCGGATCGGAGGACACCCGCCAGATCAGCCGCTTCGGCTCCACCGCCTGTAAGGCGCTGCACGCCTGCAACGCCTGCCTCGAACCGTTCGACGTGTTCAAATGCCATTGATTCAAATGCCATTGAGCGGCTCCGGCGGAGGCCCCCTCCGCACCGCAAGGAACGGGAACCCATGACCAGCCCCAGCTTCCACCCGCTGACCATCCGCGAGTGCCGCCGGGAGACCGCGGACACCGTGTCGATCGCCTTCGACGTGCCGGCCGATCTCGCCGACCGCTTCCGCTTCCTCCAGGGCCAGTACCTGACCCTCAAGACCCATATCGGGGATGAGGAGGTGCGGCGCTCCTACTCCATCTGCTCCGGTGTGGGTGAGGGCGAGCTGCGCGTGGCGGTGAAGAAGGTGGATGGCGGTCTGTTCTCCACCCACGCCAACCAGTCGCTGGCGCCGGGCGCCGTGCTGGAGGTGATGACGCCGATGGGGCGCTTCCACACCCCCGTCGATCCGGACGCCGCCCGCACCTACGTCGCCTTCGCCGCCGGCAGCGGCATCACCCCGGTGATGTCGATCCTGAAGACCGTGCTGGCGCAGGAACCGAAGAGCCGGTTCGTGCTGGTCTACGGCAACCGCACCGTCTCCTCCATCATCTTCCGGGAAGAGCTGGAGGATCTGAAGAACCGCTATATCGGCCGGCTGGTCATCCACCATGTGCTGAGCCGCGAACCGGAAGAGGCCGGGCTGCTGGGCGGGCGCATCGGCGCCGCTCTGGTCCGCGAGCTGTGCGCCGGACCGCTGAAAGCGGAAGACATCGACGCCGCCTTCCTCTGCGGCCCCCAGCCGATGGTGGAGGAGGTGCGCGACGCGCTGGCCGCCTGCGGCACGCCGGCCGCCAACATCCATGTCGAGCTGTTCGGCACCATGACCGCCGCGCGGCCCGCGGCGAAGAAGGCGGCAACCGACAGCCCCACCGATGCCGCCACCATCGCCGTTCTTCAGGACGGCAAGCGCAAGGAATTCACCCTGGCTTACGACGGCGAGAGCATCCTCGAGGCCGCCCACCGGCATGGCGCCGACCTGCCCTATTCCTGCAAGTCCGGCGTCTGCTGCACCTGCCGCGCCAAGGTGCGCGAAGGCAAGGTCGAGATGGCCGAGAACTACTCGCTGGAACCGTGGGAGATCGAGGCCGGCTATGTCCTGACCTGCCAGTCGCGCCCGCTGACCGAGCGGGTCGTCATCGACTTCGACGCCGCCTGACCGACGCCGCCTAGCCAACGCCGTTCAGCCAACGAGAAAAAGGAAACGCCCCGCCATGACCACCACCCCGCAAGCCCTGTTCGAGACGCACGAGGCGACGCTGCAGAAGGCCGTCGAGGCCTGCCGCAGCCGCGCCTACTGGTCGGCCTTCCCCGAAATGCCGAGCCCGCGCGCCTATGGCGAGACGGCGGCGGCCGATGGCGAGGCGGCCTTCGCGGCCTACCGCGACAAGCCCTTCGAACTGGACCAGCCGGGCGTGACCGGAACGGCGGGGGGCGAACGCTCGCCCTTCGGCTTCGACCTCGGCATCGCCTATCCGGTGTCGGACGTCGAGGCGCTGGTGACTGCGGCCAAGGCGGCGATGCCGGGCTGGCGCAAGGCGGGGCCGAACGGCCGGGCCGGCGTCTGCCTGGAAATCCTGAAGCGGCTGAACGCGCGCAGCTTCGAGATCGCCAACGCGGTGATGCACACCACCGGGCAG
Source organism: Azospirillum sp. A23 (assembly GCF_042938965.1). Lineage (NCBI taxonomy): Bacteria > Pseudomonadati > Pseudomonadota > Alphaproteobacteria > Rhodospirillales > Azospirillaceae > Azospirillum > Azospirillum sp. A23. The sequence goes on along the minus strand of NZ_CP170664.1, from coordinate 329,044 downwards.
GCCTTCATGATGGCCTTCCAGGCCGGCGCCCCGCACGCCCAGGACCGCGGGCTGGAGGCCGTCGCCTATGGCTGGAAGGCGATGACCGACCAGGCCCCGGCGGCGCGCTGGGAGAAGCCGCAGGGCAAGAACCCGCCGCTGGTGATGGACAAGCGGTTCGAGGTGGTCGGCCGCGGCGTCGGGCTGGTCATCGGCTGCGCCACCTTCCCGACCTGGAACGGCTATCCCGGCCTGTTCGCCAGCCTCGTCACCGGCAACCCGGTGATCGTGAAGCCCGGCCCGACCGCCATCCTGCCGCTCGCCATCACCGTGAAAATCGCGCGCGAAGTGCTGGCGGAGTGCGGGCTCGACCCCAACCTCGTCACGCTCGCCATCGGCGACACCGTCGCCAAGGATCTGGCGCTGCGGCCGGAAGTGGCGGTGATCGACTACACCGGCTCCACCGGCTTCGGCGACTGGCTGGAGCAGAACGCCCGTCAGGCCCAGGTCTACACCGAGAAGGCCGGCGTCAACACGGTGGTCATCGACGGCACCGACGACCCCAAGGGCATGGTGCGCAACCTCGCCTTCACGCTCAGCCTCTATTCCGGGCAGATGTGCACGACGACCCAGGTCATCTTCGTGCCCAAGGACGGCATCCAGGCCGGCGGCGAGCACATGACTTTTGATCAGGTGGTCTCGGCCCTGGCCGGCGGCGTCGACAAGTTCCTGTCCGACCCGGAGCGTGCGGTCGAGGTGCTGGGCGCCATCCAGTCCGACGCCACGCTCGCCCGCATCGACGAGGCCGCCAAGCTCGGCACCGTCGTGCTGCCGTCTCGCGCCATCACGCATCCAAAATTCCCGGACGCCCGCATCCGCACGCCGCTGATCCTGACCATGGACGCGGCCGACGAGGACAAGTACGGCCATGAGCTGTTCGGCCCGATCTCCATCGTCGTGAAGACCGACAGCACCGCCGACAGCCTGGAGCGCGCCGCCCGCCTGACCCGCACCAAGGGCGCTTTGACCACCGGCCTCTACAGCACCGACCCGCAGCTGATCGAGCAGGCGGCCGACCTGTTCGTCGAGGCCGGCGTCGCCCTGTCGGTCAATCTGACCGGCGGCGTCTTCGTCAACCAGTCGGCGGCCTTCAGCGACTTCCACGGCACCGGTGCCAACCCGGCGGCCAATGCCGCGCTGTGCGACCTTGCCTTCGTCGCCAACCGCTTCCGTGTGGTGCAGAGCCGCGTTCCGGTGCTGGCCGTCGAGAAGGAAGCCGTGCAATGACCGACAAAACGATCCTTCTCGACATCGCCGACGGCGTCGCCACCATCACGCTGAACCGGCCCGACCGGCTGAACAGCTTCACCGCGGCGATGCATGAGGAGTTGCGCGAGGCCATCGCCGAGGTGCGCGACGACAAGTCGATGCGCTGCCTGCTGCTGACCGGCGCCGGGCGCGGCTTCTGCGCCGGACAGGATCTGTCCGACCGTGCCGTCGCGCCCGGCGCCCAGGGTCCCGACCTCGGCGTGTCGATCGAGACCAACTACAACCCGCTGATCCGCAGCCTGCGCAGCCTGCCGATGCCGGTGGTCTGCGCGGTGAACGGCGTTGCCGCCGGGGCGGGGGCCAACATCGCGCTGGCCTGCGACATCGTGCTCGCGGCACGCTCGGCCAGCTTCATCCAGGCCTTCTGCAAGATCGGGCTGATCCCCGACAGCGGCGGCACCTGGACCCTGCCGCGTCTGGTCGGCCATGCCCGCGCCATGGGCCTCGCCATGCTGGGCGACAAGGTCCCGGCCGAGCAGGCGGCAGCCTGGGGCATGATCTGGAAGGCGGTGGACGACGACACGCTGATGGCGGAGGCCGGCGCGCTCGCCCGCCATCTCGCCACCCAGCCGACGCGTGGTCTGGCCTTTATCAAGCAGGCGCTCAACGCCTCCTCGGCCAACGACCTCGATACCCAGCTCGACCTGGAGCGCGACCTCCAGCGCGAGGCCGGCCGCTCGCACGACTATCGCGAAGGCGTGTCGGCCTTCGTGGAGAAGCGTGCGCCGAAGTTCGAGGGGCGGTGATGGCGGCGCTCGATCCCTCCGTCACCGTCGCGGTGGTCGGGACCGGCGCCATGGGCCAGGGCATCGCCCAGGTCGCGGCCCAGGCCGGCCACCCGGTCCTGCTGGTCGATACCCGCCCCGGTGCCGCCCAGGCCGCCGTCAGGTCCATCGCCAAGGCGCTGACCGCGCTGGTCGAGAAGGGCAAGCGCACGGCGGCGGAGCGCGACGCCACAATGGACCGGCTGCGCGCGGTGGACGGACTGTCCGACCTCGCCCCCGCCGGTCTGGTGGTGGAGGCCATCGTCGAGGACCTCGACGTCAAGCGCCGCCTGTTCGCCGAGCTTGAGGGCATCGTCGGCGCGGGCGCCATCCTCGCCACCAACACCTCGTCGCTGCCGGTCACCGCCATCGGCGCCGGGGTGCGGCGGCCGGAGCGGCTGGCGGGCCTGCATTTCTTCAACCCCGCGCCGCTGATGGCGCTGGTCGAGATCGTCAGCGGCCTCGCCACAGACGCCGCGGTGCTGGGCACGCTGTTCGACACGGCGAAGGCGTGGGGCAAGAGCCCGGTGCGCTGCCGCTCCACCCCCGGCTTCATCGTCAACCGGGTCGCCCGCCCCTTCTACGCCGAAGGGCTGCGGCTGGTGCAGGAGCAGGCCGCCGATCCCGCCACCATCGACGCCGTCGCCCGCGAGGCCGGCGGCTTCCGCATGGGGCCGTTCGAGCTGATGGATTTGATCGGCCATGACGTGAACTTCGCCGTCACCCGCTCGGTCCACACCGCCTATTTCGGCGACCCGCGCTTCCAGCCCTCGCTGATCCAGCAGGAGCTGGTCGAGGCCGGGCGTCTCGGCCGCAAGACCGGCCGCGGCTTCTACGACCACGGCCCCGGCGCCGCCAAGCCGGCGCCGCGCAACGCCGAACCGGCCGCGAAACCTGACCGCGTGCTGGTGCAAGGCGACCTCGGCCCTGCCGCATCGCTGGTCGGACTGCTGCGCGAGGCCGGCATCGCGGTGGAGAAAACCGCCGGCCCCGGCCTGCTCGTCGCCGATGGCGTTACCCTGGCCCTGACCGACGGTCGCACCGCCACCGCGCGGGCGGCGGAGGACGGCATCGCTCCGCTGGTGCTGTTCGACCTCGCGCTGGACTACGCCAAGGCGACCCGCGTCGCGCTGGCCCCTGCCGACGGCACGCCGCCCGAGGCGCTCGCCGTCGCCGCCGGGCTGTTCCAGGCACTGGGCAAGGCGGTGTCGGTGATCGACGACGCCCCCGGTCTGGTGGTGATGCGCACCGTCGCCATGCTCGCCAGCGAGGCGGCCGACGCGGCGATGCAAGGCGTCGCCAGCGCCGCCGACATCGACATCGCGATGACCAAGGGCGTGAACTACCCGCTGGGTCCGCTTGCCTGGGCCGACCGCATCGGCCTGCCCCATGTGCTGGCCGTGCTCGACGCGCTGGCCCGCACCTACGGCGAGGACCGCTACCGCGCGTCGGCTCTGCTGCGCCGGAGGATCGCCGCATCCCGTATCCCCTCTCCTCCCCGCTCACGCGCAAACGAAGTTTGCGCTGACGCGGCAGGCGGACCTTCGGTCCGCCGAGAGCGGGGAGAGGGTCAGGGTGAGGGGGGCGCATTGGGTGGATCAGCAAGCAGCGGAAACGCCACAAACACCACTGACTCCACGCCGCGCATCCCCCTCACCCCAACCCTCTCCCCGGGGGGAGAGGGGGTAAGGAGCCGCTCCAATGAGCACTGATCTCCAAGATCCCCAATCCCTCGCCGAAGCGGTCGGCCGCGGCATGTACGAGCGCGACCATTGCGCCCAGGCCCATGGCATCGAGCTGCTGGAGATCGCTCCCGGCTATGCCCGCATGAACATGACCGTGCGCAAGGACATGGTGAACGGCCACGACATCGGCCATGGCGGCATGACCTTCACGCTGGCCGACACCGCCTTCGCCTATGCCTGCAACGCGGCGAACGAGGTGACGGTGGCGGCGGGCTGCTCCATCACCTTCCCGGCCCCGGCCAGGCTGGGCGACCTGCTGACCGCCGAATGCCGCGAAGTGCACAAGCGCGGCCGTTCCGGCGTCTACGACGTCACCGTCACCAATCAGGACGGCACCGTCGTCGGCCTGTTCCGCGGCCAGTCGGCGCGTCTCGCCGGCAGCGTGATCCCCGTTCCCGGAGCCTCCCATGCGTGAAGCCTACATCTGCGACGCCGTCCGCACCCCCTTCGGCCGCTACGGCGGCGGGCTGGCTCCGGTGCGCCCGGACGACCTCGCCGCGGTGCCGTTGAAGGCGCTGATGGAGCGCAACCCCGGCGTCGAATGGTCCGCGGTCGACGACGTGATCCTCGGCTGCGCCAACCAGGCCGGCGAGGACAACCGCAACGTCGCCCGCATGGCGGCGCTGCTGGCGGGATTGCCCGAAACGGTGCCCGGCACCACGGTCAACCGCCTCTGCGGCTCCGGCATGGACAGCATCGGCATGGCTGCCCGCGCCATCAAGGCAGGCGAGGCCGAGCTGATCGTCGCCGGCGGCGTCGAGAGCATGACCCGCGCCCCCTTCGTCATGGGCAAGTCCGACAGCGCCTTCTCCCGTCAGGCCGAGATCTTCGACACAACCATCGGCTGGCGCTTCGTCAATCCGCTGATGAAGGCACGATTCGGCATCGACAGCATGCCGGAGACGGCGGAGAACGTCGCCGCCGACTACGGCATTTCGCGCGCCGACCAGGACGCCTTCGCCGTCCGCAGCCAGCAGCGCGCCGGCCGCGCCCAGGAATCCGGGCGTCTGGCCCGCGAGATCGTCCCGGTCGCCATCCCGCGCCGCAAGGGCGAGCCGACGATAATCTCCGCCGACGAGCATCTGCGCCCCGACACCGCGCTGGAGGCGCTGGCCAAGCTCTCCACCCCCTTCCGCAAGGAGGGCGGCAGCGTCACCGCCGGCAATGCCTCGGGCGTCAATGACGGCGCCGCCGCGGTGATCGTCGCCTCTGCCGACGCCGTGAAGCGCTACGGCCTGACCCCGCGTGCCCGTGTCGTCGGCACCGCAGTGGCCGGCGTGGCGCCGCGCGTGATGGGCATCGGCCCCGCCCCGGCGACGCAGAAGCTGCTGGCCCGCCTCGGTCTCTCCATCGGCGATGTCGACGTGATCGAGCTGAACGAGGCCTTCGCCGCCCAAGGCCTCGCCGTGCTGCGCATGCTCGGCCTGCCCGACGATGCAGAGCATGTGAACCCCAACGGCGGCGCCATCGCGCTCGGCCATCCGCTGGGCGCCAGCGGCACCCGTCTGGTCGCCAGCGCGGTGATGGAGCTGGAAGACCGCAAGGCGACCCGCGCGCTCTGCACCATGTGCATCGGCGTCGGCCAGGGCATCGCCATGATGGTGGAGCGGGTCTGAACGGCACCGGCATCGAATAAGGGCCAACACCGGCCGTCAAGCGCCGGGCATCAGCACGAAGGGAGAAGCGCACCATGTCCATCATGACCGACAGCGGCGTGAACCAGAGCAAGGCCGGCATGGACCGCTACGAGTTCGCCAGCCGCGACGAAATCGTGGCGATGCAGACGGAGCGGCTGGCATGGTCGCTGCGTCACTCTTACGCCAATGTCGAATCCTTCCGCGCCAAATGCGAGGCGAAGGGCGTTCATCCCGACGACTTCAAGGAATTGAAGGATCTGGCGCTGTTCCCCTTCACGGTGAAGGACGATCTGCGCCGCGCCTACCCCTACGGCATGTTCGCCGTGCCGATGGAGGACATCGTCCGCGTCCATGCCTCCAGCGGCACCACCGGACGGCCGACGGTGGTCGGCTACACCAAGGGCGACATCGACGTGTGGTCGGAGGTCGTCGCCCGCTCCATCCGGGCGGCGGGCGGCACGCGCAGCGACATCGTGCACATCGCCTATGGTTACGGCCTGTTCACCGGCGGTCTCGGCGCCCATTACGGGGCGGAGCGGCTGGGCTGTGCCGTGGTGCCGATGTCGGGTGGCCAGACCGAGAAGCAGGTCCAGCTGATCCAGGATTTCAAGCCGACCATCATCATGGTCACGCCGTCCTACATGCTGAACATCGCCGACGAGATGCGCCGCCAGGGCATCGACCCGCGCAGCACCAGCCTGCGCGTCGGCATCTTCGGCGCCGAGCCCTGGACCGGCGCGCTGCGCGAGGAGATCGAGCGCACCTTCAACATCCACGCGGTGGACATCTACGGCCTGTCGGAGGTGATGGGTCCGGGTGTCGCGTCCGAATGCGTCGAGACCAAGGACGGCCCGGTGATCTGGGAGGACCATTTCTATCCCGAGATCATCGACCCCAACTCAGGCGAGGTGCTGCCCGACGGCTCCTACGGCGAGCTGGTCTTCACCACCCTGACCAAGCAGGGCATGCCGGTCATCCGCTACCGCACCCGCGACCTGACCCGGCTGCTGCCGCCGACTTCGCGCGGCATGCGGCGGATGGACAAGATCACGGGCCGCTCCGACGACATGCTCATCATCCGCGGCGTGAACGTCTTCCCGACCCAGGTCGAGGAGCTGATCTGCAAGATCCCGGCGCTCGCTCCCCACTACGAACTGGTGGTGAGCCGCGACGGCCATATGGACAACCTCGCCGTCCGCGTGGAGATGCATGACGGCATCCATCCGTCGGAATGGGACGGCCACGCCAAGCATCTCCAGCACTCGATCAAGTCGCTGATCGGCATCAGCACCCGCGTCGAGGTGGTCGAGCCCGGCGGCATCGCCCGGTCCATCGGCAAGGCCAAGCGGGTGCAGGACCTGCGCCCGAAGAGCTGAATTCAGCCCTTCTGCGACAGCAGCGGGAAGGCGTCCAGGACACCGGTCAGCAGGATCTGGACGCCGACGCAGAACAGCAGGAAGGCGAACAGCCGGGTCAGCACCCGCACCCGCGTCGGGCCGAGGAAGGCGACGATGCGGTCGGCGGAGCGGTAGGACAGCCAGATCAGGGCGGCAATCGCCAGCGCCGCCCCCGACATGCCGAGGAAGAACTCCATCAGCCCGCCGGCCCCGCGCGTCGGGCGGGTTGAGCCCAGCGCGATGGCGACCGAGATGGTGCCCGGCCCGGTGGTGAAGGGGATCGTCATCGGGAAGAAGGCCAATTCCGCCAGCCGGTCGTTGTCGCCGGTGGGTGCTGCCTGTTCCTGCTTGCGCGCCTCGTGCCGTTCAGGCGCCGTCAGCAGCGCCCAGGCCCGTTCGGCCACCACGAAACCGCCGGCAATCCGCAGCGCCGCCATCGACACGCCGAAGAAGTTCAGCACATAGGCACCCGCCCACAGCGCGGTCAGCATGACGATGGCCGAATAGAGGCTGACCAGCCCAGCCAGCCGCGCCCGGTCGCGCGGACTGCTGTCCGCCGTCACCTGACTGAAGATCAGCGCCATCGCCAGCGGATTGACGATGGAGAACAAGGCGGTGAAGGCGAGCAGGAAGCTGTCGAGCATGGGACCCGTGCGTTTGTCGGCCGTTTGAACAGTTAGCGGGGACTGGGCAGGACTGGCAAGGGGGGTTCGAACACCCTCTCCCGCCCCTTAATCCCCTCTCCCCCCCGGGGAGAGGGTTAGGGTGAGGGGGTCGCGCGGCGGCCCTTCACAAAAATCCACGCGGTGCATCCCCCTCACCCCGACCCTCTCCCCGGGGGGGAGAGGGAGATACCCTCCTCCACTGCCCGAAAATTCACCAGCGAAAGACCCTCAGCCCGAAAATTGTGCGCCTTACGAAAAGCACACCTGCCCGAACACTGTCCACACCGTCAGTTCCTGTCTCGATGGACAAGTTTTCTCTTCGTGGAAACAAAGCCCTATCCGCCAAATATTGAACCTCTGCACCCTCTGGCTCGCTTCTTGCTCTCTTCCCCGCCGAGAGACGACAACGCGAAGGGACGAACGCCGTGCCAGCCGCCCAGCCCGCACCGCTCACTCTGGTTCCGCCGGCCGCAGACGCGGCGCGGCGCACCATCGTCGATGTCCGCAACCTGACCCTGACCTATCAGGCCGCCGACCATCCGGTCTACGCGCTGAGCGACGTCAGCCTGTCGATATCCAAGGGCGATTTCATCTCGCTGATCGGCCCCAGCGGCTGCGGCAAGACGACCCTGATGCGGGTGGTCGCCGACCTCGAACAGCCGACTTCCGGCGAGGTGACGGTCAACGGCATGACGCCGGAACAGGCACGGCTGAAGCGCGCCTACGGCTATGTCTTCCAGGCCCCGGCGCTCTACCCGTGGCGGACAGTGGAGCGCAACGTCATGCTGCCGCTGGAGATCATGGGGCTGCCCAGGGCCGAACGGCAGCAGCGCGCCCGCGAGCAGCTCGACCTCGTCGGGCTGTCCAGCTTCGAGCGCAAATTCCCCTGGCAGCTGTCGGGCGGCATGCAGCAGCGGGTGTCCATCGCCCGCGCGCTGGCCTTCAACCCCGACCTGCTTCTGATGGACGAGCCGTTCGGCGCGCTCGACGAGATCACCCGCGACCATCTGAATTTGCAGCTCACCCGACTGTGGCTCGGCACCCGCAAGACCTGCATCTTCGTCACCCACTCCATCGCCGAGGCGGTGTTCCTGTCCACCCGCATCGTGGTGATGAGCCCGCGCCCCGGCCGCATCCTCGACATCATCGACTGCGACCGCGACCTGCCGCGCGAGCGCACGCTCGACATCCGCGAAAGCCCGGAGTTCCAGCGCATTGCCCACCGCGTCCGCGAAGGGCTGATGGAGGGCCACAGCTATGACGACTAGGAAGACGCTGCCGGTGGTCGTCATGGCGCTGGCGGTGCTGGTGCTGTGGTACTTGGGCGCGGTCTGGCTGAACGCGCCGACGGCGACCGATGCGCTGAACCGCGCCGGCCAAAGCTGGACCACCGCCGACCTGATCCGCACCACCCTGGCGATGAAGCGCCCGATCCTGCCGACGCCGGATCAGGTGGCGCTCGACCTCTACAATTCCCTGACCGGCTATCCGGTGACCAGCATCCGCAACCTGCTCTACCACACCGGCGTCACCGCCGGGGCGGCGCTGGCCGGCTTCGGCATGGGGGTGGTGCTGGGGGTGGCGCTGGCGGCGGGGATCGTCCAGGCGCGCACGCTGGAATCGAGCCTGCTGCCCTGGGTCATCGCCTCGCAGACCGTGCCGATCCTGGCGATTGCGCCGATGATCGTGGTGATCCTCGGCAATCTGGGCTTCACCGGCCTGCTGCCCAAGGCGATCATCGCCATGTATCTGTGCTTCTTCCCGATCACCATCGGCATGGTCAAGGGGCTGCGCTCCGCCGATCCGCTGACGCTCGACCTGATGCGGACCTACAGCGCCGGCACCGCCCAGACCTTCCGCCTGCTGCGCCTGCCGGCCTCCCTGCCCTACCTGTTCACCAGCCTGAAGATCGCGGTGGCCGCCAGCGTCGTCGGCGCCATCGTCGCCGAGCTGCCGACCGGCGGGCAGGCGGGATTGGGCGCCCGGCTGCTGTCCGGCTCCTATTACGGCCAGACCGTGCAAATCTGGAGCGCCCTGGTGATGGCCGCCTTGCTGAGCGTCACGCTGGTCGCCGCCGTCGGCCTCGCCGAGCGGGCGCTGGTGCCGGGCGTCCGGGGAGGTGCGCGATGAGCCGCCCCACCATGGCCCGCCCCTCTATGGCCCACTCCTATATGGCCCACTCCTATATGGCTCCGTGGCCGCTGGTGATGCTGGCCGCCCCGCTGCTGCCCTTCGCCGCGCAGGACGGTGCCGCCCTGTATCTGCCGCAGATACCGGCGGCCCTGGCCCTCTTCGCCCTGACCGTCGCGACGATCCTCGCCCGCCGCCTGCCCGGCTCCGCGCTGGGCGAGGCCCTGCTCCTGCTGGCCGAGTCGCCGCCGCCTATGCCGCCCCGCTGGTGCTGCTGCGCCAAGGCCACGCCCTCGCCCAGGCCGGCGGTCTCTGGCTCTACCTCACCGGCGCCACCCTGCTGCTGTGGCGGGTCCTCGCCCTGCTGGCGGGCGTCGCCGGTCCGGCGCGGCTGGCCGGCCCCGCTTTGTTCGGGCTGGCGCTGGTCATGCTGTGGGAAATCCTGACCCGCGGCTTCCAGGTGCCGACCATCCTGCTGCCGCCGCCTGGTCTCGTGGCAACCGCCTTCGCCGCCAATGCCGCCGATTTGTGGGACGATTTCCGCCAGACGGTGCTGATTTCGGTCCTGCGCGGCTATCTGATCGGCTGCGGCGCCGGCTTCCTCGTTGCGATCCTGGCCGACCGGGTGCCCTTCCTGGCGCGCGGGCTGCTGCCGCTCGGCAATCTCGCCAGCGCCGTGCCGGTGGTGGGCATCGCGCCGATCATGGTGATGTGGTTCGGCTTCGACTGGCAATCCAAGGCCGCCGTCATCGTGGTGATGACCTTCTTCCCCATGCTGATCAACACGCTGGCCGGCTTGCAGAGTGCGGAGCGCATCCAGCTCGACCTGATGCGCTCCTATGGCGCGGGCTATTGGCGCACGCTGGCGATGCTGCGGCTTCCCTGCGCCTTGCCCTTTTTGTTCAACGGACTGAAGATCAACTCAACCCTGGCTCTGATCGGGGCCATCGTCGCCGAGTTCTTCGGCACGCCGGTGGTGGGGATGGGCTTCCGCATCTCCACCCAGGTCGCCCGGATGAATTTGGACGTGGTCTGGGCGACGATCGCCGTCGCCGCCCTGACCGGATCGCTGCTCTACGGTGCGCTGGCACTGGCGGAGCGGCATGTCACCGCCTGGCACCCGTCTTTCCGCAAACGCTGACATCCCTCCTTTCGCCATCCTTCCGCAGCCACAAAACAAAACCCAGCCAGAAGAGGATCGAACGCGATGAAGACCCTTGCCTCCGCCGTCCTGCTCGCCGCCACCGCGCTCACCGGCCTCGCCGGCTGGGGCGCGCCGGCCGCCGCTGCCGATGCGCTGACGCTGCAGCTGAAATGGGTCACCCAGGCCCAGTTCGCCGGCTATTACGTCGCCTCGGCCAAGGGCTTCTACAAGGACGCCGGGCTGGACGTCACCATCAAGGCCGGCGGCCCCGACATCAACCCGACCCAGGTCATCGCCGCCGGCGGCGCCGACGTGATCGTCGACTGGATGCCATCGGCGCTCGCCAGCCGCGAGAAGGGCGTACCGCTGGTCAACATCGCCCAGATGTTCCAGAAGTCGGGCATGATGCTGACCTGCCGCAAGGACGCCAACATCAAGGATCCCAAGGATTTCAAGGGCAACACGCTGGGCGTCTGGTTCTCCGGCAACGAATATCCGTTCCTGGCCTGGATGAGCAAGCTGGGCTACTCCACCTCCGGCTCCAGCCCGGACGTGAAGGTTCTGAAGCAGGGCTTCAACGTCGATCCGCTGCTGCAAAAGCAGGCGGCCTGCATCTCCACCATGACCTACAATGAATATTGGCAGCTGATCGAAGCCGGCATGAAGGCCGACGAACTGACGATCTTCAAGTATCAGGAGCAGGGCGTGGCCACGCTGGAGGACGGCCTCTACGCCACCGAGAAGGCGCTGTCCGACCCGAAAATCGTCGAGAAGCTGGCGAAGTTCGTCAAGGCCTCGGCCAAGGGCTGGGAATATGCCGCCAAGAACCAGGCCGAGGCGGTGAAGATCGTGCTTGAGAACGACACCACCGGCGCCCAGACCGAGGAACACCAGACCACCATGATGCAGGAGGTCGCCAAGCTGATCGAGGGCGGCGCCAAGGGCACGGGCTATCTCGACCCGGCCGATTTCGACCGCACCGTCGGCATCCTGATGTCGGGCGCGTCTGCCCCGGTGATCTCCAAGAAGCCGGAAGGCGCCTACAGCCACGCGGTGTTCGACGCGGCGGCCAAGCTGTAAGGGGTCAGGTTTCGGGGAGCGGGCGCTGCGCCGTGCCCGCTCCCCCACCCATGAATTTCATGCGGCAAAAGACTTTCCGCCTGCGGACGCGCAGCGATATATTAGTAAGCGCGGCCTCTTGGTATCGACCGCCGATGAATTGAATGGGACGATTATGAACTCCAACGCGGGCGATACGAACATGGTGGCCGTGGCCGCACCGGTGCGCCGCCGCCGCCGCCGGCCCGCCAGCGCCACTGCAAGGCCCGCCCACCGCGGTGCCACGGTCTCGGGCACCATCTACCGCGACCTGCGCGACGACATCGTCTCCCTGCGGCGCAAGCCGGGCGAGCCGGTGATCGAGAAGGAGGTCGCGGAAACCTATGGCGTCAGCCGCACTCCGGTGCGCGAGGCGATGCTGAAACTCGCCGACGAAGGTCTGGTGGAGGTGTTCCCGCAGTCCGGAACCTTCGTCGCCCGCATTCCCATCAGCGGCCTGCCGGAGGCCATCGCCATCCGCCGCGCGCTGGAGGAGGCCACCGTGCGCTACGCCGCCGAACAGGCGAGCGGCAGCCAGGTGGCACGGCTGCGCGCCAACCTGGAACTCCAGCGCGAGATGAAGGAATCCGGCAATTTCGACGGCTTCCACGAGGCCGACGAGGCGTTCCACGCCCTGCTGGCGGAGATCTCCGGCTATCCCGGCTTCTGGGCGGTGACCCAGCAGGTGAAGCGGCAGGTCGACCGCTACCGCCACCTGACCCTGCCGGCGGCCGGCCGGATGGACAAGGCGCTGGCCGAACATGGCGCCATCGTCGAGGCCGTCGCCGCCCGCGACCCCGACCGCGCGGTGGGCGAGCTGCGCCACCATTTGACCGACCTGCAACTGGGCATCGCCGAGGTCCGGCGGAGCTATCCGCAATATTTCACGGAATGAGCGGGCAGGACGCGCTCACACCTTGCGCGTCTCGTAATCGGTGAAGCTGGCGGCGCGTGGGGCGTAGCCGCTGGCGAAATGGGCGGAGGAGACGATCATGTCGGCGGTGGCCTCGTTGCAGGCCATCGGGATGTTGTAGAGCGTCGCCAGCCGGGTCAGCGCCTTCACATCGACATCGTGCGGCTGGGCGGTCATCGGATCGACGAAGAAGACCAGCAGGTCGATCCGCCCCTCGGCGATCATCGCGCCGATCTGCTGGTCGCCGCCCAGCGGGCCGCTTTTCAACGGGGTGATGTCCAGGCCGGGATGGGCGGCGCGCACCTTCTGCCCGGTGGTGCCGGTCGCCCAGAAGGCATGGCCGTCCAGCGCGCCGATGTTGACGCCGATCCAGGCGATGAGGTCCGCCTTGCGGGCGTCGTGGGCGACGAGGGCGATGCGCTTGCGCGGCGGGACGGACGGTTGGGCGGTCATGGCTGGACACTCCTGACGAAGACCGATCACTAATATATTACCTTTGAAGCCGGTGCAACGCGCCCTCCCGCCGCTGCCTCCGGAGCCCGCTCGGACCAGCGACTTTGTCGCACCCTCCGCCGCCTGAAATGTCCGGCACTCCATCATTAGAGCTTGCCCGGCTTACTAGTATATTAGTATGATGGCGCCAGACCTGCCGGGACGCCGGCTGCACAGATTTTAAAAGGACCTCTCCCATGAAAATCTCCGTCCGGCATGCTTCCCATCCCGACGCGGTCCGCGGCTTCGACACCGAGACGCTGCGCGACCATTTCCTGGTCCCGACCCTGTTCGAGGCTGACGAGACCGTCTTCACCTACAGCCACATCGACCGGTTCGTGGTCGGCGGCGCCATGCCGGTCGCTGGCCCGGTGAAGCTAAAGTCCTCCAAGGAGATCGGCTCGCCCAACTTCCTCGACCGGCGCGAGCTTGGCGTGGTCAATGTCGGCGGTGCCGGCCGGGTCACCGTCGATGGCGCCGTCTATGAACTGGCGCCGCGCGACGCGCTCTATGTCGCGATGGGCAGCAAGGACGTCGTCTTCGAAAGCCTGGATCGCCGCGAGCCGGCCAAGTTCTACCTGAACAGCACACCCGCCCATGCCCGGTTCGAGACGATGAAGATCTCGATCGGCCAGGCCAAGGCCGTGCATCTCGGCGACCCGGCCCAGTCGAACGAGCGCACCATCTACCAGATGATCCACCCGGACGTGGTCCGCACCGCGCAGCTGGTTCTGGGCATGACGGTGCTGAAGCCGAACAACATGTGGAACACGATGCCGTGCCACACCCATGACCGGCGCTGCGAGGTCTATTTCTACTTCGACCTGCCGGAAGAGGCGCGCGTCGTCCACCTGATGGGCGAGCCGGAACAGACCCGCCACATCGTGGTCGCCAACGAGCAGGCGGTGATCTCGCCGCCCTGGTCGATCCATTCCGGCGTCGGCACCCGCAACTACACCTTCATTTGGGCGATGGGCGGCGACAACCAGGACTTCACGGACATGGACTTCGTCGCCATGGACCGCCTGCGCTGACGCGCCACCCCAGTCAACAACGAAGCTATAAGAACGGAAACCGACCATGAGCATTTCGTTCGACCTGACCGGCAAGGTGGCGCTGGTCACCGGCGCCAACACCGGCATCGGCCAGGGCATCGCCCTGGCGCTGGCCGAGGCCGGCGCCGACATCGCCGCCGTCGACGTCGTGTCGCTGGACGAGACCAAGGGGCTGGTCGAGGCGACCGGCCGCAAGTTCCTCGGCATCCACGCCGACCTGACCTCCATCGCCCCGGTCCAGGGGCTGGTGGAGGAGACGGTCGCCAAGCTCGGCGGGCTGGACATCCTGGTCAACAACGCCGGCATGATCCGCCGCGCCGACGCCGTCGACTTCAGTGAGGCCGACTGGGACGCCGTGATGAACCTCAACATCAAGACGGTGTTCTTCCTCTGCCAGGCCTTCGGCCGCTACGCCATCGGCGCGGGCCGCAAGGGCAAGATCATCAACATCGCCTCGATGCTGTCCTTCCAGGGCGGTATCCGCGTGCCGTCCTACACCGCCTCCAAGAGCGGCGTCGCCGGCATCACCAAGCTTCTGGCCTGCGAATGGGCCGGCAAGGGCATCAACGTGAATGCCATCGCGCCGGGCTATGTCGCCACCAACAACACCGCGGCTCTGCGCGCCGACGAGAACCGCAGCGCCGAGATCCTCGGCCGCATCCCGGCCGGCCGCTGGAGCGTGCCGTCCGACATCGGCGGCCCGGCGGTGTTCCTGGCGTCGGATGCCGCCGACTACATCCACGGCACCATCCTGCCGGTCGACGGCGGCTGGCTGGCGCGCTGACCGCAAAAGCAGCCCTCCCCGCCCCTCACGGGCGGAGGAGGGCTTTTCCATTGGGGGAGGAAACCGGAAAATGACCACCGCAACGGCGACCGATGTGTTCCTGACCGCGGGCGACATCCCGTGGCAGGATCTGGGCGACGGCGTGCGCCGCAAGATCCTCGGCTACAACGACACGATGATGATGGTGCGGGTGGAATTCGAGGCCGGCGCCATCGGCGCGCAGCATCGCCATCCCCATGTCCAGTGCGCCGTGGTGGAGAAGGGTTCCTTCGACGTCACCATCGACGGCCGCACCAAGCGGCTGAACACCGGCGACGGCTATATGGTGCCGTCCAACGTCCTGCATGGCGTGGTGGCGCTGGAGCCGGGCATCCTGCTCGATATCTTCACGCCGATCCGCGAGGATTTCCTGGGTGAGCCGGTCGCCTACGCCGCCGAAGCCGACGCGAAATAAATCTCCCAGTTTCGGCGCAGGCCGGTTTTCGGACCGGCCCGTCGTCCCGGCCTTTTCAGATCGGCCTTTTCAAATCGGCCCCCTCAGATCGGATCGCCCGGCGCCGTGAAATAGCGCGGGTAGTCGCGACGGATGTCGGCGACCGAGATCTGCAAATCGTCCAGATGGTCGTCCAGCGCCTTGATGGCGGCGGCGGGGTCGTTCGCCGCCATCGCGTCGAGGATGGCCGTGTGCTCGGCGATCACCTCGGCGATGCGGCCGCGCACCGGCAGGGTCAGCAGTCGGTAGCGGTCGATCTGCACCTTGGTCTGCTGGATCAGCGTCCAGAAGCCGGGATAGCCGGCGATCTCCGCGATCAGCGCGTGGAAGGCCTCGTCGGCCTGATGGAACCCTTCATAGTTGGCGGTTTCCTGCATCTCGCGCTGCAATTCCAGATTGGCGCGCAACGCCGCGATCTGGCTGCGGCTGGCGCGCGCCGCCGCATAGCGCACCGTCGCCTCCTCCAGCGCCTTGCGGATGGCGAAGGCTTCCGGCAGGGCGTCCAGCGGGATGCGCGACACGAAGGTGCCGGACTGCGGGAAAATCTCGATCAGCCCCTCGTCGGCCAGCTTCAGCACCGCCTCGCGCACCGGCGTGCGGCTGACGCCATAGGTCTCGGCGATCTGCTTCTCGGCGATGGCGTCGCCGGGCTTGCGCTTCAGCGAGACGATCTCGCCGCGCAGGTCGCGGTAGATGCGCGACGCGACGGTGGCGGCGCGGCGGGGCGGGCGCACCGCAGGGGCAGGGGCCGCGGGGCGGCGCACGGCTGCGGAGGTCACGCCGCCTTCATCCTCTGTCGTCGCGACCTTCTTCACCGATGGCTCCATTGCGGCAAACATACAGATGTCGTGGGGTGGCGGTCCACCACCCGCGAGATGTTCCTCATCTCCAGCAATCTACCCGCCCCTCTTCGTCAACGTCAAACCCATCGCCAGCTTTCCTTGCGGGACGGCCTTGCGGGCCGGTTTCCCTTCCGGATCGGGTGCGGCGACTGGGCGCAGCCTTCACCGGCCCAAATGCCCCTCCGGCGGAACGATTGGGCTTGCAATCAGATCTGATATATTAATATTATACAGCCAGCCGGTAGGGACGGTCCCCCGCACGGACCCCGCCTTTTCCCCACCCTGCTTTTGCCCTTCTCTTGCAGCGTAGAGGCTTCCGATGCTTCACCCCGACCGTCTTTTCCCGAGCGACCCGACGCAACGTGCCATCGCGCGCCGCCTGTACGGCGAAGTCGCCGCCCTGCCGATCGTCAGCCCGCACGGCCACACCGATCCGTCCTGGTTCGCGCAGAATGAGGCGTTCCCCGATCCGGCGAGCCTGTTCGTCAAGCCCGACCATTATGCATTCCGCATGCTCTACAGCCAGGGAATTCCGCTGGAGCAGCTGGGCGTTCCGCGCAAGGACGGCGGGGAGACTTCGTCCAATTCGCGCGCCATCTGGCGCCTGCTCGCCAGCAACTGGCACCTGTTCCGCGGCACGCCGACCTCGATGTGGCTGACCCATGCCTTCGAGACGGTGTTCGGCGTCACCGAGCGTCTGAGCGCCGCCAGCGCCGACCGCATCTACGACCAGATCGAAGAGTGCCTGCGCAAGCCGGAATACCGTCCGCGCGCCCTGTTCGAGCGCTTCAACCTCGAAGTGCTGGCGACCACCAAATCGCCGCTCGATCCGCTGGTGCACCACAAGGCGATCCGCGAGAGCGGCTGGAAGGGCCGGGTCATCACCGCCTTCCGCCCCGACCCGGTCGTCGATCCGGAGTTCGAGGGCTTCCGCGACAACCTCGCCGAGCTGGCCCGCATCACCGGCAAGGACACCGCGACCTGGGACGGCTACCTCGCCGCGCTGGCCGACCGCCGCCTCTATTTCAAGAGCTATGGCGCCACCTCGACCGACCACGGCCACCCGACGGCGGCGACCGCCGACCTGCCGCGGGCTGAGGCCGAGAAGCTGTTCGACATCGTCCGCCGCGGCGGTGCGACGGCCGAGGAATCCGAGCTGTTCCGCGCCCAGATGCTGACCGAAATGGCGCGGATGAGCCTGGAGGACGGTCTGGTCATGCAGATCCACCCCGGCAGCTTCCGCAACCACAACGACGTGGTGTTCCAGCGCTTCGGCCGCGACAAGGGTGCCGACATCCCGAGCGGCACCGAGTATGTGCGGGCGCTGAAGCCGCTGCTCGACCGCTTCGGCAACGAGCGCGACCTGACCATCATCCTGTTCACCCTGGATGAGGACAGCTATTCCCGCGAGCTGGCGCCGCTGGCCGGCCATTACCCGGCGCTGCGCGTCGGCCCGGCCTGGTGGTTCCACGACAGCCCCGAGGGCATGCGCCGCTACCGCGAGATGATCACGGAAACCGCCGGCTTCTACAACACGGTCGGCTTCAACGACGACACCCGCGCCTTCTGCTCGATCCCGGCCCGCCACGACGTGTCGCGTCGCGTCGATTGCAGCTTCCTCGCCCGTCTGGTCTCCGAGCACCGGATGGAAGAGGACGAGGCCGCGGAACTGGCCGTCGACCTCGCCTACCGCCTCGCCAAGAACGCCTACAAGCTGTAACGGCCCAATCCCCCTCTCCCCCCCCCGGGGAGAGGGTCGGGGTGAGGGGGATGCACCGCAGGATTTTCCCAAAGGTCCCGCCACGCTCCCCCCTCACCCTAACCCTCTCCCCGCTTTCGGCGGACCGGAGGTCCGCCTGTCGCGTCAGCGCAAACGAAGTTTGCGCGTGAGCGGGGGGAGAGGGGACATCACGTCTCCTTCGCGCCTCAAGGACATCTTCCCATGGCATCGCTGACCATCCGCCTGCACCCCGCCGACAACGTCGTCGTCGCCGGCGCCGACCTGGAGCCCGGCATCGCCCTTCCCGGCACTGACGTCGCGACCACCGGGCCGGTGCCGGCCGGGCACAAGGTCGCGGTGCGCGCCATCGCACTGGGCGAACCGGTGCGCAAGTACAATCAGGTCATCGGCTTCGCCACCGCGGCGATCCAGCCGGGCGATCATGTCCACGTCCACAACATGGGCATGGGCAGCGATTTCGAGCGCGACTACGCCTTCGGCGCCGACGTCCATCCGGTCGAGCCGATCCCGGAGGCCGAGCGCGCCACCTTCCAGGGCATCGTTCGCCCGGACGGCCGCGTCGCCACCCGCAACTACATCGGCGTGCTGACCTCGGTGAATTGCTCCGCCACCGCGGCGCGGATGATCGCCGACCATTTCCGCGGGTCGGCTCTGGCCGCCTATCCCAACATCGACGGCGTCGTCGCGCTGACCCACGGCTACGGCTGCGGCATGGCCGGCAGCGGCGAGGTGATGGACACGCTGCGCCGGACCATCGCCGGCTATGCCCGCCACCCGAACTTCGCCGCGGTGATCCTGCTGGGTCTCGGCTGCGAGGTGAACCAGATCGACAAGCTGATGGAGGCCACCGGCCTTGAGGAGGGCGCCCGCGTCATCCCCATCGGCATCCAGGACATGGGCGGCACCGCCGCGGCGGCCCGCGAGGGCATCCGCCGGATCGAGGCGCTGCTGCCGGAGATCAACGACGTCACCCGCCAGACCCTGCCGGCCAGCCACCTGACGCTGGCGCTGCAATGCGGCGGCTCCGACGGCTATTCGGGCATCACCGCCAACCCGGCGCTGGGCTATGCCGTCGACCTGCTGGTCCGCAACGGCGGCACCGCCGTGCTGAGCGAGACGCCGGAGGTCTATGGCGCCGAGCATCTGCTGACCCGCCGCGCCGTCCGCCGCGAGGTGGGCGAGGCGCTGGTCGAGCGCATCGGCTGGTGGGAGGAATACACCAGCCGCACCGGCGGCGAGATGAACAACAACCCGTCGCCCGGCAACAAGAAGGGCGGCCTGACCACCATCCTGGAGAAGTCGCTGGGCGCGGTCGCCAAGGGCGGCACCACCCCGATGACCGCCGTCTACCGCTATGCCGAGCCGATCACCGACAAGGGCTTCGTCTTCATGGACACGCCCGGCTACGATCCCGTCTCGGCGACCGGACAGGTGGCGGGCGGCGCCAACGTGCTGTGCTTCACCACCGGCCGCGGCTCGGTGTTCGGCTGCAAGCCGACGCCCAGCCTGAAGCTGGCGACCAACAGCACGCTGTTCCGCCGGATGCCGGACGACATGGACATCGATTGCGGCGCCATCGCCACCGGCGACGCCTCCATCGAGGAGGTCGGCCGCGCGATCTTCCAACTGGTGCTCGACACCGCGTCGGGCCGCAAGACCAAGAGCGAGGAACTCGGCGTCGGCGCCGACGAATTTGCTCCTTGGCAGATGGGAGCGGTTATGTAAGGGGTCCGCCCCCTTATCGGAAACCGTTGAAGAGCCGGCGCCATGCCCGACAGTTCCACCCCTCTCCCCGGTCCCCGCACCGATGCCGGCCCCTCGCCGGTGAACGCGCCGCAGACCCCGATCCAGCCCACCGGCTCTGGGTCCAAGGGCACGGAGCCGATGCGGGCGATCCTGCTGGTGGTGCTGGGGGTGGCCTGCCTGTCCTGCTCCGACGCCACGGCGAAATATCTCGGCCGCACCCTGCCGCCGGCCGAGATCGCCTGGATGCGCTATGTCGTCTTCACCGCATTGGTGATGCCGCTGGCTCTGCGCGGCGGCTCGCTGAGCGTGCTGAAGACGACGCGGCCGGGGCTTCAGGTGGTGCGCGGGCTGGGCATGCTGGGCTCGGCGCTGTTCTTCATCATGGCGATGCAACATCTGCCGCTGGCCGAGGCCGCGGCGATCAGCTTCGTCTCTCCCGTCTTCGTCACCGTGCTGTCGATCCTGCTGCTGGCCGAGAAGGTCGGCGTCCGCCGCTGGGCGGCGCTGCTGGTCGGGCTGGCCGGCGTCATCATCGTCATCCGGCCGGGGGCGGAGGGGTTCCAACCGGCCTCGCTGCTGCCGATCCTGACCGCCTTCAGCTGGGCCCTGGATCTGGTGGCGACGCGCAAGATGACGGTGCAGGAGAACCCGCTGACCACCATGGTGTGGAGCGCGCTCACCGGCCTGATCGCCCTGACGGCGCTGCTGCCGCTGCATGCGGCGTGGCCGACCCCGTGGGAGATGCTGCTGGGGGCCTTCATCGGGCTGGTCTACACCCTGGCGCAATGGCTGCTGATCCTGGCCTACCGCCAGGGCGAGGCATCGGTGCTGGCGCCCTTCACCTATGTCCAGCTGATCTGGTCCACGGCTCTGGGATTCGTCGTCTTCGGCGCGGTGCCCGACCATTGGACCTTCGTCGGCACCGGCGTGATCATCGCCAGCGGACTCTACACCGCGCATCGCGAGCGGATGCGGGCGCGGGAACGCCGTTCAATTGCCTGAAATGGGATTTGCCGGGGCGTTCCCCGGCTTGTGGAGAGGAAGCATGACCGACACGCCCAACCGCGTCGCCGCCCTCGGCGAATGCATGATCGAGATGTTCCGGCGGCCGGACGGGTCGCTGACCATGGGGTTCGGCGGCGACACGCTGAACACCGCGGTCTATCTGGCGCGTCTGGGCACGCCGGTCGACTATGTCACCGCGCTCGGCGACGACAGCATCAGCGACGACATGGTGGCGGCCTGGGCGGCCGAGGGCGTCGGCACCGGCCATGTCCTGCGCGTGCCGAACCGCCTGCCCGGCCTCTACCTGATCGAAACCGATGCCAGCGGCGAGCGCCGCTTCCTCTACTGGCGCGACCGCGCGCCTGCGCGCGAGCTGTTCGCCCTGCCCCAGACGCCGGAACTGTCCAAGGCGCTGGAGGGCTACGGCATCGTCTATCTGTCCGGCATCAGCATCGCCATCCTGGGCGAAGAGGGCCGCGAGCGGCTGTTCGAGGTGCTGGAGCGGGTGCGGGCGCGCGGCGGCAAGGTCGCCTTCGACACCAACTGGCGGCCGCGCCTGTGGCCGGACCTCGACACCGCGCGGGCCGCCTTCGACCGCATGCTGGCGCTGACCGACATCGCGCTGCCCGGCGTCACCGACCTGCGCGACCTCTATGGCGACGCCGACGCCGACGCCGTGCTGGCCCGCGTCCGCAAGGCCGGCGTCGCCGAGATCGTCCTGAAGCTGGAACAGCCCGGCTGCGTGGTGATCGAGAATGGCGAGGCGGTCGAGGTGCCGGCGCAGAAGGTCGCCACGGTGGTCGACACCACGGCGGCCGGCGACAGCTTCAGCGCGGGTTATCTCGCTGCCCGCCTGCGCGGCGAGGGTCCGGCCGATGCCGCCCGCGCCGCCCACAAGCTGGCCGCCGCCGTCATCCAGCACCGAGGCGCCATCATCCCGCGCGACGCCATGCCGGCCTAAATCGACGCTTTTCCTTCGGTTCGAACGCCTGATATCACCCTTCCGCCGCCAGTTCGCGGCGGAAGGCGCGGCCCGCCATCCGGGCGACGACGGTAAGCGCCTCCTCGCCCATGCCGTCGCGCGCCGCCGCCGACATTCCCTTCATCGTGATTGCGACGAAGTCCGCCAGCGCGTCAGCCCGTTCCGGCTGCTCCGTGGCGATGAAGTCTCGGATCGCCGACACGCCGGCCTTTCTCATCGTCTCGGCCAGCGCGCACGCCTCCGGGTCGGCGCTGTTGCGCGCCCCGTCCAGCACCAGACAGCCCGCCACCCCATTGCGCTCCGGATAGAGCCGCGCCGCCAGCAGCAGCGTGCGCTCGATCACCTCGGCTACGCCGCCGCCCTCGGCCTGCGCACGGGTGAAGATGTTCGCTTCCCCCGCCGCATAGCGCCGAAGCGCCCGCTCGAACAGCCCGGCCTTGCTGCCGAAGGCGGCATAGAAGCTCGGCGGCTTGATCCCCAGTTCGGTTCCCAGCTCGGCGACGCCCACGGCGTCGTAGCCGCGGGCATGGAACAGCTTCATCGCGGTCTCGACCGCCTCGTCCACATCGAAGGACCGCCGCCGTCCCCGCGATCCGGCCCTCGATTCGGATGGTTCTGTAGCGACCACTATATTTTCTCCTTGCGCAAATCCGCTGCCTGTATTTATATAGCGCTCACTACATTTCTTCAAGGAGCACATCATGGGTGAGTTCACCGGCCGCAAGATCCTGGTCCTCGGCGGCAGCCGCGGCATCGGCAAGGCCATCGTCCGCCGCTTCGCCAAGGCCGGCGGCGCGGTCGCCTTCACCTATGCCGGGTCGAAGGACGCCGCCGAGGCTCTGGCCGCCGAAACCGGCGCGGAGGCCATCCGCACCGACAGCGCCGACCGCGACGCCCTGATCGCGACGGTGGCCGACCGCGGCGCGCTGGACGTGCTGGTCGTCAATGCCGGCACGGCGATCCTCGGCGATCCGCTGACCTTCGACCCCGACGCGGTCGACCGGATGATCGACATCAACGTCCGGGCGCCCTACCACGCGGCGGTCGAAGCGGCCCGGCGCATGAACGACGGCGGGCGCATCATCGTCATCGGCTCGGTCAACGGCGACCGCATGCCGTTTGCCGGCGGGGCCGCCTACGCCCTGACAAAATCGGCGGTCCAGGGCATGGTGCGCGGCCTCGCCCGCGATTTCGGCGACCGCGGCATCACCGTGAACGCCATCCAGCCGGGTCCGACCCATAGCGACATGAACCCGGCAGACGGCCCGATGGCGCCCGCCATGCACAGCTTCATGGCGATCAAGCGCCACATCGACGCCGACGAAGTCGCCGAACTGACCGCCTACGTCGCCGGCCCGCATGCCGGGATGATCACCGGTTCGTTCCAGACCATCGACGGCGGCTTCGGCGCCTGACCGACGGGTTCGATTGCAGTCGAAGCTGGACCCGCCCCGTCCCGGTCGTCATTCCCCGCCTTGGCGGAAATGACGGCTGGGACGTTTCTTTCGGCACTCATGCCCGGCTCCCCACCGCCCCACAGCCATGACGGGAATGGGGGCGCCTTTGTCACACCCGGATCCGAACGGGGGACGAGCGAAATTGCTTGCCGCGCTAGCTGATATATTAGTATTCTGAGGCATGTGCTTCTGAGGAGGCTGGACGCCATGCCATCGGGCAACCCGCCGGCCAAAACCGGTTCCATCGCGGCGACACCGCCATCGACCATGCCATCGACAACGCCGGTCATGCCGGCCAAGGCCGCCCCGCTGCTGGTCCGCCCGCCGGCGCGCCGGGACATGCGGCGCGGTCCGACCGCCGCCGATGCCATCCACCGCGACCTGCGGGCGGAGATCGTGTCGCTGAAACGCAAGCCGGGCGAGCCCATCGCCGAAAAGCAGATCGCCGAGGCCTATGGCGTCAGCCGCACGCCGGTGCGCGAGGCGGTGCTGCGGCTGGCCGACGAGGGGCTGATCGAGATCTTCCCGCAATCCGGCACCTTCGTCGCCCGCATTCCGCTGGGCGCTCTGCCGGAAGCCGGCGTGATCCGCAAGGTGCTGGAACGGGCGACCGTGCGCTTCGCCGCCGAACGCGCCAGCCGCAGCCAGATCGCCGCCTTGCGCGCCTGCCTGGAGCATCAGCGCGAGGTCGATGCGGTGGGCGATGCCGACGGATTCCATCAGGCCGACGAGGCCTTCCACGCCCAGATCACCGAGATGGCGGGATATCCCGGCTTCTGGGGCATCATCCAGCAGGCCAAGGTCCAGCTCGACCGCTGCCGCCGCCTGACCCTGCCGGTCCCCGGCCGCATGCGCACGGTCATCGCCGAGCATGAGGCCATCGTCGAGGCCATCGCCGGCCACGATCCCGACCGGGCCGAACAGAGCCTGGTGCGCCATCTGGACAATCTGCAGATCACGGTGGACGACGTGCGCAACGCCGCTCCGCTCTATTTCTCAGGCAGCCTGACCGCCGACATCGCTGCCGGGACGACCACCCTGGACGGAGCGCTTCGATGACCGGTTCCCGTCGCCGCATCGGTGTCGTCGGCCTCGGCATGGCGTCGGCGCCGCACGCGCAGAGCCTGATCGATCTGGCCGACCGGGTGGAGGTGGCGGGCTGCTTCAGCCCGTCGACCGACCGCCGCGCCGCCTTCGCCGCCCGCCACGGCCTGCCGGTGGTCGACCGGCTGGAAACCCTGCTGGAGGACCCGGCGCTGTCGGCCGTCCTGCTGCTGACCCCGCCCGACAGCCATGCCGCGCTGGTGGCGCGCTGTGCCGCCGCCGGCAAGCATGTGCTGCTGGAAAAGCCGCTGGACGCGACGCCGGAGGGCGCGCGGGCGGTGGTCTCCGCCATGGAAGGAGGCGGGCTGACGCTCGGCGTGGTGTTGCAGCACCGCTTCCGTGCCTCGGTCGAGCGGCTGGCGGCACTGATGCGCGACGGCGCGCTGGGCCGGCCGCTGACCGCAGCGGTGTCGGTGCGCTGGTGGCGCGACAATGCCTATTACGCCCAGCCCGGCCGCGGCATGAAGGCGCGCGACGGCGGCGGCGTGCTGCTGACCCAGGCGATCCACACGCTGGACGCCTTCGTCGGCCTCGTCGGCCTGCCGGACCGGGTCGCCGGTTTCGCCGCCACCAGCGTCCTGCGCAAGTCGGACCCGGCTGTGGGCATGGACACGGAGGACGTGGTCACTACGGCCCTGCGCTACGGCAACGGCATGCTGGCGACCGTGAACGCCACCACCGCCGTTTATCCGGGCCATCCGGAGCGGATCGAAATCGCCGGAACCGAGGGCTCCGCCGTGCTGGCCGGCGACCGGCTGGAGGTGCAGCTGGTCAATGGCGAGCGCATAACCGCCGGGGCGGACGGCGCCACGCTGGGCGGCGGCGCCGACCCGATGGCCTTCTCCCACCAGCATCACCGCGCGGTGCTGTCCGACTTCCTCGACGCGCTGGACGAAGGACGCCGGCCGCGGGTGGACGGGCGCGAGGCGCTGAAGGTCCACCGGCTGATCGAGGCCATGCTGGAGGCGTCGGGCCGCGGCGAAACCGTGGAGGTCGGCACGCCCTGATCGGCAGTCCAACCAGAACTCCCATCGGCCGCAAGCGCGGCCTTGCGCAATCCACAGCTTTGGCGTAAAGCGCCAGAACCAGGCCGGGCCCCTCTGGCAACCTTCACCGGTTGCGATGTCGGACTGGGAACATCAGGAGCGGCCCGCGCCTTTTGCCCTTGACCGGCGCTTCCCGTCCGACGCCTTCGGCGCGGCCCGGCCGGTCATCGGAAGACCCCGTGCGGCCTCTCCTCCCACACTGATCGTGATGCGAGGACTCGTGCCCAAATGACGGAACTCTTCACCACCGATGCGCTGTTCGCGCTGCTCCAGGTCATCATGATCGATCTGGTGCTGGCCGGCGACAACGCCATCGTCATCGGTCTGGCCGCCGCCGGCCTGCCGAAGGACCAGCGCGGCAAGGCGATCCTGATCGGCATCCTGGCCGCCACCGTGCTGCGCATCGCCTTCGCCGCCGTCACCACCCAGCTTCTCCAGATCATCGGGCTGCTGCTGGCCGGCGGCGTGCTGCTGTTGTGGGTGTGCTGGAAGATGTGGCGCGAGCTGCGCCAGTCCCAGGACGAGGACGAGGCGGTCGAGGCGCTGGAGAACGATGACGCCGCGGCATCCGGCCCGCGCAAGACGCTGGGTCAGGCGGTCTGGCAGATCGTCGTCGCCGACGTGTCGATGTCGCTCGACAATGTGCTGGCCGTCGCCGGGGCGGCGCGCGAGCATCTGGGGGTGCTGGTCATCGGCCTGACCCTGTCGATCGCCCTGATGGGCCTCGCCGCCAGCTTCATCGCCCGCATCCTGCACAAGCACCGCTGGCTGGCCTATGTCGGCCTCGCCATCATCCTCTATGTCGCCCTGCACATGATCTATCGCGGCGCCCTGGAGGTTTGGCCTCTTGTGAACGGGCACGCCTGACCGGCCCGGTTTCAAAGGACCGAAGGCGTCCGCCGCCGCATCCGAGTGACTGGGGGGCAGGCTGCGGCGGACGCTGGGGCCGAATGTCGCACCCGCCCCCCTGCGGCGATCCGTGGTCTGGCTGAAACCCGCGCCAGCAGTCACTTTGTCCCTCTCCCCGCAATCCTGATCGCGATAAAGTCCGAACGGTTGTTGCCGCTTTGAACTTTCAGGGTTGCGCGCAGATTGATATACTAATATCCTAAGTACAGTGAACAGGGGGCGGCGCAAGGTTAGCCGGGGGGCTGAAGGAAGATGGGGGCGGGGCCGGTGTCGGCCATGCATATGCCCGGTCGCGCGCCGCGCTGTCGCAGCGCTGCGAAAGCCGACCGCCGCAAGCCCCACCTTCCACGCTTCGTCTGTCACCCGTCCACGGTACGTGCAGTCGAGTGTGCAGGCGGCCCATTCGCCCTTCAGGCCAACGGGCAACGCCAGAACAAGAAAGGACGGGCCGCAACAGGCTTCGTCCCCACCATCAGGAGGAGAACCTATGAAGTTTTCGCTGACTCCGGTCCGCACCGCGCTGCTGGCCGCCTGTGCCGTCTGCGGCATCCTGGCCGCCCCGATGCTGTCTGCGCCGGCCGACGCGCGCGACTTCCGGTCCGCCGACATCCACCCGACCGACTACCCGACCGTCGAGGCGGTCCGCTATGTCGGCAAGCTGGTGGCTGAGCGCAGCAACGGCAAGCTCGGCATCAAGGTGTTCCCGAACGGCGCGCTCGGCACCGAAAAGGACACCATCGAGCAGCTGAAGATCGGTGCGCTGGAGATGATGCGCATCAACGTGGCGCCGCTGAACAACGTGGTGCCGGAGACGATGGTCACCGCGCTGCCCTTCATCTTCCGCGACACCGGCCACATGCGCCGCGTCCTGGACGGCCCGATCGGCGACGAAATCCTGGCGGCGATGGAAAGCCAGGGCATGATCGGCCTGGCCTTCTACGACAGCGGCTCGCGCAGCATGTATTCGGCCGCCAAGCCCTACAAGACGCTGGCCGACATGAAGGGCGCCAAGATCCGCGTCCAGCAGTCCGACCTGTTCGTCGCCATGATCCAGGCGCTGGGCGCCAACGCCACGCCGATGCCCTTCGGCGAGGTCTACACCGCGCTCAAGACCGGCATCGTCGATGCCGCCGAGAACAACTACCCGTCCTACGAATCCTCCCGCCACTTCGAGGCGGCCAAGTACTTTACCCTGACCGAACACGCGATGGCTCCGGAAGTGCTGGTCTTCTCCAAGGTCGCCTGGGACCGCCTGTCGAAGGACGATCAGGCCACGGTCCGCAAGGCCGCCAAGGACTCCGTGCCATACATGCGCAAGCTGTGGGACGAGCGCGAGCTGAAGTCGAAGGAGATCGTGACCCAGGCCGGCGCCCAGATCGTCGAGGTTCCGAACAAGCAGGAATTCATCGACGCCATGAAGCCGGTCTACACCCAGTTCGCGAACACGCCGAAGCTGCAGAGCCTCGTCCAGCGCGTCCAGGAAACCAAGTAACGACCTTTCTGTAACGCCAAGAACAAGGCGGCGCGCGGCTTCGTCCCGTCCGGGACGGACCGCGCACCGCCGGGGTCTCAGGAGTGGGGAGCCGCAGCATGGATATCGAGCTGCAAGCAATGGACGTCAGCCCGCCGCATGCGGCCGGCTGGTTGACCCGCATGAACGCGGCGCTGGCCAAGACCGGCATGTATGTCGCCATCATCGGCCTGATGATGATCGTGTGCGTCGTCTTTTATCAGGTGTTCGGCCGCTACGTGCTGAACAGCTCGCCGACCTGGGCGGAAAGCCTGGCCATCGTGCTGGTGCTCTACGTCACGCTGATCGGTGCGGCCGTCGGCGTCCGCGATGCCGGCCATATCGGGCTGGAGTCGCTGCTGGTGATGCTGTCGGACAGCGCGCGCCGCAAGATGGACGTGCTGATCTACGCTCTGGTCGGCATCTTCGGCGGCTGCATGGCCTACAATGGCTGGATCCTGGGCAGCTCGGTCGCCTCCTACACCATCCCGAACCTTCACATCTCCGAAGCCTTCCGCTACGTGCCGCTGGTGCTGTCGGGCGTGCTGATCGTTCTCTTCTCCATCGAGCATATCGTCGCCATCGTGCGCGGCGAGGAGGTCAAGCCGTCATGGAACTGACCATCCTTTCGATCACCTTCTTCGGCTTCCTCATCCTCGGCATTCCGGTCGCCTTCGCCATCGGCCTGTCGGCGCTCTGCACCATCCTCTATGAAGGCCTGCCGGTCGCGGTGGTCTTCCAGCAGATGATGTCGGGCATGAACGTCTTCTCGTTCCTCGCCATTCCCTTCTTCGTCTTCTCCGGCGAGCTGATGCTGCATGGCGGCGTCGCCGACAAGATCGTCACCGCGGCCAAGAGCATGGTCGGCCACATCCGCGGCGGGCTTGGCATGTCCAACGTCGTGGCCTGCACGCTGTTCGGCGGCGTCGCCGGATCGCCGGTCGCCGACGTGTCGGCCATGGGCGCCGTGATGATCCCGATGATGAAGCGGGAAGGCTACCACGCCGACTACGCGGTCAACGTCACCACCCACGCCGCGCTCGTCGGCGCGCTGATGCCGACCAGCCACAACATGATCATCTATGCACTGGCCGCCGGCGGAAAGGCGTCCATCGGCGCGCTGATCGCCGCGGGCCTGATGCCGGCGCTGCTGCTGATGGTCTGCAACCTGGGTGCCGCCTATTACGTCGCGGTGAAGCGCGGCTATCCCAAGGGGACCTTCCCCGGCTGGGACATCCTGGGGCATTCCTTCGCCGCCGCGGCCCCCGGCCTGCTGATCGTCGTCATCATCCTGGCCGGCATCACCACCGGCGTGTTCACCGCGACCGAGTCGGCCTCGGTGGCCGTGATCTACGCGCTGCTGCTG
Source organism: Azospirillum sp. A23 (assembly GCF_042938965.1). Taxonomy (NCBI): domain Bacteria; kingdom Pseudomonadati; phylum Pseudomonadota; class Alphaproteobacteria; order Rhodospirillales; family Azospirillaceae; genus Azospirillum; species Azospirillum sp. A23. The sequence goes on along the minus strand of NZ_CP170664.1, from coordinate 299,711 downwards.
ACCACCTTCGTCTACCGCACGCTGAGCTGGGAGAAGTTCCTGGCCGCCGCCGCCAAGACGGTGAAGACCACCGGCGTCGTGCTGCTGCTGATCGGCGTGTCGACCATGTTCCAGTACCTCATGGGTCTCTATGAGGTGGCGGACATGACCGGCGAGCTGCTGGCCGGCGTGTCGACCAACCCGCTGATGATCTTCCTGCTGATCAACATCATCCTGTTCCTGCTGGGCACCTTCATGGACATGGCCAGCACGATCCTGATCTGCACGCCGATCTTCCTGCCGATCGCCATGCAGTACGGCATGGACCCGGTGCAGTTCGGCATCGTCATGCTGATCAACTGCGCGCTCGGCCTGAACACCCCGCCGGTCGGCACCACCCAGTTCATCGGCTGCGCCATCGGCGGCGTGTCGGTGGGCGAGGTGATGCGCTCCATCACGCCCTTCTACGGGGCGCTGTTTGTGGCGCTTCTGCTGGTCACCTATGTCCCGGCCTTCTCGCTGTGGCTGCCGCGCATGCTGATGCACTGAGGCGGACCGGGAAACAGGCGGCGCTCCCGCACCCCTGAACGACTTCTCTCCTGGACTGGGCCATCGGGATCTTCCCGATGGCCCTGTTTTTTTGTGCGCGCTCCGCCCAACCTAGCCGGCCTCCCCCCCCGAATTGGTGGTAGTCGCCAAGTGATATCCCCCAATCTGGAAAAAGAGTGGCAAGCCGCCGCAACAAGCCCAACCGGCCGGATGGCGTCGAAATCGAAAGAGACCGCACCGCTTTCGCTATGACGGAGAAAACAGATCGCCCGGCCGGAGTGGATGCTTCCCAAGGAATGATGGGCTTATTGGATGTTGTTCGGTGGACATGATCCCGTACATCACAGAACGCGCAAACGACTTCCAACAATTCCCCAGAAAGGGGTTTTCATGCACGGGATCATTCTTGCCGACGCCGCTCTGGCCGACATCGATGCGCTGATCGGCCGGCACGCGCCGGACGTGACGGTGGTCCGGGTCACCGCGGACGAGGACGCCCTGAGCCTGTTGGCCGACGCCCTGGAGGCCGCCCGCGAGGCAGGCCCGGCGGCGGTCCACCTGATCGCCCATGGCGCGCCCGGCGTGGTGAAGCTGGGGGCGACGCCGCTCGACACCAGCGCCCTGTTCGACCGCCGCTGGCCCGATGCGACCGGCTGCGAGATTCTGATCCATGCCTGCGACGTCGGCGCCGGACGCAACGGCCGCCGCTTCGTGGAGCGTCTGGCCGCCGTCACCGGCGCGCGCGTCGCCGCCGCCAGCCACCCGGTGGGTCATGTGGACCAGGGCGCGTCCTGGGATCTCGACGTGGTGACCGGCCCGATCCTGGCGGCCCGCCCGTTCGCAGGCGCGGAGGCCTGGCCGCACCGGCTCGGCTACAGCGGCACCGCCACCAGCGGCAACGACACGCTGATCGGCGACAACGGCGGCAACACCATCAACGGGCTGGCCGGCAACGACAGCATCGTCGGCGGCACCGGCAACGACAGCCTGATCGGCGGCATCGGCAACGACACGCTGGTCGGCGGCGGCAATACGGGCCAGTCGGCCGGCGACACCATGAATGGCGGGCTGGGCGCCGACCATTATGTCGGCGGCAGCGGCTTCAACATCGTCACCTACGAGAACGCCACCAGCGGCCTGACGCTGGACCTGACCAACGGCGCCAACAACACCGGCGAGGCGGCGGGCGACACCTTCGTTAACATCCAGCGCTGGATCGGCTCCGAATATGCCGACAGCCTGACCGCCGGCGACACCGCCGTCTGGTTCTGGGGCCATGGCGGCAACGACGTCGAGCATGGCGGTGCCGGCAACGACACGCTGGAGGCCGGCGACGGCAACGACAGCGTCTTCGGCGGCGGCGGCAACGACCTGATGTACGGCCGCGCCGACAACGACCAGCTGCATGGCGAACTCGGCAACGACACGGTGGCCGGCGGCGGCGGTGCCGACCTGATCTACGGCGATGCCGGCAACGACCTGCTGAAGGGCGACTGGGAGCGCGACACCGTCTATGGCGGCGACGGCGACGACACCATCCTGGCCGGCATCGTCAGTTCCGGCAGCTATGCCCAGACCCAGAACGACCTGATCTATGGCGATGCCGGCAACGACCGCTACATCGTGGTCAGCCAGTACGATGCCGGGACGGTCAGCTTCGACGGCGGCGCCGGCACCGACACGCTGGAGCTGCGGTCGGACAATTTGACCAGCTACAACGGCTACAATCTCGAATATTACAACGACGTCGCCTCGCCGAAGATCGATATCAGCGGCATGACGCTGACCAGCGTCGAGACGTTGGCCCTGACCGGCAGCCAGCGCCACACCGTGACGATGACGGCGGCCCAGGGCAACGGCTTCGGCAGCATCACCGGCGCCGCCACCGGCGACGCCTTCGCCATCGTCGGCGCCGCGCTGTCGGGGACGGTCGGCAGCGGCAACGGCAGCACGCTGACCGCCGGCAAGGTCCAGGCGGAGACGGTGAACGGCGTCACGCTGGTCCATGTCGGGCTCGACGGCACCGCCGGCTCCGACCTGACCCTGCGCATCGCCGGCAGCTTCGCCGCGTCCAGCATCGGCCTGTCCGGCAACACCATCACGCTGGGCCAAGGGAGCGGATCCGGCAGCGGTTCGACCGGCGGCGGCGATACGGGGGGTGGCAACACGGGTGGTGGCAACACCGGCGGTGGGACGGGCGGTACTGGCGGCCAGACGCTGACCGGCACCGACGGCCGCGACTATCTGGCCGGCGGCAGCGGCAACGACACCATCATCAGCAACGCCGGCGACGACTACATGACCGGCGGGGCCGGCAGCGACACCTTCGTCTTCAAGCCGGGCGACGGCTGGGACTATGTCGGCGACTTCCAGGCCGGCAGCGGCGGCGACGTGCTGAACGTCGCGGGCTGGGGCGGCTTCAAGGACTTCGCGTCGGTGATGGCCGTCACCGTGCAGGACGGCGCCAACACCGTCGTCAACTTCGACAACAACAACAGCGCCATCCTCGCCAACGTCACCCGCAGCAGCCTGACCGCCGCCAACTTCTCCTTCACCGCGACCGGCGGCAGCACGGGTGGTTCAACCGGCGGGTCCACCGGCGGCACGCCGGGCCAGGCCATCACCGGCGCCTCGGCCGGCGAGTATCTGGCCGGCGGCAGCGGCAACGACACCATCACCGGCAATGCCGGCAACGACTACATGATCGGCGGCGCCGGGCGCGACACCTTCGTCCAGCATGCCAGCGACGGCTGGGACGTCATCGGCGACTTCCAGGCCGGCACCGGCGGCGATGTGATCGACATCCGCAGCATCAGCGGCTTCACCAGCCTGAACAGCGTGCTGACCCACTCGACGCAGGACGGCGCCGACCTGTCCATCGACCTGGGTGCGTTCAACTCGATCAAGCTGATGGGCGTCGACCGCAACAGCCTGACCGCGGAGAACTTCCTGCTCGCCAGCTCGGTGGGGTGATCGGGGGGGATAGCGCCCTCTCCCCGAGCGGGAGAGGGCGCTATCGCTCTACCGCTCCACCGCCACCGGGACGTTCAGGGCGTTGCGTTTCGACACCGCCTCGTAGACCGGCGGGAAGGCGGGGCGGTTGATGTAGCGGCCGGCGCCGCGCAACGCGCGGCTCTCGCCCAGCGCGTGGACGATGCGGCCCTGGCTCAGCGTGTAGGCCGGGGTGCCGGTGACCGTCATGCCCTCGAAGATATTCAGGCCGACCTTCTGCATCTGGGTCTTGGCCGAGATGGTCTTGGTCGCCTTCGGGTCCCACACCACCAGATCGGCATCGGCGCCGACGCTGACCGAGCCCTTGCGCGGGTAGAGGTTGAAGATCTTCGCCGCATTGGCGGAGGTCACCGCAACGAACTCGTTCATCGTCAGCCGGCCGGTGTTGACGCCGTGCGTCCACAGCGCGGTCATGCGGTCCTCGATGCCGGCCGTGCCGTTCGGGATCTTGGTGAAGTCGTTGCGGCCCATCGCCTTCTGTTCCGCGCAGAAACAGCAATGGTCGGTGGCGGTGGTGTGCAGGTGACCGGCCTGGAGGCCCCGCCACAGCGCGTCCTGATGCTCCTTCGGGCGGAAGGGCGGGCTCATGACATGGCCGGCGGCAAAGTCCCAGTCGGGGCTGCGGTAGACCCCGTCATCGATCAGCAGATGGCCGGCCAGCACCTCGCCGAACACGCGCTGCCCGTCGTTCTGGCCGCGCTCGATGGCGGCGAGCGCCTCCTTGGCCGAGACATGAACGATGTAGACCGGCACGCCGAACACCTTCGCCACCTGGATGGCGCGGTTGGCGGCCTCGCCCTCGACCTCCGGCGGGCGGGAGAGCGGGTGGGCCTCCGGACCGGTCAGGCCCTGGGCGAGCAGCTTCTTCTGGAGCTGGAAGACCAGCTCGCCGTTCTCGGCATGGACGGTGGGGATGGCGCCGAGTTCCAGGCAGCGCTGGAAGCTGTTCACCAGCGTCTCGTCATCGGCCATGATGGCGTTCTTGTAGGCCATGAAGTGCTTGAAGCTGTTCACGCCATGGTCGGCGACCAGCGTACCCATGTCCTGCCGCACGCTCTCATCCCACCAGGTCACGGCGACGTGGAAGCTGTAGTCGCCGGCCGCCTTCTCCGCCCAGCCGCGCCAGGTGTGATAGGCCTCCATCAGGCTCTGCTTCGGGTTGGGAATGACGAAGTCGATGATCGTCGTCGTCCCTCCGGCAAAGCCGGCGGCGGTGCCGCTGAAGAAATCCTCCGTCGTCACCGTGCCCATGAAGGGCAGTTCCATGTGGGTGTGCGGGTCGATGCCGCCGGGCATGACGTAGCAGCCGCCGGCCTCCACCACCTCCGCCCCCGCCGGCACGTCGAGAGTGTCGCCCACCGCGGTGATGATGCCGTCCTGGCAGAGGACGTCGGCACGGCGGGTTTGCTCGGCGGTGACGACGGTGCCGCCGCGGATCAGGATGGTGGACATGCTCGGGCGCTCCCTCAGGAAATGGATGGGACGGAGTCGGTGGGCGTTTCGGTTTCGGCGATTTGCGGCTCGGCCATCTGTGCTTCCGGCAGGCCGGCGGCGCGCAGGACCAGCCGCAGCACCTCCGCCGTCATGGCGGCGAAGTCCTGGCGGGTCAGGGTCCGGCGGCCCAGCACCTTGCGGATCTGGATGTCGAAGTCGGCGTAATGCTGGGTCACCGCCCAGATCATGAACAGGAACTGGCGGGCATCCACCGGTGCCATGCGGCCGGCGGCGACCCAGCCGTCGATCACCGCGGCCTTGGCGTCGACCAGCGCTTTCAGATCCTCCGCCAGGAAGCGCTCGACCTGGGTGCCGCCATGCAGGATCTCGTTGGCGAAGACCTTGGAGGCATGCGGCCGCGTGCGCGACGCCTCCATCTTGGCGGTGACATAGGCGGTCAGCGTCGCCGCCGGGTCGGCGTCGGGGGTGAAGGAGCCGATGGGGGCCAGCCACATCTGCAGGATGTTGTCGAGCACCGCGCGGTAGAGATCGTCCTTGGTGCCGAAATAGTAATGCAGGTTGGCCTTGGGCAGGCCGGCCCGCTCGGCGATGTCGGCCATGGTGGCGCCGGCAAAGCCGGCCTCGGCGAAGACGCGCTCGGCCGCCTTCAGGATGCGCTCGACATTCTCACGCCGGATGCGTCCTTGGGGCTGTGTGGTGTCCGTGGTTTCGGCAGCCGTTCGCGCCATCGCTTTCGCCATCGCTGTTGCTAAGTGCCCTCTCCCGTCCCGGGAGAGGGAGCGTATCACTCCGCGGATGCTTTCACCTGCTCGGCCATGGCATTCGCGCGGTCCAGCACCGCGTGCAGCAGCACCTCGCAGCCGGCGGTCGACCATTCCGGGGTCGTCTCCTCGACCTCGTTGTGGCTGATGCCGTCGATGCAGGGGATGAAGACCATGGCGGTCGGCGCGACCTTCGACAGGTAACAGGCGTCGTGGCCGGCGCCCGACACGATGTCGCGGAAGCTGTGGCCGGTGCGCTCCACCCCCTTGCGGACGGCGGCGACGCAGGTCTCGTCGAACCTGATCGGGGCGTAGTACCAGATCTGCTGGAAATCGCTCTCCAGCCCGATCTCGCCGGCGATGCGCTCCACCTCGGCGCGCAGCTCGCCGTCCATGGCTTTGAGGATGCCGTCGTCCGGGTGGCGGAAGTCGACGGTGAAGAAGACGCGGCCGGGGATGACGTTGCGGCTGTTGGGGTGGATCTGCATCAGCCCGACCGTGGCGCAGGCGAGCGGGCCGTACTTCATGCCGATCCGGTTCACCGCATCCACCACGCGGGCGGCGCCCAGCAGCGCGTCCTTGCGACGGACCATCGGGGTCGGGCCGGCATGGGCCTCCTGGCCGGTGAAGGTGATCTCGTACCAGCGCTGGCCCTGGCAGTCGGTGACGACGCCGATGGTCTTGCCTTCGATCTCCAGGATCGGACCCTGCTCGATGTGGGCCTCGAAATAGGCGCCGACCTTGCGGCCGCCGACCTCCTGGTCGCCGGCATAGCCGATGCGGGCCAGCTCCTCGCCCATCGTCTTGCCGTCGAGGTCGGCGCGGGACAGGCCGTACTCCAGGTCGAACACCCCGGCGAAGACGCCGGACGACACCATGGCGGGGGCGAAGCGCGACCCCTCCTCGTTGGTCCAGACCGCGACCTCCACCGGCGCCTCGGTGACGTAGTTCATGTCGTTCAGGCTGCGCACCACCTCCAGCCCGGCCAGCACGCCATAGACGCCGTCATACTTGCCGCCGGTCGGCTGGCTGTCGAGATGGCTGCCCATGATGACCGGGGGCAGGCTGTCGTCGCGGCCGGGGCGGCGGGCGAAGATGTTGCCCATCCTATCGACCGAAATCGTGCAGCCAGCCTCCTCGCACCAGCGCACGAACAGGTCGCGGCTCTGTTTGTCGAGGTCGGTCAGCGCCAGCCGGCACACGCCGCCCTTGGGCGTGGCGCCGATCTGCGCCATGTCCATCAGGCTCTGCCACAGGCGCGAGCCGTTCACGGCGACATTCTGCGGGGTGGACATGTTGCTCTCTCCTGAACGTCGTTCTTGTTCGGCGGCTGATTATTCGGCGGCTTCCGGGACGCGCATCGGGTTGCGGGCGTCGTTGGGCCAGGTGACGTAGGGCAGGTCGGTCTGCTCCGGCACCATGGTGATGCAGTCCGGCACCGGGCAGACATGGCTGCACAGGTTACAGCCGACGCACTCCTCGTTGACCACGGTGAAGACGCGGCGGCCTTCTCCTTGGTCGATGCGGATCGCCTGGTGCGAGGTGTCCTCGCAGACGATGTGGCAGCGGCCGCAATCGATGCACAAGGCGGGGTCGATCACCGCCTTGGTCGAGAAGTTCATGTTCAGATCATTCCAGTTGACGACGTTGCGCACGGCACGGCCGCTCAGCTCGTCGAGAGTCCGGTATCCCTTCTCGTCCATCCAGTTGGACAGGCCGCCGATCATGTCCTCGACGATCTTGAAGCCGTAGGTCATGGCGGCGGTGCAGACCTGGACGTTGGTGGCGCCCAGCGCCAGGAACTCCGCCGCGTCGCGCCATGTGGTGATGCCGCCGATGCCACTGACCGGCAGGCCGTGCGTGTCGGGGTTGCGGGCGATCTCCGCCACCATGTTCAGCGCGATGGGCTTCACCGCCGGGCCGCAATAGCCGCCATGGCTGCCCTTTCCGTCGACCACCGGGGTCGGCGCCATGGCGTCGAGATCGACCGCGACGATGGAGTTCACCGTGTTGATCAGCGACACCGCGTCGGCGCCCCCGCGCTTGGCCGCTTCCGCCGACCACAGGATGTTGGTGATGTTGGGGGTCAGCTTGACAATCACCGGCAAATTGACGGCGTTCTTCACCCAGCGGGTGACCTGCTCCACCATCTCCGGCACCTGCCCGATGGCGGAGCCCATGCCGCGCTCGCACATGCCGTGCGGGCAGCCGAGGTTGAGTTCCAGCCCGTCGGCCACCCCCGTCTCGGCGATGCGGCGGGCGAGGTTGGCCCAGGCCTCCTCCTCGATGCGGGCCATCAGCGAGACGACCATGGCGCGGTCGGGCCAATCGCGCTTGACCTCGATGATCTCCTGCAAATTCACCTCGAGCGGCCGGTCGGAGATCAGCTCGATGTTGTTGAAACCGATCATCCGGCGGTCGGTGTCGAGATGCGCGCCGTAGCGGCTGGAGACGTTGACCACCGGCGGGTCCTCGCCCAGCGTCTTCCACACCACACCGCCCCAGCCCGCCTTGAAGGCGCGGACGACGTTGTAGGCCTTGTCGGTCGGCGGGGCCGAGGCCAGCCAGAAGGGGTTGGGGGAGCGGATGCCGGCGATGGTGCTGCTGAGATCGGCCATGATGTGGCTCCCTTTCCTCAGGCGGTCAGGTGGCTGTGGATGGCGAGGGCGGCGAGCTTGCCGTCCTGCACGGACTGGACCGTCAGGTCCTCGCCCGTGGCGACGCAGTCGCCGCCGGCCCAGACCTTGGCAAGCGTCGTGCGATAGGCGCTGTCGATGGCGATCTTGCCGCCGGTGACCTCAAGGCCGGACAGGGCGTCGGCCGACAGTTTCTGCCCGACCGCCTTCAGCACCATGTCGGCCTGGAGGGTGAAGGTCTCGCCGGTGCCGGACAGCTTGCCGTCGTTCAAGCGCGTGCGTTCGAAGGTGATGTCGGTGTCGCCGATCACCGAAGGCGCGGCGAAGGTCTTCAGCACGACGCCCTCGGTCTGGGCCAGCTCCTGCTCCCAGCCGGTGGCGCCCATCTGGGCCCGGCCGCGGCGGTAGACCAGGGTGACGTCCTCCGCACCCAGGCGCTTGGCCTGGATGGCGGCGTCCACCGCGGTGTTGCCGCCGCCGATCACCACGACGCTGCGCCCCACTGCCGGCGGCTGGCCGGGCGGGGCTTGGCGCACCCGCTCGATGAAGGCGGTGGCGTCCTCGACGCCCGCACGCTCCTCGCCGGGGATGCCGAGGCGGTTGTTGGACCCCAGGCCGACGCCGAGGAAGACGGCGTCGAAGTCGGCGCGCAGGCTGTCGAGCGACAGGTCGGCGCCCAGCCTGCGGCTATGCTCCACACTGATGCCGCCGACGCCGAGGATGAAGGCAACCTCGCGCTGGGCGAAATCGTCAGCCATCTTGTAGGGGGCGAGGCCATATTCGTTGAGGCCGCCGGACTTCGCCTTGGCCTCGAACACCGTGACCTCATGGCCGAGCGTGGCGAGGCGGTGGGCGCAGGACAGGCCGGCCGGACCGGCACCGACCACGGCGACGCGCTTTCCGGTGGCGGCGGCGCGCGGGAAGGGGTGGGCCGGCTCGCCGTCGATCAGCCGGTCGGTGGCGTGGCGTTGCAGCCGGCCGATGGCGACGGGGCGATCCTCCGCCCGGTTGCGGACGCAAGCCTGCTCGCACAGCGTCTCGGTCGGGCAGACGCGGCCGCAGGTGCCGCCCATGATGTTCTCCGACAGGATCGTCGTCGCGGCGCCCTTCAGGTTGCCGGTGGCGATTGAGCGGATGAAGGCCGGGATATCGATCCCGGTCGGGCAGGCCTTGATGCAGGGAGCGTCGTAGCAGAACAGGCAGCGGTTCGACTCGGCCAGCGCCTGCACCGGCGTCATCGCCGGGGTCAGGTCGGTGTAGGGCGAAGCCGAATTGTCTCCGGTGATGGCAAGCGTAGCGATCAGGGTCATGGCGGATGGCTTCCCTTCGGTCGCAGAGCGGCGTGTCTACCGAAGCATCAGCAACCCGCGTGCCAAGAGAACCAACCAGCACTGCCAACGGAGACGGGCGGCGGAAAAGCTGACTGTTCGGTCAAAAACTGACGGTATGGACAGGCATGGCTTCATCATGCCAGCCATGCGGATTGCACGCAACTCAGCCTTTTGGCGCCTCTTTTGGCGGCGATACGCAAGAAACGCATGGGAATTCGCAAACGCAGAATCAGGAAATTACGCTGTATCAAAGGGTTGCATCGCCGGGGCTCTGCCTTCAATTTCGGCAGCGCACCTGTGCAAGCGAGATAGGAGGTGCCGCCATGTCCACTTTCTCAAGTCTGCTGATCGACCGCACCGCGACGCCCATCGGCGAGTTGATCGTGGTGGCGGACGGGGACGGCGCCCTGCGCGCCATCGACTGGACCGACCATGAGGACCGGCTGCACCGGCTGCTGCGCCTGCACCATCCCGGCGGCTACGAGCTGCGGCCGGCCGGCGATCCAGGCGGGCTGACGCGGGCGATGGATGCCTATTTCGCGGGCGAGCTTTCCGTCATCGACCGGCTGCCGGTGCGCACCGGCGGGACACCGTTCCAGCGCGCGGTGTGGGCGGCGCTGCGCGGGATTCCCTGCGGCGGCACCGTCAGCTACCGCGAGCTGGCGGCGCTGGCCGGGCGTCCGGCGGCGGTGCGGGCGGCGGGACATGCCAACGGCGCCAACCCGGTCGGCATCGTGGTGCCCTGTCACCGGGTGATCGGATCGGATGGAACGCTGACCGGCTATGGCGGCGGGGTGGAGCGCAAGCGCTGGCTGCTGACGCATGAGAGGGCAGCGGCAAATCCCCCTTCGCAGGGATGACGGTCGAACAGGTTCGAGCCGCTCCCCTACAGCCCCGCCGCCAGCCTGGTGCCCTGGGCGATGGCGCGCTTGGCGTCCAGTTCGGCCGCGACGTCGGCACCGCCGATCAGGTGGACGGCGATGCCGGCGGCCTCCAGCGGGGCGTGCAGCTCGCGCAACGGCTCCTGCCCCGTGCACAGGACGATGCTGTCCACCGCGAGCGTCTGCACCCGCTCGCGCTTCTCGCCGAAGCTGACGGTCAGCCCCTCGTCGTCGATGCGCTCGTAATTCACGCCGGACAGCGCCTGGATGTTCTTCATCTTCAGCTGAGCCCGGTGGATCCAGCCGGTGGTCTTGCCCAGCCCCGCGCCGGGCTTGCTCGCCTTGCGCTGGAGCAGCACGACCTCGCGGGCGGGTGGCGTCAGGTGCGGGCGGATGCCGGCGACGCCGCCGCGCGCCTCGGCGGGATCGGCGACGCCCCATTCGGCCCGCCACAGCGCCGGGTCCAGGCTGGGCGACGGCGCTTCCTGGACCAGAAATTCGCTGACGTCGAAGCCGATGCCGCCGGCGCCCACCACGGCAACGCGCCGGCCGACCGGCTTGGCACCGCGCAGCACGTCGATGTAGGTCAGCACCTTGGGATGGTCCTGACCGGGGATCTTCGGGTCGCGTGGAACCACTCCGGTCGCCAGCACCACCTCGTCGTATCCGGCGCCGGCCAGCTCATCGGCGCTCACCCGCCGCCCCAGATGCAGCGCCACCCCGGTCTCCGCCAGCCGGTGGCGGAAATAGCGCAGCGTCTCGTGGAACTCCTCCTTGCCGGGGACCAGCTTTGCCATGTTGAACTGGCCGCCGATTTCGTCGGCCGCGTCGAACAGATGCACCTCGTGCCCGCGCTCCGCAGCGGTGGTGGCGCAGGCGAGGCCAGCCGGCCCGGCGCCGACCACGGCGACGCGCTTGCGCTTGATGGCCGGCGCAATCGTCAGTTCCGTCTCGTGGCAGGCGCGCGGGTTGACCAGACAGCTCGCCGTCTTGCCGGAGAAGATGTGGTCCAGGCAGGCCTGGTTGCAGGCGATGCAGGTGTTGATCGCCGCCGCCCTGCCCGCCGCCGCCTTGGCGACGAAGTCCGGGTCGGCCAGGAAGGGCCGCGCCATCGACACCATGTCGGCCAGCCCCTCGCCGATCACCGCGTCGCCGACCTCCGGCGTGTTGATGCGGTTGGTGGTGCAGAGCGGGATCGACACCGCCTCTTTCAGCTTGCCCGTCACCCAGGCGAAGTTGGCGCGCGGCACGCTGGTGGCGATGGTCGGCACCCGCGCCTCGTGCCAGCCGATGCCGGTGTTGATGATGGTGGCCCCCGCCTGCTCGATGGCCTGGGCCAGCTGCACGACCTCTTCCCATGTGCTGCCGTCGGGGATCAGGTCCAGCATCGACAGGCGGTAGATGATGACGAAATCGCGCCCGACCGCCTCGCGCATGCGCGACACGATCTCCACCGGAAAGCGCATGCGGTTCTCGTAAGGCCCGCCCCATTTGTCGGTGCGCCGGTTGGTGTGGGTCACCAGGAACTGGTTGATCAGGTAGCCTTCCGACCCCATCACCTCGACCCCGTCATAGCCGGCCTCGCGCGCCAGTTCGGCGCAGCGGACATAGGCGCGGATCTGGCGCTCCACCCCCCGTGCGGTCAGGGCACGCGGGGTGAAGGGGGTGATCGGCGACTTGATGCGCGACGGCGCCACCGACAGCGGGCTGTAGGCGTAGCGGCCGGCATGCAGGATCTGCAGCGCGATCTTGCCGTCTTCGGCATGCACGGCGTCGGTGATGACCCGATGCGCCCGTGCCGCGCCATGCCGCGCCAGGGTGGAGCCGAAGGGCGACAGCCAGCCCTCCACATTGGGCGAGAAGCCGCCGGTAACCATCAGCCCGACCCCGCCACGCGCCCGCTCGGCGAAATAGGCGGCCAGCCGCGGGAAATGGCGGCGCCGGTCCTCAAGCCCGGTGTGCATCGACCCCATCAGCACCCGGTTCTTCAGCACCGTGAAGCCGAGATCGAGCGGGGCCAGCAGATGCGGGTAGGGCTGGGAGCCGGGCATGGTCACGGGACGCGTCCTCCGGTTATCGAACCCGCGCTTCTGGCGGCGCTGGGCAGGCTGATGATTGGTGGCGCAAATCCTAATTCAGGGTGACGTATGCGTCAATCAGGTTCCGCGGCATCCGCCAGCGCCCCTGGAAGGCCGATCGAGCCCCGATCGTTCGCGCACCCCGCTTTCCGCTGTGTGAAAAAGCCGTTCGGCGAACTGGCTCAAGGGCCTGCGCGGCGGTCAAGCTCCCAACCCAAGGGCCGCCCCTCCATCCCCGGCGGCCGATTTGCGTAACCGGGAGTTCGGTCATGGTGCAGTTCGCCGCCAACCTGACGATGCTCTACAACGAGCATCCCTTCCTCGACCGATTCGCCGCGGCGGCCGATGCCGGCTTCCGTGGGGTCGAGTATCTGTTTCCCTATGATTTCGCCGCCGACGCGCTGGCGGAGAAGCTGCGCCAGCATGGCCTGACCCAGGTCCTGCACAATCTGCCGGCCGGCAACTGGGGTGGCGGCGAGCGCGGCATCGCCATCCTGCCCGACCGCGTGCAGGAATTCCGCGACGGCGTCGCCCGCGCCATCGACTATGCCGGCACGCTGGGCTGCAAACAGGTCAACTGCCTCGTCGGCATCCTGCCGCAAGGTGCCGATGCCGCCACGGCGGAAAGCACGCTGACCGCCAACCTCGCCTATGCCGCCGACGCGCTGGCCGGCGCCGGGATCAGGCTGCTGGTCGAGCCGATCAACACCCGCGACATCCCCGGCTTCTACCTGACCCGCACGAAGCAGGCGCTGGACCTGATCGCCAAGGTCGGCTCCGACAATCTCTTCGTGCAGTACGACATCTACCACATGCAGATCATGGAAGGCGATCTGGCCCGCACCATCGAGGCCAACCTCGCCCGCATCGCCCATGTCCAGCTGGCCGACAACCCCGGCCGCTTCGAACCGGGCACCGGCGAGATCAATTATCCCTTCCTGTTCAAGCATCTGGACGCCATCGGCTACAGCGGCTGGGTCGGCTGCGAATACAAGCCGAAGACGACGACGGACGAGGGGCTCGGCTGGTTCGCCCCCTACAAGACCGAACCGGCGCACGCCTGAGACGCCCCCATCCATTCAAAGAGAAGGACTATCGTCATGAAGGTCGGTTTCATCGGTCTCGGCATCATGGGCACCCCGATGGCGGGGCATCTGCTGGACGCCGGTCACACGCTCTATGTCCACGACATCAAGCCGGTCCCGGCCGAGCTTACGACCAAGGGCGCCATCCCCTGCCCGAGCGGCGCGGAGGTCGCGGCGGCGGCCGAGGTCATCATCACCATGGTGCCGGACACCCCCCATGTCGGCGCCGCCCTGTTCAGCGAAAACGGCGTTGCCGCCGGCCTGTCGGCGGGCAAGATCGTGGTCGACATGTCCTCGATCTCCCCCATCGAGACCAAGGAATACGCCAAGCGCATCAACGATCTCGGCTGCTCCTACCTCGACGCGCCGGTGTCGGGCGGCGAGGTCGGGGCCAAGGCCGCCTCGCTGACCATCATGGTCGGCGGCCCGCAGGAGGCCTTCGACACGGTCAAGCCGCTGTTCGAGAAGATGGGCAAGAACATCACGCTGGTCGGCGGCAACGGCGACGGCCAGACCACCAAGGTCGCCAACCAGATCATCGTCGCGCTGACCATCGAGGCGGTGGCCGAAGCCCTGCTGTTCGCCTCCAAGGCCGGCGCCGACCCGGCCAAGGTCCGTCAGGCGCTGATGGGCGGCTTCGCCTCCTCGCGCATCCTGGAGGTCCATGGCGAGCGGATGATCAACCGCAACTTCACCCCCGGCTTCCGCATCGAGCTGCACCAGAAGGATCTGAACCTGGCGCTGAGCGGCGCCAAGGCGCTGAACCTGTCGCTGCCGCACACCGCCAGCTGCCAGCAGCTGTTCAACGCCTGCGCCGCGCAGGGCGGGGCGGCCTGGGACCATTCCGGCATGCTCCGCGCGCTGGAACTGTTGGCCGGGCACGAAGTCGGGTCGAAGTAAGGGCTCGGGGGCGCCGCCGGCGGACGATGCCGCCGATGGCGCCCCACCCAAACCATTGGCCTGCCAACCATTCGCGTGCATTCTAAGCGCCCCGCCATCCACGACGCCCGAGCGACCATGACCGCCACCGCCCCCACTGCCGCCCCAACTGCCGACGCCCTGCTCCACGACCTGTTCCAGGCGGCGCTCACCGCGGTGACCGCCGAGACCCGGCTGCCGGCGGCCCTGCCGCAGCCCCCGAAGGGCCGCACGGTGGTCATCGGCGCCGGCAAGGCGGCGGCGGCGATGGCGAAGACGGTGGAGAACCACTGGCTGGGGCCGCTGACCGGGCTGGTCGTCACCCGCTACGACCATGATCTGCCGACCGAACGGATCGAGGTGGTGCAGGCCAGCCACCCGGTGCCCGACGCCGCGGGGCAGGAGGCGGCGCGCCGCATCGTCGACATGGTGCAGGGGCTGACCGCCGACGACCTCGTGCTCTGCCTGATCTCGGGCGGCGGCTCCGCCCTGCTGGCGCTGCCGGCTCCCGGCATCACGCTGGAGGACAAGCGCGCCGTCGCCAAGGCTCTGCTGAAGAGCGGCGCCGACATCGGCGAGATGAACTGCGTGCGCAAGCATCTGTCGGCGGTGAAGGGCGGCCGGCTCGCCGCCATGGCCCACCCGGCCCGCGTCGTGTCGCTTCTGGTCTCCGACGTGCCGGGCGACGATCCGTCGGTGATCGCCAGCGGCCCGACCGTGCCCGACCCGACCAGCTTCGCCGATGCCCGCGCCATCCTGGCGAAATACGGCATCACCCCGCCGCCGGCCGTCGCCGCCTTCCTGGAGGCCGCCGAGGACGAAACGCCGAAGCCCGGCGACCCGCGTCTGGCCGGTGCCGAGACCACCATCATCGCCACCCCGCAGGACGCGCTGGAGGCAGCGGCGGCGCTGGCCCGAGACCGCGGCTACACCCCGGTCATCCTGGGCGACGCCATCGAGGGCGAATCGCGCGAAGTCGCCAAGGTCCATGCCGGCATCGCCCGGCAGGTCGCCCGCCACGGCCAGCCGGCCCCGGTTCCCGCCGTGATCCTGTCCGGCGGCGAGACCACGGTGACGGTGCGCGGCCAGGGCCGCGGCGGCCGCAACGTCGAATTCCTGCTGGCGCTGGCGGTGGCGCTCGACGGCCATCCCGGCATCCGGGCCGCCGCCTTCGACACCGACGGCATCGACGGGACGGAGGACAATGCCGGCGCCGTCCTGCGCCCCGACACGCTGGCCCGCGCCGAGGCGATGGGGCTGGACGCCAAGGCCTTCCTCGCCAACAACGACGGCTACAGCTTCTTCAAGGCGCTCGGCGATCTGGTCGTCACCGGCCCGACGCGGACCAACGTGAACGACTTCCGGGTGATCGTGATCGATCCGGCCTGACGAATCGCGACCAATATCGACTGTCAATACTGGAGGAGGTGCGCCTGTGCAGGCCCTCCTCAAGGCAATGTGAGCACAATCTTTCCGAAACCGCCGCCGCGCTCCATCGCCTCGTGCGCCTGCACGACGTCTGCCAGGGGAAATACCTGCGAAACCACGGCGCGCAGGGTGCCGGAGGCGACGAGCGGCAGCATACGGTCGGCAAAGCGCTGAACCATCGCGCGCTTCTCATTCGGCTGCCGCGACTTCATCACCGTTCCCACCAGCCGCAGATGGTTGTGAAGAAGCAGGCCGAGAGGAATTGGCGCATCGCCTCCGCCTCCCATCAGCCCGACCTGCACCAGGATCCCGCCCGGCCGCAGGCTGCGCAGGTTGCCGGCGAGCGTGCCGCCGCCGATGAAATCGACCACCGCGTCGAGACCCCGGCCTGCCGTGAACCACCGGGCCTCCGCCTCGAAATCCCCTGACCGGTAGTCGACGACCGCCTCGGCACCCAGCGAGAGGACATCGCCGAGGCGACCGGCACCGGCCGTCGCCAGAACACGGCCCCCCAAGGCGCGGGCGACCTGCACCATGGCGGAGCCGACACCACCCGCCGCGGCGTGGACGAGCACGGTCTGCCCGGTGCCGAGACCCGCCAGATGTCCAACGACCTCATAGGCGGTGACGAAGGATTCCATCACTGCCGCCGCCTCGATAAAGCCGAGATGCTCGGGCATGCGGACAGCCAGCGCCTGATCGACTCGCGCGACCTCCGCATAGGCGCCGCCACCGGTGATCGCCATCACCAGGTCGCCGCGGCGGAACCCCGTCACCGCCCCGCCGACCTCCACGACCTCGCCGGCCAGTTCCAGCCCGAGAAGCGGGCTGTCGCCGTAACTCTCCGTTCCATAGGCCCCCTGCCGCTGCAGAAGATCGGCCCGGTTCACACCGGCGGCACGCACCCGCACCAACAGATCCGTCGGCCGGATCTCCGGGGCCGGCACTTCGGCGAGACGGAGAACATCCGCCCCGCCGAAGTCCTGGAAGACCGCCGCTCTCACTTCACACCCTCCAGCGCCCGCGCTTCGGCGCGACGCGCGATGCTGGCCGCGAAAAGGGGCGTCTCGCGCCGGTTGTGGTCGCCACCGGCGGCTTGACGGGCGGCGGCAGCGGCTTCGTAGGACAGCTGATGCGCCTCCAGAAAATCCATGAAGGCATCCGTGGGATGCGCGGTCACCCGGTTCGTGTAGCGGGTCCGGCCATTTTCGATGGCTTCGGCCATCAGTTCCCAGACGACGTTGACCTGCGTGCGGCCGTTGGCCGTGAAGACGTCCGAGATCGAATTCATCCGCACATAGGTCGGGCCGGCTTCCTCGGCCACGTAATGCTGGACCACGAGCCCTGTACCGATCATCTCGACATTGATCGACATCCGGCGGCCGTCATCGGTCGTGGTGATGCCGGCGGCGATATGGTCGGGTGCGCAGCAGCGTTGATATTCGGCCTCCGGCAGGGAGAACAGCCATTCCTCGATGTCCACCCGATCCAGCGGCACGTCGATCTCGGCCGAATAGGCGGATTGGGACAGGATGCGATCCAGGACTTTCATTGTACTCTCCATTTCGCTTCGGTCAGGCTCCGGCGCCCGGCTCGTGGAATGGACCTTACGCAGCCTCCGCAGGTGCGAGAATGCAGGCAGATGTCGAAACCTTTTTGCCGGAAACGCAAAGATGATGGATCCGCGCTTCGCAGAGCACCTGACGGTCTTCGTCGACGTGGTCCGGGGCGGCAGCTTCTCCAACGCGGCGCGGCGGCGCGGGCTGACGCCCTCCGCCATCGCCCGCCAGATCGACGCGCTGGAACACAGCGTCGGCGTGCCGCTCTTTGTCCGCTCGACGCGCGCACTGGCGATGACCGATGCCGGTGAGCGGCTCTTCGAACGCGCGCAACGGCTTCTGGACGATCTGGCCGACACCCACGCGGAAATCGCCGCCTTCGACGGCGCGGTGACCGGCGTCTTCCGCCTGGCCTGCTTTCCCACCTTCGGCAAGCGCTATGTGATCCCCGCGGTGGAGGCGGCGATGCGCGACCATCCCCGGCTGACCGTCGAACTCGATCTGACCGAACGCCTGGCGGACCCGGTCCTCGAACGTCTCGACGCGGTGATCCGCATCGGAGAGCTGGCGGACAGCACGCTCATCGCCACCCGTCTCGCCGGACAGAAAAGGCTCCTCGTCGCCTCGCCGGACTACCTGTCGCGCAACGGGGCGCCAGCCGACCGCGCCTCGCTCGCCGGTCACCGGCTGATCGACAAGCTGCATGGCGCCGATCTGCTCGGCTGGTCGGACCTGCTCGGCCATCCGGCGGGATATCGGCAGGATGCCGGCGTGGTCTTCCGCTGCGACGACTTCGAGGCGATGCGGGGCGCAGCCATGTCCGGAATCGGCATCGCCTTTCTGCCGGATTGGGTCGTGGGGAGCGACGTTCGTGCCGGCGCTCTCCTGCGGCTGACTCTCGACGCCGAATCCGGGGCCGAATCCGGAGCCGAATCTTGGAATATGTCGGACACGGGCATCCACCTGCTGCGCGCCTTGGCGCAACCCTCCGCGAAATTCCGGGTGGTGAGCAGCGCCATCCGTACGGTGATCGGTGCGCCACCGGTCTGGACTCCCTGATCCCGGTTTTGCGCGCATCGCACAATCGGGCCTTGCCGACACCGTAAGACTCCACGGAGGTCGGCATCCTGTGTCCGGCGACGCCCGCCGCCTGAGACGGAGTGTCCAGTGCCGGACCTCGGCAAAGCGGTCCTCGACGGAACTGCCGCTATTGCGCTTTTTTCGTCAGCTGCGCGATGTAGATCCGTGCCAGCGATTTCAGGATCGGCGGCATCGCCATCACCGCGTCCTCGAAGCTGCGCTTGTCGATCACCTCGCAGATCCCGCCGCTCACCGCCACGGCGGTGACGTCGGGCGGGCGGCCGGTCAGCAGATAGATCTCGCCGAACAGGCTGCCCGGGCCGAAGTTGGCGATCTCCTCGCCCAGCGTGCCGCGGCCAGGGCGGAAAGCCACGCGGCCGGACTGGATCAGGTAGGCGGCGTTCACCGGGTCGTTGGGGCTGAAGAAGACATGCCCCTCGCGGATCATCCGGCGGTCGACCACCTTCTGGAACGAGTTGGTGGAGCGGAAATCCACCGCGTTGCCGACCCGCTCGGTCGGCGGCAGGCCGTAGTCGCGGCGAATGGCGGCGATCAGGCTCTGCAACAGGTAGGAGGCCAGCGGCGGGCTGCGCTTCAGCAGGCTGCGGAAGGCGTCCCGCGTCACCTCGACGCACGTCACCTCGGTCAGCGCCCGCACGGTGGCGCTGCGCTCGCCATCGTCGATCAGCGCCATCTCGCCGACCACCGCCCCCTTGCCGACCACCCCCAGCCGCCGGATGCTGCCGTCCGCGGCGGTCAGCAGCACTTCCAGTTCCCCGGACTCGATCAGCCATGCCCGGTCGCCGCGCTCGCCCTGCCGCATCATCACGATGCCGGGACCGATGGTGGTGCGCTTGGGACCGGAAGTGGCGGACTGCGTCATTGCATGGCTCAAAACAGACGGAAAGTTATCTCCCCACTCTACCCCAAGCCCACCGCATCGTCAGCCTCCGGTCTTCATCACGCCGCGGTCGCGGGCCGGCCCGCTGCCATTGCCGCCGCCGCGGCCGAGAAACTGGCGCAGGAAGGCGACGACCTCCGGCGAATCCCACTCCACCGCCCCCTCGACGCGGCCAAGCTCACGGCCCTCGGGATCGACCAGGATGGTGGTGGGCAGGCCGCGCAGGGACAGCGCCTTCATCGACTCCGATCCCGGATCGAGGAACACCGTCAGATGCTCCACCCCCGTCTTCTTGTAGAAGGGCTCCACCGCCGTCCGCCCGCCGCGGTCCAGCGACAGCGCCACCACCTGGAAGGCATCGCCGCCCAGCTGGGCCTGGAGCCGGTCGAGCGACGGCATCTCCTTCACGCACGGCCCGCACCAGGTCGCCCACAGGTTCAGCAGGATCACCCGGTCCTTGAAATCGGCCAGATCGACCCGTCGCCCCTCGGCATCGACGAAGGACAAGGGCGGCATCGGCTTGGGCTCCGCCCCCTTGAACTTCTCCAGCTTGTCGGCACCGGTGGAGGCGACGGGCGTGGCCGTCAACCCGGCATCGGGCGCGCCCAGCCGCACCACCTCCGGCGCTGCGGCGCCGGGGTTGGGCGCCGCGCCGGCGCTCCACCACAGGCCGGCCCCGGCCATGCACACACAAACCGTTGCGACAGCCGCCAAAGTCCGCATACTCACGCTTCCTCGCTCCCCTTCACCCGAATGCCCCGGTATCCGTCCCCATGAGCGCCGATCAGACCACGCCGACTTCCGCCGCCCCGACCGGTGCCCCCACGGGCTCTGCCGCCCCCGCCGCCAGCCAGATGTGGGGCGGGCGATTCGCCCGCGGTCCCGCCGCCATCATGGAGAAGATCAACGCCTCCATCGGCTTCGACAAGCGGCTCGCCGACCAGGACATCGCCGGGTCGAAGGCCCATGCCGCGATGCTGGCCAAGCAGGGCATCATATCCCAGGCCGACGCCGACGCCATCATCGACGGGCTCGACCGCGTAAAGGCAGAGATTGACGCCGGCAGCTTCACCTTCAAGGTGGAGCTGGAGGACATCCACATGAATGTGGAGGCCCGGCTGGCCGAACTGATCGGCGAACCGGCCAAGCGCCTGCACACCGGCCGCTCGCGCAACGACCAGGTCGCGACCGATTTCAAGCTGTGGGTGCGCGACGCCATCGACCGGACCATCGCCGGCCTGACCGCATTGCAGACCGCGCTGATCGACCTGGCGGAGCAGCACACCGGGACGGTGATGCCCGGCTTCACCCATTTGCAGGCGGCGCAGCCGATCAGCTTCGCCCATCACCTGCTGGCCTATGTCGAGATGTTCGGGCGCGACCGCAGCCGCTTCCGCGACGCCCGCTGCCGGCTGAACGAATGCCCGCTGGGTTCGGCGGCGCTGGCCGGCACGCCCTACCCCATCGACCGCTTCATGACGGCGGAGGCGCTGGGCTTCAACCGGCCGACCGCCAACTCGCTGGACGCGGTGTCCGACCGCGACTTCGCGCTGGAATACCTGTCGGCGGCGTCGATCTGCGGCATGCACCTGTCGCGCTTCGCCGAAGAGATCGTGATCTGGTGCTCGGCCCAGTTCCGCTTCATCAAGCTGTCGGACGCCTTCACCACCGGCTCGTCGATCATGCCGCAGAAGAAGAACCCCGACGCGGCGGAGCTGGTGCGCGCCAAGGCCGGCCGCGTCATCGGTTCGCTGAACAGCCTGCTGATCGCCATGAAGGGCCTGCCGCTGGCCTATTCCAAGGACATGCAGGAGGACAAGGAGCCGGTGTTCGAGGCCGACGACACGCTGGCGCTCTGCATCGCCGCCATGGAAGGCATGGTGCGCGACATGCAGCCCAACGTCCCGGCGATGCGCGAGGCGGCCGACCGCGGCTTCCTGAACGCCACCGACCTCGCCGACTGGCTGGTCCGGGAGCTGGACATGCCCTTCCGCGAGGCGCACCACGTCACCGGCCGCGCCGTGAAGGCGGCGGAGGACCGGCGGGTCGGCCTGACCGACCTGACGCTGGCGGAACTCCAGGCCATCGAGCCGCGCATCACCGAAGCCGTCTATCCGGCGCTGAGCATCGAGGCGTCGCTGAACAGCCGCACCAGCTTCGGCGGCCCGGCCCCCGTCCGCGTGCAGGAGGCGGTGAAGGCCGCCCGGGAGCGTTTCCTGTGAACAGCCGTCTTCCCCGCTCCGTCACCCTGACCGTCCTCGCACTGGCCGGCGCCCTGGCGCTGGCCGGCTGCGGCAAGAAGCCGAAGGCCGTCGACAGCCCGGTTCCGGAGGGGCAGGTCGATCCCTTCCCCCGCACCTATCCCAACCCCTCGCTGGACCCGAAGCCCGGTAAGCCGGCCGGTTCCGGAGTCCAGTTCCCATGACCGCCCGCACCGGTTCGCCGAATGGTTCCCCGATGAGCGTCTTCGCCTACCGCAACGGCGTGCTGCATGCCGAATCCGTGTCGCTGGAGGATGTGGCGCGGGAGGTGGGCACCCCCTTCTACCTCTATTCCACCGCGGCGCTGGAATCGCACTACAACGCCTATGCCGGCGCCTTCGCCGGACAGGATGCCGGCGTGTGCTATGCGCTGAAGGCCAACTCCAACCTCGCCGTCATCCGCACGCTGGCTAAGCTGGGGGCCGGCGGCGACGTGGTGTCGGTGGGCGAGATGAAGCGCGCGCTGGCCGGCGGCATCCCACCGGAGCGCATCGTCTTCTCCGGCGTCGGCAAGACCCGTGACGACCTGCGCGCCGCCCTTGAGGCCGGCATCCACCAGATCAACGTGGAATCGGTGCCGGAGCTGGAGGCGCTGAGCCAGATCGCCTCGTCCATGGGCGTGGAGGCTCCCATCGCCTTCCGCGTCAACCCGGACGTCGACGCCAAGACCCACGCCAAGATCGCCACCGGCAAGAAAGAGAACAAGTTCGGCATCGACTATGACCACGCGCGCGAGATCTACCGCCGCGCGGCGGCCCTGCCGGGCATCAAGCCGGTCGCCATCGCCGTCCATATCGGCTCGCAGCTGACCGACCTCGCCCCCTTCCGGGCGGCCTACGAGCGGGTTGCGGCGCTGCTGCACCAGCTGCGCGAGGATGGCCACGACATCCAGCGCCTGGATCTCGGCGGCGGGCTCGGCATCACCTACAAGAACGAGGCGCCGCCCGATCTGGCCGACTATGCCGCGATGGTGCGCTCGATCACCGGCAATCTCGGCTGCCGGATCACGCTGGAGCCCGGCCGCTCGCTGGTCGGCAATGCCGGCATCCTGGTCAGCCGCGTCATCTATGTGAAGCAGGGGCTGCACCGCCGCTTCGCCATCGTCGACGCGGCGATGAACGACCTGATCCGCCCGTCGCTGTACGACGCCTGGCACGGCATCGTGCCCGTCGCGGAGCCGGCCGACGGCGCCGCTGTCGAGCCCTACGACGTGGTCGGCCCGGTGTGCGAGAGCGGCGACACCTTCGCCGTGCAGCGTCCGCTGCCGCCGCTGGCCGACGACGACCTCGTCGCCTTCCTGTCGGCCGGCGCCTATGGCGCGGTGATGGCCTCGACCTACAACACCCGGCCTCTGGTGCCGGAGGTGCTGGTCAACGGCGACCGCTTCTCCGTCATCCGCCCCCGCCCCACGGTGGAGGAGATGCTGGCGGCCGAGCGGGTGCCCGACTGGCTGTAACGGGCTGGCCGTAAAGGACGTCGCCCCCTTCCCGGAAAAGCTAAGAAGGGGGCGCTCCCCGTTACGCGTCCAGCACGAACCGGGCGTTCTTCGCCGTCAGCGCCTCGAAATAGGGGCGCAAGCTCGCGTCGTCGAAGCCGAAGGCCTGCTGGAAGCGGATGATCAGATCGCGCTCGCCCTGCTCCGCCTCGCCGTCGGCCATGGCGCTGTCGATCATGTTCAGCAGGATGCACAGCCGCTGCTGCTGGTTCAGCTTCGGCGCGACCTCGGCCAGGAAGCTGTCCGGCGGGGTGCTGCGCGCATATTTGAGGCAGCCGTCCAGCTCCTCCCGCGAGGCGCGGCGGCCGAGGACGGAGACCAGATGGCCGACCTCCTCCGGATCGATCTCGCCGTCCGATCCCATGCAGTAGACCAGCGACACCACCAGCGCACGGCGCGGGTTCATCTCCAGCGGCGCGTTGCCCTTGAACATATCGAACAGACCCATCTTTCGACCTCCCCAATGGTTCAGACGCCTGCCCATCTGGGCCCATGGGGCAAGCCGCGCAAGATGGGGGGCGGCGCTATTTTTCAAAGACTGCGGCGGAGGTTTCCGGCCCCGCAAGCCCCCTGAAACTGTCCGGCCATCGGGACAAACCCCAAGCCCCCTCCCGGTCGAATAGCGCAGCCGTCCCATCGGATTCGTGATAGTTTGGATGTGAAGTTTCGGGCGGGCCGCATCGCGCATCGGCACACAAAAGGGGGATTTGTGGGACGCTTCCTACGGGGCGCGCTGGTGGTGGTCGTCGTGCTGGCCGCATTGGCGGGCAACGCGGCCCACAGGATCTATTACGATTACCAGGACACCCAGCAGCGCCGCTTCGCCCTGGTGCAGGACATGGCCCGGCTGGTCGACGACCATGTCCGCCGCACGGTGCGCACAGCCGACGTGGCGCTCGACCAGGCGGCGGCCATGGTGGCGGAGGCCCGTGGCCTGCAGAAGCTGCGCGATCTGAAATATTGGGGCCGTCTGCGCGAATATGCCGCCCAGGTCGAGGGCGCCGACGCCATCTGGATTTACGACGCCGACGGACGGGCCGTGCTCGAATCGGCCAGCTTCCCCAACCGCATCGCCGATTTCGCCGACCAGAGCGGTCTGGAGGCCCTGCGCGGCGGGATGCGCCTGCACATCGGCGCGGCGCAGCCGGTCCGGACCGGATCCTATCCGCTCGTCTTTCCGGTTTCCCGCCCGCTGCATGACGATGAGGGGCGCTTCATCGGGGTGGCATCCGTGTCGATCCGGGTCAACCACCTGACCGACTTCTACAGCATTCCGGGCTTCGAATTCGATCCGCTGATCGCCGTCTACCGGCCGAACGGCGAGGTGGTCGCCCGCCGCCCGGAACCCGAAGCCTCGGCCGGCCGCACGGCCGCCGCCGCGCCGCTGTTCCAGTCCCGGCTGCGCGAGGCGCCGGAGGGGCAGCTGCTGTCGACGTCGCCGCTGGACGGGGTGCTGCGCATCGCCGCCTACCGGACCGTCCGCGACTATGGTCTGGTGGTGCTGGCCGGCATCGACCGGGAAGAGGCGATGGCCGTGTGGCGCACCCGCACCCTGCACACGGTGGTGGAGACCCTCGTCGGCCTGCTGGCGGTCCTCGGGATGCTGGCCTGGGGGATGCGCTATCTGGACCGCGAGCGCAAGGCGCAGGTGGCCCTGGCCGAGGCGCGGAACGCGGTGGAGCGGACCAGCGCCGAACGCGACGAGAGCGCCCGGCTCGCCGCCGCGCTGAACCATGCCCGCGACATGGCGGAAAGCGCGCGGCAGGCCGCCGAGGCCGCCAACCGGGCCAAGGGCGAGTTCCTGGCCGGGCTGAGCCACGAGCTGCGCACGCCGCTGAACGCCGTCATCGGCTTCTCCGACCTGATCGCCCGCGAGGCGGAGGGGCCGGTCGGCACCCCGTCCTACCGGCAATATGCCGCCAACGTCCGCGACAGCGGCCAGCATGTGCTGGAGCTGATCAACGAGATCCTCGACCATGCGCGGGCGGAGGCCGGGGCGCTGACCATCGAGGAGGGGCACTGCGACCTGGAGGCCGCGGCGGATTTCGCCATCCGCATGCTGACCCCGCGGGCGGAGCGCGCCGGCGTGCTGCTGTCGGCGGTGGTGGCGCCGGCGGTGGGCGCCTTACGCGGAGACGACCGCCGCATCCGCCAGATCCTGCTGAACCTGATCGCCAACGGGGTGAAATACACGCCCTCGGGCGGATCGGTGACCCTGTCCGCCCTGCTGGAGGACGGCACGCCGGTGATCCGCATCACCGACACCGGGCTGGGCATCCCGGCCGAGGATCTGGATCGCGTGCTGGAGCCCTTCGCCCGTGTCGAGAGCGCCCAGCACCGCGGGGTCGAGGGCGCCGGGCTGGGCCTGCCGCTGACCAAGCGGCTGGTCGAACTGCATGGCGGCACGCTGGCGCTGCGCAGCACGCTGGGCGTCGGCACCACGGTGACGGTGCGGCTGCCGGCGAACCGCCTGATGCCGGCGGAGGCGTCGGGCATGCCGGCGACACCGCCGGCCCGGCCGGCCGCCACCACCAGCCCAGCCGGCAGCCCATCCCTCACCGTCCCCGCACAGCCTGCGGCCCAGTCCTTGGCGCCTGCGCTTTCCCCGCCGCCGTCCGGACCGCTGTCGATCCTGCTGGTGGACGACGACCCGACGGTGCGCGACATGGTGGCCGGGCTGCTGCGCGGCTGGGGCCATCGGGTGATCGCGGCGACCAACGCCAACGAAGCGCTGGTGGTGCTGGACGGGCCGGAAAAGCTCGATCTGCTGCTCAGCGACGTCGTCATGCCGCCGGGTATGGACGGGACGGAGCTGGCGCGGCACACCGCCCGCATGCGCCCGGGCCTGCCGGTTCTGCTGGCCTCCGGCTTCGCCGCCCATGCCGTCGGCACGCCTGCCGGATTCGGCCCCGACGTGGCGATGATCGCCAAGCCCTTCTCCATCGAGGACCTGCGCCGGCAGCTTGCCCGCATCGCCGGCCGGCGGGTGGGAGCGGCCCCCCAGGCCCAGGCGATGGCGGCCCAGGCAATCGCTGCCCCGCCCCCTGTTCAGCCCACTCCCCGCCCCGCCGGACCGCCCCGCCTGCTGATCGCTGAGGATCTGTCGATCAACCGCGAACTGCTGGCGGCGCTGTTCAAGGACAGCGGCTATCGCATCGATCTGGTGGCCGATGGCGCCGCGGCGGTGGAGGCGGTGAAGGCCGGCGACTATGACCTCGTGCTGATGGACGTGCAGATGCCGGAGATGGACGGGCTGGAGGCGAGCCGGATCATCCGTGCCATGCCGCCGCCGCACGGCGACCTGCCGATCCTGGCACTGACCGCCGGCTCGTCGGACGAGGAGCGGCGCGACTGCCGCGACGCCGGCATGAACGGACACATCGGCAAGCCTTATGAGCG
The DNA here is from genome assembly GCF_042938965.1 of Azospirillum sp. A23. Taxonomy (NCBI): domain Bacteria; kingdom Pseudomonadati; phylum Pseudomonadota; class Alphaproteobacteria; order Rhodospirillales; family Azospirillaceae; genus Azospirillum; species Azospirillum sp. A23. Next base: position 272,903 of record NZ_CP170664.1, on the reverse strand, counting down.
CGACCTGCTGCTGCGTCAGGTCGCCCGCACGCTGGCCGCCGGGCGCAGCCGCACCGGCGCCGCCTGAAGGCCTGCCCTCCAGAGTCTGTCTGATGCTTATTGAAGCATCAGACAGACTCTAAGCTTTTGGTTTTCCGTGTGATTCACGCTTCAAGCGATTCCGCTTGAACCGATCACACTCTAGCCGGTCAGGGCTGCTCGAACACCCTTGGGAAATGGGCGAGACGCCGGCCGAACAGGCTTTGCGGCGTGGCGTCGGCCACGGCCGGTTCCGCCTGACCGGCAGGCAGCGGCGCTATGGGCAGGGGCGTGGAGGAGAGAGCGCGCGCCGAGGTCGGGCGGGGGCGGCGTTCTGTCTTCTCGGGTGGGGCGTAGAAATGCAGGGTCAGCTGGCCGTCGGCTTCCGCCGCATAGGGCAAGCCTGGGACCGTCCGGCGTTCGGTGCCGGGAAGCACATACTGCTCACCTTGGTCGGTGCGTTCGATATGCGGCATGACCGGTATCCTGTCTCCACCGGACCGATCCTGCCGTTCCCGCCCTTGCGGGTCAAGGGCGGGCTGCGTCACGAAGGGCTTATCCGATCGTACCGGTATCCGCCCCCTCGTTCACAGGGTGTTCTCCCCCTAAATCAAGGCCCTTACGGGTGCAGGACGCTCGCCACCAGCAGGTAGGACAGCCAGGCGACGATGCCGGATGCGGGAATCGTCAGCACCCAGGCCCAGACGATTCGGCCCGCCAGACCCCAGCGCACCGCCGATGTCCGGCGGGCGGAGCCGACGCCGACGATGGCGCCGGTGATGGTGTGGGTGGTCGAAACCGGGATGCCCAGCCACGTCGCGCCGAACAGCGTGATGGCGCCCGCCGTCTCGGCGCAGAAGCCCTGGTAGGGCTTCAGGTCGGTGATGCGCGACCCCATGGTGCGGACGATGCGCCAGCCGCCCATCATGGTGCCCAGCCCCATCGCCAGCTGGCAGGCGATGATGACCCAGAACGGGACGTGGAAGGTATCGCCCAGCATGCCCTGGCTGAACAGCAGGACGGCGATGATGCCCATCGTCTTCTGCGCGTCGTTGCCGCCATGGCCCAGGCTGTACAGCGCCGCCGAGACGAGCTGCCAGTGCCGGAACTGGCGGTCGACCGCGAAGGGGGCGGCCCGGCGCAGCGCCCAGGACAGCACCAGCATCAGGAACAGCGCCAGCAAGAGGCCGATGCCGGGCGACAGCACGATGGCGACCGCCGTCTTGGTGAAGCCGCTGCCGATGATGGCGCCGAAGCCGGCCTTGGCGATGCCCGCCCCGGCGATGCCGCCGACCAGCGCGTGCGAGGAGGAGGACGGCAGCCCGAGATACCAGGTGATCAGGTTCCAGCCGATGGCGCCGATCAGCGCCGCCAGGATCACCGCCGGGTCCATCACCAGCGGATCGACCAGCCCGGTGCCGATGGTGGTGGCGACATGCAGGCCGAAGAACAGGAAGGCGATGAAGTTGAAGAAGGCCGCCCACAGGACGGCCAGCTTGGGCGACAGCACGCGGGTCGACACCACGGTGGCGATGGAGTTCGCCGCGTCGTGCAGGCCGTTGATGAAGTCGAAGGCGAGCGCCACCAGAACGATGACGGCGATCGCCGGCAGGCCGAGTTGCAGGGCCTCCATGACCGGGACCGCCTCAGACCTGATCGAGCGTGATGCCCGCGACCAGGTCGCCGACGTCGTCGCACCGGTCGGTCACCGCCTCCAGCATCTCGTACAGCTCGCGCCGGCCGAGGAAGGCGATCATGTCCGGCTTCTCCGCGATCAGCGACTGCAAGGCGCTGCGCAGGATGTCGTCGGCCTCGTCCTCGATGTCGGACAGCCGGCCGCAGAGATGGTCGATCCGCTCGGCGTTGCGGGCGATGGAGCCCAGGAGCGGCATCAGTTCGACCAGAACGTCGGCCTGCTGGCGGATCAGGGCGACGAAGCGGCGCATCGGCTCGTCGAACGCCTCGATGCCATAGAGGCCGGCATGGCGCGGCACCTCGTCCATCAGGTCGATGGCGTCGTCCAGCGCGTTGATCAGCGACAGGATGTCCGAGCGGTCGAAGGGGGTGATGAAGGCGCGGTGCAGGTCGCGCCCGGCATCCTTGGCGATGCGGTCGGCGTCCTTCTCCACCCGCTTCAGCGCGGCGACCTTCTGCACGCGGTCGTCCGGTCCGGAATCCATCACCGCTTCCAGCGCAATGGATGCTGCCACGATATGGCGGGCCTGCTCGACGAACTGGTCGACGAAGCGTTCCTCCTTCGGCATCAGCGAACGGAATGCGCGCAGCAGCATGGGACGGTGACTCGCGTAGACTGGAATGGTTTGGCGCTGCTCTTAGCACGCTTCGCGGTGCGGTGCAGCGGCGGCATGTCATGTAAAGGTCATGAAACGGTCATTTGGTAGCAAAATCGCCACAGGTCGCGGCATATCGCCGCTTTTCACCCCTCCAACCAATCCGGCAAACCAGTTGGCCCGGCCCCCTTGAGCAGGCCCCATGGAAAGCCGCCGGCCGCCTTCCCAAATCTCACCCGAAGCCCCTCCCCCGACTGCAGGGTTCCACCCATGACGTGCCCACCCGCCCCCCTCCGCCGCCTTGCCATGCCGGCGCTTGCCGCTCTGCTGTTGAGCGCCGCACCGCTGCATGCCCAGACGGTTCCGCCCGCAGACCCGGCCGGCCGGTGCAGCCCGACCGTCTCGGCCGCGCTCAGCACCTGGGACACCGGAGTCGCGGCGGCGGAGCGTTTCGGCGACAAGGCCGCGGCGGTGGCGCGCGAGAAGGGGCGGGAATATCTGCTGCCGCTGCTGGGGATCGACCCGAAGGCGGTGCCGCCCGACGCCAAGGGCGGCGGCACGACCGACGATGTCGGCCGCGCGCTGGAGGAAAGCCGCAACGATCCCAAGCGCCGCGCCGACCTCTGCGCCGCCATCACCCGCGCGGCGGACGAGGCGAAAAACTCGGCCGGCGCCGGGCTCGACGCGCTGAAACGGGCTCTGGACAACTGGCAGCTGACGCCGCCCGCCGCTCCCGCCCCCGGCCCGGCCCCCGTCCCTGCTCCGGAGGCGCCGAAGCAGGACGGGCTGATCCGGACCTGACCTGACTTCAGATCCGCCGAAGCGGACGCCGGGCGCTCCACACCCCGGCCAGGAAGGGCAGCGCCAGCAGGACCTGCAAGGCTGCCCAACCCAGCGCTTCCCAGTTCGGCCGGGTCCAGTCGACCTCGTGCAGCGCCTCCATGAAGGGCAGCTGGCCGTAGATCAACGATTCGAGCGGCACGAAGCCCTCGGCCACCACGGTCAGCAGCGCCGCCAGCAGCAGCCCGAAGCCCAGCACCGACTCGACCGGCAGGCGGCGGACGGCGCCGCACAGGCCGCGCGGCTCGCCGTCGGCGACAGGAATTGCCGGACGGAACAGGCTGGCGATGCCCAGCGCGCCGCGCGTCTCCGTCCCCGCCGGCCGGCGGGCGGCACGGATCAGGCCCAGCGCCGGCAGCGCCACCGCCGGGATCAGCAGATAGGGGTTGGGGAAGTCGCGGTAGCGGCCGTCATAGACGATCAGCAGCGACCAGACCAGCGCCGCGACGCCCAGCGCCACGGCGCTCCACCGCCCGACCCGCTCGGTGCGGGTCAGGGCCGGGCGGGCATGGCGCAGTCCGACCAGCGGCTCGCTCGCCAGACCGCCGCTCGCCAGCGTGCGGTGGGCGGTCAGCAGCACCGCCAGCACCAGCGCCGCGGTCAGCGCCAGCATCGCCACGGCCAGCGTGGTGTCCTGCCAGTAATGCTTGCCATGCTCGGCCAGGAAGGCGGCACGGACATAGAGGGTGGACAGCGCCTGCGCCAGCAGGATCAGCACCGCCCAGCCGGCGCCCGGCACATGGCGGCGCAGCAGCGACAACCCGCCCAGCAGCACCAGCGCCAGCCCGCTCGACGCCGCGAACAGCCAGGGCCACGCGACATTGCCGACGACCGGCCCGGCCAGCGAGAATTTCGGCGTGCGGTCGGCATTGTACAGGCCCCAATGGCCGCCGACCGTGCCCTCCAGCTTGGCCTTCCACTCCTGGTCGAAGGCCTCGATCACGTTGTAGTCGAAGCCTTCCTGCTCGGCCATGCGGACGAAGGCGTTGACGAACTTCGCCTTGTTGACCAGCCCCGGCACGGCGGCGCCGCGCGAGCGCCCTTGCGTCGGCCAGCCGGTCTCGCCGACCAGGATCGGCTTGCCCGGGAAGCGGTGGGCGATGGTGCGGTAGCTCTGGCGGATGCGCTCGGTCGCCGCCTCGACGCCGGCCGGCACGTCCTCCCAATAGGGCAGCAGATGGATGGTCAGGTAATCGACGTGGTCCGCGATCTGCGGGTATTTCAGCCACCATTCCCAGACGTCGGCATAGGACACCGGCTGCTTCACCGCCGCCTTGACGCGGTCGATGTATCCGGCGACCTGCTCCGGGGTCAGTTCGCGGCGCAGCAGCACCTCGTTGCCGACGATGACGCGGGTGATGACGTCGGGATAGCGGTTGGCGAGATCGATCAGCGAGGCGATCTCCGCCTCGTTCTTGTCGGTCCGCGAGGACAGCCACGCCCCCATGGTGACCTGCATGCCGTGCTTGCGCGCCAGTTCCGGCACCACCTGCAGGCCTTCCAGCGAGGTGTAGGTGCGGATGCCGGCCACCTGCGGCGCGAGGGCGACGATGTCCTCCTCGATCTGGGCGGTGGAGGGCAGCACGCCGGTCAGCGGGCTCTGCCCGTCGCGGAAGGGCGCGAAGGACACGCTGCGCAGCTTGCCGCCGGGCGGCGGGTCGAGCGGCACCGGCAGGTTCGGCAGGGACCAGACGGCGAGATTCGCGAGGCCGGCGACGATCATCGCGGCAAGGATGAGGATCAGGCGCATGGGCGGGATGTCTACACCAAAGGCTTGACGGTTTGAACGGTGACCGTCGCACCAACAGGCCGGACGGCGATTTTATTCACGGATGCGGACAGAAAATGGGCGCGCCCCCCGGAGGAGGCGCGCCCAGTCGGTCAAGGATTGAGTGACGTGCCTTCGTCACGGATTGGTAAACCGGCGGGAGGGGACGTTTATTCCGTGGGAAATAGCGTCCCCTCCCCCGATCTCACCGTTCGACGAACGCCTTTTCGATGACGAAGCCGCCCGGCTCGCCGTTGGTGCCCATGACGAAGCCGCGCTTTTCCATCATCGCGGTGGTCTCGGCCAGCATGGCCGGGCTGCCGCAGATCATGACGCGGTCCTTCTCGGCATCCAGTTCCGGCAGGCCCAGGTCTTCGTAAATCTTACCGGTTTCCATCAGCGTGGTCAGGCGGCCCTGGTTGCGGAAGGGCTCGCGCGTCACGGTCGGGTAATAGAGCAGCTTTTCCTTCACCTGCTCGCCGAAGAACTCGTTCTCCGGCAGGCTGTGGTGGATCAGGTCGTCATAGGCCAGTTCCGCCACGGTGCGGGTGCCGTGGGTCAGGATCACCCGGTCGAACTTCTCGTACATCTCCGGGTCCTTGATGATGCTGAGGAACGGCGCCAGGCCGGTGCCGGTGCTCAGCAGATACAGGTTCCGTCCGGGAAGCAGGTTGTCGGTGATCAGCGTGCCGGTCGCCTTACGGTTCACCAGCAGCGTGTCGCCTTCCTTCAGATGCTGGAGCCGCGAGGTCAGCGGGCCGTCCTGCACCTTGATGCTGAAGAACTCCAGCGTCTCCTCGTAATGCGCGCTGACGAGGCTGTAGGCACGCAGCAGGGGCCGGCCTTCGACCTCCAGCCCGATCATGGTGAACTGCCCCGGCAGGAAGCGGAAGGACGGATCGCGCGTGGTGGTGAAGCTGAACAGCGTGTCGGTCCAGTGGTGAACGGTCAGCACGCGCTCTTTGATCAGATTGCTCATTTGGGCGTTCCAAAACCTGTCGGCGCCAAGCTCTGTTGGCAATGTTCAATACCAAAGTCCGGGACGCTGCGTTCAGGTGGCCGGCGCGATGACACGAGCGGAGCTGCCGCGACGCAACGGCCGAAACCTATCAACAAACCCGGTCGAAGGCCACGGATTTATACCAGTCAAATGACGGGCTTTCCGGTAAACAACACGAATTTCGCCGTACAACATTGATCCCGGTCAATTGAATCCTTATTCCGCGCTGGGCGGCGCGAACAGGTAGGGCGACAGGCCGCGCAGATTCTCATCGACGATAAGCCGATGATTCAGCGGCGGAAACGCCCGCTGCGAGCAGTCCAGCCGCGGGCAGAGCCGGCAATTCACCCCGATCGGCGTCGCCGCATCGGTGTTTGACAGGTCGAACCCGTCCGCATAGGTGACCTGAGCCGCATGCTGGACGTCGCAGCCCAGCGCCACGGCGAATTGCTGCGGCGGGCTGCGGTGGCCGCCGCCGGCCTTCACCACCGTGCGGGCGATGGAGAAATAGGCGGTGCCGTCCGGCATCTCCGCCATCTGGCTGTGGATCTTGCCCGGCGTGCGGAAGGCCTCATAGACGATCCAGCGCGGGCAGCCGCCGCCGAAGCGGGCGAAATGGAATCCGGCCCCCGAGAAGCGCTTCGACACGTTGCCGGCGCTGTCCACCCGCATGAAGAAGAAGGGCACGCCCTTGGCGCCCGACCGGTGCAGCGTGGTCAGCCGGTGGCAGACCTGCTCGAAGGAGGCGTCGAAGCGCCGCCGCAGGATCTCGATGTCGTAGCGCAGCTGGGTCGCCGCCTCATGGAAGCGGGCGTAGGGCATCAGCACCGCCGCGGCGAAATAGTTCGCCAGCCCGATGCGGGTCAGCCGCCGCGCCTCGTCGTCCGACAAATTCGCGGCGTCGACGATGCCGTTCAGCAGGTCGCGGTGCCGCAGCAGCGCGATCTGGCAGGCCAGCTGGAAGGTGCGGCCCGACGGCGCCAGCATCTCCGACAGCAGGATGCGCCGGCTGTGGCGGTCGAAGCGGCGCACGGCATAGCCCATCACCTCCGACGGCAGCAGGCGGACCCGGACGCTGTGCTGGGTGTTGAGCCAGTCGACCAGCCCGCGATAGAGGTCGCCGCGCTCCAGCTTGCCGTCCTGCCACAGGCTTTCCGCCGCCGCCTCCAGCTCCGGGAAATGGTTGGAATGGGTCTGGAACAGGTCGCGCACCTCGTCCTGCGGGAAGCCGGTGGCCTGCACCAGATGCAGCTTCTCGCGGTCGGCCACCCGCTCCGCCAGGGCCTGGAGATCGTCGCGCGCCCCGCGGAAGCCGCGGTAGAGCGCCACCACCGCCTGCCCCAGCGTCGGCGCCACCGCCGCCAGTTCGCGGAAATCCTGGTTCTTGATGTCGGAGCCGTCGAACAGCTGGTCGGCGAACACCTCGCGCAGGCCCGCCACCAGCCGGCTCTCCTCGTCCTCGGCGAAGGCCTGGAGATCGACGCCGAACTGCTGGCCCAGCTTCAGCAGCAGCGGCACCGTGACGGGGCGCTGGTTGTGCTCGATCAGGTTCAGATAGCTGGGGGAGATGCCGAGCTGGTCGGCCATCTGCGCCTGGGTCAGGCCCTGGTCGCGGCGCAGGCGGCGCACCTTCGGACCCAGCATCGCCTTCTTTTCCATGGTCGCCAAAACCAGCCCCCTCGACGATCACCGACTTTACAAGATTTACGGATTTACAGGATTGTGAAGACAGCAGTTTACAAACGGACCTTTTTACAAACAAGGGCTTATTGCAACGCACTCGGACGGGGTTTAAGTCTTGATCCACGGCCGCGCTGTAAAGCGCAAGCGGCCCCGAAGACACCGGAAGGCAGGTAAGGGCGGGAGGAAACGCCGCTGCCCGCAACCGGATGCCGGGACCGACAAAAGGCCCGCCCCGAGACCCCAGTTCCGCCCCGATCGACCGGGCGCACCGGACAAAAGGAACCTGACCCATGTCGCTCGATGAAAAGACCAAGACCGCCATCCACGCCGCCCGTTACGAGGGCATCCGCCGCGACTACACCATGGACGACGTCAAGCGTCTGAGCGGCTCGGTCAAGATCGAGTACACGCTGGCCGAGCTGGGTGCGCGCCGCCTGTGGGAGCTGCTGAACACTGAGCCCTACATCAACACCCTGGGCGCCCTGACCGGCAACCAGGCGATGCAGGCGGTCAAGGCCGGCCTGAAGGCCATCTACCTGTCGGGCTGGCAGGTCGCCGGTGACGCCAACACGGCCGGCCAGATGTACCCGGACCAGAGCCTGTATCCGGTGAACTCGGTCCCGGCGGTCGTCGAGCGCATCAACAACACCTTCAAGCGCGCCGACGAGATCCAGACCTCCGAAGGCAAGGGCGACACCTACTGGTTCGCGCCGATCATCGCCGACGCCGAGGCCGGCTTCGGCGGCCCGCTGAACGCCTTCGAGCTGATGAAGGCCATGATCAAGGCCGGTGCCGCCGGCGTGCACTGGGAAGACCAGCTGGCTTCGGAAAAGAAGTGCGGCCACCTCGGCGGCAAGGTTCTGATCCCGACGCAGCAGCACATCCGCACGCTGAACGCCGCCCGTCTGGCCGCCGACGTCTGCGGCACCTCGACCCTGGTGATCGCCCGCACCGACGCCGAGTCGGCGCAGCTCATCACCTCGGACATCGACGAGCGTGACCATCCCTTCATCGACTTCGACAGCGGCCGCACCACCGAGGGCTTCTTCCGTCTGAAGAAGGGCATGGGTGTGGATCACTGCATCGCCCGCGGCCTGTCCTACGCGCCGTACTCGGACCTGATGTGGTGGGAGACCTCCAAGCCGAACCTGGACGAAGCCCGCCGCTTCGCCGAGGCCGTGCACAAGCAGTTCCCCGGCAAGATGCTGGCCTACAACTGCTCGCCCTCCTTCAACTGGAAGGCCAACCTGGACGACGCCACCATCGCCAAGTACCAGCGCGAGCTGGGCGCCATGGGCTACAAGTTCCAGTTCGTCACGCTGGCCGGCTTCCACAGCCTGAACTACTCGGCCTTCACCCTGGCCAAGGGCTATGCCGAGCGCGGCATGGCCGCCTACTCCGAACTGCAGCAGGCCGAGTTCGCGGCCGAGAAGGACGGTTACACCGCCACCAAGCACCAGCGCGAAGTCGGCACCGGCTACTTCGACGCGGTTGCCACGGCGATCTCCGGCGGCACCTCCTCCACCACCGCGTACAAGGACTCCACCGAGGCTGACCAGTTCCATTGATCGCAGGTTCCGATCAACGGGATTGGTCCGTGATCCAGTGTGCGAGCTGGATCTTTTCGAACGGCTGATGCTTTGACTTGCCGACGGCCGGGGGCCTTCCCCCCGGCCGCTTTTTTTTGGCCTCGTCTCCGCCGCCACGCGGTTCATTCGGAATAATCCTTCGGCGAAGCCACGCCCCCATGGTATGGCAGCCTTGCACCGCATCAACCGGTGGTACGGGCCGGTTGGCCCGAAAGTCTTGAACTGGGCTGGAAAATGCAGCCGAATCCACCGGTTCCGACGGAATCCGGCACGCCGCATCCTTGGGTGCGCCGCGGAATCCCTTGTTGACTTGGGGCCTCATCGGGACCAATTAAGTCCGCATGCTGAAAACAAACCGATCCGGGACGTAAAGGTCCCACACGCCGGCACCCGACCTCGGGGCCCCGGCGGGCGGAACTGGCCGCCGCGCATCCCCATGCGCGGCGATGACCGTTTCCCGACCGCCTTTTGCCCCCGGCGGGTTCTCCCCTGGCCGACATGCCATCGGAGATGCTCCGGCGTTCTATTGGTGAAACGATGAAAGGACAAGACAGTATGGATCAATCGCTCGCAGGAAAGTCCATCGCCATCCTCGTCTCCAACGGCTTCGAAGAAGCGGAGATGACCGAGCCGCAACGCGCCCTTATCAAGACCGGCGCCACGCTGCGTACCATCTCGACCGAGACGGGTCTGGTCAACGGCTGGCACGGCAAGTCCTGGGGCCATTACTTCCCGGTGGACAAGCATCTGAGCGAGGCGCTCGGCGCCGACTTCGACATGCTGCTGCTGCCGGGCGGTGAGCGCAGCGTGGCGAAGCTGCAGCAGTCGGCCCACACCCGCCGCATCGTCGGCCACTTCCTGGATGCCGGCAAGCCGATCGCCGCCATCGACCAGGGCATCCAGCTGCTGGCGATCCCCGGCAAGCTGCGCGGCCGCCTGCTGGCCGCCCCGGAAGCCTACCGCGCCGACCTGACCGCCGCCGGCGGCAAGATCAGCGACGAGGCTCTGGTCGTCGACGACATCACGGTCTCGGCGCTGGGCCAGGACCAGCTGAACGAGTTCGTCGAAGCCGTGGTGAAGCTGTTCACCGAGCTGGGTTCCGTTCGCAAGGCCGCCTGATCTCCATCCTCAGACGGTCCCGAAACGGCCGCCGCACCACCCGGGTGCGGCGGCCGTTTCGTTTTCAGGCTCCCTTTACTCCCCAGTCAAGTCACGCCCTGTGACCATTGTTCGACCCACAGGATTTCCGACGAATTCACTCACCTTCCGCGTTGATAATTTTAAACATTCGGATTAGTAAGATTGAGGGTCGAATAATACCTTCGGGTGGACAGGGTTCTTGCCGAGGGTTTGGCGGGGATGCGGGCAAAATGGCTAAAATTCGAGCATTCGGACAGTTGACCATTCGTGCCAAGATCATCGTCGCGGTGCTGGGCACTGTGGTGATGGCCGGCGCCTTCGGAATTTTTACGCTCAGCCGGCTTGAAATCCTAAACAATGCTGCCGAAACCATGCGCAGCCGTTCGCTGCCGGCGACCCAGCTGGCCGGTCAACTGACCTCCGCCGCCCAGAGCCACCGCATCGCCGAAGCCGCCTATGCGCTCGCCACCAACGAGATGCAGGTGAACCAGGCTGAAAAGGGCTGGACCGACGCGGTGACAGAGGTTGCGGCGCGCCGTCAGGCCGCCGGTACCCGCTTCACCGGCGGCGACGGCGCCGCAAGGCTGGCCGCCTTCGACGAGGCCTGGACCGCCTATGCCGCCGCAGCCGACCGCGTGCGCGGCCAGGCCCGCGACGGCAACGCCCAGTCCGCCGTCAGCGTCTTCAAGCGTCCCAGCGCCGTCGCCTTCGCCCGCGTGCAGGAGGCGCTCGACGCGCTGGTGGACAGCACGATGGCTGATGCCGGCGCCGTCGCCGACCAGGGGGCGGCGGTCTACAGCAGCGCCCACGGCATGGTGCTGGGCGGGGTGACGCTGTGCACCCTGCTGGCGCTGGGCTTCGGCGCCGTGCTGGTGCGCGGCATTTCCCGCCCGATCCTCGATGTCGCCGGTTCGCTGGAGCGGCTGGCCGCCCGCGACTTCACCGCCACCTTCGAAGAAGGCCGCCGCGACGAGATCGGCCGCATGGCGACCGCCGCCCGCGTCTTCCGCGACACCATGCTCGACACCGAACGCCTCCAGCAGGAGCAGGAACGGCTGAAGACCGCCGCCGCCGAGGAGCGCCGGCGCGAACTGCGCACGCTGGCCGACGGCTTCGAGGCGACGGTGAAGCGGCTGGTCGAGGCGCTGTCGAGTTCGACCGCCGAGATGGCCGCCGCCTCGTCCGCGATGGCCGAGGGCGCCGCCGAGACGGCACGCCATTCCGACGCGGTGTCGTCGGCCGCCGGTCGCGCCTCGGCCAATGTCGACAGCGTCGCCGCCGCCACCGCCGAACTGTCGGCCAGCTTCGCCGGCATCGCCCGTCTGGTCGCCGATTCCGCCGGCATCGCCGCCGACGCCACCCGCGACGCCGAACGCAGCACCACGGTGATGGGCAGCCTCGCCGAGGCGGCGGAGGAGATCGGCAAGGTGGTGGACATGATTTCCGGCATCGCCGGCCAGACCAACCTGCTGGCGCTGAACGCCACCATCGAGGCCGCCCGCGCGGGTGAGGCCGGGAAAGGCTTCGCCGTGGTGGCGAGCGAGGTGAAGCAGCTCGCCGGCCAGACGGCCAAGGCGACCGCCGAGATCCAGGCGCGCATCGCCGAAATCCAGAGCGCGTCGGGCACCGCCGTCGACACCATCGGTGCTGTGACCCGCACCATCGCCCGCCTGAACGAGATCTCCAGCGAGGTCGCCGCCGCGGTCGAACAGCAGACCGCCGCGGTGGGCGAGATCGCCGCCAACATCCAGGACGCCGCCGACGGCACCCGCACCGTCTCCGACAACATCGCTGCCGTCACCTCCGCCGCCGCGTCCGCCGAACGGGCCAGCGGCGTGATGGTACGCTCGGTGGACACGGTGCAGGACGACGCCGGGCGGATGCGCCAGGAGGTCGACGGGTTCCTCGGGGCGTTGCGAGCGTCGTAACAGGCAGGACCGGAGCGGCGGGAGATTTCCCTCTCCCCCCTGGGGAGAGGGTCACGGTGAGGGGGCAGCACAGGCGAAAGCCTGTGCCAGGGGATTGCCAAGGGGCAGCATGCCCCTTGGCGGCGCGCTAAGCGCGCCGGCCCCCTCACCCTCCCCACGCCTTCGGCATGGGTCCCCTCCCTCTCCCCGGGGGAGAGAGGGAACTCATCAGCGGCAACGCCACTCCCTTACGCCTGCTTGGCGTCGATGATTCCCCGGCGCACCGCGCGGGTCTTGGTGAAGTGGTCCTGCAACTGCTCCCCCTCGCCCCAGCGGATGGCGCGCTGCAAGGCCGTCAGATCCTCGGTGAAGCGCTGGAGGATTTCCAGCACCGCCTCGCGGTTGTTCAGGAACACGTCGCGCCACATCACCGGGTCGCTGGCGGCGATACGGGTGAAGTCGCGGAAGCCGCCGGCCGAGAATTTGATGACCTCGGACTTGGTGTCCTCCTCCAGGTCCGACGCGGTGCCGACGATGGTGTAGGCGATCAGGTGCGGCAGGTGCGAGGTGATGGCCAGCACGCGGTCGTGGTGGCTGGCCTCCATGATCTCGACGGTGGAGCCGACGCGGCGCCACAGCTCCGTCACCCGCTCCAGCGCAGGACGGTCGGCGCCGGGCGGCGGGGTCAGGATGCACCAGCGGCCCTGGAACAGCGTGGCGAATCCGGCCTCCGGACCCGAATGCTCGGTGCCCGCCACCGGATGGCCGGGGATCAGATGGACGCCGTCGGGCAGATGCGGCCCGACGTCGCGCAGGGTCGCCTGCTTGACCGAGCCGACGTCGGTGACGATGGTCCCGCGTTGCAGGAGCGGCCCGATGGCCTCGGCCACCGCGGCATAGCTGCCGACCGGGGTCGACAGCACCACCAGATCGGCGCCGGCCAGTGCCGCCGCCGGATCGGTGGAGGCCTCCGCCACGATGCCCAGCTCCAGCGCCTTGGCGCACGCCGCATCGCTGCGGTCGGTGCAGACCACCTGCCGCGCGATCCCATACTCCGCCAGCGCCCGCGCCAGGGAGGAGCCGATCAGACCGATGCCGACGATGGCGACGCGGTCGAACAGGGGGCCAGGGGCGGAAGCGGTATCGGTGGTGGCGGTGGACATGACGCTGGGTGTCCCGAAAGCGGAGTGAACGGGCGAAAAACCGTCCCGTTTAAACCACCTCGCACCCGCGGGACCAAGCGAATCTTTCGCCGCCGCTCCGTCAGCCGTCCTTCGCCGTCATCTCCGCCCTGAGCGCTTCGGCCAGCCGCTGGAAGGTCTCCTTCCGTCCCGAGGTTTTCCTCCAGGCCAGCGCGATCCGCCGTCCCGGCCGGTCGGCGGCCAGTGGGCGCACCGCCAGATCGAGCCCGCGCAGGATGCCGGAATCGACCGCCATCTGCGGCAGCAGGGTCACCCCCAGCCCGTTCGCCACCATCTGCACCAGCGTGTGCAGGCTGGTGCCCTGGAAGGCGGTGTTATGCGGCGTGGCGTCCAGCGCGCAGGCCGCCATGGCATGGTCGCGCAGGCAATGCCCGTCTTCCAGCAGCAGCAGATCCTCCGACGGGACCGCCACCGGCTGTGCCGGGTCGCCGACGCCCAGCCGGTGGCCGGTGGGGCAGACGAAGGAGAAGCGATCCTCCGCGATGTCCTCCGTCTCCAGGTCGCCCATCGGGTAGGGCAAGGCCAACAGCGCCGCGTCCAGCTTGCCGGCGTTCAGCTGTTCCAGCAGCCGCGCCGTCTGGTCCTCGCGCAGATAGAGCCGCAGCCGCGGGAAGCTCTCGCGCAGGGCCGGCATCACGCGGGGGATCAGGAAGGGGCCGATGGTCGGGATCACCCCGAGATGGAGCGCCCCCGACATCGGGTCGGCAGCGGAGCGGGTGATGTCCACCAGTTCCTCCGCCCCCTTCAGAAGCTGGCGCGCCCGCTCCGCGATCTCGCGGCCGAGCGGCGTCGGCAGCACGGAGCGGCGCGTGCGCTCCACCAGCGTGGCGCCCAGCAGATCCTCCAACTCCTGCAAGCCGGCGCTCAGCGTCGACTGGCTGACGAGGCAGGCCTCGGCCGCCTGCCCGAAATGGCAGCGGTCGACGACGGCGACGAGGTAGCGGAGCTGGCGCAGGGTGGGGAGCGGTTTCATGCCCGGTTATGTAATCGGATTTATCGATCAGTTCAATTGGTATTTTCTACTTCTCTTGATTACAGATTTCCCGTATTCCTCCACGGGTCAACGGGACACAGGGAACATCGCCCCTTCCCCTGGCTACACGGCAGGCCCCCTTGTTCGACACGGTGCGCCGCACTAAGTCGGGCATGTCACGGCCACCGGCCGGGGCCAGCGGCCAGGGATTAAGGCGACAACCAAATCATCGTATTCACCGGAGAACACAAATGTCCTTGATCAACAGCGAGATTAAGCCCTTCAAGGCGACCGCGTACAAGAACGGCAAGTTCATCGACGTGACCGACGCCGACCTGAAGGGCAAGTGGTCGGTCGTGTTCTTCTACCCGGCCGACTTCACCTTCGTCTGCCCGACGGAGCTGGAAGACCTGGCCGACAACTACGCCGAATTCCAGAAGCTGGGCGTCGAGGTCTACAGCGTCTCGACCGACACCCACTTCTGCCACAAGGCCTGGCACGACACCTCGCCGGCCATCGGCAAGATCGGCTACACCATGATCGGCGACCCGACGCTGGCGATCAGCCGCAACTTCGAGGTCCTGATCGAGGAAGTCGGCCTGGCCGACCGCGGCACCTTCGTCGTCGATCCGGACGGCAAGATCCAGATCGTCGAGATCACCGCCGGCGGCGTCGGCCGCGACGCCAAGGAACTGCTGCGCAAGATCAAGGCCGTGCAGTACGTCGCCGCCCACCCGGGCGAGGTCTGCCCGGCCAAGTGGCAGGAAGGCGAGAAGACCCTCGCCCCGTCGCTCGACCTCGTCGGCAAGATCTAAGGCTTCCCCTTAAAAGGGAAACCACGGATCGGGGGCCGGCTCCGGCCGGCCCCCACCCCCGCTCCCGCGGGTTTTGAAAACGAATACCCTTGATCGGCCCCCATGAAACAAGGGGGCTGGCCGCAAGGCAGGTTTTTACGGGCCGGCTTTCAAAAGCCTCCCGGTTCGGGTTCCGTCGTCGGTTTCCCCATCCCCGCGAAGGCGGGCATCCAGGCGCGTTTTGTCGCAGACCTTTCAAAATCTGGATCCCCGCCTGCGCGGGGAGGACGATGACGTTCCGAACCCTCCGCTGTTTCAAAACCAGACCGCCCGCCCGACCGGCTCTTCCTGCTCGGGCCACAATTTCCTCCGCCCGGACCGCCGCGACACCACGCAGGCGATCCGCCCCGGACATGAGACGTTGGGAACGAAAGCCATGCTGGACGCCAATCTGAAGACGCAGTTGAAGGCCTATCTGGAGCGCATCACCCACCCGATCACCCTGGTGGCGTCGCTGGACGACGGTGCGAAGTCGCAGGAGATGCTGGGCCTGCTGGAGGACATCGCCTCGCTGTCCGGCAAGATCACGCTGGACCGCAGCGGCGCCGACGCCCGCCGGCCCTCCTTCGCCATCAAGCGCGACGGCAGCGACATCGGCGTCGCCTTCGCCGGCCTGCCGATGGGGCACGAGTTCAACTCGCTGGTCCTGGCCCTGCTCCAGGTCGGCGGCCATCCGTCGAAGGAGTCGGAGGAGCTGCTGGAGCAGATCCGCACCCTCGACGGCGATTTCCGCTTCGAGACCTATTTCTCGCTGTCCTGCCAGAACTGCCCGGACGTGGTCCAGGCCCTGAACCTGATGAGCGCGCTGAACCCGCGGATCAAGCATGTCGCCATCGACGGCGCGCTGTTCCAGCAGGAGGTCGAGCAGCGTCAGGTGATGGCCGTCCCCACCGTCTTCCTGAACGGCGAGCCCTTCGCCCAGGGCCGGATGGACGTGGCGCAGATCGTCGCCAAGCTGGACACCGGCGCCGTCGCCCGCGCCGCCGAGAAGATCAAGGCCAAGGCCCCGTTCGAGGTGCTGGTGATCGGCGGCGGCCCCGCCGGTGCCGCTGCCGCCATCTACGCCGCCCGCAAGGGCATCCGCACCGGCGTGGCGGCCGAGCGGTTCGGCGGTCAGGTGCTCGACACCATGGCGATCGAGAACTTCATCTCGGTCTCGCACACCGAGGGGCCGAAGCTGGCCGCGGCGCTGGAACAGCACGTCAAGGACTATGAGGTCGACGTGATGAACCTGCAAACCGCCACCGCCCTGGTCCCGGCCACCCAGGAAGGCGGCCTGATCGAGGTGAAGCTGGCGAGCGGCGCCTCGCTGAAGTCCCGCACGGTGGTGCTGTCGACCGGCGCCCGCTGGCGCTCGATGAATGTGCCGGGCGAGGCGGAATACCGCAACAAGGGCGTCGCCTACTGCCCGCACTGCGACGGTCCGCTGTTCAAGGGCAAGCGTGTGGCGGTGATCGGCGGCGGCAACTCCGGTGTGGAGGCTGCCATCGACCTCGCCGGCATCGTCTCGCACGTCACGCTGATCGAGTTCGACAGCCAGCTGCGTGCCGACGCGGTGTTGCAGCGCAAGCTGCACAGCCTGCCCAACGTCACCGTCCTGCTGTCGGCCCAGACCACCGAGGTGCATGGCGACGGCAACAGGGTGGTCGGCCTGTCCTACAAGGAGCGCACCGGCGGCGAGCTGAAGCGGGTCGATCTGGAAGGCATCTTCGTGCAGATCGGGCTGGTGCCGAACACCGAGTGGCTGAAGGGCACGCTGGCCCTGACGCCGCGCGGCGAGATCGAGGTGGACAACCGCGGCCAGACCTCGCTGCCCGGCGTCTTCGCCGCCGGCGACGCGACGACGGTGCCGTTCAAGCAGATCGTCATCGCCATGGGCGAGGGTGCCAAGGCCGGGCTGGCCGCCTTCGACCATCTGATCCGCACCGTGCCGGCCGAGGAGCCCGCCCGCGAGTCCATCGCGGCGGAGTGACCGGTCCGGGATGAAAAAAGCCGGCGGTCCCGCAAGGGGCCGCCGGCTTTTTGCCGCTCGAAAAGTGAAGCCTCTACTTCTTCACCGCCGCCTTTTCCTTGTCCACCGCATCCAGGATCCGCTGCAGGGCCTCGGTGCTCAGGGCCGACTCCATCGTCAAGCTGTCCCCGAACTTGCGCAGCGCGCCGATAACGCGGCGGCGCGCGACGAACTCGTCGTCGCCCTGCTCGAACGGCTCGACCACCGGACCCTTGTAATAGCCGCCGCGGAAGCTCCACTGGCGGCGGCCGTCGGCACGCCATTCGCTGCCGTCGGACAGCACCATGCAGCGCCCCCCTTCGGTGTAGCGCTCCACCGTGGCGATGGATTGCGGAATGGACTGGCCGCTGCGGATGGTCACGCGGTCGCCGACGCGGAAGCTGGCGGCAGTGAACATGCTGTCTCCCAAATGGCACCTGCTGAATGGCGCTGGCCCTCTCAACAGGGCCGGAACGCCGCAAAAATCCCGAAGACGCTGTTTTCCACCAGTTGCGCCGGCAAATCCAGCACCATGTCCCACTATCCAATCGCTCCCTGACGAAGACGAGCCGCTGGCTGCGTCAAGGCCGAAGCGGGCCGTTGCCCCACCAGCGGATCACGGACCCGACTTTGCGCCGAGTTCACGGGCGATGCCGATGAAAGCCCTGAGGGCGGCCGAAGGGTTGCGCCGTCCGGGATAATAGAGGCAGAGCCCGGCCCGCACCGGGGTCCAGTCGTCGAGCACGCGGACGAGACGGCCCGCCTCGATGTCGGCGCGCACGTCCTGCTCCATGAAGAAGCCGAGGCCGATGCCTTCCAGGACGGCGGCCCGTGCGAGACTTGCCTCGTCCAGGGTGATCGGTCCGCGCACGTCGATCTGCGTCGCCTGCCCGTCCTTCTCGAATTGCCAGCGATACAGGGCCCCGTTCGGCAGGCGGACACGGATGCAGGGGTGGTTGAGCAGGTCGGGCGGGACGCGGGGCTTCTCATGGCCCTCGAAATATGCCGGCGAGCCGACGACGGCGTATCGCTGCGGGCGGCCCAGGGAAACCGCGATCATGTCGCTGGGCACGAGGTCGGCCACCCGGACACCGAGATCGAATCCTTCGGCGACGATGTCCACCAGCCGCCCCTCGGTGACGAGATCGACATGCACCTGCGGGTTCCGGCGGAGAAACTCCAGCACGAGCGGCGAGAGGATCTCCCGCGCCGCCATGGCGAACGCATTGATGCGAAGCGTTCCCGACGGTGTCGTCTGCTGCGACCGCACGGCTTCCAAGGCGCCATGGACATCCTGCAACGCCGGACCGACCTGCTCGACGAACAGCCGTCCGGCATCGGTGAGCGAGACGCTCCGCGTCGTCCGATTGAACAGACGGACACCGAGGCCCGCCTCGAACTGCCTGACGGCGTTGCTGAGCGCCGTCGTGGACATGCCCAGATCGAGCGCCGCAGCGCGAAACGAACCCCTGCGGGCAATGGCGATGACAGCGTCGAGATCGTTCAGTTCAGTCCGCTTCATTGTCCCGCAAATCGAAATTCCGCATCCCATTTTATCCCGGTTATCGAAACAGGTGTCCACAGTCATCTTGGAAGGGACAGAAGCACCGCCGATCAGGAGACATGCGCGATGACCCTTCCTTCACCGATCCTGGCCTATATCGATGCCGACCGGAGGTGCGACGGCGCGGCCCTGCTCGCCGCCTTCGCGTCCGATGCCGTCGTCAGGGACGAAGGGGGGTCCCATGCCGGCCACGACGCCATCGACGCGTGGTGGCACAGCGCGAAAGCCAAGTACGCCCATGTGATCGAACCGCTCGACTTGTCCGAGACGGACGGTGTCGCCGAAGTCCTCGCAAGGGTGTCCGGTCGGTTCCCCGGCAGTCCTGCCACGATGGTCTTCGCGTTCCGGATCGAGAATGGGCGGATTGCCGGGCTGGAGATCAAGCCATGACCGGTTTCATCAGCCTTGAAGGCAAGCGGGCGCTCATCACCTCCGGCACGCGCGGAGCCGGCGCGGCCACCGTCGCCCTGTTCCGCGAACTCGGTGCCCGCGTGCTGACAGCCGCCCGGTCCCGGCCGGACACGCTCGGCGAGGAGATGTTCGTCGGCACGGACCTCACCACCGCAGAGGGGTGCGCCACGCTCGCCGCCGCGGTGCGCGAGCGGCTGGGCGGGGTCGACGTCATCGTCCACATGCTGGGCGGCTCATCCGCCCCCGCGGGCGGCTACGCGGCATTGGACGACGCGGACTGGGCCAGGGAACTCGATCTCAACCTGATGCCCGCCGTCAGGATCGACCGCGAACTCGTGCCGGCGATGGTGGCACAGGGCAGCGGTGTGGTCATCCATGTGACCTCCATACAGCGCCAGCTGCCGCTGCCGGACGCGACGACGGCCTATGCCGCCGCGAAGGCCGCGCTCTCGACCTACAGCAAGAGCCTCTCCAAGGAGGTCTCGCCCAAGGGGGTGCGCGTGGTGCGCGTGTCCCCCGGCTGGATCGAGACCGAAGCGGCGGTACGGCTGGCCGAACGGCTCGCGAAGGAGGCCGGCACCGATTACGAAGGTGGCAAGCGGATCATCATGGACTCGCTCGGCGGCATTCCGATCGGCGGGCCATCCAAGCCGGAAGACGTCGCGAACCTGATCGCCTTCCTCGCGTCCGACCGGGCCAGGACGATCACCGGCACGGAATACGTCATCGACGGCGGCACGGTTCCCACCGTGTGAGCCGTGCGTGCCCTACAGGCTGAAACCCGCCACCACCGGCGCATGGTAGCTGACCGGAGACGGCTCGTCGGCGTGTTCGACCTCGTCGGTGAGATCCTCATTGTGGATCGCCACGTCGCGCATCCGCTCGGTCAGCCGCGGCGAGGCCAGCAGATGGTCGAGCAGCACCGGCGTGCCGCCATGCAGCACGGTGTAGCGCCGCTCCTCCGGGATCGCCTGCTCCAGCGGCTCCAGCACGCGGTTGGCCAGCTCGGCGTTGCCGGTGAAGTCGGGCCCGGCGCGGATGATGCGGACGGCGGTCTGCTCCAGGTCGGCGTTGCAGTCGCCGGCCACCAGGATCAGCGCGTCGGGATCGGCGTCGAACAGCCGGTCCACCGCCATCCGCGTCTCCAGCGCCTGCCCCGCCCGCTTGATCGAGGCGAGATAGAAGCCCTCCGCCCAGCCGGCCGCCGTCTTCCAGATCTGGGCACCGGCCTTCTGCCCCGGCACCGGCGCGGCGATGGGCGCCCGCAGATGCAGGTCGAACACATGCAGGATGCGGCCGTCCGGCATCTCGATTTCGGCATGCAGCACCGGTCGGTCCCAGCCGACCTCGGTCTCCCCCTCCGGCGCCGGATCGGCGGTGGCGAGCCGCACGCGGGCCGGCGGCACCAGATGATGGCGCAGCAGCCTTGCCGCCCGGATCGGCCAGCGGCTGACGATCACCGGGTTGTGGCGGTCGGCCGGCGACGCGGCGTCGCCCGCGGTGACGTGGTAGCCGGCATAGCGCGTGTCCTCCAGCAGCCGGGTCAGCGCACGCAGGATGCGCGGCTCGCTCTTCACCGGATGCTGGGCGTCGACCTCCTGAAGGCAGAGGATGTCGGCCTCCAGCCGTTCCAGCTGCGGGCGCAGCGTGGCGATCCGCGCCTCGAAGGGCGGCTCGTCGGCATCGTCGTCCAGGTTTTCCAGGTTGAAGGTGGCGATCCGGAACAGCGTGTCGGCCATGAAGGGCTCCGCGGAAGAACGGCGGGGTGGAAGCGCGCGGCGAGCGGGCGCGCCCCCGGTCGAGCCTATCAGAACAGCTCGACGTCGCCTTCGATCCGCGTCCGGCCGAGATGCTCCATGTAGGACGACTCGTTGCGGGCGATCTCGTGCAGCGTCTCGCCGCCGATCAGCCGGCGCTGGCTGCGTCCCGTGGTGGGGAAGAAGCGCACGGCGCGCGGGGTGGCGCCGCCGACGTCCCAGCTGACGGTGGGGATGCCCTCCGTCGCCAGATACTCCATGACGAACTCGACGTTGCGCTGGCCGATGTTGGCGGTGCGCAAGGTGTTCAGGTTGACGTTGGCGCCGCCAAACAGCTTGGCGCGCAGCCGGTCGCGCCGGCCGGTGACGGCCAGCAGCCGGTTGATCAGATGCTCCATCGCCGTGGCGCCGTAGCGCGACGACAGCGACAGCGTGTCGGTTCCGGCGTCGGGCAGCAGGAAATGGTTCATGCCGCCGATCTCCGCCACCGGATCGTACAGGCAGGCGGCGACGCAGGAGCCCAGCGTGGTGGTGATGACGACGTTCGGGTCGTCGGTGACGACGCAGCCGCCGACGACGATGTTGACCACCTCCGCCCCCAGCCGGCGGTCGTGATAGCGGTTGGCGGCCACATCCTGACGTTCCAGCCGGCGGCGCAGGACGTTGCGCGCGGGTGAGGTGGCGGAACGGTCTGTCATCATCGGGTCGCGGGCTCTCGCTGCTGGTTGCCGACGCATATGGTCCGGATGAGCCCGCGATCAATCGACGCAGGCCCTGCTTTTCTCAAATCGACTCCGCATCGAATCGACTTTGATCTGCATTTTACCGGACAGGCCATACTCCGTCCTATGACCTATCTCAGTCAATAGCCCGCAACCCAGCGCCCCAGCGTCTCGTCCTGCACCCTGCGGGCGGCGGCGGCCCAGCCGCGCGCCTCCGCCGGAATGGCGGTCACCCGGCGGTCGAGCGCGGCGTCCAGCGCCGCCCGGCGTGCCGGATCGGCGATGAACAGGACGAAGCCCAGCCGCCGGCCGCTGCCCGCCGTCAGCAGCCCCGCCAGCCCCTTCACATAGGCCAGCGTGCCCGTCTTGGCATGGACGCCGGAGGGCAGCGCCTTGCCGTCCTCCTCCCCCGGCAGAAGCTCCCACAAAGCGGGTCCGCCGGCCCGCAGCAGCGCCGCCATCTGCCGCGGCGTGGCGCGCGACCCGGTGCCCAGCCCCGAATGGTTGGCAAGCCGCAGCCCGCGCCAGCCAGCTGTCTGCCCAGCCGCCTGCCCGCCCTTCTCCATCGGCTGCCGCGTCAGCCAGCCCTGCAACAGCGCCGCCGAACGGTCCAGCGTCGCGACCGACGGGTCCAGCCGCTTCGAGGCCGCCAGCCCGATCACCTCCGCTGACAAATTGTTGGAATGGCGCAGCAGCCCGCGCGCCAGTTCGTTCAGCGGCAGGCTGTCCAGCGCCGCCAGCACCGGTGCCCCGGCCGGCGCCCGCCCGACCTCGGGCAGCGGCAGGGCGATGCCGGCATCGCCGGCCAGCCGGCGGAACAGGGTGGCGGCGGCCAGCCCCGGCCGCGCCACCGGCACCCAGGCGCCGCCCGCCTCCCCGGCGGTGGGCGGCGCCATCTTCCAGCGGTCGGCGCCATCCGGCAGCAGCGGAAAGCCACTGGTTCCGGCCATCGGTCGCACGGCGACGCTGTCCAGCGGCAAGCGCCCGGCATCGGCGACCGTCAGCACCTCCGGCCCGGCCGCACCGCGCCGCCAGTTCAGCAGGGCGCGATTGTAGTTCAGCGACAGCGCCCCGACTCCGGTGTTGTAGGGGGCCGCCCAGGGTTGCCCGGCGTCGATCTCCGCCAGATCGGGCAGCAGCGCGGTGTCGTACAGGAACCGCCCTTCCACCCGGCGCAGCCCGGCGGCGGCCAGCCCGCCCAGCAGCTGCACCAGCCCCTCCGTCGCCAGTGCCGGGTCGCCGCCGCCCTGAAGGATCAGATCGCCGCGCAGCACCCCGCCCGTCAGCGGGCCCGTCGCCAGCAGCCGCGTGGCGAAGCGATGGTCCGGCCCCAGCAGGGCCAGCGCCGCCGCCACCGTCGGCAGCTTCGCCACCGACGCCGGGATGAAGGGGGTGTCCGACGCCCGCGACTCCAGCGTGGTCCCGCTGTCCGGCTCGAACAGAATATATCCGACTGCGGCGTTTTCTAAACCAAAGGTGGCGGAAGCGAGGGTGGGCACCGGCATCAGCGCCGCTGACAGCCCCAGCGATCCCAGCAGGCCGAGGAAAGGTCGGCGGCCCAGCATCAGCCGGGTATCGGGCCGGTTATCGGTCCGGCTACCGCGCCAGTTGCCGGAGTGACGGATTGCGGTCACGGTTGGGGTCTTTCCGCTTCTGATGGAAGCTTTCATAAAGTATTTTGGGAAAAAATCGCCGGGAATCGCGAACAGGGACGTAGCCGGGCGGCAGTCGGGACAATGCAATCCGACAGGGGCAGGCCAAAGGGGGACGGTATGGCGATGTCCAAGCGGCGCGAAGCGCGCTTCGAGGTGGTGGTCGAACAGGGCGGCAAGCCCAACATCGACGGCGTCTTCGAAGACGAGAAGTCGGCGACGGAACGCGCCAATTTCCTGCTGCGCCTTGCCAAGTTCCCGGTGGTGCGCGTGGTGAAGGTCACCGGCACCGGGCGGGAAGAAACCGTCTTCCAGAAGACTTCCTCCGGCGGCGCCAAGCTGACGACCATCTCGCCCATCGAGACGGCCAACCTCTGCACCGACGTGTTGCAGGTTTTCTCCTTCGACAGCCGGATGACCTTGCTGCGGCTGCTGCGCGGTTACTGGGACGACCAGGGCGTCATTCCATCGGAGCAGCTTCACCGCTACTATCCGTTGCGCTACTTCGAACGCGAGGCCCTGCTGTTCAACCCGGCGGTCAGCCGGCTCGCCACCATCCAGGCGCCGATGCTGGGGGTGAAGCCGCATGAGCGCTACGACCAGATCACCCGCCTGTTCACGGCGCTGAAGGAACTCGCCCAGAAATCCGACACGCTCGCGCCCTACGACCAGGCGCTGATGCGCGGCGGGATTTCCGGCCTGCTGCTGGCCGCCGTCGACCGCCCGGTGGAGGAGCGCGACCGCATCGTCACCCACGCCTTCGGCACCCTGCTGGAGCCGCACCGGGAGTGGGGGGCCAAGCTGACCGCCGTCCTGCGCCTCCACCAAGAGGACGATGGCGAGAACACCCGGCTGGTGGATGAATTCTCCGCTGAGATCGTCGACGGACGGGAGCCGATCCGCGCCCTGATCGGCTATGCGCCCGATCTCGCCTCCGCCCTGCTGGCGCTGCTGGCGGCGCTGCGCGGCGATCTGGACGACCGGCTGCCCCACACCGAACCGATGCTGGCGCTGTCGAACGCGCTGGCCTCCGACGGAACCGGCTTCGGCTTCGCCCGCACGCGCGAGGCGCTGCTGCACCGCATCCGCGGCGGGCTGGACGGCCTGACCCCGCTGACCCGCAGCGGGGCGGCCAGCGACGCCCGCGCCTTCTCATCCATCGTCGACGGCATGATCGCCTTCGACGGCTATATGGGCGGTCCGGCCATGGCCGAGTCGCTGACCCGCCGCGGCAAGACCGTGTGGGCCACCGGCGGCACCGACCTGCCCTTCGAGGAGACGATGACGCGGCTGGCCGGCCGCTTCAACACGGCGGCGGGGCGGCTCGGCTATCTG
This sequence comes from Azospirillum sp. A23, assembly GCF_042938965.1. Classification (NCBI taxonomy): domain Bacteria; kingdom Pseudomonadati; phylum Pseudomonadota; class Alphaproteobacteria; order Rhodospirillales; family Azospirillaceae; genus Azospirillum; species Azospirillum sp. A23. The sequence continues at coordinate 248,207 of NZ_CP170664.1, read as the reverse complement.
CTCGACCTCGGCGCCAGCCCCTATGGCCACAAGAAGATCAGCACCGTCATCCAGCGCGTCGCCGACGAATTCAACCGGGTGAAGTCCGCGGCGGAGCTGGCCGCTCCCGGCGCCTCCCTCCAGGAGGTGCGTGAAGGGCTGGGCCGCCGCCTGCGCGCCGCCGGCATCCCGCGGGCGCTGGCCGACGGGCTGATCGCCAAGATCGCCACCATCCCCGACGACCAGCGCGTGTCGATGGCCGGAATCGGCGTGGTGACGGGCATGCGGACCGGAGCCGTGCCGCATGCCCGGCCGACGGACATGACGGTCGACATGCAGGCCCCGTCGGCGCCGGCGCTGCGCCTGACGCTCAGCTACCAGGGCCGGACGGTGGCGGTGCCCGATGCCGGCGCCGATCTGGTGATCGGACGCGGGGCGGACTGCGGCATCATGCTGGACCACGCCTCCGCCTCGCGGCGGCATGCGCTGATCCGGCTGCGCGACGGGGTCTTCACGCTGGAGGATCTCAGCCGCAACGGCACCCGTCTGGTGCCGCAGGCCGGCGAGCAGCGTCTGCTGAAGATGGGCGACGTGGCGCCGCTGTCCGGCCGGGGGGAGATCGTCATCGGCTCCCTCGACCTCGGCGAACATCCGGCGCGCATCGCCTGGAGCGTGGCAGGGGGACGCTGACTTTCCGGCAATGCGGGGTCTTCAGTCCCCGGCGCAGGCCTCGGCCAGCCGGGACTCAGACGCGCGGCTGGCGGCCCGATTGGCCGTCGCCCGGTCGTCCAGCACCGCCACCACCCACACCGCCAGACCGCCCAGCGCCAGCGCCGCACCGACCCAGCCGGTGGAGGTCCAGCCCCAGCCGGCGGCGATCGCCATGCCGCCCAGCCAGGGGCCGAGCGCGTTGGCGGCGTTGAAGGCGCTGTGGTTCAGCGCGGCGGCCAGCGTCTGCGCATCCTCCGCCACATCCATCAGCCGGGTCTGCAAGGGCGTGCCGAGACCGCCGCCACAGCCGATCATGAAGACGACGATGGAGACCAGCCACACATTGCCGGCGGCGAAGGGATAGAGCGCCAGCGACCCGGCGCTCCACAGCAGGGTGAAGGCGACGGTCGGCATCAGGGCGCGGTCGGCGGCCCAGGCGCTGACCAGCGTGCCGACGGTCATGCCGGCCCCGAACACCGCCAGCACGACCGGCACCATCGCCGGCGACACCTGCGTCACCTCCATCAGGGTGGAGGCGACGTAGGTGTAGACCGCGAACATGCCGCCGAAGCCGATGGCGCCGATGCCGAGCGTCAGCCAGACCTGACGGCGCTTCAGCGCGCCCAGTTCGCGCAGCGGGCTGGCATTCGGGTGTGGCCGGTCTTTGGGGGCGAAGATCCAGACCAGCACCACGGTCAGCAGGGCCAGCAGCCCGACCACGCCGAAGCCCCAGCGCCAGCCCAGCACCTGCCCGATCCAGTTCGCCATCGGCACGCCGATGACGGTCGCCACCGTCAGCCCCAGCATGGTCCGCGCCACCGCCTGCGCCCGGCGCTGCGGCGGCACCAGCGAGGCGGCGACCAGGGCGGCGACGCCGAAATAGGCGCCGTGCGGCAGCCCGCTCATGAAGCGGAAGGCCAGCATCCAGCCATAGGAGGGGGAAAAGGCGCTGGCCACGTTGGCGGCGGCGAAGACCGCCATCAGCCCGATCAGCAGGGTCCGACGCGCCACCCGCGCCGCCAGCACCGCAATCACCGGCGCGCCCACCACAACGCCCAGCGCATAGGCGCTGATGACATGGCCGGCGGTCGGCTCGTCGATGCCCAAGCCCTGGGCGAAATAGGGCAGCAGGCTCATGGTCGCGAATTCGGTCGTCCCGATGGCGAAGCCACCCATGGCGAGCGCCAGCAGCACCAGGCCGGGATGGGCCGAGGCCAGCTGTGCCTCGGCACGCAGGTCGCCGTGATGGCCGGCAGACGCCATTGTCGTTTCTCCGCTGTCGCGCTGGGTCAAGGAATGCGAAGCCCGGCGGCAGGGGAATCGAAAGCAACCGGGGCAGGGTCAGGATATTTGCCTACCCCCCGCTGAGGCAATCCGCCGCAGGCCGTTAATTCCGCAGGTGCGAAATGACCGGCGGGCATGGCTTATGCCCTCTCCCCAGGCGAGAGAGGGCTTTCACGGAGCGTTACAGCAGGTCCTTGAACAGCGGCATCTCCGCGGCCTTGTCCCGCTTGCGCGCCTTCTTCGGCTTGTCCTTCGCCGCTTCCGGCTGCTCCAGCGGCAACTCCGGCGCTGCCACCGGCATCGGCCGTTCGGGAGCAGGCGGTTCGGCGGCAGGCGGTTCGGCGACCGGCTCCGGTGCCACTGGCGGCACGGGCTCAGGCGCCGCAACAACCTCCGGCTCCACCGCCACTGCCTCCGGCGGCGCCGGCGGTTCCACCGGCGCCACCACCTCAGGCGGCAAACCGGGGGCCATCTCGGGGGCCGCCTCGGCCTCGGGCTTCGCCTTCTTCTTCCGGGACGGCCGGCGCGGCGGGATGCCGACGCCTTCCTTGGCGCGCTGCTTGGCCTGGTCGCGGGCCTGCGCCTCCGGGGCGGCGGGGTCCTCGCTCAGCCATTTGCGGCGCTTGATGACCTCGTTCACCCGACCCTGGTTCACCCCCAGCTGGAAGGCGATCTCCTGCTGGGTCATGTTGGTGGTCTCGTGCAGGTGCAGGATCTCGGTCGCCAGCTCCGGAGTCATCTTGCGCCCGGTCAGGCGGCGCGCCGGCCGGACGGAACGCTGGGAGCGGTCGCGCGCCCGCAGGGACTCCAGGATCTCCAGCGCGGCCGTGTTGCCCGACGCCTTCAATGCGTCCTCGAATTCCTTCAGCGTCGCCATAATCCCTCTCCCGCTTTCCCCTGCCGGTCCCCGCAGCAACCGGCAAGATCACAGATAGTTCTTCCGATGGCGACGGAAAAGCCGCGATCTCAGTCGGTGCAGATGCCGCATCAGGCCGGAAAATGCAATTCGATCCGCGTGCCGGTGCCGCCGCCAGGGCCATTTGCGGGCCCATGGCTCAGCCGGCCGGACAGCTGGGCAGCCAGGCTCTGGATGATCTTCCAGCCCAGGCTGGGCAGGCGCTGCACGTCGAAGCCGTCCGGCAGGCCGACTCCATCGTCCACCACCAGCAGGCGCAGCTGGCCGGGCTGGTCCGGCAGCTCGGTCAGTTCGATGATGACGGTGCCGCCACCACCACCGTCGCGGCCGGCGAAGGCGTGCTTCAGGCAGTTGGTCAGCGCCTCCACGATCAGCATGGCCAGCGCCAGCAGCCGTTCGGGCGACCGCGGTGCCGCCTGTACGGTCACGCGGCAGGTGACGCCGGACATGCCGGCCGCCGCCAGCATGTCCCGGCACAGCCCGTCGATGTGGCTGCCGAAATCGTCGCCGGACCGCGGATCGTGCAGACGCCGGTGCACCCGCGCCATGGTGCCGAGCCGCCGCTCCGCCTCCTCCAGCGCCGCCACCGCAGCGTCCGGCGACCGGTCGATCGACCGCCGTTGCAGGGACAGCAGGGCGGAAACGAACTGCATGTTGTTGGCGACGCGGTGCTGCAACTCGTGGAACATGGTGGTCTGCGCCTCCAGCAGGGAGGCGGTGCGGCCGCGCTCCTCCTGCAGCCGGGCCAGCGTCACCTGCATGCCGTGGATCAGCGCGATGTCCACCGCGACCACCACCGCATAGAAGGCCAGCGCCACCCCGACCGACGCGTCGAGAGCGAAGGAATGGTAGGGCGGAATGAAGAAATACCAGGCCGCCAGCCCGGACAGCACGGCGGTCGCCACCCCCGGCCCCCGACCGGCCATGAAGGTGGTCACGATCACCGCCGGGAAGAAGGTGAGGTAGGGAAAGCCGGTTGGCAGGGTGCTGTCGGCGGCCTGTCGCACCAGCAGGGCTGCGGCGAAGATCAGCAGCGCTGCGCCGTAGCGCGGCACCGGACCGCGCCGCAGCAGCGAAAAGCGCGCGACCCACTGCCAGACCGGCCGATCGGACCCCATTGCCTCCATGACTCCCAGAGCGACCCCCAGAACTCCCGGCGCACACATATGACCGGCACCCATCGCTTGTAAGGGCATGGGGAAGCCCGTGCACGTGAAATATCGGCCAGCAGCCGTGACCATCGGCGGGCGAAGCCCGGCCATCGCCTTCGCCGTGCACGCGGCCCATCTGTCCAAAGCTGTTCACATCTTCGCCACATCCGTTCATGACGGGCGGGCACTTTGTTCAATCCACGGAGCGATTGTGGCGCCATGCGGCGGCCGGAGCCCCTGCCCCGGCGCCCAACGAACCACAAGGCTGAAGGAGCCCCGCCCCGTGAAGACCCGTCTGAGCGCGCTTGCCATCGCGGCCACCCTGTCCGTCTCCGCCATCGCCCTCTCCGGCACCGCCCAGGCCGGCGCCACCTTCGACGGCGTGAAGCAGAAGGGCTACGTCCAGTGCGGCGTCAACCTGGGCCTGTACGGCTTCTCCTCGCCCGACGACAAGGGCAAGTGGTCGGGCCTCGACGTCGACATGTGCCGCGCCGTCGCCGCCGCCATGTTCGGCGATGCCGAAAAGGTGAAGTACACCCCGCTGTCGGCGCAGCAGCGCCTGCCGGCGCTCCAGTCCGGCGAGATCGACCTGCTGGCCCGCAACACCACCCGCACCCTGACCCGCGACACCGCCAACGGCCTGAACTTCGCGCCGACCAACTATTTCGACGGCCAGGGCTTCATGGTGTCGGCCAAGCTCGGCCTGAAGAGCGCCAAGCAGCTGAACGGCGCCACCGTCTGCGTCCTGCCCGGCACCACGACCGAGCAGAACGTGTCGGACTACTTCCGCGCCAACAAGATGACCTTCAAGCCGGTCGTCATCGAGAAGAACGAGGAGCTGAACAAGGCCTTCTTCGCCGGCCGCTGCGACGCCCTGACCTCCGACGCCTCCCAGCTGGCCGCCATCCGCGCCGCCGAGGTGCAGAACCCCAACGACTACGTCATCCTGCCCGAGCTGATCTCGAAGGAGCCGCTGTCGCCGGCCGTGCGCCAGGGCGACGAGGAGTGGATGAACCTGGTCACCTGGGCCTTCTACGCCATGGTCCAGGCCGAGGAGAAGGGCCTGACGTCGGAGACCGTCGACGCCGCCATGACCTCGCCCGATCCGGACGTGAAGCGCCTGCTGGGCGTCACCGCCGGCAACGGCAAGGCGCTCGGCGTCGAGGAGAACTGGGCCTACGCCATCATCAAGCAGGTCGGCAACTACGCCCAGAGCTATGAGCGCAACGTCGGCTCGGGCTCCAAGCTGAAGATGCCGCGCGGCCAGAACGCCCTCTACACCGAAGGCGGCCTGATGTACGCCCCGCCGATGAAGTAAGGGCGCCCTCCCTCCCTTCCCCTTCCGGGGGGAAGGGAGGGCCTTTCACCCCCGCACGGAGCAACACCATGACAAACCCGGTCCAGGCGCTGAATTCCGCGCGCGTGCGGGGGTGGCTGTATCAGGCTCTGTTCCTGGCCTGCGCCCTCGCCGTCGCCTGGTATCTCGTCTCCAACACCCTGACCAACCTCGCCACCCGCGGCGTCGCCACCGGCTTCGGCTTCCTGCACCGCGAGGCCGGCTTCGAGATCGGCGAGAGCCTGCTGCCCTATTCCGCCTCCGACACCTACCTGACGGCGCTGGTCGTCGGCCTGCTGAACACGCTGGCGGTGTCGGCCGCCGGCGTCGTGCTGGCGAGCGTGCTGGGCGTGCTGATCGGCATCGGGCGGCTGTCGTCCAACTGGATGGTGAACCGCTTCGCCACCTTGTATGTCGAGACGGTCCGCAACGTGCCGCTGCTTTTGCAGCTGGTGGTCTGGTACACGATCCTGAACCGGCTCCCCAGTCCGCGCGAGGCGCTGGAGGTGCTGCCGGGCATCTTCCTCAGCAACCGCGGCATGAAGTTCCCGGTCCTGGTGGAGCATGCCGGCCATGGCTGGATCCTGCTGGCGCTGGTCGCCGGCATCGCCGCCGCCATCGCCGCCGTCCGCTACGGCCGCCGCCGGCGCGAGACCACCGGAAAGCCCTTCCCGACCCTGCCGGCCGTCATCGCCGCCCTGCTGCTGCCGCCGGCCCTGGCCTTCATCGTCACCGGCGCCCCGCTGGCCTTCGACGTGCCAGCATTGGCCGGCTTCAATTTCGAGGGCGGCGGGTCGGTCACCCCGGAATTCACCGCGCTGCTGATCGGCCTGTCGGTCTACACCGCCGGCTTCATCGCCGAGATCGTGCGCTCCGGCATCCTCGCCGTGCCGCACGGCCAGACCGAGGCCGCACTGGCGCTGGGCCTGTCGCCGGGCAAGATCCTGCGCCTCGTCATCCTGCCGCAGGCGCTGCGCGTCATCGTGCCGCCGCTGACCAGCCAGTATCTGAACCTGACCAAGAACAGCTCGCTGGCCGTCGCCATCGGCTATCCAGATCTGGTCAGCGTCTCCAACACCTCGGCAAACCAGACCGGTCAGGTGGTGGAGGCGGTGGCGATGATGATGCTCGTCTATCTCATCATCAGCCTTGCGATCTCCGGCTTCATGAACTGGTACAACCGCCGCGTGGCTCTGGTGACCCGATGAGCAAGCACTCCCCGGCCGATCAGGCCCCCATTCCCACCGGTCCCGTCTCCCCCGCCCGCTGGGCCGCCTCTTATGAAGAGGAGCCGAGCCAGGCCTCCGCCCCGCCGCAGGCCAACGGCATGACGGCGCTGAAGCCCTTCGGCTGGGCCAAGGACAATTTGTTCAACACGCCGCTGAACACGGCGCTGACGCTGGCCTGCCTGTTCCTGCTGTGGTTGGTGGTGCCGCCGATGGCGAACTGGCTGCTGCTGAACGCCAGCTGGTCCGGTTCGTCGGAGGCCTGCCGCGAGGCGGCCGGCGCCTGCTGGTCGGTGATCGTGGTCAAGCACCGGCTGATCTTCTTCGGGACATATCCCTATGACGAGCAGTGGCGCCCCTTCCTGGCCTGCGCCCTGTTCGTGGCGATGCTGGGGGCCAGCGGCGTGCGCGCCTTCTGGCGGCCCTGGCTGGCCGTCGCCTGGGCGCTGACGCTGGTCGGCATGGGCGTGCTGATGTGGGGTGGCGTCGCCGGCCTCACCTATGTGCCGAACGACCGCTGGGGCGGGCTGCCGATCACGCTGATGCTGTCGGTCTTCTCCATCGCTCTCGCCTTCCCGCTGTCGATCCTGCTGGCGCTGGGCCGCCAGTCCTCGCTGCCCGCCATCCGCACCTTCTGCGTCGGCTTCATCGAGACGATGCGCGGCGTGCCGCTGGTCAGCGTGCTGTTCATGGCGTCGGTGATGTTCCCGCTGTTCCTGCCGGAAGGCGTCACGGTCGACAAGCTGCTGCGCGCATTGGCCGGCATGACGCTCTTCACCGCCGCCTATCTGGCCGAGGCCGTGCGCGGCGGCCTCCAGGCGATCCCCAGGGGCCAGTACGAGGCCGCCGACGCGCTTGGCCTCAGCTACTGGCAGAAGACGATGCTGATCGTCCTGCCGCAGGCGCTGCGCATCGTCATCCCGCCCATCGTCAACCAGTTCATCAGCGCCTTCAAGGACACCTCGCTGGTCACCATCGTCGGCTTGTACGACCTGCTGACCGCCGCCACCGTGGCGACGACCGACCCCGAATGGCGCCCCTACTTCGCCGAGGTCTATGTCTTCGCCGGGCTGATGTTCTGGATCTTCTGCTTCAGCATGTCGCGCTACAGCCAGTGGCTGGAGCGTCTGGCCAACCGCTACAACCGCCGCTGACCGGCTCTGGAGACCGAGCAATGACCGAGAACGCCATCATCGAACTCCGCAAGGTCGGCAAGTGGTACAACAGCTACCACGCGCTGCGCGACGTCAGCATCAGCATCGGCAAGGGCGAGAAGGTCGTCGTCTGCGGCCCCTCCGGCTCGGGCAAGTCGACGATGATCCGCTGCATCAACCGGCTCGAAGCGCACCAGACCGGCCACATCATCGTCGACGGCATCGAGCTGACCGACGACGTCAAGGCGGTGGAGAAGATCCGCCGCAAGGTCGGCATGGTGTTCCAGAACTTCAACCTGTTCCCGCACCTGACGGTGCTCCAGAACCTGACGCTGGCCCCGATCTGGGTCCGCGGCATGGCGAAGTCCGAGATCGAGGAAATCGCCATGATGTACCTGAAGCGGGTGCGCATCCCCGACCAGGCGCACAAGTTCCCCGGCCAGCTGTCCGGCGGCCAGCAGCAGCGCGTCGCCATCGCCCGTGCGCTGTGCATGCGGCCCGAGATCATGCTGTTCGACGAGCCGACCTCGGCGCTCGACCCCGAAATGGTCAAGGAGGTGCTGGACGTCATGACCGAGCTGGCCGGCGAAGGCATGACCATGGTCTGCGTCACCCACGAAATGGGCTTCGCCCGGCAGGTCGCCGACTCTATTGTCTTCATGGCCGAAGGCTCGATCATCGAGAGCGGGTCGCCGGCCGAATTCTTCGAAAACCCGAAAAGCGAGCGCACCCGCCAGTTCCTGGGCCAGATCCTGGAACATTGAGGCAGAGAACGCGCTGAGAGGCGGACAAGAGGGTCATGGCGGCGACCATTGCCATCACCGACGACGACGCGGTGACGCGCGAGACGCTGAAGTCCTATCTGACGGATGAGGGCTTCGACGTCCTGCTGGCCCGAAGCGCGGAAGAGCTGAAGGATCTGCTGGCGGCGGCGTCGGTGGACGTGGTGCTGCTCGACATCCGGCTGCCGCGCCAGGATGGGCTGACCCTGACCCGCGAGCTGCGCGCGGTGTCGGAGATCGGCATCATCCTGGTCAGCAGCCGGGCGGAGAAGCTGGACCGCATCATCGGGCTGGAGATGGGGGCCGACGACTACATCGCGAAGCCCTTCGAGCCGCGCGAGATCCTGGCCAGGGTGCGGAACCTGCTGCGCCGGCTGAAGGCGCCGGGCGACCAGCGCGACGACCGCCGGCGCTGCTTTTCCGGCTGGACGCTGTGGCTGGACCGCATGCGCCTGACCGACCCGCAGGGCAACCCGGTGCGGCTGACCGGGGCGGAGTTCGAGCTGCTGTCGACCTTCGTCTGCAACCCCGGCCGGGTGATGAACCGCGACTATCTGCTGACGGCGACGACGCGGCGCAAGACGGACGCCACCGACCGCACCATCGACAGCCTGGTCCGCCGCCTGCGCCGCCTGATCGAGACCGATCCGGCGGACCCGAGGCTGATCGTCACCGTCCACGGCACGGGCTACCTGTTCGCCGGCGACGTCACGCAGGATGGGTAAGGAGTTCTTCGAACCGGGCAGGATCCCCTCTCGCCCCCGGGGAGAGGGTTAGGGTGAGGGGGTCGCGCGGCGAGAATTTTCAAGGGTCGCACACTCCCCATTCGCCACCGAATCCACCCTATGCCACCCCCTCACCCCGACCCTCTCCCCGGGGGGAGAGGGGGGTTAGAGCATCTCTCTGCCAACCCCGAGCAAACTCCCCCGTCGCCTCAGTCTCGCGGCGGCCACGCGCTCGGCAACCTGGGCCACGGAAATCGCGAAAATTTTTCGCACGCTTCCGTGGCCCATTTTTTATGCATCGACGCAGGCAACCGGCCTCTTCCGAAGTCAATTCACCACATCCGGTTGCTTTTCATCTTGCGAAATTCCTCCCTGGGAAAGTCATATCCCGCCCGCCCCTCGAAAAACCAGCCTGTTTCCTTGGCTCCGTCATCGCCACTTGCCTCAAATGCAAACGAAAAGACACGAACTGTTCACAAATGAACGCTAAACCGTTCAAAGGGCCCTGCGACGATATGCGTGTAGCAATCCGTTGAAACCGTTCACTGGCGGCGGGGGTTTGGGCATGACGGCGATCTCGACGAATGCGGGCAGCACCCTGGACGATGGCGGTGCGCGCCACCGCTTCTGGACCCTGCGCCGCGCCATGGTGTCGGTGGTGGGCGTGCTGGTGGCGGTGCTGATCGCCAGCCAGGCCTGGGTGTCGCAGCGTTACACCGACTTCGCGCTGACCACCTTCAACAGCAGCGCGGCGGCCACCCTGCGGGTGCTTGCCAACGACCGCATCCGCAAAAACTACACGGACTGGCTCCAGGGCCATGCCAACGAATGGAGCCGCGACGCCTTCCTGGTCGACAGCATCAACCAGAAGGACCCGGCCAAGACGATGCTGGCGCTGAAGAACATCAACGCGCGGCCCGTGGTGGTCGACCGCGAGGTGCGGCTGGTCTCGGTCGCCGTGTTCGACGCCGACATGGCGCGCATCGCCGCCACCGGCGGGGAGCAGGACAGCGTCGCCACCGTCGCCCCGCTGTTCGAGGCGCTGAAGACCCGCGACATCGCCGACAAGCGCCGTCCGGCCAGCCTGCTGTGGCGCGACGGCCAGGGCCGGCCGCTGTTCAGCATGATCGTCCCCATCGGCGGCTTCCGCGTCCTCGGCTTTTTGGAGGTGGTGACCGATCCCCTGCCCGCCCTGTCCAACCTGGGCGCGGTGCTGGACGCCGACATCCGCATCACCGACGCCAAGGGCGGGATGCTGTTCGAGGCCAAGGGCGGCGAGCCGTCGGCCCATGCACAGCTCTCCACCACCACCGTGTCGCTCGGCGGCGACGGCGGTTTGCCCTGGGCGACGGCGGAGATCTCGCGCGACGTGTCGGAATTCGTCGGCGCGACGGAGGCCCTGCGCAACGACGCCCTCAAGATGGTCGCCGCATTCGCGCTGGCCGTCGCCATCGCCGCCGCCCTGCTTCTGCGCGTCGCCGTCATCGCCAACCTGCGCAAGTTCGCCCGCGCCATGGAGCAGATCGCCGCCGGCGACCTGTCCATCGAGGTTCCCCGCACCGGCCGCGACGAGCTGGCGGTGATGGCCGCCGCCCTGCGCCGCCTGCGCGGCAGCGTCGAGCAGGTGCTGCTGATGAAGCGGATGGTCGACAGCAGCCCGGTGCCCACCGCCCTCCTGCGCACCGACGGTCAGGTAGGGTTCGTCAATCCCGCCGCCCGGACCTTCTGCGAGGCGCACGGCATCGATCCGGCCGGCCCCGACCTGCTGGCCCAGGGGCCGGACTTCACCGCCGCCTGCACCGACCCCGCCCGCCCGCCGATCCCGCGCCGCACCCTGACCGTGGACGAGACGACGGTGGAGGCCCATGTCGACACCGTCTTCGACGACCAGGGCAACGTGCTGGGCAAGACGCTGTCCTGGACCGACGTGACCGAGCAGATGCGCTCCGCCGCGCTGGCCCGCCAGCTGATGGAGGATGTGCATCAGGTGGCGTCGGGCGTCGCCACCCAGTCGGGCCAGCTGCGCGAGCTGGCCGACGCGCTGCGCCGCGAATCGTCCGGCACCATCGACAGCACGGTCAGCGCCGGCAGCTTCGTCGCCGAGAGCAACCGCAACGCCAACACCTGCAACGACAGCGCCGGCACGTTGATGGACACCATCGGCACCGTCTCCAGCCTGACGAGCGAGGCGGCCGGCGTTGTCGGCGCCACGCTGGGCGAGCTGACCGCCGCCCGCGAGGTGGTCGGCCAGCTGGGCGAGAACACCGAGCAGATCCGCCGCATCGTCGACGTCATCACCGGCATCGCCCACCAGACCAAGCTTTTGGCACTGAACGCCACCATCGAGGCGGCGGCGGCCGGCGTGGCGGGCCGCGGCTTCGCCGTGGTGGCGGCGGAGGTGAAGAAGCTGGCTGAGGAGACGGCGAACGCCACCGTGCAGATCGCCAGCTCGGTCAGCGCCATCAACGGCAGCATCCAGAACACCGTCGGCACCTTCGCCCGCATCTCCGGCTCGGTCGAGCGCATCAGCGAGGTACAGGAGCTGATCGGCGGCGCGGTGGCGCGCCAGACCGACTCCTCCACCGACATCCGCAACCGCGTCGGCGTGATCGCCGGCAACACCGGCGAGGTGGCGAGCCTGATCGACGGCGTCAGCGCCCAGGCCGCCCGCACCGGCGACATCGCCGCCTCGCTGACCGAAACGGCGAACACGCTGGCCGAGGAAGCCGCTTCGCTGCATAGTCTGCTCGGCACGCTGCGCGCCGGGCAGGCGGCCTGATCCCGCCCGCCGCCGGCGCACGGCGGACGGGACAGGTCAGGAGAATGGGTGTCGGGATGCGGCTGGTGTTGCTTGTGCTGCTGGCGATGGTATCGGCCTCGCCGGCTTATGCCGAGGACGGCGACACGCTGGAGCGCATCCATGGCCGCGGCTTCCTGATCTGCGGCCTGCGCAGCGGCGTCAGCGGCATCTCCTTTTCCGACCCGCAGGGGCATCTCGACGGTTTCCTGGTCGATGTCTGCCGGGTCTTCGCCGCGGCGACGCTCGGCAACGCCCAGGCGGTCCGCGTCGTCCGCCTGCCGGAAAAGCCGCAGGAATTCCAGGCGGTGGAGAAGCACGAGGTCGATGTGGCGCTGACCACCACGACCTGGACCTTCAGCCGCGAGCTGTCGCACGACATCGAGTTCCTGATGCCGCTGCTGCATGACGGCCAGGGCTTCGCCATCCACTCGGACGGCACACCGCCGCCGCCGCTCGACCGGCTGGGCGTCCGCACCGTCTGCGTCAAGACCGCCACCACCACGGTCCGCAATCTGGAGGACCATATCCGCAAGTCGGACCTGCCCTGGACGATCCGCACCTTCCAGACGCTGGACGAGGCGTTGCAGGCCTTCCTCGCCCATGAATGCGACCTGCTGACCACCGACCGCACGGTGCTGGTGACCTCGCTGGCCGGCTACCGCCAGGCGGGGATGGGCATCCACATCTACCCCGACGTGATCTCGCGCGAGCCGCTGACGCCCTACATCGCGCGTGGCGACCGCAACTGGTACGACATCACCCGCTGGGTACTCCACGCCATCGTGCTGGCCGACGCCAAGGGCGTCACCTCGGCCGACGTTCAGGCCGGGCGCATCCCCGACGATCCCGAGCTGCACCGCATGCTGGGCCACGCCGGCAGCGTCTCCCGCACCCTCGGACTGCCCGACGACTGGGCCTTGCAGGTGCTGGCCCAGGTGGGGAACTACGGCGAGATCTTCGACCGCAACCTCGGCGTCCCCTACGGCATGGACCGCGGAATGAACAAGCCCTGGACCCAGGGCGGGCTGCTCTACGCGCCGCCGTTCCGGTAGAGGCGCTCCCTACGCCGCCAGCGCCACGCCCAGATGCCGCTCCAGCAGCGCCGGATCGGCCTTCGCCTGCGCCGCCGGCCCGGCATGCACCACCCGGCCGCGGTCGAGGAAGACCACGCGGTCGGCGAAGTCCAGCGCGCGGTCGACCTGCTGTTCCACCAGCAGGATGGTCATGTCGAGCCTCGACAGCGCCGCCATCAGTGTGTCGCAGATCACCGGGGCCAGCCCCTCCAGCGGCTCGTCCAGCAGCAGCACCGTCGGCTTGCCGAGAAGCGCGCGGGCGACCGACAGCATCTGCTGCTCGCCGCCCGACAGCTCGCCGCCGCCGTTGCGCCGCCGCTCGGCCAGCCGGGGGAACAGCTCGTACGCCTCCTCCAGCGCCGAGCGCGGCCGCCCCTTCAGCCCGGTGACGAGGTTCTCCTCCACCGTCAGCGATTTGAAGATGTCGCGCGTCTGCGGCACATAGCCGAGCCCCGCCGCCGCCCGCGCCGAACTGCTCATCGCCCCCAGTTCGACCCCGTCCAGCCGGATGCTGCCGCCATGGCGGGTGGTTTGGCCGACCAGCGTCGCCAGCGTCGTCGTCTTGCCCACCCCGTTGCGGCCGAGCAGGGCAAGCCGCCCGCCCGCCGGCACGGCCAGCGACACGCCGTCGAGGATCAGCGTCTTGCCGTAGCCGGCGCGCAGATCCGCGACCTCGAAAGCGCCACGCGGTTCAGTGGGCATGGGCCCGGCTCCCCAGATAGACCTCGCGCACGCGAGGGTCGGCGACGATCTCCTTGGCGGTGCCGCTGCACAGCAGCCGCCCCTGCGCCAGCACGACGATGGTCTTCGCGAAGCGGAACACCAGATCCATGTCGTGCTCGATCATCAGCACCGCCAGATCCTTGGGCAGCCGGTCGATGGCGTCGAGGATGCGCTGGCTTTCCGAATGGGGCACGCCGGCCGCCGGCTCGTCGAGGATCAGCACCTTCGGCTTCATGGCGAGCGCCAGCGCGATCTCCAGAAGCCGCTGCTGCCCGTAGGCCAGCGAGCCGACCGCCGTGTGCGCCGCATGGGTCAGCCCCATGGCATCGAGCAGCCCCGCCACCTCGTCGGCCAGCCCGGCCACCTTGGCGACGCTGGCGAACAGGCGGAAGGTGCGGCGGTCGCGCTGGAGGACGGCCAGTTCCAGATGCTCGCGCACCGTCATCGACTTGAACAGCCGCGCGACCTGAAAGCTGCGGATCAGCCCCAGCCGCACCCGCTCCGCCGCCGACAGCTTCGTGATGTCGCGGCCGTCCAGCCGGATGGTGCCGGCGCTGGGCGGGATCACCCCGGTGACGAGGTTGACGAAGGTCGTCTTGCCCGCTCCGTTCGGCCCGATCAGGGCGCAGCGGTCGCCGGCATTCAGCGTCATGGTGATGTCGGACGACACCTGGAGCCCGCCGAAATTCTTGGACAGCCCCTCGACCTCAAGAAGCTTCGTCATGCCCCGCCTCCCTTTCCGCGCAGCAGCCCGCCCAGCCGCTCCAAGCCGGACGCGATGCCGCCGGGCAGGAACAGGACGATGCCGATCAGGAACAGGCCGATGAAGCCCATCCAATGGAAGGGGTCGCTGGCCGCCAGGATGTGGTGGATGCCCATGAAGGCCGCCGTGCCGATCACCGCGCCATAGAGCCGCCCGGTGCCGCCCAGCACCAGCATCACCAGCGCCTCCGCCGACCAGGGGAAGCCAGCGCTGTCCAGCCCGACGATGCCGCTGGTCACCGCGGTCAGGGCGCCGGCCACCCCGGCGAACACCCCGGCCACGCCATAGAGCGCCACCAGATAGGATTTCGGCGACCCGCCGATGGCGGAGATCCGCAAGGGATCCTCCTTCACGCCGCGGCAGGCCAGCCCGAAGGGCGAGCGCACGATCCGCCGCGCCACCACCAGCCCGACCACCAGCACCGCCAGCGCGAACAGGTAGGAGGTGCGGCCGAACATGTCGAAGCGGAACAGCCCCAGCACCGGAGCCGGGTCGATGCCCGACAGCCCGTCGCTGCCGCCGGTCCAGTCGCGTGCCTTGTTGGCGACCTCCTGCACGATCTGCCCGACCGCGATGGTCAGCATCAGCAGGGTCAGCCCGCGCGCATGCAGGATCAGGGCGCCGGTCGCCAGCGCGACCAGCCCGCCGGCCAGCCCGCCGGCCGCCAGCATGACGAAGGGGTCGTTGTTCCAGTTGACCGCGACGATGCCGGCGGCATAGGCGCCGGTGCCGAACATCGCCGCCTGCCCCAGCGTGGCGATCCCGCCATAGCCGAGCACGAGGTCGAGCGACAGCACGAACAGCGCCGAGGCGGCGATGCGGGTCAGCAGCGCCAGATCGTCCGGCAGCAGCCAGAAGGCGGCCAGCCCGGCCAATGCGACCAGCGGAATGCCGATCCAGCCGAGATCGCGCCGCTTGCCAAGCGGAACGGGTCGGATCGACTGGCCGGCCTTTCCGTCGCGCTCGGCGACGCTCGTCATGCCGTCCTCCCTTTGAAGAAGCCGTGGGGCCAGCGGAACAGGATCAGGATCAGGGCGGCGTAGAAGAAGAATTCGCCGAAATTCGGGATCAGGTATTTGCCGGCGGTGTCGACGATGCCCAGCGCCAGCGCCGCCGCCGCCGAGCCGAAGATGCTGCCCGCCCCGCCCACCGCCACCACCGCCAGGAACAGCACGATGTAGCGGATGGCGTAATAGGGCTCCAGCGGCAGCAGTTCGGCCCCCAGCACCCCGCCCAGCGCCGCCAGTCCGGTGCCGAGCGCGAAGGTCGCCAGATAGAGCCGTTCGGTCCGGATGCCCAGCGCCGCCGCCATGGCGGGATCGTCGACCGCCGCGCGCAGCCGGATGCCGAAATCGGTGCGCTCCAGCAGCCACCACAGCCCCAGCAGGGTGGCCGCCCCGGCGCCGATGACGAAGGCGCGGTGGGTCGGGATCGACTTCGGCCCCAGTTGCACCGTGCCGGTCAGCAGGTCCGGCAGCGGAATGCGCTTCAGCGTCGGGCCGAACAGGTAATTGATGCCGGCGACGATGACGAAGGTCAGCCCGATGGTCAGCAGCACCTGCGCCAGTTCGTTGGCCGAGCCGTAGATGCGCCGGTACAGCAGCCGTTCCAGCGGCAGCGTCGCCAGCACGGTCAGCGCCACCGCCACCACCAGCGCCAGCCCATAGGGCAGCCCGGCGCTCTGTGCGGCATAGGAAGCGACATAGCCGCCGACCATGGCGAAGGCGCCATGCGCCAGATTGACCACCCGCATCAGCCCCAGCGTCACCGACAGCCCGACGGAGATGATGAAGAGGATCATGCCGTAGGCGACCCCGTCGACGGCGATCCCGAACATGGTTTCCATGATGTCTCTCCACCTCCCCATCCCCCTCTCCCCCCGGGGAGAGGGTCGGGGTGAGGGGGAAGCATCGCGTGCCTTACCCGAAAATCCTGCCACGCGTCCCCCTAACCCTCTCCCCACTTTCGGCGGACCGGAGGTCCGCCTGTCGCGTCAGCGCAAACGAAGTTTGCGCGTGAGCGGGGGAGAGAGGGGACTTCTACAGGGACGGGAGAGGGGCACTTCCCCTCACTTCGCCAACTTGTACCCATAGTCCGGCTGCTTCGGGAACGACTGCTTCTCGACATTCTCCAATTTGCCGTCGACCATCTCGACGGTGCGCAGATAGATCGTCTGGGTGACATGGCGGCTGTCGGGATCGATGGTCAGGGGGCCGCGCGGGCTTTCCCAGCTCATGCCCTTCACCGACTCCACCGCCTTGGCGCCGTCGATCTTGCCGCCGCTGTTCTTGATCATCTGATAGATGACGTGCGTGCCGTCATAGGCGCCGACCGAGGTGAAGGTGACGCTGTCGTAGGAGCCGAACATCTCCTTGTGCTTGGCGACGAAGGCCTTGTTCATCGCCGAGTCATGGGCGCGGCTGTAGTTGAAGCTGGTGGTGATGCCCATCGCCGCCTCGCCCAGCGCCGGCAGGTCCGGTTCTTGGGTCAGGTCGCCGGGGCCGAAGAACTTGATGCCCGCCGCCTTCAGACCGGTGTCGTTGAAGGCCTTGGCGAAGGCCAGCGTCGTCGGGCCGGCGGGCAGGAAGGCATAGACCGCCTCTGCGCCCGAATCCTTGATCCGCTGCATGAAGGGGGCGAAGTCGGTGGACTTCAGCGGCATGCGGATGGTGTCCACCACCGTGCCGCCGTTCTTCTCGAAGGTGGACTTGAAGGCGGCCTCGCCGTCGATGCCGGGACCGTAGTCGCTGACCGCCGAGATCGCCTTCCGGACGCCCTGCTTGGCCATGTGTTCGGCCAGCGGCACCGTGTTCTGCCACAGCGTGAAGGAGGTGCGGACATAGCGCGGCGACTTCTCCGTGATGGCGGAGGTCGCGGCGTTGAAGATCACGCAGGGGATGTTCGCCTCGTCGATCAGCGGGGCGACCGCCAGCGCATCCGGCGTGAAGAAATAGCCGGCGAGGAAGGACACCTTCTCCTTGACGATCAGTTCCTGCGACAGTGCCTTGCTCTGCGCCGGGTTCGCCTGGTCGAGATCCTTGTAGATGAACTCCACCGTGTCGTTGCCGACGGTCTTGCCGTGCTCGGCCTGATAGACCTCGATGGCTTCCTTGAAGCTCTTGCCCACCACGCCGAACGGCCCGGAAAAGGGAGCCACGACACCGACCTTGATGGTGGCGGCACCGGCCGGACCGGCCGCCAGCGCCAGACCGAACGCCGCACCCAGCAGCGCGTTGCCCAACAGCGCGTTGCGCAGAGTCCTCGTCATTGTCCCTCCCACATGTGACCATATGCCGGCGCCGGAATTCGCCATTCCGGTCATTGACTGTTCCGTCCACCGTACTGAGGGAGGACCGAACCGTCAAGTGCGATATTTGATATTATGTTCTATAATCGCACAAAATTGGCGCTTAGAACAACCAATTGATAAATATCAATTTTTATCAGGAAACTCATTCCACAGACCATATAACTCTCATGTTGCGCCGCAATATGGGCGATGATCGCACATATAATGCTTTTTTCGCCCTTGACACTGCGGCGCACCGCTCGCCACTCTGTGCGTAACGACGAATGTTCGTGCGATTTTCGCACATCCGGGAGGTCATATGGCGAAGATCACGCCCCTGCGCGAGGCGGTGGCGAGCCTCGTGCACGACGGCGACACGGTCGCCCTGGAAGGATTCACCCACCTGATCCCCCATGCCGCCGGGCATGAGATCGTCCGGCAGGGCCGGCGCGACCTGACGCTGGTGCGCATGACGCCGGACCTGATCTACGACCAGCTGATCGGCATGGGCTGTGCCGCGAAGCTGATCTTCTCCTGGGGCGGCAACCCCGGCGTCGGCTCCCTCCACCGCTTCCGCGATGCGGTCGAGCAGGGCTGGCCGCACAGGCTGGAGATCGAGGAGCACAGCCACGCCGGCATGGCGAACGCCTATGTCGCCGGTGCCTCCAACCTGCCCTTCGCCCTGCTGCGCGGCTACACCGGCTCAGACCTGCCGAAGGTCAACCCGAACATCCGCTTCATCGAGTGCCCCTTCACCGGCGAAAAGCTGGCTGCCATCCCGTCGGTCCGGCCGGACGTGACGGTGATCCACGCCCAGAAGGCCGACCGCCGCGGCAATGTGCTGCTCTGGGGCATCCTCGGCGTCCAGAAGGAGGCCGTGCTGGCCGCCAGGCGCTCCATCGTCACGGTGGAGGAGATCGTCGACGACCTGGACGCCCCGCCCAATGCCTGCGTGCTGCCCTACTGGGCGCTGTCGGCCGTCTGTCCTGTTCCCGGCGGCGCCTATCCGTCCTACGCGCAGGGCTATTCGGAGCGCGACAACCGCTTCTACAAGGCCTGGGACCCCATCGCCCGCTCGCGCGACGGCTTCCAGGCCTGGATGCAGCGCCATGTGCTGGCCACCGACGATTTCGCCGGCTTCCGCCGCGTGCTGGCCGAAAGCATGGCCCAGATCATGAATGAGGTTGCGTGATGGGCTCCGAAACTCTCGACTTCACCGCGACCGAGATCATGACGGTGGCGGCCAGCCGCCTGCTGAAGGACGGCACCGTCTGCTTCGTCGGCATCGGCCTGCCCTCGACCGCCGCCAACCTCGCCCGGCTGACCCATGCGCCGGACGTCGTGCTGATCTATGAATCGGGGCCGATCGGCGCCAAGCCGACGGTGCTGCCGCTGTCGATCGGCGACGGCGACCTCGCGCTGACCGCCGACACTGTGGTCGGCACGCCGGAGATCTTCCGCTACTGGCTGCAGGGCGGGCGGATCGACGTCGGCTTCCTCGGCGCCGCGCAGGTCGACCGCTTCGCCAACATCAACACCACCGTCATCGGCCCCTATGACGCGCCCAAGGTGCGGCTGCCCGGTGCCGGCGGCGCGCCGGAGATCGCCTCCCAGGCCAAGGAGGTGTTCATCGTCCTCAAGCAGAGCCCCAAGGCCTTCGTCGCCAAGCTGCCCTTCGTCACCTCGGCGGGCTATCTCGACGGCGGGGATGCGCGGGCCAGGGCCGGCATCCCCGGCGCCGGGCCGACCGCGGTGATCACCGACCTCGGCATCCTCACACCCGACCCGGTGACCAAGGAGCTGACCCTGACCGGCATCCATCCCGGCGTGACGGTGGAGCAGGTCAAGGCGGCCACCGGCTGGGACCTGAAGATTTCGCCCGACCTGAAGACCACCGACATCCCGGACGCCGCAACCCTGGCGGCGCTGCGCGACCTGCACGCCCGCACCGCCGCCGCCCATGGTCAGGTCGGCGGAGAAGGATGACATCATGCGTGACGCCTATATCTGCGACGCCATCCGCACCCCCATCGGCCGCTATGCCGGAGCCCTGTCGTCGGTGCGCGCCGACGATCTCGGCGCCGTGCCGATCCGCGCCCTGATGCAGCGCAACCCCTCGGTCGACTGGGCTGCGGTGGACGACGTGATCTATGGCTGCGCCAATCAGGCCGGCGAGGACAACCGCAACGTCGCCCGCATGTCGGCGCTGCTGGCGGGATTGCCCGACGCGGTGCCGGGCACGACGATGAACCGGCTCTGCGGCTCCGGCCTCGACGCGCTCGCCACCGCCGCCCGCGCCATCCGCGCGGGCGAGGCCGATCTGATGATCGCCGGCGGGGTGGAGAGCATGAGCCGCGCCCCCTTCGTCATGGGCAAGTCCGACGCCCCCTTCTCGCGGCAGGCCGAGATTTTCGACACCACCATCGGCTGGCGCTTCGTCAACCCGGCGATGAAGGCGGCCTACGGCACCGATTCGATGCCGGAGACGGCGGAGAATGTCGCCGACGACTGGAAGATCGCCCGCGCCGACCAGGACGCCTTCGCGCTGCGCAGCCAGGAGCGCGCCGCCCGCGCCATCGCCGACGGCAGCCTGGCCCGCGAGATCGTCCCCGTCACCATCCGCACCCGCAAGGGCGAGACGGTGGTGACGACCGACGAACACCCCCGCGCCACCACCGTCGAGGCGCTGTCGGCGCTGAAGCCCATCGTCCGCCCCGGCGGCACGGTCACCGCCGGCAACGCGTCGGGCGTCAATGACGGCGCCGCCGCCCTGCTGGTGGCCTCCGAAGCGGCGGTGAAGCGTTACGGCCTGACCCCGCGAGCCCGCATCCTCGGCGGCGCCACCGCCGGCGTGCCGCCGCGCGTCATGGGCATCGGCCCGGTCCCGGCCACCCGCAAGCTGCTGGAGCGGCTCGGCCGGACCATCGGCGGCATCGACCTGATCGAGCTGAACGAGGCCTTCGCCGCCCAGGCGCTGGCCGTCCTGCGGGAGCTTGGCCTGCCGGACGACGCGGCGCATGTGAACCCGAACGGCGGCGGCATCGCGCTCGGCCATCCGCTCGGCATGAGCGGCGCCCGCTTGTCGACCACCGCGCTTTACCAGCTCGAACAAACCGGCGGCCGGACGGCGCTCTGCACCATGTGCATCGGCGTCGGCCAGGGGATCGCGGTGATGATCGAGCGGGTGTAGCCTCGGGCTGCAACTGTGCCCGCACCACAACAAGCGAAGGCAGTCTCCATGCCCTTCATCGAAGCCGCCGGCATCACCCAGCATTACGACCTGACCGGCCCGGCCGACGCGCCGGTGCTGCTGTTCGCCAACTCCATCGGCACCAGCTTCCACATCTGGGACGCCGTGGTGCCGCACCTGTCGCAGCGGTACCGCATCCTGCGCTACGACATGCGCGGCCATGGCCTGACCCAGGTGACGCCGGTCACGGAAGACGCCGGCTACAGCATGGATGTGCTGGCCGACGATGCCGCCGGCCTGCTCGACGCGCTCGGCGTCAAGCGCGCCCATGTCTGCGGCCTGTCCATCGGCGGCATGATGGCCCAGCGCCTCGCCGTCAAGGCGCCGGGCCGGGTGCATGGCCTGATCCTGTGCGACACCGCCGGCGTCATCGGCCCGGCGTCGGTCTGGACCGACCGCATCGCCGCCATCCGCGCCCGCGGCATGACGGCGATTTCCGACGGGGTGATGGCGCGCTGGTTCACGCAAGGCTTCCGCGACAACCACCCCGACCAGATCCGCGGCTATGCCGCGATGGTCGCCCGCATTCCCGAGGACGGCTATGTCGGCTGCGCCATGGCGATCCGCGACGCCGACCTGCGCGCCGCCAACGCCGGCATCAAAGCCCTCACCCTGGTGATCTGCGGCGCGGAGGACGTGGCGACCCCGCCCGACGCCGCCCGCGAGCTGGCGGCCGGCATCCCCGGCGCGCGGTTCGAACTGCTGCCCGGCGCCGCCCACATCCCCGGCGTCGAGAAGCCGGCGGAGCTGGCCGCCCTGATCGACGGCTTCCTGAGGGACCTGTGATGGCCGACCGTGACATGACGGACAAGGATCTGTACGACCGCGGCATGGCGGTGCGCCGCTCGGTCCTCGGCGACGCCCATGTCGACCGCTCGCTGGAGCGCGCCACCGGGTTCGACGCCGATTTCCAGGAGTTCATCACCAAGACCGCCTGGGGCCAGATCTGGACCCGGCCGGGGCTGGACATCCGGACGCGCAGCATGCTGACCATCGGCATGCTGGCGGCGCTGGGCAAGGACGGCGAGTTGAAGCTGCACATCCGCGCCACCCGCAACACCGGCGTCACCCGCGACGAGGTGAAGGAAATCATGATGCAGGCCGGTATCTATGCCGGCATCCCCGCCGCCAACCACGCGATTGCGCTCGCCCGCGCCGTCTATGCCGAGATGGACGAGGAAGACGCGAAGAAGGGGTGAGCAGCATGACCACCATCCACGCCGACCCACTCCTCGACCCGCTCTTCACCAGTGACGCGGCGGCCGACGCCTTCTCCCCCTCGGCAAGGCTGCAAGGCATGCTGGATTTCGAGGCGGCGCTGGCGCGGGCGGAGGCGGCGGTCGGCATCATCCCCTCGCGCACCGTCCCGGCCATCGAGGCGGCGTGCAGGGCCGGCCTCTACGACCTGACCGCGCTGGGAGCGGAGGCGGCGCTGGCCGGCAACACCGCCATCCCCCTGGTCAAACACCTGACCGCCACCGTGAAGGCCGCCGACGAAGAGGCGTCGCGCTACGTCCATTGGGGCGCCACCAGCCAGGACGCGATGGACAGCGGCCTGATGCTTCAGCTGCGCCGCTTCCTCGACGGGCTCGACGCCGATCTGGCGGCGCTCGCCGATGGCCTCGCCGATCTCGCCGAGCGCCACCGCACGACGCCGATGGTCGCCCGCACCTGGCTTCAGCACGCCCTGCCGACGACTTTTGGCCTGAAGGCCGCCGGCTGGCTCGACGCGCTCGGCCGCGACCGCCAGCGCATCGCCGCCGCCAGTAAGCGCCTCGCCCTGCAATTCGGCGGCGCCGCCGGCACGCTGGCGGCACTCGGCGACGCCGGCCCGGCGGTGGCGGAGGCCCTGGCGAAGGAGCTGGACCTCCCCCTGCCCGCCCTGCCCTGGCACGCCAGCCGCGACCGCATCGCCGAACTGGCCTCCGCGCTCGGCATCCTCGCCGGCACGCTGGGCACGCTCGGCCGCGACATCTCGCTGATGATGCAGATGGAGGTCGCCGAAGCCTTCGAGCCCAGCGCCCCCGGCCGCGGCGGCTCCTCCACCATGCCGCACAAGCGCAACCCGGTGTCCTGCGCCGTCCTGCTCTCCACCGCCATCCGCGCCCCCGCCCTGGTCGGCGGGCTGCTGGCGGCGCAGGTGCAGGAGCATGAGCGCGGTCTCGGCGGCTGGCATGCCGAGTGGCAGGCGCTGCCCGACCTCTGCCGCCTCGTCGCCGGTGCCGCCCGCCATGCCCGCGAGACAATCGCCGGCCTGACCGTCGATGAGGAGCGCATGCGCGCCAACCTCGACCTGACCCGCGGCCTGATCCTGGCCGAAGCCGTCACCATGGCGCTGGGCGACCGCATGGGCCGCATGGCCGCCCATTCCCGCGTCGCCGAGGCCAGCCGCCGCGCCGCAGCCGACGCCCGTCCGCTGCGCGACGTGCTGGCCGAGGACGGGGAGGTGATGCAGGCGCTGGGCGCGGACGGCCTCGACCGGCTGTTCGACCCGCTGCGCTACACCGGCGCGGCCTCCCACTTCATCGACCGCGTGCTGGACGATCACAAGAACACACCTGGCCATAAGAACACACAAGGTCGGCAAAGCTGACCGCTCCCAAGGAGGGACACCCGCGATGGACACTGCTGTTCACGAGGCTGAAGGCGATTTCAGCCCCCGCGATTGGGCGCAACACCCGCCCTACCTGTCGCCGCTCTACAAATCGACGGTGCTGCGCTCGCCGTCCAAGCCGCTGATTCCGATGAAGCAGGGGCTGTCGGTGCGCACCGGCCCGGTGTTCGGCCATGACAGCCTCGATCCGCTCGACCACGACCTGACCAGGAACGGCCGCGTCAACGGCGAGCCGATCGGCGAGCGCATGATCGTCACCGGCCGCGTGCTGGACGAGAACGGCCGGCCGGTGCCGCACACGTTGCTGGAGATCTGGCAGGCCAACGCCTGCGGCCGCTACGTCCACCGCTGGGACCAGCATGACGCGCCGCTCGACCCCAACTTCTTCGGGGCCGGCCGCTGCCTCACCGACGCCGACGGCCGCTACCGCTTCACCACGATCAAGCCCGGCGCCTATCCCTGGGGCAATCACCACAATGCGTGGCGGCCGGCGCACATCCATTTCTCGCTGTTCGGGCCGTCCTTCCTGACCCGTCTGGTCACCCAGATGTATTTCCCGGGCGACCCGCTTCTGCCGCTCGACCCCATCTACAACGGGGTGCCGGAGGGGGCGCGCGAGCTGCTGGTCTCCCGCTTCTCCATCGACGTGACCGAGCCGGTGTGGGCGCTCGGCTATGAGTTCGACATCGTCCTGCGCGGACGCCACGCCACGCCGATGGAGGGCTGACCGTCATGAGCCAGAGCTTGAAACAGACCCCGTCCCAGACCGTCGGCCCCTATTTCGCCTATGCCTGGACGCCGGAACTCTACGGCCGCCGCCCGCTGGCGACCAACCGGCTGGCCGCCCCCGACATGGCCGGAGAGCACATCCGCATCGAGGGCGTGGTCTATGACGGCCAGGGCGCGCCGATCCGCGACTGCGTGGTGGAGATCTGGCAGGCCGGCGCCGACGGCAGGCACGCCCCCGGCGCCGCCGGCTTCGGCCGCTGCGGCACCGACGACGCCGGCCGTTATGTCTTCGACACGGTGAAGCCCGGCGCCTGCGACCCCGGCCACGCCCCGCACATCGCGGTGACGGTGTTCGCCCGCGGCATGCTGAGCCACGCCTTCACCCGCCTGCATTTCTCCGACGAGACCGCGGCGAACGAGGCCGACCCGGTGCTGGCGAGCGTCCCGGCCGACCGCCGCGACACCCTGATCGCGACGCGCGCCGAGACGCCCGGCGGCGTGGTCTACCGCTTCGACATCCGCATCCAGGGCGACGGGGAAACCGTCTTCTTCGACTGCTGAGCGGGGGGACTGCTGAAAAGGAGGGAGCCGCCAACCGGCGGCTCTCCGCCCCCGTCACGCCTCGCGGATCGTCGCCACGAAGCGCTGCACCTCGCCGCGCAGCTGCGCCGACTGGTGCGACAGCGTGTCGGCGGCCCCGCGGGCCTGGGCGGCCATGCTGCCGGTTTCGCTGGCGGCGCGGGTCACGCCTTCGATGTTGGTCGACACCTCGCGGGTGCCGCTGGCGGCCTGCTGGACGTTGCGGCTGATCTCGCGCGTCGCCGCCCCCTGCTCCTCGGCGGCGGCAGCGACGGCGGTGACCGTCTCGCTGATGCCCAGGATGGTGCGGCCGATGGCCTGGATGGCGCCGACGGCGCTGCCGCTGACCGACTGGATCTCGGCGATCTGCGCAGCGATCTCCTCCGTCGCCTTGGCGGTCTGGCTGGCGAGGTTCTTGACCTCCTGCGCCACGACGGCGAAGCCCTTGCCGGCCTCGCCCGCCCGCGCCGCCTCGATGGTGGCGTTCAGCGCCAGGAGGTTGGTCTGGCCGGCGATGGACTGGATCAGGTTCACCACGTCGCCGATCTTCTGCGCGGCTTGGGCCAGACCGGCCACCGTGCCGTTGGTCTTCTCGACCTCGCCCACCGCGTCATTCGCCATGCGCGACGAGGCGGCGATGCGCTGGTTGATCTCCTCGATGGAGTGCGCCAGCTCCTCCGCCGCGGCGGCCACCGTCTGCACGTTGCCGCTGGCGACGTCGGCGGCGCTGGCGACGGCGGAAGCCTGGGCGTTGGTCTGCTCGGCGATGGCCGACAGCCCTTCGGAATCGGTGCGGATCGCCTCGGCCTGCCTGGCGACGCTGGCGACCACGTCGCCGACCGACCCCTCGAAGCGCTGGGCCAGCCGGGCCAGATCCTGCTTGCGCTGCTCGGCGGCGCGCTGCTCGTCCAGGCGGCGCTGCTCCTCCATCTCGGCGACGCGGCCGGCATTCTCCTTGAACAGCTGGAGCGCCGTGTTGATGGAGCCGATCTCGTCGGCGCGGTCGCGGTCGGTCACCTCCACGTCGCGCCGGCCGGCGGTCAGCGCCTGGATGGTGGCGATGATCCGGCGCAGCGGCTGGCCGACCACGACCCGGCTGGTCAGCCACAGCGCAACCAGAAGTGCCACGGTCAGCAGCACCGCCCCCACCGCGATGAAGGTCCGCAGCTCCTGCTTCGGCACCTCGACCTTGTTGAGCGGCAGGTTGACCAAAATCGACCAGGGCGTGCCGGTGTTGCCGATGGCGACCGGCCGGAACAGCTGCTTCACCTCGGAGCCAAGGCTGGCCGACACCGAGAAATGGGCGAAGGGCCGGCCTTCGCGGACGGCGGGCATCGCGTCCTTCAGCCGGGGATTGGTTTCCAGGATCGGCTTGCCCAGATGGTCGGGGTTGCTGTAGGCCGCCCAGGCGCCGGCATTGGAGATCAGGAACACCGACCCGGTCTCGAACGGCCTGGCCGTCTTCAGCTCGTCCCAGATGACGTCGGTGGCGATGTCGACACCGGCGACGCCGATGAACTTGCCGTTGTCGAGGATCGGCACCGCCAGCGACACCATCAGCACGGTCTTGCCGGCGACGACATAGCTGTAGGGCTCAACGATCACCTCCTTGCCGGTGCGCTTGGCCTGCTGGTAATAGAGGCCGTCCGGGCCGGGATCGTCATAGCCGACCAGCGATTCCAGCTGGACCTTGCCGCCGCCGCGGTTCCAATAGGGGATGAAGCGGCCGCTGGCATCGGTGCCGGGGGTGTTGGCGAAGGTGGAATCCTTGCCGTCCAGCGCGTTCGGCTCCATGCCGACCCAGACGCCGATCAGGCCGGTGTTGGCCTCCAGCAGGCTTTTCAGCCAGTCGTTCAGCGCGCCGCGGTCGGCAACGCCGCTCCGCTTCAGGCTGAGCAGCGTCGTGCCCATATGGCGGCTGATGTCCAGCGCATCGTTCAGCCGGCGCTCGACCGTCGCCGCATGGTACTTGCCCAGCTCCTCCCCGACCTGGAAGGACAGCGCGTCGGTGTCCGCCCCGCTCTTGACGGAGATCACCACCGACCCGGCCCCCAGCCCGATCGTCATGACCAGTCCGATCGCCAACACCAGCTTGGTCACCAAAGGCAGCTTCTTGAACATCGACAGTCCCCACGACACACCCGGACAAGGGCACGACACCCCAGGGCAACTGTCTCGTAATTCTGTTAAATTCGAGTAAATTAATTATCAATACATCAGTCCAACCAATAGTAACTGCGAGTTGTTCTCAAAACCACCGAAGAACTCGGACCTGCATCCGCAAACCATATCCAAGGACCGATTTGCGAATCGTTCCAATCTCTGCAACCCGGACCGGACAGCCGCAAAAGAAAAGGGGCGGACCGGTTGATCCGGTCCGCCCCCGTCATCCTCGCAAACCCGCGTCGCCGCGGTTACTTGCGGGCGGCGGCGATGGCGCCCTGCAGGTCCTTCAGCACGTCGGCACCGCCGTCGGCGGCGTACTTGTCGAAGGCGGGCTTGACCATCTCGCGCATGCGCTCCAGCTCGGCCGGGCTCAGCTCGTTGATCTGCATGCCCTTTTCCTTCAGGTAGGCCATGCTCTGGGCCGAAGCCTCGCGGCTGTCCTTGCGCTCGAAATCGCGCGAGGCGGCGGCGGCCTCGCTCAGGATCTTCTTCTCGTCGGCCGACAGGCCGTCGTACCAGCGCTTGCTGGCCAGCATGATCCACGGGCTGTAGACGTGGCGCGAGATCGTCAGGTACTTCTGCACTTCATAGAACTTGGACGACTGGATGGTGGTGACCGGGTTCTCCTGGCCGTCGACCGTGCCGGTCTCCATCGCGGTGAACAGCTCGGAGAAGGCCAGCGGCACCGCGTTGGCGCCGAAGCGGTTGAACATGTCGATGTAGACCGGGTTCTGCATCACGCGCAGCTTGATGCCGCCCATGTCCTCCAGCTTGGTGATCGGCCGCTTGCTGTTGGTCAGGTTGCGGAAACCGTTCTCCCAATAGACCAGCCCGACCAGCCCCTTGTCGTTCAGCGACTTCAGCAGCTTCTCGCCGAACGGGCCGTCGAGGACGGCGTCGGCCTCCTTCTCGTTGTTGAACAGGAAGGGCAGGTCGTAGACGCCGAAATCCTTGACGATGCCGACGAGGGTGGCGGTGGAGCCGACCATCATCTCCTGCGCGCCGCCGATCAGGGCGTTCTGCATCTGGATGTCGCTGCCCAGGCTGGCGTCGCCGAAGCCCTTGACCTTCAGCTTGCCGCCGCTGCGCTTGGACAGCTCCTCGGCGAAATACTTCACCGCGCGGCCCTGGTTGCTGCTTTCCGACAGGCCGTAGCCGAAGCGGATGATACGGGTCTTCACGTCCTGCGCCGAAGCGGCGACCGGGGCGAGCAGGGCGGCGGCGATGCCGGTGGCGAGCAGCAGTTTGCGGAACATGGGGTCGATCTCCCTTGCCATCTGGTGATTGGCGTCTGGTGTTTGGTTGGTTTTGGGCTTTTGGTTTTGGGCAGGCGTCAGTGGAACAGGTGCAGCGGGGCGGTGACGATCTCCGGCACGGCGATCAGCAGGCCCACCAGCACGATGTAGGTCAGAAGGAAGGGCCAGATGCCCTTGGTGGCGCTTTCCAGCGAGATGCGGGCGACGCCGCACACCACGTTCAGCACCGTGCAGACCGGCGGATGGATCAGGCCCAGCGTGCCGATCAGGACGAACATCACGCCGAAATAGGTCGGGTCGATGCCGGCCTTGATCGCCAGCGGGGTCAGCACCGGACCCAGCACCAGGATGGTCGGGGTCAGGTCCATCACCGTGCCGACGGCCAGCAGCAGGACGGCGATGGCCAGCATCAGCATCTTGGGATGGCCCATCAGCGGGGCCAGCAGCTCGGTCATCTGCTGCGGCAGGTCGGCCAGCGTCACCATGTAGGACGACACCAGGGCGGCGGCGCACAGGAACATGACGGTGCTGGTGGTGCGCGCCGCCTGGACCAGCAGCGGGACCAGCTGCGGCAGCGTCACCTGCCGGTAGATGAACAGCGCCACGAACAGCGAATAGACGGCGGCGACCACCGCGGCCTCGGTCGGCGTGAAGATGCCGCCGCGCAAGCCCCCGATGATGATGACCGGCAGGGCAAGCGCCCAGACGCCGTCGGCCAGCGCCTTCAGCCGCTCACGCCCGCTGGCCTTCGGCTGCAGCTTCACCGTCATGTCGCGGACGACGAACATCCAGGCGGCGATCAGGCCCAGCCCCATCAGCAGGCCCGGCACGATGCCGGCCATGAACAGCGAGCTGATCGAGGTGTTGGTGGTCACGCCGAAGATGATGAAGGGCATGCTGGGCGGGATGATCGGGGCGATGATGCCGCCCGACGCGATCAGGCCGGCGGAGCGCGGCACCGGATAGCCGTGGTCGCGCATCATCGGGATCAGCAGCGTGGCGAGCGCCGCGGTGTCGGCGATGGCCGACCCCGACAGGCTGGCCAGCATCACCGAGGCGCCGATGGTCACGAATCCCAGGCCGCCCTTGATGTGGCCGACCAGGCTGACCGCCAGGTTGATGATGCGCTGGGAGATGCCGCCGGCATTCATCAGCTCGCCGGCCAGGATGAAGAAGGGCACCGCCATCAGCGGGTAGTTGTCGGCGCCGCTCAGCATGTTCTGGGCGACCAGCTGGGCGTCGAAGAAGTCGAGGTGGACCATCAGCGCGACGCCGGTCAGCATCAGCGCGAAGGCGATGGGCATGCCGAGCAGCATGAAGCCGAACAGCGAGCCCAGGAAAATGGTGAGCGTCATGGCGGCGTCTCCGTCCGCAAAAGGTCTTCTGGGCTGGGCTTCAGCGCTTGGCGACGGCGGCGCCGGGATGGCTGCCGGGTGCCGCCGGATCCACAGGGGGCGCCACGGCCGGGCCGTGCGACTCCGGATGGTCCATCATCGTGTCGGGGTCGCCGGGGATGCGGGCGCCGGGCTGGTCGGTGACGATCCGCCACAGGTTCGCCAGCACGATCAGCGCCATGGCGATGGCCGGGAAGAAGCCGGCCGCGGCATAGAAGGCCATCGGGAAGCGCAGGACGGTGGAGAAGGTCTCCATGCCGATCAGCAGCTGGATCCAGCTGCCCTGCACGAACAGATAGAGCGCGTACAGCATCATCAGGTGCGCGATCACCGCGCAGGCGCGGCGCACCTTGAACGGCAGGCGGGCCTGCAGGATCTCAAGCCCCAGATGCCGCTGGTGGCGCAGCGCCAGGGTGGCGCCCAGGAACACCAGCCAGACGAACATCAGCCGCGCGATCTCCTCCGCCGCGACGATGCCGCTGTTGAAGATGTAGCGCAGGACGACGTTGCCGAAGACGAGACCGACCATGACCGCCAGCATCGCCGCCATGATCCATTCAGTGATCCGCTCCAGCAGATCCGCAACGCTTTTCATGCGTTCCTCCCAGCGGCTTCGCCGCTCTGATTCACAGCGGCTCCGCCGCTCTCATTCGATTTCTTGTCGGTGCCGGTCAGGCGGGCACAGGCATCGGCGACGATGGCCTCGGCCGGCAGCGTCACCTCGTAGGACAGGACGGCTTCGTCGGCCGTCGGCATCTCCAAGTCGGCGAACTGGCTGTCGACCAGGGCGGTGGGCATGAAATGGGCGGCGCGCGCCCCCATGCGGGAGGCGATCAGCGCCTTGTCGCCATGCAGGTGCAGGAAGACCACCCGCTCGCAGTCGCCGCGCAGCCGGTCGCGGTAGCGCCGCTTCAGCGCCGAACAGGCGACGACCAGCCCGCGCTCCGCCCGATGCGCCTCGGCGATGAAGCCGGCCAGCGTGCCCAGCCAGCCGTCGCGGTCGGCGTCGGTCAGCGGGATGCCGGCCGACATCTTCTCGATGTTGGCGGGCGGGTGGTGGGCGTCGCCCTCGATGAACTCGTCGCCCAGCTTGGCGGCAAGACTCTTGCCGACGCTGGACTTGCCGCAGCCGGCAACGCCCATCACCACGACGATCAGCGGCGCACCGCCCAACAGCTCGGGGGGAATGGCGTCCATGCCGGGGGACGGCGCGATGGAGGGACCGTTCATGAGGCTCGTGTTCCCGTAAACCGGTACGGCACCGCCCCCCTCGACCGGGATCGCGGCGGCCCTCGCACCGACACAGTTATGTTAGCGCTATCATCATCAGGTCAAAAGGACATCGGCGGCCTGTCGGCCGGAAATCGCGGATGACGCCGGGATGAGGTGGCGATACTGTTAGCGCTAACCTTGACGGCCGTAAAGAGTTTTGTTTGAGTTGCGGACAAACTGATCAGGGATGGCCGCGGGTTGCAGTTTCGGGCTCCAGATGGGATGCCCGTGCATGGAACGCGGCCGTTGCCGAGTATGATACACACCGGTGACCAGCGAGCCCGCGCGACCTTCCGTCGCGCCGGCCGGAAACGGAAGGACGAAGCCCTGTGACGACCCGTGGCGGCGATGGGACGGCAACCCCGGCGGTCAAGACGCGCAAGCCGCGCTCCTCGCGCACCGGCCGCGCGACGATGGCGGACGTGGCGGAGCGGGTGGGCATCAGCGCCATCACCGTGTCGCGCGCCTTCAAGCGTCCCGAGCTAGTGATGCCGGAGCTGCGCCAGCGCATCCTCGACACCGCGCAGTCGATGGGCTACGTGCCGAATCAGGCCGCCAGCGCGCTCGCCTCGGCGCGGTCGATGACGGTGGCGGTGCTGATCCCGTCGATGACCAACATGGTCTTCGTCGAGACGCTGGCCGGCATCCACGACATGCTGCTGCCGCGCGGCTACCGCGCCCTGATCGGCGTCACCCACTATTCGCCGGAGGAGGAGGAGCGGCTGATCCGCACCTATCTCCAGTTCCAGCCCGACGGCATCCTGCTGACCGGCACCGACCACACCCCGGTCGCCCGCACTTACCTGTCGGCGCTCGCCAGCCCGACCGTCCATATGATGGAATTGCTGGACGACCCCGACAGCCTCAGCGTCGGCTGTTCGCAGGAGGAGGGCGGCCGGCTGATGACCACCCACCTGCTGGAGCGCGGCTACCGCCGCATCGGCTTCGTCGCCGTGCAGCTCGACCCGCGCACGCTGGCCCGCCTCGACGGCTACCGCCACGCGCTGGAGGAAGCCGGGCTGTATGACGAGGCGCGCGTCTGGCGCCTGCCCGACCCGTCCTCCATCCATCTGGGTGCTGCGATGATCGACCGGCTGATGGCGGAGAACACCGACTGCGACGCCGTCTTCTTCTGCAACGACGATCTGGCGCAGGGCGCTTTGTTCCAGTGCCAGCGCCGCGGCATCCGCGTGCCCGACCAGCTTGCCGTCGCCGGCTTCAATGATCTGCCGGCCTCGGCCTGGACCACGCCGACCCTGACCACCGTCGCCACGCCGCGCTACGCCATCGGCCGCCACGCCGCCGCCATGCTGCTCGACCTGATGGACGGCAAGGAGCCGCCGCAGCGGCGGCTCGACCTCGGGCTGACCTTCATCGCGCGGGAAAGCACGTGACAGAGCACAGCCCCTCCACCCCGCCAATGATCCGGATCAAACCGGCCGCCTGACGCCCGGCATGGCTGACGCGCAGGCTCGGCGACGCTGACGCGCACGGCCGGGCGTAGACTGTGCGCATGCTGACGCTTCGACATCTGGCGATAGACACCGTCCGGGAGAACGTCGCCTTCCTCAACCGCCGCTGCACCCGGTACCATGTCGAGGATTTCCTCGGGCTGGGACGGGTGGAGGTGCGGAACGACGGCCGCTCCCTGCTGGCGGTTCTGAACGTCGTCGACGACCCCGCCATCGTCGCTCCCGACGAGATCGGCCTGTCCGACCCCGCCTTCGGCCAGCTCGGGCTGGCGGCGGGCTCCGCCGTCCATCTCGTGCCTCCGACCCCGCCGGAAAGCTTCGAGCTGGTGCGCGCCAAGGTCGGCGGCGCCGCCCTGACCGACGACCAGCTCGCCGCGATCATCCGCGACATCACCGAGCAGCGTTACTCCAAGATCGAGATCGCCGCCTTCCTGATCGCCTGCGCCAGCTTCATGACGACGGCGGAGGTACTGGGCCTGACCCGCGCCATGATCGCCGCCGGCACCCGGCTGCACTGGGAGGGTCCCGATGGAGTTGGCGGCGGAACCATCGCCGACAAGCACTGCATCGGCGGCATTCCCGGCAACCGCACCTCGATGATCGTCGTGCCCATCGTCGCCGCCCACGGCCTGCCGATCCCCAAGACCTCGTCGCGCGCCATCACGTCGCCCGCCGGCACCGCCGACACCATGGAGGTGCTGGCGAATGTCGACGTGCCGATGGAGCGCATGCAGGCCCTGGTGCGCGAGGCCAAGGGCTGTCTGGTCTGGGGCGGCCATGTCCGGCTGTCGCCGG
Source organism: Azospirillum sp. A23 (assembly GCF_042938965.1). Lineage (NCBI taxonomy): Bacteria > Pseudomonadati > Pseudomonadota > Alphaproteobacteria > Rhodospirillales > Azospirillaceae > Azospirillum > Azospirillum sp. A23. Next base: position 214,768 of record NZ_CP170664.1, on the reverse strand, counting down.
CCGACGACATTCTGATCTCGGTCGAACGGCCGCTCGCCATCGACACCCGCGAACAGCTGGTCGCCTCCATCCTGTCGAAGAAGGTGGCGGCCGGCTCCACCCATCTGCTGATCGACATCCCCGTCGGCCCCAGCGCCAAGATCCGCACGGCCGGCGAGGCGGTGCGCCTGCGCAAGCTGTTCGAGCATGTCGGCGACCGTCTCGGCCTGACGCTGGAGGTGGCGATCACCGACGGCTCGCAGCCGGTCGGGCGCGGCATCGGCCCGGTGCTGGAGGCGCGCGACGTGATGGCCGTGCTGCGCAACGACCCCGCCGGCCCCGCCGACCTGAGGGAGCGCGCCCTGCTGCTGGCCGGCCGCATCCTGGAATTCGACCCCGCCGTCCGCGGCGGCAGCGGCAACCGCCGGGCACGCGAGCTGCTGGAGTCGGGTGCCGCGTTCGCCGCCATGGAGCGCATCATCGCCCTGCAGGGTCCACCGCCCGCCGTGGCGACGCTCGGCTCGCTGGTGGCGGAGGTCGCCTCGCCCGCCGACGGCATCGTGTCGTCGCTCGACTGCTACCGCCTCGCCCGCATCGCCCGGCTTGCCGGTGCGCCGACCGACAAGGGAGCCGGCATCGACCTGCTGCGCAAGGTGGGCGAGCCGGTGCGCCGTGGCGAGCCGCTCTACCGCATCCACGCCAGCACCAACGCCGACTTCACCTTCGCCCAGGCCTTTGCGGCGGAGAACAGCGGGGTGGCGGTGGGGTGAACTGACCAAGAGCCAGTCTCCTTCTCCCCCTTGCTCACGCGCAAACTTCGTTTGCGCTGACGCGACAGGCGGATCGAAGATCCGCCGAAAGCGGGGAGAAGGTCGGGATGAGGGGGTTCGGCGCAGCCGAAGAGATCCACGAAGCGGAACCCCCTCACCCTGACCCTCTCCCCGGGGGGGAGGGGGGATATTTTAGAAGGAACCGACCAATGTCCCTGTCGCTGACCTTCCATGGCGCCGCCGGAACGGTGACCGGCTCCTGCTTCCGCCTGTCGACGCCCGCGGGCGACGTGCTGATCGATTGCGGCATGTTCCAGGGCACCAAGACGATCCGGGAGCTGAACTACCGCCCCTTCCCCTTCGATCCGGCGGCGATCGAGGCCGTCCTGCTGACCCACGCCCACATCGACCATTCCGGCCTGCTGCCGAAGCTGACGAAGCTGGGCTTCCGCGGCCGGATTTACGCCACCGGCGGCACGGTCGACCTGCTGGAATACATGCTGCCCGACAGTGGCTACATCCAGGAGGGCGAGGTCGAGCGCCTCAACCGCCGCAACCGCCAGCGCGGCCGTCCGCCGGTCCAGGCGATCTACACCCAGGACGACGCCATCCGCAGCCTGCGCCGGCTCCGCCGTGTCGAGTACGACCGCTGGACCGACATCCTGCCGGGCCTGCGCGCCCGCTTCTGGCAGGCCGGCCACATCCTGGGCTCCGCCTCCATCGAGGTCGAAGTCTCGAATGGCCTTGGAAACGGCGCCGCCGAACCCACCCGCATCCTGTTCTCCGGCGACCTCGGCCCCGGCGGCAAGAGCTTCCACGCCGACGCCGACGGCCCGGAGCGGCCGGACTGGATGGTGCTGGAGACCACCTACGGCGACCGCGACCGCACCGATCTCGACGAGGCCGGACGGCAGGCGGTTCTGCGCGCCGAGGTGTCCACCGCCCTGGCAGCCGGCGGCGTCCTGCTGATCCCGGTCTTCGCGGTGGAGCGGACGCAGGAGCTGCTGTACGACCTCGACTGCCTGTTCGACAGCGGCCAGCTGCCGGCGGTGGACGTCTTCCTCGACTCGCCGCTTGCCGACGCGGTGACCGGCGTCTTCCGCCGCCATCTCGACGATCTGGAGACCGACGGCGACCCCTTCACCCGCGCCAATTTCCATCATGTCCGCAGCGTGCCGGAAAGCCAGCGGCTGAACAGCATCGCCGGCGGCGCGATCATCATGGCGGCCAGCGGCATGTGCGACGCCGGCCGCATCCGCCACCATCTGAAGAACCGCCTGTGGCGCCCACAGGACACCGTGCTGATGGTCGGCTATCAGGCCCCCGGCACGCTGGGCCGCCTGTTGCAGGAGGGCACGCCCCGCGTCCGCATCCATGGCGAGGAGATCGCCGTCAAGGCGAAGGTCCGCTCCATCGACGTCTATTCCGGCCATGCCGACCGCACCGCCCTGCTGGATTGGGTGAATGCCCGCCACGGCGTCGGCCACGGCCTGTTCCTGGTCCATGGCGAGGATGCCGCCCGCGCCTCCATCCGCCAGGCCCTGCTCGACAGGGGCTGGCCGGCGGAGCGCATCGCCCAGCCGGCGCTGGACGACCGCGTCGACCTCGCCGCCCCGCGCCCGCTGACGCCGGCCGACCGTCACCCCCGCCTCGCCCCTGCCGACCTCGCCGCCGGCCTCGACTGGCACAACCACTATGCCGAGGCGCTGCTGGCGCTCCGCCGCACGCTGGACGCCGCCCCCGATGATGCGGCGCGCACCCGCATCCTGGCCGGCGTGATGGGCGCTCTCGGCCCCAACGAGAAAGCCGGGAAAGGGACCCAGCCATGACCATCGCAAAGCGACTTCTCATCGCCGTCGCCCTGCTGGCGATCCTCGGCGCCGGGGCCGCCTATGGCTGGCGGGCGATGCAGGGCAACCGCCTGCCCGCCGGCTTCGCCTCCGGCAACGGCCGGATCGAGGCGAACGAGATCGACATCGCCACCAAATACGCCGCCCGCGTCCTGACCATCCCGGTGCAGGAGGGCGATCTGGTGGAGGCCGGCGCCGTCATCGCCACGCTCGACACCCGCGACCTGGAAGCGCAGCTCCGCTCCGCCGAAGCCCAGCTGCGCCAGACCCGCAGCAGCCGGGAGGAAGCGGCGGCCCTGGTCGCCCAGCGGGTCAGCGAGGCCGACTTCGCCGCCAAGGAGATGGAGCGGGCGCTGATCCTGTTCGGCAAGGGCCATGTCTCCGAACAGCGCGTCGATCAGGCCCGCAACAGCCGCCGCACCGCCGACGCCGCCCTGGAGGCCGCCAAGAGCCACCTCGCCAGCGCCGAGGAGGCCATCGCCGCCGCGGCCGGCGATGTCGACCGGCTGGCCGATCTGGTCGCCGACGGCGTGCTGAAGGCGCCGCGCAAGTCGCGCGTCCTCTACCGCCTGTCCGAGCCCGGCGAGGTGCTGGCGGCCGGCGGCAAGGCGGCGACTCTGCTCGACCTGTCGAACGTCTACATGACCTTCTTCCTGCCGACCGACACGGCGGGCAACCTCGCTTTGGGCGCCGAGGCCCGCATCCTGCTGGACGCGGTTCCCGACACCGCGATCCCTGCCGCCGTGACCTTCGTCGCCCCGCGCGCCCAGTTCACGCCCAAGCAGGTGGAGACCAAGTCCGAACGCGACCGCATGATGTTCCGCGTCAAGGCCCGCGTCCCGGAAGCGCTGGTGACCCGCTACATCGAGCGGGTAAAGACCGGCCTGACCGGCATGGCCTATGTGAAGCTGGACGACAAGGCGGTCTGGCCCGACTGGCTGGAATCGAAACTGACGCGGGAAGCGACCTCTTCCCCCGGGAATACTCCCTCTCCCCCCCAACATAAGCAAAGCTTATGTTGCCGACAGGCGAAGCGCAGCTTCGCCGAAAGGCGGGGAGAGGGTCGGGGTGAGGGGGATGCACTGCGTGACTTCGCCGAGAATCAGCGCCCCTCCGCCTCTCAATCCACCACCCGCATCCCCCTCACCCTAACCCTCTCCCCGGGGGGGAGAGGGGATATCCCCGCGGGCACAAAATCATGACTCCAGCCGTCTCGCTGTCGGGCGTGCGGCACCGCTATGGCGGGACGGTGGCGCTGGCGGACGCCTCGCTCGACATCGCTCCCGGCACCAGCGTGGCGATCATCGGCCCCGACGGCGTCGGCAAGTCGACCCTGCTCGGCCTGATCTCCACGGCCAAGCGCATCCAGCAGGGCAGCGTCCGCGTGCTGGGCACCGACGTCTCCGACCGCCGCGGCCGCGCCGCTCTCCAGCCGCGCATCGCCTACATGCCGCAGGGGCTCGGCCGTAACCTCTACGCCGACCTCAGCGTCGCCGAGAATCTCCAGTTCTTCGGCCGCCTCTTCGGCCTCGACGCCGCCGAACGCCGGCGCCGCATCGCCGACCTGCTGGAGTCCACCGGCCTCGCCCCCTTCCCCGACCGCCCGGCCGGCAAGCTGTCGGGCGGCATGAAACAGAAGCTCGGCCTGTGCTGCGCCCTGCTGCACGACCCCGACCTGCTGATCCTCGACGAGCCGACGACCGGCGTCGATCCGCTGTCCCGCCGGCAGTTCTGGGACCTGATCGCCCGCATCCGCGCCGGCCGCCCCGGCATGACCGTGCTGGTCGCCACCTCCTACATGGACGAGGCGGAGCGGTTCGATCAGGTGGTGATGATGAATGCCGGCCGCCTGCTTGCCCACGACACTCCCGCCGCGGTGAAGGCGCGCACCGGCGCCGCCGATCTGGAGGAGGCCTTCGTCGCCCTGCTGCCGGAGGAGGCCAAACGCGGCCACCGGCGCCTGACCGTGCCGCCCCGCCCTCCCGAGCCCGCCGGTGCCGAACCCGCCATCGAAGCCATTGGTCTGACCCGCCGCTTCGGCGATTTCACCGCGGTGTCGGACATCAGCTTCCGCATCGGCCGCGGCGAGATTTTCGGTTTCCTCGGCTCCAACGGCTGCGGCAAGACCACCACGATGAAGATGCTGACCGGCCTGCTGCCCGCCACGGCGGGGGAGGCGCGGCTGTTCGGCCGGCCGGTGGACGCCGGCGATCTGGAGAGCCGCCACCGCGTCGGCTACATGGCGCAGGCCTTCTCGCTCTATGGCGAGCTGACGGTGCGCCAGAACCTCGACCTGCACGCCCGCCTGTTCGACCTGACCGACGCCGACACCCGGCTGGCGGCGCTGGTGGAGCGTTTCGGCCTGTCGCCCTACATCGACGCGGTGGCCGACCGGCTGCCCTTGGGCGTGCGGCAGCGGCTGTCGCTGGCTGTCGCCATCCTGCACGGGCCGGAGCTGCTGATCCTCGACGAGCCGACCTCCGGCGTCGATCCGGTGGCGCGCGACCAGTTCTGGCGCGACCTGATCGGTTTGTCGCGCGACCAGGGGGTGACGATCTTCGTCTCCACCCACTTCATGAACGAGGCGGCGCGCTGCGACCGGGTGGCCTTCATGAACGCCGGCCGCGTCATCGCCGCCGGCCCCCCCGACGAACTGCGCCGCCAACAGCAGGCCGACAGCCTGGACGACGCGTTCATCGGGTTCATGGAGGATGCACACCCCGAAACCCCGCCCACTCCCCCTCTCCCCCCCGGGGAGAGGGGGACGCACAGCGAGGATTCTAGGTTCGGTCCCGCCACGCCACCCCCTCACCCTAACCCTCTCCCCGCCTCTCGGCGAAGCTTCGCTTCGCCTGCCGGCAACACAAGCAAAGCTTGTGTTGAGGGGGAGAGGGGATCCTCCCATGCCCCCCTCTCCCGCCGCCGCCTGCTCGCCTACGCTTGGCGGGAAACCCTCGAACTGCGCCGCGACCCCGTCCGCCTGACCGTCGCCCTGCTCGGCACCGTGCTGCTGATGCTGGTCTTCGGCTTCGGCATCACCATGGATGTCGAGAACCTGACCTTCGCCGTCCTCGACCATGACCGCTCGCCCGAAAGCCGCGCCTACATCGAGCAGTTCGACGGCTCGCGCAGCTTCCGCACCACCCCGCCCGCCATCGACGCCCGCGACTTGGCGCTCCGCCTGCAACGCGGCGAGGCGTCGCTGACCATCGAGATCCCCGAGGGCTTCGGCCGCGACCTTCGCCGCGGCCGCATCCCCGAGGTGGCGGTGCGCATCGACGGCGCCATGCCCTTCCGTGCCGAGACCATCCAGGGCTACGTCGCCGGCCTGCACCAGCGCTTCATCCAGGACGCCGCCGCCGCGTCCGGCATCGCCCTGCCCGCCCCGGCCGCCAATCTTGAGATGCGTTACCGGTACAACCAGGGCTTCCGCAGCCTCGACGCCATGGTCCCCGCCACCATCGGCCTGCTGCTGGTCTTCATCCCCGCCATCCTCGCCGCGCTGGGCGTGGTGCGGGAGAAGGAACTGGGCTCCATCACCAACCTCTACGTCACCCCGGTGACTCGGCTGGAGTTCCTGCTGGGCAAGCAGCTGCCCTACATCGGGCTCGCCGCCTTCAACCTGCTGCTGATGGTGACGATGGCCGTCACCCTGTTCGGCGTGCCGGTGAAGGGCAGCCTGTTCGGGCTGCTGCTCGGCGGGCTGGTCTATGTGGTGGCGACGACGGCCTTGGGCTTGCTGATCTCCGTCTTCACCGCGACCCAGACGGCGGCGGTGTTCGGCACCGCCATCGTCACCATGCTGCCGGCCACCCAGTTCTCCGGCATGCTGCAACCGGTCGCGACGCTGGAAGGCGGGGCGTGGCTGTTCGGCACGCTGTTCCCCACCACGCATTTCCTGAAACTGTCGGTCGGCGCCTTCACCAAGGGGCTTGCCCTGCCCGAACTCATCCCCTTCATCCTGGCGACCGCCGCCTTCGTGCCGGTCTTCCTGGCGCTGGGCGTCGCCTTCCTGCCGAAACAGGAGCGCTGAACGATGACGCGCTTCCTCCGCAACAGCCTGACACTGGCGCGCAAGGAGTGGATCAGCCTGCTGCGCGACGTCTTCATGCTGGGCTTCGTCGTCTATTCCTTCACCTTTTCCGTCTATAGCCAGGCCACCGGCATCTCGCACGAGCTGCGCAACGCCGCCATCGCCATCGTCGACGAGGACCGCTCGACCCTGTCGCAGCGGCTGGCCTCCAGCTTCCACGGGCCGGAGTTCCAGACCCCGGCGATGATCGGCCATGCCGACATCGACCCGGCGATGGATTCCGCCCGCTACACCTTCGTCCTCGACATCCCGCCGAACTTCCAGGCCGACGTGCTGGCCGGCCGCAGCCCGGCGATCCAGCTGCTGATCGACGCCACCGCGATGATGCAGGCCGGCATCGGCGCCGGCACCATCCAGGGCATCGTCGACGACGAGGTCGGCCGCTTCGTCCGCCGCGAGGCCGACGGCAGCGCCGCCCCGGTCAGCCTGCAGGTCCGCGTCGCCTACAACGAGGCGCTGGATACGAAATGGTTCACCGGCACCATGTCGGTGGTCAGCAACGTCACCATGCTGGCGGTGCTGCTGGCCGGCGCCGCCCTGATCCGCGAGCGCGAGCACGGCACGCTGGAGCATCTGCTGGTGATGCCGGTGCGCCCGGCCGAGATCATGGCCGCCAAGGTGCTGGCGAACGGTGCGGTGATCCTGGGTCTGACGCTGGTGGCGCTCTATGCCGTGCTGCGCGGCGTCTTGTCGGTGCCACTGGCGGGATCGGTCCCGCTGTTTTTGGCCGGGACGGCGCTCTACCTGTTCTTCGCGACGGCGCTCGGCATCTTCCTCGGCACGGTGGCGCGCTCGATGCCGCAGCTGGGCCTGCTGTTCATCCTGATCGTGCTGCCGATGAACATGCTGTCCGGCGGCTTCACCCCGCTGGAAAGCGAGCCGGAATGGCTGCAACTGGCAATGCAGCTGTCACCCTCGACCCATTTCGTCGCCTTCGCCCAGGCGATCCTGTTCCGCGGGGCGGGGTTCGACGTGGTGTGGCCGCGCTTCGCCGCGACCGCCGGAATCGGCGCTCTGTTCTTCGCCTGGAGCCTTGCCCGGTTCCGGCGGCATCTGGCGAGTTTCAGATAGCGCCCCATCGCTCCCGCGCTGGCGCGGCCGCCGTCACGGCAGGTCGGGCGCGAGGCCGGACCGCTCCGCCAGCAAGGCGGCGACGGCGGCGGCGGCCATGGGCCGGGCATAGAGATACCCCTGCCCTTCCCGGCAGCCGCGGGACCGCAGGAAGTCCTGCTGCGCCAGCGTTTCCACCCCTTCGGCGATCACCGTACGGTTCAGGCGGTGCGCCATGGCGATGATCGCCTCGGTGATCGCTTCGCTGTCGCGGTCCTCGGGAATGTCGCGAATGAAGCCGCGGTCGATCTTCAGCCGGTCGATCGGCAGGCTCTTCAGCGACCCCATGCAGGAATAGCCGGTTCCGAAATCGTCGATGGCCACCATCAGACCGAGCCGCTTGAGCTGGAGCAGCGTGGCGAGGCAGTCGTCCTCGTTCTGCAAGGTGCTTTCCGTGATTTCGATCTCCAGCCGCTCGGCGGGCAGACCGGTTTCATCGAGAAGAGTTTTCAGGAACTGCGGCAGACGGTCCGGGTTCATCTGCCGTGCCGAGACGTTGACCGCCATCCGCAACGGGGGAAGTCCGGCCCGCCGCCATGCGCAGGCCTGCGCGCAGGCCTCGCGCAGGACCCATTCGCCGATGGGAACGATGAGGCCGCTCTTTTCCGAGATGGGAATCACCGCGTCGGGTCCCAACAGGCCGGCGGTCGGGTGCTGCCAGCGGATCAGCGCCTCGACGCCCAGGACCGCGCCACTCGCCATCTCGATCTGCGGCTGGTAATGCAAAACCAGCTCCCCCATGTCGAAACCGCGCCTCAGGTCGCGGTCGCGCTCCATATAGAGGGTGGCTTTCCGGGTCATCTCCTTGGTGTAGAAGGCGAAGCGGTTGCGCCCGTCATCCTTGGCCACGTACATGGCGGTGTCGGCGGCGCGGATCAGATCGTCCTGCGTCAGGCCATCGTCGGGAAACAGGCTGATTCCGACGCTGACGGACACCGTCAACTCGATCCCGGCCAAGGCGATGGGCTCGCAAATCCGCGCGATGATGCGGTTGGAGAGTTCGGCCACACAGACCGGCTGTTCGACCCGGTCGACGATCACCATGAACTCGTCGCCGCCCAACCGCGCGACGGTGTCCTCCAGGCGCACGGCCAGACGCATGCGCTTGGCCACGGTCCGCAGCAGCTCGTCGCCGATGCTGTGTCCCAACGTGTCGTTGATCCGCTTGAAATGGTCGAGATCGATGAATAGAAGCGCCACCGTCCCGTTGCGGCGCTGGGCGGCGTTCATGGCCTGTTGCAGACGGTCCATCGCCAGCAGGCGGTTGGGCAGGTCGGTGAGCGGGTCGTAATGCGCCAAATGCTGGAATTGCTCCTGGGCCTGCCGGATGGCCGTCATGTCCGAAAACAACGCGACATAGTGGGTGACGTCGCCTTTGGCATCGCAGACCGACGCGATGTTCACCAGCACCGGCAGCAGGGAATTATCCCGGCGGCGGCCGAGAATCTCGCCGTGCCACCGCCCGGCCGCGGCCAGGGTCGTCATCATGCTGCGCCGGTCGACGGGCGTACCAAGCGACGTGTCCAGGATGTGAGGGAACTTTCCGATGATCTCGTCGTCCTGACACCCGCTGATCGTGCAGTATGCACGGTTGAAATTGATGACGTCGAACGCCCTGTCCAGGATCAGGATGCCTTCCTGGGCCGATTCGAAGACCATGGCCGCCTGCTGAAGCTGGACCTCGGTCCTTCGCCTTTCCGTGATATCCTGAATGACGCCGATGATGCGGCTTTTCCCGTCGACGTTGCCGGTGAAAAGTTTCCCCTGGATCTTCAGCCAGTGAAGCGCGCCGTCGGGATGGACGCTGCGGAATTCGGTCGAACACAGGCCACCGTGATCGGAAGTGTGGCTGAACACCCGATCGACCTGATGGCGGTCCTCGTCGTGCACCAGCGCCAGGAAACCGTCCCACGCCCCGGCCAGAACCTCCTGCGGATGGCCGAAGAAGCGATGGGAGTTGCCGACGTGCAGAACGGATTTCGTGGTCGCGTCCAGTTCCCAGGACGCCATATCGGCGGCCTCCAGGGCCAGCAGCAGCCGCTCCTCGCTTTGCCGGACCACCAGGTCGGCGTCGCGGCGTTCCAGCGCCATCTGGATGGTCGCGTGCAGCTCCCGTTCGCTGAAGGGTTTGACGAGATAGCCATAGGGTCTGGTGGCGCGGGCGCGCTCCAGCGTCGCCTGTTCGGAATAGGCGGTCAGGTAGATGACCGGCGTGTCGGACGTCCTGGAGATTTCCCGGGCGGTGTCGATGCCATCCATCGGCCCTTCGATGTGGATGTCCATGAGGACGAGGTCGGGCCGCTCGTCGCGGACGGAGGCCAGCGCTTGCACGCCGGACGCCGCCGGGGTGGTCACGTCATAGCCCAGCAGCTTCAGACGCTGCTGCAAATGAAGCGCGACGATGCGCTCGTCCTCGACCACCAGAATTCTGGCCTTCGACATCGATCGCCTCCACTCATTCGTCCGATGGGAACCGCAACAGGAAGCTGGTCGGGTGGCCGGGCTGGATCGTCAGCGCACCGCCAAGCTGCTGCGTCAGCAAATTGACGAGTTGAAGCCCAAGGGTTTCGGTCTTCGCGGGGTCCAGCGCAGGTGGCAGCCCGACCCCGTCGTCGCTGACCCGAAGGGAAACCTCCGAAGGCGTGTCCCTGGACAGCCGGATGGTGATCACGCCCCGGCGGTCGTCCGGGAAGGCATGCTTCAGGGCGTTCGAAATCAGTTCGTTCATGATCAGGCCACAGGGAATGGCCGTGTTGATGGGCAGTTGGACCCCGACCGTGTCGAGGGACAAGGTGATCCGCGCCGGATCCACCCCATAGGAGGCGATCAGGGTGGGCGCCAGCGCGTCGAGGAAATTGGCGAAATCGACCCGCGCGAAATCCTTGGACTGGTACAGGGTCTGATGGATCAGAGCCATCGAGCGGATGCGCGACTGGCTGTCGCGCAGCATGTCGAGAACCTGCCCGTCCATGATGCGCGACGATTGAAGATCGAGCAGACTGCCGATGATCTGAAGGTTGTTCTTCACCCGATGATGGATTTCGGCGAGGAGGATGTCCTTCTCCTTCAGCGCCTGCTGGATTTTCTCTTCCTTCTGCTTTCGGTCGGAGATGTCGACGATCGCCGACAGGACCATCGTGCCCTCTTCGGTTTCGATCGGGTTGAGGCCGATCTCCACCGGAAACTCGCTGCCGTCCTTGCGCAATCCGTAGAGATCCCGCCCGGCCCCCATGGGCCGCGACTGCGGATTGGCGAAGAACTGGGTCCGCATCCCCGGATGATGCCCGGCGAAGCGGGCGGGAACGAGGATCTCCACCGGCTGCCCGAGCAGTTCGCGGCGCGTGTAGCCGAAGACACGCTCGGTCTGGGTGTTGATCATTTCGATCATCCCCCGGCTGTTCACCATCACCATCGCGTTGGGCGCCGATTCCACGACCAGCCGGAAACGCTCCTCGCTCTTGCGCAACGCGTGTTCCACGGCTTGCCGTTTCGCTTCCTCGGAAAGCGGGCTGTCCTCCAGCATGGTGTCGTCCTCCGACGCCGTCCAGAAACGCTCCACGGAACCCGTGCAATACCGACGGACCGACCCGCGACGTTCCGAACGCCGGGGACTACGGCATACATTCAATGGTAGGCTACAGATTTCAATGCTGAAACAATGCAGCACCCCTACACCCACAGAAAACATAAGGAATTTTTCGTGAGTGATAGCCTACGGTAGAGTGGTTTCTTCCAGTTGTCCATCAGGGTTGCTCGCCAAAGCCGACGAACTTGATCCGTTTCCCCTGCCGTCGTGTTGAGGATCGGGGCGAAAGGCCCTCCATTCCTTGGCCCGCCCTTGCCAAGGCCATGAAATCGGAAAGGCTCTTGTTGGGTTCCGGGGTGCTGGGCCGTCGGTCATGTGACGATGGCTTTGACAAGGGCTCCGAGCAGAGCTTTGCCGCGCCGCCGGGCGCTCGACGCCTGGCCCTCCTGTGCCGGCGGCCCGATGGTCGCCAACGGCACGAAGACACAAGGGCTTCGCGACACTCCCAATCCACGGCAAACGGGCGCTGATCGAGTGGGCGCGGCAGCGCTTTCTCTGCCGGGGCCGCGGCCGGACCAGCGACGACCAGCACGAGGCGTTCGGTCCAGATCGCCGGATGACCATGCGGCTGGGGGACTGCATCGGCCGTACGGCGCTGCGCCTCACCTTCACCGAGGTCGCGGCCGGCGTAGATGAGGTGTTCAGAAAGAATTGTCGCAAAAACGCTGGGAGCTTCCCGATTTGATTCGGGGGCTGCTTCAAAGACAAAACCAGCCCTTGATCGAAGAGGGGGGCACTCGTCAGCCGATGCCCCCCACCCACCATGCCTCAGTGCGACCCGCCGCCCTCGAAGGACGGCGCGCTCAGCCCGGAGGCCACCAGCTGCTCGATCAGCGCGCCCTTCAGCCGCTCCAGCCCTTCCTGGCTGTAGGACTCGGCGCGCGCCACCAGCACGTCCTGGGTGTTGGACGCGCGCAGCAGCCACCAGCCATCGTCGGTCGTCACGCGGACGCCGTCGATGTCGTTGACCTTGGCGCCCGACGCCTTGACTCGGCCCTTGACCTCCTCGACCACGGCGAACTTGCGTTCCTCGTCGATCTGGAAGCGGGTCTCCGGCGTGTTGACCATGTCCGGCAGGCCGTCGCGCAAGGCGGCCAGCGTGGTGTCCAGCTTGCTGACCAGCCCGGCAAGCCGCACGCCGCAATAGAGCGCGTCGTCGAAGCCGTACCACTTGTCGGCGAAGAAGATGTGGCCCGACATCTCGCCGGCCAGCGGCGAGCCGGTCTCGGCCATCTTGGCCTTCAACAGCGAGTGGCCGGTCTTCCACATCAGCGGGGTGCCGCCATGCTTGGCGATCTCGTCGAACAGGGCCTGGCTGGCCTTGACGTCGGCGATGATGGTGGCGCCCGGATGGCTCTTCAGCACGTCGGCGGCATAGAGCGCCACCAGCTGGTCGCCCCACACCACGCGGCCCTTGTGGTCGATGGCGCCGATGCGGTCGCCGTCGCCGTCGAAGCCGATGCCGATGTCGCAGCCATGCTCCGCCACCGCCTTCTTCAGGTCGACCAGATTGGCCTCGACCGTCGGGTCCGGATGGTGGTTGGGGAAGTTGCCGTCGATGTCGTCGAACAGCAGGACATGCGTGCCCGGCAGCTTGGCGGTCAGGCGGCGCAGGATCTCGCCCGACGCGCCGTTGCCGGCGTCCCAGGCGATCTTCAGGTCGCGGGTGCCGTCATAGTCCTTCAACAGGCGGGCGACATACTCGTCCTGGACGTCGATCTTCTCCGACGAGCCCTGGCCCTGCTCCCAGTCGGCCTTCGCCGCCATGGTGCCGAGTTCCAGGATCTGCTGGCCATAGACCGGACCCTTGCCCAGCATCATCTTGATGCCGTTGTAGTCCGGCGGGTTGTGCGAGCCGGTGATCATGATGCCGGCCGCCGCCTCGCGGTCGCGGGTGGCGAAATACAGCATCGGCGTGGGGCCGAGCCCGATGCGCAGGACGTGCAGGCCGGTGGAAACCAGCCCCTCGACCAGCGCTTCCTCCAGTTCCGGCGAGGACAGACGGCCGTCGTAGCCGACGCAGACCGTCTTGCCGCCCTTGCGCACCACCACGGTGCCGAAGGAGCGGCCGACCGCGCGGGCGTCGGCCGGGGTCAGCGTCTTGCCGACGATGCCGCGGATGTCGTACTCGCGCAGCACCGTGGGGTGGAAGGTATGGGCTTCGCTCATCGTCTCGTTAGTCCTCTGTTGGACGCCGTCTTCGGACCGTCAGCCGCGGTCCATCCCGCCGGCTGGCGACGGCCGGCCGATGGAGGTATAGGTGAAGCCGGCCTTCGCCATGTCGTCGGGGTTGTAGATGTTGCGCAGATCGATCATCACCGGCCGCTTCAGCATCGACTTCACCCGACGCAGGTCGAGCGCGCGGAATTCGTTCCACTCCGTGAGAATAGCGACGCAATCGGCCCCTTCCAAGGTGCCGTAGGCGTCCTTCGCCCATTCCACGCCGGGAAGCAGCTTTTCGGCCTCGTGCATCGCCGCCGGATCGAAGGCGCGCACATGGGCCCCCGCCGCCTGCAAGGCCGGGACGATGTCCAGCGACGGGCTGTCGCGCATGTCGTCGGTGTTCGGCTTGAAGGCGACGCCCAGCACCGCGACGGTCTTGCCGTCCACCGACCCGCCACAGGCGGCGATGATGCGCTCGGCCATCTGCTTCTTGCGCTTGTCGTTGATGTCGACGACCGTCTCGATGATGCGCAGCGGGCTGCCGACCTGCTGGGCGGTGCGGACCAGCGCCAGCGTGTCCTTCGGGAAGCAGGACCCGCCATAGCCCGGACCGGGGTGCAGGAACTTCTTGCCGATGCGGCCGTCCAGCCCGATGCCGCGCGCCACGTCGTGGACGTTGGCGCCGACCTTCTCGCAGAGATCGGCGATCTCGTTGATGAAGGTGATCTTGGCGGCCAGGAAGGTGTTGGCGGCGTATTTGGTCAGCTCCGCCGTCTCCAGCGAGGTCACCACGATCGGCGTCTCGATCAGGTAGAGCGGCCGGTAGAGCCGGCGCATCACCTCGCCCGCCCGGTCGGACGTGGCGCCGATGACGACGCGGTCCGGCCGCATGAAGTCGCCGATGGCGGAGCCTTCACGCAGGAATTCCGGGTTGGAGGCGACGTCGAACTCGGCCTCGGGCCGGACGCGGCGGATGATCGCCTCGACCTCGCGGCCGGTGCCGACCGGGACCGTCGATTTCGTCACCACCACCGTGTAGTGGTCGAGATGCTGGGCGATCTCTTCGGCGGCGCCATAGACGTAGGACAGGTCGGCATGGCCGTCGCCGCGGCGCGACGGGGTGCCGACCGCGATGAAGACGGCGTCGACGCCCTGCATCGCCTCCTTCAAATCCAGGGTGAAGGACAGGCGGCCGGCGGCGACGTTGCGGGCGACGAGGTCGTCCAGGCCGGGCTCGTAGATCGGAATCTCGCCGTTCTTCAGCCGCTCGATCTTGCCGGCGTCCTTGTCGACGCAGGTGACGTGCACGCCGAATTCGGAAAAGCAGGCGCCGGAGACCAGGCCGACATAGCCCGTGCCGATCATCGCAATGCGCATCGCGTCCCCCTCATGTCCTTGAAAAAAGGAAAACCTGTATGTTTCCGGGATGCCCTGGCGGGTCTTCGCCGCGAGGCGTTCCTCATGGCCGGCCTTTTCGACTCTGGCCGGCTCTTATTGAAATGCAGTCCAAACGCACGCGCCCGCCCCCGTCCGGATCAGGGGACGGGGGCGGGCACCGCGTCAGGCATGCTGCCCGTCGGTCAGCAATATTTACGCAGCATGGCACGCACCTTGTCGGCCATGTCCGGCCGGTTCAGCGCGTGGGCGAGGGTCGCCTCGATGAAGCCGACCTTGTCGCCGCAGTCGTAGCGGGTGCCTTCGAAGCGCAGGCCGTGGAACGGCTGGTTGCCGATCAGGTTGGCCATGGCGTCGGTCAGCTGGATTTCGTTGCCGGCGCCGCGCTGCTGCTTTTCCAGATGGTCGAAGATTTCCGGCTGCAGGATGTAGCGGCCGATGATCGACAGGGTCGACGGCGCGTCTTCCGGCTTCGGCTTCTCGACGAGGCCGCGGACGGTGGCCAGACGGCCGTCGTCCTTCTCGACGTCGAGGATGCCGTAGCTGCTGGTCTTTTCGCGCGGAACGTCGACGACGGCGACGATGTTGCCGCCGACCTCCTCGTACGCCTCGACCATCTGCTTCAGGCAGGGGGTCTTGCCCTGGACGAAGTCGTCGGGCAGCACGATGGCGAACGGGTCGTTGCCGATCAGGGCGCGGGCGCACCACACGGCATGGCCGAGGCCCAGCGGAACCTGCTGGCGGGTGTAGAAGCACCGGCCGGGAGCGATCTCGCTGTGGCGGACCTCTTCCAGCGCGTCCATCTTGCCGCGCTCTTCAAGCGTGCGGTTCAGTTCGGTGTCGGCGTCGAAATGGTCTTCGATGGCGCGCTTGGAGCGGCCGGTGACGAAAACGAAATCCTCGATGCCGGCGGCGCGCGCCTCTTCGACGGCGTGCTGCAGCAGGGGGCGGTCGACCAGCGGCAGCATCTCTTTCGGGATGGCCTTGGTGGCCGGCAGGAAGCGCGTGCCGAGACCGGCGACCGGGAACACCACCTTGCGCACGGGTTTCCGCATTGGACGTCTCTTGTGGTTGAGGCGAAGTCAAATCCATGGTTCCACGGCGGCACCCGACCGCAAGCGAAGCCTGCGGAAGCACGACCGTGGTTCCGGCTTTCTGCCACGCCTTCCGTCACTGCGCAACAAACCTTCCGAGACCGGGCAAAAGGCTAGTCCTAGAGGCCGAAATCAAATGAAAACCGGCTGAAACTCCTCAATCAAGCCGATCTTTATCCGTTACGTCCAGGACGGCACCAAACCTTTCTCATAGGCGGGAACGCTTGGAAACGCGGCGAAATCCACCGGCGCGACACCGTGCCGCTGCCTTTGGGGCACCATGGCTTCAATAACGAACTTTCCGTATGACGTTTTATTGCGAATACTTGCAGGAAGGGTGCGTCCGCGGTCATGGTGCCGGCCATGATCCCCGACTCGCTTACCTCGACTCCCCCGACTCAGGACCAGCCCGCCCCCGGCTCGCTCACCGCGGACCAACTGCGCGCCCGCGTGCTGCACCGGGACGAGCTGTGCTTCGTCATCGACAAGCCGGCCGGGCTGGCCGTCCACAAGGCCGGGCGCATCACCGACCATCTGGAACTGTACCTGCCCCACCTGTCGGAGCCGGACGGGGAGCCGCCGAAGCTCGCCCACCGGCTCGACCGCGACACCGCCGGCTGCCTGATCCTGGGCCGCACGCTTTGGGCGCTGAAGCGGCTGGGCCAGATGTTCGCCGCCGGCCATGTCGAGAAGACCTACTGGGCGGTGGCCGAGGGCATCCCGGAGACCGAGACCGGCGTCATCGACCTGCCGCTGCTGAAACGGATCGAGCCCAAATCAACCGCCGGGGCGGGCCGCTCCTCCTGGACGATCCTGCCCGACCCGGCCGGCCAGCCGGCGGTCACCGACTACCGGGTGCTGGGCACCGGCAAAGGCCGGTCCTGGCTGGAGCTTCGCCCGCGCACCGGCCGCACCCACCAGATCCGCGTCCATTGCGCCGCCATCGGCTGTCCGCTGGTGGGCGAGCCCTTCTACGGTCCCGAGCGCCGGCCACCCGGCAACCTGCATCTGCTGGCCCGCTCCGTCGCCTTCCGCATGGCCTTCGAATACCCACCCGTCAGCGCCGTCGCCCCGGCGCCGGAGCATATGCAGGACGCGCTGTCCGCCTGCGGCTGGCAAGGCGAGTAAAGGGACGAGTAAGAAGAAGCCACGAAAAAGGGGGGCTACCGGTCTCTTCGCCGTCCCCCATCTGTTGAAGGGAGCGAGCCCCACAGCAGACGGAGAGCAAGGCATGGGACAGGCGGTCACCGACAACCGCGCGATGAACCGGTTCGAACTGGCGGTCGGCACCCAGACGGTGTTCGCCAACTACCGCCGCAACGGCCAGACCCTGATTATTTCCTATGTCGAGGCCCCACCCTCGCTGCGTGGCACCGGCGCCGCCGGCCGCCTGATGGAAGGCGTGGTGGCGACCGCCCGCACCGAGGGGCTGAAGATCGTCCCGCTGTGCAGCTACGCCGCCCTGTGGATGCGGCGCAACCGCCAGGACGATCTACTGGCCTGAGGCCGGCCGCCTTCCATTGAGAAAATCAATGAAAGCGCTGAAAACTATCAATTTCCCATGAGGAAGATACCCCGTTAGCGTCCGCCCCATGGTTTGCCGCCATGGATTTCCACAGTGCGGCAAAACCCGTGCAGACGATCGAAACGAGGGACGATCCATCATGGACACGCTGCTGTCGGCACCGATTCTGTTCTTCGGCCTCGGTGCCGTCATCGCGCTCACTCGTGCGCGCATTCCGTTCCCGGACGGCTTCGGCAAGGCGCTCGCCGCCTATCTGCTGGTCGCCATCGGCCTGAAGGGCGGCGTGGCGCTGGCGGGCGCCGATGTCGGCGCGGTGCTGCCGCTGCTGCTGACCGCCGGGCTGCTCAGCCTGCTGATGCCGGTCCTCGGCTTCGGGCTGCTTCGCTCGACGGTCAGGCTGGATCAGGTCAATGCGGCCGCCATCGCCGCCCATTACGGCTCGGTCAGCCTCGTCACCTTCGTTACGGCCACCAAGCTGCTGGAAAGTCAGGGGGTCACCTTCGGCGGCCACATGGTCGCGGCGCTGGCGATCATGGAAGGCCCGGCCATCGTCAGCGGCCTGCTGCTGGCGGGCGCCGCCGGCATGGTGTCCGGCGTGGCGGCGGGCGGCGGCGGCGGCCTGTCGGTTCCGCTCGGCGGCAGCCCGGCCCAGAGCGGCTCGATCAAGGGCGCCATCCGCGAAGCCGCCTTCAACGGCTCGGTCCTGCTGCTGGCCGGGTCGCTGCTGGTCGGGCTGGTCATCGGCAAGCCCGGACTGCAAAGCCTGCACGGCCTGTTCATCGCGCCCTGGGACGGCGTGCTCTGCCTGTTCCTGCTGGAGATGGGCTATCTCGCCACCTCCCGGCTGCGGGAAGCGGTGTCGCTCAGCCCGCGGCTGATCGCCTTCGGCATCGTCATGCCGCTGGCCGGCGCGGTCATCGGCCTTGCCGCCGCCGCCTCGCTGGGGCTCGGCCTCGGCGACGCCGCCCTGCTGGTGACGCTGTGCGCCAGCGCCTCCTACATCGCGGTGCCGGCCGCGCTGCGCCACGCCCTGCCGGCGGCGGAGCCCGGCCTGTCGCTTCCGCTGTCGCTGGGCATCACATTTCCTTTCAACATCCTCGTCGGTATTCCACTCTACCTCGCAGTGAGCCGGGCGGTGCTGACCTGACCGGCCGAGCCGGAACCACCGCCATGCCATCCCCGCCCGCCCCTCCGTCCGCCCCTCCGCCCGCCATGCCCGCTCCGCTGCCGCCCTTCGACCTCGACCTGCTGCGCAGCTTCGTGACCATCGTGGACAGCGGCGGCTTCACGCGGGCGGCGGAGCGGCTGGGCCGGACCCAGTCCACCATCAGCCTGCAGATCAAGCGGCTGGAGGACGGGCTGGGCAAGCGGCTGTTCCTGCGCGAGGGCCGCGGCCTCGACCTGACCCCGGATGGCGAGGTCCTGCTGACCTACGCCCGCCGCCTGCTGGGCATGGCGGGCGAGGCCTGCGCCCTGCTGATGGAGCCGGAGGTCGGCGGCGTGGTGCGGCTCGGCACGCCGGAGGATTTCGCCACCGCCCATCTGCCCGACGTGCTGTGGCGCTTCTCCCGCGCCCATCCCCAGGTGGCGCTGGAGGTGCAGTGCGACTTCACCGTCAACCTGCTCGACCGTTTCGCCAGCGGGGAATACGACCTCGTGCTGTGCAAACGCGAGCCGCAGGGTCCGGCCGGCGGCGTCCGGGTCTGGCGCGAGCCGCTGTTCTGGGTGGCGTCGGACCGGCTGATCCTCGACGCGGCCGCTCCGGTCCCGCTGGTCCTCGCCCCGGCGCCGGACATCCACCGCAAGCGCGCCATCGACGCGCTGGACGCCCACGGCCGTCCCTGGCGCATGGCCTACACCAGCCCCAGCCTCGCCGGCATCAAGGCCGCGGTGACGGCCGGGCTCGGCGTAACGATCCTGCCGAAGGACATGCTGGCCCCCGGTTTCCACATTGTGAACGCCGAACACGGCCTGCCCGACCTGCCCGACATCGAAACCGCCCTCTACCGCCAACCCGGCCCGCTGCCCAAGGCGGTGGATTTGCTGGCCGAGCACATCGTCCGCTCGCTCGAAAGGACGGCGGAGAGAACGGCGGCGGGGTGAGGGGCTCCGCCGCCCGCAAGGGGATCACCCCAGCTCGAAGCTCGTGATCCCGAACACCCGCCACAACTCGGTCGCCGGAGCCGGCCCCAGATACATGCGCGCCGTCTCGAACTGCGGCGACAGCCCCAACTCCTCCGCCAGCCGCACCCCTGCCGCATTCGGTTCCGGCACGTCGAGGAACACCTGCCCGCCCCCGGCCGCCCGGCCCAGCGCCAGCAGCAGATCCCGCGCGACCGTCGCGTCCGCGGCATAGAGCGGGCCGATCTTCCAGCCGTCGTGGCAGGGCCGGATCACCCCCAAGCCCCTCACATCGCCATCGCCGGTTCCCAGCGCCGCCAGAGCCGCCGCACCGGGAAGGGCGATCCAGTTGGCGAGGAAGCCGGGTCGCGGCGCCGGAAACAGCGCGGCATCCAACGCCGTCAGCCGGTCGAAGGGCACCGTCAGGGCGTCCACCATCCTCGTCCCGCCGGCCCCGCCCTCCGGCAGGCTGCCGCCGAAGCGGATGTTGCGGTGGGACAGGGCGAAGCCGGATTTGCGGTAGTTGTCCTGCTGGGCGACGACGCCGTCGAGCCCGACGGTGCAGCCCTCAAGATGGCGCAGCCCCGCCTGCCACAGCGTCCAGCCATAGCCGCGCCCGCGCGCCTCCGGCCGCACGATGTAGAAGCCGAGGAAGCCGAAACTCCCCGGATAGCGGACCACCGACAGCGAGGCCACCGGCTGCCCGTCCAGCAGCCCGACCAGGAATCCGGCCGGATCGGCGGCATGGAAGGCGCCGGCATCGTGCAGGCCTGGGTTCCACCCTTCCAGCCGCGCCCACTCGACGGCCAGATCCAACTCGGCCCGGCTCATCACGCGGACCCGATAGCCGTCGGTCCCCTGCCCCTCGCTGCGGTCCATCTCACGCCCCCTTCGACCATGTGGAACAGAGCGTAACCCAATCCACAGCGCCCTGGGAGCTATCCCGCGACACGACCGAAGTCCCCTCTCCCCCCCGGGGAGAGGGTTAGGGTGAGGGGGATGCATAGCGAGGATCCTCAAGCATCGCGCACGCGCCGCTCCCTACTTCAGCGGACCGAGCGAGCAAGGAGAAGGAGCCACCCGCAATTTTCATCCACCCTTTCCCCAATCCGCGACAACCATGATAGGACTATCATCCTCGCCACTGCCGGTCAGGACCCGCCATGCCCCGCCGGATGCCGTTCACCCGATCTGCGTTTCCCGCCAACGTCTTACCCCCCGATGAAACAGTGGAACACACCCGGATTTCTGTTCCACGCTGTTTCAAACCGTCAGCCCGCCCCGCGCGCCCCGGTACTGCCCCGGCTCCGCATGAAACAGGTGAACACCAGCCGAATTCCTGTTCCACGCTGTTCCAAACCTTCAGCCCGGCCCCCGGCCCTCACCGACCGCGCGCCGTTGCTTTCGGGGCGGGAGTGCGGTTAAGTCGCCGCCGGTTTCCGCTGATCCGCGTCAAGGTCATGCCCGTCGAGTCCCTGGACGCCACCGCGTCGCGCTCCGCCCCCCCAGCCTCCCGCCCGTCTCCCGCCGGCCGCGGGGTCGATGCCGTGCTGCACGGTGTGGCCGGGGCCACCGCCCTGGTGCTGGGGCCGTTGGCGGCACTCGCCCCGCGCGGGCTGCCGGTCTGGGCCATCCTCGTGCTGGTGCTGTCGCTCGCCGGTTTGGCCCGGCGCGGGGCCTTCGGGCGCATCCTGCGCCTCACGCCGCCGGTCGCCGCCGTGGGCGGCTTCCTTCTGCTGGCCCTGGCTTCCACCCTGTGGAGCCCGTCGGACCGCGCGCTCGCGACGGTGCTGGAGATCGGCTACATCGCGCTCGGCGCGCTGGCCGGCGGCGCCTGGATCGCCGGGCTGCCGGCAGCCGACGCGCGCCGGCTGGCTGGGCTGTTCCTGGCCGGCGGGCTGGCCGGCGGCCTGCTGTTCGCGGTGGAGGCGGCGCTGGACTTCCCGCTGAACCGCTGGTGGAACAGCGTGCCCGACGACCAGTTGCCCAACCTGCTGAACGGCAACGTGCCGAAACGGACGGCGGCGCTGCTCTGCCTGCTGGTGTGGCCCGCCGCCCTGGCGGTGGACCGCTTCGGGCGCAAGGCGCTGGCCCTGCTGGTGCCGGTCGGCTACGCGCTGGCCTGCCTGCCGCTGACCAGCCGGTCGGCCATGCTGGGCATCGCCGCCGGGCTGGTCACGCTGGCCGCCGCCCGCCTGTCCGCCACCTGGCCCCGCCGGCTGTTCAGCGCCGCAGTGACCGCCGCCTTCCTGCTGGTGCTGCCCGCCGCCCTGCTGTTCTCCGGCCCGCTCGACCTCGACCATTCCGGCCTGCTGTTCCGCTCCGCCCAGCACCGGGTGGAGATCTGGGGCCATGCGGCGGACCGCGCGCTGCGCACACCGGTGTTCGGCCAGGGCATCGACGCCTCGCGCTCCCTGCCGCCGGAAGGGGCGGTGTCGGAATTCTCGCCGATCGCCGACAGCCTGCTGCCACTGCATCCCCACAACGCCTTCCTCCAGGTCTGGCTGGAGACCGGGGCGGTCGGGGCGGCGCTGGCACTGGCGGCGATGCTGCTGCTGCTGGCCGCCACCGCCCGGCTGGAGCGCCGCGACCAGCCCTTCGCGCTCGCCCTGTTCGCCACCGCGATGGCGATGGGCAGCACCGCCTACGGCATCTGGCAGCCCTGGTGGATGGCGGGATTCCTTGCCGCCGCACTCATGCTGCGGTTGGCAACCCGCATCGCGGCCCCTATCGGGAACAAGACACGATGAGCAATCGCCCGCTCCGCATCCTGGTCATAAAGCTGGGCGCCTTCGGCGACTTCTTCCTGGCCCAGACCGCCTTCGCCGCCATCCGCCGCCACCATGCCGGCGACCGGCTGACCCTGCTGACCCTGCCCTCGCTCGCGCCGCTCGCCCGGATGAGCGGCCTGTTCGACGAGGTGCTGGAGGATCCGCGCGACCGCTCGCTGTCGGCCTATCTGGCGATCCGCCGGGCCTTGCGCGCCCACCGCTTCGACCGCGTCTACGATCTCCAGGCGCAGACCCGTACCGACCTCTATCACCGTCTGCTGTTCCCCGGCCCCTGGCCGGAATGGTCGGGCACCGCCCACGGCGCCTCGCATCCCGACCGCTACGAAGGCAGGCGCAAGGTGCCGGTGCGCGACCGCTACATCCGCCAGCTCGCCCCCTTCGGCATCGTCCCGGACGAGACGCCCGACCTGTCCTGGCTCGACGCCGACATTGCCAAATTCGGTCTGCCGGAGCGCTTCGCCCTGCTGGTTCCCGGCTCCTCTCCCGGACGGCCGGACAAGCGCTGGCCGGCCCGCCGCTATGCCGAGGTGGCGGCGGCGCTGGCCGACCGAGGCATCGTGCCCGCGGTGATCGGCACCGGCATCGAGCGTGACCTCGCCCGCGTGATCGCGGAAACCTGCCCGCAGGCGGTCGACCTCACCGACCGCACCAGCGTGCCGGAACTGGGCGGGCTGGCGCGCCGGGCCTGGGGCGCCGTCGGCAACGACACCGGCCCGACCCACCTGATCGCCGCCGTCGGCTGCCCCACCGTCGTGGTGTTCTCCGACGCCTCCAACCCGATCCACAGCACCGGCCCGCGCGTGCTGATCCACCACCGCCCCGACTTCAACGACATCGACAGCGCCGGCGTGGTCGAGGCGCTCGACCGCGCACGGACCCTGGGAGGTTCCTAACGGCAGAAGGGAAACGGCGCCACCTTGGGCATGTAGATCGGGATCCACTCGCAATGGGTCGCCGGATTCGGCAGCTTGCGGGTTTCGATGACCGGCCAGGCATGGGCCGCGACCACCACCAGCGCCACGCCGCCCAGGATCCAGCGCCGCGGCTTCCTGCCCTCCAGCAGCCCTGGCATCCGCGCCAGCACCCAGGCAGCGGACAGGATCGCCAGCGGGTCGGTGTAGGCGGCATAGGCGCGCTGGAAGCCGCGCAGCGAGAACAGCGACTCCAGCCCCCAGGCGACCAGCAGCAGGAACAGCGCCTGCACCGCCGCCAGCCTCTCTCCCCGCCGCCACAGCACCACGGCACCGGCCAGCGCGAACCACTCGACGACGATGGTCTGCGGGATGTTGTCGGGGTGCAGGACGATGGTGCGGATCGCCAGCGTCCGGCCGATGCCGGCCAGCAGCAGCCCGAGCGTCCCCTGCCCGACCACGTTCCCCTGGCCCTGCAATTCCGCCCCATGACGCCAGGAGGAGAAGACGAACATGTGCTCGACGAAGTTCGCCACGGCGATGGCGTTCTGCTCGTTCCAGCGGATGTCGAGCGCCAGCAGCCCGACCGCCAGCCCCAGCAGCACCGCCGCCGCCCCGGCGACCGCACGGGCCGCAGGCACCCGGTGGACCGCCGCATGGATCAGGATGCCGACCAGCACCCAGCCGGCGACGATGCTCTGATAGCCGCCGCCCGACAGCCCGCCCCCCGGCCAACTTCCAACCGGCGTGTAGGGATAGACCGCCCGCCCCCAGCCGGCCAGCCCGGCCTGGATCAGCCCGAAGGCCGGCACCGCCGCAGCCGCCGCCAGCAGCCCGACCAGCGCGGCAACGCCCCAGCCCTTTTCCGGCACGGCCTGCGCCCGCCGCCCGAACAGGATCGCCGCCACCGGCAGCCCCATCGCCAGGAAGACCGCCTGCACCTTGGTCACCATGGCCAGCCCGACCAGCAGGCCGCCCAGCGCCAGCTGCAGCAGCGAGGCGCCGCCGCACGGCTTGCCGTCCGCCGGCCGCACCGCCCGCAGGACCAGCAGCAGCCCCAGCACGACGAAGCCGGCCGACAGCAGGTCGGTGCGCATCTGCCGTCCCTGCGCCGTCAACCCGACGCCGAAGGCCAGCAGGATGCCGGCCAGCAGCGCCACCCGGCGGTCCTCCACCAGCCCGCGCAGCAGCGTGGCATAGCTGACGGCGAAGGCGGCGGTCAGCAGGATCGACAGCGCCCGCCCGGCCTGAACCAGCGCCTGCCACACGGCTTCGGTCGCGGCGACGTCGCTGCCCGGCGGCAGGGCCGACAGGCTGGCGACCGGCAGCAGCCCAACCGCATGCAGCAGCCGGTACCAGACATCGATCACCAGGAAATAGCCGTAGCCGGGATGGTCGAAATACTCCTGCGGCAGCCCGTCGCCGAACAGCAGCCCGTGATAGGCCAGCACCAGATCCTGATCGGAATGCACCC
Source organism: Azospirillum sp. A23 (assembly GCF_042938965.1). Lineage (NCBI taxonomy): Bacteria > Pseudomonadati > Pseudomonadota > Alphaproteobacteria > Rhodospirillales > Azospirillaceae > Azospirillum > Azospirillum sp. A23. Next base: position 189,905 of record NZ_CP170664.1, on the reverse strand, counting down.
AGTAGGGCAGCCGGAACCCGACCAGCAGGACCGACAGCGCCATCGCCGCCGCCAGCCCGGCGCACAGCAGCCACCAGGGCGCCGCCGCGACGCGGTCGAACAGGGAGGGACGGGCGGCGGAGGGTGCAGGCATCATGATTGGCACGGCTCAAGGGTCGGATTGGCCGCCTTGTGGCACGGAACAGGCCGGTTGGGAACCATCTCCCGTTCCCTCTGGGAATCATCTCCGTTTCTCTCCGGGAACCAGACGCTTGCTCCGGTGTTGCCCTCATGGAACGGCGGAGTCGGGAGTCTCCGCCTCTTTCGTGGTGCCTCGCACGAGTGGCTTTGCAACGTTGGCGGGTCGCTGCCACAAAATACGGTATGGCAGACCCGCCGGGCAGACAATTGCCTGACAGACAAATGGGGAACTCGATGGCCGATACCGACGATATCCAGGAGCGTATCCGACGCCGCGCCCACGAGTTGTGGGAGAGCGAGGGCCGTCCGCACGGCCGCGACTCCGACCATTGGACCCAGGCCGAGGCGGAAGTCCGCGGCGCCGGTGCGCTGGAGCCGACCGGCAAGGTCGCCGGCTCGCGCAAGAAGACCGCCACCTCCAAGACCGCCGGCAAGAGCACCCGTGCCGCCGCCGAATCCCTGTCGGAGGTCGCGAGCGCCCCGGCGGAGAGCGCCAAATCCGAAGCGGCCAAGCCTGCGAAGGCCAAGCCGGCCGCCTCCAAGGCGCCTGCCTCCAAGCCGAAGGCCGATGCCGCTCCGGCCGAGCAGGCCGCCTCCGTCAAGGCTCCGGCAAAAACCACCGCCAAGGCGGCGCCCACCAAGTCTACGGCTGCCAAGTCTACGGCTGCCAAATCCACAGCCGTCAAAACTCCGGCTGCAAAGCCCCCGCGCAGCTCGAAGAAGGACGGCGGCAAGAGCGCCACGGCCGGCTGACCCCAGCCTTCCTTGCCGGAACCCAGCGGCCCCGGAGCCGGTTGTCAGGTCATTCCTGCACTCTTCTCCGGAGGAACCGTTATGGCCGGCACGCCGTCGATGGACGACTGCATCCGCAACTGCACCGACTGCCACACGATTTGCCTGGAAACCGTATCGCACTGCCTGACCAAGGGCGGTGCGCATGCGGAGACCGGGCATGTCCGCCTGATGCTGGACTGCGTCGACATCTGCCGCACCAGCGCGGATTTCATGATCCGCGGCTCCCGCTTCCACCATCTGACCTGCGGCGCCTGTGCCGAGATCTGTGCGGCCTGCGCCGACCGGTGCGACCGTATGGCCGACGACGCCAGGATGAAGCGGTGCGCCGAGATGTGCCGACGCTGCGCCGAAAGCTGCCGGGCGATGTCGAGCATGGCATCCTGACAGGAGCGGCGCCCCTACTCCATCACCGACGCTTCCTCCGGGGCCGGAGCGCCCGCCTTCGGTCGCCGGAGCAGCAGCAGCATCGGGATGACCAGCAGGGCGACATACATCATCAGCTTGAAGTCGTCGATGTAGGCGATCATCGCCGCCTGCTGCGTGACCTGGGCGTTCAGCATCGCCAGCGCCTCGGGCGCGGCGGTGACCTGCTCGGTCATCGCCTGGGAAAAGGGCGTCAGGTGCGCGGCCAGGCTGGCGTGGTTGATCTGGGTGTTCTGCGACAGCAGGGTCATCACCACCGAGATGCCGACGCTGCTTCCCAGGTTGCGGACCAAGCTGAACAGGCTGGCGGCGTCGGTGCGCAGCCGCGGCTCCAGCGTGGCGAAGGCGATGGTGCTGAGCGGCACGAACACCAGCCCCAGGCCCAGCCCCTGCACCACGCCGCTGATGATGATCGGCTCGCGATCCATCATGATGGTGAAGCCGGTCATGTACCACAAGGACCAGCTGGTCAGCAGCACGCCGGCCAGTATCAGCAGCCGCGCGTCCACCCTGCGCACCAGCCGCCCCACCATCAGCATCGAGATCATCGTGCCGACGCCACGCGGCGCCAGCACCAGCCCGGTGGTGACCGTCGGGTAGCCCAGCAGGTTCTGCAGCATCGGCGGCAGCAGCGCCATGGTCGCCAGCAGGATCACGCCGATCACGAAGATCAGGATCAGCCCGGTGACGAAATTGCGGTCGCGCAGCAGCGCCGGGTCGATGAAGGGCTCGGTCTTCGTGTTGCCATGGGCGGTAGCGATGTGGATGGCGAAGACCCAGAAGGCGCAGGCGGCCAGGGCCGTCTCGATCCAGATCTCGGTCGCGCCGAACCAGTCCAGCTGCTCGCCGCGGTCCAGCAGCATCTGGAAGGCGCCGACCGCCAGACCCAGCATGGCGAAGCCGAAGAAATCGAAGCTGCGGATGCGCCCCTTGGTCTCGTGCAGGAAGACCGCCATGCCGGCAAAGGCCAGCAGCCCGACCGGCAAATTGATGTAGAAGACCCAGCGCCAGCTGAAGCTGTCGGTCAGCCAGCCGCCCAGCGTCGGCCCGGCAATCGGGCCGACCATGATGCCGGCGCCCCACAGCGCCATCGCCTGCCCGTGCCGCTCCTTCGGGTTGATGTCCAGCAGCACCGACTGCGACAGCGGTACCAGCGCCGCGCCGAAGATGCCCTGCACCAGCCGGAAGGCCACCATCTGCGTCAGGCTGCCGGCCAGCCCGCACAGCACCGACGCCGCGGTGAAGCCCGCCACCGCGATCAGGAACAGCCGCTTGCGCCCGAACCGGTCCGCCATCCAGCCGGTGGCCGGCGTCGCAATGGCCGCCGCGACGATGTAGGAGGTCAGCACCCAGGTGATGGTGTCCTGCGCCGCCCCCAGGCTGCCCTGCATGCTGGGAAGCGCGACGTTGGCGATGGTGGTGTCCAGCACCTGCATGATGGTGGCGAGCATGATCGACACGGTGATCATGCCGCGATGCTTCACCTCATGCGGGGCTGCCGGGGATTGGGGGACGGCCATGGAATGCCTGCGGATGATGGGATGCGTGGTTGCCTTACCGGATCGCCGCGACCGCGTTGCCGATGGCGCCCGGCAAGGGCCGGCTGTAGTGGGTGTCGACCTCCACCTCGGCACTGAGGCCGGTGCGCAGCGGCACGGGCTCGCCCTCCGTCCGGTCGATGCGGAGGCGGACCGGCACCCGCTGTACCACCTTCACCCAGTTTCCGGTGGCGTTCTGAGCGGGCAGGACCGAGAATTCCGATCCGGTGCCGGCGCCGATGCTCTCGACATGGGCGGTCAGGGTGCGGCCGGAATAGGCGTCCAGCACCACCGTCGCGGTCTGGCCGACCGCCATGTGGGTCAGGTCGGTTTCCTTGAAATTGGCCTCGACCCAGCTCGACCCGCTCATCACCAGGCTGACCGCCGACAGCCCGACCGAGGCGTATTGCCCGACCAGAAGCCGGTCGGTCTGGCTGACCACGCCGTCGGCCGGCGCCGCCACCACCGTGTGGTCGAGGTCGCGCTGCGCCGATGCCTTCTTCGCCAGCGCCTCCAGCACCGTCGGATGGCGGTCGGTGGGGATGTCGGGATCGCCGCCAAGGGCGGCGCAGGCGCTGATCACCGCCTGCTTCTCCGTGTTCAGATCCTGCTGGGCCGCCATCAGGTCGTGGCGCACCGAGTCGTAGGTGGCCCGCGCCACGACGCCGGTCTTCAGCAGATCCTGCTGGCGCTGGAACTCGCGCTGTTCGAAGGAGACCTTCTCTTCCGCCGCGGCCTGCTTGGCCTGCGCCTCGCCCAGGTCGGCGCGCAGCTGCTCCACCTTCAGCCGGGCCGAGGCCAGCGAGGCATCCGCCTGCTGCAAGGCCAGCCGGTAGGGTTCGTCGTCGATGCGGAACAGCAGGTCGCCGCGATGGACCGGCTGGTTCTCATGCACCGCCACCTCGACGATGCGGCCGGAGATGTCCGGGCTGATCGTCACCTTGTCCTGTTGGACATAGGCGTTGTCGGTCGAAACATAGCGTCCGCCAATGACATATTCATAGCCGCCGCCGACCGCCACCAGCAGCGGCAGGGCGGCCATCAGCAGCCAGCGGCGCCAGCGCGTCCGTCGAACGGGCTTGGCGGCCGGATTCTGGGCATCTGGGCGGGTATCGGTATCGCGGGCGGTCACAGCGGTCATGGCGGTCGGGTCCCGAGGAAAAAAGCGGGGTCGTCAGGCTTTGGCGGCGATCTTTTGAGCTGCGGTCTTCGCGGGCGGTTCGGCCCGGCGGTCGGAGAGGTTGGCGCGCATATGGGCCAGCATCTCGACCAGCATGGCTTCGGCATCGGGCGGCAGGCCGGCGAGGGCCTCCGCATAGAGCCCGGTGGCGAGCGCCCGGCCCTGCTCCAGCACTGCATGCGCCTTCGGCGTCAGGTGCGGCAGCCGGGCGCGCCGGTCGGTCGGATCGGTGCGGCGTTCGATCCAGCCCCCCTCCTCCATGCGGTCGATCTGCCGGCAGAGCGTGATCGGCTCGATCTCCAGCAGGTCGGCCAGCGCCGCCTGCTTGATCCCCTCGTTCCGCGCCAGCGTGGCGATCACCGACCATTGCGCGCGGGTCAGGCCGAGATGGCGGGCGCGCTGGTCGAAACGGACGCGCATCAGGCGCGCCGTGTCGGTCAAAACGGCGCCCAGACTCGTCGAATGGGCATTTGCGGAGCGGGGATCGGCAGGGGAGGACATCGGCGGATCGTAAGCTTGCTTATCGGTTCTTCAAAACTAATAAGCATGCTTATCATCGGCAATCCTCGCGGCGTGCATGGCAGGGCCACGCCCGCGTCGCGCCTCCGGCGCCCTGGACGGGATCGCGCCTCTGGCGCGCGCGACAGGAGATTGCTAAGGTGCCCACCCTTTTCGTTCCATTCCTTTCGCCAATTCGCCAAAATCGACCAGCTGAGGACCGATCCATGCCGCACTACCGTTCCCGCACCTCCACCCACGGCCGCAACATGGCGGGCGCGCGCGGCCTGTGGCGGGCAACCGGCATGAAGGACGGCGATTTCGGCAAGCCGATCATCGCCATCGCCAACTCCTTCACCCAGTTCGTCCCCGGCCATGTCCATCTGAAGGATCTGGGCCAGTTGGTGGCGCGTGAGATCGAGAAAGCCGGCGGCGTGGCGAAGGAGTTCAACACCATCGCCGTGGACGACGGCATCGCCATGGGCCATGGCGGCATGCTGTACAGCCTGCCCTCGCGCGAGCTGATCGCCGACGCGGTGGAATACATGGCGAACGCCCATTGCGCCGACGCGCTGGTCTGCATCTCCAACTGCGACAAGATCACGCCCGGCATGCTGATGGCCGCGATGCGCCTGAACATCCCGGCGGTCTTCGTCTCCGGCGGCCCGATGGAGGCCGGCAAGGTCAAGTGGCGCGGCAAGATCAAGTCGGTCGACCTGATCGACGCCATGGTCGCCGCCGCCGACCCGACCGTCTCGGATGAAGAAGCGGCGGAAATGGAGCGCGGCTCCTGCCCGACCTGCGGCTCCTGCTCCGGCATGTTCACCGCCAACTCGATGAACTGCCTGACCGAGGCGCTGGGCCTGTCGCTGCCCGGCAACGGCACCATCCTGGCGACGCACGCCGACCGCAAGGAGCTGTTCCTCGCCGCCGGCCGCATGGCGGTCGATCTCTGCCGCCGCTGGTACCAGGAGGAGGACGCCACCGCCCTGCCGCGCGGCATCGCCACCAAGGAAGCCTTCGAGAACGCGATGACGCTCGACATCGCCATGGGCGGTTCGACCAACACCGTCCTGCACATCCTGGCGGCGGCGCAGGAGGGCGGCATCGATTTCACCATGGAAGACATCGACCGGCTGTCGCGCCGCGTCCCCAACGTCTGCAAGGTCGCTCCCGCCGTGGCCGACGTCCACATCGAGGACGTCCACCGCGCCGGCGGCATCTTTGGCATCCTTGGCGAGCTGGACCGCGCCGGCCTGCTGAACCGCGAGGCCCCCACCGTCCATGCCCCGACGCTGGGCGAGGCGCTGGACCGCTGGGACGTGATGCGCACCCAGGACCAGTCCGTCCACACCCTGTATCGGGCCGCCCCCGGCGGCATCCCGACCGTCGTGCCCTTCAGCCAGGAACGCCGCTGGCCGGAACTGGACCTCGACCGCGAGAAGGGCGTGATCCGCAAGGCCGAGAACGCCTTCAGCCAGGACGGCGGCCTCGCCGTGCTTTACGGCAACATCGCGGAGAACGGCTGCATCGTGAAGACGGCGGGCGTCGACGCCTCCAACCTCGTCTTCGCCGGCCCGGCCCGTGTCTTCGAAAGCCAGGACGATGCCGTCGCCGGCATCCTGGGCGACGTGGTCAAGGCTGGCGAGGTGGTGGTCATCCGTTACGAGGGTCCGCGCGGCGGTCCCGGCATGCAGGAAATGCTGTACCCGACCAGCTATCTGAAGTCGAAGGGGCTGGGCAAGGCCTGCGCGCTGGTGACCGACGGCCGCTTCTCCGGCGGCACGTCCGGCCTGTCGATCGGCCACGTCTCTCCGGAAGCGGCCCAGGGTGGCGCCATCGGGCTGGTGCAGGACGGCGACCGCATCGAGATCGACATTCCCAACCGCATCATCCGTCTCGCCGTCGACGACCAGGAGATGCAGCGCCGCCGCGACGCGATGAACGCCAAGGGCATGGATGCCTGGAAGCCGGTCAACCGCGACCGTCTGGTTTCCCCGGCACTGCGCGCCTATGCCGCCCTGACCACCAGCGCCGACCGCGGCGCCGTGCGTGACGTGACCCAGGTGGAGAACATCGCCGTCCGCCGCTGACATGGCTTAGGCGACGGGCGCCGACAGCGCCGCAATCAGGCACAACGGACATTCATCACAAGTAACAATCAAAGCGCCGCGCAAGTCGCGGCGCTTTCTTTTTGCCAGGAATTACATACACAGATATGTTACTTTCCGTTGGCGGGAAAATCTTCGGGTGTCGCATCGCTCGGATGTTCGCAAAATTCGAAATGCATGCTCTAATATGCCAACGCGAATTCCGCGAGGGGGGCGGACGTGGCGGACACCATGTTGGGCGCAGCGACGGACGAAGGCCGTCCCTGGCAGGAGGCATCTCGCCTGCCGGGCGATAAGCCGCGCGAACGCAAGGTCGTCACGGCGATGTTCGTCGACATCGTCCGTTCCTCCGCCATGGTGGCAGGCCGCGATCCCGAGGATGCGGACGATCTGCTCCTTTCGATCCTGAACCGTGTGACGGAGGCTGTGCCGCGCTTCGAAGGCACGGTGACCCAGATGCTGGGTGACGGCTTCCTGGCGACCTTCGGCGCCCCCGGCGCCAAGGAGGACCATGCGCTGCGCGCCTGCCTTGCCGCCCAGGACATCCTCAGCGCAACCCGCGACGAACAGGGGCGGCCTCTCTTCCACATCCGCATCGGCATCAGTTCGGGTGACGTCGTCGCCCATGTGGTGACCAATGGCCTGTGGACCGACTATCGCGCGGTCGGCGAGTGCGTGCATATGGCCGCCAAGCTGCAGCAGCGCGCGGCTTCCGACACCGCGCAGCTCAGCCGGGACACGCTGGACCTGATCCCGGTCGGGGTGGCGGCGCGCCCGATGGGAAGCCTGCGCCTGTCCGACGAGGTGGAGCCGATGCCGGCCTTCCTGCTCGACGGGGCGCGTGCCGTCCGCCGCACCGCCACTGACCTGCTGTCCGCCACCGACGCCCCGCATGTCGGCCGGGAGGAGGAGGTGGCGACCCTGTTCGCCATCGCCGATTCGGTGGAAGCCGGGGCACCCGCTCAGCTTCTGCTGCAGGGAGAGGCCGGAATCGGCAAGTCCCGCCTCGTCGGCGAGTTCCTGCGCGACCCGCGCAGCCGGCGCTGGACCCTGCTGCAATGGCCGCAGATGCCGATCCGCCGGCTGGCCGATCCCGACGACCTCGAGGCGGTGGCGCTGAGCCTGGCCGAACAGGTGGCCGGCTGCGCCAGCGAGGAAGGCATCGGCTGGGTCTGCGAGGCGGCACGCCGCCGGTCCGGTTCGCTGGCCGGCGATGCCGTTCGCGCGCTGTTCGGCCGGCCCGGGCTGGATCCGCTGTGGAGCGGCCTGGACGCGGCGCAGCGTCTGTCCTTGAGCATCGAAGGTCTGGTGGGGGCGACGCTGGAACTGGCGGCACCGCTCGGAGCCGGCGGTGGAAGCGACTCGGGGGATGGGACGGCGAGCGGGGCAGTGGGCCGACCGCTGCTGGTGCTGGTGGAGGACGCCCATTGGGCCCGACCGGTGATGGTGCGGCTGCTGGACCGGCTGGCCCAAGCACTGCCGGGGTCGAGGGCCCGGCTGCTGCTGCTCGCCACCCGGCGGCCACCCCCGCTGGGACCGGAGTCGGAGGAGCGGGGCTGGAGCGGCCGTCCAGGCGGGCGCCGCATCGATCTGGGCATGCTGTCGCCGGATCAGGTGCAGAGTTTCCTGGCCCACTGGCTCGGCCCCGACTGGTCGCTGGTGGAACTGAAAGCCCAGGTCGCCAGCCGCTGCCAGGGCGTTCCGCTCTATCTGGAAGAGGTTCTGCGCACGCTTGAGGCGTCGAACGCCATCGAGGGCACGCCGGGCGCCTACCGGCTGATCGATCCGCTGGTGGTCCACAAGCTGCCGCGCACGCTTCACGCCCTGCTGGCCGAGCGCATGGACATGATGACGCTGGAGCGGCGCCGGCTGCTGATGAATGCCGCCGTGATCGGCACCACCTTCGACGTCGGGCTGCTCCAGGCGCTGACCGGATTGCCCACGCCGGTCCTGTCCGACTCCCTGGCCTATCTGGAGCGCGCCGGCTTCGTGCTGCGCACCCGTCTGCTGCCCAATCTGGAATATTCCTTCAAGCATGCACTGATCCAGGAAGTCGCCTATGCCACCCTGACCAAGTCCGACCGCCGGGCGCTGCATGCCCGCGTGCTGGAGGCGTTGCGCCATCGCCGCGACCACGACCTGCCGAACCGCCTGGACCTGCTGGCCCACCATGCCTTCATGGCGGAGAACTGGCCGGCCGCGCACCTGTTTGGCCGGCGGGCGGGCGAACGGGCCGAGGGCCGCTCCAAACTTGAGGACTCCAGCCGGCATTACGCCAACGCCCTGGCCGCGGTGCGGCATCTGCCGGATCATCCAAGGAACACGGCGCGTCAGATCGATCTGCTGATCGCGCTTCCGCGGTCGCTGCTGCCGCGTGGGTCGATGGGTGTGGACGACCACCTGCAACGGGCCATCGCCATGGCGCGGGGGTCGGACGACCGCATCCGCTATGCCCGCGCCTGCTCGATGCTGGCGTCGTTCCTGTGGACCTTCGGCGATCTGGATCAGGGGCTGGCACTTTGCCGGGACGGCTTGTCCGCGCTGGACGAGCGGGACGACCGCCGCACCCGCGTCCAGCTTCTGTTCCGGCTGGGCGGCCTGCAAACGGACAAGGGGCTTTTCGTCGACGCCCTGGAAACGTTCGAGCTTGGCGCTGCCATGCTCACCACGTCCCGCCCGCACGACCGTTACGGACTGGCAACCGTCGCACAGGTGCATATGGGAAGCATCGCGGCACGCTGTCTCGCCCAACTGGGACGGGCCGAAGAGGCGGTGGATGCCGGTCGCCGATCAGTCGAGATCGCCGAGGAAAGCAATCACCTTTTCTCGAGATTGTTTGCCCTGACGCATCTGGGATGGACGCAGATCATCTGCGGGCAATTGAAGGACAGCGTCCCTGTATTCGAAACCGCATTGTCCATCGGGCACGCCATACACGCTCCGCTGCTGCTGCCGCTGGTCATGGGCGGCATCGGATATGCGTCGGTCCTGACGGGAGACCGGGAGGCCGGTTTCGCGATGTTCGATCGCAGCTTCGCGCTTTTCCACCAGCAGGGCGGCGGCAATGGGCGGCTTCACCCGCTTGGGCGCGTTCCTCAGGTCATGATATGGTATGCCCAGGCGCTCGCCTCCACGGGAAGGCTGGATGAAGCCATGCAAGCCGCACGCAACGGGTTGGAAATTGCCCGCAACACCTCTCAAACATCACTGGTGGCGCATGCGGGGGGACTGCTGACGACATTCAGCAGTCAAGGTGGGAGAAACGTTCGAACGGAAAAAATGAGACTGGACGCCTAATGAAACCTCAATGAAATCGAAAATTCCTGAGATAATTTTCTAGATCTGGTCTTTTCTCCGAAAATAATCCAACACAAAACTGCGAATTTCGCTGCTCAGCGCAACGCTTTCAGAGCGGCTGGCATCAAGTTTTGCGCAGAGTTGCTTGGTCAGAAGCCCCTCGGATTGGGCAATTGCATCCAAGCCATCCCACACTGCATTTTCAAGACGCACGCGCCTTTGGCCGTTTCCAACCGGAACGACACGGACCGACATCGCGGGCCAATCCATCAACCCGGATAAATGGCTGGACCGATCCTCACGACGCTTGCTGACGGTGTTCAGCATTGTATGGAACTCCTTGGCCGTCGCCGTCACGGATACATCCGACTGGCAGTGCCGTGTTATCCCAATGCCAGTGCGCGCAAAGTGAAAAACTTCACAGCGTAAATCAGTTCGGATTCGAAGAAATAGGCACATCACCTCACACCAAGGAGATGCACGATGTCGCTCAACCTGTCCCAGTCCTCGATGATCCGTGGCGCGGATGGCCGTCTGTACAATGTTTCGGCCCAGGGCGTGACCGAGATCGCCGAAATTCAGGCCTCCACAGCCCGCAACCTCGTCCGCTCCGGTGACCGCAGCACCTTCGATGCCGCCGATCATGAAGCCGGTCGCTACAGCATCACCCCGGGCGCCTGATCGGAATCCCGGTTCCGGTTTTTGGACCGTGGCCACCAGCACCGATAAGGTGCTGACCGGCCACGGACCCGGGAACAGGATGCCTCTTCGATTTCCCTCCGCCCCGGATCAGCCGCGATGCCCTTCGATCTGCTCGATATCAAAGCCTCCGTTTCGGATGCGGTGAAGGCCCATACGGTCGGCACCCACCGGGTCGTGGCACCCGAACAGACCCTGGCGCGGGTCGCCCCGTTCCTGCCGATCATGGGGATCACCCGGGTCGCAAACGTCACCGGGCTGGATGCCGTCGGCATTCCGGTGGTGATGGTGACGCGGCCGAATTCGCGCTCCATCTCGGTGTCGCAAGGCAAGGGGGTGACGCTCGCCGCAGCCAAGGCGTCGGGGGTCATGGAGTCGATCGAGAGCTACCACGCCGAACGCATCACCCTGCCGCTGAAGTTCGCCAGCTTCGAAGAGCTGCGCTGGACCCATCCGGTGGTGGACGTCGACCGCCTGCCCCGGCTGTCGACCGGAAGCTTCAATCCCCACAGCCCGATCTTGTGGATCGAGGGTCAGGATTTGCTGAACGGCGGCCCGAAATGGGTGCCGTTCGAAATGGTCCACCTGAATTTCACCGTGCCGATGGCCCCCGGCCACGGCGCCTTCCTGGCCGGCTCCAATGGCCTGGCATCCGGCAACCACAAGGTCGAGGCGATCAGCCACGCCGTCACCGAACTGGTGGAGCGCGACGCGACCACCCTGTGGCGCCTGCAGGATCCCGCAGCCCAGGCGGCGACCCGCATCGACCTGGACAGCATCGACGATCCGGTCTGCCGCTCGCTGATCGACCGCTTCGGGGCGGCTGGCGTCGCCGTCGGCGTGTGGGAGACCACAAGCGACGTCGGCCTGCCCGCCTTCCTCTGCCGCATCGTCGAGCGGGAGGAACTGCCCCAGCATTCCATCCGCCCGGCCACTGGCATGGGCTGCCACGTGGCGCGCGAGATCGCCCTGTCCCGCGCCCTGACCGAGGCGGCGCAGAGCCGCCTGACCTTCATCGCCGGCGCCCGCGACGACATGCCCCGTGCCGAGTATGAGCGCCACCTCGACCCCGCCCACCATGCCCGCTGGAAGGCGATGATCGTGGAGGGTGCCGGCAGGCGGCCCTTCCACCACTGCCCGACCGGCGCCGCGCCCACCATCGAGGCCGATCTCGCCCATCAACTCGACAGGCTGCGCGCCGCCGGCATCGAGGAGGCGGTGGCGGTGGACCTGACCAAGCCGGAATTCGGCATCCCGGTCGTCCGTGTCGTCGTGCCCGGACTGGAGGGTGCCGACGAATCCCCCGATTACCTGCTGGGTGAGCGCGGCCTGCGCGCTCTCGGCAGCCAAGCCATGGAGAAGGCGGCATGAGCGGCGTCTATGTCTTTCTGGGCCCTACCCTGCCGCGCGAGGATGCGGCGCTGGAGCTGGACGCCACCTACCTGCCGCCGGTCGCCCAGGGCGACGTTCTGCGGCTGTGCGCCGAAAAGCCGGCAGCCATCGGCATCGTCGACGGCTTTTTCGAAAGCGTGCCGTCGGTCTGGCACAAGGAAATCCTCTACGCCATCCACGCCGGCATTCCGGTGTTCGGCGCCTCCAGCATGGGCGCCCTGCGCGCGGCGGAGCTGTATCCCTTCGGCATGATCGGAGTCGGCGCCATCTTCGAGGCCTTCCGCGACGGCCGGCTGGAGGACGACGACGAGGTGGCGGTGATCCACGGCCCGGCCGAGCTGGGCTACACCTCCCTGTCGGAGGCGATGGTCAACATCCGCCGCACCCTGTCCGACGCGGTCGCCGACCGGATGCTGAGCGCCGGGACGGCCCTGCGCCTGGAGTCCATCGCCAAGGAGCTGCCCTACCGCGAGCGCGGCTACGGCCGGATGCTGCGGCTGGGCGGCGACATCGCCCTGCCGGCTTCCGAACTGGCGGCATTTCGCGGCTGGCTGCCGCAGGGTCGCTTCGACCAGAAGCGTGAGGACGCCAAGGCGATGCTGCGCACCATGGCACGCCGGCTGGGCCGCGCGACAAGCGATGACGCAACAACCGAAGCCCGTTTCCATTTCGAACACACCGTCCTGTGGGAGCGCGCCCTGCGCGATGCGGCGCCGCTCGCGATGTAAGCGCGTTTTGGCTAGACTGATCGCGCCGGGGTGGCGATGACCGCCAGCCCGGCGCGAAACTGTGTCTGGACGGACGGATGAACGCGCCTGTGGATGTCGCATCGGTTCTGAGGCGCAACCGGCTGCTCGGGGAACTCGATCCCGAGCAGATGGCCGAGATGGTGACTCTGGGCCGCATGGCACGCTTCGATGCCGACCAGATCATCTTCGACAAGGGCGACCCTGGCGACAGCCTGTTCGCCGTGCTGAAGGGTCAGATCGCCATCCGCACCTCTTCGGCGGATGGCAAGACCATGCTGCTGAACATCCTGGAAGCCGGCGATGTCCTGGGTGAGATCGGGCTGATCGACGGCCGGGAGCGGACCGCCGCCGCGGTCGCCCTGCGGCCGGTCGAGCTGTTCCGGATCGACCGCGCCGAGTTCATCCCCTTCCTGGAGCGCCACCCGCGCCTCTGCACCCGCATGATGATCGTTCTTTGCGACCGGCTGCGCTGGGTATCGGAAAACATCGAGGACGCCGTGTTCCACGATGTTCCACGCAGGCTTGCGCGCCGGCTGCTGCTGCTGTCGGACAGTTACGGGCAGCCCACTCCGGCCGGTCTGCGGCTGACTTTGCCCCTGTCCCAGGAAGCATTGGCAAACATGCTGGGCGTCACCCGTGAAATGGTGAACAAGTGTCTCGGCGCCCTGCGCAGGACCGGAACAGTGACATATGCCAAAGGTTTTATCGTCATCAACGATCTGGCTTTGCTCAAGGACATGGCCGGGGATCCGGAACGCACCCCCTAGGGGGAATCCTTACATGCCTAAAGTTTTGTTCCCAAAACCGGTTGTGGTCGCGTTATAGTGTTCATGCGTTGGGGGCAATCGCACGGGTAGCACGAGGGCATACGAACATGTCGAGCGTTGGGGACAGCAAATCTCGCGTCGATCAATCCACAGGTGCCGCTTCTCTGGCCTCTCGCACGCTGAAATTGTCTGGACGTGACGTTTCGATCCGGCTTGAGCCTTCCTACTGGGAGGGGCTGGAGGAGATCTGCCGACGGGAAGTTATGACGGTGGACGAGTTGTGCGACGACGTGCGTGACCGTATGGAACAGCAGGCCCGCCATTCATCCCGGTCGGGCGTTTCCCTTGCGAATGCCCTGCGCGTGTTCGTTGTCGGCTATTTCCGGCAGGCGGCGACCGAACGCGGTCATGCCCGCGCCGGCCATGGACAGGGTCGCCCGTTCATCGCAACGCCCTTCGACACGGTTCCGGCCACCAGCGACACCTGAAACCGGAAAGAAGCAGCCCCGGAAACGGACCTTTCGATCCGATCCCGGGACGCTTCGGTGCCCGTCCAGCCCAAGCCGCTTTAAAACCGCTTGGGCGACGGTCCATTTACTGGGCGGTCCAGCCGCCATCCATGGTCAGAGCCGCGCCGCGCATGTTGCCGGCGGCCTCGGAGCACAGGAACACCGCCAGCTCGCCCAGCTGTTCCGGCGTGACGAAGGATTTGGACGGCTGCTTCTCGCTGAGCAGTTCGCGTCCGGCCTCCTCCACCGACAGGCCGCGCGTGGCGGCCAGCGCGTCGATCTGCTTCTGCACCAGCGGCGTCAGCACCCAGCCCGGGCAGATGGCATTGCAGGTGATGTTGGTCTCCGCCAGTTCCAGCGCCGTCACCTTGGTCAGGCCGATCACGCCATGCTTGGCGGCGACATAGGCCGACTTGTTGACCGAAGCCACCAGCCCATGGACCGAGGCGATGTTGATGACCCGGCCCCAGCCGCGCGCCTTCATGCCCGGCAGAGCGGCGCGGGTGCCGTGGAAGACGGCCGACAGGTTGATGGCGATCACCGCGTCCCAGCGCTCCACCGGGAAGGCATCGACGGGCGACACATGCTGGATACCGGCATTGTTGACCAGCACGTCCAGCCGGCCATAAGCCGCCTCGGTGGCGGCGACCATCGCCTCGATCTCCTCGGGCTTCGACATGTCGGCGCCGTTGTGGGCGACGCGCACGCCGAACTCGTTGGACAGCGACTGGCACAGCTCAGCGATGTAGCCGGCATCGCCGAAGCCGTTCAGCATCAGATCGGCACCCTGGCCCGCCAACTGCCGTGCGATCCCAAGGCCGATCCCGCTGGTGGACCCAGTGACGAGCGCAGCCTTCCCCTTCAGATTGGTCATTCTTCTTTATCCTTCGATCGGCATGGAACGGAGGTCCGGGGCGATGATCAGTTCGCACCCGGTGTTGGCGATCACCTGCTCCACCGTGACACCGGGGGCGGTTTCCTTCAAGACGAGGCCGGCGTCGGTCGGCTCGATGACGGCGAGGTTGGTCACCACCAGATCGACCCGGCGGACCGACGTCAGCGGCAGGGCGCAACGTTCGACGATCTTCGCCTCGCCCTTGGCGCTGTGCTGCATGGCGACGATCACCCGGCGGGCGCCGGTGACGAGGTCCATCGCGCCACCCATGCCCGGCACCATCTTGCCCGGCACCATCCAGTTGGCCAGCCGCCCTTCACGGTCCACCTGCAGGCCGCCCAGCACGGTGACGTCCAGATGGCCGCCGCGGATCAACCCGAAGGAGAAGGCGCTGTCGAAGGACGCCGCCCCCGGCAGGGCCGAGATGGGCGAGCCGCCGGCATCGGTCAGGTCGTGGTTTTCCGCCCCGGTGATCGGGCCGGACATGCCGACGATGCCGTTCTCCGACTGGAAGAACACATGGCGGCCGGGGGGGACATAGCGGGCGACCAGGGTCGGCAGGCCGATGCCCAGGTTGACGAGGTCGCCGTCCATCAGCTCCAGCGCGACGCGCTTGGCGATCAGGGTCTTTTCATCCATGGCTCTCTACTCCCCGATCAGCGCGGCGTTGCGGCGACGATGTAATCGACCAGCACAGACGGCGTCATCACCGCGTCGGGCGGGATGCAGCCGACGGGCAGGATGTCCTCTGCCTCGGCGATCACGGTGGCGCCGGCCATCGCCATCAGCGGGTTGAAGTTGCGGGCGGTCAGCGCGTAAGTCAGGTTGCCGTACAGGTCGGCCTGCTTGGCGGCAACCAGTGCGAAATCGGCCTTGATCGGCATTTCCAGCAGATAGGCGACGCCGTCGATCTCGACCGTGCGCTTGCCCTCCTCCACAATGGTGCCGACGCCGGTGGCGGTCAGAACGCCGCCCAGCCCGACGCCGCCGGCGCGGATGCGCTCGGCCAGCGTGCCCTGCGGCAACAGTTCCACCTCGATGGCGCCGGCGATCATCTGCTTCTGCGTTTCGGGGTTCAGGCCGATGTGGCTGGTGACGACCCGGCGCACCAGCTTCTCCACCACCAGCTTGCCCAGGCCGTTGTTGGGCCGGGCGGTGTCGTTGGCGATGATGGTCAGGTCGCGCTTGCCCTGGCGGATCAACTCGTCCACCAGCCGGTTGGGGCCGCCGACGGCCATGAAGCCGCCGATCAGCAGGGACGCCCCATCGGGAATGCGCGCGACGGCGTCCTCCAGGGAAATGAGCTTGTTCTTCATGATCAGACGATCCCGGTCAGGTAGTAGACGGCGATCACGAAGAAGACCGCCAGCGTCTTGATGCAGGTGACGGCGAAGATGTCGCCGTAGGATTGCCGGTGCGTCAAGCCGGTGACGCCCAGCAGGGTGATGACGGCGCCATTGTGCGGCAAGGTGTCCATGCCGCCGCTGGCCATGGAGGCGACGCGGTGCAGGACCTCCATCGGGATGCCGGCGGCATTGGCGGCGGTGATGAACTGGTCGGCCATGGCCGCCAGCGCGATGCTCATGCCACCCGACGCCGATCCGGTGATGCCGGCCAGCGCGGTGACGGTCACCGCCTCGTTCACCAGCGGGTTGGGAATGGCGGCCAGAGCGTCACGGATCACCAGGAAGCCCGGCAGCGCCGCGATCACCGCACCGAAGCCGTATTCCGACGCCGTGTTCATCGAGGCCAGCAACGAACCGCCGATGGCGGCCTTGGTGCCTTCGGCGAAGCGCTGGGACACCGGCTTCCAGGCGAAGGCCAGCACCAGCAGGATACCGCAGAGCAGCGCCCCTTCCACCGCCCAGATGCCGGCGACAGCGGAGACCTGCGTCACCAGCGGCTTGGCGCCGGGGGTCAGGGCCACCTCATTCGTGGCGCCGTAGACGCTGGGGATCGCCATGGTAAACAGCTTGTTCAGCACGCCGACGGCGACCAGCGGCGACAGCGCCAGGATCGGGTTCGGCAGCGCCTCGGACGCCACGGCTTCCGGCTCGTTGGTGTGGCCGCCGCCATAGCCCTCGCCGCGCGCGATGGCCGAACGGACGCGCCATTCCAGATACAGCAGGCCCAGCGTCAGGATGAAGACCGAACCGATCAGGCCCAGCCAGGGAGCGGCATAGGCGTCGGTCTTGAAGAAGGTGGTGGGGATGATGTTCTGGATCTGCGGCGTGCCCGGCAGCGCGTCCATGGTGACGGTGAAGGCGCCGAGCGCGATCACGCCGGGGATCAGGCGCTTGGGGATGTCGCTCTGCCGGAACATCTCGGCCGCGAAGGGATAGACGGCGAAGACCACGACGAACAGCGACACGCCGCCATAGGTCAGCAGCAGGCAGACCAGGACGATGGAGGTCACCGCACGCTCGCGCCCGACCAGCTTGATCACGGCCGAGACGATCGACTTGGAGAAGCCGGACAGCTCGATCACCTTGCCGAACACCGCGCCCAGCAGGAAGACCGGGAAGTACAGCTTCACGAAGCCGACCATCTTGTCCATGAACAGGCCGGTGAAGATCGGCGGCACCGCGGACGGGTCGGTCAGCAGCACGGCCCCCAGCGCCGCCACCGGCGCGAAGAGGATGACGCTGAAGCCCCGGTAGGCGACCAGCATGAGGAACGCGAGCGCTCCCAGGCAGATCAGGAAACTCATTTGGACGATGCTCCCTCGGTTATTCTTTTCCGACGCTTGGCGTCTGGAGTGTCGTTTTCGCGATTCACGGATGAAGCAGAGTGCGGAGCCGGGCCATGCCGGCGTCGTAGAGGTCGCGGACGAACCGTTCGGCCTCTGCCTCCGTCCCCTCTTGCGGGTGGGAGGCGGAGGGATGGAAGGTGGCGGTCCAGTGAAGCACGGCCTGCCCCTCCCCATCGGCCCGCAGGCGGATTTGCGCCAGCAGGTCGGCGACCGGATACGGCCCCTCGATCACCGCATAGGTGTAGGCGTCATCGACCCGGCTGACATGTTCCAGCCGGTGGACGACCGGCGAGCCGTCGTAAAGCCGCAGGCGCCTGAGCGCTCCCTTCTCCGTCCCGTCCACGGTCATGGAAACCGCGCCGGGATACCATTCACCGACAGCGCCATCCCACCGCACCAGCGGCCACACGCGGCGCGCCGGGACAGGCAGAAGGGTTGTTGCGGTGACAAGCGGCATCGCGGCGCTCTTTCCTGGAAAATCCCGGGCCTGGAAATCCCGAGACGGGTGCATGCATCCGTATTAGCAAGGGCTATGCCAGGACGGCCTCGACAGATTGTCGCAGGCGAAACCTTTGGAATAGCGGACTTTTTGCAGTGCACACTAAAATCGTCTCGGCCCGGCCTTTCTCTTTTTCGAGATTACCAGCTGAAGAATTGTCTCGTTTTAAAGATTCAGTCTTCTTTTCGAGACGCCGCTTCGAAGCGTGACGATCAGGCTGGCGGGTGGTTGAGCGGACCTGCGGAATGCCGCTTGACCTTCCCGTTGCTGGAAGGTGCAGCCTTTCCAGATCATCCGCACCCCCAAGGGATAAGTTCCATGCTGACGTTGAAGGTTTCCGGAATGACCTGCGGCCATTGCGCCCAGACCGTAACCAAGGCCGTGGAAGCACTTTCCGCAGTGGATCGCGCCCTGGTCGACCTGAAGGCCGGCGAGGTCACCGTCGAAGGCAGCGCTGACGAATCCGTCATCCGGCAAGCCATCGAGGATGCCGGCTATGAGGTACAAGGCCGGGCGTGAAAGGTCATCACAAAAAAGAAAATGGGCGCCGGACCAGTATGGCCGGCACCCATTCTCGGCGACGTTTTTCCCGGAAGGTTCTTTGAAGGTCGTTTTATTTGGTCAGGATCAGCTTGTTGGCGCGGGTCACACGCAGGCGGTAGCTCTGCCCGGCGTGCTGGATCACGATCTCGCGGCTGCCCGACATCAGGCGGCCGGATTCGACCACCGGCAGGGATGCGGCGAAGGAAGCGGGAACGGAGACGGCGCTGTCGTGCATGGCGAGTCTTTCTTGCTGGACGGACGTTGCGGTTGGCGATGTCCTGGCGTGAACCCTGGACAGGACCCTAACCCGGCCCGCTCCCAATTGCAAGTCATTCTCATTCGCTTTTGGAGGCCGGCGTCTTTTTCCATGGTCAGTCCCGAAATGCGCGGCGGACCGCCCAGCGCAGCCCCACCACCAGCAGCTTGTTGTACTCGTTGACCAGCAGGTTGGCGGTGCCGGGCCACATCCACCAGTCGTCGAGATGGACGGTGGGGGCGACGACGGGGTGAGGAACCAGTTCCACATCCGGCATCGCCATCGACAGTTCCAGCAGGCTGCGGCGCATGTGATAGTTGGCCGTCACCAGCCGCAGCGACCGGAAACCCTGGTCGCGCATCCAGTCGGCCGTCTCATAGGCGTTGCCGATGGTGCTGTCGGCGGAATAGCCCAGCGTGATGCAGCACTCCATTTCGGTCGGGGAGTGGCGGGACAGCTTCAGCAGTTCCTGCACATCCACCCCGTCATAGACGCCGGAGACGAACAGCTTCCTCGCGCGGCCGGCGGCGAGCAGTTCAAGCCCGGTGCCCAGCCGGTGGCTGCCGCCGGTCAGCACGACGATGGCGTCGGTCGGACGGTCGGCATCGGCGCCGCTGGGGGACGAGCGCGGCACGTCGGCCGCATACCAGAACAGCCCGCCCAGCCAGACTGCGGCCAGCACCAGCAAGCCGGCGATCACATGCGCAATCGCCCGCGCCATCACGCCGCCGCCGCGCCGCCGGTGACCGTGGATCATGGTGCCGCCCATCTCATGGCTCCACTCATGGCATGGACTCCAGCGTGCGCAGCACGGTCCAGCGCGCGGTGACCAGCGCCAGAAGGGCCAGCCCTGCCGGCACCAGCAGCAGAGCCCCCCATTGCCAGGGCTGCAACGCCAGGTCGGGCAGCAGGCTGGCCCGCAGCCCCTGGGAGGCGCGGTGCAGCCCATACATCGTGCCGCCGGCCAGCAGCAGCCCGATCCCGCCCCCGCGCAGGCTGCGGCCCACCACATGCCGCTCGAACTGGCGCGAGACATAGCGGTCAGTGGCGCCCATCAGATGCAGCAGCTCCACCACCGGCCGGTGGATGGCAAGGCCGGTGCGCACGGCGAAGACAACGGTCATCACCGCCGCCGCCCCGATCAGCACCACCACGCCCAGCGCCGCCAGCCGGATCGCTCCGGCGAAGGAGCGCAGATCGGCCAGCCACACCGCATGGTCGTCCAGCGTCGCCCCCGGCGCGGCGGAGGTCAGGCGCAGGCGGAGCGCACCGACATCGACCGGTCCGTCGGCGACGACGTCAATCAGCCGCGGCATCGGCAGCAGCGGGTCCGCCGCCCCCGCCCCCAGCCAGGGCTCCAGCAGCCGGGCGATCTCCCCCCCGCCCAGCAGGGTCGCCGACCGGATGCCGGGGACGGAGCGCAGGACGGTCAGCGCCGCCTCCGCCCGCTCGTCCAGCGGGGCGACGGGGGCACCCGGCATCGGCGCCACCTGCACGGTCAGGCCGCCGGCCAGCCCGCTGTCCCAGCGCTGGGCCATGTCCGTCACCAGCATGGCGCCGGCCAGCGCCAGCGCCGCCAGGAATGCCATCAGCGCGGTGATCCAGCCGAGAAAGCGCGAGGAGGGATCGACCGCCAGCGGCAGGTCGGAACGGGGCCGCACCGGACGAAGCGCCATGCCGCTACTCCCACGCAGAGTCGTTGGCGCGCGTGTCCTTCGCGCGGGCCTCTTGAGCGCGGCCGCGCGCCGGCAGCACCATCAGCCGGCCATTGTCGAGGTGAAGGCGCGGGTGGTCGAACCGGCGGATCAGCGCTTCGTTGTGGGTGGCGATCACCACGGTGGTCCCCAGCTTGTAGAGTTCCTCGAACAGGTAGAGCAGCCGCATGCCGATGCCGTCATCGACGTTGCCGGTCGGCTCGTCGGCGAGAAGCAGCCGCGGCCGGTTGATCACCGACCGCGCGATGGCGACCCGCTGCTTCTGCCCGCCCGACAGGGTGGAGGGCGTGGCGTGCAGATGGTTGCCCAGCCCGACCCAGCGCAGGATCTCGCTGCAATGGGCGACCACATCAGCCTCCGGCGTGCCGGCCATGCGCAGCGGCAGCGCAACATTGTCGAGCGCCGACAGGTGGTCGAGCAGGGCGAAATCCTGGAACACCACGCCGATCTGGCGGCGCAGTTCCGGCAGGTCGCGGCGGGTCACCATCGCCATGTCGCGGCCGAACAGGGTGACCAGCCCGCGCGACGGCCGGTGGGCCAGATACATCAGCTTCAGCAGCGACGATTTGCCCGCCCCGCTGGCACCGGTCAGGAAATGGAAGGATCCCGGCTGAAGGGTGAAATTGATGTCCCGCAGCACCTCCGCCTCGGTGCCGTAGCGCAGGCCGACATTCTCGAAACGGATCACGGTTCCACCACAGCTCGCCATCCCTCCACGCCGGGACAATGCACCCGGTGGGGAGCGGAGTCCACCCTGCCCCGCAAACGGCCGCCATCCGCCGGCCGTCCTCTCCCGCACTGCGCGGAATACTTGAGAAGTCGGTGAAGACCTGACAAGTTGCCGGCCATGATCTGGATCCGGTCCCTCGCCTTCAACATCGCGTTCCACCTCTGGACCGCGCTGATGTGCTTCGCCCTGCTGTGGATGCTGCTGCTGCCGCGTCCGCAGATGGTCGCGGTGGTGAAATGGTATCTCAGCACCGTCGGCTGGCTGGAGCGCACGCTCGTCGGCATCCGCTACGAGGTGCGCGGGCGGGAGAACCTGCCCGACGGCCCCTTCCTGCTGGCGGCCAAGCACCAGTCGGCATGGGAAACCATGAAGCTTCACCTGCTGGTGAAGGACCCCGCGATCATCCTGAAGCGCGAGCTGATGTGGATCCCGATCTGGGGCTGGTATGCCGCCAAGGCGAAGATGATCCCGGTCGACCGCGGCGCCGGCGGGGCGGCGATCAAGTCGCTGATCCGCAACTCCCGCCCGGTGCGGGACGAGGGTCGACCCATTGTGATCTTCCCCCAGGGCACCCGCGTGGCGCCGGGCACCTACCGTCCTTACCGCATCGGCGTCGGCGTGCTCTATGACAGCCTCGGCATTCCCATCGTGCCGATGGCGCTGAATGCCGGCCTCTATTGGCCGCGCCACAGCTTCCTGAAGTACCCCGGCACGGTGGTGGTGGAGTTCCTGCCGCCGATCATGCCCGGACAGCCGCGCGCCGAGGCGATGCGCGACCTGGAGGAGCGGCTGGAGGCCGCGAGCGACCGCCTCGTCACCGCAGCCGGCGGCCCGCCCACCCTGCGCCCGCCGCAGCCGGAACCGGCACAGAGCAAGCGGACGGCGACCGCCGTCTCCTGACGGAAGGCATAGGGGCCGGTCGCGACGGTTAATCCCTTGAGCGCCGCCGCGTATCTGCCTACCCTCGCGCAACGAATCGCCGGGAGGGCCAGTTGAACCGGCTCCGGATGACGCGCGAGAGGATGGATGACGCAGACCGCGAAGCCCCCCAGGCCCAGCCAGTGCCCCACCCGGTGCCCCACCCGGTACCAGGATCGCTGGACGGAGCGATGGCGCGCAGCCGCCGTCGCCCTGCTGATGATGGTGCAGCCGCTTGCGGCCCCCGTCGGCACCGTCCTGACCGCTCCCGCGGCCCCCGCCCCGCTTGCCGCAACCGTCATCGCCGCCGCCACCGCAGCAGCCATCACGCTGGCTCCGGACGAGGCCGAGGCCCGCGCCGGGTCCAGCAGCCGGTCATCCAGCAGTAGGTCGTCCGGCGGCTATTCGCGCCCGTCGCGCACCCCGTCGGTCGGCAGCAGCGGCGGCAGCGGCGGATACTCCCGCCCCTCCACCTCGCGCACGCCGTCCACGGGAAGCGGCGGCTGGTTCTCCGGCGGGTCCTCCAGCTCCAGCGGCGGCTATGCCCGGCCGGGCAACAGCGCCCCGTCGGTCGCCGCCCCGCCGACTTCGGCGGGCGACCGGACCTTCAGCCAGCAGGGCTCGGCCGACGCGCTGAACCGCTACCGCACCAAGCAGGAGGCCGACCGCACCCCGCCGGCCCAACCGGGCGCGCCACCGCCCGCCGCCTCCACCCAGGGACGGACCGGCGGGTCGAGCAGCTCCGGCGGGTCCAGTTGGGGCTGGGGCGGGTCGTCCTACCGCACGCCGTCGACGCGCCCGGCGCCGGCCAACCCCTATGGCGGTTATGGCTGGAGCCCGCCGCCCTACACCGTCAGCGCCCCGCGCCGCTTCGGCGTCTGGGACGGGCTGTTCCTGTGGTTCATGCTCGACACGCTGACCCGGCCGGGCCATGCCGCCTTCTTCCACAACAACGCCGACGACCCCGGCTATCGCGAATGGCGCCAGGAGGCCGACCGGCTGGCCCGCGACAATGCGGAGCTGCGCGGCAAGCTGGACCAGCTCGACCAGTCGGTGGCGGCCCAGGCCGGCACCCCGCGCCAGGCCGGACAGCTGCCGCCCGACGTGCCGGCGGATCTGGCCCGCGCCGATTCGGCCAGCTCGGCCAGTTCGGTGGACAGCGCCAGCGCCGCGCAGGCGTCGCGCAGCTCCGGGCACGGTTTCTGGTGGTGGGGCCTGCTGCTGCTGGGAGCGGCGGTGCTGTTCCTGCTGTGGCGGGCGCGGCGGCGGATGGATGCGCCATCCAAACCAAATGCAGTCGCCAACAGCCCTGTCTCCAAGGGCTCTGGCTCCAAGGGAGGATCGGACGTGCCCCTGTTCGGAACGCTCGGCAACTATGTGAACCAGAAGCTCGGCGGCAAGGCCTACAGCCCGTCGCTGTTCCGGCTGGGCATGACGGTCACTATCGACCCCACCCCCTTCCTGCTGGCGGAGGGCGCCACCAAGGTCAAGGCGCCGGACACCGGCACCGACCGGCTGGTATCGATCGAGGCGGTGGGAACCGTCACCTCCGGCCCGGCCACCGTCTACCGCCTGCATCTGCCGGGTGGCGGCTTCTTCCAGATCCATCTCGGCCCCGACGGGCAGCCGGACGAGTGCCGCTATTTCACCCCCATCGACAGCGTCACCCCGTCCGACGAGGGCGAGTGGGGCTTCTGGCTGGACGATGCGGAGGGGATGATCGGCTGGCCGGAGTTCCAGACCAAGGACGGCAAGCTCTATCCCCGAGTCTGGCAGCCGGGCGCCAGCCGCATCCAGCCCTTCACCCTCAGCGAGGCGCGCCAGACCCTGCGCGGGACCGAGACGGTGACCAGCCAGTCGATGCTGTACGGTGCGCCAACAAATGCAGGGGATCCGGCGCCCGCCACCGAGTACATCCTGGTGGAGGCGGTGGAGCGCTCCGGCCGCGCGTCGGTCGAGATCGCCGCCGGCATCGACGTGAACCCCGCCTCCCTCTCCCTGTCCTAACCACCCACACGACAAGAGTGCCGGCCCCATGGAAAGCACCTTCGGTTCCATCCTGACCGCGCTCGGCACCGGCCTTCCGGTGCTGCTGGTCCAGCTCGCCGTCACGCTGGCGCTGCTGGCGGTCGGCGTCGCCGTCTATACCCGCATCACCCCCTTCGACGAGCGCCGTCTGGTGGCGGAAGGCAATGCCGCCGGCGGCCTGACGCTGGCGGGGTCCATCGTGGCGATCGCCATTCCGCTGGCGGCGACGCTGGCGACCAGCACCTTCGTGCTCGACATCCTGCTGTGGGGCGTGGTGGCGGTGATCCTCCAGCTGGTCGCCTTCGCCGTGGCGACCCTGCTGATCCGCGACCTGCGCGGCCAGATCGAATCGGGCAACGTCGCGTCGGCCGCGACGCTGGTCGGCGTCCAGCTGGGCGTGGCGGTGATCAACGCCGCCGCCATGGCCGGATGAACGGGGTGGGATGAACGGGGCGGGATAGAGAAAATCGCCCCCGAGAGGTAAGGACAGGGGTCTGGTTCCCGGATCGCCCCCACCCCATCTGTGCAGGCGAAGCGTTCGCGGTCTTGATCCGCAGGCGCCTCCAACAACCCTCCTTCGACAGGAATCAGCCATGCTTGCCTTCATCCGCAACCTTATGGGTGTCAAGACCGACCAGGCCGTCCAGGGCGCCATGGAGGCGCTGGTCCGCTGGGATCCGAAGTCCGCGACCGAGGCGGAGCTGCGGACCATGGAGCAGCATCTCGACGGGCTGGGCCGGCAGGTGGCGGAAGCCCGCGCCATCCATGACCGCGAGCAGCGCGAGGCCGACGAGATCAAGGCCCTGTCGACCCAGCGCATGGCCGCCGCCGAGCATCTGCAGCGCCAGATCGACGCCGAGACCGACCCGTCGCGCAAGGCCGGCCTGGAGAAGAGCCTGGAGACCGTCATCGCCATGCTGGAGGAGATGGCCCCCGACATCGAGCGCGAGGTCCGCGACGCGGTCGAGGCGCGCGAGTTCCTGGAGATGCTGGAGAAGAACTACGCCGACGCCGGCGCCAAGCTGAAGGCCGCGCGCGCCGAACTGACCCGCGCCCAGCGCGACATGGGCCGCGCCGACCAGCAGCGCGCCATGGCCGAGCGTCAGGCCGAAGCCGCCCGTCAGGCCGCCGGCCTCGCCGGGGCCACCAGCGGCCTGACCGTCGCGCTGAAGGCGATGCAGGACACGGCGGCCAAGGATCTGGCTGCGGCGGAGGCCGCCAACGCCAAGGCCAAGCTGCTGCGCCCGTCGGCCCCGGAAAAGGAAGACCCCAACATCGCCGCCGCGCTGGCCGCCGCGTCGGGCAAGACCGCCCCGACCAGCCTGTCCGACCGTCTGGCGGCGCTGAAGGCCAAGCAGGGCTGAGGATTCGACTGAGTGTTCGGGGGATCGGCGGGGGGAAGACTCCGCCGATCCTTACCTCTTGGGGGACCTCCTGGGGGGATGGAACAGCGTGGAACGGTTTCCGGCCGATGTTCCATGTTCACCGGCCCGCCCGCCTCACAGACGGTCGCCTTACAAACGGCCGCCTTACAAACGATCGAAGGCGGCCTGTCCGCCCTGGCGTTCCAGCGCCGAACCGAGGGTGGGATAGGGATCGTCGGGGTTGAGGGTATAGGGATAGACGCCCTTCGGCCCCGCCGCTTCCGGGCGGGCGAGGATGGCGGCGACGGCGCGCGGATCGGGCGGCGTGCGTTCGCGGATCGCGCCGGGGATGCTGTCGTCGTCGAGGTCGGGGACGATCCCGGCGAATGGATCTTCCGACGGCTGCGGGGTTTGCGGCTGATGCGCCGGCTGTCGCGCCGGCTGGGCGGCGAGCCCGTCGAGGATGCCGAGCCGGTCGGCCAGCCAGCGCACGGTCGACGGATCGCCGGAGGAGACCAGCCGCTCGATCTGCTCGACGACCAGACTGCGCAGCGAGGACAGGCGCAGGTCTGCCTCACGGTTCAGGGCCTGACGTTCCCACCAAACCCTGTGACGGAAATCCTTGGAGCCGTAATAGGCCCGCCACAGGGTGGTGCGGCTGCATCCCATGGCGCGGGCGACATAGAGGAAGCTGCTGCCGCGGGCCAGCATGCCGGCGGCCATGATCCACTGCTCCTCATGGAACTGCGAACCGGGGACCAGCGAGCCTGCCGACGGCACCGGCGGCTCTTCGGCCCAAAGGGGGAAATTGTCGTTCTGGAAGGTACGGCTGTCGAGGGCCATGGCGTCGCTCCGCAAGCTGGTGGAAGGTTTGCGGAGAGGGTATAGGATTTTGATCCTTGATTGGTGGATTTTATGCAAAACCGGGAGTGCGGACCGCTTGCGGGGTCGATTGCCGTCGAAGCCAAGCGCGCCCCTTATCGACCGTCATCGCCGCGAAGGCGCATAGGCGCTGACTTACAGAATTCTGCCCATTTTCCAATGTGCTGGCCCCCCTTCGGCGTCATCGCCGCGAAGGCGGGTTTCCTTGGAAAGACCATCGGCTTGCTATGCGATTGCCCTTTCCGCTTTCATAAAATCTCCCGATGATTTCTTTCATCGGACATCTCTGTCTCACAGCTGAAAATTATATTCCGGGCTTTGTGCTGTTTAACCAAATGCGGATTGGTATTTTCCAAATGCTGATTGCAATGTTTATTTAATATTATAAAAAATAAACAACCGGCATTTTCGCCGGATAATATGTAGAGACCAAGCCGCGAATACGATTTCAATAAGATTGAATTGGAAATTTATGTTTGAATTCAGTAAGTAAAATTTTTATATGATTCCGGATTTCCCCTGATAGACAGTTTTTTTGCTTTCAATACGATCCAAAACATACTGGCGCATTCAAGTGGGGGGACCGATGTTCGGACGGAGAAAGCATACTCTTGCGCTCACGCGCAGGATGGCGGCGCTCGATGCGCTGCGCGCCAAGGTGATGGTGGCTGATGCCGATCTGACCATCGTCCACGTCAATCCCGCCGTGGTCGCGCTGCTGCGCCAGGCGGAGGGCGATTTGCGCAAGGAACTGCCGCGCCTGGACGTCAATCGGCTGGTCGGCAGCAACATCGACGTCTTCCACAAGAACCCCAGCCATCAACGCACCATGCTGGCGTCGCTGACCAAACCGCACAGCGCCACCATCAAGGTCGGCGGGCACCAGTTCGACCTGCTGGTCACGCCGCTGACCGAAGACGGCCAGCGCATCGGTTTCGTCGTCGAATGGGCCGACGCCAAGGAGCGGCTGGAAAACCTCGACTATGCCGCGCAGATGGCTGCGATCAGCCGCTCGCAGGCGGTGATCGAGTTCACCACCGAGGGCGTCATCACCAAGGCCAACGACAATTTCCTGAAGGTGATGGGCTATCGCCTGGATGAGGTCGTCGGCAAGCACCACAACATCTTCGTCGAGCCCGCCTATCGCAGCAGCACCGAATACGACCGCTTCTGGGACACGCTGCGGCGGGGCGAATTCCAGGCGGCGCAGTACAAGCGGATCGCCAAATCCGGCAACCCGGTGTGGATCGAAGGCGCCTACAACCCGATTCTCGACGAGAAGGGACGGGTGGTCAAAGTGGTCAAGTTCGCCGTCGACGTGACCGCCCAGGTGATGCTGCTGAACAACCTGAAGGTCATGATCGACAAGAATTTCGGCGAGGTCGATCAGGCGCTTCATCTGTCGATGGGGGAGGCGGACTCCGCCAGCCACGCCGCCGGTTCGACCTCCGCCAGCGTCCAGGCCGTGGCCGCGAGCGCGGAGGAGCTGGTCGCCTCCATCGGCGAGATTTCCGAGAGTATGACCCGAGCCCGCGCGGCGACGGATGGCGCCTTCGACCGCACGGTGGCGGTGGCGGAAAGCACCGACCGGCTGGCGGCGGCGGCCCAGGCGATGAACGGCATCGTCGGGATGATCAACAGCATCGCCGGCCAGATCAATCTGCTGGCGTTGAACGCCACCATCGAGGCCGCCCGCGCCGGAGAGGCGGGGAAGGGCTTCGCCGTCGTCGCCTCCGAGGTGAAGAACCTCGCCAACCAAGCCGGCAAGGCGACCGAGCAGATCTCCGCCGAGATCGAAGGCATCCAGTCCACCTCGACCGAGGTTGCCACTGCATTGAGCGCCATCCGCGGAGCCGTCGCGGCGGTGCGCGAGCATGTGACCGGCACGGCGGCGGCGGTGGAGGAACAGAGCGCCGTCACCCAGACCATGTCGTCCAACATGCAGAGCGCGTCCGCCGCCGTGGCGACCGTCACCTCCAACGTCTCCGCCATCTCCAGCGCGGTCAGCCAAGTGGCCGGCGCGGTCGGACGGACCAAGGAGGCGGCGCACGTTCTCGTGCGGTGATGCACCGTTGTGCGGTGACGCGTGGTGTGAAGCGCGGCCCCCGATCCTTACGCCTCGGGGGAGGCTGCCTTCGCCATCTTCGCCTTGCGCGCGGCCACCTCGAACGCGACGTCCTCGATCAGCCCGCCGGTCAGCGAGGACAGGGCCGACTTCAGGCTCGGCCAGTGGTTCATGCGGGCGGTGTCGGCGACGGCGGCGTTCCGGGCCATCAGGACGAGGCGGCGGCCACCCTGCGGGGCTTCCTCCACCCGGTCCGGCTCCAGCTCGGCCAGCAGCGGGGCGGGGACCTTGCCCTTCAAGGCGTGCAGGACGGCGGCCCACAGGGCGGTCACGTCGTCGGCGTCGGGCAGCGGGCCGAGATCGGCGAGGCCGGCCTCCACCGGATCGGCGGGAGCCACGGTGTCGACCTTGCCGATGCGGCGCGCCCGGCGGCCGGCGCTGTGGCGTTCGCGCTCCAGATAGGTTTCTGCCGCCTCCTCCTCGTCCTTGGCGAGGAATTCGAGGGTCACCGCCTCGATCTTGCGGCCTTTCCGCTTCATCTTGTCTTCCGGCATGCTGACGCGGAAGGGGGCGAGCTGGTTCACCTCGGCGATGGCGCGGTCGATGGTGCGGGTGCGCAGGATGCCGAAATCCTTGTAGGCGCCCTCCGGCACGTTCATCAGCTTGCGCAGCGTGTCGATGTCCAGCTCCAGCGACGGATAGTCCATCTGGTAGCGCTGCATGCCGATCTCGTAGAGCTTCAGCGCGTAGGTGCTGGTGACCTTGACCATCGCCGGACCGGACAGCTTGGCCCACAGCTGCGACGAGCGCTGGATTTCCAGGAAGGCGTCGGTGAACTGGAAATGGATGTCGGCGGCGTCGCTGTCCTCCTCCTCCTCCGGCCGGACATAGCTGGAGAGGATGCGCAGTTCGGCGCGCGACCGCCGGCCGCGGAAGGGGCCGATGACGACAAGGCTGGAATCGAAGATTTCCTTCAGCGCGTCGAAGATGCGCTCGTTGCCCTTGTGGTTGCCGCGCACCACGCGCTTGGGCATCCGATAGAGCTTGTTGGCGAAATTCTGGCTGCCGGCGAGATGGATCATGAAGTTCAGCATCTTCTGCGCCGGCAGCGACAGGCGCGTGCCGTTGGCGGGATAGCTGTAGACCGCCTCCGCCGCCTTGATCAGATGCTTGTAGCCGTCGCGCTCGAAGGTGGCGCTGGCGACGCGGGCGGTCAGGCCGGCGACCGGAGCCGCGGAGTCGGCACTGACGGCCGGCAGCGTCGCCGCACTGCCGTCACCGTCGATCACCGCGCCGCCGGCCAGATCCTGCGGGCCCAGCACCACCAGTCCCGGTCCACCCTTCGCCGATTCCGCGGTCATCGAGGCCATCGGGGCCGCCATGGGCG
The DNA here is from genome assembly GCF_042938965.1 of Azospirillum sp. A23. Classification (NCBI taxonomy): domain Bacteria; kingdom Pseudomonadati; phylum Pseudomonadota; class Alphaproteobacteria; order Rhodospirillales; family Azospirillaceae; genus Azospirillum; species Azospirillum sp. A23. The sequence goes on along the minus strand of NZ_CP170664.1, from coordinate 159,733 downwards.
CAGCAGCGTCCGACGGGACGGACTCCTCCGCCACCGTGCTGCGCGCCTTCCTGCGCCCCGTCCCCGCCATAGCCGTCCTCCGCCAGAATCGGGGGAGGCTAAATCAATCCTTACCAGAAAAACAAGTAAGGAAAGGGTCGCGCCGCAGAATCCTTTTCATCCTTACATCCTGGGGGCGGAACCCTTACGCCCCGGGGGGTGTGCGAATCGCCCCCGCCCCGTAAGGCTGTTTCCCCCACCCTGTAAGGAAGATTCACACCGACTCGCGGACTCCCCTGGAGATTCGCGCCGACGAATCCTCTTAAAAGGGAAAGGGAGTCGCAAAGCCTTGCCAAGTGCCGGATCCGCAACGGCTTCCCCAAGGTTTGCCAAGTGCGAATCTTGCCCGGAACCGCCTCTCCGCATCCTTACGGACCCGAATCGGACCGACTCGATTCGCCAAAAGCACCTCCGGGGGGATGCGCTCCATCCTTACTCCGTGGGGGAGCGACGCCATTTTTGCTGTCCGGGGCTCTGTGAGCAAGCGCAATCCTTACGGCCTGGGGGCGCTCAAAGCGGGATCCAGGCCCCCAAGAGGTAAGGATCGGGGCATTCAAGGGAGCGCATCGTCCGATTCCAGGCCGTGCCAGGAGTCACAGGCGCTTAAACGCCCCCAGGATGTAAGGAAGCCCGCCCCCAAGCCGTAAGGATCGGGAAGCGGGCCTGTCGTGCGCATCGGGCCGGGATCTGGCCCCCAGGGAGTAAGGATAGGGAAGAAGGAACAGGATAAGACTTTGTTATATAATGTTTTTTCTTAATGGGCCGCCAGCAGGAGAAGCCCCTGGCCGAGATAGACGCTGGCGGTTCCCATCACCAGATAGCGGCTCCACAGGCGGAACTGGGCGTCGCTCATGCGGTCGAGGACGCGGCGGGAGAGATTCGTGCCGATCAGCGCCATGGCGATCGACATCAGGATCACCGTCGATTCCACCGTCTCGTCGCCGCTCCCGGCCACCAGCGGGGCGAAATAGACGATCTTCACCAGATGGCCGACCGACTGGATCGCGGCCTTGGTGGCGACCACGCTCTGCCGGGTCATGGCGCTGCGGATGAAGAAGGTGTCGAGCAAGGGGCCGGAGATGCCGGCGAGCAGCTGGATGCCCATGCAGAGGAAGCCGCCGAGCACGCCATGCAGCGGCTTCTGCGCGTTCAGCGCCCAGCGGGCGGGAATGGCCAGCGCCAGGAAGGGTGTCAGTCCCAGGATCAGCAGCGACACCGCCCGGTCCGGCACTGCGCCGGCCAGGGCGAACAGCAGGCCGGCGACGGAGCCGCCCAGCGCGAAGCGCAGGATGACCGGCCAGACGACATGGCGTCGCCACAGCCACGCCCGCCAGCCGTTGGAGGCGAACTGCGTCACGCCATGCAGCAGCATCGCCGACGGCACCGGCAGCAGGATCAGCAGCAGGCCCATCAGCACCATGCCGCCGGCCATGCCGAACAGGCCCGACAGAAACGAGGTCACGAGAACGGTGAGGCCAAGCCCCACCATCAGCGGAAGCGTCAGCATGAATCGCCCGAATGCCAGAGAGGATGCCCGGAAACTCTCACGCGCGCGGTTGCGCCGCAAACGGCATTGTTCGATGCTCAGCCCCAGGAAAAGTTGGGGTAGGATCGGGAGTGACCCTGGAGATGGACGCATGCGCCGCCTGCCCTCGCTGAACGGGCTGCGCGCCTTCGAGGCGGCGGCCCGCCATCGCAGCTTCACCGCGGCGGCGGCGGAGCTGCATGTCTCGCAGGCGGCGGTCAGCCGGATGGTGAAGCTGCTGGAGGACCGGCTGGGCTTCGCCCTGTTCGACCGGCGGGCCAACGCGCTGGAACTGACCGAGCGCGGCCGGGCGCTCCAGCCGGCGCTGACCGACGCGTTCGACGGCATCGCCCGGCGGGTCGAGCAGGTGTCGGCGATGCGGGCCGGGCCGGTGCTGACGGTCGGCATGGGGGCGACGGTGGCGGTGCGCTGGCTGATCCCGCGCCTGTCCGGCTTCCACATCGCCCATCCGGAGATCGAGGTGCGGATCGCCACCGGCGGAGCGGGGGCGCCGATGAACGACGACTGGACCTGCGCCGTCCTGCTCGGCGACGGCCAGTGGCCCGGCTATGAGGCGGAGCGGCTGTTCTCCTCCAGCCTGGAGCCGGTCTGCGCGCCGCGGCTGGCGGCGGCGCTGTGCAAGCCGGCGGATCTGGCCGGCGCCACGCTGCTGCACGTCTCCCATTGGGGAGAGGACTGGCCGCGTTGGCTGGATGCCGCCGGGGTGGCGGATCCGATGCTGGCCTCGGGAACGCGGGGGCTGTCCTTCGGCAGCTATGCCATGACCTTGCAGGCGGCCATCGACGGCGTCGGGGTGGCGCTGGCGCCGCGGCTCTACAGTGCGGACGACATCGCCGCCGGGCGTCTCGCCGCGCCCTTCGCGCTGGCGGTGCCGATGGTCCATTCCTGGTATCTGGTCTATCGCGCCTCCCGCCGGGAGGATGGCGGCTTCGGCGCCTTCCGCGACTGGCTCTACCGGCTGCGCGCGGAGATCGAATGAGGAGGCGCATGGCCGGGCGGCGCAATTGACCGATGCGCCGGCCGCGGGTGCCGACATAGGGTGTGCGCTGTTCTGTCACAGTTTCGAACAGCCCAGTTTCGCCCAGCCATGACCGCACAGGACCGCGCGATGCCGCCCACCGCCGCCCCCCATCCTGCTCCCCTGCCCACCGAAGACTCCGCCCACCCGGCCCTCTCCCGCTCGCTCGTCCTGCTGATGGCGCTGGCCTGCGGCGTGGTGGTCGCCAACATCTATTACGCCCAGCCGCTGGTCGGGCTGATCGGTCCGGCGGTCGGGCTGTCGCCGGAGACCGCCAGCCTCGTCGTCACCCTGACCCAGGTCGGCTACGGCGCCGGGCTGATCCTGCTGGTGCCGCTGGGCGACCTGCTGGAGAACCGCCGGCTGGTGGTGGTCACCCTGTGCAGCACGGTCGCGGCCCTGCTGGTGGCCGCCGTCGCCCCCACCGCGTCCCTGTTCCTGACCGCGTCCTTCCTGATCGGCGTCACCTCGGTCGCCGTGCAGATGCTGGTGCCGCTGGCCGCCCACATGGCGCCGGAGGCCTCGCGCGGGCAGGTGGTCGGCAATGTGATGAGCGGGCTGCTGCTCGGCATCCTGCTGGCCCGCCCGGTGTCGAGCCTGATCGCCGACAGCCTGGGCTGGCGGGCGGTGTTCGGCCTGTCGGCGGTGGTGATGGTCGGCTTCGCCGTCCTGATGCGGCGGGTGCTGCCGCAGCGGCGGCCGACGGGCCGGTCGAGCTACGGCGCCCTGCTCGGCTCGCTGGGGCGGCTCCTGGTGCGGACGCCGGTGCTGCAACGGCGGACCGTCTACCAGACCATGATGTTCGCCGCCTTCAGCCTCTACTGGACCTCCGTCCCGCTGCTGCTGGCGGGGGCGCCCTTCCATCTCAGCCAGCGCGGCATTGCGCTGTTCGCCCTGTCGGGGGCGGCGGGCGCGCTGGTCGCCCCGATTGCCGGGCGGATCGCCGACCGCGGCTGGACCCGGCCGGCCACCGGCTTCGCGCTGGCGATGGCGGCCTTGTCCTTCTTCGTGGCGCGTGCCGGCGAGGGCTCCATCGCGCTCCTGGTGCTGGCCGGGCTGCTGCTCGACATGGGCGTGCAGATGAACATGGTGCTGGGGCAGCGCGCCATCTATTCGCTGGGGGCGGAGACTCGCAGCCGGATGAACGCCATCTATATGGCGATCTTCTTCCTGGGCGGGGCCGCCGGCTCGGCGCTGGCCGGCTATGCCTTCGCCGTCGGCGGCTGGGAGCCGGTGACCTGGATCGGCTTCGCCTTTCCCGCCATCGGCCTGCTGTTCTACCTGACCGAATTCCGCGGGCGGCCCGCCGCCTGACCGGCAATCTTCAAAGGAGACGATGCAATGGATCAACGCCCGCTTGGTCGTAGTGGCCTGACTGTGTCCCCGCTCTGCTTCGGCGGCAACGTGTTCGGCTGGACCGCCGACGAGGCCACCTCCTTCCGGCTGCTCGACGCCTTCGTCGATGCCGGCTTCAACTTCGTCGACACCGCCGACGTCTATTCGGCCTGGGCCCCCGGCAACACGGGCGGCGAGTCCGAGACCATCATCGGCACCTGGATGAAGAGCCGCGGCAACCGCGACCGCATCGTGCTGGCGACCAAGGTCGGGTCGGAGATGGGGCCGGGGAAGAAGGGGCTGTCGCCCGCCTGGATCCGGACGGCGGTGGAAGACTCGTTGCGCCGGCTCCAGACCGACCGCATCGACCTCTACCAGTCGCACTGGGACGATCCCGAAACCCCGTTCGAGGACACGCTCGGCGCCTACAAGGAGCTGATCGACCAGGGCAAGGTCCGGGCCATCGGCGCCTCCAACCTGACCGCGGCCCGGCTGCGCGAGGCGCTGGAGGTCAGCGCCCGCACCGGCCTGCCCCGCTACGAGACACTTCAACCGGAATACAACCTCTACAGCCGCGAAGGCTACGAGGCGGAGCTTGAAGGGCTGTGCCGGGAGAATGGGCTGGGCGTCATCAACTACTATTCGCTGGCCGCCGGCTTCCTGACCGGCAAATACCGCTCGGCCGGGGATGTCGGCAAGAGCGCGCGCGGCAACGGGGTGGTGTCGAAGTATCTGAACGAGCGCGGCCGGGCGATCCTGGCGGCGCTGGACGAGGTTTCCGGCCGGCATGGGGCGACGCCGGGACAGGTGGCGATTGCCTGGCTGATCGCGCGGCCGGGCCTGACGGCGCCCATCGCCAGCGCGTCGAAGCCGGAGCAGATGGGCGACCTGATCGCCGCCGCCGCTCTGCGGCTGGATGCCGACGACATCGCGCAGTTGGACCGGGCCAGCGCTTATTGAGGGCGCTTACTGAGGCGTCTGGTCAGGGCGAGGGGATCGCCGCTGCCTTGGGCGGGGCCGGCTTGCCGGCCTCGTCGGTCCGCAGCACCGCCAGGAAGGCGTCGGCCATGGCGTGATAGATTGAGTGCGGGCAGACCAGCCGGGACAGCGTGGTGGCGAGCGCCGCGCTCAGCATCAGCGGCAGCAGCATGTCGGGCGAGGCGCTCATCTCCGTGACGATGACGACGGCGGTCAGTGGCGCCTGCACCACGCCTGCGAAATAGGAGACCATCGACAGCAGCACCACCGCCTCCAGCGAGCTGTCCGGCAGCAGCCCGCCGACGATCGAGCCGATGCCCGCCCCCACCGACAGCGAGGGCGAGAAGATGCCGCCGGGAATGCCGCAGATGCCCGACAGGGCGGTCGCCAGCAGCTTGGCCGGGGCGTAGTACCAGGGCAGGGTCTCCACCCCGTCGAGCACGGCGCGGGCCTGCTCGTAGCCGGTGCCGAAGGTCAGGCCGCCGGTGGCGGCGCCGATGACGGCCAGGGCGAGGCCGCAGCCGAGCGCGACGAACACCGGATGGCGGCCAACCCGCCCGCCCAGGCCGCAGCGGATCCAGCGCGACAGCCACAGCAGCAGGCTGCTGAAGCCGCCGCCGGCCAGACCGCCGACGAGGCCGGTCGCCAGCACCGCCTTCCAGTCCTGCCAGCTGGCCGAGGCTGCGGTGTGGCCGAAATAGGCATAGTTGCCGAGCAGGGCCACGGCGACCAGACCGGCCGCCACCACCGCCACCAGCACGAGGCCGCTGGTCCGCTTCTCGAAGCTGCGGGCCATCTCCTCAATGGCGAAGACGATGCCGGCAAGCGGCGTGTTGAAGGCGGCGGCGACGCCGGCCGCCCCGCCGGCGAGGATCAGCCCGGGCTCCCGCCCCAGCCCGGCGAGGGAGCCGGCCATCAGCATGATCGAGGCGCCGACCTGCACCGTCGGACCCTCCCGCCCGATGGAGGCGCCGCAGGCCAGCCCGACCAGGGTCAGCAGGATCTTCCCCACGGCGATGCGCGGCGACAGCAGCCGGCGCTTGGCCGCCGGATCCTGGACATGGCGGGCGGCGATGGCCTGGGGAATGCCGCTGCCCTGCGATCCCGGCACCACCCGCAGCGCCACCCAGGCCGAGACGGCCAGACCCAGCGGGGTCAGCAGGAAAGGCAGCCAGGGCGATGCCGCCTCCGCCAGCCGGAACAGCTGCTGGGCATAATCGGCGGCGCGGGCGAACAGCACGGCGACCAGACCGACCACGCCGGCACCGGACCAGAACAGCAGGCGCCGACGCCAGTTCCTGGGCGACATCCAGACATGGCGGGGGCGGCGCAGCCGATTGGGCAGCGGGTGGTGCGGGCGGTTGGCGGAAGGCATTGGACGGGCCGGAAGCGGGGGAACAGACGGGTGAAACGGCGGAAGGCCGAATTTAGGTCCGTCTTTCTCCGCAGAACCAGCGGCAGTCATGCAGATCTGGGGTCACGGTCCGGGATTACGTGGGCCCGGGGGGCACAGATCCAGCCCGGTCACGCGTGAGGATCGGGCATCAGCGGCGGACGACGCTCACGGTGTGGGGCTTGGACGCGGAACGGCTGCCGCGCGAGGCGATGGCGGCGCCTTGCAGGGTCTGCTGGCTGCGGCGCTTCTGCGCCTGCTCGACCTCGCGGCGGAAATTGGGGCCGAGAGCCTCGTAGGCGGCCTTCAGCTCCGGGTCGTTCATCCAAATTTCGCGGCGATCCATGGTTTCCTCTTATATTGGCTGGCCGCCGGCCGGATGCCGGACAGACCTGCGGCGTGCCGCCCCTGAAGACGCTGTGCAGAAACTGCGTCGCGGGCGGGTCATCCGGCGTTTTTATCAGGATGACGCCCGCGTTCCTTTTGGAAGGCGGGAGCGGCATGACGACTGACAGGTTGGGGCGGTCGGTCTTCACTTCAAGATACGCCCGGTGTCGGATCGGGCGACTTTTCGAAAGCCATAACGCCCTGTCCGACCCAAGGTTCCAGCCGGACTGTCTTCGGCCGCAGGTGATAGGACTGGGGGATTCCCCCTCTCCCCCCTGCTCTCGCGCAAACGAAGTTTGCGCTGACGCGACAGGCGGACCTTTGGTCCGCCGAAAGCGGGGAGAGGGTCGGGGTGAGGGGGATGCAATACGAGAATTCAATCAATAAGCGGAAGTGAGCGATTCTTGAACATCCTCGCCGCGCGACCCCCTCACCCTAACCCTCTCCCCGGGGGGGAGAGGGGATCTTGTGGTGGGAGAGCGGATCAGGCGTGCAGCAGGCCGATGTCGCTGTAGGCGATGTGGTCGAAGCCCAGGCCGTAGACCGGCGAGTTCGACGCCAGGCTGAAATCGTCGGCACCCGGATTGACGAAGGCCGGGTTCAGGATCACCGAGCCCTTGTCGTAGCCGGCGGCCTGCCAGTTCGACAGCGTGCCCCAGGCGCCGCTCGACATCACTTGCGGCCAGGCGTCGAACTCCTTCTCGGCGGTGTTCAGGCTGCTGTAGAAGTTGTTGTGGAGGTTGCCGACATTGGCCGGGCCGTAGATGTGGACGGCCGTGCCCTCGCGCACGTCGATGACGTTGCCCGAGATGTCGTTGCTGGTCATCGTGTGGCCCTTCCAGCCGCTCCAGGCGACATCCTGCTGGAGGCCGATCTGGGCGCCGCTGTTGCCGGCGATGACGTTCTCGGTGACCGTGTTGTTCCAGCCGCCATGCAGGAAGACGCCGCCGATGTTGTCGTGGACGACGTTGCCCTTCACCGTGGTGCCGCTGGTCCAGTCGTCGAGATAGATGCCCCAGCTCGCCACGCTGCTCGACGGGTTGGTCGCGGTGGTGCCCGACACGTCGTTGTTGATGACGGTGTGGTTGGCCAGATCCTGCTGGCGGTTGATCAGGTAGATGCCGCCGCCGTCGTTGGACTCCAGATTGGCGTTGATCACCTTGTTGTAGGAGATGGTCACGCGGTAGGCCGCGTCGCTGCCGTCCGTCTGGACCGAGCCGACGGCGATGGCCTTCTCCGGCGAATTTTCGATCTGGTTGTGGGTGACCTTGACGTCGGAACTGCCGTTGATCCAGATGCCGGCGTCGCCGCGGTCGGCGGCGTTGGGGTGCCGGATCAGGTTGTCGGAGACCAGCGTGGCGTTGGAGCCGGCCTTGACGAAGATCGACTCGGCGCCGGTGTTGTCGAACTGGTTGCCGGTGACCTTGCTGTTGGCGCTGTTCTGCACCGTGATGCCGTAGCCGCCGCCCTTGACCACATTGTTGGCGAAGGTCAGGCCGGCCGCGTTGTCGGCGTAGACATAGTGGCCGCCGACGACGCCGTCGGCGAAGGTCAGGCCTTCGATGGTGACGTTCTTGGCGCCGCCGAGGCCGAAGGACACCGTGGCGTTGGAGCCGCCGTGGATCACCGCCTTCTCGCTGCCGTAGCCGACGAAATGCACGCCGCTGTCCTGGCCGTCCAGCCACAGCCCGTTCTGGCGGTAGTCTCCGCCGCGGATGTAGGTGGTGTCGATGTTCGGGTCGGCGCGCATGGCCAACTGGGCCTTCTGCAGCGTGGCGAAGGGGCCGTCGGTGCCGTCGGCGTTGGGAGCGGCCAGCTTGCCCGACCAGCTGTCCTTGCCGTTGGTGGCGACGTAGAAGGCCGGGCCGGTCGGGGTGGGATTGGTCGGGGTGGTGGGAGTCGTCGGCGTGGTGGGCGTGGTGGGGGTGGTCGGGGTCGTCGTGGTGCCGGCCGGGAAATCGGAGGCCGGGGCGTTCACCACCAGCGTGCCGTTCCACCACATGCCCTTCTGGCCGGCGATCACGTCCTTGCCGTCGAGCGCGCCCTTGTCATAGCTGACGGCGCTGTCGGTCGCGGCGTATTTGTGGCCGTTGATTGAGATGCTGTTGACGGTCAGGCTGCGGTCCTGGCCGTTGATCACCGCATCGTTGTCGTACTGGATCTGCACCTTGTGCGCGACGCGGTCGGCGACGTCGGTGGTGAAGCTGAAATCCTTGGCGGCGGTGCCGGCGGTGCCCTCGCCGATCTGCTTGCCGTCGACCAGCACCTTGAAGTGGGCGTTGACGCCGCCCGCCGGGGTGCCGGAGGCGTTCACCACGATGGTGTCCTTGGCCGACGCAGGGGTCGCGGTGACGGCGGTGGGGAAATAGCTCTTGTCGGCGTTGACGACCAGCGTGCCGTTCCACCACAGGTTCGACTGGCCGGCGACGACGTCCTTGCCGTCCAGCGCGCCCTTGTCGTAGCTGACGATGCCGGCGGTCGGCGCGATCGTCTTGCCGCCGATGCTGATGCTGTTGACGGTCAGGCTGCGGTCCTGGCCGTTGATGACGGCGTCGTTGTCGTACTTGATCTGCACCTTGTGCGCGACGTCGCTGGTCAGCACGGGCGTGAAGACGAAATCCTTTGCCGTCGTGCCGGCGGTGCCCTCACCCACCTTCTGGCCGTCGACCAGCAGGGTGAAATGGGCATTCACGCCGCCTGCGGCCTTGCCCAGGGCGTTCACGACGATCTTGGTAGCGGAAGTGGCCATCGGTTCGGTGTCCTCGCCTGATGTGCCCGTCGGCCTCGGCCGCTCTTGGGGCGGCCGGCCATGGGGCCTGATGTCCGTTTTGGGCCTGAACCCGGATGCGGGACGCAGGATGGCGGGGTGCTGCGGGATCTTTGTGTGATGTTTGCCCTAAAAAGAGCGGAATCCGCGACAAATTGCGGACATCCGGGCCGGAGGCCTGTTGCGGCCGTTGTCGTGATTGCAGTGCAGCATTTCCGCAACAGCGCGGGGTGCGAAACTTGCGGTTTTCACCTATTGATGAAGGAAGCCGTTGAACGAAAGGTGCTTTTCCCGGATTGTTTGGAATAGCTACAACTTTTTGCCGCCGGAACGAGACGCGGCGACCGCGAGGCACCGGGCATCCCCATATGTCAGGCGACCGGAGCGGAACAAGGATTGACCGAGAGATGCCTGAGTACAGCGAGCGGACGCGCCGCCCCGACGATCACCCCGGCCACCGGCCTCTGCCGCCGGGCTGTTTCCGGATGCAGCGGCCCATTCGCTTTTCCCACTGCGACCCGGCCGGCATCGTCTATTTCCCGGTCTATTTCGACATGTTCAACGGGGCGGTGGAGGACTGGTTCACCCAGGGGCTGGACATCGACTATGCGACGATGATCCTGCAGCGCCGCCTGGGCCTGCCCATCGTGCATGCCGAATGCGACTTCGTCATTCCCAGCCGGATGGGCGACACGCTGACGCTGGGCGTCCTCCTGGAGCGGCTGGGCCGCAGCTCCCTCCAACTGCGCATCAACGGCGAGCATGAGGGGCAGGTCCGCCTGTCGGGCAGCCTGACGGTGGTCACCACCTCGCTCGACGATTTCGCCGCCGTGCCGATCCCGGACGACATCCGGGAGGCCATGAAGCGCTATCAGGCGGGCTGCGAGGTCTGACACATTGCGCATTTACCCCCTCTCCCCCCCGGGGAGAGGGGATTATGCGTGCTCTTCCCCCGTGACGGACCATCATGGACGATTTCGACCGCCGGCTGATCGATCTGTTGACGGTGAACGCCCGCACCAGCACGGCGGCGCTGGGCCGGGCGCTGGGGCTGTCGCGTTCGACCGTGCAGGACCGCATCGCCCGGCTGGAGCGGCAGGGCGTGATCTCCGGCTATACCGTGAAGCTGGGCGATCCGGCGCCGCGGCGCGGCGTGTCGGCGCTGGTGATGATCAGCGTGAATGCCCGGCTGGCCGACCGCGCCGTCCATGCCCTGCGCAAGATGCCGGAGGTCCTCCGGCTGCACAGCATCAGCGGGCAGTACGATCTGTGCGCCACCGTCGGCACCGAAACCCATGACGCGATGGACGCCGCACTGGACGCCATCGGCCGGCTGCCGGGGGTGGAGCGGACGATGTCGTCCATCGTGCTGTCGACGAAGATGGAACGGTAAAAGCCAGCGGAGCGGCGGGGGTGCCGCCGCTCCGCTGCGGCCTCAGGCCTTGCCGTCCATGTGGATGACGCGCAGGTTGTTGGTGGTGCCGGCCTGGGCGAAGGGGATGCCGGCGACGACCACCAGGGTGCCGGTCTTGCCGGCCAGTTCCTCCGAGCGCCCGATGGCGATGGCGCGGTCGACCATCTCCTCGTAGGTGCGGATGTCGTCGGACAGCACGCTGTGGGCGCCCCACAGCAGGCAGAGCCGGCGCGACACCGCGGTGTCGGGGGTGATCGCCAGGATCGGCACCTCCGGCCGCTTGCGGGCGATGCGCGCCGCGGTGGTGCCGCTGGAGGTGAAGGCGACGATGGCCGAGGAATGCAGGGTGTCGGCCAGATCGGCGGCGGCGGCGGCCACCGCGTGGGGCGGCGTGTGCTCCTCGCCCGGATGGGTCGCCTGGATCAGCGAGCGGTAGAGCTTGTGCTGCTCGGTGGAGCGGATGATGCGGTCCATCATGGTGACCGCTTCGACCGGATACTGGCCCGACGCCGATTCGGCCGACAGCATCACCGCGTCGGCGCCGTCATAGATAGCGGTCGCCACGTCCGACGCCTCGGCCCGCGTCGGGGTCGGGGCGGACACCATCGAATCGAGCATCTGGGTGGCGACGATCACCGGTTTCACCGCGAGGCGGCAGGCGCGCACCAGCTCCTTCTGGCGGCCGGGCACGTCCTCGTGCGGGATTTCGACGCCGAGGTCGCCGCGCGCCACCATCACCGCGTCGGACAGGCGGATGATGTCGTCGATCTTCTCCAGCGCCTGCGGCTTCTCGATCTTCGCCATAATGCCGGCGCGGTCGCCGATCAGGCCGCGGCCTTCCAGGATGTCGCCCGGCTTCTGCACGAAGGACATGGCGACCCAGTCGACGCCCAGCTCCAGCCCGAAGGCGAGGTCGGCGCGGTCCTTGGCGGTCAGCGGCGACAGGTCGAGCACGGTGCCCGGCAGGTTGACGCCCTTGCGGTTGGAGATGGTGCCGCCGACGACGACCTTCGCCTCGATCCAGTCGTCGCCCAGCTCGGTCACCTCGACGCGGACGCGGCCATCGTCGATCAGCAGATGGTGGCCCGGCATGATGGCGGCGAAGATTTCCGGGTGCGGCAGCGGGATGGAGCGCTTGTCGCCGTCGGTCCCCTGGAGCACGAAGCGGATCTGCTCGCCGGTGGATACTGCGATCTTGCCGTCGCGGATGGTGCCGACGCGGATCTTCGGACCCTGGAGATCCTGAAGGATGCCGATGGGGCGGCCGACCTCGGCCTCCAGCTCGCGGATGGCGCGGTGGACCTTGGCGTGGTCGTCGTGGGTGCCATGGCTGAAGTTCAGCCGGAACGTGTCGACACCGGCCAGGAACAGGGTCTTCAGCATCTCGGGCGAGTTGCTGGCCGGTCCGACGGTGGCGACGATCTTGGCGCGGCGATGACGGCGCATATGGTTCCGGCCGCGGGGGCCGTCCTCTGTTGGCTGGGCCGTCCGGTGCGCCGCCGGGGCGGCCACCATGGGAGGACGGCGTGGTGACTGGTCAGCGGCGCGAGCGGCGGGGACGGGCGGCCGTTCGGGGCAGCCCGTTTACCGTTCGCGTGCCATACCAAGGTGTCGCCATTGCCGCCGGAAAGCAAGGCGGCAGGCAGGGGATGGGGGAATGGACCGGCGCGAAACAGCGGGCGGCCCCGCCTTGCCGCGCCGGATGGCGCTCAGCCGCGCGCCCTGGTCAGCAGCCAGTGCAGGGCCGCATCGGCCGGATGGGTCAGGGCGAAGAGGAGCGCCGAGCGGACGATTTGAAGTGCCGACGGCGAAGCGCCGGGCCTGACCCGGATGTCCGCCTCCAGCAGACCGACGATGCCGACGAGCAGATAGGCGCAGGTGCAGAACCACAGGAACGACATGAGGCCTCCAGTCGGAGACGTCATGTCACCCCTGTGGTTAAGGATGCTCTAACGCCGGCTTTGCCGGCCGTTATCGAAGATCAGTCGGCGACGACGAGGCGGTCGCGCCGCTGGGTGCCGATGCGGCCGCCGATCGCGGCGGCCAGCGCGCCGAGCAGCAGGGCGACGGTGCCCCAGATGCCGGCGGCGGACAGGGTGTTGCTGGTCGCCTTGGCGGCGTTGGTCGCCGTCTCGGCCGCCTGCTGCTTGGCCGACCCGAACTGCTGTTCGAGCTGCTGGAGCCGCTGGCGGGCCTGATCCTCGGGGATGCCGGCCTGCTGGGCGACGATGGAGACCGCCTGCTGGCGGGCTTGGTCGGCCTCGGGACCGCCGGACGCCATCTTGGTCAGGGCGCTGAGCAGCTGCGTGCGGGCATCCTCGCCGCTGCGCTGCTGGTCGGCCGGGCGCAGCAGATCCTCGGCCTGCCGGCGCAGATCCTCGGCCGACAGCCCGGACGCGCGGGCGACCTCCGGAACCGCCTGCTTCACCGTCTGGGCGACGCCCGAGGTGGCGCTGCCCAGCGCGTTGAATGCACCGCCGGTGATGCTGCCCAGCGTGGTGGTGACGAGATAGGCGCTGATCAGCAGCGCGAAGGCCCAGGTCAGAAGGCCGTGGATCAGGCCGTCGCCGCGGGTCGGCACCCCGGCGAGCCGGGCCGCGACATAGCCGCCGACGCCGAGCGCCACCATGTAGCTGACCGTCCACCACAGCCCGGCGCTGATCCCGAAGGAACTCGCCTGCGGCAGGGCGTCGCGTCCGGCGCCGGGGTCGATGGCCGTCATGCCGATGCCCAGCCCGAGCATGCTGAGCAGCAGTTGGATCGCCAGGGCAAGGACAACGCCGGCAAAGACACCCGCCCAGGAGACGCGGCGATGGACTCCCGGCCTCACCTCCACATCGCCAGCAAGGACTGTGCGGCGTGGTCCCGAGTCGGGCGACGAGTAGGCACCGTGCTGTGTGATCATGCTCAAGGTCCTTAAGCCTGGAGGGGACGCAAAAGACTGGAGTCTCCGATTTCCAGGGTCGCAAATGATCGATCCTGGACTGTGGACATCGGAGACTCTTCACGCCTTGAACATCATGCCCGCAGCAAAAGTTCCTCGCGAAAACAGCAGGTTCCGGACGGTTTGAAAGGCGATGAGAGACCTGACTCCTTTTGTGAGTACGATGACGAAACGCGGAGAATAACGATAATTCTTTTGATGGAAATTATGTTTCCGCATTCTTTCCTGTGCCGGGCGCTTTGCGCAGCCAGCCGAAGGACAGGACCAGCCGTTCGCCGACCCCCTCGGTCACGCGGTGCGGATGGAGGTCCGGGCGGAAATACTTGATGCGGGGCCGGTCGATGATCGCCTCGTCGCACAGGAACAGGCCGCCCGACGCCGGCTGGCGCAGGATGATGTTGACGCGGTGGTGCTCGAAGCCATCCGGCGCCGGGTCGACATGCTCGTCGAGGCCGCTGGTCGACGGATAGCGCAGCAGATAGCAGTCGAAGCGCAGCCGGGCCGAGCGGGCCAGCAGCATCTTGAAATAGTCCCTGCCGCCATTCTCCTGGCGGCCACGGTCCCACCGCAACCAAGCCATCGCCCTGCTCCTGACCGTAAATCGCGCATCCGGTGGATGCTATCCGAGCGCAGTCGGTGCAACAGACTCACAATTCGCCAAGCCGGTCATGCAGATCCTCGACGGCGCGGATGCGGGCGCGGCCGGCCTCGCCGGTCAGCGGGATCAGCTCGGCGGCGAGCGCGTGGATCACCGCCAGGGCGGCGACATGGGTGTCGAGGGCGGCGAGGCTGCGCGTCTCGCAGCGGAAGGTCAGCGGCGGCGGCGGGGCCTCCAGCGCGGAATGGCTGTCGGCGATCAGGATGGTGGGGATGCCGCGCTCCCCCGCAATGCGCAGCAGGCGGACGATGGCCGGCGGGCGGCGGCGGATGCCGACCAGGAACAGCAGGTCGCCCGAATTCAGATCGGCCAGCGTCTCCGCCATCGTCTCGCCGGTTGCCGCCAGCTGGTGGACCTCGCCACGGACCTGGATGAACTGCCAGCGGGCATAGCCGGCCAGGAAGGCGCTGTTGCGCGCCCCGCAGACCCAGATGCGGCGGGCGTCGGCGAGCGCGCGGGCCGCCCGCGCCAGCATCGCCGGGTCGGTCTGGCGGGCGGTGGCGGCGAGCGCCTCCGCGCTGCGCTGGAAATGCGCGTCGAGCGGCGCCGGGTCGCCGTCGGAGGCCGCTGACGATGCGGAGGCCGGGCCGCCGGGCGGCAGCAGGAACAGCGGCGAGCCCCAGTCGCCGCCGCGCCGGGCGGCCAGACGGGCCGCCTCGAAGCCGGCATAGCCGAGCCGGCGGACCAGACGCGACACCGTCATCTTCGACACGCCGGCCCGGCCGGCCAGCTCGGTCGCCGAATAGCCCGACAGCTCGCCCGGACAGGCGAGGATCACATCGGCGAGCTGTCGCTCCATAGGGCTGAGGTCGCCATAACGGTTGCGGATGCGGGCGGTCAGCGACGGTTCGCCTGCCTCCGGTCCATCCGGGGCCTGTGCGGCGTAAATTGCCTGTTTCATGGGCTGATCGCCTCTGGACTTCGGCGTTTGCACAAAAAATGGATTCCGGGGCTGCAACCAAAGCGGTGTTACATGTGTAACAGCTCCTTACGCTGGCGGGATAAGCGTAACATTCCTGCGCCTTTGCAGCACACCTGAATTCTTAGGACGAAAGTGGCACATGGTTTGAAAAGGAGGGTCATCGTCTTTCGGTTCGGAGATCAGGTGCCATGCGGTTCGCGAAGATTCTGGGTGCTCTCGGCCTTGCCACGGCGGTTCTGGCCGGCGGTTTCGCTCCCACCCATGCAAAAGCCGACGCGCTTGAGCGCATCGCCAAGGAAAAGGTGCTGCGCGTCGCCGTTCCGCAGGACTTCCCGCCCTTCGGCTCGGTCGGCACCGACCTGAAGCCGGTCGGCTACGACATCGACGCCGCCACCCTGATCGCCAAGGAAATGGGCGCCAAGGTGGAGCTGGTGCCGGTGACCAGCACCAACCGCATCCCCTACCTGACCACCGGCAAGGTCGATCTGGTGATCTCCAGCCTGGGCAAGAATGCGGAGCGCGAGAAGGTCATCGACTTCTCCACCGCCTACGCCCCCTTCTACAACGGCGTCTTCGGCCCCGACGATATCAAGGCCGAGAAGGTCGAGGATCTGGACGGCAAGACCGTCGGCGTCACCCGCGGCTCGGTCGAGGACATCGAGCTGTCGAAGATCGTGTCGGACAAGGTCACCGTCCGCCGTTACGAGGACAACAACGGCACCATCTCCGCCTTCCTGTCGGGTCAGGTGCAGCTGGTCGCCACCGGCAACGTGGTGGCCGCCGCCATCTTCGAGCGCAACCCGCCGCGCCAGCCGATCCTGAAGTTCCTGGTCAAGAACTCCCCCTGCTTCGTCGGGCTGAACAAGAACGAGGGGCCGCTCCTGGAGAAGGTCAACGCCATCATCGCCAAGGCGAAGGACGACGGCTCGCTGAACGACATCGCCAAGAAGTGGCTGCACGCGCCGCTGCCGAAGGATCTGTGAGGTAAGGCTGCCCTCTCCCGCCCCGGGAGAGGGAGGGGACCCGCGCCGAAGGCGTGGGGAGGGTGAGGGGCGAGCCGGACATGGATCCCCCTTATCCTTGGAGCACCCCTCACCCTTCCCAAGCTGCGCTTGGGCCCCTTCCCTCTCCCGGGGCGGGAGAGGGAGATTCTCCGCGACGGACCTTCGGATGGCCTACAGTTTCGATTTCTCGTCCCTGCTGGACTATACGCCCGTGCTGGTGGACGGGGTGGCGACCACCGTGGCGCTGACCGCGGTCAGCACGGTGCTGGGGGTGGCGCTCGGCATCGGCGGGGCGGCGGCGCGGACATCCAGCGTCAAGCCGCTGGCGGTCGTCGTCGGCGCCTATGTCGAGCTGATCCGCAACACGCCCTTCCTGGTCCAGCTATTCTTCATCTTCTTCGGGCTGCCCTCGCTGGGCATCCGGCTGGCGGAATGGCAGGCGGCGGTGCTGGCGATGGTGATCAATCTCGGCGCCTATTCGACCGAGATCATCCGCGCCGGCATCGAGGCGACGCCGAAGGGCCAGATCGAGGCCGGGGCCAGCCTGGGCATGACCGGGCCGCAGATCTTCCGCTATGTCGTGCTGGGGCCGGCGATGGCGAAGATCTGGCCGGCGCTGACCAGCCAGATCGTCATCGTCATGCTGGGCTCGTCGGTCTGCTCGCAGATCGCGGCGGAGGAGCTGAGCTTCGCCGCCAACTTCATCCAGTCCCGCAATTTCCGGCCCTTCGAGGTCTATTTCCTGGCGACCGCGCTGTATCTGGCGCTGGCGGTGGCCCTGCGCTGGATCTTCAGCCTGATGGGGCAGCGGATGTTCGCCAAGGGGGTGTCGCGTGCTTGAGTTCACCCTGTGGGACATCCTGTCCAACCTGCTGCTGGCGGCACGCTGGACGGTGCTGCTGTCGCTGATCGCCTTCGTCTCCGGCGGGGTGGCCGGGCTGCTGCTGCTGGTCGCCCGCGTGTCGCCGGTGCCGCCGCTGCGCATCGCGGCAAAGCTGTTCATTGAAATCTTTCAGGGCACGCCGCTGCTGATGCAGCTGTTCATCGTCTTCTTTGCCTTGCCGCTGATCGGCATCGAGACCTCGGCCTGGACATCGGCCGCCGTCGCGCTGACGCTGTTCACCGCCGCCTATCTCGCCGAGATCTGGCGCGGCTGCGTCGAGGCGGTGCCGAAGGGCCAGTGGGAGGCCTCGGCCAGCCTCGCCATGACCTTCCCCGAGCAGATGCGCCACGTCATCCTGCCGCAGGCCCTGCGCATCGCCGTGCCGCCGACCGTCGGATTCTCGGTGCAGGTGGTGAAGGGCACGGCGGTGACCTCGATCATCGGTTTCGTCGAGGTGACGAAGGCCGGGACCATGATCACCAACGCCACCTTCCAGCCCTTCCTGGTCTATGGGCTGGTCGGGCTGATCTATTTCGCCCTGTGCTACCCGCTGTCGCTGTCGGCCAAGGCGCTGGAAAGGAAGCTCAATGTCGCCCGTTAACACGTCCGCCACCGTCCGGCCCCTGGTGAAGCTGTCGGCCATCCGCAAATCCTTCGGCCCGGTGGAGGTGCTGAAGGGTGTCGACATGGCGGTCGAGGAGGGACAGGTCGTCGCCATGATCGGCCGCAGCGGATCGGGCAAGAGCACCCTGCTGCGCAGCATCAACGGGCTGGAGCGCATCGACGGCGGCGTGATCGAGGTGGACGGCGAATGCGTCGATCCCGGCCAGATCGACCTGCGGGCGTTGCGCCAGAAGGTCGGCATGGTGTTCCAGCAGTTCAACCTGTTCCCCCATCTGACCGCCGGCGAGAATGTGATGCTGGCGCTGAAGGTGGTGAAGAAGCAGGACAAGGCCGCCACCCGCACCGCCGCGGAATCGGCGCTGGCGAAGGTCGGGCTGGGCCACAAGTTCGACGCCTACCCGTCGCAGCTGTCGGGCGGCCAGCAGCAGCGCGTCGCCATCGCGCGGTCGCTGGCGATGGCGCCCAAGGTTCTGCTGTGCGACGAGATCACCTCGGCGCTCGACCCCGAGCTGGTGGCCGAGGTGCTGGGGGTGGTGCGCAAGCTGGCCGAAGAGGGCATGACGCTGATCCTGGTGACGCACGAGATGCGCTTCGCCCGCGAGGTCTGCGACCGGCTGGTCTTCATGCATGGCGGCCGCATCGCCGAACAGGGACCGCCGGCCGAGCTGTTCGACCGGCCGTCCACGCCGGAACTGGCGCAGTTCATCGGCATGGTCGAGGCGCGCTGACCGGCGCGCCCTCATCGGCCGGAGTTGTGAGAGTGTGGAGACCGTTCGACCAGGGTTCAGGCCAAGATTTCGAGGGCGGCGCCCAGCCTTTCGATACCCTGGGCGATCTCACGGCCATCCAGGCCGGCATAGCCGATCACCAGACCGGGATGGTCCGGACGGTCGGAAAGGGATGACGGGTCGTAGAGAGGGGTGATGGGATACACGCCCACACCCGCCGCCCGTGCCGCCGACACGATCATGGCCTCCCGCTCCAGCGGAAAGCGGGTGAGCCAGGCGACGACATGCAGCCCGGCCTCGGCGCCGTCCACCCTGACCCCGTCGCCGAACCTTGTCCGCAAGGCGGCCAGCAGAGCGGCGCGCCGTTCGCCGTTGCGCCGCCGCACCCGGCGGACGTGCCGTTCATAGGCGCCGCTGGCGAGCAGTTCCGCCAGGGCGCTCTGTTCCAGTGCCGGCGTGTGGCGGTCCGCCAGCCGCTTCGCCGCGCGGAAGGGCTGGATCAACGGCCGGGGAACCACGAGATAGCCGAGCCGCAAGGCCGGCGAGAGCGTCTTCGACACCGTGCCAAGATAGATAACGCTTCTGGCCCTATCCAGGGTTTGCAGGGTGGGGATGGGGGCGACGTCGAAACGATATTCACCGTCATAGTCGTCCTCGATGACAGTGGCCCCGCAGGCCCGCGCCCAGGCCAGCAGATCCTGGCGGCGGCTGACGGACATGACGCTGCCGAGCGGGAACTGGTGCGACGGCGTCACATAGGCCAGACGGGCAGGCGGCAGCCGCTCCGTGCGCATGCCTTCCCGATCCACCATCTGCGGGATCAGCCGGGCGCCGGTGGCGGTGAGGATGTCCCGGACCGCCGCATAGCACGGATTCTCGACAATCGCCGGCTCTCCGGGATCGAGCAGAAGCCGCACGCTCAGGTCGAGACCCTGCTGCGATCCGTTCACCACGATGATCTGGTCGGGATCGCAGCGCAGCCCCCGGGCCCGCCAGAGATAGGCTTGCAGGGCCGAGCGGAGTTCGGGCGAGCCGGACGGATCGCCATAGCGCAGGCGGGATGGACGGCACAGGATGGCGGCGTCGACGGCCCGCTTCCAGGTGAGGGTCGGGAAGTCCGACGCGGCGAGTTCGCCATAGCGGAAGTCGATGACGGGCGCATCGGGTCCGGGGAGATGCTGCATGGGAAGGCCGGCCAGCCGGCGCCCGAACTCCGAGAGCCGGGGTGGTGGCGCGCCGGTGTCCGGTGGTACCGGCCGTCCCGTTTTCAGCCCGTCGGGTCTCAGGTCATTCGGGCTCAGGCCAGCCAGTCTCAGGCCTTCCGGGACCTGTGGCCTCGCGCCCTGCCTCACCTCCAGATAGCCCTCGGCGGCGAGCTGCTCATAGGCGGCTGTCACCGTCGTGCGGGACACGCCGAGGTCGGCGGCGAGCGCGCGCGACGACGGCAGGCGCGCGCCGGGCGGATAAACACCGTCGGCGATCTGGGTCCTGATCGCGTGAACGATCCGGGAGGCGATGGTCCGGACCCCATCCGGCTGCGGAAGCGTGGGCATCGACTGGACCGGTCGGAAAGAGGGAAACTGGCTGTTCAGTGTGGGCCAGTTTTCGCGGAAACTCCATCCCGACAAACCTTATTCCGACAGGGAGGCCCCAATGTATGTCCCAGCCGCGTTCCGCGAAACCGATCTGCCCTTCATCCATGAGACGATGCGGGCCGCCGGGCTCGCCAATCTCGTGACGACCACGGCCGGCGGGCTGCTGTGTACTCCCCTGCCCCTGTTCCTCGCTGCCGACGAGGGCGGGATGGGCACGCTCTACGGGCATGTGGCGAAAGCGAATCCGCAGTGGCGGGAGACCCCGGCGGCGGAGGCCCTGGCGATCTTCATGGGGCCGGACGCCTATGTCACCCCGTCCTGGTACGAGGGCAAGAGCCGGGACGGCAAGGTCGTTCCGACCTGGAATTACGTCGCGGTCCACGCCTATGGCCCGGTCGAGTTCTTCGAGGATGCCGACCGGCTGCTCGATGTCGTCACGCGGCTGACCGACCGTCACGAGTCCTCGCGCCCGCAGCCCTGGGCCGTCGGCGATGCCCCGCCCGACTTCGTCCGGGCGCAGCTGCGCGGCATCGTCGGTGTGCGGCTGCCCATCGCCCGGATCGACGCCAAGCGGAAGATGAGCCAGAACCGCAGCGAGGCGGATAGGGCGAATGTGAAGGCGGAACTCTCCAGGAGCGGATGCGCCCGGGAACGTCGGGCCGCCGCCCTTATCCCAAAATGACGCCGGATTGCGCCGCCCGGGCGACGTCATGGCCAAAAAGGAACATAATCCTTTAATAAATCGCTGAACGCCGCGGTCGCGCGACGCCACGCCCTCACGATTGTTAACTTTTTTGCGGGCAAAAAAGGCCGTTTGCGATTTTGACCTACCCCCAAGGCTGTAATTCAGCCCGACAGGTGTCTATCAATCCAGTGCCCGAATGTGTCAGTATTTATGGATCATATCTGCAATCATCTCGCGGTATTTTTGAAATAATGATGCGCATCTGTGGGGAGTGTATCGGGTCATCCCATCTATGTCTTTTGAGAGTAACTGTGCAAGCTCAGCAAAGGCAAAGTGGATATTGGCGTTATTAAAGGAAGACTGTTGGCATGACGGCGAAACCTGTGACCATGATGGGATATAGTGCGCTGATCTGATCCCTCCCCCTTGAACACCCCTGTGACGATCTGGGCCAAATTTGCCACAAGGTTCGAGAAAAGTTAACCGGATTTGGAAAGGTTTCGTTAACCATTGGAGCCCCAGCATGGCTTCAACACAACGGACATAGGATCGAAGTCATGAGCACGACCACCTCGCCGAGCAAGATCGTCGTCAACGCCTACGGCCAGTCCCTGGATGGCGTCACGCCGCATTTCAAGCTGCTGGTGGATGGTCAGGAGGTCGGTTCGGCCAATGCGGCCGACCCCTCGTCGAAGGCATACAGCTTCACCGCCGACCTTGCCGCGAACACGGCGCACAAGATTCAGGTCGTCTACGACAACGACACCGCGACCGGCGCCTTTCGCGACCTTTACGTCCAGTCGATCGAGGTCAACGGCCACACGCTGAAGCCGACCGACGCCATCTACGAACGCTATGACGATGCCGCCCCGGCGCCGACGCAGGCCGGCCAGGAAGCCATGTGGTGGGACGGCGCGCTGACCTTCAGCACCCCCGCCAACTACTACGGCGGCGCCCAGACCGCGGCCCCGGCCGCTCCCGCCGCCCCTGCCGCTCCGGCCGCCGGCACCGCGCAGAACGTCATCACCGTGAATGCCGCCGGCAACGCGGCGGGCGGCGAAGGCGCTCACTTCACCGTGCTGGTCGACGGCAAGGCCATCGGCGAGGGCACGGCCACCAGCACCGACGCCAAGGATTACAAGTTCACCGCCGACCTGACGCAGGGCGCCGCCCATTCGGTCGAGGTGAAGTACGACAACGACGCCGTCATCGACGGCACCGACCGCAACCTGTACGTCCACAGCGTCAGCGTCGACGGCAAGAGCGTGGCGGCCACCGACGCCGCCATGTCGGTCCAGCGCACCGCCGATGGTGCCGAGCTGGGGGCGACCACCGATCTCTATTGGGACGCCACGCTGACCGCCAAGCTGGATGCCAGCCATTTCGCGGCCTCGACAGGCTCCACGGGGGGCTCGGCGGGCGGCTCCACCGACGCCGGCAAGGGCGGCACCAGCACGGGCGGGGCGACGGGCGGCTCCACCGGCGGTTCGACCGGCGGCACGACGGGCGGCGACACCTCGCTGTCGCTGAAGGTCGGCAACGTCACGGTGTCCGATCCGGGCATGGTGCAGAGCAGCAGCACGATCAACGGCTTCCTGCACACCAACGGCAACCAGATCGTCGACGAGAGCGGCAACAACGTCCGCCTGACCGGCGTCAACTGGTTCGGCGGCGAGGGCTACAACTACGTGCCGTCGGGTCTGTGGGCGGACAGCTACCAGCACCACATCGACAGCATGAAGGATCTGGGCTTCAACGTCATCCGCCTGACCTGGGCCGACGACATGTTCGACAGCACCGCGGTCACCAACGGCATCGACTATTCGAAGAACCCGGACCTGAAGGGCCTGACCCGGCTGGAGGTCTATGACAAGGTCATCGACTATGCCGGCAAGAACGGCATCAAGGTGATCCTCGACCACCACCGCAACGACGGCGGCGCCGGCACCAACGAGCACGGGCTGTGGTACACCGACAACAACCCCGAATCGAAGGTCATCGAAAACTGGAAGATGCTGGCCGAGCATTATGCCGGCAACAAGGCGGTGATCGGCGCCGACCTGCACAACGAGCCGAGCGTGTCGGCCACCTGGGGTGACGGCAACCAGGCCACCGACTGGGCCGCGGCGGCCGAGCGCATCGGCAACTCGATCCAGACCGTCAACAAGGACTGGCTGCTGCTGGTCGAGGGCACGGAGTGGAGCAGCACGCTGGCCGGCGTGAAGACCCATCCCATCGAGTTCGACACCCCCAACAAGCTGGTCTATTCGCCGCACGCCTACGGCCAGAGCGTCGGGCAGTTCAGCTGGCTGTCGGATCCGAGCTATCCGGACAACCTGCCGGCCCAGTACGACAGCATGTGGGGCTACATCTACAAGAACAACATCGCCCCGATCCTGGTCGGCGAGTTCGGCGGCCAGATGACCAGCGCCGCCGAGCAGACCTGGGCCAGCACGCTGATCAAGTACATGAACGGCGACTGGAACCTGGACGGCAAGAGCGATCTGGCGGCCGGCCAACAGGGCATGAACTGGACCTACTGGGCCTGGACGCCGGAATCGGGCGACGTCGGCGGCCTGCTGCAGGACGATTACAAGACCGTCGATCCGACCAAGATGAACATCATCAAGGCGGGCCTCGCCGCCAACTCCGGCAACTCCGGCACCGTCGCCGGCAGCGACGAGGCGGTCTTCACCGTGCAGCTGGCCAAGGCGGTCACCACCGCCACCACCATCGAGTATGCGACCGAGGACGGCACCGCCAAGGCCGGCACCGACTACACCGCCGCCCATGGCAGCCTGACCTTCCAGCCGGGCGAGACCACCAAGACGGTCACCGTGCACATCACCGGCGACAACGCCGCCAATGAAGGCACGGAGAACTTCCTGCTGCACCTGACCCACGACAACACCAACCTGGGCACCGCCACCGGCTTCATCACCGACCACGCGGCGTAAGGCGCAGCTTTTCTGTCGCACACCTCCATCGCACTGCCGGGCCGGTCCGCGTCGTCACTGACGCGGACCGGCCCTTTATTTGTGTTTTCAGCTCTGCCGGCTGTCCCGGTTCTGTGTCCGGAAGAAGCCGTTCAGGGCGTCGAACGGCTCGGCTTCGGCCAGCGCGTCGAACCGGCCCTCGTCGGCCAGCATCCGCGCCGCCCGCAGGAAGCCGCCCCAGGCGGCGCGGCTGAGCGCGCTGCCCAGGCTGATCCGCCGCACGCCCAACTCGGCGATCTGCGCCACCGTCAGGCCGATCGGCGCCGAGACCAGCAGGTTGAGCGGCTTGGGTCCCACCGCCTCGACCGCCGCCCGGATGGTTTCCGGTGTGCGCAGGCCCGGCGCATAGAGGACGTCGGCCCCCGCCGCCGCATAGGCCGGCAGCCGGCGCATCGCCTCCTCGACGGCGGCCGGATGGTCGACCAGCACGGCCTCGCAGCGGGCGGTCAGCAGCACGCCCGTTCCGCGCAGGGCCTCCGCCGCCGCGGCGATGCGCTCGACGGCCAGATCGAACTCGTACAGCGGCTTCGCCGGATCGCCGGTGGCGTCCTCCACCGACAGGCCGGCGACGCCGGTGTCGGCGCAGAGCCGCAGGTTGCGGGCCAACCCGTCGAGGTCATGGGCATAGCCGGATTCGAAATCGGCATTCACCGGCAGGTCGGTCGCGCGCACGATGCCGGCGATGTGGGACAGCATGTCCGCGCAGGGCACCGCCCAATCGGTGTCGGGAAGCCCGCAGGAGAAAGCGAACCCCGCCGAGGTGGTCGCCAGCGCGCGGAAGCCGAGATGCTCCAGCATCAGCGCGCTGCCGATGTCCCACGGGTTGGGGATGACGAAGCAGCCGTCCTTGTGGAGGTCGGCGAAGGCGGCGCGGGCCTGCTGGCGGTCGGTCATTGCGGGTCTTCCTCTGAAGCGACGGAACGGATTCGGTACAGGGTAAGGCGGCGCTCCGGCATCGGACCGCAGGCGCCGCCCGTCCCCACCCCCTCCTTCCGGCCCGTCCTCAGGCGGCGAACAGGAAGTTGTCGGCGGTCAACTGGCTTGCCTGGACATTCTGCAGTTTCACCGTATCCGATGCCGAAAGCACGATTGTAAGGTCGTTGCCCTCCGCGACCATCGTCAAATCGGCCATCGAGTGCAGGTCGCTGAACTGCCCGATGGCGAGCCGGTCGCCGCCGGCACCGGCCTGGAAGTCGCCGATGACGTCCCAGCCGTCGCCATGGCCGAAGATGAAGGTGTCGGTGCCGCCGCCGCCCAGCATGTAGTCGTTGCCGCCATATCCGACGATCCACTGGTCTCCGACATCGCCGGCAAGGAAATTATCCTGGAATGTGCCAAGGACCTCCCTGGGGGCGTCGTCGTTGCTGATGGCGACATCGGTGGTCTGCGACGGGTTGACGCTATAGCCGTCGGACGGATTCTTCAGCGAAACCTGGAAATGCTCCTTTGAGTATTCGCCATTGTTGTCGGCCCACAAAGGCAGCCGGATGACGGCCTTGCTCTGGCCGGCCTCGAAGGTAACCGAACCGGCCAGGGCGCTCTGCCCGCCGACGAAATCGCTGGCATCCGCCCGCTGGCGCAGATCGCTGGGGCCTCCGGCGAAGCCGACGGACCACTCCACGGTCGCGTTGCCGGACAGATCGCCGGTGCGGGTGACCGGCACCTCGACCATGGTGGTGCCGCCGCCGCTGCCTTCGATGACGGTCATTGCCGTCTCGTTGAGGTAGATGGCGTTGCCCGACGGGACGTCATGTTCCGGCGGATCGAGCAGCAGGCCGTACCAGCCGGAATCCACGCCGGTCTTGAACTGGGACAGGCTCACCCCCTCCAGGCGGATGGAGGAGTCCGGGGCCAGCGTGATGATCGTGTCGCCGCCGTCGGCCGTGGCGCGGGCGAGGACGTCCGCGCTGGTCTTGATGTCGGAAAAAGCGGTGAGATCGAGCGTGTCCTTCTCGCCGCGCATGTTGCCATAGAAGTCCGCGATGACATCCCAGCCGTCGCCCGGACGGAAGACGAAAATATCGTTTCCGCCATTGCCGACCATGTAATCGTTGCCGCGCCCGCCGATGATGATGTCGTTGACCTGATAGTAGGTGGCGTAGGCATTACGCCCGGATATATAATCGCCTTCGTCGGAGCCGTTGATATAGGGAAGGCCGGCCTTCAGATTATTGATGATCATTTTCGTTTCCTCTTATATGTGCTTCGCGGGGATCGTCATGGCCGATGCGGCGTGAGCCGCGCCCGACTACCGGAGCTTGAGGATCGACTGCGGTTGCATTCTTTTCAAAAGCGTATCGGACTTACCGTGGAGCGTATTGGGGCGCTCGGCACGTTCCGGTGGTGGTGATGCTTTTGTCGAAGGGAAGTTCCGGAAGGCGGCGGAACATCCATTCTCCACCTGCGACATGGCCCCCGCCCTATTTCACCCCAGGCCGCCGACAGGCGGCCATTCCACCGCGGGATGGCCGGCCAGCCGGTCGAGCAGGCGGTCCAGCAGGTCCCAGATCGCCGTGTCGTGGACGCGGTGGTGGGTCAGCAGGCCGATGGGCTCTGCCGGGCTGCGCCGGCCCTCGCGGCGGTCGCGCAGTTCGCGGCAGAGCAGGTCGAGCAGGGCGTCGAGCGGCACGGCGGAGCGGCTGCCGCGCCAGTCGATCAGGTCGAGGTGGGTGTTGATCCAGGCGATGCCGTCATGAGGATTCGGCGACGGGCCGAAGGCCGAGACGGCGCGGTAACCGGCGGCCGACAGGCGGGCCGGCATGTCGGCGGCCATGCGGTTCCAGGGCGGGACGAACAGCGGCAGCAGGCGGTCGCCGAACAGGCCGCGCAGGGTGGACAGGCCGCGCCCGGCCTCGGCCTGCCGGACCTCGGGCGGGCGCTCCGGGCCGAACTCGCACTTCTTCCGGCCGGGGGCGGCGTGGTCGGTGTGGGACCAGCCATGGACCAGCGGGGTGACGTGCGCGTGACCGGCGATGGCTTCGGCGAGCGACGGTTCGGCATCGGCCGGGATGACGGCGAGGCCGAGCGGGATGCCGGACCGGGCGCAGCGCTTCAGCAATCCGTCGAGTTGCGGGCCGGCGGCGACCGCGTCGTCGTCGCGCAGCCACAGGGGGCAGCGGCGGCCGAGGCCGGTCCAGCGGGCGAGTTCTTCGTCTACGGCGGTCCAGCTCGTCATGATGTCTTCTCCGCCAGCAGGGCTTCGACGATCTCGACGCTGCGCGCCGCACCGGCCAGTGCCGCGGGGCTGAGCGGCGGGATGCGGGCGCCGAGCACGGACTGCAACGCTTTGGCGAGGCTGTCGGGGGTGAGGTCGGCCTCGCGCAGGGTGGCGATGCCGGGCTGGCGGGCCAGGATGGCGGCGCGGATGGTCTGCTCGACCTCCTTGCCGTCCTCGAAGGGGCAGAAGACGCTGGGGACGCCGGCGGTCAGGCAGTCGAGCGCGGTGTTGTAGCCGCAGCGCCCGACGCTGGCGGAGGCCCGGCCCAGCAGGGCGCGGAAGTCGGGGCGCACCGGCTCCACCAACAGGCGGTCGGGCGGGGCCAGGCCGCGCAGCCGGTCGGCCAGCGCCGCGTCGCCCTTCGCCACCAGCAGGCGCCAGCGCTGCGGCAGGGCGCCGGAGGCGGCGCATTGGGCTGCGGCCTCGAAGACCGGGCGGCCGACCGGACCGCCGCCGGCGGTGACCAGAATCTCGGCATTGCCGTCCGTGCCGTCGTCGGGAACGGGCGGCGGCGGCACGACGAAGCCGGTGTAGCGCAGCAGCGGCTTCATCGCTCGCGTCAGCGGCCAGCTGTCCTCCAGCGGGATCAGGGCGGGATCGGAATGGACCAGCACGCCGTCATAGAGGCGCAGCAGGCGGTCCTCGGTCTCGGCCACCCGCTTGGGCTTGGAGGGCGGGGCCAGGATGTCGCGGACCGAGGCCAGCGTCAGCGGCGGCTGCGGCAGGGCGCGGGCACGCTCCAGCAGGGCGTCGAACTCGGCGGCCAGCGCGCGGCGGCCGAAGGGGAAGAGTTCGGTGATCAGCACGTCAGGGCGGAGGCTGTCGAGCAGGCCGGTCAGTATCGCCTGCCGGGCGGCGAACAGGCCGGCATCGGCGGGGGTGCCGTCGGCGCCCAGCAGGGTAGCGAAGTCGGCGCCGTCGCTCGCCAGCGCCGGCAGCTGGTGCAGGGTGGCGCTGCCGCCCGTTGGATTTGGGGCCAAGTGAGGGGCGGGACGGCCGCCGCTGGCGACATCGACGCGCCAGCCGCGGGCGGTGAAGGCCTCCGCCAGGGCCAGCGCGCGGCTGAGATGGCCGGTGCCGAGCAGATGGGTGACGGCGATCAGCAGCCTCATGACAGGCGCTCCCCCTCCCTGGGCACGGCCGGGCGGAGCGTGCCGTCGGCGGCCAGACCCAAGGCGTAGAGGCGGTTGCGCTTGACCGGCACCGGCGGCGGGCCGCGGAAGTCCCAGCCCCAGGCGAGCGCCAGCGCGACGCGCATCACGCCGATGTGGGTGACGATGAGATAACTCTCCCTCTCCCCGGGGGGGAGAGGGGATTGGTCCTGGGAAGGGGGAGGCGCCAAGTCCTTCAGCCACCCTCTCAACCGCTCCCGCACGTCGGCGGGGCTTTCGCCGTTGGGGGGGCGGAAGTCCCAGCCCCACTGCTCCAGGTCGCGGTAGCCGCTGGCGGAGTCGGCGCGCAGGTCGCGGCCATGCAAGCCTTCCCAGGCGCCCCAGTCCATCTCGATCAGGCGCGGATCGGTGTGGACGGGGCGGCCCTTGCCGATGAGGGTGGCGGTCTCGACTGCGCGCGACAGCGGGCTGGCGTGCAGGGTGGCGGCGCGCCAGTCCGGCGGCAGGGTCAGGGCGGCGAGCTGTTCGCGGCTTTCCGGATCGAGGGGAATGTCGGTGCGGCCCTGGATGCGGCCCTCGCGGTTCCAGGCGGTGATGCCGTGGCGCAGGAAAGCGAGGCGGATCATGGCATCCGTCCGGGGGGCAGTCCGGTCAGCAGGCCGCGCAGGCGTTCGGCGGCTGCGGTCAGGGCGTGGTGGGCCTCGACATGGGCGCGGGCGCTGCGGCCGAGGTCGCGCAGGGCCGGAGGATCGGCCAGCAGGGCGGACAGGGCTGCGGCGAAATCCTCCGGGGTGGGACCGGTCAGGCGGCCGCCGACGCCGTCGCGGATGACGGTGCCGGTGCCGGCATTGTCGATGGCGAGCACCGGCACGGAATGGGCCTGCGCCTCCAGGTAGACCATGCCGAACGCCTCGTTCAGGCCGGGCCAGACCAGCAGGTCGGCGGCGCGGTAATGGCCGGCGAGGTCGGCGGGGGCGCAAGCGCCGTGCAGTGTCACCCGCGGGCCGAAGGGAGCGAACAGCGCCGCCACCTCCGCCGCCGCCGGGCCGGCGCCGACGATGTCGAGCGTCCAGGGCCGGGTTGCCACGAGGTGGAGGGCGTCGGCCAGCAGGCGGTAGGAGGCCAGCTTGTCGCCCGGCCGCATCATGGCGACAGTCAAAAGCCAGGGCGGCATGGTCGGTTCGCCGCGCTCGATTGCGGGCGGCAGGTCGAGGAAGGGGGGCAGCATCGCCACCCGCTGGCCGGGCGGGCCGTAGGCCTCCACCGCCTGACGGTCGCGGGCGCTGACGCAGAGGACGAGGGCCGCGGCCTCGATGGCGGCCTCGGCGGCGGCGGCGAAGGCGGCCCAGGGGCCGGTCAGGCGCTTGCGGGCGCGGGTCGCCTCCACCACGACATAGGGGATGCCGAGGCGGCGGGCGATCACCGGGCCGATCAGGTCGGGCGCCTTGTAATAGACATGGTAGCTGAGCCACAGCGCCGGACGCCGCTCCGGCTCTGTGGCATAGAGCGACAGCAGCCGGTCGCACTCGGCGGCGGCGGCGGCGGTCAGGCGGGATTGCGCGGCGGGGTCGCCGGCACCGTCATAGACGCGCAGCCCGCTCGCCACCTCCACCGGGCCGGTTGCCTCCAACGCCCGCAGGATCAGCCGCGCCATCTGGCGGTCGCCGGAGGGGACCGGGTGGTCGACCGGCTTCAGCGGGGCGTAGAAGGCGATGCGCGAGAGGGTGGTTTGGGGGGCGGTCACGCCGCGGCCTCCTCCAGCCGGCGGACGAGGCGGTCGATGCCGGCGGTCATGCCGAACTCGGCACGGAGCCGGCCATAGGCGGCGTCGGCCAGCCGCAGCCGCAGCGCCGGGTCGGTGGCGAGCCGCTCCAGCGCGGCGGCGATGGCGGGCGGGGTGCCGTCGGTCAGCAGGCCGTGGGTGCCGTCGGCGATGAATTCGGGGATGGCGGAGACGGCGGTGGAGAGGATGGCGAGGCGCTGGCTCGCCGCCTCCATCAGCACATTGGGCAGGCCGTCGCGGTCGCCGTCGCCGGCCACCACGCTGGTCAGCACGAACAGGTCGGCGTGGCGGAGCGCCTGGATCACCGTTGCCTGATCCTGGGCGCCGCGCCACTCGATGCGGTCCGACACCCC
Source organism: Azospirillum sp. A23 (assembly GCF_042938965.1). Classification (NCBI taxonomy): domain Bacteria; kingdom Pseudomonadati; phylum Pseudomonadota; class Alphaproteobacteria; order Rhodospirillales; family Azospirillaceae; genus Azospirillum; species Azospirillum sp. A23. The sequence goes on along the minus strand of NZ_CP170664.1, from coordinate 129,352 downwards.
CAGCCGTTCGGCCTGGGCGCGCAGGGCCTGCTTGAGGTCGCCGGAACCGATATGGACCAGCCGCCAGTGCAGCCCGTCCGGCAGCGTCGCCAGCGCGTCGAGCAGCCGGTCATAGCCCTTCTTCTCCACCAGCCGGCCGACCGACAGAATCTCGACCGCGCGCTCGGGGGTGGAGCCGTCTCGGGCGGGGGCGTCGCTGCGGTCCGGCGGGGCGGGGAAACGCGAGAGATCGAGCCCGTGATAGACAAGGTCGATGCGTGACGGGTCGGCGGCCAGCGCGCGCAGATGGGCGGCCCCGACCGCGGTGCAGGTGGCGCCGAAGCGGGCGTCGGCCAGCTTCTCGCGCTTCTCCCACTCCGGCGTCGTCCAGATGTCCTTGGCATGGGCGGAAAAGCCCCAGCCTATGCCGCGGATCGCAGCGGCATAGCGCCCGACCGACGCCGGGGTGTGCAGGAAATGGGCGTAGAGGAAGGGCACGTCGGCCGGCAGCTCCGCCGCCAGCACCAGCGCCTGCCCGAAGCGCCGCCCGCGGTTGGCGGTGCGGTCGCGCCACAGGTCGCGCAGCCACCCTGCCGCGGTGCGCAGCAGGCCGGCCGGGTGGCGCAGGATCAGGCGGCCGAGCGCGCGCAGCACGCGGGCCGGCTCGTCGCGCAGATATTCCGGCAGGTAATGGACCGGTGCCGCGATGCGGTCGTGCAGGGCGTGGCGGCGGCTGTCGGTGGGATGGCGCAGCGACCAGATCGCCAGATCGATGCCGCGCTCCTGAAGGGCCAGAAGCTCCTGCGCGATGAAGGTCTCCGACAGGCGGGGATAGCCCTTCACCACCACGGCGATTTTCAATGGCAAACGGGGCGGCAAACGGGTCGGCACACCGGACGGCATAGGGCCGTCCTTCCCCAGTCCGGAATTCATGCGCGCTTGCCTGCCATGGCGCGGGACAGCCGTTCCGCCGCCCGGCGGATCGGGGTGACGGGGGTGGTGCGCGGGAGCACTGAGTCCGCCGCCAGCACCTCGCGCGTCAGGTCGACGATGCGCTCCAGCCCGCCGAGCAGGCCGGGCAGCGGGCTGGCCGAGGGCGGCGGCTGGCCGGGCAGCGCGCGGATGGCGTCCGCCATCGCCCGCGGGTCGGCGCCGTCGCGGTCGCTGTCCAGCGTGCGCAGCAGCCCCAGCGCCTCCGCCGCTTCGGCGCGGATGCGCTGTTCCAGCCGGGGGCGGATGCGCGGGGCCAGCACCGACGGCTTGTCGAAGGACAGGATCTCGCAGAAGGTGTTGTAGCCGCCCATCGCCACCACGCCGACCGCGCCGGCATAGAGATCCTCCATGCGGGAATGGAAGTTGATGGTCTCCACCCTGCCCTTCAGCTGGCGGATGCGGGTGGCGAACTCCTGGCGGCGGGCGTCCTCCAGGAAGGGGCCGTAGACGATCAGGGCGCGGGGGACGAGGTCCGGATCGCTCTCGTAGGCGGCGATGGTCCAGTCGACCAGGGCCGCCCCGTCGCCGCCGCCGCCCGGCGTCACCAGCACGTAGGGGCCCGTCATCGGGCAGTCCGCGGCCTGGACGGCGCCGCCGCCCTCCGTCGGCTCGCGCTTCAGATAGCCGGTGTAGCGCAGCCGCGCCGCGATCTCCGCCGGCAGGTCGAGACCGTCCAGCGGGCGGTAGACCTCCGGCAGGCCGTAGATCCAGAGCTGGTCGTAATAGCGTTCGATGGCGGCGACCGCCTCCTTGCGCTCCCACTCCGGCTGGAGGGCTTCGGGCGCGTCCAGAACGTCGCGCAGGCCCAGCACGATGCGGGTGTTGCCGCTGGCCCGCATCTCGTCCAGCGCCGGCAGGAATTCGCCGTGCAGGCCGGTCGGCTCCTTGTCGACGATGGCCAGCGTCGGGCGGAAGGCGCGGGCGGTGGCGCGGATGATCTCCGCCCGGATCGCGGTGGTCTCCTCGATCGGCAGGCCGAGGTTGCGGGCGGTGTAGCCGCCGTCGGGCTGCTTCACCACGCCGGGCAGGCGCACATGGTCGACCCGCTCCGGAAAGTCGAAGCGGCCGGCGACCGGCGAGCCGGTGAGGATCAGCGCGGAGGCGTCGGGAAAGGCCGACACCAGCGCCTGGGCAATCGTCCGCGACCGCCGCAGATGGCCGAGCCCGAAGGTGTCGTGGCTGTAGAGCAGGATGCGCGGCGGCGTCCGGTCGGGATGGAGGGGCCGAAGGGGCGGCTGTGGCTGGTGCATGCTCGGACACTCCGCTTCAGCAATGCTTCGGAACCGACAATCCGTTGCGGAACAGATCGCTGTGCTTGTCTTTGGAACCGGTTCGGCGCCGGTGGTTGCGGGGGCGTCCAGGCACCGGCGGCAAAGCTCCAGCCTGGAGAGAACCCCTCACATGGATTTTGCCGCGCATCAATATGACTTCCGACCGGGTAAGGGCAACGCATCTATGCGCTGTGATATATATGAGCGCCGGACAGGCCGCCAGCCGGCTTCCGACGGCGATGAAGGGTCAGTCGCCATGATAGGGATCCAGGGCGTCGCGCAGGCCGTCGCCGAAGAAGTTGAAGGACAAGACTACCAGGATCACCGGCAGCATCGGCAATGACACCCAGGGATAGGTTTCCACGGCCATAAGGTTCTGGGCGTCGTTCAGCATCACCCCCCAGCTGGTCGCCGGCGGGCGCAGGCCCAGCCCCAGGAAGGACAGCGCCGTTTCGCCGAGGATCATCGCCGGGATCGACAGGGTGGCGCTGGCGAGCAGGTGGCTGGCGAAGTTGGGCAGCAGGTGGCGGCGGATGATGCGCGCCGGGCTGGCGCCCATCAGCTCCGCCGCCATGACGAAATCCTCCTCGCGCAGAGCCAGGAAGCGGGAGCGCACGGCGCGGGCCAGCGACGGCCAGTCGAGCAGGCCGAGGATGACGGAGATGCAGAGGAACACCGTCACCGGAGACCATTGCGCCGGCACCGCGGCGGACAGCGCCAGCCACAGCGGCAGCTCCGGCAGGGATTTGAGGATTTCCGACAGGCGCTGCACCCCGGCGTCGATCCAGCCGCCGAAATAGCCGGCCATGCCGCCCAGCGTGATGCCGATGGCGAAGGACACCGCGATGCCGAGCAGCCCGACGGTCAGCGACAGCTGCGCCCCGATGGCGAGGCGCGAGAGCATGTCGCGGCCGAGCCGGTCGGTGCCCAGCAGATGCAGCGAGGCCCCCGGTGGCGGGCAGACCAGCCGGACCCGCGATTCGACCAGACCCAGGAAGCGGTAGGGCGCGCCGGGGCAGAGGAACTGCAGCGGCATCGGCCGGCTCTCGTCGGTCTCGTAGCGCCAGCGATAATCCTTCAGGTCGGGCCGCCCGGTGGTCGGATAGACGAAGGGGCCGATGAACCGGCCCTCGTGGAACAGGTGGACGCCCTGGGGCGGGGCGTAGAGATGCTCCACGTCGCGCTCGTTGGCGCCGTAGGGTGCCAGGAAATCGACAAAGGGCAGGCTGAGATAGGACAGGCCCAGGAACAGCGCCCCCAGCACCGCCAGCCGGTGGCGCAGGAAACGGCGCAGCATCAGCCGGCCGGTCGAGGCGTTCGCGTCGAAGCGGGTGGCCGGCGCGTCCGCCGCGGCCGGATCGGGATAGGGCCGGTCGTCGACGTAATGCTCCCAGCCGCCGGTGCCGCCGCCCGTGACCGGAGCCTTCATGCCCTCGCCTTTCATGCCCCCCTCTTTCATGCCCCTTTCTTTCATGATTGGGCCTTCCTCGCCTTGCCCAGGCGGATGCGGGGGTCGAGCAGGGCGAGCGCGATGTCGGAGACCAGCATGCCGACCAGCACCAGGAGCGAGATGAACATCAGGATGAAGCCGGACAGGAAGATGTCCTGCGCCCGCAGCGCCTCCAGCAGGGCCGGGCCGATGGTCGGCAGGCTGAGCACGACGGAGATCAGCACCGATCCCGACACCAGCGACGGCAGAAGCGAGCCGATGTCGGAGACGAAGGGGTTCAGGGCCATGCGCAGCGGATAGCGGGTCAGCCGGCGCAGCGGCGGCACGCCCTTGGCCTTGGCGGTGACGACATAGGGCTTGCCCAGCTCGTCCAGCAGGTTGGCGCGCAGGCGGCGCACCATGGCGGCGGTGCCGGACAGGCCGATGACGATGGTCGGGACGATCAGGTGTTCCAGCACCGAGCCGGCCTTGGCCCAGCTGAGCGGCTGGTCCTCGTATGTCGCATCGACCAGCCCGCCGATGGGCAGGCCCAGCCATTTCTGGCCGTAATAGAGCAGGATCAGCGCCAGCAGGAAATTGGGCGTCGCCAGCCCGATATAGCCGACGGCGGCGGCGAGGTAATCGACCCAGCTGTTGGCGCGGATCGCCGCCAGCGCCCCCAGCGGGAAGGACACCAGATAGACGAACAGCACGGCGGCGAGGTTGAGGATGACGGTGAACCACAGCGTCTCCCCCACCACCGCGGCCACCGGCTTGTTGAACTCGAAGGACCAGCCGAGATCGCCCTGGAGCAGGCCGTGGAAGCCGTTCGGCCCCGGCCAGACGCCGATCCAGATCAGGTACTGTTCGGCCAGCGGGCGGTCGAGCGCATATTCGTGGCGCAGGAACTCCGCCTTCGCCAGCCCGGCCTCCTGGCCGGTGGCGCGCAGCTCGGCGATCTGGTTGGACAGATAGTCGCCGGGCGGCAGGTTGATGACGGTGAAGATCAGCATCGACACCACGAACAGCGTCGGCACCATCACCAGCAGCCGGTGCAGGATGAAGCGCAGCATGGCCGTCAGTCCTCCCCGCGGTGGATGCCGACCGGCTCGGGATCGGCCGGGCGGGCGTCGGTGAAATAGAACTCGTCGGGGCGGTAGACGCCGAGATAGGCGCCGGGATCCCACAGCCACAGCCCCTTGTCCGGGACATTGCGCAGGCGGTTGGACACGGCGATGGGCTGCGGCGTCTTCGACACCACGCCGATGGCGTAGATCTGGTCGGCATGGATGTCGAGCAGGGCCGACCACAGGGCGCGCCGCTCGGTCTCGTCGGTGGTGTGGCGCCAGCGCCGGGCGATGTCCATCAGCTCCTGCGGGATCGGCATGTCGATGGGTTCGCCGGCGCTGCCGGAGGTCTGGTAATACTGCCCCCATTTCGGCCAGCTGAAATTCTCCTGGGTCATCGGGGCCAGCTCCTCCGGACTGCTGTCGGGATCGGGGATGCCGTTGTCCCAGCCGCCCCACACCGCCATCATCGTCTGGCCGGCATAGACCCGGTTGCGCAGCACGTCGCGGTCGACCGTGCGCATCAGCAGCCGCACGCCGATGTCGCGCCAGGTCTCCGCGATGATCTGCATCGCGTCGGAGATTTCCGGCTTCTCGCCCGAGGTCTCGACGATCACCTCCAGCGGGCGGCCGTCCGGCAGCTCGCGGTACAGCTCGCCGCGTTTGCGTTTCAGCCCGATCTCGTCCAGCAGGGCCGATGCTTGGCGGGGGTCGTAGCCGGTCCACACCCCCTTGCGTTCCGGCTTGAACAGCGGGCTGCCCGGCAGCACGTCGACGCCGCTCTCCTGCGCCAGCCCGAAGAAGAGCGAGCGGTTGACGATGCGGCGGTCGATCGCCATCGACAGGGCGCGGCGGAAGCGCACGTCGCGCAGCAGGGTGCGCCAGACCGGGTCGTTGTAGTTCAGGTTGGGGTAGAGGGCGATTTCCGCCGCCTTGCCCTCCGGCCACAGCAGGGTGCGGTAGTCGCCCTGCCTCTCCCCCGACACCAGCACCGGCACCTGCGAGAAGGTCAGCCCCTCGGCCTGGAGGTCGGCCTTGCCGGTGGCGACCTGGGCCGGGATCAGCCCGCCGCCCATCACCGTCACGTCCAGCCCGTCGGCATAGGGAAGCTGCACGCCGCGCCGGTCGAAGCGGTGGTAATAGGGGTTGCGCTGGAACAGCAGGTGGTTGCCGGTGCCCTTGGAGACCGCCATCCAGGGCTGGAGCGTCGGCTGGTCCGGGTTCTCCATCCGGAACATGTCGTCCAGCGCGTTGTGCAGGGCCGCCCAGTTGCGGACCTTGTACTTGGCGAGCAGCGGCGCCAGCTCCGCCTCGCTGGTGTAGCGGGCGTGGTAGCGCTTCAGGTAATGGGCCGGCCGGTAGATGAAGGGCGGCCGGGCGGCGGCCAGCGTCGGCAGGAAATAGGGGTTCGGCTCGTCCCAGTGGAAGCGGACGGTGACGGCGTCGGGGAAGCTGACCTGCGGCGGCTTGCCGTCCACCAGCATGAAGCGCGGCGGGCCGGACGGCGACAGCATCGGGTTGTTGGCGATGTCCTCCCACCAGTAGCGGATGTCGTCGCTGGTGAAGGGAGCGCCGTCGGACCAGCGGTGGCCGGCCCGCAGGGTCAGGGTGAAGTCGCGGCCGTCGACGACCTGCACGTCCTTCAGGATGTCGGGTACGATCTCCCGCTTGGCGGTGTAGCCGACCAGCCGGGCATAGCCGTAGAGCACGGCGATGCGGCTGTTGCGCCGCTGGGTGATGAAGGTGCGGATCCAGCCGCCGGACAGGCCGAGGTCGCGACCCTTGCCCTCCACATCGACGATCAGCGGCTCGTCCGGCATGCGCTGGCGGACGGGGGGGATGAGGCCGTAGCGCACCTGATCGCGCAGCATCGGCGGATCCTGCGGCGTGAAGGCGGCGGCGGGGGTGGCGAGGAGGAGGAGAGTGAGGAGGATTTGCGCGACTACCGCGGTCCACTTCCCTCTCCCCCCCGGGGAGAGGGTCAGGGTGAGGGGGATGCGTTGCAGGGTTTTCGCGAGCATCCCGCCGCGCGTCCCCCTCACCCTTCCCACCGCAAAGCGGTGGGCCCCTTCCCTCTCCCCGGGGGGGAGAGGGTAAGAAGCCCCGGAGATTGGAAAGTGCCTGCTCATGCCGCCCGCCTCACGAAATGGCCGGGCGCGGCTTCCACCAGGGGAGGGGGAGCGCCGTCGGGGGTGGGGCGGAAGGGTTCGGGCCACAGGTCGGGGCGGCCGGCGCCCAAGGCCACCGTCGCGATGTCGATGGGACGGCTCACGTCCGGCTCCGGCGAGGCGGCGATCAGCGCGCGGGTGTAGGGGTGCAGCGGGGCGGAGAACAGGATGGCGGGCGGTGCCTCCTCCATCACCCGGCCGGCGCGCATCACCGCGACGCGGTCGGCCAGCCGCGCCACCACCGCCAGATCGTGCGAGATGAACATCAGGCTGAGGCCGAGCCGCTGCTTGATCGACTCCAGAAGGTCGAGCACCTGCGCCTGGACCGACACGTCCAGCGCCGAGGTCGGCTCGTCGCAGATCAGCAACTGCGGGTCGAGCGCCAGGGCGCGGGCGATGCCGATGCGCTGGCGCTGGCCGCCGGAGAAGGCGTGCGGATAGCGGTTGGCCCAGGCGGGGTCGAGCCCGACCTGCGCCATCAGCGCCCGCACCCGCTCGCGTCCCTCGCCGCGGCCGCAGACGCCGTGGATCGCCAGCGGCTCGGCGATGATCTCGCCGACGCTCATGCGGGGGCTGAGCGAGGCATAGGGGTCCTGGAACACCATCTGGGCCCGGCGGCGGTAGGCGGTCAGCTCCGGCCCGGCGGCGGAAAGGAGGTCGAGCGGCGGTTCGCCGGCGGATGCCCGGAACAGCAGGCGGCCACCGGGATCCGGCCGCTCCGCCAGCATGGCCAGCCGCGCCAGCGTCGTCTTGCCCGATCCTGACTCGCCGACGATGGCCAGCGTCTCGCCGCGGCCGACCGACAGGTCGACGCCGGCCAGCGCGCGGATGCGGATAGTGCCGCGCTCGTAGGTCTTGGCGACGCCGTGGAATTCCAGGATGGGATCGTGCACGGCGCCGGACCCTTGCGCGCAGGTCGTCTCGGGGATGGAGGGGGCGGCGGCCATCAGCTTGCGGGTGTAGCCGTGCAGCGGCCGGCCGAGAACGTCGGCGCAGGCCCCCGATTCCATCACCCGGCCGGCGCGCATCACCACCACGGCGTCGGCCATGTTGGCGACGACGCCCAGATCGTGGGTGACCAGCAGCACCGCCATGCCGGTTTCGCCCTGCAACTCCTTGATCAGGGCCAGCACCTGGGCCTGGAGCGTGACGTCCAGCGCGGTGGTCGGTTCGTCGGCGATCAGCAGCTGCGGGCGGGCGACCATCGCCATGGCGATCATCGCGCGCTGGCGCAGGCCGCCCGACAGCTGGAACGGATAGGAGCGGAAGGCGCGGACCGGATCGGGGAAGCCCACCCGCTCGAACATGGCGAGGCAGCGTTCGCGGGCGCCGGCCCGGTTGCAGTTGCCGTGCAGCCGCAGCACCTCCATCGTCTGGTCGCCGATGGTGTGCAGCGGCGACAAGGCGCTCATCGGTTCCTGGAAGATCATCGAGATGCGGCTGCCGCGGATGTCGCGCAGGCGGGACGCCGGCAGGCGCAGCAGATCGACCGCCTCTGCACCATGACCGAATAGGATCGAGCCGCCGGTGACCGTCGCCCCGCGCGGCAGGATGCCGAGGATGCTGCGGCAGGTCAGCGTCTTGCCCGATCCGGACTCGCCGACCAGCGCGACGCTCTGCCCGCCGCCGATGGAGAAGCCGACGCCGTCGACCACCGGATGGGGGGCGTTGCGGAAGCGGATCGTCAGGCCCTCAACCTTCAGCATCGCGCCGCTCTCCTGCCGTTTTACGAGGCCATTCGTAATTCGCCGTTATCCCCCTCTCTCCCCCGCTCTCGCGCAAACGAAGTTTGCGCTGACGCGACAGGCGGACCTCTGGTCCGCCGAAAGCGGGGAGAGGGGCGGGGTGAGGGGGGCGCACAGCGAGGATTTTCGGGATAGCCACGCCATGCATCCCCCTCACCCTAACCCTCTCCCCGGGGGGGAGAGGGGATGCCTTGCGCCTCAGCCCCATCGCATCCATTCCATCATGCTTGCGTTGCGGATTCACTGTTGCTGCCGGTTTCGGCCGTTTGGGCCTCGGGTGCCGGGGGCGATGCCGGGGCCGGCGCCGGAGGCGGGACGGCCGGGGCTTCGCTGGTCAGGCGCTTGCCGATCTGCTGGATCACCCGCATCGGCAGGTCCGGCACCGACGACAGCAGGCGCAGCATGGTCGGCCCGTCCAGCCGCAGCAGCCGCAGGTCGGTGCGGGCGCGGATGGTGGAGAAACGGCGGACGCCGGCCAGAAGCTCCAGCTCGCCGATCACCTCGGGCGGCTTGATGTAGGCGATGTGCAGCGGCGGCTGGCCATCCGGCATCAGCCGTACCAGCTCCGCCTCCCCTTCCGCCAGGACGAAGGCGAATTCCGACTGTTCGCCGCTGCGGTAGATGAAGTCGCCGGCCGCGACCGTGCGCCATTCCGATGCCGCCAGCAGCCGGCGCAGCACCGTTTCCGGCAGGTCGGAGAAGACGGGGGAGCGCGACAGCAGGCGCAGGGCCGGCTCGTCGGTGCCCTCCCCGTCCCCCGGCACGGTGTCCTCGTCCTGGTCGGCGCCGCTCTGGCCGCGCCGGACCAGCCGGCCATCCTCCAGGTCGTAGAGCGCGTCGAAGGCGGGATTGTCGGAAATCCGCTCCTCCAGCACGATCAGCGTCATGGTCGGCAGCAGCTCCTTCATGGCCTGGAAGATGCGCAGCCGCTCCTCCGGATCGTAGCTGTTCAGCGCCTGATAGATGACGAAGATGTCGGGCTTCTTCATCAGGCCGCGGATCAGCTGGACCCGCTGGCGCACGCTGATCGGCAGCAGCGAGCCGCCGATGCCGACCTCGCCCAGCGCCACCAGGATCAGCACGAAGGCCCGCGCGTCGGTGCGCTCCAGCGCCTCGTCCACCAGGGCGCGGAGCTTGGTGATGGCGCGCGGATCCTCGGTGGTGATACGGCCGAACAGGAGGTTGTCCATCACGTTCAGGCGCGGGTGGTAGAGGTCGGGGTGGAAGATGGCGACCTTGTCGCGCAGCTCGTGCGGCATGTCGTCGAGCACGCGGGCGCGGATCGCCATGATCGCCTCGCGCTCTGCCTGCGGGATGAAGTCCATGCCGTCGCGCTTGGGCACGATCATCAGGAACATGGTGGCGAACAGCAGCGTGTCGGCCTCCTGATGGCGGCGCTGCGGCCGCTCGGACCGGCGCTTCAGCCGGGTGACCGCCTCCACCAACTCTTCGAACAGGGCGTCGTCGATGTGCGGGTAGCGCATGATCATGACGTCGCCGTCGTCGCTGTCGCGATAGACGCCGACCACCCGCATGGCGAAGCGCCGGCCGATGCGCACGGCGGAGTCCCACAGCCCGTACTCTTCCATCAGGCCGCGGACGGTGGGGTTGCAGACCATGCGGGCGACGGTCAGCCGCTTGCCGTCCGGCAGGCCGGCCAGCATGTTCTCGGCGATGCTGGCAAAGGGGTTGAAATGGTCACGCTCGAAGCGGGCCAGCAGTTTGTCCATCCCGCGTTCGGTGATGGCGTCGCGCAGCCAGTGGCGGGCGCGCAGCAGCGGCTGGGCGACGAAGGGATAATCGTCGGGGTCGAACACCTCGCGCAGGCCGCGCTGGTAGACCGCGCTTTCGCCGCCGGTGGCGGCCAGGCACTGCATGAACCAGGGGCGCAGGCTGGCCCAGTCGGTGGCGCCGATCATGCCGAAGTCGGTCCAGATCCCATCCATGCTGTCGGTGGAGTTGCCCGACGCCTCGGCCTCGACGATCTCGCGCCGGCGGGCCGGGGTCATGCTGTCCGGGTCGTCGGCCGGCGGGCGGTGGCGCAGGCCGTAGGTGATGTTCTGCATCATGCTGCCGGTGAACATGCGCGGTTCCGGGCTGGCATAGGCCATGCGCCGGCCCAGCAGATCCAGCGGCAGCTCGTCGAGCGTGCGGTCGCCGATGGTGATCCGGCCGGAGGTCGGCGGCGACAGCCGCACCAGCACCTCGGCCAGACGGCGCAGCGCCAGCGCGTTGGTGCCGGCGATGCCGATGAGCGCGCCCGGCGGCACCTCCAGCGACAGGCGTTGCAGCATGCGGTCGCCGTATTCGTTGGCCCAGGTCACCGCCTCCAGCCGCAGCGGGGCCTTCAGGTCGGGAGGGGTGGCGGGCGACGGCGTGGCCCAGTCGAACAGGAAGGGGGGAGAGAACTGCTCGGCGATCTGCTCGTACTTGATCTGGGCGTCGATCATGTTCTGGTAATAGTCGAGCAGCTCCTTCCAGGGCGCCGTCAGGTCTTTGAAGGCAGAGAGTGCGGCCACCAGGGCACCGATGGTCATGTTGCCTTGCAGGACCAGATATCCGCCGATGGAGAACAGGAAGAAGGGCGTGATCTGGTTGATGAAGTTATTCAGGAACTTGACGAAATACTTCCGCTTGTAGATCTCCAGCCTGATCCAGTAGATGCTGCCGAGATACTGCGAGAATTCGGCCAGCACGTAGCGGACGGTGCCGTTGACGCGGACCTCGCGGATGTTCTCGACGCTTTCGCCGATGCGTTCGGACAGCTGGCGGACCTTGCGCACCCGCTCCTTGCCCAGCAGCTTCACCTTCAGCTGGAGCTTCGGGATGATGTAGGCCTGCACCGGGATGAGGGCGACCGACACCAGACCGATGGTCGGCTGCTGGATGAACAGGAACAGCAGGATGGTGAGCATCGTGCCGCCCTGGTAGAGCGGCTGGGCGAAGGAGTCGCCGATGAAGCCGGCCAGCGGCTCGGTCTCCGACGCGACGGTGGAGATCAGCTCTCCCTGGCTGACCTTGGAGAAATGCGGCAGCGGGAAGCGCAGCATGCGGTCGAGCAGGATGAAGCGCAGGCGCCGCACCTGCCGTTCGCCGACCACGCCCTTGAAGGTGTTGATCCGCATCTTGAAGGCGCCGTTGGCGAGCACCAGCGCCAGGAAGGTGAAGCACAGCACCAGCAGGTAGGTCACCGGCCCCATGGCGACGCCGAGGATCTCGCGTTCCGGCTGGGGATCCGACAAGGCCCGGTTGATGATGATCTTCGGCAGTTCCAGCGAGGCGTAGAGCACCGGAAAGGAGGCGACCGTCAACAGGGCGAGCAGGATCTGCTGCCGCCCGCTGTGCTTCCAAATGAACTGAAAAATGTTGCGGTTCATCAATGGCCTTCAGCGTCGCGGCCTTCAGCGTCGCAGCCGTCGCCGGCCGCCCCTGTCATGCAGCGGAGGATGAGGGGAAATAAATTGGCGTGGCCCGGTCCGTTTTCCAACGCTGCTTTTGCCATGCGCCCTTTTCAATCCACCCTGCTTCAATCCACCGTGCCCCGCTCAGCTTTCCACCCTCCAGGCATGGTAGGTCCAGCGCTCGTCCGGCGGCAGGTCGAGCCGGGTCCAGTTGGGCCGGTCCAGCGGCCGGTCGGACAGCACGATGCCGCCGGGCAGCACCAGCGCATCGATCAGGGGGGCCAGCCACGCCGCCTGCGCGGCGTCATGGTTGCGGTCGGTGCTGCCGAAATCGGCATGGGCCAGCCGGGCGCAGCGGCCGAACCGTTCCGCCGCCGCCGGCATGGTCTCCTTGAAATCGCCGACGAACAGGCGGTCCTCGTCGGGCGTCAGCTCCGGCGGTACGCGGACCCACATGTCGAAGACCAGGATGTCGCGCGGCGGGAACAGGTGGCGCAGATGGTCGAAGGTGCGGCCCTTGCCCAGGCCGACCTCCAGCACCAGACCGTCGCGGCCGTCGACGGCCCGCTCCGCCCAGGCCAGCGCGTTGCGCTGCACCGTCATGCGGTCGATCATCCGGTCGAGCAGCGACCGGCTTTCCCCACCATTGCCAACATCACCATTCCCAACACCGGCCGCCATCGGCCCTCTCCCCTTGCCAAACGCCCGAACGGCACGGGTGCAGTGTGGAAGTCTGCGCGCGCGCCGTCGAGACAAATTGTCGCGTGGCCGGGAGCCGGCGGCGGTCCGCCGCCCTGCCCTGCTTTCAGGGACGGTTCTTTCAGGGACGGCCCTTTCAAGGACGGTTGGGGTCGAAGCGCTTCGCCAGCCCCTGCCAGCAGCGGTAATAATCGTGCTGCAACTCCGCAGTTTCCAGGGCGTGCCGTGTCGGGCGGATCACCGCACGGGTCTCCACCATGAAGGCCATGGTGTCGGCGATCCGCTGCGGCCGGCTGGTGTCGGCGGATGTGGCCTTGGCGAAGGTCTCCGCGTCGGGGCCGTGGCCGCTCATGCAGTTGTGCAAACTGGCGCCGCCGGGCAGGAAGCCCTCCTCCTTGGCGTCGTAGACGCCATGGATCAGGCCCATGAACTCGCTGGCGACGTTGCGGTGGAACCAGGGCGGACGGAAGGTGTCCTCCTGCACCAGCCAGCGCGGCGGGAAGATGACGAAGTCGATGCTGTCGACGCCGGGGGTGTCGCTGGGCGAGTGCAGCACCAGGAAGATCGACGGGTCGGGATGGTCGAAGCCGATCGAGCCGATGGTGTTGAAGCGGCGCAGGTCGTATTTGCAGGGCGCGTGGTTGCCGTGCCACGCCACCACGTCCAGCGGCGAATGGTCGATGCAGGCGGTCCACAGATGGCCGTCGAACTTCGCCACCAGTTCGAAGTCGCCGTCGACATCCTCGTACCAGGCGTCGGGGGTCAGGAAGTCGCGCGGGTTGGCAAGGCCGTTGGAGCCGATGGGGCCGAGGTCCGGCAGGCGGAACGGCGCGCCGAAATTCTCGCAGACATAGCCGCGTGCGGTTCCGTCCGGCAGTTCGACGCGGAAACGGATGCCGCGGGGGATCAGCGCGATCTCCTGCGGCTCGACCTCCAGCACGCCAAGCTCGGTGAACAGGCGCAGGCGGCCCTGCTGCGGCACGATCAGCAGCTCGCCGTCGGCATCGTAGAAGAAGCGGCCCTCCATCGACCGGTTGGCGGTGTAGAGATGGATGCCGCAGCCGGTCTGCGCCTGCGGTCCGCCGTTGCCGCCCATGGTGACGAGGCCGGCGACGAAATCGGTGGGTGCTTCGGGCATCGGCGGCGGGTTCCAGCGCAGCTGGGTCGGCGGCGCCGGCACCTCGTCGAAGCGGCTGGTCAGGCGGCCGGGCTCCAGCGGGTGGAAGGGTTCGTGCACCACCGCCGGGCGGATGCGGTAGAGCCAGGACCGCCGGTTGTGGGCGCGCGGGGCGGTGAAGGCGGTGCCGCTGATCTGCTCGGCATAGAGGCCGTAGGGCGGGCGCTGCGGCGAGTTGCGGCCGACGGGCAAGGCGCCGGGCAACGCCTCGGTCGCGAATTCGTTGCCGAAGCCGGACCGGTAGGTGAATGCGGAGGACGTCATGCGGGCTGCTCCCTTCTGCGAGGAGCGCCGGCGACAGGCGCCGGGCGCGACCATTTGCCGCTGATATAGTTTCTTTTGAAACTATGCGCCAGGGGAAAATGGGGGTGCCGTTGCGGACGCCCCCTCCCCTCAGTTCATCGCGCGGTCGGGCAGGTCCAGGATGAAGTCGCCGCCCTCGTCGTAGCCGGCGGTGCGGATCACGCCATATTGCGGGGTCTGCGGCGCCTCGCTGGTCACGTCCTGGCGGACCTCCTGATAAAGGGCGTAGCCGCTGCTGTCCTTCGGCAGGCCGAGCACCCGCTTCTTCAGCGCCACCGCGAAGGGCGAGTTCACCTCGCCGTCGGCGACCGGCTCGTCGCCGCCCGACGACAGGGCCATGACCGAGCGGCGCTGCCGGATCTCCGTTTCGCTGGCGAGGCGGCTGGCATCGACCTTCTGCTCCTTGGTGAAGGCGCCGGAATAGCAGCTGTCGGACACCACCATCACATGCTTGGCCGGCATGCGGCTGAGGAACCGGCCGATGTCGTTGTTCGACACCCAGTTGCGGGCGCTGGTCGTCTCCGCGTCGGCGGGCAGCCAATAGCCGGTGCCGGTCTCCGCCAGCTCATAGCCGTGGCCGGCGTAATAGACCATCACCTGGTCCTGCTCGCCGACCTCGCGGCCGAGCTTGCGCAGCGCCTCGCCGATCTGCGCCTTGGTCGGGTTGCGCAGCACCCGCGTCTCGTAGCCGAGCTGGTCGTTCAGCGCCTTGCCCACCGCCCTGATGTCGGCGTCGGGCGTGGATAGGGCCGGGATGGCGCCGTCGCGGTAGCTGTCGACGGCGATCATCAGGGCGATCTTGCGCGGCTTCGGCGGAGCGGCCGGGTCGGGAGCGGCCGTGGCGCTGTCGATGGCGATGCGCTGCTCCGTCGTCTTGCCGGCCTCGTCGGTCATGGTCAGGGTGGCTTCCTTCGCCCCCGGTTCCACCGGGATGCTGGTGCGGAACTGGCCCTGTTCGTCGATGAAGACCCAGCGGCCGTTCACCCGCGCTTCGGCCAGATTGGCGCTGTCGGCGACGATGCCACGCAGGGTCATGGTGCCGCCGCGGGTGCGGCCGCCGCGTGCCTGTTGCAGGCTGGGTGGCGCCGAGGCGGCTGCCGGCCGGCCGAACATGTCCGCCGCCGACGGGTTCGCCACCAGCTGGCGGAGCGCGCCGGAAAAGGCCTGGGTGCGCTGTTCGCGCTCCACCCGCTGCACCATGGCGAGATAGGTGCGGGCGACCTGGGGAGGCAGGTTGGCCTGCGCCGCCGCGGCGCGCACCTGGGCGTAGCCGCCGGGCTGGCCCGCCGCGCTGTTCTGCAAAATGCCGCCGACGCGCGCCGCCACCGGGTCGCTGCTGGCGGTCAGCCCGCCGATCAGGGTGGCTACGGGCACGCTGGCCAGCACCGCGCGCTGTTCGGGCAGCGACAGGCCGCCGCTCGCCAGCGCCGTCACCGCCTGGACCATGCCGCCGTTGCCGGCCGCCTGGATGAGGGTGCCGGCCGCCGCCTGCACCTGCGGGGAGGCCAGAAGCTGCGGCCCCGGCTGCGACAGGGTGGCGCCGGAGGAATAGGCCGCCGCCGCGTCCGCCGTGAAGGAGACCGAGCGGCCGGAGGCGAGCACAACCGTCGCCGGACCCGGCGGCGGTGGAGGCGGCGAGGCCGGGGCGCCGTTGGAGGGGGCGCTGTTGGAGGCAGAACTGCCGCCCGCCGCCTGGGTGCCCTGCCCTTCTGCGGTCTGGGCGGCCGCGGTCTGGGTGGCCGTGCCTTGCTCCAGCGTCGCCAGCAGGGTCTGCGGCGTGGTCGCGCCGGTGCTGCTGCGGGTCGTGCTGCTGCCCGTGGTCGTGGCGGTGGTCGCGCCGGTGCCGGTCGTGGCGGTGGTGGTCGTTGCTGGGTTGGCGGCGATCTGCGCCACCGTTTGCAGCGCCGCCTGCGCGGAGCTGGAGGCGGACGCGGCGGACTGGCTGCCGCTCGTCGTGGTGGTCGTGGTCGTTCCGGTCTCCGGGGACGCGGTGTCCGTCGTTCCCGTGCCCGTGGTACCGGTCCCGGACGTTTCCGTCCCGGTCGACGGGGTGGTCGTGGTCGGCGTGCCGGTGGACGGCGTATCGGTTCCGCTTCCGGTGCCGGGAGTGGTGGGCGTCGTCGGTGCGGTCGGCGTCGGGTCCGTCACCGGCGGCGTTACCGGGGGGGGCGGCGGCGGAGGGGGGGGAGGTGGCGGCGGTGGTGGAGGTGGCGGCGGTGGGGGAGGAGGAGGTGGCGGCGGAGCCGGCGTGCTGCTGATCGTCACGGCGCCGTTCCTGTACAGGGCCGAGGCGGTGCCGTGGGGGCCGGCGGTTCCGGCGGTGCCTTGCAGCGACACCTCTCCGGCGGCGGCCACGATCTGGATGTTGCCAGTGCTTTCGGCGTCCAGCCCGATGCCGGCGACCTCGAAATCGGCGGACGACGCGCCGCCCTTGCCCCTGACGGAGACGCCGCCGGACGACAGCAGCCCTACCCTGCCCTGGAGCATGACGCCCCAGGACTCGATGGAGTCCGCCTCGCTGGCGTCGCCGTCGATCAGGATGGCGTCGGCGGCGGTGGAGCCGGCCGTGACGGTCGGCCCGCCCTGGTCGTTGCTTTCGATCAGCACCCCGGCGTTCCGGGTGTCGGACTGGGAGGTCGTCTTGCCATGGATGGCGATCTTGCCGGTGGCGGCGCCGATGGTCGAGCTGCCGTTGATCAGGACGCCGTGGGTGCTGTTGCTGTACCCCTCGCCCTCGCCGCGGATCGAGATGGAGCCGTGGCCGGTGTAGAGCGAGCTGTTGGCGATCGACACGCCGGCCCAGTCGCCATAGTCGGCCTTGGCCGCCATGCTCGCCGGATCGCTGTCGCCGCCCAGCACGATGTCGCCGTCCGCGGTCGCGATGCTGCTGCTGCCCAGGGTGATGGCGCCGCCGTTGCCGCTGCGGTTGCTGTTCAGCGTGACCGGCCGGTCGGTGGCGACGATCTGGCTGTCCATCAGGGAGATGCCGGACGCCGCCCTGAGCGTCACGGCGCCGCTGGAGGTCAGGCTGCTGTCGTAATCCAGAAAAAGGTTGCCGCCCGACTCCAGCGTGATGGGGGCGTTGCCGTTGCGGATCACGGCGCCGCTCAGCTGGATGTCGCGGCTGGAGTTGGCGCCCGCCCTGATGGCGATGGCCCCGTTGCCCTGCACCGTGATGGAGGAGTCGTCGGTGACGCGGATCGCATCGTTGCCTTGGGAGCTTTCGCCATGCCCCTCGGTGCCGGTGATGGAAACGGCGCCGCCCCCGGTCTGGAGCGCGGAGGAGGACAGCAGCACGCCGACATTGTCGCCGTGATAGATGCCGTTGCCGCCCTCCCCGTTCAGCGTGATCGAGCCGGTCCCGGTGGTCAGCTGGCTGTCGTACAGCGCGATGCCGTGGTTGCCGTCGCCATTGTTCTCGCCGCCGGCCCCGTTGATCAGGATGGAGCCGGCGCCGGTCGTGACGACGGTGTCGTGAAACTCCACGCCGGCCCGGTCGGAGCTGGGCGAATAACCGCCGGATATGCCGGAGGCCGGCTTCATCGCCGGGTTGGAACCGCCGCCGACGATGAAGGCGCCCCCATTGGTGGTGATGGCGATGGGCGACGTGCCGGAGGTTGCCGCCGTCCGCACGATGCCGTTGCCGGAGCCGGTCGCGGCGTTCAGGGTGAGGGTGAGCGCGCCCGCGCTGGACACGATGCTTTGGTTGACGACGATGTTGCGGTGGGCCTTCAGCGTCAGCGAGGCATCCCCGCCGGCCGTCTTCAGGATCGCCTGATCGATGGTGATGTCGCCGGCATCGGTCCCCGCCGCATCGGTCTGCAACGTGACGCTGGTCCCGCCGTTCAGCGAGGTTTGGATGCTGTCGGCGGTGATGGTGCCGCCGGTCGCCGCCACCGTGATGTCGGTCGGGTCGAGCAGCCAGAAGCCGCCAGCCACTATCCCCTGCCCTGTTCCGGCCCCGGCATCGACGCTGCCGCGCACATGCAGCGACAGCTTGCCCGACGTCTCGACGAAGCCGCCGTTGCCGCCGGCCGCCCCGCCGCGGGCGGACACGGTGCCGTCGAAGCGGGTGCTGCCGTCGGCCCACACCACGACCTTGCCGCCCTTGCCATTCTCCGTGGCATCGGCGGCGATGGCCGCGCCCTGTGCCACGACGGTCTCGGTGGAGGGCGGCACCGGCTTGCGCGCCGGGCGGATGTTGTAGCCGGCCAGCGTGGCGGCCGACGCCCTGCCGCCCTGCACGTCGCCGCCGATCAGCACCTCCCCGCCCCCGGCGGGACCGGAGGCGGTGACGCGGGCGGTGGCGGTCAGCGTCGTGCGGTTGCCCGACACGGTGACGGAGCCACCGGTCTGGCCGGCACCGCTGCCGCTGGCGTCGATGCTGCCGGAGACCTCGACCTCGCCGCCGTCGCCCAGCAGGACGATGTCGCCGCCCTGCTGCTCCACCCGGCGGGCCTGGATCGTGCCGGACATGTTGACGACGCGGTCGACCAGTCCCTTGGCGGCGCTCGCCGTCATCTGCACCCGGCCGCCGTCGGCGAAGATCCTGCCGCTGTTGCTGACCAGCGCGTCCACCGGCTTGCCGTCGGCGCCGACGGGGCGGGCGTCGGTCTTGGCGTCCACTGCGATGTTGATCTTCTGGTCGCCGAACAGGTCG
Organism: Azospirillum sp. A23; assembly: GCF_042938965.1. Taxonomy (NCBI): domain Bacteria; kingdom Pseudomonadati; phylum Pseudomonadota; class Alphaproteobacteria; order Rhodospirillales; family Azospirillaceae; genus Azospirillum; species Azospirillum sp. A23. The sequence continues at coordinate 110,460 of NZ_CP170664.1, read as the reverse complement.
ACGACGAAGCGGCGGCCCGACGCCAGCGTCACCTCGCCCATGCGGGCCTGGATGGTGCCGCGGTTGGCGACGCCGGGGGCGACCAGTGCCGCCAGCCCGGCCTGGGCGACGGTGATCGTGCCCTCATTCTCCACCGTCGCGGTGGAGCCGGCGCGGCCCTCGAAATTATGACGGCCGGCCATGAAGTCGGCGTTGCGGATGTCGTGGGTGGTGGCGACCAGCCCGCCGACATCGACCCGGGCGTTCGGGCCGAACAGGATGCCGTTGGGGTTGACCAGCCAGACCTGCCCGTTGGCGGTCAGCCGCCCCAGGATCGCCGACGGGTCGGAGCCGGTGACGCGGTTGAGGGTGATGGCGGCGGCGTCGGGCTGCTGGAAATTGGTGTGCTCGCCCTCGGCGATGCCGAAGCGCCGCCAGTCGATCACCGCCTTGGGCGTCGACTGGATGATGTCGAGCCGGCCGGGGGCGGTGGACTGGATGGTGGCCGCACCGTCGGTGACCACGCCGCCTTCGGGGTTGGCGAGTGCGGGGAGGGGCAGGGCGAGGAAGGCGGTCAGGATCGCCAGACGCGCCGCCCCGGCCAATGCCGTGCTGTGACGCAATGCCGCCCGGCGCCGTGCGCCGTCCCGGCGGACCGCCGTCCTGCCGTGCACATCCAACTCCCGCCCCGATCCCCGCATCACCGACCCAACCCCCATTGCCGCCCCCGACTCTTGCGGGAAGGCAATACGCTGTTCAAAACCCTGGAATGCGAAACATTTTAGCGACGGGACGCGGGTACGGAAATCCCGAAAGTGGTGACAGATTGTTTCGTGGCGGCAACAGAGGCGGTTGGACCGGCATTGGCGCAAGCGTTACCGGTAACGGAAATGGGGGCGAGGCGTTACCGGTAACGGCTTTGACGGTACAGAGAGCGCCTATTTCCATGGCGCAGGTGCCGCCTTTGCCCTTTCGGGGACCGGGACGATCCGCTAAGAAGAAGGCCATCAGACGACTGGCACGCGATGCAGGGGGAACAGATGGCCGATCCGACCGCCGTCGCCACAAGGAAATCCGCGGGCAAATCCACAGGTAAATCAACCGGCAGGTCGGCAGTCCAGGGTGCCGGCGGCACGGTAAACAAGGCCGCGCCGCTGCCCGCGCGCTGGGTGGTGTACAGTGCGCCGAAGGGCGGGACCGGCAAGACCACCAGCTGCAAGAACACCGCCGTGGCCGCGGCCAAGGACGGCATGCGGGTGGCAACGCTGGATTTCGACCCGCAGCGCACGCTGGGGCAGTGGCACGAACTGCGCCGTCCGCACGATGTCGCGTCCATCGACCATTACGAAGGGACGCTGGACGACATCGAGGCGGCGCTCGCCCAGATCGATCCCGGCCGCTACGACGTGGTCTTCGTCGATACGCCGCCGTCGGTGGAGCTGTATCCGGAGGCGACCAAGATCCTGCTGCGCCGCGCCGATCTGGTGCTGGTGCCGACCGGGGTCGGCCGCTTCGACAAGATGAGCGTCATCCCCTGGATGGAGTTCCTGCGCGACTATGGCCGCCCCGCCGCCTTTCTGCTGAACCGGGTCAAGCGCCGGTCGGTCAGCCTGCGCGAGGCGAAGCTGGAACTGGGCCGGGTCGGCCGGCTGGTGCCGCACGAGGTGCCGGACATCGAGGACATGCACCGGGTCGACGACGTCGGCTGCTCCATCGTCGATGTCGGCGCGGTCAACGGCGCCGACGAGTGTCTGGGCGCCTGGTACTTCATCCGGCACGAGCTGGGGATCTGAACCCGGGGGATTTGAAGATGGCCAATGTGAAGTCCTTCATGAAGAAGGTGGCGGAGCAGGGCAAGGCCGCTCCGCCGCCGGATGCCAGAACCGAGGTAGCGTCTACCCCGTTGCATGGTGGGGGGCGCTCAGGGTCTGCCGTGGCGCCGTCGAAGGCGGACCGCCGGGCGTCGGACATCAGCGACGCCATCGTGCCCTGCCACACCCGGCAGGAATTCGCCCAGGAAATCCGCTATCACTGGAACCGCAGCCGCAAGGAGTTCCTGTCGATCGGCCGGTACCTGAACCGCGCCAAGGAAATCCTGCCGCACGGCGACTTCGAGGCGATGATCGAGAGCGACATGCCGTTCTCGGTCGAGACCGCCTTCCGTTTCCGCGCGGTGGCGGAGGCGGTGGACACCGGACGGCTGTCGCTGGACGTGCTGCCGGGAGCGGAAAGCGTCGCCTACCAGATCGTCACCATGACGCCGGACGAGCTGGAACGCGCCAAGGCCCAGGGGCTGATCCGTCCCGACGTGACCCGCCGCCAGCTGATCGACTTCAAGCGCTCGCTGCGCCCGCCGAAGGACGTGACGCCGAACGACCGGCGCCGGCAGCTGCTGGCGGACTATGCCCGGCTGCGCGTCCGCATGGCGGAAATCCGCGACGAGCTGCGGCGCGACCATGGCATCGACCCGGAGCATGACGATCATGTCCGCTCCGGCCGTGCCGGCGTCACCATCGATGTGGAGGCGGAGGACATCGGGGCGGAGGCCGAGGACGACCGGCGGTAAAGACCGGGCGATCCGACCCTCAGTGATTGTGCGAGGTGTGGGAGGCGGGGCTGTCGTCGCCGCGGCGCGACGGCGGGCTGCCGCCGCCCAGCAGGTTGGTCAGGGACCGGAAATCCCGCTGGAAATTGCTGAAGAAGTCGCCGTCGCCGCCGCGCGACACCCGCGCGGGCGAACTGGCGATGCTGTGGCTTTCCGGGCCGCCGACATTGCGGCTACTGCTGCTGCGGGCGCGGCGGTCCGGCGCCTTCGGCTTGCGTGACGGCGTGACCAGCGGCGGGGGAGGGGCCTCCGGCAGCGCCGCGGTTTCGGGCGCGCGGGCGAAGGCATCGCCGCACAACCCGCGGTCGGATGCCTGCTCCAGCCGGCCCGGATCGAGCAGCCAGCAGTCGAAGGCGTCCGTCTGCGGCTTCGACGGGGCGGGGGAGGGCAGGGGGGCGGCGGACTCCTGGTGGGCCTCCTGGACCTCCGGTGCCGACAGCAGCGGTTCCGCCGCAGCCGGGCCTGCGGCAGGCATGACGAGCAGGGCCGCAAGTGCCGCCACCATCACCGCTCCGCTGCCCCTCACCGTCCGGCCTTCGCCCGGCATCCTGTATCCTCTTGGCCGTCGCATCCGCGTCGCTTAACAGATAAACGCAACAGGGCGCCTGTTCGTCCGCGCGAAATGGGGGCGCTGCCCCGGAAGATGCGGTACCCCTTCGGATCAGGCTCTTTCGGCCGTACACCTTCCATTGGCGTGCTGCCCCCGTGTGCGGCGTTGTCGCAGGAGCAGATTGGCGCTCTTGTCAGGCGGGCGGCTTGATGGGAGAGTCCGGCCCCTCATTCACCCTGCAAGAACGGGCGGCGCGCCGGCGGACATGGCCGATTTCAACTGGAACGACCTGCGCTTCTTCCTGGCGGTGGCCCGGGCCGGCACGCTGACCACCGCGGCCCAGCGGCTGCGCGCCGACCACACCACGGTCAGCCGCCGCATCACCGCGCTGGAGGACGCGTTGCGCGTCACCCTGTTCGAACGGCGGCCCAGCGGCTTTACCCTGACGCCGCAGGGCGAACGGCTGAAGCAGACGGCGGAGGTGATGGAGAGTGCGGCCCTGCTGGCCCAGGGCATGGTGGCCGACGGCGATCTGGCGCTCGCCGGTGCCGTGCGGATCGGGGCGCCGGACGGCTTCGGCAGCTGTTTCCTGGCGCCGCGCATCGGGGCCTTGTGCGAACGCCATCCGGAGCTGGAGGTGCAGCTGGTCGCCATGCCGCGCGTCTTCAGCCTGTCGAAGCGCGAGGCCGACATCGCCATCAGCCTGTCGCGCCCGCAGGAAGGACGGCTGTTCGCACGGAAACTGACCGATTACCGGCTGGGGCTGTACGGGACCGCCGCCTATCTCGACGCAAGGCCGGCGATCCGCAGCCGCAGCGACCTGCGCGGCCATTCCTTCATCGGCTATATCGACGACCTGATCTTCGCGCCGGAACTGGATTATGTCGAGACCATCGGGGAGGTCGCGCCGCGGATCAAGAGCAGCAGCCTCGTCGCCCAGCTGAAGGCGACGCTGGCCGGTGCCGGCCTGTGCATGCTGCCCGCCTTCATCGCAGCCGGCGAGCCGGATCTGGTGCCGGTGCTGCCCGACGAGCTGACGATCACCCGGTCCTTCTGGCTGATCGTGCACGAGGATCTGCGCTCGCTGGCGCGGATTTCGATGACCGCCGACTACATCGCTGATCTGGTGCGGCGGGAGCAGGCGCTGTTCCTGCCCCCGCCGGCCAGTTGATTTACCGTGCTGATCAGCTTTGGCCGCGCAGCATGCGGATGATGCCGGAGAAGTCGGCGCCGCCTTCGCCTTGCGCGTTCATCATGGCGTAGAGCTGCGCCGCCGCGGCCCCCAGCGGGGTGGGGGCACCGGCGCCCTGCGCCGCTTCCTGGGCCAGCTTCAGGTCCTTCAGCATCAGCGCCGCCGCGAAACCGGGCTGGTAATCGCGGTTGGCCGGGCTGGCCGGCACCGGGCCGGGGACCGGGCAGTAGCTGGTCAGCGACCAGCACTGGCCCGACGAGGTCGACGACACGTCGAACAGCGCCTGATGCGACAGGCCGAGCTTCTCCGCCAGCACGAAGGCCTCGCAGACGCCGATCATCGAGATGCCGAGGATCATGTTGTTGCAGATCTTCGCCGCCTGACCGGCACCGGCGCCGCCGCAATGGACGATCTTCTTGCCCATGGCTTCCAGGATCGGGCGGGCACGCTCGAAGGCGTCCGCCTCGCCGCCGGCCATGAAGGTCAGCGTGCCGGCGGCAGCGCCGCCGACGCCGCCCGACACCGGCGCGTCGAGCGAGGCGGCGCCCTTGTCGGCGGCCAGCGCATGCGCCTTGCGGGCGGAGTCCACGTCGATGGTGGAGCAGTCGATCAGCAGCGCGCCCGGCCGGGCCACCGGCGCGATGTCGCCATAGACGCCCAGCACATGCTTGCCGCCCGGCAGCATGGTGATGATCACCTCCGCCGCCGCGGCGATGGCGGCGGGGGATTCGCCGATGGTGACGCCGGCCGCCTTGGCCGCCTCGATGGCCGAGGGCACGAGGTCGTAGCCAACCACCTGATGCCCCGCCTTCACGAGGTTCGCGGCCATCGGGCCGCCCATGTTGCCCAATCCGATGAAACCGATCACCGCCATCGTCGCGTCTCCCGTTGCTTTGGTTTTTTAGGTTTGGTTTTTGTGGTTCGCTCTTACGCCATCCGCCCGATCTCGCTGCGCGAGACGATCAGGCGCATGATCTCGTTGGTGCCTTCCAGGATCTGGTGGACCCTGAGGTCGCGCACGATCTTCTCAACGCCGTAATCGGCCAGATAGCCGTAGCCGCCGAACAGCTGGAGCGCGTTGTTCGCCACCTCGAAGCCGGTGTCGGTGGCGAAGCGCTTCGCCATCGCACACAAACGTGTGGCGTCCTGGCTCTTCGCATCCAGCGCCGAGGCGGCGCGGTGGACGAAGGTGCGGGCGGCCTCAAGCTCCGTCGCCATGTCGGCGATGCGGAACTGGAGCGCCTGGAAGCGGTCGAGCGTCTGGCCGAAGGCCTTGCGCTCGGACATGTAGGTCAGCGCCTTGTCGAGTGCCGCCTGGGCGCCGCCGATGGAGCAGGCGGCGATGTTGATGCGGCCGCCGTCCAGCCCCTTCATGGCGAACTTGAAGCCCATCCCCTCCTGCCCCAGCAGGGCGGTGGCGGGGATGCGGGCGTCCTCCAGGATGACGGCGCGGGTCGGCTGGGCGTTCCAGCCCATCTTGTGCTCGTTGGCGCCGAAGGAGAGGCCGGGGGTGTCCGCAGGCACCAGGAAGGCGCTGATGCCGCCGGGGCCGTCCTCGCCGGTGCGGGCCATGACGAGGTAGAGGTCGGAGCTGCCGGCACCGGAAATGAACTGCTTGGCGCCGTTGAGGACGTAAGAGTCGCCGTCGCGCACCGCCCTGGTCCGCAGCGCCGCGGCGTCGGAGCCGGCGTTGGCCTCGGTGAGGCAATAGCTGGCGAGCCATTCCATGGTGCAGAGCTTGGGCAACCAATGGGCCTTCTGCTCGTCGCTGCCGAAATTGTCCACCATCCCCGCCACCATGTTGTGGATGGAGATGTAGGAGGCGATGGTCGGGCAGCCCTGGCTCAGCGCCTCGAAGATCACCACGGCGTCGAAGCGGCTGAGCGCCGAGCCGCCATGGTCCTCCGACACATAGATGCCGCCCATGCCGAGTTCGCCGGCGGCGCGCAGCCTGTCGACGGGGAAATGCTTCTTCTGGTCCCACTCGACGGCGTTGGGCGCCAGCTCGTCGCGGGCGAAGGACAGCGCCATGTCGCGGATGGCGACCTGGTCTTCGGTCAGTTCAAAGGACATGCGTCACCTCGTGTAACCCCCCTCCCGCCGGAGGCGGGAAGGGGAATGCTACGCCCATCAATCCATGGTCGGAATGACGAAGCTGGCGCCTTCCTTGACGCCCGAGGGCCAGCGGGAGGTGACGGTCTTGGTCTTGGTGTAGAAGCGCACCGCGTCGGGGCCGTGCTGGTTCAGGTCGCCGAAGCCCGAGCGCTTCCAGCCGCCGAAGGTGTAGTAGGCGAGCGGAACCGGGATCGGAACGTTGATGCCGACCATGCCGACATCGACACGGGAGGCGAAGTCGCGGGCGGCGTCGCCGTCGCGGGTGAAGATGGCGACGCCGTTGCCGTACTCGTGATCGTTCGGCAGCGACAGCGCCTCCTCATAGCTGTCGGCGCGGACGACGGAGAGGACCGGGCCGAAGATCTCCTCCTTGTAGATGCGCATGTCCGGCTTCACCTCGTCGAACAGGCAGCCGCCCATGTAGAAGCCGTTCTCGTAACCCTGCATCTTGAACTCGCGGCCATCGACCGCCAGCTTGGCGCCTTCCTTGACGCCGAGATCGACGTAGGACTTCACCCGCTCCAGATGCTCGGCCGTCACCAGCGGGCCGAAATCGGCACTGCTGTCGGTCGAGGGGCCGACCTTCAGGCCTTCCACCCGCGGGATCAGGCGGTCCATCAGGGCGTCGGCGGTCTTCTTACCAACCGGCACGACGACGGAGATCGCCATGCAGCGCTCGCCCGCCGCACCGAAGCCGGCGCCGATCAGCGCGTCGGTCGCCTGGTCGAGGTCGGCGTCCGGCATCACCAGCGCGTGGTTCTTGGCGCCGCCGAAGCACTGCACGCGCTTGCCCGCCGCGCAGCCGCGGTTGTAGATGTATTCGGCGATCGGGGTGGAGCCGACGAAGCCGACCGCCTTGATGTCGCGGTCGTCGAGGATGGCGTCCACCGCCACCTTGTCGCCATGGACGACGTTGAGGACGCCCGCCGGCAGGCCGGCCTCCAGCATCAGCTCGGCCAGCTTGACCGGGACGCCCGGCGTGCGCTCCGACGGCTTCAGGATGAAGGCGTTGCCGCAGGCGATGGCCGGGGCGAACTTCCACATCGGGATCATGGCGGGGAAGTTGAACGGCGTGATGCCGGCGACGACGCCCAGCGGCTGGCGCATCGAATAGATGTCGATGCCGGGGCCGGCGCCGTCGGTGAACTCGCCCTTCAGCAGGTGCGGGATGCCGCAGGCGAACTCCACCACCTCGAGACCGCGCTGGATGTCGCCCTTGGCGTCGACGATGGTCTTGCCATGCTCCAGCGACAACAGCAGGGCCAGCTCGTCGTAATCGCGCTGGACGAGGTCGAGGAAGCGCATCAGGACGCGGGCGCGGCGCTGCGGGTTGGTGGCGGCCCAGCCGCGCTGCGCTTGCTTGGCGTTCTCGACCGCGGCGCGCATCTCCTCCACGCTCGCCAGCGGCACGCGGGCGCGCACCTCGCCGGTCATCGGGGAGTAGACGTCGGCGAACCGGCCGGACGTGCCGGAAACCAGCTTGCCGCCGATCAGGTGCTGAAGTTCGGTGGTCATCCTATTGTCCTCCCTCGGGATTGTTTGTCACCATGTGGACCTGAGCGGCCACGCGGATCGACCCGAAACTTTGCGCATCGGTTGTGCAGGAATGCGGCAAGGGGGTGTGCGGTGCCGTCTCGATGCCGGGCCGACCTGTCCCCAAAGGTGTGTGGAGAGTTGAAACCCCACCGCTTATAGTGCGCCCGCGCAGTCCGGACCGGAATCCGATCCGGGCCGTGCGGGGATTGCCGCAGAAACGGCGAAGCGGAATGGACATGACCAGCCACGAAGACGTCTTCGACACGCCGGAGACACGGCAGCCGACCATCCTGTCGGTCTACAATCAGAAGGGCGGCGTCGGCAAAACGACCACGTCGGTGAACCTCGCGCTCGCGCTGGCGGCGCTGGGCAAGAGCGTCGTGCTGATCGATTTCGACCCGCAGAGCAGCGCCACCAGCAACTTCCTGCTGCGCGACAAGGCGAAGGTCGGCATCAACGACCTGCTGCGCAAGGAAACCTTCGTCGAGGACGCCATCACCCCGACCGCCTTCGACGGGCTGTCGATGATCGTCGGCGCGCGCAAGCTCTACTCGCTGGAGCATGCGCTGGACAGCCGCGGCGGCTCGCAGCGGGGCTTGCGCAAGGCGCTGCATTTCTCGCGCAACCCGCCGGACTATGTCGTCATCGACTGCCCGCCGGCGCTGGGCCATCTGGCGGCCGGTGCGCTGGCGGCGTCGGACCGGCTGATCGTGCCGGTCTTCCCCGGCCGCTATGCGCTGGACGGGCTGCGGCGCACCTTGCAGGTGGTGGAGCATATCCAGAACGGGCTGAACCCCAGCCTGACGCTGGCCGGCATCCTAATGCTGTCGATCACCAACGACGAGGTCGGGCGCGAATCGCTGACGCAGCTGCGCAACGAGTTCCCCGAACAGATGTTCCGCACCGCCTTCCCCTATGACGTGGATGTGGTGAAGGCCACATACCGCCGTATGCCGGCGGCGATCTTCACGCCGGAAGGGCGGACGACCAGCCGCTTCGCCGCACTGGCCTGGGAGATCGTCCATGGCCGCGGTGCGGCCCCCGACGACGCCCAGCTGAAGCCGGCGCTGGAGCGCATCCGCTCCTGGCACGAGGCGACCGACACCTCCTACAGCGCGCGGCGCGCGTCCTCCATCGACGAGGGCGACGAGCCGGGCAGCGGAGGCAATGGGGCGCGGCAGGCGGAGCGTGCGCAGTCCTCCGGCCGGGGCGGGATGGGCCTGGGGCTTGCCGGGCTGGTGATCGGGCTGGTCGGCGGCTTCGCGCTGGGGGCAGCCGTTGGGCAGCCGATCCTGGGCAGGCTGTTGGGGCTTGGGGGGTGAGTGGTTCCCCTCTCCCCCCTGGGGAGAGGGTTAGGGTGAGGGGGATGCGTGGCTAGTCTTTTCAAGCATCGCGCACTCCCCGATCCCCACTTACTCCACCCTGTGCATCCCCCTCACCCCGACCCTCTCCCCGGGGGGAGAGGGGAAAAAGGTGGATTCCATGTTCTAAGGTGAGGCCATCATGCTTCCTGTCGATGCCGTTCTGCGCAAGGTCGACTCCTCCTTCGAGGAGTCGGTCGGCCGGCTGTGCGAGCTGCTGCGCATTCCCTCGGTCAGCACCGATCCCGCCTATGCCGGCGAGGTCCGCCGCGCCGCCCGATGGTGCGCCGACAGGCTGAAGGCGATGGGCTTCACCGTCACCCTCCACGACACTCCCGGCCACCCGATCCTGGTCGCCCATCATCCGGGGCCAGAGCCGGGGCCGGAGGGGGCGGAGACGCCGCATGTGCTCTATTACGGCCATTACGACGTGCAGCCGGCCGACCCGATGGAGCTGTGGACCAGCCCGCCCTTCGATCCGGTGATCGTCGAGGCCGAGCGGGGCTGCCGTGTCGTCGCCCGCGGGGCCGCCGACGACAAGGGCCAGACCATGACCTTCATGGAGGCCTTCGAGGCCTGGCACGCCGTCCACGGTTCCCTCCCGATCCGCGCCACCGTGCTGCTGGAGGGCGAGGAGGAGACCGGCAGCCCGTCGCTGCCGCACTTCCTGAAGGAGCATGCCGAGGAGCTGCGCGCCGACTTCTGCCTCGTCACCGACACCAACGCCTGGGATGCCGACACCCCGGCGATCACCACGCGGCTGCGCGGCCTGCTCTATCTGGAAGCGACCGTCACGGGGCCGAGCCACGACCTGCATTCCGGCCTGTTCGGCGGCGCGGTGCCCAACCCGCTCAACGTGCTGAGCGGTATCCTGGGCCAGATCCACGATGCCGACGGGCGGGTGCGCTTCGACGGCTTCTATGACGGCGTGCGCGAGCTGCCGGAGGAACTGCGGGAGCAGATCCGCGCCTTGCCGCTGGACGAGGCGCAGTTCCTGGCGGCGCTCGGCCTGACCCGCAGCCATGGCGAAGCGGGGCGGACGCTGCTGGAGCGCATCTGGACCCGGCCGACCTGCGACATCAACGGCATCTGGGGCGGCTACACCGGGGAGGGGTCGAAGACGGTCATCCCAGCCAGGGCGTCCTGCAAGCTGAGCTGCCGTCTGGTGCCCGGCCAGGACCCGGCGGCCGTCGAGGCATCGATCCGGCGCTTCTTCGAGGAGCGGCTGCCGGCCGACTGCACGGTCGGCTTCCACAGTTTCAGTGCGTCCCCCGGCATCGAGGTGCCGACCGACACGCCGTGGATGCAGGCGGTGCGCGGCGGGCTGAAGGAGGCGACGGGGCGCGACGGCGTGCTGATCGGTGGCGGCGGATCGATCCCCATCGTCGGCTGGTTCCGCGAGCATCTCGGTCTGGACACCATCCTGGTCGGCTTCGGGCTGGACGACGACCGCATCCATTCGCCCAACGAGAAGTTCGAGCTGAAATGCCTGCGCAACGGTATCCGCAGCCATGCGGCAATCGTGGGGCGTTTGGCGGCGGGGAGGGTTGGCTGAGGCTTGGGCGGACCTAAATCTCCCCGATCCGCGGCGGGGGCGGCGAACAGCTTACCCCCCGCCGCCACCGACTAGATCGAGACGGGAATTCGCATGTCCGCTCTGTTCACGCCCTTCACGCTGAAGGACGTCACCCTGCGCAACCGCATCGCGGTTCCGCCGATGTGCCAGTACAGCGCCGTCGACGGCGTCATCAACGACTGGCATCTCGTCCATTATCCCGGCCTTGCCCGCGGCGGCGCCGGTCTGGTGATCGTCGAGGCGACGGCGGTGTCGCCGGAAGGCCGCATCACGCCGGGCTGCACCGGGCTGTGGAACGACGCCCAGGCGGAAGGGATGGCGCGCATCGCCGCCTCCATCGCCGCTGCCGGTGCCGTCCCCGGCATCCAGATCGGCCATGCCGGCCGCAAGGCCAGCGCCAACCGCCCGTGGGAGGGCGACGACCACATCGCCGAGGGCGATCCGCGCGGCTGGGACACCATCTCGCCGTCGGCGGTGCCCTTCGGCCATCACCTGCCGAAGGTGCCCAAGGCGATGACGCTGGACGACATCGCCCGCGTCCGCGCCGATTTCGTGGCCGCCGCCGTGCGCGCCCGCGATGCCGGCTTCAAGTGGCTGGAGCTGCATTTCGCCCACGGCTATCTCGGCCAGAGCTTCTTCTCGGTCCACGCCAACAAGCGCACCGACCAGTATGGCGGCGACCTTGCCGGGCGCAGCCGCTTCCTGCTGGAGACGCTGGCGGCGGTGCGCGAGGTGTGGCCGGAAAACCTGCCGCTGACCGCCCGCTTCGGCGTGATCGAGTATGACGGGCGCGACGAGCAGACGCTGGCCGAGTCGATCGAACTCGCCCGCAACTTCCGCGCCGGCGGGCTCGACCTGCTGAGCGTCAGCGTCGGCTTCTCCACCCCCGACGCGCATGTTCCTTGGGGGCCGGCCTTCCTGGCGCCGGTCGCCGAGCGGGTGCGGCGCGAGGCGGAGCTGCCGGTGGCGGCGGCCTGGGGCATCGACGCGCCGAAGATCGCCGACCGCACCGTCGCCGACGGGCAGCTGGATCTGGTGATGGTCGGCCGCGCCCATCTCGCCAACCCGCATTATCCCTACCGCGCTGCCAAGGAACTGGGCGTCGAGCGTTCGTCCTGGGTGCTGCCGGCGCCCTACGCCCACTGGCTGGAGCGGTATCGGGCCACCGACACCGTCACGGCGGACTGAGGGTGGTGGCTTTTTAGGACGGAGGAATCCCCCTCTCCCCCCTGGGGAGAGGGTCGGGGTGAGGGGGGCGCACGGCGAGGATTCTTGGGAAGGCACGAGGTGCATCCCCCTCACCCTAACCCTCTCCCCAGGGGGGAGAGGGGATTGGGAGGCGCTCAGCCGGCTTCGGCTGCGGAGGAGGCGCTCCACAGATTGATGCCCGCGTCGGCGACGGCGTGGGTATCGATCTCCGCCAGTTCCTCCGGGCTGAAGGACAGGCTGTTCAGCGCGTCGAGCGAGTTGTCGAGCTGCTCGACGTTCCGCGCACCGATCAGGGCGGAGGTCACGCGCGGGTCGCGCAGGACCCAGGCGATGGCCATCTGCGCCAGCGTCTGGCCGCGCCGCTTGGCGATGGCGTCGAGTGCGCGGATGCGCTCCAGATTCTCCGGCGACAGGAAGTTGGCGCGCAGGCTGCCGCCCTTGGCGGCGCGGGCGTCGGCAGGCTGACCGCCGAGGTACTTGTTGGTCAGCATGCCCTGGGCCAGCGGCGAGAAGGCGATGCAGCCCATGCCGAGGTCGTCCAGCGTGTCGAGCAGGCCGCCCTCCACCCAGCGGTTCAGCATCGAGTAGGAGGGCTGGTGGATCAGGCAGGGGGTGCCCAGCTGCTTCAGGATCCCCACCGCCCGCCGCGTCATCTCCGGCGAGTAGGAGGAGATGCCGACATAGAGCGCCTTGCCCTGGCGGACGATGTGGTCGAGCGCCCCCATCGTCTCCTCCAGCGGGGTGCGGGGATCGACGCGGTGCGAATAGAAGATGTCGACGTAATCCAGGCCCATCCGTTTCAGGCTCTGGTCCAGGCTGGAGACCAGATATTTGCGCGAACCCCAGTTGCCGTAGGGGCCGGGCCACATCTCGTAGCCGGCCTTGGTCGAGATCACCATCTCGTCGCGGTAGGGGCGGAAATCGGTGGCGAGGATGCGGCCGAAATTCTCCTCCGCCGAGCCCGGCGGCGGGCCGTAATTGTTGGCGAGGTCGAAATGGGTGACGCCGCGGTCGAAGGCCCGGCGCAGCACGGCGCGCCCGGTGGCGAACACGTCGGTGCCGCCGAAATTCTGCCAGAGCCCCAGCGAAATGGCGGGCAGGTCGAGCCCGCTGCGGCCGGTACGGCGGTAGCTCATGCTCCCATAGCGCTGATCGGCGGCGAGGTAGGGCGGCTGCATGGCGAACTCCCGATGTGATTCTTAGTGATATATCAGCATAGGGCGGCGATGCGCCGGTGCGCAATGGCCCCGCCGGTCATATCGCTCCCAGCCATATCGCGCTGGGTCATATCGCGCTGGGTCACATCATTCCCGGCTTTCCGGCCCGGATGGCGAGGCGCAGACCTTGCGCACGCAGCCGCGCAGCCAGCGGTGGGCCGGGTCGGCGTCGAGGCGGGGGTGCCAGATCAGGGAGACGGTGACCTCCAGGGCGGGGAAGGGCAGGGCGAAGCCGTGGAGGCCGGCGCGCAACCCCTCGGTGTGCCGTTCGGGGACGCTGACGATCAGGTCGGTGCCGCGCACCAGCGCCAGCGCCGCGGCGAAGCCGCCGACCGTGGCGACCACGTCGCGCCGAAGCCCCAGCCGCTCCAGTGCCTCGTCCACCAGCCCGCGGTCGTCGCCCCGCCGCGACACCAGCACATGACGGCCGGCGGCGAAGCGCTCGGCGGTGATCCCGCCCGCGGCCAGCGGATGGCCGGGGCGGACGACGCCGATGAAGCGGTCGTGGAACAGGGCCTGGGTGCGCAGTTCCGGCCCGCTGTCGGCGGAGACCACGCCGGTCTCCAGATCGACCGAGCCGTCGCGGAGCGGGCCGCTGTCCTTGTCCGGCTTGGGCAGAAAGCGGATGCGGACGCCGGGCGCCTCGGCGGCGACGAGGGTGAGCAGGGCCGCGCCATAGCTTTCGACGAAGCCGTCGCTGGTCCGCAGGGTGAAGGTCCGGGCCAGCCGGCCGATGTCGAGATTTTCGGCCGGGCGCAGCGCCGCCTCCGCCTCCTGCACCAGCAGGCGGACGCGGTCGCGCAGGTCGAGCGCGCGCGGCGTGGGGACGAGGCCGCGCCCGGCCCGGACCAGCAGCGGGTCGCCGGTCGCCTCGCGCAGCCGCGCCAGCGCCCGGCTCATCGCCGACGGGCTGAGCCGCAGCCGGCGCGCCGCAGCGGCGACGCTGCCTTCCGTAAGCAGGGCGTCCAGGGTGACGAGCATGTTGAGGTCGGGTGCGGTCATGCGCCGGAGCGTAGCACGGGCCGACCGCCGCCGCTGCGGGGACATGGCGCCCAATGCACGAATACAGTGCGGATGCTGCGCATTCCGCCATGTCACCCCGCGCCCTAGCCTGGATGCCTGTCATTCGGGAAGGAGAGGCGTCATGAGGGAAGCGGTTGCGGAGCAAGCGGCGGCGGGCGGAACGGCGCGAAGGCTGGTCGCGCAGGGGGGATTGGCGGGGCTGGCGCTGGCGATGCTGCTGTCGTCGCTCGGCATCAGCATCGCCAATGTCGGGTTGCCGGCACTGGCGCTGGCGTTCGACGTGCCGTTCCGCGAGGTCCAGTGGGTGGTGCTGGCCTATCTGCTGGCGATCACCACGCTGATCGTCGGGGTCGGGCGGCTGGGCGACATCGTCGGGCGGCGGCGTCTGTTGCTGGCCGGGATCGCCCTGTTCACGGCGGGCTCCGCCGCCTCCGCCGCCGCGTCCGGCCTGTGGATGCTGGTCGCGGCCCGCGCGGTGCAGGGGCTGGGGGCCGCCGCGATGATGGCGCTCGCCACCGCCTTCGTCGGCGATGCGGTGCCGAAGGAGCGGATCGGCCGGGCGATGGGGCTGATGGGAACGACATCGGCGGTCGGCACCGCGCTCGGCCCGGCGCTGGGCGGCCTGCTGATCGCCGCCTTCGGCTGGCCGGCGATCTTCCTGGTCACCGTGCCGCCGGGGCTGGTGGCCTTCCTGCTGGTGCAGCGCTGCCTGCCGGCCGACCGGGTGGAGACCCAACTGGAGTCCCAACTGGAGTCGGGGCGCGGAGCGGGGCGGGGGAGCTTCGATGGTCCCGGCACGCTGATCCTGGCCCTGACGCTGGGGACTTACGCGCTGGCGATGACCGGCGGGCGCGGCGGCTTCGGCTGGTCCGACCTGACACTTCTGCTGGCGGCGGCCGGCGGATCCTGGCTGTTCCTGGCGGTGGAGTCGCGGACGGCGTCGCCGCTGCTGCGGCTGGAGATGCTGCGCGACCGGACGCTGCGCGGGCGCCTGGCGATGAGCATGCTGGTGGCGACGGTGCTGATGGCGACCCTGGTGGTGGGACCGTTCCATCTCGCCCGTGCCCTGGGGCTGGGAGCGGCGGCGGTTGGGATGGTGATGTCGGCCGGACCGCTGGTGGCGGCGCTGGCCGGCGTGCCGGCCGGGCGGGTCGTCGACCGCTTCGGTGCCGCCGGCATGACGGTCGTCGGGCTGGGGGCGGTGGCGGGTGGATGCGTGCTGCTGGCGCTGCTGCCGGCGACGTTGGGCGTGGCCGGCTATGTCGGGCCGCTCGTCGTCGTCACCGCCGGCTATGCGCTGTTCCAGACCGCCAACAACACGGCGGTGATGGTGGATGTGGAGAAGGACCGCCGCGGCGTGGTGTCGGGGGTGCTGAATCTGTCGCGCAATCTGGGGCTGATCACCGGCGCCTCGGTGATGGGGACACTCTTCACGCTGGGGGTGGGGACGGAGGTGGCCGTCGCGGCGCCGGAGGCCGTCGCGGCGGGAACCCGGACGACCTTCGCCGTCGCGGCCGGGCTGATCGCCGTGGCGCTCCTCCTCGCCGTCCGGACGGCGGGGCGGCGGTAATGACCGGGCCGGGCGCAGCGCGCTTGCGCCCCGGTCATCGCTCGTCGATCAGCTGGCATCGGTCAGCTGGCATCGGCCTGCCATGAAATCCACAAAGGCGCGGACGCGGGCGGGCAGGGGGCCCGGACCTCCGAGATAGACGGCGTGGATGTCCTCGCTGCCGCCGGGGTTCATTCGGTCCAGCACCGGCACAAGCGCACCGGCGGCGATGTCGGTCTCCACCTGGAAGCGCGCCAGTCGCGCCAGCCCGACGCCGCCCAGGGCAAGCAGGCGCGCGGCGTCCCCGTCGCTCGCCCGTGCGACGATGGGCGGCACATGCTCCTCGATCCTGTCCTCGATCTGTTCGTCAATTCCGCCGCCGGTCCTGAAAGGCCAGCCGCCGATGGTCCGCGGGAAGGTCCAGCCGATTCCCCTGTGCCGGGCAAGGTCGTCCGGGTGTTCCGGCGTCCCATGCCGCTCCAGATAGGCGGGGGAGGCGACCACGACCATGCGCGTGCTTCCCAGTTTGCGGATCATCAGGCTGGAATCGCGCAGCGGTCCGGTCCGGATCGCGACGTCGGCCCGCTCCTCCATCAGGTCGACCACCGCATCCGACAGCACGAGGTCGATGGTGACGTCGGGATGGGCGGCCAGGAACTCGGGCACCAGCGGTATCAGGTGGCGCATGCCGAAGGGGACGTTGCTGTTGACGCGCAGGTGTCCACGCGGCGTCGCACCGGCCGAGGCCTCCCGCTCGGCCTCCTCCATCTCTCCCAGGATCCGCACCGCGCGGGCGTAAAACGCCTGACCTTCCGGCGTCAGGCTGAGCCGTCGTGTCGACCGGTGGATCAGCCGCGTGCCCAGCCGTGTCTCCAGCCGCGTGATGAGCTTGCTGACGCCCGATGGCGTGAGGCCGCAGGCACGGGCCGCCGCGGTGAACCCGCCGAGATCGACGACCCGCGCGAAGACCTCCATCTCTGCCGCCCGGTTGACATCCATCCGCGTCACAACGATGACCCCGCGTCACAAGTCCTGAGACTGGCGGCAGCCTAATTCACAGCTGCTCCGTCGGCTATATCCTTGGCAGGCGGCTGCTGCCATCGGCGCGACCGCGACAGCCTCGATCACGGAAGGACAGGACATGGAGTACCGGACACTCGGTGCCTCGGGCCTCAAGGTGCCCGCGCTCAGCTTTGGGACCGGCACCTTCGGCGGCAAGGGTCCGCTGTTCTCGGCTTGGGGGAACAGCGACGTCGAGGATGCCCGTCGGCTGATCGACATCTGCCTCGACGCTGGCGTCACGCTCTTCGACACCGCCGACGTCTATTCGGACGGCGGCTCGGAAGAGGTGCTCGGCGCCGCCATCCGCGGGCGGCGCGACAAGCTGCTGATCTCGACCAAGACCGGGTTGCCGATGGGCGACGGACCGAACGACGCCGGTCTTTCCCGCCATCGGCTGATCGGCGCCGTGGAGGCGGCGCTCCGCCGGCTCGGGACGGATTACATCGACCTGCTCCAGCTGCACGCCTTCGATGCCTTCACGCCGGTGGAGGAGGTGCTGCACACGCTGGACACGCTCGTCCGCGCCGGGAAGATCCGCCATATCGGCGCTTCGAACTTCGCGGGCTGGCAGCTGATGAAGTCGCTCGCCATCGCCGACCGCCATGGCTGGCCGCGCCATGTCGTGCATCAGGTCTATTATTCTCTGACCGGGCGCGACTATGAATGGGAGCTGATGCCGCTTGGCCTCGACCAGAAGGTCGGCGCGCTGGTCTGGAGCCCGCTCGGCTGGGGCAGGCTGACCGGCAAAATCCGCCGTGGCCAGCCGATCCCGCAGGGCAGCCGCCTCCACGACACAGCCCAGTGGGGGCCGCCCGTCGACGAGGAGCGCCTCTACCGCATCGTCGACGCGCTGGACGCCGTGGCGGCCGAGACCGGGCGCAGCGTTCCCCAGGTGGCCATCGCCTGGCTGCTCGCGCGGCCGACCGTCTCCTCGGTGATCGTCGGCGCCCGCAACGAGGCGCAGCTGCGGGACAATCTGGGGGCCGTCGGCTGGACGCTCGAACCCGGGCAGATCGCTCACCTCGACGCGGCCAGCGACGTGATGCCCGCCTACCCCTATTACCCGTACCGCACGCAGGAGGGCTTCGCCCGGATCAATCCGATGCCCGTCTGAGGTCCCGGAGGGTTTCTGCCGGCGCCCTGCGTCGGAGCGGCGTACGGGCACCGGCCCCGCAATGCGCGTCCAGTGCGGAGGATGTCCGGCCGCCAACAGCAGCGCTCCGGTGGTGCGCATGGCCTCTTTGCCGATGACGGCGGAAGCCACGGTCGTGATCCCGTGATCACGAGGCCCGCAGCGCAATCACGGCAATCAACCGGTGCTTGCTATACCAATGGCCAATCCGAGGATTTGCTCGCAAGGAATGTGCTGCATCCCTGTTGAGGTTGGGGCGCCCTCACCAACCGCCTTCACCGAAACAGTCGTCAGGAGCACCCACATGTCCAAGGAAGCACTCAAGGATCTCCTCATCGAGGAGCTTCAGGATGCATACAGTTCCGAGACCCAAATCCTCGAGGCGCTGCCCGCGATGGCGGACGCGGCGTCATCTCCTCAGCTGAAGCAGGCATTCCAGACCCACCTCAAGGAGACGGATGGGCAGGTAAAGCGTCTGGAGCAGATCTTCCAGATCCTCCAGGCCGATCCCGCGGGCAACACCTGCGAAGCCACCCAGGGGCTGATCGAGGAAGCCGAGGAGATCATGGACCAGGGTCTCTCGCCGGAGGTTCTCGATGTCGCCCTGATCATGGCCGCCCAGAAGGTCGAACATTACGAGATCGCCAGCTACGGCTCCCTCAGGACGCTGGCGGAGACGTGCGGAATGACGGATGTCGCCAAGCTGCTCGATGAGACGCTCAGCGAGGAAAAGGCAACCGATGAGAAGCTGACCCGGCTTGCCGAGGGCGAGGTCAATCAGCGCGCCTTCAAGGCGGCGTGACCGGTCGGCGACGGCCGTGCCGAGCGCGGCCGTCGCTTGCCACCATGGTGCCTCGCTCAGCATACTCAGGACGCGCCCACGGCTTTGGCCCGGCGGGCCGGGCTGCGCAGTATCCCCGAACTGCATTACCGGCCGACGTCGGTGCCGAATGCCTTCGCCGTAGGCTGCGGGCAGAAGCACCATCGTCCTGCCGTTCTCGACCCGGCCGTCGGCCGCGCCGGCATGCGACCGGGCTTTGGCATTGACCGCCGCCAAGCCGTGGCCCGCCGGTCTTTCCGCCCCCCGCCATAAACCGAACGGTGCGGTCTTGTACGGCCATGGCGACGGGCCCAGGTGTGAAGCGCCTGAACCGCGATAAGGACAAAAGCCCTCGTCATGATCGATCCGGACCCGCCCGGCCCCTGCTGCCAGCCCCCATCGAAGCGCGAGACGACGCGGGCGCGGACGCCGTGCTGACGGGGCTTCCGGATTTCGCGGCCCTGGATTTCACGGCCTATGGAACCGCGCTCGCGGGCTTCATCGAAACGCACGCGGAATGGGCGGAGATCATCATCTTCCTGATGGCCTTCGCGGAGGGGCTGACGCTCGTCGGGCTTCTCATCCCCGGGGTCGTCATGCTGACCGCGAGCGGCGCGCTTGTCGCCGCAGGCGTTCTCGATTTCTGGTCGGTCTATCTGGCGATCGCGGGCGGCGCCATCCTGGGGGACGCCACCTCCTACTGGCTGGGCCGACGCTATGGCGAGCGCATGTTCCGGCTGTGGCCCCTCAGCAGGCACCCCGAACTGCGCGGCCGTGGCGAAGCCTTCTTTCTCCGGCATGGCAGCAAGAGCGTGTTCCTGGCGCGCTTCATCGGCCCGCTGCGTGCGGTGGTGCCGACGACGGCCGGCATGATGGCGATGCCCCACCGGAAGTTTCAGGCGTTCAACGTCCTGTCGGCCGTGATCTGGGCGCCGCTGCTGATGTCGCCGGGCCATCTCGCCTGGACCGGTTACGACAGGAGCGGCGTGGGGGACCGCCCCGCACCGGCCGCCGAAGGCGGCATCGGGCAAGGGGCGGCGAGGTCCTGCGCGCCCGCTCCGCCCGTCGAGGGCTCGCCGGCAGGAACGGGCTGCTAGCTGTTTGGCAGGGGCTGACTGTTCGGAGTGACAACTCATTTCGAGGCGGCCGATTGTACCCCTTGTGCCGATGAGCGCTCCGTCGCCCCGCCTAGCCGTCCAACCGACACCGGTGGATGCGGTCAAAACCCAGGCGTTTCATCGGTCCTGCCACGTTGCCTGACTGTCTCCGTCCTTGTACCATTGTCCCCGTCTTGCGGGCCATACCGGCCTGTGGCCGAAAAGATACATCCGACATCGGAAATGTAATGGTGACAATGTTCCGTTTGACCCCGCCGATTTCGTCTCCATAATCCTGATTGTCTCGATTGTTCGAGCATTGTGCGCCAGATTATGGAGGATCCGATGCGCCAGACCGATGTGACCCGCAGTTCCGGCCTGTACACGGCAGCCCAGAGCGCCGTTCCGGCCGCCAACCGCGTCACCCGTGTCGCCCGCCGTCCCCTCTGGCGGCTGCTCGACCTGTTGTTTTCCGTGATGGAACGGCGCAAACAACGTCATGCACTCATGGGGCTCGACGACCATCTGCTGAAGGACATCGGCGTCAGCCGGTCCGAGGTGGAGCAGGAGGTGTCGAAGCCGTTCTGGCGGGGATGAGACGATGGCCGACCAATCCATTCAGGGACAATCCGTTCAAATCGACTATGCGGTCGAACCGGAGCTGAGCGCGGACGCGTTCATCGACGTTCTGGAACGCTCCGGGCTGGCCGAACGCCGGCCCGTGGGCGACCGTCCCCGGGTGGAGTCGATGCTGCGCAACGCCGGCCTGATCATCACCGCAAGGCACGAGGGCCGGCTGGTCGGCGTCGCCCGCTCGATCACCGACTTCGTCTATTGCTGCTACCTGTCCGATCTCGCCGTCGACCGTGCCCTGCAGGGGCACGGCATCGGCAAGGAGCTGATGCGCCGCACCCGCGACGCGGTGGGACCGGGCACCATGTGCCTGCTGCTGTCCGCGCCCAAGGCCATCAGCTTCTACGAGCAGGCCGGGCTGAAGCGGCACGAGCAGGCCTTCCTGTTCACCGATCTGGAATAAGCCCCCGGAGCAAGACACCGGGGGGGAGGGGGAGCACCGCCGCCATGCCCGACACGATCACCAGCGCCGTGGCCGACAGCATTATCGACACCACTGGCCTCGCCATCTCCTATGCCGACGTGGCGGGGGCGGCGGAGCGGATCGCCGGCGTCGCCCACCGCACGCCGGTGCTGACCAGCCGCACCGCCGACACGCTGACCGGCGGCGAACTGCTGTTCAAGTGCGAGAATTTCCAGCGCACCGGCGCCTTCAAGATCCGCGGCGCCTACAATGCGGTGTCGCGCTTCACCCCGGTGCAGCGCGCGCTGGGCGTCGTCGCCTATTCGTCGGGCAACCATGCCCAGGCGCTGGCGCTGGCGGCGTCGATGCTGAAGGTGAAGTCCACCATCGTCATGCCGCAGGACGCCCCGGCGGCCAAGCTGGCGGCGACGCGCGGCTATGGCGCCGACGTGGTGCTGTACGACCGCTATGCCGAGCCGCCGGACGCCGCCGTCGCCCGCGTGCTGGAGGAGCGGGGCGGCGTGCTGATCCCGCCCTTCGACCATCCGCATGTGATGGCCGGCCAGGGCACCGTCGCCAAGGAGCTGATCGAGGAGGCGGGGCAGACGGGCGGGCCGCTCGACCTGCTGGTGGTGCCGACCGGCGGCGGCGGGCTGCTGTCCGGCTGCGTCATCGCCGCCAAGACGCTGAACCCCGGCTGCCGCGTCGTCGGGGTCGAGCCGGAGGCCGGCAACGACGCCCAGCAGAGCCTGCGCAGCGGCGCCATCGTCCGCATCGACGCGCCCAAGACCATCGCCGACGGCGCCCAGAGCCGCGCGGTCGGCCAGCTGACCTTCCCGGTGATCCAGCGGCTGGTCGACGACATCGTGACCGTCACCGACGACCAGCTGGTCGACTCCATGCGCTTCTTCGCCAGCCGGATGAAGATGATGGTCGAGCCGACCGGCTGCCTCGCCGCCGCCGCGGTGATGTCCGGCAAGTTTGACGTGCGGGGCAAGCGTGTCGGCATCGTCGTTACCGGCGGCAACGTCGACCTTGCCCGCTTTGCCTCGCTGGTTCAGGTGGGCTGAGTCTACTCCTCTTCCAGGGAACCGAGTTCCCCCAAGACGTAAGGGATCCCCATTCATGACCGGGCCACTGACCGGCAAAGCCATGCGCCTGCCCATTTATCAGGTCGATGCCTTCACCGACCGCGTCTTCGCCGGCAACCCGGCGGCGGTCGTGCCGCTGGACTCCTGGCTGCCCGACGCGCAGCTCCAGGCCATCGCGGCGGAGAACAATCTGGCGGAGACCGCCTTCTTCATCCGCAGCGGCACGGAGTTCGAACTGCGCTGGTTCACCCCGGCGGTGGAGGTCGAGCTGTGCGGCCATGCCACGCTGGCGACCGCCTTCGTCATCTCCACCATCCTGGAGCCGGGCCGCGCGCGCATGGACTTCGCCACCCGGCAGGCCGGCACGCTGACGGTCACCCGCGACGGCGACCGCTACACGCTGGACTTCCCCAACCGCCCGCCCCAGCCGGCGGAGAGCCCCGACCCGACCCTGCTGGCGGCTCTGGGCGGACCGGCGCCGGTCGCAATCCTGAGCGGGCGCGACTATCTGGTGGTCTACGACTCGGCCGACGCGGTGCGGGCGCTGACGCCGGACATGGCGCTGCTGTCGAAGCTGGACATGTGGGCGGTCTGCGTCACCGCCCCCGGCGATGCCTCGGGAGAGGACGGGGTCGATTTCGTGTCGCGCCTGTTCGCCCCGGCCCAGGGCATTCCGGAGGATCCGGTCACCGGCTCCACCCACTGCATGCTGACGCCCTATTGGGCGGAGCGGCTGGGCAAGACCGTGCTGACGGCGCGTCAGGTCTCGGCCCGCGGCGGCGAGCTGCTGTGCGAACTGGCCGGCGACCGGGTGAAGATCGGCGGGCAGGCGGTGCTGTATCTCGAAGGCTCGATCCTGGTGTGAGGCTGCAATGACCGTCCAGTTCGAGCGGGTGGCGCCGATCCTGCCGGTGCGCGACGTGCGCGCGGCGCTCGCCCATTACTGGAGCCTCGGCTTCACGGTGACCGCCTATGACGAGGCCGCCGCGGATCCCGTCTATGGGTTCCTCGATTGGGGCGGGGTGGGGCTGCATCTGACCCGTGTTCCGGACCTCGATCCCGAACGCTCGGTCGTCGCCTGCTACCTCTATGTCAGCGACGCCGACGCCCTGCACGCGGCGTGGAAGGCGGCAAACGCCGACGGCCGGCTGACGGCGGTGTCCGACACGCCCTATGGGTTGCGCGAGTTCGCCCACATCGATCCCGACGGCAACCTGCTGCGGGTCGGCTCGGAAGCGGGGAGGAGTGGCAATGGCTGAGGATGCGGTTCTCCTGTTCTCCTACGGCACCTTGCAGCAGGACAATGTGCAGCTGGCGTCCTTCGGCCGGCTGCTCACCGGGCGGGCGGACGCCATGCCGGGCTATCGCTGCGACATGCTGGAGATCACCGATCCCGAGGTGATCCGCACCAGCGGCAAGCGCTTCCACCCCGTGGTCAGCGAGAGCGGCGATCCGGCCGACGAGGTCGCCGGGACCCTGTTCGAGATTACCCCGGAAGAACTGGCCGCCGCCGATTCCTACGAGGTCGCGGATTACAGGCGCGTCATGGTCCGGCTGAGGTCGGGGGCGGATGCCTGGGTCTACGTCAAGGCGTAAGGGGTGAAGGCGTAAGGAGCCGTCAGGTCTGGCGGGGCCTGACGAAGGGTCTGACGAAGGATTGCTCGGTCACCTCGGTGCCCCACTGGCTGCCCGGCGATTCGGCGGCAAGGACGAAGCCGGCGGCTTCATAGAGGCGCCGGGCGGCGTCCAGCCCGCGGAAGGTCCAGAGCCGGGTTTCGGCGAAGCCGGTGCGGTCGGCGAAAGCCACCGCTTCGTCGAGCAGCCGGCGGCCCAGCCCGCCGCCGCGCCGCCCGTCCTCGACGATGAACCAGCGCAGATGGGCAATACGGGGAGCGGAGCCGGCGCCGGGAGCGTCGCCGGACAGGTCTTCGCCATCGATGGCAACGGTGCCGACGATGCGGTCGCCGTCCAGCGCCGTCCAGACGGCGTTGCAGGGACGCTCGAGCCGCGGCAGGAACTCCGCCAGCCCGGCGGCGACCCTGCTTTCGAAGACGGCGCCGAAGCCATGGGCACGGGCGTAGAACTGCGCATGCATGTCCACGGCGCGGCCAATCAGTCCGGGCCGGTAGCCAGGTTCGATGCGCACGGCCAGGGAAGCCGCCGCCTTCGATTCGTTGCCCGGTGCGGCCCGGCGGGCTCGCAGGGCATCCGCGTACAGCCGCAGCCCCTCCACCACCATGGCATGGTCGGCGGCAGGCAGGCAGGCCAGTGCGCCGCCGACCTGTTCATGGGCGAAGGCGTCGATGGCGGCCAGCGTCCGCCTCCCCCGGGCGGTCAGGGTAAGACGCTTCGACCGTCCGTCCGTATCGCTGCTCACCTCGGCCAGATCCCCGCCGTCGATGAGCTTGCGCAGCATCCGGCTGACGCTCGATTTCTCCAGATTGAGCCGGTCGCACAGCTCCGTCGCGGTCAGGCCGCCCCGGTTGCCGATCTCGATCAGCGCATGCACCGCCGAGGCCGGCAGCTCCGTTCCCGCAAGGGTCGGCTTCATGAAGCCGAGTTCGCGCACGATCCGGCGCGACGCGTCGCGGATCGGCAGGACGGCATCCCTGTTGGCGAGGGGGGCTGGGACGGAGGGCTGGGAAGCCATGGCGGTTCCGGACATGGTTGTATCGTGCAACTATGTCCGGGCAGGCAGCGGCTGTAAAGGCGTCAGGCCGGTCTCACATGATCTTTTCGAAGCGGAACATCTCGCCGCCGCCGGGCAGGCCGGAGGGCCCGGGCCAATGCGGGTCCGGGTGATGGGCGCCGAAGAACTCGACGATCTTGAAGCCGCACTTGTTGACGTAGAAGTGGATGTTGCGCTTCTCGAAATAGGGGGTGTGCGTCTGCCAGACCCGCGTTTCGGGATAGCGTTGCTCGATCGCCATCCAGGCCTTGAAGCCCAATCCCCGGCCATGCTGTGCCGGGGACAGGAAGAAGAGGTCCAGCGAATTGCGCTGCGTCGCCTCGTCGATCACGACGACGGCGCCACCGACCCGTTCGTCCTCGCACAGGATATGCAGAAGCTCGGTGCCCGGCGCGCCCATCGACTCGTCGAGATCGCTGCCGCGTGGGATCGAATCGTCGGGAAGGCACCCGAACGCCTCGATGACGGCGACCGCGAAGGACGCCTCCATGTCGGCCTTGAAGGCCGGCAGGTCGCGCGGCTCGACGGCCGCGAGCGCGACCGTGACCGGGGTGGGATTGACCGGGCGATCCTGCATCTTCACTCTCTTGAGCCGTTTGCGGTCCGGTCCCCGCCTTACGCCTCGCTCTCCATCTTCTGCTCCACCGCGGCGGCCTTGATCGCCTTCTGCAGCTTTTCGAAGGCGCGGACCTCGATCTGGCGGACGCGCTCGCGGCTGATGCCGTATTTCTGCGACAGATCCTCCAGCGTCGTCGGCGCCTCGCGCAGGCGGCGTTCGGTCAGGATGTCGCGTTCGCGGTCGTTCAGCGCGGTCATGGCATTCGCCAGCAGCTTGCGGCGCTTGCCCAACTCCTCACGGTCGGCCAGCGTGATTTCCTGGCTGGCGGTCTCATCGACCAGGAAATCCTGCCATTCACCCTCGCTCTCCGCCCGCAAGGGCGCGTTCAGCGAATGGTCGGGGCTGGCAAGCCGCCGGTTCATGTTGACGACGTCCTGCTCCGGCACGTCCAGCTTGGTGGCGATGGCGTGGACCTGCTCGGGCGACAGGTCGCCCTCCTCGATGGCCTGCATCTGGCCCTTCAGCCGGCGCAGGTTGAAGAACAGCTTCTTCTGCGCGGCGGTGGTGCCCATCTTCACCAGCGACCAGCTGTGCAGGATGTATTCCTGGATCGCCGCGCGAATCCACCACATGGCGTAGGTCGCCAGCCGGAAACCGCGGTCGGGGTCGAAGCGCTTCACCGCCTGCATCATGCCGACATTGCCTTCGGAGATCAGCTCCGACAACGGCAGGCCGTAGCCGCGGTAGCCCATGGCGATCTTGGCCACCAGCCGCAGGTGGCTGGTGACGAGCTGGTGGGCGGCGCCGGAATCCTCATGCTGCTGCCAGCTCTTGGCCAGCATGTATTCCTGCTGCGGCTCCAGCATCGGGAACTTGCGAATCTCCTGGAGATAGCGGGACAGATTGCTCTCGGACCCGATCGCCGGAAGGTTGGATGCCGTCGCCATGGTAAAACCCCTCTCCTGACAGCCGGCGTTCCCATCCGAAGGATTTCAGGGGCCGCCGCCGTTCTTCAGCGCGGGTTCCATAGGCCCCTCGCAATGAGCGGGCGAAGGAACCTCGCCATCGACGCTGAGTCTAACCAAGAAAGATTTCCCGGTGTACCGTTTTAAACCGACTCCAGGGTGACAATTAGTTCATGAATATCCGCCGGAATTGAGGAGCGGAATGCCACAATTTCGCCACTAACCGGATGACGGAAGGTCAGGGCCGCGGCATGCAGCGCCTGACGCGGAAACCCGACAAGGCTGGACCGCGCCGGCTCATGGAGCAGCGAGGCGAATTTTCCGCCCGGCCGCCCCGACCGCCCGCGGCCATAGAGCGGATCGCCGACCAGCGGATGGCCGATGTGGGTCAGGTGGACGCGGATCTGGTGGGTGCGCCCGGTCTCCAGCACGCATTCGACCAGCGAGGCCGCCATGCCGAAGCTCTTGACCACCCGGTACTTGGTGCCGGCCGGCTTCCCGCCGCCGGTGACCACCGCCATCTTCTTGCGGTCGGCGCTGCTGCGGCCGATGTTGCCCTCGATCCGGCCCTGCGTCGGGTTGGGCACGCCCCAGACCAGCGCCAGATAGGTGCGGCTGAGCGTGCGGTCGGCGAACTGGTCGCTGAGACCATGGTGGGCGCGGTCGTTCTTGGCGACCACCATCAGGCCGCTGGTGTCCTTGTCCAGCCGGTGGACGATGCCGGGCCGCCGCACCCCGCCGATGCCGGACAGGCTGTCGCCGCAATGGGCCAGCAGGGCGTTGACCAGCGTGCCGTCGGGGTTGCCGGCGGCGGGATGCACCACCAGCCCGGCCGGCTTGTCGATCACCAGCACGTCGGCGTCCTCATAGACCACGTCGAGCGGGATGTCCTGCGCCAGCGGTTCGGCGGCCTCCGCGCCTGGAACCTGCACCTCGAAGGTCTGGCCGGGTTTGACCCTCAGGGACGCGTCCGTTATCGTCCGGCCGTCGCCGCGCACGCAGCCCTGTTCCAGCAGGGCCTGCACGCGCGACCGCGACAGGTCCGGCAGGCCCGCTGCCAACGCCTTGTCCAGCCGCTGGCCCGCCGCCTCGTCGGGGATGGTGTAGGCGAGCAGCTGGGGAGCGGCGTAGGCGGGGGAGCCGGCGTCGTCGTCCGCATCGAGCAAATCGTCGGACAGGTCATCTGGCATATCGGCTGGCATCGGCTTCGCGCATCGCGTCCTGTTTCAATCGTCCGGGAGTGGACCCCAAACCGTGCAGATCCTCAAGGCACTCATCGTCATCATGGGCGTTCTCATCCTCGCCGGCTTCACCTTTCTGGGGGTGGAGCTGTACAAGCGGATGTCGGACCCCAACCGCGCCTCGCTGACCGCCACCGCCCCGGCGCCCGTTCCGGCCGAACGCCCGGCCGAGGTGACGCTGGACGTTCCGGCCGGCGCCCGCATCGGCGAGATGCTGGTGGCCGGCAACCGCGTCCTGTTCAAGGTGACCCTGCCGCAGGGGCCGGACCGCCTGTATCTGATCGACCCGCGCAACGGCGCCGTCACCGCGACGGTGACGGCCGGCAAGTGACCGTTTCCCCCTATCCGGACACAGATGATGCATGATTTCCGCAGCGACAACGTCGCCGGTGCCGCCCCGCAGGTGATGACGGCGCTGGCCGCCGCGTCCTCCGGCACCGCGTCGCCCTATGGCAACGATCCCTGGACCGCGCGGGTGACCGAACGGCTGTGCGCGATCTTCGAGACCGAGGTCGCCGTCTTCCCCGTCGCCACCGGCACGGCCGCCAACTCGCTGGCGCTGTCGGCGCTGGTGCCGCCCTATGGCGCGGTGCTGTGCCACGACGAGGCGCACATCACCATCGACGAATGCGGCGCGCCGGAGTTCTTCACCGGCGGCGCCAAGCTGGTCCCGCTGGCCGGCGCGCATGGCAAGCTGACGCCGGACGCGGTGCAGCACCACATCGCGAAGGCCGGCGTCGGCGTCGTCCACCGCGTCCAGCCCGCCGCCCTCAGCCTGACCCAGGCGACGGAGGCCGGCACCGTCTATACCCCGGCGGAGGTCGAGGCGCTGGTCGAGGTCGCCCATTCCAACGGCATGGCCGTGCATATGGACGGCGCCCGCTTCGCCAACGCCATCGCCCGGCTGGGCTGCAAGCCGGCCGAGGTGACGTGGCGCGCCGGGGTCGACGTGCTGACGCTGGGCGGCACCAAGGGCGGCTGCCTCGCCGCCGAGGCGGTGGTGTTCTTCAACCCGGCGATGGCCGAGGATTTCGGCTTCGGCCGCAAGCGCGGCGGCCATCTGGTGTCGAAGATGCGCTTCCTGTCGGCGCAACTCGACGCCTGGCTGGAGGACGGGCTGTGGCTGCGGCTGGCCGCCCACGCCAACGCCATGGCCGACCGTCTGGCCGCCGGGCTGACGGCGCTGCCCGGCGTCGAGCTGGCCCACCCGGTGGAGGCCAACGAGCTGTTCGTCCGCCTGCCGGGGCATTACGCCGAGGCGCTGGAGGCGGCCGGCTACGGCTTCTACCGCTGGGACGACGGCACGGCGCGGTTCGTGACGGCGTTCGACACGCCAGCGGCCGTGGTGGACGGATTGCTGGATATTTTGCGCCGACTCCAAGAAAAGGCTTGATCGGCGGAGCGGGCTTGGTTAGAAACCCGCCCACGCCGATGACGTCCCCATCGTCTAGAGGCCTAGGACACCGCCCTCTCACGGCGGTAACAGGGGTTCGACTCCCCTTGGGGACGCCAACCTTTCCGGGTTGGGTCGCGCGGCCGGTGGCAGCCTCCACCGCCGCAGCCATGCATCGGGACCAGACGTCCCCATCGTCTAGAGGCCTAGGACACCGCCCTCTCACGGCGGTAACAGGGGTTCGACTCCCCTTGGGGACGCCATCCACGCGCTGGATGCGTTTGTTGAGCGCGGGCTAGAAGGTACAACGTCCCCGTCGTCTAGAGGCCTAGGACACCGCCCTTTCACGGCGGCGACACGGGTTCGACTCCCGTCGGGGACGCCATTTCATAAACTAATCAAATAAAAGCTATGGCTTCATCGCCAGCCTCATCGCGCCACCATAGGCGATACGCTAAATGGCGTTGCATGACAATGTTGCTAAATTAGCGGATAGCTTTCCTTCCGCCAACATTGAGCAAGAATAGAACAACATCACTATATCAGGCAGCTATTTAGACTTTGTCAGTACGCTGATGAAGTGTCTTAGCATGAGTTTTCCTAGCATTGATCGAAATCGTAAATTATTGAATATTTCCGCAAAATAACCTAGCGGCCTCTGTTGGCTGGCAGCATTGCTGCGTGTATTAGCGGTCAACTAAGTGTCTATGAAGGGCGGCTTGCATTGCGTGGCTGCCTAAAACGGGTTGAAATCCATCTCGCTAAAGAGCGAATATGCCCTCCCTGTGCTGACGAGTTTTCGGATTAGACCCAATGGCTGAGTTATACAATGTGTACTGTGATGAAAGTTGTCATCTTGAGAATGATGGGCAGCGCGCCATGGTTCTAGGTGCTTTGTGGTGTCGCAATGATAAGAGAAAGGAAATTGCTTTCCGATTAAAGGAAATAAAGCGTAAGCATAGTCTGCCTCATAAATTCGAGTCTAAATGGACAAAGGTGTCGCCAGGAAAGGTTGAGTTTTATAAAGATTTCATCGATTACTTTTTCGACGATGATGATCTTTATTTTCGGGCAATTATTGTGCCAGACAAGACTGTGCTCGATCATGAAACTTTTAAGCAAGATCATGATGAATGGTACTATAAGATGTATTTCGACATGCTAAAAGTAATATTCAGCCCAAATGAAGCATATAGAATATTCATCGACATAAAAGATACTCTTGGTCAATCAAAACTGAAAAAACTTCATGATGTTCTCTGTAAAAATCAGTATGATTTTTCAAGGAATATAATAAAAGACGTGAAAATAACGAGAACAAATGAAAACGTCCTAATGGAGCTTGCTGATTTGCTTATAGGTGCAATTAGTTATGCAAATAGAGAATTGGAAACTAGTAAAGCAAAGCTGGAGCTTGTTGACAGAATTAAAAAACGATCAGGATACACACTGAGAGACACAACCCTCTACAGGGAAAAGAAAGTAAACATTCTAAAATGGCGTGCGACGGAGACATTTTGATGCCTATTCCTGCTTGGCTTCCAGATTTAATTCCGAACACTAATTACAATAATCAGCAGGAATACAAGGATGCTCTGTTTGCATTCTTCAGAGGTGATTTTATCGAAAACATTGCCCACTTTGACGGGACGCGCATCGGAATAAAAAGGTATCCAGAGCGTAAGGGGGAATGGTCTACCTTCCATCATATCACTACAAGAGACATAAATAAAACTGGGAATGAGGATGAGCGTGTCTTTTGCGAGCATCGGTCTGCGCGCATAAAGTACCCACGCGCCATAATTGGTGGACATCTCCATCCAGAAATAAGGTGTTGGAGAGAGCGCAAGAAAGGAGAGTGGCGGATCAGTATACTTGTTGAGCCGGCCGACTACATTGTAATTCTGAGTGAGAGAAAAGAGTTTAATCTTCTATGGACTGCTTATATTATTGATGAGCCGCACGAGATGCGAAAGCTGATCAACAGTTACAATCGGGCAGTCAAAGAGAAGCGCGCATTAGAGTGGCCCTAAAATGGCTGGTGCCGCATCAGCTAGGCTGAGGGGCGGCACCGTGACTCCTCCTACGCATGGCAGGTGAGATAGACCCAACCTAGCGGTTACGCGCCGGGCAGTC
Organism: Azospirillum sp. A23; assembly: GCF_042938965.1. NCBI lineage: Bacteria > Pseudomonadati > Pseudomonadota > Alphaproteobacteria > Rhodospirillales > Azospirillaceae > Azospirillum > Azospirillum sp. A23. Next base: position 79,327 of record NZ_CP170664.1, on the reverse strand, counting down.
AAGGAATATAATGCCAAAAGCGATAGTTCTAACCACTTTGCACCACTGCTAAGCCAAACAGGCATCTGTTCAACTCGCCTATCGGCTCAAGCGGTGTCTGCTGTGCGCAATTTTGCAGCTTACCCCAACACCCCCGTCTGATACAGCGTCACCCTGATCCCCCCGTTTGACACCGATACCCCGCCCTCCTGAAAGGGCAGCTCGGTCGCCTTAGCCAAAGCGGCTTCGTTGGTGATGATGCCCACGCGCCAGCCGGTGAAGCGCGTCTTCAGCGTCTGGCCCATGGCGTGGTAGAGCGGGATCAGGGACTTGCCCTCGCCGATGCGGGCGCCGTAGGGCGGGTTGACGATGACGAGGCCGGGGGGGCCCTCCGGCGGGGTCAGGTCGCTGATGGCGTGGTGGGCGAAGTCGGTCCAGGCGCCGACGCCGGCGCGCTCGGCATTGGCGCGGCTCATATTGACGGCGCCGGCATCGCGGTCGCTGCCGTAGAAGCGCACCGGCGGCGGCGTCACTGTGGCATTGCCGCGCAGGCCCTGCCAGCGGGCAGGATCGAAATTGGCGAGCTGCTCGAAGGCGAAGGAGCGGGAGCGGCCGGGCTTCAGGCCGGCGGCGATCTCGGCGGCCTCGATGACGAAGGTGCCGGAGCCGCACATCGGATCCACCACGGGAACCGGCTCGCGCCCGTCATAGCCGCACTGGCGCAGGAACAGGGCTGCCAGCGTCTCGCGCATCGGCGCCTTGTTGACCGCCTCCTTGTGGCCGCGCTTGTGCAGCGACTCGCCGGAGCTGTCGACGCTGATGGTGCAGAGGTCGTCGTCGATGCGCGCCTTGATCTGGACGGCGCGGGTGTCTTCTTCCGGCGCGTCTCGGTCGGCGGGCTTTCCGGTCTTCTTGGGCGCCGCCTTGACGATGGGGGCGCCGAGTTCCTCGGCGATGGCGCGCTCGATGCGCTGGGCGGCGGCGCTGGCATGGTAGATGCGGGACGCCTTGCAGGAGGCCTCGACCCGCACCGGCACGTCGGCGCGCAGGATCTCGGCCCACGGCACGCGGCGGGCGCGCTTGTCCAGCTGGGCCAGATGCAAAGCGCGGAAGCTGGCAATGCGCGCCAGCACACGGGTGGCGCCGCGCAGTTCCAGATTGGCGCGCCACACCTCAGGCCAGCCGCCGGTGACCGTCACCCCGCCTTTCACCATGGTGGGATTGGTGAAGCCGCGGTCGCTGGCCTCCGCGCACAGCACGGGTTCCAGGCCGGGGGCGGCCACCAGGAAAATCTCGAAAGGCTGGGCGGAGCTGGTCGGGTCGGTGTTCATGCGCCTACATAGCCCGAAGGGCCGGGTTCCATCGACAGGATTCTCGCAAAACGGCCGGATGTCGCTGGCGCGAAGGCCCGGCTGTTGACGCCGGAGTGCCGGCCCCTATGATCGGATTGGAACACGAACAATCAAGCCGGCTTGCGATTCCGAACATGGACCGGGCCGGCTGGCAGGGAGAGCGCACATCATGACCGACACCACCCACCTGTCCGCCGGCTGGCCCGCCGACCTGCTGGCGCAGGAGTTCCGCGGCAAACGGGTGCTGGTCACCGGCAGCAGCCGCGGCATCGGTGCGGCGGTGGCGGCGGCCTTCGCCCAGCTCGGCGCCCGCGTCGCCATCCATGGCCGCGACCGGGCGGCGGTGGAAGCGGCTGCGGCGGCGATGGGGACCGGAACGGAGAACGGCGCGATCGGGCTGGCCGGCGACTTCGCCGACAAGGGGCAGACCCGCGCGGTGGTGGAGCAGGCAATCGACCGGCTGGGCGGGCTGGACGTGCTGGTCAACAATGCCGGCACCATGCTGGGCCGGGTGGCGCTGGCCGACATCGACGACGGCTTCCTGCAGGAGCAGTTCGACCTGAACGCCGCCTCGGCGGTCGTCGCCAGCCGCAGCGCCCTGCCGGCGCTGATCGCGTCGAAGGGAGCCATCGTCAACACCGGCTCCATCTCCGGCCGCACCGGGGGCAGCGCCGGTTCGTCGCTCTACAGCGCCGCCAAGGCCTTCCAGGCCAGCCTCGCCCGCTCGCTGGCGACGGAGTTGGCGCCGCACGGCATCCGCGTCAACGCGGTGTCGCCCGGCACCATCGACACCGACTTCCACCAGCGCTATTCGACCGCCGACAAGCTGGCGCAGACCGCGGCGCGCATTCCGCTGAAACGGCTGGGCACGGCGGAGGACTGCGTCGGCGCCTACCTGTTCCTGGCGTCAAACCGGCTTGCTGGATACATCACCGGCCAGACGATAGAGGTGAATGGCGGTCAGTTCTATAACTAATGGGGAATTTTTCGCAATTGCGAAGGTCAAGCTTTGGCAAAATGCAAAGCGATCTCAATGATTTTTGCAAAATGCAGAGGACGAATGTATCCGGGCTTCAGGAATAGATCGATTTCGTAGGGTAAAAAAACATCCCAACGTTAATGGTGCATTGGCATTGTTCTTGTAGGGTAGCTCGTTGACAACCGATCCCTCGAAAGATCGGGACACCGCCAGCAGCCGGGTCAGAAGACGAGGTCCCCAGTCATGAACGCCGCCAACCCCAGCACAGGCAAAAGCCAGCAGACTGCAGCCCGGCCGACCAAGGCCGGTCCCTTCGCCAACCTGCGCACGGCGACCAAGATCTACACCGGCTTCGGCGTCACGCTGGCGCTTCTGGTCGGGCTGGGGGCGGTATCCTGGAGCGGCTTGCGGTCCAGCGACGATGCGCTCCGCCGCTATGCGGCGCAGTCGCACGTGGCGATGACGGTGGCGGAGGCCGATACGAACATGGCCGACGCCCTGGGGGCGGCGGAGGAGTTCGTCTCCAGCGGGTCTGCCGCGGTAGCCGACCGTTTCCGCGGCGAAATGGACAAGTTCCGCCGGAAACTGGAGGACGCCACGGCGCGGATGACCGATGCGGGCGACCGTCAGGCGGCGCAGGAGATCGCCAGCCTGCACCAGACGCTGACCGTCGGGTTCGACCGGCTGGTCGCCGCGCGGACCGAGCGCGACTCCATCGTCGCGTCGGTGGTGAACACGCTGGGCGCCGACATCCGCCGTACGCTGAGCGAAACCGTCAAGGCGGAGAAGGACGGCGGCGATCTGGACCGCACGGTGCGGGCCGCCGACGTCAGCGAACAGTTCCTGCTGGTCCGTGTGCTGGTCGCCCGCTTCGTCGCCGAAACCAAGCCGGAGGATCTGGTCCGCATCCGCAAGGATCTGGGCGACCTGACGGGGAAGGCGGACGCGCTGCGCAACGGCATCGCCGACGGCCCGGTCAAGGCCAAGCTGTCGGACGCGGTGGCCAAGCTGCCGGCCTATGGCACCGGGATCGACCGCATCGCCGTGCTGAGCGACCAGCTGAAGTCGCTGAACAGCGAGACGCTGGGCAAGGCCGGCAAGCAGATCGGCGACAAGATCGGCCTGATCCGCGACCATTCCGCCAGCTTCCTGGCGCAGCTGGAGGTCACCGCCGCCGCCGAGGTGTCGGCGGCGGAAGCGCGCGGCACCGCCGTGACGGTGGTCGCCGTTCTGCTCGGCCTGCTGCTGGCCTGGGCGATCTCGCGGGCGATCACCAGGCCGCTCGGCAACATCACGCGGGAAATGGGCCGGCTGGCCGAGGGCGACCTGACGGTGACCGTCACCGACGACGACCGCCGCGACGAGATCGGCGCGCTGGCCCGCGCGCTCCAGATCTTCAAGACGAACGCGCTGGAGATGGAGCGGATGCGCAAGGCGCAGGAGGAGAGCGAGCGGCAGGCCGCCGCCCACCGCCGCCAGACGATGATGCAGATGGCCGACACCTTCGAACGGACGGTGAAGGGCATCGTCGACACCGTCGCCAACGCCGCCACCGGCATGCGCGACGCCGCGACGGAGCTGACCGCCACCGCGCATGAGGCGAGCGAGCGCTCGCTGCTCGTCGCCTCGGCCTCCGAACAGGCCTCGGCCAACGTGCAGACCGTCGCCACCGCGACGGAGGAGCTGTCGGCCTCGATCTCCGAGATCGGCCAGCAGGTGGAGAACTCCACCCGCATCGCCACCCAGGCGGTGGCCGACGCCACCGGCGCCGACCGCACCATGCGCGATCTGGTCACCGCCGCCGAGCAGATCGGCGCGGTGGTCGAACTGATCAGCGGCATCGCAGCGCAAACCAACCTTTTGGCGCTGAACGCCACCATCGAGGCGGCGCGGGCCGGCGAGGCCGGCAAGGGCTTCGCCGTCGTGGCGAGCGAGGTGAAGGCGCTGGCCAACCAGACCGCCAAGGCCACCGACGAGATCCAGGCCAAGGTGCAGGAAATCCAGCAGACCACCGGCGGCGCCCAGAAGGCCATCGGCAGCATCGGCAAGACCATCGGCCACATGAGCGAGATCACCACCGCCATCGCCGCCGCCATCGAGGAACAGGCCGCCGCCACCCGCGAGATCGCCTCCAGCGTGACCCAGGCCGCCCAAGGCACCGAAGAGGTGTCGAGCAACATCGCCGGCGTCAGCACGGCGGTTCACGAAACCGGCGACGCTGCCGGCCGCGTCCACGGCACCTCGCAGGAGCTGGCCGTCGAAGCCGAGCGCCTGCGCAAGGAGGTGGGCACCTTCATCGCGACGGTGCGGGCGGCGTGAGGGGGATTCAAAGGGTGGATTAGGGGGAACGGGAAACGCACGAGCTTGCGGGCAAATCCTCGCCGCGCACCCCCCTAACCCTCTCCCCGGGGGGGAGAGGGGATTTTCTGCCTCGCCCACGCCACCAGCGCCGGCAGCGGCATGGCGCCGGCGGTGCGGGCGATCTCGCGGCCGCGATGGACCAGGATCAGGGACGGGATGCTGCGGATGGCGAAGCGGGCGGCGAGGTCCGGCGAGGCCTCGGTGTCGATCTTGGCGAGGCGGAGTTGCGGTTCGAGCTGGGCCGCGGCCTGGGCGAAGGCCGGCGCCATCGCGCGGCAGGGGCCGCACCAGCCCGCCCAGAAGTCGATCAGCAGGGGCAGGTCGCCACGCTCGGCATGGGCGGCGAAGCGGCGGGCGTCGAGCGCCACCGGCTTGCCCTCGAACAGCGCCTTGCCGCAGCGGCCGCATTTGCCGCCGCCGAGCCGGGAGCGAGGCACGCGGTTCAGCGTGTCGCAATGCGGGCAGGCGACGTGCAGGCTGTCGGCGCCTGTGGAAGAACTGGCGGTGGGCGGCATGGCGGGGCTCCTTCCCCTGGCAGCGTGTCCACCGTCGATGTATGGGTGACGGTGCATCCGCTCAAGGCGGGCGCGCCTACTCCTGCCGGCCCATCAGGCCTTCCAGCTTTGCGAAATCCACATATTGCGCCGGCCGGTCCTTCAACAGGTCCGGGGACGCCAGGGCATTCTCCCGCGCGCATTCGGCGACGTAGCGGGCCAAGAGGTCGCGCATGACCTCGGCCAAAGGCGTCTGCCGCTGGCGTGCGTAATTCTTGGCGACATCTTTGACTCTGCGATCAACGCGCAAAGAGATCGTCGCCTTCTTTGGATGAAACGGATCTCCGATCATGACGATCCTCCACCGATCTTGCTGATCCACGTTATTTGGATATGCCGGATCGGTGGTGGATACAAGGATCCATGGGAAGTCGGGCGATAAAACTTGGGGATGATAGAATGTGAATTTGTGTGGATAAAATTTTCGCCGGTTTTCTTCTCCACAGAATCTGTGGATAGATGTGTGCGCAAACTCCGAACAGAATCTTCCGCATCCTTCCGGCGGGCGCATCCGGCCTGTGGATGAGTGGGTTTGCCTATTTTTTAGGCGTATCAGGGGCGCCAGCGGTCCCCCATCCTCCAACCATCCGCAACCGTCCGGCAGGCGAGAGGTCGGGCAGCACGAGCAGCACGGTCTGCTCCGTCAATTCGCCGATCAGGCGGCGCTTGGCGCGGGCTGCGGCGATCGCGGCGTTCAGGGACTCGAAATCCACAGGCTCCGCCTGAAGCAGGCTGCGCACCCGTTGCCCCTCCTCGCGATAATCCTCGGTCAGCGCGTCATAGCGCGGGCGCAGCGGCTCGAAGATGGCGCGCAGGCGGGCGGCGTCGGCGTCGGACATGCCGGCGGCCACATGCTCGACGAAGCGGTCGGGCATCGGCCGGAAGGGCGGGGGCGCCGGCTTGCGGGTGGTGCCGACCAGCATGGCGGCCAGGAACAGGTTCAGCGCCAGCGACAGCAGCGCCAGCCGGCGCAGGCTCATCCCTTGCCGGAGGCGGGCCAGAAGGGAGGGCTGCGGGCGACGGGGGGCAACGAGGCCGCTCATCGGGACTCTCCGTCGAACAGGGTGACGACCTCGTCGTTCAGCAGGGCCAGCTCCTGGCTGCGCGGCGCTGACGGGAGCGGGCTGGCGAGATGGCCAGCGAACCAGCCCCCGGTCAGCCAGCCCAGCGCCAGCAGGGCGACGCAGAAGCCGGCCACCCTCCGCCGCGGCATCCGGCCGAGCAGCAGCATGACCACGCCCTCCTGCGGCACGGCCCGCGCCGCGGCACCGACGGCGGACAGCAGGCGGGCGACGCGGGCATCCTCCACCGGCGCCGCGGGGGCCGTCAGCAGCCGGTCGAAGGCGGCGGCGTCCTCCTGGGCGGCGCGCAGGGCGGGGGAGCGGGCCAGCGCCGCTTCGGCCTCCGCGCGCAGCTCCGCCGGCCAGCGCTGCGGCGAGGCGCCGTAATCGTCGAGGTGGCGGAGGAAGTCTTCGTCGGTCATGGCATCCTCCCTCATGCTGGATCGTCGGGGCTGAGCGCCGTCTTCAGCGCGGCCCGGGCGCGGGCCAGCAGCGAGGCGAAGGCGCTTTCGCCCATGGTCAGGATTTCGGCGGCCTGGCGCAGGCTGAGCCCCTCCTGGTGGAACAGCACGACGGCGGCGCGCTGGCGGTCGGGCAATGCTGCCAGCGCCCGGTTGACCCGCTCGGCGGTCTGGCGCTCGGCGATGCGGGTCAGCGCGTCGGGGGTCTGGTCGGGCAGGTCGCCGGCATCCTCCAGCGGCGACCAGCCGGGCCGGCGGCCGCGGTCGATGGCGAGGTTCATCACGATGCGGTAGAGCCAGGTGGTGAAGGCAGCGCGCCCCCCGTCCCAGCGCCCGGCATGCTGCCAGACCCGCAGGAAGGCCTCCTGCGCGATCTCGTCGGCGTCGGACGGGTTGCCGGTCATCCGCTGGGCCAGCGCCACGGCGCGGCGCATGTGGCGGGCGGCCAGACGGTCGAAGGCGGCGGCGTCGCCGCCGGCCACGCGGCCCATCAGTTCGTCGTCCGTGTCGCTCGCCTCGACCACCGGGGCTCCGCTCATGCCGTGGGCGAGAACTATGCCCAACAGGGTCGAGAGGCGCCAGCGCAGCGCGACGGGAAGAGAAAGAACCGCAGCCATCCTCCGCCCCCCTATTCCGCGGGCGCGGCGATGGCGTGGCGGCGGTTGCGCCGCAGGGCCAGCCGTTCCAGCGTCAGATAGACCACCGGCGTCGTGTAGAGCGTCAGCATCTGGCTGACCAGCAGGCCGCCGATGATGGCGATGCCGAGCGGGCGGCGGATCTCGCCGCCGGTGCCGAAGTCGAAGGCGAGCGGAACCGCGCCCAGCAGCGCCGCCATCGTCGTCATCATGATCGGGCGGAAGCGGACCAGCCCGGCCTCGCGGATCGCCTCAAGGGGCGACAGGCCGCGCTCGCGCTCCGCCTCCAGGGCGAAGTCGATCATCATGATGGCGTTCTTCTTGACGATGCCGATCAGCAGGATGATGCCGATCAGGGCCACGATCGACAGGTCGTAGCCGGTCAGGATCAGCGCGATCAGCGCCCCCAGCCCGGCCGACGGCAGGGTCGACAGGATGGTCAGCGGGTGGATCAGGCTTTCGTAGAGAACGCCCAGCACGATGTAGATGGTGATCAGCGCCGCCAGGATCAGCAGCGGCTGGCTGGAGGAGGATTGCTGGAAGGCGCGCGCGTCGCCCTGGAAGCCGGCGCGGATGCTGGCCGGCATGCCGATGTCGTCGGCCGCGCGCTGGATCAGCTCGGTCGCCTGGGACAGCGAGACGCCGGGGGCGAGGTCGAAGGTCAGGTTGGCGACCGGGAAACCGCTCTGGTGCTGGATGCTGGCGGCCTGGTTGCCGATGACGACGCGCGACACCGCCGACAGCGGAACCATGCCGCTGCGGCCCGCGACATAGATGCGCTTGAGGTCGTCGGGGCCGAGTGCTTCCGACGGCTCGACCTCCAGCACCACCTTGTGCTGGTTCTGCGCCAGATACATGGTCGAGACCTGCCGCTGGCCGAAGGCGTCGTAGAGCGTCGATTCCAAGGCGCTGAGCGACACGCCGAGCCGGGTGGCGGCGTCGCGGTCGACGATGACGTTGGCCTGGATGCCGCCGTTCTGGCGGTCGTTGGCGACGTCGACCAGCTCCGGCAGGGTGCGCATCTTGTCGACCAGCTTGGGCGCCCACTCGTTCAGCGCAGAGATGTCGGAATCCTGAAGGCTGTAGCGGTACTGGCTGCGGCCCTGGAAGCCGCCGACGCGGATATCCTGCACGGGCGTCAGGTAGAGCTGCACCCCCGGCACCCGGCCGGCGCGCATGCGCAGCCGCTGGGTGACGGTGGCGAGGTCGTCGCGCTCCGCCTTCGGCTTCAGGGCGATGAAGATCTGGCCGGAATAGGTGCCGCCGGGACCGCCGCCGCCGACGGTGCCGCCGACGCTCTCCACCGCCGGGTCGCCGGCCACCGCGTCCTGCAAGGCGCGCTGGCGCGTCACCATGGCGCGGAAGGAGATGTCCGGCGGCGGGTCGCTGAAGCCGATCAGCAGGCCGGTGTCCTGCTGCGGCACGAAGCCCTTCGGCACCTGCCCGTAGAGCCAGACGCTGACGCCGATGATGGCGAAGGTCGCCGCCAGCATGGTGCGGCGGTGGGCCAGCACCCAGTCCAGCCCGCCGGCATAGAGGCCGAACAGCCGGTCGCCGGCCCAGGAAAGCGCGCGGGCGAGGCGTCCGGGGGGGCCGCGCTCGGCCTCCGGCTGCAGCAGATGGGCGCACATCATCGGGGTCAGGGTCAGCGACACCACCGCCGAGACGGCGATGGCGACCGACAGCACCACCGCGAACTCGCGGAACAGCCGGCCCTGGATGCCGCCCATGAACAGGATGGGAATGAAGACGGCGATCAGCGACAGGCTGATCGACACCACGGTAAAGGCGACCTGCCGGGCGCCCTTCACCGCCGCCTCGAAGGGCCTGGTGCCCTTTTCGATGTGGCGGACGATGTTCTCGATGACGACGATGGCGTCGTCCACCACGAAGCCGACCGAGATGGTCAGCGCCATCAGTGAGAAATTGTCCAGGCTGTAGCCGACGATCCACATCACGCCGCAGGTGCCGGCCAGCGACAGCGGCACCGAGGCCGCCGGGATCACCGTCGCCCACAGCCGGCGCAGGAACAGCGCCATCACCATCACCACCAGCGCCACCGTGACCGCCAGCGTCTTCTGCACGTCGTCGATGGAGGCGCGGATGGTCGGCGTGCGGTCGGTGCGCACCGACAGGCTGACCCCCGGCGGCATCCAGCCGCGCAGGGTCGGCAGCTCCGCCCGGATGCGGTCGACCGTCTCCACCACGTTGGAGCCCGGCTGCTTCTGGATGTTGATCAGGATGGCGCGGTGGCCGTCCTGCCAGGCGGCGGTGCGGCTGTTCTCCGGCGCCTCGATCACGTCGGCGACGTCGCCGAGGCGGATGGTGGCGCCGCTCTTCTCGGTCACGATCAGCTTGCGGTAGGCGTCGGCGCCGAACAGCTGGTCGCTGGCGCCGATGGACCAGGATTCATGAGTGCCGTCGAAGCTGCCCTTGGCGCCGTTGGCATTCGCCTGGGAGATGACGGTGCGGATCGATTCCAGGCTGACGCCCATGTTGGCCGCGGCGGCGGCGTTGACGCGCACGCGCACCGCCGTCTTCTCCGCCCCGTTGATGGAGACCTGGGCCACCCCCTCGATCTGGCTCAGCCGCTGGCCGATGATGCTGTCGGCGAGGTTGTAGAGGTCCGCCGGAGCCAGCGTGGTCGAGGTCATCGCCAGCGTCATCACCGGCGCGTCGGCCGGGTTGATGCGCCGCATCTTGGGCGGGCTCGGCAGATCGGCCGGCAGGTCGCCGCCGGCGGCGTTGATGGCGGCCTGAACGTCGCGCGAGGCCGCTTCGACATTGCGGTTCAGGTCGAACTGCACGACGACGGTGGTGCTGCCGAGCTTGCTGTTGGAGGTCATCTCCGACACGCCGGCGATGCGGGAGAGGCGGCGTTCCAGCGGCGTGGCGACGGAGGCCGCCATGGTTTCCGGGCTGGCGCCGGGCAGGGACGCGGTGACGATGATGGTGGGGAATTCGACCTGCGGCAGCGGCGCCACCGGCAGAAAGCGGTAGGCGACCGCCCCCAGGATCATCAGCCCGACCATCAGCAGCGACGTGCCGACCGGCCGCCGGATGAACAGGGCGGAAAGCGAGGCGGCCGAAGCCAGGGGGGTGAGGTTGAGGGAGGCCATGGCCGGCTACTCCGCCGCCGCCCGGCCGGGCGAGCGGTCATTGCCGGGCTCCGCTGCGTCCTTGCGCCGCCAGGGCCGCAGCCAGCGGCCGAGCCGGCTGCCGAGACGGTCCATGTAGAGATAGACGACCGGCGTGGTGTAGAGCGTCAGCACCTGGCTGAGCAGCAGCCCGCCGACGATGGCGATGCCCATCGGCCGGCGCAGCTCCGACCCGGTGCCGTTCTCCAGCGCCAGCGGCAGGGCGCCGAGCAGGGCCGCCATGGTGGTCATCATGATCGGGCGGAAGCGCAGGAGCGACGCCTCGTAGATCGAGCGTTCCGGCGCCATGCCCTGGTTGCGCTCCGCCTCCAGGGCGAAGTCGATCATCATGATGGCGTTCTTCTTGACGATGCCGATCAGCAGCACGATGCCGACCAGCGCGATCAGCGACAGGTCGTGGCCGGTCGCCATCAGCGCCAGCAGCGCGCCGATGCCGGCCGACGGCAGGGTCGACAGGATGGTGATCGGGTGGATCGTGCTCTCGTACAGCACGCCCAGCACGATGTAGACGGCGACCACCGCCGCCAGGATCAGCCAGGGCTGGGTGTCGAGCGAGGCGCGGAACTCGGCCGCCGTGCCGGCGAAGCGGGCGGTCGCGGTGTCGGGCATGCCGATGCTGTCGCGCGCCTGCTGGATCGCCGCCACCGCCGCCCCCAGCGAGACGCCGTACGCCACGTTGAAGGACAGGGTGACGGACGGGAACTGGCCCTGGTGGGTGATGACCAGCGGCGCGGTCTTGCGCTCCACCGACACGATGGCGTTCAGCGGCACGACGGTGCCGCCGCTGGCCTTCACATAGATCTTCGACAGGGACGCCGGGTCCATCTGGAAGGACGGCTCGACCTCCAGGATCACGCGGTACTGGTTGGTCTGGGTGTAGATGGTCGAGACCTGACGCTGGCCGAAGGCGTCGTAGAGCGTGTCGTCGATGGCCTGGGGCAGGACGTGCAGGCGGCTGGCGGCGTCGCGGTCGATGGTGAGATAGACCTGCAAGCCATCCGGCTGCTGGTCGGTCGCCACGTCGGTCAGTTCGGGCCGGGCGCGCAAGGCCTCCAGCAGGCGCGGGGTCCAGCTTTCCAACTCGCGCGGGTCGGCATCCTGTAACACGTACTGGTACTGGGTGCGGCTGACGCGGCTGTCGATCTGCACGTCCTGCACCGCCTGCATGAACAGCGAGACGCCCTTCAGGTCGCCGGTGGCGGCGCGCAGGCGGGCGATGATCTCCTCCGCCGAGGCGCTGCGCTGGTCGCGCGGCTTCAGCGCGATGGTCAGATTGCCGGTGTTGGTGGTGGCGTTCACCGTGCCGGTGCCGACGAAACTCGCCACCCCGGCGACGTCGGGGTCGCGCCGGACGATGTCGGCGACCTCGCGCTGGCGCTCCGCCATCGCCTTGACCGAGATGGACGGGGCGGCGTCGGTGACGCCGATGATGACGCCGGTGTCCTGCTGCGGCAGGAAGCCCTTGGGCACCACGTCGTAGAGGTAGAGGGTGGCGGCCAGCGTGGCGATGGTGAAGACCAGCGTCGCCGGCTGGTGGCGCAGCACGAAGCGCAGCGAGGCGGCATAGCCGTTCAGCAGCGCGTCGAAGCCGCGCTCGGTCCAGCGGAACAGGCCGTTGGGTTTGGTTTCGGCCTCCGCTTTCAGCAGGCGTGCGCACATCATCGGCGTCAGCGTCAGCGAGATCACCGCCGACACCAGCACGGCGATGGACAGCGTGATGGCGAACTCGCGGAACAGCCGGCCGACCACCCCGCCCATGAACAGCAGCGGGATGAACACCGCGATCAGCGACAGGGTCAGCGAGACGACGGTGAAGCCGATCTGGCGGGCGCCCTTCAGCGCCGCCGGCAACGGCTTCTCGCCCTTCTCGATGTAGCGGACGATGTTCTCGATCATCACGATGGCGTCGTCGACGACGAAGCCGGACGCGATGGTCAGCGCCATCAGCGACAGATTGTCGAGGCTGAAACCGCACAGCGCCATGATGCCGAAGGTGCCGATCAGCGACAGCGGCAGCGCCGCCGCCGGGATCACCGTCGCCCACGCCTTGCGCAGGAACAGGAAGATCACCAGCACCACCAGTCCGGCGGTCAGCACCAGCGTCTTCTGCACGTCCACCACCGAGGCGCGGATGGTCTCCGTCCTGTCGGTCAGCACCGCCATGTGGATCTGCGGCGGCAGGCTCGCCTGGAGCGAGGGCAGCAGCTTGTGGATGCGGTCCACCGTGTCGATGATGTTGGCGCCGGGCTGGCGCAGCACGTTCAGCAGAACCGCCGGCTTGCCGTCATGCCACGCCGCCAGCCGGGTGTTCTCCACCGAATCGACCACGGTGCCGATGTCGGTCAGCCGCACCGGCCCGCCGTTCTTGTAGGCGACGATGATCGGGCGGTAGGCGGCGGCATTCTCGATCTGGTCGTTGACGCCGATGGACCAGGACTGGCGCGGGCCGTCGAAGCTGCCCTTCGGCGCGTTGACGTTGGCCTGGGTGATGGTGGTCCGCACATCCTCCAAGGTCAGGCCGAGACCGGCGACGGCGGCCGGGTTGACCTGCACGCGGACGGCGGGGCGCAAGCCCCCCTCGATCCCGACATAGCCGACGCCGTCGACCTGGGACAGCTTCTGCGCCAGCAGCGTGTCGGCGGCGTCGCTGACGGTCTCCAGCCGCAGGGACTCCGAACTCAGCGCCAGCACCATCACCGGCGTGTCGGCGGGGTTGACCTTGTCGTAGACCGGCGGATTCGGCAGCCCCTTGGGCAGCGTGCCCGACGCGGCGCTGATCGCCGACTGCACGTCCTGCGAGGCGGCGTCGATGTCGCGGGTCAGGTCGAATTGCAGGGTGATGACCGACAGCCCGAAGGAGCTGGTCGACACCATCGAGGAGATGCCGGCGATCTGGCCGAGCTGGCGTTCCAGGGGCGCGGTGACCGAGGAGGCCATCACGTCGGGGGCGGCGCCCGGAAGCTGGGTGGTGACGCGCACCGTCGGGAAATCGACCGTCGGCAGCGAGGAGATCGGCAGGGTGCTGTAGCCCAGCAGGCCCAGCAGCACCACCGCCAGCATCAGGAGGCCGGTGGCGACCGGCCGCAGGATGAAGGGGGCGGAGATGTTCATGAGGGCTGCCGTCCCTCACGCGGGGCGGGCTGGCCGGCAGGGGCACCGGGAGGGGCGCCGCCGTTGTGCTCGCGCTGCTGCTGGCGTTCGCGCCGCCGTTCCTCGCGCGCGGCAGGGTCCTGCGTCCTGCCGGCGGGGGCGCCGGTGGGGGCCGCTTCCGGTGCTGTGCCGGCGGGGGCGGCGCCGGTGGGGGCAGCCGACGCGATGGGCTCGACGATGCGGATCCTGGAGCCGGGCTGCAAACGGTACTGGCCGTCCACCACCACCCGCTCGCCGGGGGTCAGTCCCTCCTCGACGATCGCCTTGGTCTCCTCCTGGCGGGCGACCTTGATCGGGCGCTGTTCCACCGTCAGGTCGTCCTTGATCACATAGGCGTAGGTGCCCTGCGGCCCGCGCTGTACCACGGTCGCGGGCACCGTGGTGGCGCCGCGGCGGACGGTGGAGAGCAGGCGGACATTGACGAACTGGCCGGGCCACAGTTTCTGCGGGTCGTTGGGCATCTCGGCCTTGAGCCGGATGGTGCCGGTGCCGGTGTCGATCAAATTGTCCACCACCGACAGCGCGCCGGTGTCGAGCACGCGGCGGCCTTCGCGGTCCTGCGCCTCCACTTTCACCGTCCCTTGCGCCTGGGCGGCCAGCACCGCCTGGAGCTGCTTCTCCGGCAGGGTGAAGAGGACGGCGATGGGCTGGATCTGCGTGATGGTGGCGATGCCGTTCTGGTCGCTGGCCCGCACCACGTTGCCCTGGTCGACGTTGCGCAGGCCGATGCGGCCGCTGAGCGGGGCGGTGACGGTGGTGTAGTTCAGCTGGACCTGCACCGCCTCGATCGCCGCCTCGTCGGCGCGGATCTGCGCCTCGTACTGGGCGACCAGGGCGCGCTGGGTGTCGACGGTCTGGCGGGAGGCGAACTCCTTCAGGCTCATGTTGCGGTCGAGGTCGCGCCGCGCGTTGGCGAGCTGCGCCTCGTCCTGCGCCTTCTTCGCCTGGGCCTGGGCAAGCTGGGCCTGGAGCGGGCGGGCATCGATGGTCGCCAGCAGGTCGCCGGCCTTGACGAGCTGCCCTTCCTGGAGCGAGACGCGCTGAAGCTCGCCGTCGACGCGGGCGCGCACGGTGACCGTGTTGAAGGCCTGGACGGTGCCGATGCCGTCGAACCAGATCGGCACGTCCTCGCGCGCCACGGTGCCGGCCTGTACCGCCACCACACTGTTGCGCGCACCGCCCGGACCACCGCTGGGACCGCCGCCTGGGCCGCCGCCGGGAGGGCCGCCGGGGCCGGGGGGCTGGCCCGGCTGCGTCGCGGCCGGAGGGGCCAGCTTCTGCTGAACCGCGTAACCGACGCCGCCGACCAGTCCGGCAAGAACAACGCCGGTGACCACCGGCTTCCAACGAATCGTCATGACCTGTTCCGACGCTTGTCCCGACATCCGACCGGACGGCGCTTTCCGCCGCCCCGGTCTTTCTGTCCGTCCCTGATACGGGCCGGCGGGGCGGATTCGTCGGGGGGTGGCGAAGATTTTTTTGCGCGGGGATACCCGCCCCTTTGCGGCGGATCGCGGCGATGGCAGCGTTTACGGGGTGGCGTCGCCCGCCGGATCGGTGCGGTCGTTTACCAGGATCTCCGCCGCAAGGGCTTCCTCGTATCGGTCCAGATGCCGGGTGATCGCGGACTTGAGGGAATCGAAGTCCGCAGGACCGTCATCGACCAGAGCCGTCAGGCCCGGATCGGTGCGGGGCAGGCGCGACGGCAGCAAATGGGTACGGAGTTTCTCATAGGAGAGATAGGGGTTCTCCTGCTTCGCGGCGGCGAGGATATCGCCGATGGTCTTGCCCCGCTCAAGGAACGACCAAAGATCAAACAGGTCGCGCGATGTCGTCCGACGCAGGATGAGCTGGGATTTGAGCAGGAAAATGCCATCCGGCGGCATCGCCTTGACGCACCCCAGGCGCGACGGCTCCAGCGCGTAGGCTTCGTGCCGCTTCGGCGAATAATCGGCGAAGAAGGTCAGCTTGACGCCTGTCTCCGCTCCACCAGTCTGGCAGAGCCAATCCTGCTGGGTGTCGGCAAGGTCGTCTCCGTCGTTTTCGGCATACATGCGCGCCATCTCGCTGGAGATGTCCGAGATCCGCCAGCCCTGGGCAGCGAGGCGGTCGAGAATGGCCCGGCAGCCGTCGCGCGGCAGTCGGGTTCCGGGGATGGCGAAATCGAGATCCTCGCTGCGGCGGTGCCCCCATGCCAGCGCCAGGGCCGTGCCCCCGATCAGCGTGAATTGACCGATCTCCGGACAGGACGAGATAGCCTCAAGCAGCCGCTTGGTTTCGCCCGGCAGGCAGTCGACGCGCAGCATCGCGGAACCCCTTCTCGATGTTGTTCAGACGATGCTGCCACTCCGACGCCAGGGCCGAAGGAACGTCCTTGTCCGCTTCGAGGCTGTCCAGAACGCGGCGCACCCGGGCGACGCCGTAGGATTTGCAAAGCCGGGCGACGTCCCTGAACGTCGGCCGGGAAAGCGTCATGGCGATCAGGTGGTCGGGGTCGAAGGTGCCGCCGGGATTGCTCCAGGCCCGGTTGAAAGCAAGACGCGGTTCCCTGTCCGGCAGGATGCGGTAGAGGCCGCGCTGGATGGGTTCGATTTTCTCGGCGGCAACCAGTTTCCTGAGCGCACGGCTTACCGTCGATGCGGACCCGTAACGCCCGACCAGGGTCCCGGACGCGACGGTCGCAACGCCGCTGCGCCGCAGGTCGTGCAGGAGCCGCATCGGCAAGGTTCCGTTCATCGGCGTCGCCATGAGTTGACATCCAAAGAAAATCACAACGAAATATCAATATGATAGATCGCATTTTACAAGTCAAGAAGGTGCCTGCCCGCAGAGGGTGGGTGCGCTCTGTCATAGTGGCTGCTCATCGGTGATGACGGCCGTTCCGCCGGACGCCCGAAAAGGCAGACGCGGCCCTTTCCGCGATGCGTCGCCGGCATGATGCGATTGTCGCGTCACATACGCGAATAGGTATTGAAGATAAGAATCATTTGCATTATCAGGGCCAATAACTGCGAATGATTCTTATTCGTGTCGGGGGCAATCACGTGAAGAGACGAGTGGACGGCGGCCGGGTGTCGCGGGGGGCGGCGTTCGGCGCCATGGTGCTGGGCGGGCTGATGGTGCCGGCGGTGGCGGGGGCACAGACTGCCGGTGCGCAGGGCGCCGACGGCGCTGCCGTGCAGATGCCGGCGGTGACGGTGACCGGGCAGGGCGAAACGGCGCTGACGCCGGTGACCGGCTATGTCGCCAATCAGCAGGCGACCGGCACCAAGACCGACACCCCGCTGATCGAGACGCCGCAGTCGATCTCCGTCATTCCGGCCGACCAGATCCGTGACCAGAATGCGCAGACGCTGAATCAGGTGGTGCGCTACACCGCCGGCGTGACGGCGGAGACCCGCGGCGCGGTGGCGACCCGTTATGACCAGCTGAAGATCCGCGGCTTCGACGCCGACACCTATCTGAACGGGCTGAGGCTCCAGTCGCTCTACTACGCGGCGCCGCAGATCGACCCCTATCTGCTGGAACGGGCGGAGGTGCTGAAGGGCCCGACCTCCGTTCTGTACGGGCAGGCGCAGCCCGGCGGCCTGATCAATCAGGTTTCCAAGCGTCCGACCGCCACCGCGCTGAACGAGGTCGGGGTCGAATACGGCACCGACAACCATTGGCGCGGCACCGCCGACTTTTCCGGCCCCATCGACAAGGACGGCAAGTTCCTCTACCGCCTGACCGCCGTCGGCCTCAGCGAGGACGGCCAGATCCGGATGACGGAGAACGAACGCATCGCCGTCGCGCCGTCCTTCACCTGGAAGCCGGATGCCGAGACCAGCCTGACCCTGCTGGGCTTCTACCAGCATGACCCCAAGGGCAATTCCTATGGCGGCATTCCGCCGCAGGGCACGGTGCTGTCGAACCCGCTGGGCAGGATCCCGGTCGATTTCTATGACGGCGACCCGAATTACGAGAAGTTCGACCGCCGTCAGGCCTCGGTCGGCTACGCCTTCGACAAGAAGCTGGGCGACGCCTGGACCGTCCGGCTGAACGGGCGCTGGCTGAACGCCAAGGTCGCCTACGACAGCCTGTACGCCAACGGCCTCGACACCGACAACCGCAGCCTCTTCCGCGGCGTCGCCACCTCGCGGGAGGAGATGAACGCCTACGCCTTCGACAACCAGATCGAAGGGCGCTTCTCCACCGGCCCGGTCGGCCACACCGTGCTGGCCGGCGTCGATCACCAGCGGCTGGACGGGCATTACACCGCCGGCTTCGGGATGGCGCCGTCCATCGACGTCTTCAACCCGGTCTACGGCATCGCCGTCACCCCGCCGGCGGTCTATCGCACCGACATCGACGGGCGCCAGACCGGCGTCTATCTCCAGGACCAGATGAAGCTGGGTGGCTTCGTCCTGACGGTCGCCGGCCGCCGTGACTGGGCGAAGACCACCTCGACCACCGCGTCGGGCAGCAGCACCCAGTCCGATCAGGCCTGGACCGGCCGCGCCGGCCTGACCTACGTCTTCGAGAACGGCATCGCCCCCTATGTCAGCTATGCCGAATCCTTCACGCCCAGCAGCGGCGTCGATTTCGGCGGCAAACCCTTCAAGCCGGAGGAGGGGACCCAGTACGAGATCGGCGTGAAGTACCAGCCGCCCGGCCTGAACAGCCTGTTCACCGCGGCAGTGTTCGACCTGACCCGCAGCAACCTGCTGACCAGCGATCCCGTCCACCCCGGCTTCTCCATCCAGAGCGGCGAGGCGCGGTCGCGCGGCGTCGAGCTGGAGGCCAAGGTCGGCGTCACCAAGGAGCTGGAGCTGATCGGCGCCTACACCTACCTCGACACCAAATACACCAAGGACAATGACGGGCTGGAGGGCAAGCGCCTGGCCGCGGTGCCGCGCCATCAGGCGTCGGCCTGGGCGATGTACCACATGCCGGAAGGAACGGCGCTGACCGGCCTCGGCGTCGGCGCCGGCCTGCGCTACACCGGCAGCACGGCCAATACGGCCAACACCTTCAAGGTGCCGTCCTTCACCCTGGTTGACGCCACGGTGTCCTACGATCTGGGGGCGCTGTCGTCCAAGCTCCAGGGGGCGGAGGTCACCGTCAACGGCAAGAACCTGTTCGACAAGGAGTATGTCGCCTCCTGCTACTACGGCGAATGGTGCGCCTACGGCTATCGCCGGACGGTGACCGCCGGCCTGCGCTACCGCTGGTAAGCCACCCTTGCCGTCCCTCCTTCCCCCTTGGCAAAGGAAGCCGTCATGACGCCTGCGAGCCTGCGGGGCTGGCGCCTCGTCCACCGCTGGACCAGCCTGATCTGCTCGGCGAACCTGCTGATCCTCTGCGTGACCGGGCTGATCCTGGTGTTCCACCACGAGATCCAGCATCTGATGGGGGAGGAGTTGGACAGCAGCTACACGGAGGGGCAGGCCCGCCTGCCGCTCCAGTCGCTGGTCGACATCGCGCAGAAGGCCGACCCGGCGCTGGTGCCCAAGCTGCTGTCCTTCGATCCGGAGGACAAGGCGGTCAACTACATCTACCTGGGCCCGCCGGAGGAGCGCGGCTTCGATCTGGGCCGCTGGGTGGTGCTGAACGGCTTCACCGGCGCCAACCAGATGCTGAAGCAGCCGGAGGAGACGCTGGTCGGCTTCCTTTTGAAGCTGCATGTCGACCTGTTCACCGGCTTCGCCGGCCAGATGTTCGTCGGGGTGATGGGGCTGCTGTTCGTGGTCAGCACGGTCAGCGGGCTGGTGGTCTACGGCCCCTTCATGAAGAAGCTGGCCTTCGGCATCCTGCGCTTCGGGCGTGGGACGCGGATCGGCAACATCGACCTGCACAACCTGTTCGGCGTGGCGACGCTGGTCTGGGCCTTTGTCGTCGGGCTGACCGGCGCCATCCTGTCCTTCTCGCCGCTGATCACCGGCTATTGGCAGAAGACCGAGCTGGCGGCGATGACCGCCCGCCATCCGGAGCCGATGACCGGACCGGCGGTGCCCATCGACCAAGTGGCCGCGGCCGGGCTGGCCGCCTTCCCTGGCAAGGATCTGGCCTTCATCGCCTATCCCGGCAACGAATATGCCGGCAGCCGCCATTTCAGCGTGCTGGTGCGCGGCCACACCGAATTGACGCAGCGGCTGCTCAGCGTCGCCCTGGTCGATGCCGAGACCGGCGTGGTCGCCGAGGCGGCCGGCACGCCCTGGTACATGACGGTGCTGATGCTGTCGGGGCCGTTCCATTTCGGCGATTACGGCGGGCTGCCGTTGCAGATCATCTGGGCGCTGTTCACCATCGTCACCGGCGTGGTGACGGTGACCGGCTTCGTCGTCTGGCTGAAACGGCCGCGGGCGCGGTCGGCATCGGACAGAAATGCATCGGGCGCCAAGCTGGGGAGCAAGGCATGAGCGGGGTTTGGCGCATTCCGGCCGCGCTGGCCGTGCTGTCCGTCGTCGGGCTGGCGGCCGCCATCCTGGGCGACGGCGTGTGGGACTGGCTGTGCTGGGCGACCCTGTCGGTGCCGCTGGCCGTCTGCGCCGTCAAGCTGTGGCGGCAGCGGCCGGGCCGGCCGGCCGGCCTCTGAAACGAACCGTAAGCCTGCTTCCCATCACGATGGCCGCATATCCGGTTCCGACACGCTCCTCATCATGTCGATGAAGCCCGACGGCGCATCGTCCCCCAGGCAGAACTCCAGCATCCGATGGGCGTCCACGGCCTCCTGGGCGGCGCGGGCGAACATCGGCTCCTCATAGGCGGCAAGCGCCGCCTCGACATCCCCGGCATGCCGAACCAGGGCGCCGGCCAGTTCGGCGCCGTCCAGCATCGCCAGATTGGCACCTTCGCCGGACGGCGGCATCAGATGCGCGGCATCTCCCAGCAGCGTCACGCCGGGAACCCGCCGCCATCGGTGTCCGATGGGAAGCGTGTGGACCATGCGGGGAACCAGCGGCGTGTCGCTCCCGGTGATGAGGGCGGTCAGCTCCGGCGCCCAGCCGTCGAACTCCGCCGCGACAAGGCCCTTCGCCGCCGGATCGTCAAAGTCGATCCCGGAGAACCACTCCGCCGGCCGCTTCAGCTCCACATAGACATGCAGCACGTCTCCGGCCTCCCGGTGGGCGAAGATGGCTCTGCCCGGTGCCGGGACGAACATCGCTCCGGCGCCGACCGCCGCCGCGGACCGGGGATGCCGGCTGTCCACATCGTGCAGGTACGTCTCGATGAAGGTCGCGCCGGCATAGCGGGGCGTGGCATCGGACAGCAGCGGCCTCACCCTGGACCATGCACCGTCCGCCCCGACGAGAAGGCCGGCGGTCGCGGTGCTTCCATCCGCGAACAGGACCTCGTGCCGCCCATCGCCGAGGGACGAGGCGCCGGCGAGTTTCCTGCCCCACCGCACCGTGCCCTCCGGCAGGGAATCGAGGAGCAGCCTGCGCAGATCGCCGCGCAGGACTTCGGGGCGCCGGTTCTGTCCGTCGTCGGGGAGGTCGAGGAGCACGGTGCCGGTGCGGTCCAGCACGCGCGTCGCTTCGGCGCCCTCGTGAATGATCGACCGGAACGCCTCGGTGAGGCCGGCGGCTGCGAGTGCGCGCTGGCCGTTGTGGTCGTGGATGTCGAGCTGGCCGCCCTGGGTCCGGCTTTCCGCCCCGGCCTCCGCCTCGTAGACGATTGAGGGGATGCCATGGACATGGAGGACACGGGCCAGCGTCAGTCCACCCAATCCAGCGCCGATGATGACGACGGCTTGCTCCATTGCGCTCTCTCCTTGCTCTGGAACGGCGTTCCATGACTATTCATTGGAACGTTGTTCCAATCATGTCAAGATGAGGCATGGAACCAAGACCCAAGACTCCCGAGCGGCGGGAGGATGCGCTTTCCAAGGAGCGGATCGTTGCATCCGCCATCGGGCTTCTCGATGGAGAGGGGGAGCGCGCCTTGACCTTCCGCGCGCTGGCAAACCGGCTGTCGACCGGAAGCGGGGCGATCTACTGGCATATCCCGGACAAGGACGCGCTGCTCTCCGCGGCAACCGAGACCGTGCTGTCCCGTGCGTTGGCCGAAACCGCGGGCGGGTCCGATCCGGCGGACGCCCTGCGCGCCATCGCCTTGAGCGTCTTCGACGCCATCGAGGCGCATCCATGGGTCGGCACCCAGCTCGCCAGGGAGCCGTGGCAGCCGGCCATGGTGGAGGTTTTCGAGCGCAGCAGCGCGCAGTTCGATCTGTTGGGCGTTCCGCGCGCGTCGCTCTTCCACTGCGTGTCGGCGTTCGTCCAGTATCTCCTGGGCACCGCCGCGCAGACCGCGGCTGCGGCGCGCCACAAGTTCTGCGCGTCGGAGCGGCCGGCCATCCTCGCTGCAATCGTCGAGCGCTGGACCCGGCGCGATCCTGGGGAATACCCGTTCGTTCACCTGCTTGCGGAGCAGGTGCGGACGCATGACGAGCGGGAGGCGTTCCTTGCCGGCCTCGACCTGATCCTGGCGGGGGCGAAACCCGCGCGGTGAAGCCGCAAAGTCATCGGCGGTAGAGTCACCGGTGGTGGAGCGGCGGCGGGGCGGCGTCCCGCCGCCGCTCCATATTACTGACGGATCTTTACTTCATCGACGGGAAGGCGAACTGGGCGCCTTCGCGGACGCCGCCGGTCGGCCAGCGCTGGGTCACGGTCTTGCGGCGGGTGTAGAAGCGCACGCCGTCCGGACCGTAGGCCGACAGATCGCCGAACAGCGACCGCTTCCAGCCGCCGAAGCTGTGATAGGCGACCGGAACCGGCAGCGGCACGTTGATGCCGACCATGCCGACCTTGATCATGTCGCTGAAATAGCGGGCGGCCTCGCCGTCGCGGGTGAACAGGCAGGTGCCGTTGCCGTATTCGTGGGCGTCGATCAGGTCCATGCCCTCCTGCATCGTCTTGACGCGGACGAGGCAGAGGACCGGGCCGAAGATCTCCTCCCGGTAGATGGTCATGTCCGGGGTGACGCGGTCGAACAGGCAGCCGCCCAGGAAATTGCCGTTCTCATGGCCGGGCACCACCAGCCCGCGGCCGTCCACCGCCAGCTCGGCGCCCTCGGCGACGCCCTGGTCGACGTAGGCCTTCACCTTCTCGTAATGGGCGCGGGTGACCAGCGGCCCCATCTCGCAGCCGGCGGACGTGCCGGCGCCGACCTTGAGGTCGCGGAGCGCCACCGACAGCTTGTCCCGCAGCCGGTCGGCCACCTCGTCGCCCACCGCGACGACGACGGAGATCGCCATGCAGCGCTCGCCGCAGGAGCCGTAGGCCGCCCCCATCAGCGCGCTGACCGCGTTGTCGAGGTCCGCGTCGGGCATGACGATGGCGTGGTTCTTGGCCCCGCCCAGCGCCTGCACCCGCTTTCCATGAGCGGTGGCGGTCGCATAGACATATTCGGCGATGGGGGTGGAGCCGACGAAGCTGACGCCCTGCACCCGCGGGTCGGTCAGCAGCGTGTCCACCGCCTCCTTGTCGCCGTTGACGACGTTCAGCACGCCCGGCGGCAGGCCGGCCTCCTCAGCCAGCTGGGCGACATAGAGCGCCGCACTCGGGTCGCGCTCCGACGGCTTGAGGATGAAGGTGTTCCCGCAGGCGATGGCGATGGGGTACATCCACAGCGGGACCATCGCCGGGAAATTGAAGGGCGTGATGCCGGCGACGACGCCCAGCGGCTGGAATTCCGACCAGCTGTCGATGCTGGGGCCGACATTCTTGGAGAACTCGCCCTTCAGCAGCTCCGGCACGCCGCAGGCATATTCGACATTCTCGATGCCGCGGGTCAGCTCGCCGAAGGCGTCGTCCAGCACCTTGCCGTGCTCCGCCGTGATCAGGGCGCAGACGCGCTGCGCATTCTCCTCCAGCAACTGCTTGAAGCGGAACATGACGCGGGCGCGCTTGGCCGGCGGCGTCGCGCGCCAGGCCGGGAAGGCGGCCTCGGCGGCGGATATCGCCTCCTCGACCGTCTTGCGGCTGGCGAGCGCCACCTGACCGGCGATCTCGCCGGTGGCGGGATTGACGATGTCGGCGGTGCGGCTGTCGGCCGGGGCGTCGGTCTTGCCGCCGATCAGGTGCGGAACGATGGGCATGGAGCGGTTCCTGGGGAGATTTCGATGTGCGGAGTGCGCGGCCCCCCTTTCCCCGCCTTGCGGGAGAGGGGGGCCGCGCCGATGGCGCGCCGTTACGCGGTCGCCTGGATCGCGTCGGCGACGACGTTGAACAGCCGGTCGAGATCCTCGCGCTCGCTGATGAAATGCGGGCCGAACTGGAGGGTGTCGCCGCCGTAGCGCACGTAATAGCCGGCGTCCCAGCACTTCATGGCGATCTCGTAGGGCCGGCGGGCCGGCTCGCCGGGCAGGGCTGCGATGGTGACGGCGCCGGCAAGGCCGCAGTTGCGGATATCGGCGACGTTCTTCAGCCCCTTCAGCCCGTGGATCAGCCCTTCGAAATGCGGCATCAGCGCCGCGGCCTTGTCGGCCAGCTTCTCGCGCTCGAACAGCTCCAGCGCGGCCAGACCGGCGGCGCAGGCGACCGGGTGGGCGGAATAGGTGTAGCCGTGCGGGAACTCCACCAGATACTCAGGGCCGCCATTGTCCATGAAGGTCTGGTAGATCTCGCGGCTGGCGACCACGGCACCCATCGGCACCGCACCGTTGGTCAGGCCCTTGGCGACGTTCATGATGTCGGGGACCACGCCGAAATAATCGGCGCCGAAGGCGGTGCCCATGCGGCCGAAACCGGTGATGACCTCGTCGAAGATCAGCAGGATGCCGTGCTTGGTGCAGATCTCGCGCAGGCGCTGGAGATAGCCCTTGGGCGGCGGCAGCACGCCGGCCGACCCGGCCATCGGCTCCACCACCACCGCGGCGATGTTGGAGGCGTCGTGCAGAGCCACCAGATCCTCCAGCGCGTCGGCCAGATGGGCGCCCTCGTCCGGCATGCCCTTGGTGAACAGGTTCTGCGGCAGCAGGGTGTGCGGCAAATGGTCGGCATCGACGCCGGTGCCGAACAGCTTGCGGTTGCCGACGATGCCGCCCAGGCTGGTGCCGCCGAAATTGACGCCGTGATAGCCCTTCACCCGGCCGATCAGCTTGGTCTTGGCCGGCTGCCCCTTCATCCGCCAATAGGCCCGCGCCATCTTCAGCGAGGTGTCGGCGGCCTCCGACCCGGAATTGACGAAGAAGACATGATCCAACCCGGCCGGCGTCATCGAGGCCAGCTTGTGCGCCAGCTTGAAGGCGGCGGTGTGGCCGTGCTGGAAGGCCGGACTGTAGTCGAGCGTGGCGATCTGCTGCGCCACCGCGTCGGCGATCTCGCGGCGGCAATGGCCGGCGCCGCTGCACCACAGGCCGGACAGGCTGTCATAGATCTTGCGGCCCTGCGCGTCCCAGTACCAGGCGCCCTCCGCCTTCGTCATGATGCGCGGGTTCTTCTTGAACTCGCGGTTGGCGGTGAAGGGCATCCAGTGCGCGTCAAGCTCCTCGCGCGTCAGTCCGGCAGCCGTGCCAAGGGCATGAGCACTGGCGTGGGCGTGATCGTTGTCGAGGGGGGCCATCCGCTGTTCTCCCGGTTCGATTGGGGGGGCGCATTGTCAGGGGCGCGTTCGGCAGCCAGTGTGAGCGGTTCCCGGTTGCCATCAAATCCAAAGTGGAAGAACTTCACGTAACCATTCGCTTAACTTTCCCGCTTAACTTTCCCAGGCACCAGTATGAGCAAGCCGGCCCGGTCGATGGCCCCGATCAGCGATGCCGACATCCGTCTGCTGCGCGTGTTCCGGACGGTGGTGGAGTGCGGCGGCTTCTCCGCCGCCGAGGTGGAGCTGAACATCAGCCGCGCCGCGATCAGCCAGCATATGGCCGATCTGGAGCGCCGGCTCGGCCTGACGCTGTGCTGGCGCGGGCGGGCGGGCTTCCGGCTGACGGAGGAGGGGCGGCTGGCCTATGAGGCGAGCTTGCGCCTGCTCGCCAGCACCGAGAGTTTCCGCAGCGAGATCAACACGGTCCATCGCCGGCTGCGCGGCGAATTGAACATCGGCATCACCGACAACCTCGTCACCATGCCGCAGATGCGGGTGACCCACGCGCTGCGCGGCCTGAAGCAGCTGGCGCCGGAGGTCCGGGTCAACATCCGCATGATCCCGCCCAACGAGATCGAGCGCGGCGTGCTGGACGGGCAGCTGCATGTCGGCGTCGTCCCGGTCCGCCGCGGCCTGCCGGGGCTGGCCGGCCTGCCGCTCTACAGCGAGGAATCGCTGCTTTATTGCGGCGATGGCCATCCGCTGTTCGACCGTCCCGAGGGGGCTGTGACGCGGGAGGATGTCGAAGCGGCCGACGCGGTGGCGCCGACCCAGGCGCAGCTTCCCCATGAGCTGAACAACACCGCGACGGCCACCGACCGCGAGGGGGTGGCGTTCCTGATCCTGACCGGATGCTATGTCGGCTTCCTGCCCATCCATTACGCGCGGCAATGGGTCGAGCGCGGCATGATGCGGGCGCTGCTGCCCGGCACCTACCGCCATGCCCTGGAGTTCCAGGTGGTGACCAAGAAGGGGGCCCAGCCCAATCTGGTGCTGGACCGCTTCCTGGAAGTCCTGCGCGGCAGCGGGGAGAGCGTTTAAGGTTTCAGGCGCCGTCCGGCTGCGGGCTTGGCGTCCGGCATGTCCTCGCCCAGCGCGTGCAGGACGGCGCCGGCGGCCAGGGTGCGTTCCTCCTCGCCGATCTGCATCGTCACCGGATCGCCGCCAGTGGGATCGCCGCTGCGGCTGGTCGCTGTCGCCTCGCCGGCGAAGCGGACCGTCACCTCGCGATTGGCGAAGCGGATGCCCTCGCGGCGGAACAGGGCGTTGAGTTCCTGATAGACCCGCTTGCGGATCTCCCACTGGTCGCCGGGCCGGGTCATGAACTTGACGCGGAGGATCATCGCGGAGTCCTCCATCTGGATGACGCCCTGCGATTTCAGCGGCTGGAGGAATTTCGGCCCCAGATCGGGGTCGTCGAGCAGCATCTGGCCCAGCTGCTTGATGTGCTTGCGCACCTTCTCGACGTCGGTGTCGTAGGTGATGCGCAGCGGCAGCTTCATGATCACCCAGTCGCGCGAATAGTTGGTCAGCTGGTGGATCTCGCCGAAGGGGACGGTGTGCAGCGGGCCGCGATGATGGCGCAGCTGCATCGAACGCACAGAGATCTTCTCCACCGTGCCGCGGATGGCGCCGATCTCGATGTATTCGCCCTTGCGGAAGGCGTCGTCGATCAGGAAGAAGGCGCCGGAGAAGATGTCGCGGATCAGCGTCTGCGCGCCGAAGCCGATGGCGATGCCGGCCACACCCGCCCCGGCGAACAGCGGTGCGATGTTGACGCCGAGATCCATCAGGACGCTGAGCAGGATGGCGCCGATAATCGACAGCAGGATGAAGTTGCGCACGAGTGGCAGCAGCGTCGCCAGCCGGCTGGCCGAGCCGTGGCCGCTTCCCTCGTCGCCGGGAATGACGCCGGGGGTGGGCCCCTCCTCGGCGATCCGGCGGTCGATCCAGATGCGGACGCCGTGATAGGCGACGTAGCCGATCAGGCAGACCGTCATGATGCTGATGAGCTTGTCCGCCGCATCGCCGTGCATGCGCGGGATGTTCCACACCGACAGGGTCACCGCCACCCCGGCGGCGGCGGCGAGGATGCCCGCCACCCGCCGGGCCAGCGCCTCGTAACTGTCGAGGGTGGCGGGCCTGGGAGTGTCGGGGAATTGGCCGTCGCCGTCCGGCGCTCCCTCCCGGCTTTCCTCCAACGGCCGCCACAGGGTGCGGCGATGGTGGAACAGCCATTCGGTGGCATAGGTGACGGTGGCATAGACGGCCAGGATCGCCGCGGCGACGGCATAGGCGCCGAGCAGCAGCGGCAGTTCGGTCGGCCAGCCCAGGATCAGGCGGTTGACCAGCGTCGCCAGGGCATAGGCGAAATAAACCAGGACCGCCGGAAACCACAGGCGCAGGGTCAGCCGTTCCAGCGGCGCCACTGTCGTCGCCGGTCGCCCGGCCAGGAAGGCGCGCTCGACCGTCCGGCGGTTGGCATAGAGCGCGCCGACCGTCGCCAGCACGGTGAGCAGCCCGAACAGCGCGACCAGCACCGCGTGCGGGTCGTAGGGCATGCCCAGCGCCTCCAGCCAGATGGTGCCGATCATCAGGGCGACGCCCACGGCGCCGCTGGCGGTCAGGTCGCGCCGCAGCCGGCGCACCGCCGGGGCCACGCCGGCATCCGCCGCCGCCCCGGGCGGCATCACCAGCCGCCAGAACAGGGCGATGGCCCAGACCAGCAGATAGCCGGCCCCGGCGAGGATGACCGTCTTCTCGGTCATCGGCGTCGGCTCCGGCACCAGCGCGGTGGCGAGCCCGAAGGCGATCAGCGTGGCAAGCAGCATGCCGACCAGCGTCAGCAGCGCGTGCGCCACCAGACGGGGAAAGCGGGCGGCCAGTATGGAGCCGCCCGGCCTCGGCTCGGCCGGCGGCGGCAGCAGGCGGCGGGCGACCGGCCGCTGATAGACGAGATGCTGCACGCCATGGCCGGCCGCCATCAGGGCGAAGGTCAGGGCGATGACTTGCAGGAAATAGGCGGGCTCGCCGGTCGGGCTCTGGGCCTTCAGGGTGGCGACGATGGCCGACGGGATCGCGGGCGTGGCGCGCAGCCGCTTGGCAAGCTTGCCGCGGAACCCCGCCATGCGGTCGCGCCCCTCGCTGAGCATCAGCATCATCATGCCGTCGGCCGCGCTGGCGGCTGCGGAGGGCGGTGCGGGTGTGGGCGGTGCGGTGCCGGTCGGGGCGGGCGCCGCGGGTGTGGCAGCGGGGGGTGGGGCGGTGGTTTGGGCGGGAGGCTGTGCCGCGGTCTGGGCCGACGCCTCGGCGAACGCCAAGCCGAGCGACAGCAGCCCCAGCAGCAAAATCAGCGTCGCCGCCCGGAGCCGGGCCGGCCAGCGGAGACGCAAGGAAAAGGCACGGGCGGGGAACGGAGGGGTCGGCATGGCCTTGCGTCGCGAAGCGTGGCGTTCGATCCGATGAGAGTAGCGTAGATCGCGCGGCCGGGAAGGGGTTCCTACTGTTCGAGGCAGGTCTATCGCGTATGGCGATAAACGCCCTCTCCCGCCCCGGGAGAGGGAGGGGGCCCACGAAGTGGGGAGGGTGAGGGGTTATTCGGACATGGATTCCTGATCCTTGGATCACCCCTCACCCTTCCCATGCTGCGCATGGGCCCCATCCCTCTCCCAGGGCGGGAGAGGGAGCCTGAACCGCCCCTAGCTGACCAGTCCGGCGGCCAGATTGACGCCCAGCGCCAGCACCGCGGTGTTGAACAGGAAGGAGAGCGCGCCGTGCATCAGCACCAGACGGCGCATGCCGGCGCCGCGGGTGGTCACGTCGGACACCTGCGCGGTCATGCCGACGGTGAAGCTGAAATAGAGGAACTCCAGGTAATCCGGCGCGTCGTTGCCGGGAAAATCCAGGCTGCGGTCCTGGCCCGACTGCCCGCCCAGCCAATAATCATGGGCGTAATGCTGGGCGAAGAAGACATGCAGGAAGCCCCAGGACAGCAGGACCGTCACCCCCGACAGCACCGCCGCCATCCCTTCGTGCGGGGAGCCCTTGGCCGACACCAGCTCCGCCACGATGGCGACCAGCGCCGCGAGCGAGGCCAGCACCGCCCCGGCCAGCACCCCCCATTTGCCGGGGTCGAGCAGCCTGGCCCGCCGGCGCATCGACGCCACCGTGGCCCGGCTCATCAGGATGCCGGCCAGCAGGATGTAGGCGGCGACCCCGCAATCCCAGCCGGTCAGCACCGCGGTGGTGGGGCGCAGCCAGACGGCGGCGAGGCCCCCGGCCAGCAATGCTACGGCCAGCGCCCCGCTCAGTGACGGGCGGTTGCGCAGATGGGTCAGGCTGCCGCGCATCTCGTCTCCAACCGATTGGCGTGCGGCGATGCGCACGCCCGTTCAGTTGGAGGCGGGATAGAGCGGAAGCAAGGTCTGCTGGCGGCGCTGATAGCGTACCAATTCCAGCGCGGTCAGCGGCTGCGCCCCGGCGGACCGGCAGGCGTCCGCCACCTCGAACATCAGCGCCTGCTGGTGGAACAGGGTGGCGTAGGCGTCGCCCAGCCTGAATTCCGGGTCCCACATGTGGATGGCCTCGGCCCCGGCGCCGTTCACCTCGATGATGCGGAAATCCTCGCCCACCGCCAGCCGCTCCACCGAGGCGAAGCGCACGTCGAAGCGGCCGAAATGGAAGCCCGGCATCTGGTCGGCGATCTCGTCGAAGCGCGCGGTCAGCGTCGCGGTGACATGGCCGCAGGCATCCTTGTAGAGGCCGCCGACCCGGCTGCTGCCGACCAGCGACAGCCGCACCGTGCGCCCGGCTTCCGGCACCTCGTCCAGCCGGTCGGCCAGCGCCTCGTGGTGCAGCTCGGCCTTCCAGGAGGCGCGCGGATCGGCGGCGATCAGCTGGCGCAGGGTGGAGCGGCCGTCGCCCACCACATGCGGGTAATAGCGGAAGGTCATGGAGAAGATGCGCCCGTGCCGTTCCCCCGGCTTGCGGACATAGAAGATGCCGGCCTCGCCGGCATAAGGCACATGCTCCTGCAGGATCAGCCGGACGTCGGCCGGGAAGCCGTGGAGATAGGTGCGGAGATCGGCGGCGTCGCGCACCAGCCGCACGCCGATGCCGCGCCAGCCGATGTCCGGCTTGGCGACCAGCGGGAAGGACAGGCCGGCGCCCGATGCCAGCGACTCCAGCTGCGCCGGGGTCAGCGACGGGCGGTTGACCAGGGCGACGGACTTCGCCGCCCATCGGCGCGCCTCCGGCCCGATCAGGTCCATGCAGGCGATCTTCGATTCGCCGAGCAGCCCGCCCGCCTCGATGGACGGGTTGGCGGCGGTCGGCAGCGACAGGCTGCGGTAGCGGACGCCGAGCGCCAGCCACTGCGCCACCAGCGGGATGTAGAACAGCAGCGGCGGGATGCGCTCCGCCCAGCCGATGGTGGGGGCACCGGCCGGCACCACCGGCAGGCCGGGCAGGGCGATGGCGCGCGGGGTCGGGCTGCCGTGCAGCGCGTCGCGCAGGGCCTCGGGCAGCAGCGGTTCCAGCACCGCCCGGATGCGGGCGAACAGCGCGCGGACGACGGACTGCGCCCGCTTGGTGCGCAGGATCATCAGCAGCGCGGCGCAGCCGATGCCGATCACCTGCACCTGGATCGCCGCCGCTTCGAGCGACGAGGTCATCAGCGTCAGCAGCAGCCCGACATGCACCCCGGCGGTCGCCAGCGTGATGGCGATGAAGCGCAGGAACGGCACCCGCATCACGCCGCAGGCGAAGTAGGTCGGGAACAAGACGCCGGGAACCAGCCGGCAAGTCACCAAGGTCGGCAACAGGTTCCTCTGCAAGGCTCCGCGGCAGCGTTCAAGCATAGGACCTTCGGTCCGCCGCCGGATCCAACTGATCCGCAGGGACAATAGTCCAAGGACATAAATGAACAAATCGCCGATAACAATCCCACACAGCAGCGTGATGGCGGTCACGCCGATGCTGACGGTGCCGACGCTGACGAGGCTCGCTCCAACCGCAATTGCAACGTCTTCGTGCAGAAGCGTAAGCAAAGCAAGGCCCAGCAACAGGGGAAAACCGGCGAAAGCGGTTATTGGTTGCAATGCAGCAAACACGTGCGGGGTGTCCGTTGGGTAGGGGGCGGTTACGGTGCCGTCGGCAAAATTGCATAGGAAATGGTAAGCTTCACGTTAAAACTTTTATGGAACCGTGCGACATAGCGACTGTTTCTTTTGAGCCATATAGGAACGTTATGGCTATGATAGAAAATATGTGTTTGCAGCTATGGCGCCGGCGCGGCAGAGTGCGTTTCAATCGATGGCTGGCCGATGACCAGCCGTTTGGACGGCGGCCCATCGATGACCGGCGGATCAACCGCCCTGTGACACGACCAGGAGACGCACCGTGCAGAGCATCCAGTGGGACGACGCCTTCCTCCTTGAATCCCAGCTGACCGAGGATGAGAAGCTGGTGCGCGACAGCGCCCGCGCCTACTGCCAGGACCGGTTGCAGCCCCGTGTCATCTCCGCCTTCCGCGAGGAGCGGTTCGACCGCGAGATCATGACCGAGATGGGCGAGCTGGGCCTGCTCGGTCCGACCATTCCGGAGGAGTATGGCGGGCCGGGCGTCAGCCACGTCGCCTACGGCCTGGTCGCCCGCGAGGTCGAGCGGGTGGACAGCGGCTACCGCTCCGCCATGTCGGTGCAGTCCTCGCTGGTCATGCACCCGATCTATTCGTACGGCAGCGAGGAGCAGAAGAAGAAGTGGCTGCCGCGTCTGGCCACCGGCGAGCTGATCGGCTGCTTCGGCCTGACCGAGCCGGACCACGGCTCCGACCCCGGCGGCATGAAGACCCGCGCCACCAAGGTCGACGGCGGTTATCTGCTGTCGGGCTCCAAGATGTGGATCACCAACTCCCCCATCGCCGACCTCGCCGTCGTCTGGGCGAAGTCGGACGCCCATGACAACAAGATCAAGGGCTTCGTGGTCGAGCGCGGGACCAAGGGCTTCTCGACGCCGAAGATCGAGGGCAAGCTGTCGCTGCGCTCGTCCGTCACCGGCGAGATCGTGCTGGACGAGGCCTTCGTCCCCGACGAGAACCTGCTGCCCAACGTGTCGGGCCTGGGCGGTCCGTTCGGCTGCCTGAACAAGGCGCGCTACGGCATCGCCTGGGGCGTGCTGGGGGCCGCGGAGTTCTGCTGGCACGCCGCCCGCCAGTACACGCTGGACCGCAAGCAGTTCGGCCGTCCGCTGGCCCAGACCCAGCTGGTCCAGAAGAAGCTGGCCGACATGATGACGGAGATCACGCTGGGCCTCCAGGCCTGCCTGCGCGTCGGCCGCATGATGGACGACGGCAGCTGGTCGCCGGAAGCCATCTCGCTGATCAAGCGCAACAATTGCGGCAAGGCGCTCGACATCGCCCGCGTCGCCCGCGACATGCACGGCGGCAACGGCATCTCCGAGGAATTCCAGGTCATCCGCCATATGGTGAACCTGGAGACGGTGAACACCTACGAAGGCACCCACGATGTCCATGCCCTGATCCTGGGCCGGGCGCAGACGGGCCTGCAGGCGTTCTTCTAAGCGGAAAATCCATCCCCTTTCCCGCCTCTCGCGCCAACGCATGCGTTGCCGGCGGCATCGGACGGATCGCAAATCCGCCCGGTGCCGGGGAGGGGAGGGAAGCCATCGCGATGCGGCAGATGTGCGGGGACGTTGCGGGAATCGGTGTGGTTGCGGATTCCCGGAGCAAACTCCTGTTCTCGGCCGATACCGGCTTCCTTCATCCCGAGGCGGGAATTTTTCCATTGTACGCCGGGCGCTCCGGGAGCTTGGCTGGTCCGCTCCGAAACCTACTTCGGAATTGGGGTGATTGTCGCCTCGGTATATAGACAATGCTCCCCGTTTTCCTCAGCCTGTGTCTGTCAAGGCTGAGATATCCTTTCCAATTCGGCGCATGCCGGTTTGGGAGGAATTTCCATGGCAACCTGGACTCCTGATCCCAGTTTCTACCCCTCGCCACGCATGGCGATGCAGGCCGCTCCGGAGCGGCTGGCCTATGTGGCGATGCTGAATGTCGCAGGGGGGCCGGATGCGCTGGGGGTGGTCGATGTCGATCCATCCTCGGCCAGCTACGGCCGGCTCCTTCGACGGGTCGACATGCCGAATGCCGGTGACGAGCTGCACCATTTCGGCTGGAACGCCTGCAGTTCCGCCCTGTGCCCCTACGCCCCGCATCCGCATGTGGAGCGGCGGTACCTGATCGTGCCCGGGCTGCGGTCGTCGCGCATCCACATCCTGGACACCAAGCCCGATCCGGCCAACCCCAAAATCGTCAAGGTCATCGAGCCCGAGGAACTCGCGGCGCGCGCCAATTATTCCCGCCCGCACACGCTGCATTGCGGACCGGAAGGCATCTATGTCAGCGCGCTCGGCAACGGGAAGGGCGATGGCGGCGGGCCGGGCGGCGTCTTCCTGATGGACCACGAAACCTTCGAGGTGCTCGGCCAGTGGGAGATCGACCGCGGCCCGCAGTTCCTGGCCTACGATGTGTGGTGGCATCTCGCACAGGATACGATGATCACCAGCGAATGGGGCACGCCCGACATGATCGAGGGCGGGCTGAACCCCGAACTGCTGCTCGGTGCGAAATACGGCCATCAGGTCCATTTCTGGGATCTGCGCAAGCGCCGGCACCGGCAGACCATCGATTTGGGGCCGGAGTACCAGCTGGCGCTCGAACTGCGGCCGGCCCACGACCCGACCAGGGCCCATGGGTTCATGAATGCCGTGGTAAACCTGTCCGACCTGTCCTCGTCGATCTGGCTTTGGCATCGCGAGGCTGACGGCAGCAGGTCCGGCCGGTGGGCCATGCGGAAGGTGATCGACATCCCGGCCGAACCGGCGGACCCGGATCAGCTGCCGCCGCTGCTCAAGGGCTTCAAGGCGGTGCCGCCGCTCGTCACCGACATCGACCTGTCGCTGGACGACCGCTGGCTCTACGTGTCCTGCTGGGGCACGGGGGAGATGCGGCGGTACGACGTCTCCGATCCGTTCCAGCCCAGGCTGACCGGCTCGGTGCGGTTGGGAGGGATCGTCGGGCGCAGCCGCCATCCCGGCGGCGATGCCGATGGCGGCACCCTCAACGGCGGCCCGCAGATGGTCGAGGTCAGCCGTGACGGCAAGCGGGTCTACTTCACCAACTCGCTGTACCGGAGCTGGGACGACCAGTTCTACCCGGACGGCATCAAGAGCTGGATGGTCAAGCTCGATGCCGATCCCGACGGCGGCCTGACCATCGACGAGCGGTTCTTCCTGCGCTTCGACGACGAGTTCCGCGGTCACCAGATCCGGCTGGAAGGCGGCGACGCCTCTTCGGATTCCTACTGCTATCCATGACCGCCGTCTGAGGGACGCTTCTCCATGGATGACCCCTGGCAATGGCTGGCGCTGGCCGGGCTCGGCGCCTTTCATGGAGTGAACCCGGCGATGGGATGGCTCTTCGCCGTGGCTCTCGGTCTTCAGGAAGGGCGGCGGGGCGCCGTCATCAGGGCTCTGCCCCCCATCGCGCTGGGCCACGCCCTGTCGGTGCTGGTGGTGGTGGCGGGCTTCGCCATCATGCAGCTGGTCGTCACGACGGCTCCGCTGAGGCTCGTCACGCCCGCCCTCCTGATCGGCTTCGGCCTCTACCGGCTTGTGCGCGGATACCGCCACCGGCTGCGGGTCGGCATGCGCACCGGCTTTGCCGGGCTGACGCTCTGGTCCTTCCTGATGGCGTCGGCCCACGGGGCCGGGCTGATGATCCTGCCCCTGCTGCTGGGCATGCTGGCGCCGGCGCAGCTGATGGCGCTGTCTCTGTGCGGACCGGGGGCGGAGATGACCGGCCCGGTCGCCGCACTGGGATCGGCGGCGGCCGGGCTGGCGGTGGTTCTGGTGCATATGGCGGCGATGCTGACGGTGATCGCCGTCATCGGGCTGGCGGTCTTCGAGACCGTCGGGCTCGGCATCCTGCGCCGCGGCTGGGTGAATTTCGACCTGTTGTGGGCGGGCGCCCTGATCGGCACCGGAGCGGGGTTCCTGCTGCTGGGGTGAGCCCCGCCGTCAGGGACCTTACGCCGCTCTCACGTCTCCGTTCGCCTGCTGGCGCACCTCGGTCAGGAAGCGCTCCACCTCGGTCGCCAGGGCGCGGGTCTGGCCGGACAGGCCGCGGGCGGCGTCCTGGACGCCGAGCGCGGTGCTGCCGGCGCTCTCCGCCGTCTGGGCCAGGGCGGCGATGGTGGCCGACACGTCCTGGGTGCCGAGTGCCGCCATCTCCACCGCCCGCGCGATCTCCTGGGTGGCGGCGTTCTGTTCCTGCACCGACTGGGTGATGGTGCCGGAAATGCCGTCGATTTCGGTGATGGTCGAACCGATGGCGCCGATGGCGTCGGCGGCCTCACGGGTCACCGACTGCATGGCGTTCACCTGGGCGGCGATCTCGTCGGTGGCCTTGGCGGTCTGGTCGGCCAGCCCCTTCACCTCGGTCGCCACCACGGCGAAGCCCTTGCCGGCTTCGCCCGCCCGCGCCGCCTCGATGGTGGCATTCAGCGCCAGCAGGTTGGTCTGCTTGGCGATGGCGTGGATCAGCCCGATCACCTGACCGATGCGCTCGGCGTTGGCGATCAGACCCTGGACGGTGGCGTTGGTGCGGTCGGTGTGCGACACCGCCTCGCCGGCGATGCGGGCGGAATGGCCGACCTGATCGGAAATGCCGCCGATGGAGCTGGCGAGTTCGGTCGCCGCCGCCGCGGCGGAGCGGACGTTGGACTGGATGTCGTCGGATTCGCGGGCGACGTTGCGGGTCTGGCTGGTCGCCTCGCCCACCACCGCGGCCATGCGGTCGGCGCTGTCGGCCATGCCGGAGGCCGACTCGGCGATGCCCTCGACCAGACGCTTCACCGTGCCCTGGAAACGGTCGGCGAGGTCGAGCAATGCTGCGCGCTTGGCCGCTTCCGCCTTGGCGTCGGCTTCGGCCTGGGCCGCGTGCATGCGCTCGATGGCGCGGGCATTGTCGCGGAAGACGGTGACCGAGCCGGCCATGGCGCCGATCTCGTCGGAACGGCCGTTGCCGGGCACCTCCACCGCGGTGTCGCCGTCGGCCAGCTTCGCCATCGCCGCCGACATGGCGCGCAGCGGGCGGATGACGATGCGGCCGAGCAGGACGTTCAGCAGGGCGATCTGCACCACCAGTGCGATCAGGCAGATGGCGATCTGGTTGCGCATCTGGGCGGCGATGGCGTCGACCTGCTGGTCCAGGCTCCAGGCGATCTGGAGGGCGCCGACCAGCCGGTTGCTCTTGCCGGTCACCACCGGCACCGTCACCACGATGTGGCCGTTGGCCGGGCGGGTCTGCGCGCCCTTGCCGGCCAGCACCGCCTCGACCAGATCCTGGTCGGCCCTGAGATCGTATTTGGCGAAGCGCTGGTTGGAGAAGTCGGCGAGCGTGCCGGCGGCAGTCGCCGCCCGCAGCGAAGCGAGCTGGACCTCGCCGCTGTCGGCCAGCGGCATGAACTCCGTCTCGATGGAGGCGCCGTCGCCGGCGACGAAGCTGGTCTTGGTGGCGTTGGCCAGCATGTCCGTCTTGACGCGGGCGTCGTGCGTGGCGAGCCGCACCGCGTCGTCATACTGCATCTTGGCCTGGAGCCCCATGATGACGATGAAGCCGCCGACGATGGCCGCGACGAAGGCCGCCGTCACCTTCCGTCCCACGCTCCAGAACCGTCGCGGCCGGGATGCGGCCGCCTTGTCCACTGCCATGCTCTTGCCCCTTCCCGTGCCGCCTCCGCTTCCCGCCCGGCCGCCGGCCATGGAGGCACCCGTCAAGGCACCCATGGAGGCACGACGCAGGGCACGGCGAAGCACCGCCGGCAAGGCCGGCGTCCGCCATAAAAGCGTCAACGAATTGCAAAATTTAAATGATATTGTAACAGCACATCATGGTCTGCACCATGATCTTCTTCTCTGACTTTCGGAAGATTGCCAGTTGTCGCGGCAATCCCAAAGTCGTGGTCCGGCTCGGACAAAGTGAAGGCGCCGCCGTCGCTTGGACGAAGCGGCGCCTTTTCGTGCCGGAAGTTTTACAAATCCGGCTTCAATTCTTTTTCTGCCGTGCTTTTTCGGAACCGCTTCAGCCGCGGGCCGGGTTGCGCTCCCGCCAGCCGAAGGGGCCGGCAGTCTCGTACAACCACGGATACTGGTTGACCATGCGGCGAGCGATGGCGATGCGGTGTGCGGTGAGCGTGATCAGCCCGATCACGACGGTGTGGACGATGAAGCCCCACAGCGACAGAAGCTGCTCGCCGAACAGGCCCCAGGCCAGGAAGCGGTCGCCCACCCCCAGCAACAGCGAATAGGCCAGCACGCTGGAGACCGGCTTCCAGCCTTCCGCCAACGTCTGCCCGGTCAGAACCCCGCAGCCGCCGAACACCAGAAGCGTCAGGAACACGAACACCGGAAGCGAAGAGCCGAGGATCGTTTCCATCTCAGTGTCCCCCTTCCAGATAGGCCGCGCGGACCTCCGGGTCGGCCAGAAGCTGCGCCCCGGTCCCCGTCATCGTGATCTTCCCCGTCACCATCACATAGGCCCGGTGCGCCAGCTTCAGCGCATGGAAGGCGTTCTGCTCCACCATGAACACCGTCATCTTCTGTTCCCGGTTGATCTCCTGGATCACCTGGAAGATCTGCTTCACGATCAGCGGCGCCAGTCCCAGCGACGGCTCGTCCAGCAGCAGAAGACGCGGCTGGCTCATCAAGGCCCGCCCGATCGCCAGCATCTGCTGCTCGCCGCCCGACATCGTCCCGGCGCGCTGGTTGATGCGCTCCTTCAGCCGCGGGAACAGCGTCAACACCCGCTCAAGCTCGCGCTCGAAGCTGCCGGGCTGCGCCACGATGGAGCCCATCTGGAGATTCTCCAGCACCGTCATGCGCGGGAAGATGCGTCGGCCTTCCGGGCTCTGCGCGATGCCGCGCCGCACGATCTCGTGGGTGGGGAGGTCGGTGATGTCCTCGCCCTCGAAGAACACCCGGCCCTGGCGCGCCCGCGGACTGCCGCAGATCGTCATCAGCAGCGTCGACTTGCCCGCCCCGTTGGCGCCGATCAGCGAGACGATCTCGCCGGCGCCGATCTCGATGTCGATCCCCTTCAGCGCCTCGATGGCGCCGTAGAAGGTGTGGACGCCCGATACCTTCAGCATGGCTCAGGCTCCCTTCTGGCCGGCGGTGGGCGCGATGTTCAGGTCGGCGGCGACCTCCGGCGGCAGCGCCTCGTCCTCGTCCTCGCCCAGATAGGCGCGGATCACCGCCGGGTCGTTCTTCACATGCTCCGGTGTGCCGTCGGAAATCTTCCGGCCATAGTCCAGCACCACCACATGGTCGGAAATGCGCATCACCACGCTCATGTCATGCTCGATCAGCAACACGCCGGTGCGGTGGCCCTGCGGCGTCTGCACGTCGCGGATGA
The DNA here is from genome assembly GCF_042938965.1 of Azospirillum sp. A23. Classification (NCBI taxonomy): domain Bacteria; kingdom Pseudomonadati; phylum Pseudomonadota; class Alphaproteobacteria; order Rhodospirillales; family Azospirillaceae; genus Azospirillum; species Azospirillum sp. A23. Next base: position 40,577 of record NZ_CP170664.1, on the reverse strand, counting down.
AGGTCAGGATCTCGGCCAGCTCCCCCGACTCGCGCGGGTTCAGGCCGGCCGCCGGCTCGTCCAGGCACAGCAGCACCGGCTCGGTGCACATCGCCCGCGCGATCTCCAGACGGCGCTGGGCGCCGTAGGGCAGATTGCCGGCCTCCCAGTCGGCGAACTCGGTCAGGCGGACCCGGTCCAGCCAGTATTTCGCCAGCTCCACCGCCTCATGCTCGGCCTTGCGGAAGCCGGGCAGGCCGAGCAGGCCGGCGATGGCGAAGCCGGACGCCCGCATCAGCTTGTTGTGCTGGGCGACGATCAGGTTCTCCAGAACGCTCATGCCGCTGAACAGCCGGATGTTCTGGAAGGTGCGCGCCACACCCGCCAGCTGGGCGATGCGGTAGCCCGGCATCCGCTCCAGCAGGAACTCCTTGCCGGCGGGATGACGTAGCGTCAGCCGCCCCACGGTGGGCGTGTAGAAGCCGGTGACGCAGTTGAACAGCGTCGTCTTGCCGGCGCCGTTCGGGCCGATCAGCGCGGTGATCTCGCCCGCCCGCGCCTCGAACGACACGTCGTTGTTCGCCACCAGACCGCCGAAGCGCATGGTCAGGTGTTCGACGCTGAGAAGCGGCTTTTCAGTCATGACGGCGCTCATTTCACGGCTCCCGCGGCGGGCTTCTTGGCCCCATGGGAGTTGGCGTGCAGGAGGATGGTCGGGTCGCGGTGGGCCAGCAGGCCGCGCGGACGCCACAGCATGATCACCACCATGCCGGCGCCAAACGCCAGCATGCGGTAGTCGGCCAGCTCGCGGAACGCTTCGGGCAGGCCGATCACCAGCAGGGTGGCGACCACCACGCCGATCTGGCTGCCCATGCCGCCCAGCACCACGATGGCCAGGATGATCGCCGACTCGATGAAGGTGAAGCTCTCCGGGCTGATGAAGCCCTGGCGCGTGGCGAAGAAGGAGCCGGCGAAGCCGCCGAACATCGCCGCGATGGCGAAGGCCGCCAGCTTCATGTTGGTGCGGTTGATGCCGAGCGACGCGCAGGCGATGTCGTCCTCGCGCAGTGCTTCCCAGGCCCGGCCCAGCGGCAGCTTGCGCACCCTGAGCGTGAACAGGTTCACCACCAGCGCGAGCGCCAGGATGAGGTAGTAGAGGAAGACGATGCGGTGGAGCGGCGAGAACTCCAGCCCGAACAGCTCGTGGAAGGCGGCCATGCCCTCGGAGGGCGTGCGGGAGAAGTCGGCGATGCCGAAGAAGCTCGGCCGCGGGATGCCGGAGATGCCGTTCGGGCCGCCGGTGAACTGGTACCAGTTGACCAGGATGATGCGGATGATCTCGCCGAAGCCCAAGGTCACGATGGCGAAATAGTCGCCGCGCAGCCGCAGGACGGGGAATCCCAGCAGCACGCCCGAGCAGGCGGCGAGCAGGCCCGCCAGCGGCAGGCAGAGCCAGAAGCTGAGGCCGAAGTAATGGGCGAGCAGCGCGTAGGAATAGGCGCCGACGGCGTAGAAGGCGACATAGCCGAGGTCGAGCAGGCCGGCGAGGCCGACGACGATGTTCAGGCCCCAGCCCAGCATGATGTAGGTCAGCAGCAGGATGCCGATGTCCAGCAGCATGCGGTCGGCCAGCGGCGTCATCGGCAGGATGGCGGCGAAGACCACGGCGACCGGGCCGATGTATTTGCTGGCGTGCTGCACCTTGGCGGCGACGCGGTCCATGCGCTTGTCGCGGTCGGCCTGGGACAGCTTGGAGCGGCCGGTGGCGACCGTCATGGCGGCGCGCAGCGCGATGACGCCGCCGCCCAGCACCAGCACCAGGCGCAGCACCTGGGTCGGCATCGGCAGCACCAGCCCGACGCCGGCGCAAAGGAGCGCCAGGACCAGCACCGGCAGCGCCATGCCCTGGCGGATCAGCCCGAGCCCGAGGCGGCCGAGGAAGACCAGCAGGAGGGAGGCGACCACCTCCTCCGGCCGGGCTTCGATGCCGAGGCCAGTGGGGCGGTCGACGGTGCGCAGGCCGACCAGCGGCACGGTCAACAGCAATGCCACGAAGGCGGCGAGGCCGGCGTCCTTGATGGTGGCGGCCCAGTCGACGCCGCGCGGTGCGGTGCGTGCGCCGGATGAGACGGTGTTGGAATGGGTGGTCATGGCGCTTACACCTTCTCGATCTCGGGCCGGCCGAGCAGGCCGGTGGGCCGGAAGATCAGGACGAGGACGAGGATGGAGAAGGTTGCGACGTCCTTCCATTCGGAGCCGACATAGCCGGACCAGAAGGCCTCGATCAGGCCGATGACCACGCCGCCGAGCATGGCGCCGGGCAGCGAGCCGACCCCGCCGAGCACGGCGGCGGTGAAGCTTTTCACCCCGGCCAGGAAGCCGATGTAGAAGTCGATGACGCCATAGATCAGCAGCACCATCATGCCGGCGACGGCGGCGAGCGCGGCGCCCATGACGAAGGTCAACGAGATGACGCGGTCGACGTTGACGCCGAGCAGGCCGGCCATCTTCTTGTCCTGCTCGCAGGCGCGCTGGGCGCGTCCCAGCGAGGTGCGGTTGATCAGCATGGTGAAGCCGACCATGAGGACCAGCGTGATGATGATGGTGGCGAGGCGCACGTAGCTGACGGAGACGGCGCCGTCCATCAGGGTGAGGTTGCCGGGCAGGATGGGCTGCAGCGGCTTGGAGCGGGCGCCCTGGAGGATCTGGATGTAGTTCTGCAGGAAGATCGACATGCCGATGGCGGAGATCAGCGGCGCCAGCCGCGGCGAGGAGCGCAGCGGCCGATAGGCGATGCGCTCGACCGTCCAGCCATAGACGCTGGTGAACAGCATGGAGGCGAGCAGCATGATCAGCAGCGCCAACGGCACCCAGGTGATGCCGAGCGCGCCGATGGCCAGGAAGGTGATCAGCGCCACGAAGGAGCCGATCATGTAAATCTCGCCATGGGCGAAGTTGATCATCCCGATGATGCCGTACACCATCGTGTAGCCGATCGCGATCAGGCCGTAGATCGCTCCAAGCGACAAGCCGTTGATCAATTGCTGAAGAAAATATTCCATCAGGCAGGCTTCTCCCACTCTCCCAGATCAACGAATAGGCAGGCACGCGAAAACCGGGCAAAAACTGGATTTAAGCCGTGTGCGGCAGCGGAGTTCCGATCCGGATGAACGGGGGAGAACATCCAGGACCGAGGCAGGGGACGCTTGGAATCCCGCCGCCGCACCCGGTTCTTGCCGAAGCCCCGCCGGATGCGGGATCCGGCGGGGCTTCGGGCGAATTCGTTACAGGGGACCGCTGCGGGCCGGCATGCAGGGAGCCGGGATAAGGCCGGCCTTCATCCGGACGGGCATCCAGGCAGACGCCATCCGGATACGCGACGAGGTCGCGGGGGTGCGGTCATGCACCCGAGCGGCATTCCGTCGTTCGACCATGGTCAACAGCTCCCACTTGCGCGGCACGGGCTTGCAGCCGTGGCGTCCCCACCGGCATCGTTGCCGGACATCCTGTTGTGAATCGCGGGCCAGTTCGGGCGGAGTGACCGTCCAGACAGCACCAGTCGGCAAAAGGCGCCGTGCCTTACCCTGTTCAAAACTGTTCTTGGTCTTTGGCCCCGGCACTTAAGCACCGGTTGCATATGTTACCCTTTTTCTTGTGACAGACAGGTAATGCAACTTGATCCGTAGGCGCAACACTCTCTTTCCAAGGGTCGAAAAAAACAACAATCGTTCCGAAGCATCGCGCCTTTTCCGTTCAAAATTTCTGCCCTTTGCGTTTTCGAGAAATATCGTTCAGTTTATTGTCAACAGCTGTTCACATCATCCGCCGACCGTTTCGCGCGGGTCGGTGAAGGGCTGTGCAAGCGCCTCGGCCACCGCCGGATGGGTCAGCCGGCCGGCCTGGACGTTCAGCCCGGCCAGCAGGTGCGGATCCTCGGCCAGCGCCCGTTTCCAGCCCTTGCCGGCCAGCGCCTGGACGAAGGGCAGGGTGGCGTGGTTCAGCGCCTCGGTGCTGGTGCGGGCGACCGCACCCGGCATGTTGGCGACGCAATAATGCACGACGCCGTCCACCACATAGGTCGGGTCGGAATGGGTGGTGGCGTGGCTGGTCTCGAAACAGCCGCCCTGGTCGATGGCGACGTCCACCAGAACCGAGCCGCGGCGCATGCCGGCCAGCTGGTCGCGGCGCACCAGTTTCGGCGCGGCGGCGCCCGGCACCAGCACGGCGCCGATCACCAGATCGGCATCGGCGACCAGCCGGTCGAGCGTGTCGGCGGACGCATAGACGGTCTTCAGCCGCGGTCCGAACAGGTCGTCGAGTTGGGCCAGCCGCGGCATGGAGCGGTCGGCGATGGTCACGTCGGCGCCCAACCCCATTGCCATGCGGGCGGCGTTGGCGCCGACCACGCCGCCGCCGATGACCAGAACCTTGCCGGGGAGCACGCCGGGCACGCCGCCCAGCAGGATGCCGGAGCCGCCGTTGCTCTTCTGCAAGGCGACGGCGCCGACCTGGATCGCCATGCGGCCGGCGATCTCCGACATCGGCGCCAGCAGCGGCAGGCGGCCGGCACGGTCGGTGACGGTTTCATAGGCGATGGCGGTGCAGCCGCTGTCCATCAGCAGCCGGGCCTGTTCGGGATCGGGGGCGAGGTGCAGATAGGTGAACAGCACCTGATCCGGCCGCAGCCTGCGACATTCCGCCGGCTGCGGCTCCTTGACCTTCACGATAAGCTCGGCCTTCGCAAAGACCTCCTCGGCGGTTTCAGCGATCTCGGCGCCTGCCGCACGGTAGGCCTCGTCGGAAAAGCCGATCTCGGCGCCGGCGCCGCTCTGCACCAGCAGGGAATGGCCGTCCGCCGCCAGTTCGCGGACAGATGCCGGCGTCAGCCCGACGCGGTACTCGTGGTTCTTGATTTCCTTGGGAACGCCGATGCGCGTGACCATGCGAGATCTCCCCGATCCGAACGCCCGTTTCAGTCAATCCGGCCAATCGAATCCAGCAGAACCATCTGGTATCCCAGGAAACCATCGGTGGGGCGGATTGTCTCAGCGATGTCACTATACGGCTGGCGAAGCGGGTGAATCTCTGCAAAGCCTTGCATGAATCCCCCATAGTGTGGTGGAGCTTTCACACGATCCACCACGTCTTCGAATAAAGTTGCATGCACGCCCTGGACGCCCTGGACCACAAGATCCTGCGCCTTCTCCGCAAGGACGGCCGGATGAGCAACGCCAAGCTGGCGGCGGAGGTCGGGCTGTCGCCCTCCGCCTGCCTGCGCCGCCTGCACATGCTGGAGCATTCCGGCGTCATCCGCGGCTATACCGCCATCATCGAGACGGCGGATGACGAAAAGTCGGTCACCGTCATCGTCCAGATCACGCTGGAGCGGCAGACCGACGAGTATCTGCGCCGCTTCGACGCCGCCGTCCGCCGCTGTCCGGAGGTGCGGGAGTGCTATCTGCTGTCCGGCAGTTCCGACTATCTGCTGCGGGTGGTGGCGCAGGATCCGGGCGATTACGACCGCATCTACAAGGACTCGCTGTCGCGCCTGCCCGGCGTGGTGCGCATCCAGTCGAGCTTCGCCATCCGCAGCGTCGTGCGCGCCGGCAGCCTGCCGGTGCAGGAGGATCGGGCGGACTGAAAGCGGAGGCCGTCTACAGCGCGAAACTGTGCGAATTGTCTGGGAGTCGAGGGCACGGTTCGAAGATGAGTGCAGCCGTGCTCTGGTATACCTTTCCCCACAGTTAGCCGATCGCTCTCACGGTCTCGGCTTTGCGATCATTTCACCGAAGGTTCACGGCGCCAAACAATGCCATGGATGTCTCAGGAAAAATGTCGACGCTGTTTTTGCCTCTCTTGACAGAGATTATGGCCGGATCTATCTAGCCATTAGATGCTTGTTGGGTCGGTATCTTTGGTGTTCGCGCGTGGATGCGCTACGGGGGGATGCTCCTGCGAGCCAAAGGCAAGCAACTGGAGACCGTCAGGAAGTCTTGGCGGCGGGGCAAAGCGGGCCTGGATGGGTCGCAGCTAGCGCTTGTGAAACCAAGCGTGAGCCGCGGCTTTTTTATTGGCCAGAAGCGGCGCGCAATCCCCAAAAGGACCCCGCCCATGTCCATCCTAAAGCATGCCTTAGTGCGCCATCCTATCGCCTGCTTGACCACCCTCGCCTTCATCCTCCTCGGCACTGGTCTCCTCGATCCCGACCCCATTGTCCGCGTCTTGGTGGCCGCTACTCCGCTGGCGGTGGCCATGGCGTCAAAGCGCTGATCCGCATCGTACCTGTCCATACCCGGATCGGATTGTAAGGCAGTGTGGGGCGCCAGGAGTTCCAACAAGCCCCACGGGTCGACGCGGGGGAGATGCTCAAGTGTTCGCTTGCCAAGCCTATCGCCGAAAACGCAACCGTGATGCCAATATGGTCGCGGAAGCGATGCACTGAGCCCCCCTTCACCCGAACAGGTCGAGTTCCGGGTCGGGCGCGGTTTCCGGGTGGGTCAGGTCGGTGCAGCCGATGCCGATCAGGCGGAAGGCGCGGCCATCGACCTCGCGCTCCAACAGGGCGACGCCGGCCGCCAGGATCGCTTCGGCCGAGCGGGTCGGCTCCACCCGGCGGGAGCGGGTCAGCTGCTGGAAATCCTTGGTCTTCAGCTTCAGCACCACGCTGCGGCCGAGCAGCCCCTCGCGCTCCAGCCGGCGGGCGACCTTGTCGGCCAGCGGGCGCAGCTCCTGCGCCAGGGCGGGCAGGGTGGTCACGTCCCAGTCGAAGGTTTCCTCCGACGAGATGCTCTTGCTCGGCGACTCGGGATGGACCCGGCGGGAATCCTCGCCGCGGGCGTAGCTGTAGAGCACCCGGCCCATGGCGCCGTAGCGCTTGACCAGCCAATGCTCGTCCCTGTCCTGAAGGTCACCGACGCGGGTGATGCCGTCGGCGAACAGCTTGCGCTCCAGCGCCGGGCCGACGCCCCACAGGATGGTGACCCGCTTGGGCGCCAGGAAGGCCGCCGCCTCCGCCCGGCCGAGTGCGGAGAAGCCGCGCGGCTTGTCGAGGTCGGACGCGATCTTCGCCAGCAGCTTGTTGTAGCTGAGGCCGATGGAGGCGGTGATGCGCAGTTCCCGCTCGAAGCGGCGGACGATCTCCACCAGCGCCTGGGCCGGGCTGATGCTGAGGCGGTCTTCCACGCCGGTCAGGTCGAGATAGGCCTCGTCGATGCTGATCGGCTCGACCAGCGGGGTGAAGGCCTCCATGATCTCGCGGGCCCGATGGCCGACCTCTTTGTATTTGGCGATGTTGGGGCGGATGATGGTGGCGTCGGGGCAGCGGTCCAGCGCCTCGCGGATCGTCATGGCCGAGCGCACACCCGATATCCGCGCGATATAGCAGCAGGCGGCGACCACCCCGCGATGGTCGTCGCCGCCGACGATCACCGGACGGCTGGCCAGCTCCGGCCGGTCGCGCTTCTCCACGGTGGCGTAGAAGCTGTCGCAGTCGATGTGACCGATGGGCAGGCTGTGCAGCTCGGCATGGCGGAACAGCCGCCGGCTGCCGCATTTCGGGCAGCGCGTCACGTCACCCGATCCTGCGCCGGGGAGGGCGGCGGCGCAGTCGCGGCAGACGCTGTGCAGAGCGGTGGTCATGATGGCTGACCCGTGGCCTTCTCGGTCCGGCGGTATGATAAGGCCGAGAGTAGCAAGACATGGCGGTGGGGGCCAGTCTTTGGGTACGTATGGTGAACGGAACCGACAGGCGGTGTCAGGTCTGGTCAGGTCTTGCCGTCGGCCGGCGGGTGGGGCGCCGGCAGATGGTCGAGCGGCAACGCGCCGCCGGCCTTGACCGTCTGGATTGCGAAGTTGCTGCGGATGTCAGCGACGCCCGGCAGCTTCAACAGGGTTCCCAGCAGGAATTTCTCGTACCCGGCCAGTTCCGGACCGACGACCTGAAGCAGAAAGTCGGACTCCCCCGAGACCAGATGACAGGACACGACCTCCGGCAGCGCCTTCACCGCTTCGCGAAATGCGGTCGCCTCGCGGTCGTGGTGGCGCTCCACCTTGATGCCGACGAACACCGTCAGGCCAAGGCCGACGGCCTTGCGGTCGAGCGAGGCATGGTAACCGGCGATGACGCCGGCTTCCTCCAGCAGACGGACCCGGCGCAGGCAGGGGGATGGCGACAATCCGACCTCCTCGGCCAATTCGACATTGGTCAGCCGGGCGTCGCGCTGCAAGGCCGCCAGAATGCGGCGGTCGATGGCATCGAACTTCATGATTGGCACGACCTTTATGTTGATCGTTAGTTTCTTGGCATGATCCACCAGGATGCTGCGCCTCGGCAGCGTAACTCGCAAGGACCTGCCAGCGCTCCCGGAGCTAAATTCGGTCATCGATTTCGGACGAGGGAGGCGGAAATGCCGGGACTTTCGATCTTCATCGCCGCGCTGGCGGTGGCCTATCTGGTGCCGGGAGCCGACATGCTCTTGCTGTTGCAGACGGGGGCGCGGCGGGGTCGGCGGCATGCACTGGCGACGGCGTTGGGGTTGGCGATGGCGCGGGCCACCCATGTGGCGCTGGCCGCCTTGGGGCTGGCGGCGCTGCTGCGCACCGCACCCGCGGTCTTCGACCTCCTCCGCATCGCCGGAGCCGCCTATCTGGTCTGGCTGGGCATCGGCGTCCTGCGCATGCCGCCATTCAGCCCCGCTGCCGCGGGCGGTGCAGCGGGAGCACAAGGGGAGAGGGGTGCCGCATCCTACCTCGCGGACATTCTGCGCGGCCTGTTGACCAACCTGCTGAACCCCAAGGCTTTGCTGTTCTGCTCGGTCCTGCTGCCGCAGTTCATCCAGACCGACGCCGGCGGCGTGTCCGGGCAATTCGCCATGCTGGGTGCGATCCTCGTCGGCGTCGGGTTGGCCTTCGACAGCCTCTACGCCCTTGCCGGAGCGGCCCTTGCCGGACTGGTGACCCGCCACCGGATCGTGGAACTGGTGCAGCGCTGGAGCTTCGCCGCCCTGCTGATCGGCTTCGGCCTGCGGCTCGCCGCCGTTCAGCGGCTGTAGGGGCTACCGCAGCACATCCCCGCCCACCGCCAGCCGGCCGGCGACGACGGCGGCCTGGGTGCGGCTGACCACGTTCAGTTTGCGCAGGATGCTGGAGACATGGACCTTCACCGTCTGCTCCGACACGTTCAGTTCGCCGGCGATCTGCTTGTTCAGCTTGCCGTCGACGATCATCGTCAGGATGCGCAGCTGCTGCGGCGACAGCGAGGCGAAGCGGCGGGCAGCGTCGGCCTCGTCGGCTTCCGACGACACCGCCGACAGCGGCGGCGCCCAGGTCTCGCCGGACAGGATGGCGCGGATGGCGTCGGCCATCGCCGGCATCGACAGCGATTTCGGGATGTAGCCCGAGGCGCCATAGGCCAGCGCCCGGCGGATGGTGTCGGGATCCTGCAAGGCCGACAGGATGGCGACCGGCACGGTTGGATGGTGGGCCAGCATCAGGAACAGGCCGGCGAAGCCGTGGGTGCCGGGCATGTTCAGGTCGAGCAGGACGAGGTCGATCCCGTCCGGCCGCTGCCCCACCGCGGTCATCACCGAATCGAGGTCCGGGCATTCGATCACCCGCACCTCCGGCATCGCCCTGCCCAGCGCGTCGCGCAGCGCCGCCTGCACCAGCGGATGGTCGTCGCCGATGACGATTGTCGTCTGTCCGGCGGTCGTCTGTCCGGCTGTCGTTTGCCCGGCCGCCGTTTGTCCAGCCGTTGCCGATGCGCCTGCTGCGCTGTCCTCGCCCATGGCTTCCGCACTCCCCCCCATTTGCGGCCGCCCGGCTTTTGTCCGGTTCCAGCCTTAACGCTCGGCAACGGCCGCCGTCTGCAAGGCCGCCCCGTTCAGGAAGCGGCGCAACGACGCCGGCTTCACCGGTTTGTAGAGCACCCCGCAGCCGCAACGCTCCGCCTCCGCCCGCACCGCTTCGGAGCGGTCGGCGGTCAGCAGCAGCCCCTTGACCGGGCGGTCCCACAATTCCCGCAACCGCTCCAGAACCGCAAGCCCCGTCTGGCCGTCGCCGACGTGATAATCGACACAGACCACATCGGGAAGCGCTCCGTCGAAGGGGGCGAGCGCCGCCAGCGCCCCGGCGACATCCGATGCCGTCGCCACCCGGCAGCCCCATTGGCCGAGCAGCGCACGCAGGCCGGCCAGGATCGGCTCCTCATTGTCGATGCACAGGACCAGAAGCCCGGCCGACAGGGCGGCGGGGGTGGAGACCGGCCGGGTGACCGGGGTGGCGCGCGACTGCTCCATCGGCACCTCCACCGCGAAGCCGGTGCCGCGCCCGACGGTGGAGCGCAGACTGACGGGATGGTCGAGCAGCCGGGCGATGCGGTCGACGATGGCGAGGCCGAGGCCGAGGCCCTTGTCGGCCGGATTGCCGCCGCCGTTTTCGCCGCCCAGCCGGCGGAACTCCTCGAACACCTCGTGGCGCTTGGCCTCGGGGATGCCGGGGCCGGTGTCCCACACCTCGATGCGCAGGCGGTCGCCCCCCAGAGAATTGCCGTGAAGAGGGTCGCGGCGGCGCCGGCAGCCGAGCAGGACGCGGCCCTTCGGCGTGTAGCGGATGGCGTTGGACAGGAAGTTCTGCAACACCCGGCGCAGAAGCTGCGGGTCCGACCGCACCACCGCGCCGCAGCCCACCACCTTCAAGGTCAGCCCGCGCTCCTGCGCCAGGGCGGAAAACTCCACCCCCAGCCCGCCCAGCAACTCGTCGATGGCGAAGCTGCGCATCTTCACGCGGACATTGCCGGCGTCCAGCGAGGAGATGTCGAGCAGCCCGCCCAGCAGCATCTCGGTCGAGCGCAGGGAGGCGGCGGCGTTGTCGATCATGCCGCATTCCAACTCCCGCTGGTCGGGCGTCGGCAGCGGTCCCCGCATGCTCTCCTCCAGTGCCGAGACGAACAGGCGGGCGGCGTTCAGCGGTTGCAGCAGATCGTGGCTGGCGGCGGCGAGGAAGCGGGTCTTGCTGGCATTCGCCGCCTCGGCCTCCGCCTTCGCCTGTTGCAGCGCGTCGGTGCGCTCCTGTACGCGGTGCTCCAGGCTTTCGTTGGCCTCGCGCAGCGCCTCGGCGGCGCGGTAGCGCTCGGTCACGTCGGTGTAGGTCGAGACATAGCCGCCTTCCGGCAGCGGGTTGGCGACGATTTCCAGCACCGTGCCGTCGGGGCGCCGCCGTTCGTAACGGTAGGGCCATTGCTGGTTGGCGGTGTCGCGGTTGGTCAGCAGCGCCGTCATGTCGTGGGCGCTGTATTCGCCGCGCCGCTCGTTGAAGCGGATCAGGTCGGCGAAGGGCACGCCCACCCGCACCATGTCGGCCGGCAGGTCGAGCAGCTCCAGGTAGCGGTGGTTCCAGGCGGCGATGCGGTGGTCGGCGTCGATCACGCAGATGCCCTGGCCGATGTTCTCCAGCGTCGCCTGGAGGAGCTTGCGGTTGAAGCGCAGCGCCTCCGACGCCTCGTCCAGCATCGCCATGGCGTCGCCGCGCGACAGCGAGCGGCCCTGGAGCGAGGCGGCCATCACCACCCGCGCCGACGCCGCCCCGATGGCGCCGGCGATCAGCGTCTCGGTGAAGCGGACGGCGTCGAGGTCGGCGGGTCCGGTCTCGCCCTTGCGTCCGGCGGCGTACGCATCGAAGGCGGCGTTGCCGCGCTCCGCCCCGACAAAGCGGATGGCCAGCGCCCGCAGGTCGGCCAGCCTGGCCAGAGCCTGGGGGGTGTCGTCCTCGTCGCGGTCGGCGCTGGCGCTGGTGTAGAAGACGGCCTGGGTGCGTTCCACCGCGCTGGGGCGGGCCAGCAGCGAGCCGGCGACGAAGGCGATCAGGTTGGCCAGAAGGCTCCACAGGCTGGCGTGGGAGATGGGGTCCAGCCCCTCGATCCCGAACAGCGCCTGCGGGCGCAGCCAGCCGATGCCCCAGGGGCCGAAATCGAGGAAGGCGTCCGGCACCGGCACGATGCGCGCCATCGACGGCACCAGCAGCGTGTAGACCCACAGCAGGAAGCCGGCGCCCAGCCCGGCCAGCGCCCCCACCCGGTTGGCCCGCCGCCAGTAGAGCCCGCCGAAGAAGGCCGGCCCGAACTGCGCCACCGCGACGAAGGACAAGAGGCCGATGACGGTCAGCGGGTAATCGTGGTCGACCAGCCGGTGCATGGCATAGGCCAGCAGCAGGATGCCCACCACCGACAGCCGCCGCACCAGCAGGAGCGTGCCGACCATGTCGCGCCGGCCGACGCGGGCGGCGAAGTGCTTGCGCCTGAGCAGCAGCGGCATCACCACGTCGTTGCACAGCATGGTGCTGAGCGACACCGCGGCGACGATGACCATGCCGGTCGCCGCCGACAGGCCGCCGATGAAGGACAGCAGGCTGAAGCCGCCAGCCCCCGCCGCGATGGGCAGGGTGATCATGAAGGTGTCGGGGTTGATGCCGTCTTCGAACGTGATGAGGCCGGCGACCGCGATGGGGATCATCAGGGCGCTCAACGCCACCAGATAGGAGGGGTACATCCAGGCGGCGGCGCGCAGATGGCGGGGGCTGTCGTTCTCCACCGTCATCACATGGTACATCTGCGGCAGGCAGAGGAAGGCGATGATCGAGATCGCCGTGTTCGACCACCAGGTCGGGTCGGTGAAATCGGGCGACAGCAGCGGCTCCGCCTGCGGCCGGGCGATCAGGTCGGTGTAGCCGTCGAACATGCCCCAGACGATGAAGGCGGCCACCGCCAGGAAGACGGTCAGCTTCACCAGGCTTTCGAAGGCGATGGCCAGCATCAGGCCGCGATGATGCTCGCTGGCGTTGATGTGGCGGACGCCGAACAGGATGGTGAAGACCGCCATCGACAGCGCCACGGCAAAGGCGGTGTCGCCCCAGACCGGTGGCGGCAGCGCCGCCGGGGCGGCCAGCGAGGGGGCCGTGAGCACGTCGAAGCTGGCGGCGACCGCCTTCAGTTGCAAGGCGATGTAGGGCAGCACGCCGACCAGCGCCGTCAGCGTCACCAGCGCCGCCACCGCCTGGCTCTTGCCGTAGCGGGCGCCGATGAAGTCGGCGATGGAGGTGACGTTCTGCGCCTTGGTGATGGCGATGGTCTTGGTCAGCACCGGCCGGGCCGCCAGCAGCAGGATCATCGGCGCCAGATAGATCGGCAGGAAATCGAACCCGCTGGCCGAGGCCCGGCCGACCGAGCCGTAGAAGCTCCAGCTGGTGTTGTAGATGCACAGCGTCAGCGCAAAGAGGATGCCGGTCGCCCGCGGCGAGGCCGACAGCAGCGCGCCCCCGGCGGTGCGCCGGTCGCCCCACCAGGCGATGGCGAACAGAACCCCCAGATAGGCCGCCGAAACGGCCAGCACCAGCCAACTCTGCACGACCGACGGACCTCTTTGGGGTGGGAAGGGGGAGCTGTGCGACGACCCTATCGCAATGCTCCCGCCGCCAACAACGGGCGGGCTCGCCATTGCTCAGAAACTGTGCAGAGCTGAACGAAGGTAGGGGGCACAAATGGTTTGTTGATGGAACTATTCTGCACCTGCCGGACGCCGCCGTCCCGGTCGCCGCTGGTGCGACGGCTGGCGTTCCCGCCCCGGTCCTGGGCATACGCCCAAGGCCGCCCAAGGGTCCGGGGACCGCCGAAGCGGCCGTTTCCGTCTTCCTCCCTCGTACGGGGACGGCCGCTTCGGCGCCTGCCGTCCGGCCCCGCCGGCAATGGGACAAACGGGGGTCCCTGTCGGTTTACTGCGTCGTCATCGCTGGGAAAGCGTCGCGAACGGCCCAATCTATGGCAAGATGGTCCATCGTAAGGGAGCCCGGCCGTCGGTGCCGGCCCCGGTGCGTGGCCTGAAACGGAAGACGGACGCCCAAGAGAATGCTGATCGACGCCTATTTGGGGTTCCGGGTCGGGGACGTGGTCCTGGACCGTGCGGAGCTTGCGGCCGGCACCGCCACCATCAAGGAGATCCACGTCGTTCCCTGTGACTGGGCGCATGGCCTGACCGGCATCGCCGTGATGGAGAACGGCGCCGAGCGTTTCATCGTCCAGCTGAAGAAGGTGCGCCCCACCGAGGAAGAGGTCGAGACCGAAAGCAATGTCCGGCCGCTGCGCCACCGCGCGCGCTGAACCCTGTGTCCGGCATGGCAAGGCCCGCCGCTCCGGATCGGAGCGGCGGGCCTTTGCTTTTTTGGCGGGAGCGGTGCCCGCCGGCCCGTCAGTGACGGGGCTTCAGTGACGAAGCTGGACTCGCCCGCCGTTCCTGCGCGCGTCATCGACGCTGGCGATGGCGGGAAGGCCGCGCAGGAAGGCGGCGCCGGTGTCGGTCGCCTCGAACAGGACATGGCCCTGGCGGTCCTGGCCGCGGAAACGGGCCTCGGTCGCCATGCCGGCATTGCGGACGGCGGCCGACAGGTCGGACACGGCCTTCCAGATGCGGGCACGGTGTTCGGCGGCGCTGGAACAGCCGGTCGCATCCGCGACGGCCAGCGTTACGGTAAAGGAATGAAGCTCGATCGCCATGGTGGCACCACGGAACTTGGAGTGCGGGGTTCGGTAAACCCGGATCGTTCCGGCCATCGGCCGGATACGGCGCCGGCCCTTGGGATCGAGAAACTCAGTCGTAACGGGGAAGCTTCGACAGGACGATGTCGCTGATGAGGCCGCGGAGCTGGCTGACCGGGAGCTGTTCGACCGGAATGCTGACAGCGCGGGCGTAGGTCTCGCAAACGTGCCAGGCGTGGTCGGGTTCGACCAGGATGTGCCGGGCGAGATCATGTTCGTCGGCGTTCGCCCGTCCGGGGAGCGCCTTTTCACAGGCCAGAGCGGTTTGCACCATATCGCTGGCCAGATTGTGCAGGTTCATGGATGGCACCTTCCCATGCTCGGGGAATCGTTGGGATCACAAACAAACTAGACCTTCGTTCCGGATTCCACAATGGTGCCTATGACGTTCGGCTGTGACAATTCGACGATGGAGCCACAACCGGCGCCTGGGCGATGCCGCCGCGGACCGGCCAATACCGGGACCAACATAGGTCGCGACGAATTATTCCGCCTGTGACCGTTTCGCGGGTCTGACGCGGCAAATTTCGGCCGGCTCGTCCGCCACTACGCTCTTGCGTCGGGATGGCTTTTGCCTATGGGCGCCACGGTCCGTTCCGCCTCCAACGCCATTGCGCAAGCCTGCCGGCTGTGGATTGATGAGTGGGTCACCATCCATACCGGAGACTGCACCATGTCCGCCGACCTGTGGCTCGCCTTCGCTGCCGCCTCCGCCATCATGCTGATGATCCCGGGGCCGACGGTGCTGATCGTCGTCTCCTATGCCTTGGGCCATGGGCGGAAATCGGCCATGGCGACGGTGGCCGGGGTGGCGCTGGGCGATTTCACGGCGATGACCGCCTCCATGCTGGGGCTGGGGGTGCTGCTGTCGACCTCGGCGGCGCTGTTCACCCTGCTGAAATGGGCGGGCGCCGCCTATCTCCTCTATCTCGGCATCAAGCTGTGGCGGGCGCCGGTCCGGGACACGGAGGCGGTGGCCGACGACTCGGCAGGGGAGCAGGGGGTGCGGCCCTGGCGCATGATGCTGCACACCTATGCCGTCACCGCGCTGAACCCCAAGAGCATCGTCTTCTTCGTCGCCTTCCTGCCGCAGTTCCTCGACGCCGGCCGGCCGCTGGCCGGGCAGATGGTGGTGATGGAGGCGACCTTCCTGGTGCTGGCGACGCTGAACGCCGCCGGCTATGCCCTGCTGGCCTCGGCGGCGCGGCGCGCGGTCAGAACCCCGTCGGTGCAGCGGACGGTCAACCGGGTCGGCGGTTCGCTGCTGATGGGTGCCGGGCTGCTGACCGTCGCCTGGAAGCGGACGGCCTGAACCGGTTCATTGACAAATCATTATAACTTCACCGAAAATTGTCTGCGAATGGGGTGATGCACGCGCCGGTAATTTTTTGACGCCGGCCAAGGCGAATCGATCCGCGGGGGCGGTGATGGTCGACGGGGGCAAAGGGGCCGACAGGGCGGACACTCTCCGGCGGGACTCTGCCGGGGATGTTCTGGAATTCGCCGCCGAAGCGGAGGGGACCGCCGACGGCGGGCGGCGCAATCCACCCTGGCCGATCCTGATCGTCGATGACGACCACGAGGTCCACGCCATCACCCGCGTCGTGCTGGGCGAGATGATGTTCGAGGAGCGGCCGGTCCGCTTCCTGTCCGCCTACACCGCAAGGCAGGCGCGGTCGCTGCTGGCCGAGCATCCGGGCATCGCCGCCATCCTGCTGGACGTGGTGATGGAGACCGACGATGCCGGGCTGAAGCTGGTCCGCCACATCCGCGAGGAGATGGGCAACCGGCAGATCCGCATCATCCTGCGCACCGGCCAGCCCGGGCAGGCGCCCGAACGGCAGGTGATCGACACCTACGACATCAACGATTACAAGGCGAAGAGCGAACTGACGGCGCAGAAGCTCTACACTGCGGTGGTCGCCGCATTGCGCTCCTACCAGCACATCGCCACCATCGAGCATGGCCGCCAGGGGCTGGAGCGGGTGATGGAGGCGGCCGACCATCTGGCCGGACTGCGCTCGCGCCCGCAGTTCCTGGCCGGGCTGGTCGGGCGGGCGGCGGCGCTGGCGACCGGTGCCCACTCCGCCCTGCTGTGCGCCGCCGGGGAGGACGGGCAGCCGTCCATCGTCGCGGAGGCCGGGCTGCCGCCCGACCTGCCACCGGAGGCGGCCACCGACATGCTGCCGGCGGAGGCCGCGGCCACGATCATGGCGGCGCTGGCCGACGGGCAGACGCGCTGGAGCGACCGCTGCGGAGTCGCCGTGCTGCGCGGCCGCGATGCGCCGCCGCTGGCGCTCTGCCTGCTGGGCGGCCCCTTCGCCGCGGGCGACCGGCCGCTGGTGGAGCTGCTCTGCGCCAAGGCGGCGGTCGGGCTGGACAATCTGCGGCTTTACGAGCGGCTGAACCAGGCACAGATCGCCACCGTCCATGCGCTGGGCAAGCTGGCCGAATACAAGGACGAGGTCACCGGCGACCATGTGAAGCGGCTGGGCCGCTGGGCCACCGCCATCGCCCGCGAACTCCAGGTCCGCAACATTTTCGCGCACGAGCTGGACGACTGGTTCTGCGACACCATCGGGCTGGCCAGCGTGCTGCACGATGTCGGCAAGGTCGGCATCCCCGACGCCATCCTGCGCAAGCCGGGCCGGCTGGACGAGGCGGAGATGACGGTGATGCGCGAGCATGCCGCCATCGGCGGCAGCATCCTGCGCGATGCCTGCGGCGGCGACCGCCACGGCTATCTGTCGATGGGCGCGGAGATCGCCGAGAGCCATCATGAGAAGTTCGACGGCAGCGGCTATCCGAAGGGGCTGGCCGGCGACGCCATTCCGCTGGCCGGCCGCATCGTCGCCGTCGCCGACGTGTTCGACGCCCTGCTGCACCGCCGCCCCTACAAGAAGGCGTGGGACATCGCCGAGGTGTTGGACCTGCTGCGGGCGGAGGCCGGCAGCCATTTCGACCCGCGGGTGGTCGACGCTTTCCTGACGGTGCTGGAACGCGACGGGGCGGGGACGTAACACCCGCCGCCCCATCCAGCTTTAAGGAGGCCGGTTTTCAGACGCCCAGCACGTCGCGCATGCTATAGAGGCCCGGCGTCTTGTCCTGCGCCCACAGGGCGGCGCGGACGGCGCCCTTGGCGTAGATCCCGCGGCCCGACGCCTTGTGGGTCAGTTCGACCCGCTCGCCCTCGCTGGCGAAGAACACGGTGTGGTCGCCGATCACGTCGCCGCCGCGCAGCGTGGCGAAGCCGATCTCGCCGCGCGGACGGGCGCCGGTGTGGCCGTCGCGCACCTTCTGCCAGACTTCCTCCAGCGCCACCCCACGGCCGGCCGCCGCGGCGCGGCCGAGGCCCAGCGCGGTGCCCGACGGCGCATCGACCTTGCGGCGGTGGTGCATCTCCAGGATGTCGATGTCGTAGTCGTCGTCCAGCGCGTGGGCGACCTGCTCGACCAGAGCCAGCAGCAGGTTGACACCCAGCGACATGTTGGGCGACTGGACGATGGCGGTGTGGGTGGCTGCGGTGGCGATGGCCGCCTGCTGCGACGGGTTGAGGCCGGTGGTGCCGACGACCAGCACGGTCTCCGACTGGGCGGCGAGCGCGGCGTGCCGCTCCGTCGAGTCCGGGCTGGTGAAGTCGATCACCGCGTCGGCCTCGGCGAAGAGTGCGACCGGGTCGTCGATGGCGGTCACGCCCAGCGGGTCGATCCCGGCCAGGATGCCCAGATCCTTGCCCAGCGCCGGACCGCCCAGCCGCTCGGTCCCGCCGGCCAGCGTGCAGCCCGCGGTTGCCGCGATCTCGCGCACCAGCATCTGGCCCATGCGCCCAGCGCACCCGACGACACCGATCTTCATGACGCCCATCCTCTGTTCAACGCTTGCGGCCAGCTCTTCCGGCCAGATCTTCCAGCCGTACTTTCCCGCCCTCCCAGCGGTTTAGCACAGGCCCGGCCGTGGCTTAAGCGCCAAGGCAGCCGCGCAGCGATGCGGCGAGGTTGCGCATCAGGGTGGGGTAGAGCGCCTCGCCCTCCGGCAGGTCGGCGCCTTCGGGGTCGAGCACCCCGGTTTTGGCCTTGGTGCCTTCCACCACCGTGCGGACCAGCGTCGGCTCGAACTGCGGTTCGGCGAAGACGCAGGCGGCGTTCAGCCCGGCGATCTTGGCGCGGATCGCCGACAGCCGCTTGGCCGACGGGCGGCGATCCGGGCTGACGGTGATGGAACCGACCGCCGACAGGTCGTAGCGCGCCTCGAAATACTGGTAGGCGTCGTGGAAGACGACGAAGGGCTTGTCCTTCAGCGGCGCCAGCGTGGCTTTCAGTTCGGCATCCAGCGCGTCGATGGCCTGGAGCGTGCGGTCGGCGTTGGTGCGGTAGGCCTCCGCATCGGCCGGATCCCTGGCGGCCAGCGCGTCCGCCGTCGCGGTGACGATGGCGCGGGCGTTGGCGGGATCGAGCCAGATGTGGCTGTTCAGCTCGTCATGGTCGTCGTCGTGATCCGCAGCGTGGTCATGGCCCTTGTGGTCGTGATCCTTGTGGCCGTGCTCTTCATGCCCATGGTCATGTGCCTCCCAGGCGCCGCCTTCGCGTGTCTGCAGCAGGGTCAGGCCCGTCTGCTCCATCAGGGTCAGCCGCGTCGCCTTCGGTGCGTTGGCCTTCAGCGGCTTTTCCAGGAACCCTTCCAGTTCGGGACCGACCCAGACCACCAGATCGGCGGCCGACAGCGCCTTCGCATCCGACGGCTTCATCGTGTAGCTGTGCGGCGAGGCGCCGCCGCGGACCAGCAGGACCGGGTCGCCCACCCCACGCATGACCGCGGCGACCAGCGAATGGATCGGCTTGATCGACACCACGACCTTCGGTGCCTCGGCCCAGGCCGGCAGGGCGGCGGTGGCGCTGGTGGTGGCGACAAGAGCGCTCAGGGTGCCGGTCAGAAAGCTGGACAGGGCAAATCGACGCATGGGAGGGATCCTCTAGACTTGCTGGACAGGCTTCCGGTTTCAGCGCATAGGGAAACCGGTTTCACTTTGGTGTCACGTTATAACGTAACATGTCAACACCGTACCCAAGCCGGGATAGCTCCGCCCTCTTCGCCGGCCCGCTCGCCTGGACCGAGGATCTGACCGTCCGTTTCGGCAGCCGCACCGTGCTGGACCGCGTCAACATCGCCGTCGAGCCGGGCGAAGTGGTGACGCTGATCGGCCCGAACGGCGCCGGCAAGACGACGCTGGTGCGCGCCGTGCTGGGGCTGACGGCGCCCGACGGCGGGCGGGTGCTGCGGCGTCCGAACCTGCGCGTCGGCTACATGCCGCAGAAGCTGTCGGTGGACCAGACGCTGCCGCTGACCGTGCGCCGGTTCCTGGCGCTGTGGCGTCCGGTGACCGCAGATCAGGTGGCGGCGGCGCTGGAGGAGGCCGGGGTGACGCGGCTTGCCGACTCGGCGGTGCAGACGATTTCCGGCGGCGAGATGCAGCGGGTGCTGCTGGCCCGCGCCCTGCTGGGCGAGCCGGACCTGCTGGTGCTCGACGAGCCCGACCAGGCGGTGGACGTGCATGGGCAGGCGGAGCTGTTCAACCGCATCGCCCAGGTGCGGCAGCGGCGCGGCTGCGGCGTGCTGCTGGTCAGCCACGACCTGCACACGGTGATGGCGCGCACCGACCGGGTGATCTGCCTGAACGCCCATGTCTGCTGTTCCGGCCGGCCGGAGGATGTCAGCCGGCACCCGGAATACCACGCCCTGTTCGGCGGCCATGCCCGCGACCTCGCGGTCTATGTCCACCACCACGACCATGCCCATGCCGAGGACGGCAAGGTCGTGCACGACCATGACGGGGACTGCTGCCATGGATGAGTTCGTGATCCGCGCCCTGCTGGCCGGCGGCGGCATCGCCCTGCTGGCCGGGCCTCTGGGCTCCTTCGTGGTGTGGCGGCGCATGGCCTATTTCGGCGACACGCTGTCCCATTCCGCCCTGCTGGGGGTGACGCTGGGCTTCCTGCTGGGCGTCAATCCGATGATCGGCGTGATGGTGGTCTGCGTGTCGCTGGCGCTGGCGCTGGTGGCGTTGCAGCGCCGCCGCCATCTGGCGGCCGACACGCTGCTGGGCATCCTGTCGCACGGCTCGCTGTCGCTGGGGCTGGTGGCGCTGGCCTTTCTGGAGACGCTGCGCGTCGATCTGATGGCCTACCTGTTCGGCGACATCCTGTCGGTGACCGATGGCGACCTGATGGCGATCTATGGCGGCGGCGCGGTGGCGCTGACCGGGCTGGCGCTGCTGTGGCGCCGGCTGCTGGCGGTGACGGTGGACGAGGATCTGGCGCGGGTGGAGGGCATGCCGGTCGATGCCCTGCGGCTGGCCTTCATGCTGCTGATCGCGCTGGTGATCGCCATCGCCATGAAGATCGTCGGTATCCTGCTGATCACCTCGCTGCTGATCATCCCGGCGGCATCCGCCCGCCGCTTCGCCCGCACGCCGGAAGGAATGGCGGCGCTGGCGTCGGTCCTGGGCATCCTGGCGGTGATCGCCGGAATCTTGGCTTCGCTGAACTGGGATCTGCCGGGGGGGCCGAGCGTGGTGGTGGCTGCCGCCGCGCTGTTCCTGCTGGGATCGCTGGTGCCGTTGCGGCGCTGACGCGAAGCATCGTGCCGGCAGCACCATAGTCCCCCGGCGGACGCAGTGGCGGACTGGCCGCCACTGCCGCCATACCAAGGGAGGGCTGGAGGATGGAGAAGATCCTCACTCTCCTGATCCTGGTGCTGGAGATCGTCAAGCGGCTGCTTGACCTTCTGACGCACTAAGATCGGGCGGGCGGGCCGGGGAATGCCGTCCTCGGCCCGCCTACCCCCGATATTGGTGCGGCACCCCATCGCTGTCAACGGGCAGCCCGAAACCACTCAGTCGTCGATGTTGCGGGCCAGGACTTCGCGCTTGCCGGAGTGGTTGGGCTTGCTCACCACCCCTTCGGTCTCCATCCGCTCGATCAGGCGGGCGGCGGAGTTGTAGCCGATGCGCAGCTGACGCTGGATGAAGCTGGTCGAGGCCTTGCGCTCGCGGCAGACCACCGCCACCGCCTTGTCGTAGAGGTCGTCGCCCGACCCGCCGCCGGTGCCGGGCAGGGCGCCGTCGTCGAAGGACTCCTCGCCCTCCTCGTCCTCCAGGATGGCGTCGACATAGTTCGGCTCGCCCTGGGCCTTGAGGAACCTGACGATCTGCTCGACCTCGTGGTCGGAGACGAAGGGGCCGTGGACGCGGGTGATGCGGCCGCCGCCGGCCATGTAGAGCATGTCGCCCTGGCCCAGCAGCTGTTCGGCGCCCTGCTCGCCCAGGATGGTGCGGCTGTCGATCTTGCTGGTGACCTGGAAGCTGATGCGGGTCGGGAAGTTGGCCTTGATGGTGCCGGTGATGACGTCGACCGACGGGCGCTGCGTCGCCATGATCAGGTGGATGCCGGCGGCGCGCGCCATCTGGGCGAGGCGCTGGATCGCCGCCTCAATGTCCTTGCCGGCGACCAGCATCAGGTCGGCCATCTCGTCGACGATGACCACGATGTAGGGCAGCTCGGTCAGGTCGAGCGGCTGCTCCTCGAACAGCGGCTTGCCGGTGTCGGGGTCGAAGCCGGTCTGGACGCGGCGGGTCAGCGACTCGCCGCCCTCGCGCGCCTCGCGCAGGCGGGCGTTGTAGCCCTCGATGTTGCGCACGCCCAGCTTGGACATGTTGCGGTAGCGGTCCTCCATCTCCCGCACCGTCCATTTCAGCGCGACCACCGCCTTCTTGGGATCGGTGACGACGGGGGTCAGCAGATGGGGGATGCCTTCATAGACCGACAGTTCCAGCATCTTGGGGTCGATCATGATGAAGCGGCAGCGCTCCGGCGGCAGCCGGTAGAGCAGCGACAGGATCATCGTGTTGATCGCCACCGACTTGCCCGAGCCGGTGGTGCCGGCGACCAGCAGGTGGGGGAAGCGGGCAAGGTCGGCGACCACCGGCTGGCCGCCGATGTCCTTGCCGAGAGCCAGCGCCAGCTTGCCGCCATGCTTGTCGAAGCCTTCCGCCGCCATCAGCTCGCGCAGCAGCACGGTCTCGCGCTTGGCGTTGGGCAGCTCGACGCCGATGACGTTGCGGCCGGGGACCACGGCGACGCGGACCGACACCGCGCTCATCGAGCGGGCGATGTCGTCGGCAAGGCCGATGACGCGGGAGGATTTGGTGCCGGGGGCCGGTTCCAGCTCGTACAGGGTGACGACCGGGCCGGGATGGACCTTCTGGATCTCGCCGCGCACGCCGAAATCGCCCAGCACGCCTTCCAGCTGGCTGGCATTGCGCTGAAGCGCCGCCTCGTCCAGCTGTTCGCCGCGGATGCCGGTCGGCGGAACCTGCAGCAGGTCGAGCGGCGGCAGCTCGTAGCCCTGCGGACCCTCCTCCTCGCCCAGCGGCAGGCGGCTCTGGCGCGGGTCCGATTTGTCGCCCTTGTTCTCCGGTGCGGCGGATTTGGGCGGGGTGACGATGGGAACGGTGCGTGCCGGCTTGTCGGCTCCGCTGGTGGCGGCGGCCGGGCTTGCCGCGGTGCCGGTCGTCGGCGGAATCCGGCCGGCGTCGAGGCCGGCGGGGGGAAGCGGCGTCACCTGAACGGCTTCGTCGAAGCGCGGGATGTCGCGTTTGTCGCCGCGCAGCGAGGCGTCCACCGCGACCGAGGCGGCCTGCGCGGCAGTGCGGCCGTGGCGGCGCAGGGAGTCCACGCCGTTGCGGGCGCCCTGGCGGATCAGGCGGACGCCGTTGACCATGCCGCGGCCGAGCGCGCGGAAGCTGGCGATCCATTCGCCGATCGACAGCCCGGCCGCCAGGAACAGCACCAGCCCGCCGCCCACCGCGGCGACGGTCGCCACCATCGGCTCGGCCCCGAACAGGTTGCCGACCCCGCGCAGCAGCACCTGGCCGATGCTGCCGCCCGGAAGCGGGGCCAGCGGATCGGTGGAGGCGTCGGTCAGGCCGGCCAGCGCCATCGCCACCAGGAACACGCCCCACAGCGCCAGGACGGTGCGGAACAGCGGGTTGCCGAGCTTGCGCTGGGCCCCCAGCCGCCAGCCCCAGAACATCGGCACCAGCGCGATGACGAAGGCGGCCCAGCCCAGCGACTGGATCAGCAGGTCGGCGGCATAGGCGCCGGGGATGCCGAACAGGTTGTGCGCGCCTCCCGCCGTGGCGGGGACCGAGTTCAGCGAGGCGTCATGCGGGTCGTAGCTGCCCAGCAGCACCATCAGCAGCAGTCCGAACAGCCCCAGCACGAACCCCATCGCCTCGCGCGCGCGGGCGACGACGAAGGCGCGCATGGCCGGCGAGAAGAAGGGCGGCTTTTCCTGCCGGTTGCGGCCGGAGCGCATGCGGTCCTTCCCCGGCTCCTTCGCGGCCTCGCGGGGCGCTCCCTTGCGCGGGCTGGGGGCGGGCCGTCCCAGGCTGGGCCGGGGGCGCGCGGAGGAGGGGCCGGCGGGTCGGGCCATGGGACGGGAACCTCGTGCTGTAGAAACCGAAACTGAAAGCTGAGACCGGCCGGAACCGGTCAGCCGAGAATGCGGACGATGGACGCGCAGGCCTGGGCGACGGTGTCAGTGTCCTGCACCAGGGCGACGCGGATGAAGGCCTCGCCGGGGTTCGGCTCGCCGGGGTTGCTGCGCGACAGATAGGCGCCGGGCAGGACGCGGACCGCGCCCTCCGCCCACAGCCGCTTGGCGGCCTCCTCGCCGTTGCCGACCTCCAGCCAGAGGAAGAAGCCGCCGGCCGGGCGGTGATAGCCGTAGCGGCCGCCCAACTCCGCCTCCGCCGCCGCGAACTTGGCGCGGTAGGCGGCGCGGTTCTCCTCCACATGGGCCTCGTCGCGCCACAGCGCGGTGCTGGCGGCCAGGATCGGCAGCGGCATGCCGGCACAGCCGTAGCTGCGCAGGCGGGAGAAGCGGCCGATCAGCGCCGGGTCGCCGGCGACGAAGCCGGAGCGCAGGCCGGCGGCGCTCGACCGCTTGGACAGGGAATGGAAGACCAGCAGGTTGGACCAGGGCTTGCCGTCCTTATACGGCAGGCTGGCCGCGACCTGGAGCGCGCCGGCCGGCGGGGCGTCCAGCCAGATCTCGGCATAGCATTCGTCGACCGCCAGCACGAAACCATACTGCCGCGCCAGAGCGATGGCCTTGGCGAGATAGGCCGGCGTCGCCGCGGCCCCTTGCGGGTTGGCGGGGGTGCAGAGGTAGAAGAGCGCCGTGCGCTCCAGCAGCTCCGGCGTCAGTGCGTCGAGGTCGGGCAGGAAGCCGGTCTCGCGCGTTGCCGACAGGAACACCGGCTCCGCCCCCGCCATCACGGCGGCCCCCTCATAGGGCGCATAGAAGGGGTTGGGCATCAGCACCGCCGGCTGGCGCCCGGCCTTCTGCGTCGGCACCGCCAGCAGGGCCAGCATGAACAGCGCCTCGCGCGTGCCGGACAGCGGCAGGATGGAGCTGTCGGCATGCAGCAGCCCGGTCGGCAGATCGTAGCGGCGGGTCAGCCAGTCACCGGTCGCGGCGCGGAACTCCGGCGTGCCGCCGACCGGCGGATACTTGTTCCAGCCGGATGCGCCGGCGCGCAGCGTCTCCTCGATGATGGCGGGCGGAGTGTGCTGCGGCTCGCCCACCGTCAGCAGGACGGGAGCGACGTTGGCGCGCGGGGTGATCGGCGCCAGCAGATTGGCCAGCCGGGTGAAGGGATAATCGGTCAGCAGGTCGAGCCGGTCGTTGCCGATCGCCTCGGTGAAGACGGCACCGCTGTTGACGCTGAAATCCGCAGAAACCATGGCGACCGCAACCCTCTTCGCAACCCCGGATGCCGCACCCCGGCCCGGGGAGGCGGCCATGTCTTCGATGAGGGACCGATCCTATCGGCGGGGCACGGGGGGCACAAGCGCCCAGAACCTTTGGGCGCGGCGGGTGGCCGAACGGTCACAGGAGACGGAAGACAGTGTCCTTACGGGCCGCCCCTCTATTTCATCCGGGCGATATTGACGCCGGATTTTTATCCGGGTAAAATGTGCTCCTCACGACAGGAGTTCCGACCATGTCCGTCACCGCCGAAACCCTCTGCACCGCCTTCCGCGGCGAGCGCCGCCTGGCCGCCGGGGATGCGCTGAGCGTTGCGCGGGCGGTGCGGGCGGCACTGGATGCGGAGCCGGATGGGCCGCCGGTGCTGGTGTTCGACGATGCCACCGGCAAGGTGGTCGACATCGACCTGCGGGGAAGCGATGACGAGCTTGCGTGGCGTCTCTCGCCGCCGCCGCGGGGGCCTGGACGGCCGAAGCTGGGCGTGGTCGCGCGGGAGGTGACGCTGCTGCCGCGCCATTGGGACTGGCTGAACGCCCAGCCGGGCGGCGCGTCGGTGGCGTTGCGCAAGCTGGTGGACGAGGCGCGCAAGGGCGGCGAGGCGAAGGACCGGGTGCGCCGGGCGCAGGAGACCGCCTACCGTGTCATGCTGGAACTGGCCGGCGACCGTCCGGGCTATGAGGAGGCGGTGCGGGCGCTCTATGCCGCGGACCGCGCGCGGTTCGAGGCGCTGACGGCGGACTGGCCGGCCGACGTGCGCGACTATGCCGGTGCGATGGCAGCGGATGTCTTCGGCGACTGAGGATGGCGACCGAGGGATAAGAAGCCGGCTGAAGATGTGAGGACAGGCGCGCGGGAAGCGCGCCCGCCGGGTCCGTTCCCGCCGGAAGGAGCGGACCCCGAGGGTCGGCGGCCTTACAGCGCCTCGGCGTTGGTCTCGCCGGTGCGGATGCGCACGGCCTGGGCGATCTCCAGCACGAAGATCTTGCCGTCGCCGATGCGGCCGGTGTTGGCGGCCTTCTGGATCGCCTCGACAACCTGCTCGTACTGGTCGTCGGACACGGCGACCTCGACCTTCACCTTGGGCAGGAAGCTCACGGAATATTCGGCGCCGCGGTAGATTTCCGTCTGGCCCTTCTGGCGGCCGAAGCCTTTGACCTCGCTGACGGTCAGGCCCTGGATCCCGAGCGACGTCAGCGCCTCGCGCACTTCGTCGAGCTTGAACGGCTTGATGATGGCCATAACCAGTTTCATGTGGCTTCCCCTTAAAGCGTTGTTCCGGCCGCGTGCAAGGCTGTGGCAGCCCCGTTGCGGTTCCAGTCCGGCCCGACACCGTACCGTTCCCCCGCCGTTGGCCCAAGCCTGTTCGCGTCGACCGCAAAAATCAACGATTACAAGAATCGTGCCGGTTGAAATGCGCTGCAACGATGGGAATATGCCTGTTGATTGGGCGCCCAAAAAGGCGGCATTTGCCCAAAATACGTCCAGCGACAATCTGTCCGGCGGTCTGCCTGTGCCGGGCTGGGACTGGACACTGGACAGGACGCCGCAGTGCGACAATTGTCTGATCGCGGCGTCACCGGTGAGGTCCAGGGGCAAGGCTCAAGTCCCGCCGGCGGCCGGCACAGGCATTTTAAGGCGAGAAGGCAGCGAGCATCATGGCCGTACCGGGCACCGAATCGGGCAACGCGACCGTCCCCCCGCAGGGCGGAGACATCACCACGGAGGTCGTGGTGCTGGGCGGCGGCCTGGCCGGGCTGACCATGGCGGCGGCGCTGGCCGGTGCCGGCGTGCCGGTGGTCTGCATCGACCAGGACAGCCCCGAGCGCATGGGCGAACGGGATTTCGACATCCGCACGACGGCGATCTCCTACGCCTCGAAGATGGTGCTGGATGCGGCGGGCGTGTGGCACCACATGGCCGACAAGGCCGGCCCGATGCTGGACATCCGCATCGCCGACCAGTTCTCGCCGCTGTTCATCCATTACGACCACACCGAGCTGGCGATGGAGGGCAAGCACCAGCCCTTCGGCTGGATCCTGGACAACAAGGACATCCGCCACGCCCTGTTCACCCGCGCGGCCGAACTGCCGGGGCTGGTCCATCTGGCGCCGGCCAAGGCGGTGACGGTGGAGCGGACGCGGTCCGGCGTGTCGGTCCGGCTGGCCGACGGGCGCACCGTGCGCGGCCGGCTGCTGGTCGGCGCCGACGGGCGGCGGTCGATGGCGCGCGACAGCGCCGGGATCAGGGTGCGGCGCTGGTCTTACGACCAGAGCGCCATCATCTGCACCATCCGCCACACCGAGCCGAACAAGGGCGTCGCGGTCGAGCATTTCCTGCCCAACGGCCCCTTCGCCGTCCTGCCGATGACGGACAACCGCTGCTCCATCGTGTGGAGCGAGAAGACCTCGCTGGTCGACACCTATCTGAAGCTGCCCGACGACCAGTTCGTCGACGAGCTGCAACGGCGCTCCGGCGGCTATCTCGGCGAGATCACGCTGCTGACCAAGCGCGAGGCTTGGCCGCTGTCGGTCCTGCTGGCCGACCGCTTCATCGCCGACCGGCTGGCCCTGGTGGGGGAGGCGGCGCACGCCATCCACCCCATCGCCGGCCAGGGGCTCAATCTCGGCATGCGCGACGTCGCGGCCCTGGCCGAGGTGGTGGTCGATGCCTATCGCCTGGGGCTGGACGTCGGCGGGCCGGAGGTGCTGGCCCGCTTCCAGCGTTGGCGCCGGTTCGACACCGTGCTGCTGGCGGCGGTGTGCGACGGGCTGGTCCATCTGTTCTCCAACAGCATCCCGCCGGTGAAGCTGGCGCGCGACCTGGGCATGGCGGTGATCAACCGGCTGCCGCCGGTCAAGCGCTTCTTCATGAAGCACGCCATGGGCGTGGTCGGCGACCTGCCGCGGATGATCAAGGGCCAGCCTCTTTAAGCAGCCACTAAGAGTCGGCACCGGTAATCCTTGGCAGCGGGGGGCGGACGCCTTATGTCCGCCATACCGGCCGGTTAAGGAGCCGGGCTCCGAACGACCGAGGATGAAGACCGTGCTTCGCCGCCTTTCCGCCGCCCTGCTGTCCGCCGCTCTGCTGGCCCCGCTGCCGGCCGCCTTCGCCCCGCCCGCCATCGCCGCGCCGGCCACCCCCGTTTCGCTGACGGCGCAGGACCAGGCGGTCGTCGCCAAGGTGGAGGAGTATCTGAACGGCATCACCACCCTGCAATCGAAGTTCCTGCAGGTGGCGCCGAACGGACGGCAGGCGACCGGCACCTTCTCCCTGTGGCGGCCGGGCAAGATGCGGCTGGAGTATGACCGGCCGCTGAAGGACTTCATCGTCGCCGACGGCACCTTCGTCTTCTATTGGGACGGCGAGATGCGCCAGCAGTCGAGCGCCCCCATCGGCTCGACGCTGGCCGACTTCATCCTGCGAAAGAACATCCGGCTGTCGGGCGACGTCACCGTCACCGACGTGTTCCAGGCCCCCGGCGTGATCGAGGTCAGCCTGCTGGAGACCAAGGACGCCGGCAAGGGCACCCTGACCCTGGTGTTCGAGGACCGGCCGTTCCAGCTGCGCAAGTGGCGGGTGCTGGACGCCCAGGGCCTGACCACCGAGGTGGCGCTGCTGAACCCGCGGACCGACGTCACCTTCGACCGCGAGATGTTCTATTTCAAGGAGCCGGCGCGCGGGTCGGACTTCGGCCGCAACAACTGAGCGGCCGGAGCGAGTCGGGCAACAAAACCCTTCGCCTCCTGTTGTCATTGCACAGGGTGACAGCGGGAGGCTTACCATGTCCAACGATCAGGCCGGTCGGCCCGGCCCGGATCTGAAGCTTGATCCGGCGGGCCGTCTGCGCAGCATGAACAGGGTGCTGGCGCGCAACTGGTGGGCGCTGGCGCTGCGCGGGGCGGCGGCCATCCTGCTGGGGGTGCTGGCCCTGCTGATGCCCGGGGTGACGGTGGCGACGCTGGCGCTGACCTTCGCCGCTTATCTGCTGCTCGACGGCGTCTTCGCCATCCTGGCCGGGCTCCGCGCCTCCCGCCACCATGAACGCTCGCTGCCCTTCATCCTGGAAGGGGTGGTCAGCCTGATCGCCGGCATCGTCGCCGCGCTGTGGCCGGCCGCCAGCCTGTTCGCGCTGGTGTTCCTGATCGCCGCCTGGTCGGTCATCACCGGCTTCGCCGAGGTGATGGGGGCATGGCGGATGGAGCGCACCCACGGCAAATGGGCCTGGGGCGTCGCCGGCGCGATGTCGATCCTGTTCGGGCTCAGCATGTGGATCCTGCCGGCGCTGGGCCTGCTGGCGCTCGCCTGGGGTGTCGCAGCCTACCTGATCGCCTTCGGCGTGCTGGCGCTGGTGACGGCCTTCCGCCTGCGGCACTGCCATCGGGAAAACGACGCCTCGGGCGGCGGGGGAATGGCGGCGGCGGTTTGAGCCGTTCCGTCGATGATGACTGTTCCCGTGAAGCCGCTCCCGTAACCGGTCAGTCACGATCGGGTGCACCGAGCGGGAAATAGGACCGGTAAGGGCGCCCCTCGTCGACGGCACGCGCGATGGACGGCCACGCCAGCAGGCGTGAGCGATAGTCCCGCAGCTGCGGAAAGCTGGGGCCGATCCGATGAACCCAATCGGCATAGAAGAGCGACGGAGCTGCGGCGCAGTCGGCCATGGTGAAGCTGTCGCCTGCCGCCCAGCGTCTGCCCGACAGCCTTTCCTCCAGCCACGCATAGGCCGTATCGAGATCCCGGCGGGCTTTCTCCTTCACCTCGTCCAGCCGCGTCGTGTCCGGCCGTATCGACTCCAACACCGGGGCCTGCATGGGCGTCATGATGTAGTTGTCAAAGAACCGATCCATCAGCCGGACCTCCAGGGCGGCGTCACCGTCGTCGGGCAGCCACCGGATCGGCCCGGCATGATGGAGATCCAGATGCTCGATGATGATGCTGGATTCCACCACGGTGCGGCCATTGTCCACCAGCACCGGAAAGCGCCCGAGCGGCCAGAGAGCCGCGCGCTCCGCCGCCGCGCCGGGGTCCTCCAAATTCCGATAGGTGAAGGGAATGTCATTCTCCCAGAGCGCGATCAGCACCTTTTGGGAATACGAGGAGAAGGGATGTGCATAGAGCGTCAGCGACATCGGGGCACCTCCAACCGCTTGCGATATGCAAGCAGTTGAAATCTACCGCGACCGATCCTACTTTGCAAGTGGAAGGAGACCGGTCTTGCAGGACGCACATCGGTCGGGGTGTCCGATCAACCTGACGCTGGAGGTCCTGGGCGACCGCTGGAGCCTGATCGTCATCCGCGACATCATTTTCGGCGACCGGCGCCGGTATCGCGAACTCCTTACCCGCTCGGAGGAGGGCATCGCGTCCAATGTGCTGGCGGACCGGCTCAAGCGGCTGCTCGCCGCGGGCCTGCTGACCAAGGCCGACGACCCGCGTCACCGGCAAAGCGTGATCTACAGCCTGACCGAACCGGCGATCCAACTCGTTCCGTTGCTGACGCAGATGGGGGCATGGGGGCGGCGGCATGCTCCTGCGTCCAGAGAGCTGTCGATCCGTGCGCAGCTTCTCGAAGAGGGCGGTCCTCCCTTGTGGGAAGAGTTGATGGACGAACTGCGCGCGCGCCACTTGAATGCCGACGCATGCGGCCCGTCGGTCTCGAATTCCGTCTTGCAGCGACTGAACGCTGCCTACGAGGCAATCCGGCAGGCGTCGAACTGACAAGCCCATCGGCGAGGGGAGAACGCCCGCCTCCGGCCCGGTCCGCTTGGGATGGGGCGGCGATTGCTTGCAGTTTCCCTGCATGATCGTAAGTCTATCGTATAATTTCCTACACGAACAGTCTCTGGCAGCCTGAGATCGGCACGATGTTTGCTGCGTTGCGGCAAAACGGCTGCGAGGGGCTGTGTCATGACGCCGCACCGACCGACTCTTGGGCAAACTGCCGGCCAGCCCGGCGGGAGCCGCACAGGAACTGTGCAACACAACATCCTGGCCGCCGCGGCCTGCGGGGTGTCGGACTTCATCGCCGCCCAGGGCGGCTGCCCCGATCAGGTGTTCCACCGCGCGGGCGTGGAGGAGCGAGCGCTCGGCCAGCCGACGCTGGCGCTCGACCTCCGCGCCTATGTGGCGATGATGGAGGTGGCGGCGGCGGAGACCGGCAACGACAATTTCGGCCTGATGTTCGGCCGCCAGTTCCAGCCGGAGATGCTGGGGCTGATCGGCTCCATCGCGCTGGCCGCCCCGACCTTGGGAGCGGCGCTCGACCATCTGGCCCGGCTGTTCCCCTTCCACCAGCAGGCGACCGAGACGCGTTTCGTCCGCGAGGGAGAACTGCTGCGGCTGGAATACCGCATCCTCGACGGGCGCATCGTCGAGCGGCGGCAGGATGCCGAGCTGACCATGGGCATGTTCGCCAATGTCGTGCGCGCCTGCCTTGGGCCGGCGTGGATGCCGGAGGAGGTGCATTTCGAGCATCCCAAGCCGGAAGGCTGGCGCCAGCATGAATCACTGTTCGACGCGCCGGCCCATTTCGGCCAGCGCACCAACGCCATCCTGCTGCGCGACCGCGATCTCGACCGCCGCATGCCCGGCGGCGACATGGCGCGGCTGACCGGGCTGTGCGGCACGCTGATCGACATCGCCCGCGGTACCGGCACGCCGCCGCTGCTCGACCGGGTGAAGGCGGAGGTGCGGGCGCGGCTGCCGGAAGGCCCGACTTACGTCGAGGACATCGCCGACCGGCTGGGCATCGCCCGCTGGACCCTGCAACGCCGGCTGGCCGACGAGGGGCTGAGCTTCTCCGATCTGGTCGAGGGGGTGCGGCGCGATCTGGCGGCGGTCTATATCCGTCAGCGCCATGTCCCGGTCGCCGACATCGGCGCGCTGCTGGGCTATTCGGAGGTCAGCGCCTTCAGCCGCGCCTTCCGCCGCTGGTTCGGCATGTCGCCGGCGAAGATGCGCGACGCGAAGGGCTGATGTCGCCAGCCCCCCGGCGGAGCTGGATGGCGGCGACCTTGTGGCGGCTGGGCGCCTCCTGCCATAAGATCGCCGCCGGGACATCTCCGGGGCAGGGCAGGGCCGGCATGGCGCGCGCATCGAGGAATCGTCACCGCTTCTGGCGGGACCCGGCACTTCCGCATCTGGAAGCGCGCAGCATCGAGGACGGGCAGGAGGTCTGCTACGGCTGGCACAGCCATTCGACCTTCTCCATCGGGCTGGTCACCGGCGGCGCCAGCGATTTCCGCATCGGCGCCGAGTGCCACCGGGTCGGCGCGGGCACCGTCGTGCTGATGAACCCGGACGAGGCCCATGCCTGCAACCCGTTGGACAGCCGGCCCTGGTCCTATCGGATGCTGTATGCCGATGCTGCCTGGCTGGCGGCAGTCGAGGGGGAAACGGTATTCCGGCCCTTCGCCCCGCCTCTGAGCCGCGATGCGGAACTGGCCGGCCGGCTGGACCGGCTGTTCGGCGTGCTGTTCGATCCGGAGCCCGACAGTGCCGGGAGGGCGGAGGCGGTCCGCTCCTTCTTCACCGGGCTGCGGCAGGCGCTGGGCGGGGTGCCGTCCACCGTCGATGAGCACGGCGGGCATGCGGCGCTGGACCGGGCCGCCGACTTCATCTCCGCCCACTGCACGCAGCCGCTGCGGCTGGCCGACATCGCCGAGGTGTCGGGATTGTCGCCCTCCTATCTGGTGCGGTCCTTCAAGGCGCGCTACGGGCTGACCCCGCACGCCTACCAGATCAACCGCCGCATCCAGTTCGGACGGCGGGAGCTGCAGCGCGGCCGGCCGATCGTGGAGGTGGCGCTCGATGCCGGCTTCGCCGATCAGGCCCATTTCCAGCGGGCCTTCAAGCGCCATGTCGCCGCCACGCCCGGCCAGTACATGTGCCGGGAGTGAGGGTCAGGCGGCGCAATCAGGCGGCGATGCCGATATGGACGGCGCTGGCCGCGAGCAGGGCGGCCATGGCGCGGTTGAACAGCCGCATCCGCCGCCCATCCGCCAGCAGATGGCGCAGCCGGGCGCCGGCATAGGCCCAGCAGGCGACGGACAGGAAGCAGATGACGAAATAGAGCCCGGCAAAGATCCAGAGCCGGGCCGGATCGTCCCCGGCATAGGCGCCGACCCCGGCCAACGCCGCGACCCAGGCCTTGGGATTCAGCCACTGCATGGCGGCGCCTTGCAGGACGGAGGGCGACGGGGGCGGCTCGGCGTCGGCGATCCCGCCGCCGCTTCTGCCGTCGCTTCTCCACAGCGTCCAGCCCATCCACAGCAGGAAGGCGACGCCGGCCCAGCGGATGAGCGCGGCGGCGGCGGGCCAGCCGCGCAGCAGTTCCGCCAGCCCGAGCCCGGCCAGCACCAGCAGCAGGACGAACCCCAGCGTGGCGCCGGCGACATGGCGCAGGGTGGCGCGCAGGCCGTGGGAGACGCCACTGGACAGCGCCACCACATTGACCGGGCCGGGGGAGATTGAGGCGGCCAGCGCGAAGCCGGCCATCGACAGATAGAGCGTCATCATCGCCGCCGTCCTATTTCAGCAGCGGCAGCGAGCCGGTCAGCGAGCGCACCAGCGCCGCCGGACCGTGCAGGCAGAGGCCGAGATAGCGCAGCTCCCCCTGCCGGGTGGCGGCGAGGCGCCGGCTGTAATCGTCATAGCTTTTGGCGCGCTGGGCGATGTCAGTCATGCCGACCACGCCCACCCCTTCGGCCTCCCGCTCCGCCGCCTGCCGGCGCAGCGCACGCAGGCCTTCGGAATCGGACACCAGGATCGGCATCACGATGGTGGTGATGCCGGGATGACTGACGCCGTCGGCATCCCGAAGGTCGCAGCCGACCAGATCGGGCCGCAGTTTCCCCAGCGTCATCGACAGGGCGGCGGCGGTGTTGGCGATCAGCCCCGGCGGCAGGGCATGGTCGATGATGAAGGCGCAGCGTGTCACGTCGGCTTTCCCTTTGTTGGACCAAGGTCGGGCCGGCGGACTGTCGCGGGGCGGGCGGGGGCGGGTATTGAAGGAAATTACCCAGGGCCGGAAGGAGAGCAGGGGTGAAGCAGGGCTGCAACCGGTGCCCGCACCGCCTACACTGTCCCGGCAGCACCACCGCCTGGAGGTGCTTCTTGCGGTTACTTGGGGCGCCGGGATGTCCACGAACTACATCAATACCTTCATCACGGCCGCAGCTGACGGTAAGGTGCAGGCGGGCATCGTTCCGTCCAAGGCCGGCACGGTCGGCGCGCTGCAGATCTCGCTGCTGCTGGAGCGGCCCTACGTCCTGACCAGCGACGATCTGTTGCTGGAGGTCTACATGATCCGCAACGGCATCCCGCCGGAAGAACGCGAGGCGGCGCGCGACCGTCTCTTCGCCAAGCCGCAGGCCTGTCTGCGGGCGTCACCGCTGGTGAAGCAGTATGGCTGGGGCCTGCACCATGACGGCGCCGGGCGGGTCGCCGCCTATGGAATCGAGAGCGATGCCTATCGTGACCTGAGCCGACGCCCGGATCTGGCCGT
This sequence comes from Azospirillum sp. A23, assembly GCF_042938965.1. Lineage (NCBI taxonomy): Bacteria > Pseudomonadati > Pseudomonadota > Alphaproteobacteria > Rhodospirillales > Azospirillaceae > Azospirillum > Azospirillum sp. A23. The sequence goes on along the minus strand of NZ_CP170664.1, from coordinate 5,682 downwards.
CGTCGCCGGGATGCGCAACAGCCGCGGCTGACGGCGCCGGTTCAGATGCCGACCTCCACCGCCGCGTTGACGACGTAGATCTGCTCGTTGCGGTCGTTCTTGTCGGCCAGGAAGATGCCGCTCGGCGCCAGCATGCCGCCGCTGGTGACGTGGATGCTGACCGCGCCATAGGGGAAGACGGCCTTCACCGCCTCGTGGTCCAGCCGGTCGGCATCGGCCGGCACGGCGAGGTGGACGCGCACCTGCATCCTGCCGGTGTCGCCGTCCACCAGCGCCCGCATGCCCGGCATCGAGTTGCGCTCTATGGCGTTGCGCACGGCGCGGACGGCGGCCTTGGTCACGTCCTGGCCATGCAGATCCACCCCCATGCCGAGTTCCACGAACATCACCTGCTTCATCGCGCCGGGCTTTCCTGTCGGTGTCGGATGACGGGGATGATGGCGCGGACCCGCGGCAAGGGCTAGGGGGCGGCGGCGGATTTTCGGGGGGTGGAAGGCAATCGGCCCCCGTTCACTCCATCGGCAGCCCCACGTAATTCTCCGCCAGCGCCGTCATGGCGGCGCGGGAGTGGACCAGATAGTCCAGTTCCGCCAGATGGACGCGCTGCTCGAAGGGCGATTCCCGCTCGTTCCGGTGCAGCATGGTGGTCATCGACCACGAGAAGCGCTCCGCCTTCCAGATGCGGCGCAGGCAGGTGGCGCTGTAGCCGTCCAGCCCCTCGGTGGTGCCGGACTTGTAATAGGCGGTCAGGGCGCGCGACAGCACCAGCACATCGGCGACCGCGAGGTTCAGCCCCTTGGCGCCGGTCGGCGGCACGATGTGGGCGGCATCGCCGGCGATGAACAGGCGGCCATACTGCATCGGGTCGCAGACGAAGCTGCGCATGGCGATGATGCCTTTCTGGAAGATCGGCCCTTCGGTCAGGGTCCAGCCGTTGTCGTCCTCCAGCCGACGGTGGAGTTCGGACCAGATGCGGTCGTCCGACCAGTTGGCGATGTCGTCCTTGGGATCGACCTGGATGTAGAGCCGCTGCACCTCCGGCGAGCGGGTGCTGAGCAGGGCGAAGCCGCGCTCGTGGTTGGCGTAGATCAGTTCGGGGTGCGACGGCGGCGCCTCGGTCAGGATGCCGAGCCAGCCGAAGGGATAGACCATCTGGTATTCGTTGCGGGTGGCTTCGGGGATCGCCTGCCGGCTCGGCCCGTGGAAACCGTCGCAGCCGGCGACGAAGTCGCAGCGCAACTCTTCCAGCGGCCCATCGGGGCCGCGGCGGAACCGCACGCGCGGCGCATTGCCGTCGAGGTCGAGGAACTGCACGTCGGACACGCCGAACAGGATGGTGCCGCCATCCTCCAGCCGGGAAGAGACGAGGTCGCGGATCACCTCGTGCTGGGCATAGACGGTGACGCGCTTGCCACCGGTCAGCTCCGCCATGTCGATGTGGTGGCTGCGGCGGTCGAAGCGCAGCGTGATGCCGGAATGGAAATGGGCCTCCCGCATCATGCGCTCGCCCAGCCCCATTCCGTTCATCAGGTCGACCACCCACTGCTCCAGCACGCCGGCGCGGATGGTGCCCTCGATCTCCTCGCGGCTGCGGTGTTCGAGGATGATCGACTCGATGCCCTGGCGGTGGAGCAGATGGGACAGGAACAGGCCGGCCGGGCCGACGCCGACGATGGCGACCTGGGTGCGGGGTGGTTTGGTGGAATGCATGTCTCTCGCCCTCCTTGGGGACCAGGGGCAGGTGTGTTTTTGCAAATTGTTGTCCACACCAATCATTGGTGTTCATGCTATTCCCGGGCGGGAGGGCCGGACATAGACGAACCGGCGAAAGGCTTGTACTTTTCAACGCCTGCCCGACGGAGCCCCGTGCGATGTCCGCCCACCTTGCCCACGGTGCCGAACCCATTCCCCGCTATTGGCTGTACGGCGAACCGCCGGCGGTGCCGGAGCTGCGCTTCGTCCATATCGAGACAATTCCGGAACGGATGCGCTTGTACAATTGGGAGGTCCGCCCGCATCGCCACGACGGGCTGAGCCATGCCCTGCTGGTCGGGGAGGGCGGCGGGCGGCTGACCGCCGACGGGGTGGAGGTGGCGTTCCGCGCCCCGGCGCTGATCGTCGTGCCGGCGCAGGTGGTGCACGGTTTCCGCTTCGATCCCGGCACCGACGGGCATGTGCTGACCATGTCGGAGGGGTTCCTGGCCGGTGTGCTGGCCGCGGCGCCGGAGGCGGAGCTGCGCGACGCCCCGGCCCTGCCGCAGGCCTGGAACCTCGAGGCCGGCTCGGACGGGGCGGCGGCACTGGACCGCTGCTTCGCCGAGATCAGGCGGGAGTTCCGCGCCCACCATGTCGGCCGGGCCAGCGCCATCGCGGCGCAGGTGATGCTGCTGCTGGTCGCCGCCGCACGGCTGGCGGCCGACCGGCGGCGGGACAGCGCGGACCGCGACGGGCAGGGGGCGTCGCCCGACCTCAGGCTGCTCGCCCGGTTGCGGCCGATGGTCGACGAACGGTTCAGCCAGCATTGGCCGGTGGAGCGCTATGCCGCGGCGCTGGGCGTCACGCCGGGCCGGCTGAACGCCGCCTGCCGCCGGGTCACCGGCCTGTCGACCCTGCAGCTGGTGCATGCCCGGCTGATGCTGGAGGCGCGCCGCTCGCTGATCTACACCGGCCATGGCATGGCGGAGATCGGCTATGCCCTGGGGTTCGAGGATCCGGCCTATTTCTCCCGCTTCTTCACCAAGCGCGAGGGGCGGTCGCCGCAGGCCTTCCGCCGCGCCCATGCGGATGGCGGAACGGGAGGCAGCCTTGACGGGAACGGCCTTGACCGGACCGGGGGCGTCTCACCACAGTAACAGCCTTGCGTCCCGTGGCGGGGATGCGGACCGATTCAATGCTTGGGCCCGGTTTGCCGGAGAGGGTGGTGGCGATGGACAGCCTGGACGTCACGATGCGCGAGCCGGCCGAAACGGTCGAACAGTCGCTGTGGCGCCGCCTTCGCGCCGACGCCGTCCGGGTGGCGGAGGAGGAGAGCGGCCTGGCTCCCTTCCTCTATGACGCTGTGCTTGCTCGCGACGGCTTCGGCCCGGCGCTGGCCGCCCTGCTGGTGCGCAAGCTGGCCGACCGCGCCATGCCGGAGGACCGGCTGGCCGCCGTGGTGCGCGACGCGATGGAGGCCGACCCGGCCATCGTCGAGGCCGCCGCCGCCGACCTTGCCGCCATCCTGGCGCGCGACCCCGCCGCCGACGGCTGCCTGACGCCCTTCCTTTATTTCAAGGGCTACCATGCCCTGCAATGGCACCGCGTCGCCCACTGGCTGTGGCGGGGCGGCCGGCACGACCTTGCCCATTTCCTGCAAAGCCGGGTGTCGGAAGCCTTCGCCGTCGACATTCACCCGGCGGTGCCGGTCGGGCGCGGCGTGTTCATCGACCATGGCACCGGCGTGGTGATCGGCGAGACGGCGGTGATCGGCAACGACGTGTCGATCCTGCAGAACGTCACGCTGGGCGGCACCGGCAAGGAGCATGGCGACCGCCACCCGAAGGTGCGCGACGGCGTGCTGCTGTCCGCCGGGGCCAAGGTGCTGGGCAACATCATCATCGGCGCCCATGCCAAGGTCGGCGCCGGCAGCGTCGTGCTGAAGGACGTTCCCGGCTGCGCCACCGTCGCCGGCGTGCCGGCCAAGGTGGTCGGCTGGTGCCGCGACGAACCGGCCCCCGCACTCACCATGGACCAGAGCCTGCAACAGGGCGATTACAGCATCTGAGCACCCTTTTCCGCGCGCTGTCCCTCCGCTGTCACCGGAAATCCGCGGTCATTGTGCCTATATGGGCCGTGCCTATATGGAAGGCGGGCGGGAAGCCCGGAGCTGAGGGCAGGGCGCGAGGGCCGTGAGGGTGTTGCTGGCATTTCTGTTGACGCTGGTCCTGCTTCTGGCCGGGCCGGTGTTCCTGCTCGCCTCCGGTGCGGTGCCGACCGCCGTCGACTGGAGCCGCATCGACCGCAGCCCGGTCGGCCTCGCCCCCGATGCGACGACGACGCCGGAGGCGGTGGTCCAGGTCTATGCCGCCCGCGTGCTGTCCTGGCGCGGCGCCTTCGGCGTGCATCCCTGGTTCGCGGTAAAACCGGCCGGCGCCCGCAGCTACACGGTCTACGAGGTGATCGGCTGGCGCGCCTACCGCGGCCTGTCGGTGGTGTCCGTCAGCAACCGCGACCCCGACGGCCGCTGGTTCGGTGCCCAGCCCGCCCTGCTGGCGGAGTTGCGCGGCCCCGCCGCCGAAGCCGCCATTCCCAAGATCGCCAAGGCCGCCGCCGGCTACCCCTATGCCGGCGAGTACCGCGTCTGGCCCGGCCCCAACAGCAACACCTTCGCCGCCTGGGTCGCCCGCGCCGTGCCGGAACTGCGGCTCGACCTGCCATCGACCGCATTGGGCAAGGATTTTCTGGGCCGCGGCGTGTTCGCGCGGGCGCCGAGCGGCACCGGCTGGCAGATCAGCCTGTTCGGCGTCGCCGGCCTGCTGCTGGCTCTGGAGGAGGGGGTTGAGGTCAATGTGCTGGGACTGACCATCGGCATCGACCCGCTGGACCTTGCGGTCAAACTGCCGGGGATCGGACGGGTGGGATGGTTCGGGTCGGGGAACATCGATGCGGCGCAGGGCAAGTCCTGACTTGCGCCCGATCATAAGGACGGCGCCCGCCGATTGAGGGCGATCGCAAAGCCCAAGGGAATTAGGGGGCCTTGAAGAGAGGATTCCATGATTGGGCGGAGAAATACGCGTCGGCAAAGCCGGCGCAGGAGGAAAATCGAGGTGGCAGCAGATCGAATCGAAGAATTCCAACGTTCTGCACGGAAATATCCTGTGGTTTTACGAAATGATGTTTATGGCGTGCCAGAAGCTTGTGCCTGTTGCGGCGCTCGACCTCCTGAAAGAGGCGTTTCTTGTTCGGATCGGTATAGAGAATCTTGCTTCCGCCGGCAAAACGACTGAAATGAGGTATGCTGGTGAACGCCACTTTCAGCCCATGCGCATTTGCCCTCATACAGTAATCGAGATCGTCATAAAGAAGAGGGGCAAAGCCCTCATCAAAAAGGCCGACCATATTCAATGCTCGTCGGGATAGGATCAGAGGCGAACGAATCACCATAGGGCATAATGTAACCATGGACTCGAACCGATTGTCCGAAGGCAATCGGAATCGTTTGGCGATGGTATGGAGATAAACATAATGGCCCCCATCAATTACCGGTGGGTCCGGAATGTTGTCCAATGCTTCGATCTTGTTCGGTATCTGCCAGGAACTTTGTGGAGGATTTTCAGAACCTACGCAACGCACACCAATCTGTCCGACTCCGCGACCGCTCAGGATGTCGATCCCATTGCTTTCCATGAAGTCGACACAGACATCAAGCCAGTCGGCTGCCAATATAAAGTCGTCATCCTGCACGATGGCGACCCAATCTCCGGTCGTGGCAGCAATTCCGGCGTTGTTTGCACGAACCTCCCAGATGTCGTCGGTGACGATCAGCCGGTCTGCATAGCATCCTAAAATCGCTTGAGTGCCATCAGTGCTTCCATCGTCGACCGCCACCAGTTCCGCGTCACGGGCGGATCGGCGAAGTTGATCGAGAAAAACATCAAGATAATGAGCTTTGTTGTGAACGCTAAGAACGATGCTGGATTTCAT